>NZ_ABZU01000006.1 GCF_000173655.1 Corynebacterium amycolatum SK46 | reverse complement strand
TCACAACCGGGCATTGAAGGGCGGTCATCAGAAATGCAGTGTGAGACGCTGCTCGATTAGTTGGCCTGAAGGTACATAGCTTGAGGGGTAGCTGGGTTGATTCTGGTCGATTCGCCTCAGCTCATGTACGCGCTGCTGGCTTTCGGTTTCACATATCGATGAGTTATTCACTTATGGCTACGCTGGAGCGCATCGATGGGTGAATCATGCATCGATAAGTGAGCGCAATACTGGCAAAACGGTTGGAAAACAGCTGGCAGACGGGCCTGGTCAGTCCACGGTGGGGTCGCAAATGTGGGTGGGTGTGGAAACTTCTACGAAGCCCTGGCTTTCGATTTCTTCAGCATGATTATCGGCGGAATCAACAGGGCTAGCCCACCGATAAGTGCGACACCACCGAATAGCCACACCAGTCTGGCGTATTGAACAGTGGGGCAAAAAATTTCACGCCAAGTAGCGCGAAGAAGCCCCACTGTGTCAGGTACATGTCCACGGAATAGGACCACATCGTTCGCGCGCGCTGGCGCACCTTGGCATCGAAATCCATTGTGAATGGCAGGGCACCGAAGAATGCCGCGATTAGAATGGTCGTGTAGTCGCCGAAATGCTCGCTGAACTGGATTATTCCCAAAGCGTTGGGGCCTAGCCGCAAGCCGAGCAAGCCCGCAGTAGTCGGTGCGGGGATGAGAAGCTTTTGGAACTGGGGGAGGAACCGTCTCATCAAATTACCGATGATGAGCAGCAGCGAAATCCAACCGATATCCATCAAGACGTCGAAGGGGGCCCACATGGATTCCAAGAAAAGGGTTAGAACCATAGGGATACGTTGCGATTGTATGTCAGCTACCGCGAGATTTTGAGGCTTCGGCCCCGGTTGAGCTCACTGCCTTCGCAGCAAAAACCACCTACCCAGTTCGTTTCTGGGAGGTGGTCTTGGTTGAGGTCAGATGGTTCTACTGTCATCCATTCCTAATGCGCGACCCAGCCGCCGCGATAATCACGCCAGCGCATGCGATGGCGAGGTAGGCCCACACGTGATCACCGCTGGTCTGAACGGTCTTTGGCGGAGCAGGAGTGTTCTCCGCAGTCAGCACACTTTCTGTGTCACGGCCGGAGGTGATGTCATCGATCCAGTCAGCAGTACCAGCGAGGGTAGTGATAGCTGCGCTGGGGGAGGGTAGGTCAGGGTCGCCATTGGAGGTTCCGGCGGTAGCGAGACCAGCGAGCTTTCCGTCGACGAAGAATGGGCCGCCGGAGTCACCGCCCTGCATACCCGCGCCAGAGACTGAATGTGCGTCCAGGATGGCGCTTTGAATCATTGGCATCATGGCAGCGTCGGCTGGGATGCTTTCTGTTCCAGCCGGGATCGACTCGGTCTGAGCTGCCCCAGGCGCAGCCTCGCCTGGGGCTCCTTCAGTAGGGCCTCCTCCCAGCAGCTCATTGACAACCATCTTGGTCATCGGGAGCTGTCCGGATCGTGCCATGGACGAGCTGCTGCTCCAGCCGTAGAGGGTTCCCGTCTGCCCAGGTGCCGGGATATCGCGGGAAACCTTCGCCGGGGTTGCGTCAGTGACCTTCTCGGTCAAGTGAAGCAATCCCGCATCAGACATGGGAGACAGCGCCCAGGAGTCGGCATTGTAGACCTTCCCGCCGATGCGGGCCTGGGTTCCTTCGTTGTTGACAGACTCCAGGCAGTGGCGTGCTGTGAGTACCCACTGATCGGCAACCAGTGTGCCGGTGCAGTCACCAAAATTGCCGACTTTGCCGATCTTCAGCGCGGCCACAGAACTGCTTTCAGTATTTGCAGGTGCGGGTTCGCCGTTTTCCAATGCAAGAGCTGGCGCCGCAGATAGAAGCAGGGTGCTGCTAACAATTGCTGCGATGGAAAAAGATGTTTTCTTCACGGTTATTTCCCTTTCCCAGAAGGAACAATGGCCTTGATTGCGGTGGCAACGAGTTTCTCGGCCGGGCCTTGTCCCACAAATTTCTTCCAGAGGCTTGCAAAGACGAGGAAGAATACGATGAAACCTGCTGCGGACAACGTGGAATGCAATGCCACATTCTGCTGCCAATAAAACGCAGTGAGAACGTGCAGGATGTAAATGGTCAGTGACATTGTTCCCATAGCCGCGAATGGGTAAACCACAGCTGGGAAGTAATCGCCTACGAACAGGCACAAATGCAGCACAATGGCGGCAACTGCGACGGAGAGAATGATTTCTCCGAAGACGCCGGTATGTCCGGTAAAGCGGAGCCAGCCAGCAATCTCGGAATCAAATCGGAAGTACATGCCGACGGCTGTGATGACAGCACTGACAGCGGTGACAATCCAGCTCAACTGAGCATTGGCGCTGTTCTCAGAGGTGGAAGTGCCTTGCAGGCGACTGCGTAGGTAGACGTCGTAAAGCAGCATGCCGCCGATGAAATATGCGATCCACGCGAGTAGCGGATAAATCTGCGGCAGCGTCATAGGCGCGTACTTGATTGTGGCGGCGATGGTTGCGGTGATGAAGAAGCCGACTCGCCACCAGGTTCCGAGCGCTGGCATCCAGGAAACCAGCATCATTACCAGGCCCATGATGACGAGGACCACCTGAATTTCTCCACCCACAGGCAATAGCGCTAGGCCGATGAGAATGATCAAGGCGCCGCGAGTGATCAGGCGCAAGAAGGTAGTGCTGCTGTAATTGCGGCCGATAATCATCATTGTGGCGCCGGCGATAATGGCGAACAGTGATGAGGGTAGGCCAGAGAGCACAACCTTTGTGCTCCAAAGTAGTGAGGCCATATGGACAATAATCATGCCGATGATGGCGAGTGAGCGCGCTATATCAAGCCCCACGATTCGGGAAGGTTTATTCACCCCGGATTTCTCCTTTACTACAACTTATAGGGAGGTGCTCTTTGGTAAAAAGCACTCTCTACAAACGGCGTATTGAAAACGACTTTCTAGTTGTAGCAACCGAACCTGACAATACATTAAGTGACTATGTGTAAATCATGGTGTTTCGTCTGTGTTTTTACTGGGGAATTCGGTGCGCTCAGGGGGGGCGTGCAGAGGAGATTAGGAGGCAGCAGTGCCGACTGTGTATTGAACCGCTTGGTGTCCGTCATTGAGCAAATCGTCGCCGACCAAGCGTGCGCGGTAGATCAACGGGTTGTGATTCGCAAGGACACGCGCATTGCGCCAGTGCCGATCCAGCCCATGAGTTTTCAGTGTCGCCGAGGCTCCACCAACTTCGAAGGCTTGCGTCGCGGCGTCCAAGATTAGGGGAGCAATAGTCAGCTGGGCTTTGAATGAGGAAATCTCAATATCGGCATAAATCTGATTGCGTTGCCCATCTCCTGCGGACTCAAGCTGCGCATAGGCGGCATCGAATTCTCGGATGAATCCCTCCAGGATGGTACGAGCCGCATAGGCCTTTGCCGCAATCTCACCAATGACCTGCTGCACCTGTGCATCTTCGCGCGGCAAAGATGCATTACCGTGGGAAAAAGAGCGACGACGACTGCGGACGTAGCCAGCGATGTCGCGCTCAATTGCATCACCGATACCGGCAAGTGTGGCCAAATGATGGGCCTGGGCCAGTGCCTGTGAAACTCCTGGAGCGAGATAATTCCGGTAGAGCACGTCCTGTGCAGGGACTTCGACCTGATTGAAGACGGTGGTGCCAGAGGCGGAGAGTTGCTGGCCGAAGCCGTCCCAATCATCTAGAAGCGACACACCATCTGCCCAGCGATCTACAAAGGCAAAGACATCTTCTCCAGTGTCGCTAATCCTGGCACGGACGTAGATGACATCACCGTACAGGCTGCCGGTGCTATAGAACTTGGTTCCATTCAGGACGAAGTTTCCGTCGTCAAGGCGAGTCAGCGTGGTCGTCACCTCGCCCGGAGCATTGTTGACCTCGGTCAGAGCGTTGCCGATGGCAACCTCTCCGGTGCCAACGCGCCGTAACCAGCGCTCCTTCAGTTCCTCATCCTGTGCTGCAAGAATCGACTCAACCGCTAGGAAATGCGGACGCAATCCCTGAGCAATATTGGAATCCGCCGCAGCAAGGGCGACGTACACGCGGAACGTGTCGCTCAAGGAAAAACCAAGACCGCCGTATTCTTTCGGTACCCGCAAGCGCGTGAACCCCGCATCCTTGAGTTTTTGTATCAGGGAGAGGTCGAAGTTGCGGTCGCTTTCGCGTTCGGCGGCAGTGGCGGCGATCTCTGCGAAAACTGGTTCTAAATCCGCGAGCACTTCGTCGACGTTTCGAGGGCGTGGCGTTCCGGTCGTTGAACCCGGCGCACCAAGGCGATAGGACGCCCCGCGATGCTCTTCGGGCAGGCGGTCGCCGGCACCGAATAGCTTGTGACGCAGGGAACCTGGCGAGTACTCGGTCTTATAGCGATTGAGTTTTTGCAGTTCAGGTACCACGTAGTCGACGATATCCGTGAAAGTGCCCGGTGTGATGGCGTAGGCCAAATTGAAACCATCGACGTCCGTGTCATCCTGCAGCTGAGCTAACTGCTCAGCGACCTGCTTACCCGAGCCGACCAACAGTGGACCGAATCCGCCGATCCCTGTCCATTCACCGAGTTTACGGATCGTCCACGCGCCATCAGCTGCGCCTGTGCCAGAGGAAATCGTGGCTGCAGTCGACTGGATTGCGTTGGATTCGATATGGGTAATCGGCTCATCGAGGTCATACTGTGACAGGTCCACGCCGGACCACCCAGACATAAGCGTCAACCCGCCAACTGCGTCGGTATACCCCTGATACTCCTTAAGCTTTGCAACTGCCTCGGCCTCGGTCTCGGCCGTGATAATCGTCTGCATTGCGAAAACCTTGATTGCGTGCGGGTCGCGCCCGGCAGCCTTTGCTGCACTGCGAATCTTTGCCACGGTCTTCTTCATCGCTGCAGGCGTATTGCTGTTGATAAAAACCGCCTCGGCGTTTTCTCCCGCAAAGCGCAGCCCTCTCGGCGATGACCCCGCTTGGTAAATCACCGGCGTGCGCTGCGTGCTCGGTTCCGTGATAGCAATGCCGGGAACATCGAAATACTTGCCGTGGTGGTTGATAGAGTGCACCTTGCTCGGGTCGGTGAAAACACCAGTGTCCTTGTTGTACTGCACGGCATCGTCTTCCCACGACCCCTCGAGAAGTTTATAGACGACCTCAAGGTACTCATCCGCTCGGTCGTAGCGCTCATCGTGAGGAAGCTGGTCTTTATTGCCCAGGTTTTGCGCAGCCGACGGCAGGTAACCGGTGACGACGTTCCAACCAACGCGGCCGTTTGTGAGATGGTCGATGGTCGCTAGACGACGGGCAAAGGGATAAGGGTGCTCATAAGCGGTACCGGCAGTAATACCAAAGCCGAGATGCTCGGTCGCCTGTGCCATCGCGGAGACGAGCAGAATTGGATCATTGACAGGAACCTGCGTGCCAGCGCGCAAGGTGGCTTCGTTGCTCGCGCCATAGACGTCGTAAGTGCCAAGTACGTCAGCGATAAAAAGGCCATCAAAGAGCCCTTTTTCCAATGTTTTTGCCAGCTCAACCCAATAGTCGATGGTGTTGTAGTCGCGGGCATGATCATCGGGGTGTCGCCATAGCCCGGGGGATTGGTGTGCAACGCAATTCATATCGAAAGCGTTGAAGAGGATCTGTCGTTGTGTCTGGCGCTCAGACATGGTCGTTGTGTCCTTTGGTTGGGAGCGTAGGGGCAGTTGTTAATGAGAAGTTGGGGCAACTGTTGTTACCTGGGAGCCGTGGAAGACCAGCGGGCGAGTGGTGCTGAATTCAGTGGCATCGTTGACCTTCAGCACGGCGAGAATGTGGTCTCCAAGGGGAATTTCCTCAACTACATGTGTGGTCAGCTGTGCGCAGCAGTGATCAAGGTGCACGGCGTCGCCGTCCGTAAACCAGCCAACTCGGTCAAATCGGTGTTCCTTGGGGCCGGCGAGTTGGCGAACTAGGTGAGCGTGGTTTTCGGTCAGCACACTGATGCCTACGGCGTCGGCCGTGCGAAGTCGTGGCCACGTGGAGGAGGTATCTTGGATAGCCACCCCGACGAGCGGCGGATCCAGGCTAATGCCGACAAAAGAACCTGCGATCATGCCATCCGGTTGACCGTCGACAAGCGAACCCAATGCGACGATTGACGTCGGCGCGTGAGCGAGAACAGTGCGGAGATGAGTTCCGGTGAGTGCGGGAGAAGTCATGTTTTTCCTATCGAGTTGCGGGGACGAAAGGTACGGCGTTGTTCTGAGATGTGCTGCGGCGGTCGTGGTTGGTGACATCGATGCCCAGGCGCTGTAATGCGGGGACGACGCCTTCGCCGACGTGGTAGGTCTCTTCGAGGTGCGGATAACCAGACAAAACGAAATGCTCAAGGCCGATGTGGCGATATTCGGCGATGCGCTCGGCGACCTCCTCGTAGGAGCCAACCAAGGCGGTGCCAGCTCCGCCGCGAACCAGGCCCACTCCCGTCCATAGATTCGGCGCAATTTCCAGGTCGCGGGCTGTTGCGCCCGTGGTGAACTGGCCGCCCTGGTTGTGCAGCTCGGTCATCCGACGCTGCCCCTCCGACTGTGAACGAGCCAGCCCCGCCTGAATGCGTGCGACAGTGTCGGGGTCGAGGTCCGCGAGTAGCCGTTCGGCAACAGCCCACGCTTCTTCGCTAGTTTCGCGGGCTATGACGTGCAGTCGAATGCCATAGCCCAGTTCCCGGCCCTCCTGATCGGCCTGAGCCTGAACGCGCGTAATCTTCTCTGACACTTTCTGCGGTGGCTCGCCCCAGGTCAGGTACACATCGGCATGCTTGGCGGCAACGTCAATGCCGGGTTTGGAAGAGCCTCCGAAGTAGATTGGCGGCGCGACCTGCGGGCGGGATTTCAGCTGTGCTCCCTCCACTGTTAGGTACTGTCCGTTGAAGTCAATGGGGTCTGGATTTGTGAGGAGATGGTTGGTAATTGTGAGAACTTCGTCGGCACGCGCATAGCGCTGCTGCTTGTTCAAGTGGTCCCCAAAAGCTCGTTGCTCGTGATCCTCGCCACCGACGACGACGTTGACCAACAAGCGATTATGTGAGAGGTCCTGGAAAGTCTGTGCCTGTTGCGCAATGATTGTTGGGCTGACTAGCCCGGGGCGGAGCGCGACCAAGAACTTCAGGCGCGTTGTCCTCCCAATGAGTGCTGCGGTGGTTAGCCACGCATCCTCGCACCACTGCCCGGTAGGAGTGAGCACGGATTCGAAGCCATTGGCCTCTGCCGCGAGTGCGAGCTGAGTTAGGTAGTGGAGATCTGCTTTTCGTTCCCCGATATGCGGATCGGTTCCGTGTCCGCCTGCCATGATGGCGCGCGAGTCGCCGTAGGTGGGAAGGAACCAATGAAGAGTTACGGTGTTGTTGTCTGCCATGCCAAGAAGTAGACCACGTGGTCTACTATGGGGTCGAGGATTTTTTACAACGTGAATATCCGCTGTTAGTGGCCTGTTCGTGGCGTCACGGGAAAAATAGACAACTCGGTACAAAAGGTAGACAGTATTGTCTATAATTCACTGGCATGGCAATAAGTACTCGAATCGCAGCCCCCGTTGCACAGGCATGCAACATCCAGTTCACTCAGCCTAGCCAGCCAATAGCGCGAGTAATGCACCAGATTCGAGTCATGCGCCAGCCCAGTCGTGCCACTCTGGTAAAAACGCTGGGCTATTCCCAGCCGAGCGTCACCCGCTACGTCAATACGCTGATTGATGCGGGGCTTGTCCGTACACAAATAGAGCCCGGCCACGACATCCGCGCCGGGCGCCCCGCAGAACAATTGGTCATAGACGGTCATCACCTTGTGGTCTGGGGTATTCACATCGGGGCACGCAGCACGGAAATTGTTATCAGCGATGCAGCTGGCCGAGTGCTGCGGGCTCAGTCAATTCCCTTGCGGATCATTGAGCACAGCGCCACCGATGCGCTGGGAAGAATCTGCCAGGAAGCGCACAAGCTCGCCCGCGGTCTCTCGCAGCCGGTAACGGTGGGCGTCGCGTTTTCTGAGCACGTGGACAACAGCGGTTCCATAACCTCATCCGTCTATGGTTGGGACGGTGTTGCTGCGGGCGAAATCATTGCAGATATCCTGGGTAAACCAGTTTTTGTCGCTTCCGGGGTCAGTGCAATGGCCGGCTCAGAGCTCGCGCACACACCGCTTGACGACGGTTCCTTGGTTGCCACCCCTCAAAAGAATGAGTCAACTCTTTACTTTTATGCCCGTGAGGTTATCGCCCATGCCTGGATCTTTCATGGGGCAGTACACCGGCCGCATAGCGGTGTGGCGCCTAGAGCCTTTTCCCAGATAGCGCAGTCAGGCACCTTTGAGGTGGAAGAAGGGACCCATCCGTTGGGGAACAGCGCGGTGGTCAATGCTGCTCGAGCACAGCGAATCCCGGCTACAAATCTTGCTCACTTAGTCGAGATTGCCAAGTGCGACAGCGTCGCCCGCCGCCTTCTCGATGAACGTGCCGAGCTCCTCGGGCGCATAGTCCGATTGGCCATAGATATTGTCGATCCCACAACCGTGGTTTTTGCAGGGGACGCTTTCACAACTGATCCCCAGGGAGTGCAATTGATTGCACAGCAATTGCGTCGTGAAGCACATGGACCCAGCGACCTGCGGATTCAGCGCGCCAGTCAATCAATCGTGCGGGATGCGGCAAGGGCAGTGGCCACGCATCAGCTGTGGCAGAATCCCCTCGGAACTCTCAAGGCTTATGCGTAACCTGGGTGCATGAGATCAATGCTGACGAGTTTCACCTGGTCCGAGGTGCCAGGCGTCTTCCTCGCGTATCTGTTAATCATTGCCATTCCCACTGTCCTCGCATGGGTAGGTACCGCGTGGCTGGCCAAAAAGTACGGTGAGCGCATCGCCTATGGTCACACGGTTTTCGTCTTTGTCGCCGCATTCTTAATCTGCTTTTGTACGCTCGCGTGGATGCCCGAGGGCGAATACAACTACTCGCCATGGCAGGTTTTCTGCAGCGGCTTTGCGATGGTCGTCCTCACTGCCGCTGCCATGATGCGCGTGCCCGCCCCAACTCTGAACCTGCTGCCCACCTGGTGGGCTGCCGTCGCCGGCTACGCCCTGTGCTGGAGCATCATCGCCGGCACCGACGACGCCACCGGGCTTTGGGGAGTCGGTCTGATATTCCTGCTCCTCGGTCTCATCGCAGGCGTCGGCGCAGTCGTGTGGCTTACGCTGGCGATAAGGCGGCTTTTGTTGGATTCTGCCGCTTAGGGATTCTTAGTGGAACGGACTTCGACAGCTAACTCGTCGATACGGCGCTCGAGGTCATCGCGAATCAGGTCCATGCGTTCTTTTCCGTCGATGCCTCGTTTTGAAGGCTCGTCAGTAAGCCAACGCTCGAGTGAGCCTTGAGCGTCCGAGGGGAGCTCTACATGAGCGGCATCGCCGATGATGACAACACGATCTGCAGTCCGGAGAATCGTGGGGTCAATCGGCTTTGGTGATGCACCGTCCATAGAAGCGCCGATTTCTGCAACTGATTTGGCTGCAAGCGCATTGGTAGTAGTTTTGGGGTTCGTTCCTGCTGAAAGGGCGATGAACTGCGTGGCATATTTTGCACGCGCAATGGCCTCGGCCATCTGGGATTTACCGGCATTTGCCACGCAGATGAAAAGTACCTTCGGGATTTCCTTCATTTCAGAATCCTTTTTCTATAGTTTGTCCGGTACGGAAAGGTCATTGGGGAATAGGCGTGGCCTGAGCCAGCGGGTGACGTAGACAAGTGCAACGAGTACGGGTACTTCAATAAGTGGTCCAATCGTTCCCGCAAGTGCTTGCTGGGACAATGGGCCGAAGGTGCCAACCGCAACCGCAATTGCCAACTCGAAGTTATTTCCGGCGGCCGTAAAGGCAATCGATGCGGAGGTTGCGTAGTTCATGCCCGCGGCCTTGGCCGAAGCGAGAGCGATCGCGAACATGGCGAGGAAGTAGATCACTAGTGGTAGTGCCACTTTCGCAACGGTCCAGGGATTCTCAAGAATCTGCTGTGACTGAAGCGCAAAGAGCAACACGATTGTGTATAGAAGGCCGGCAAGTGCCAATGGTGAGATTTTGGGCAAGTACTCATTTTCATACCAGTCGCGACCACGGGTGCGTTCACCAATTATGCGTGATGCCGCGCCAGCCAGAAGTGGAATACCGAGGAATACCACTACGGATAGTGTGATTGCCCAAAAAGAAAAGGAGGCGGAAGTGGTTTCCAGTCCCAACCAGGAGGGCAGAATCTGCAGGTAGAACCACCCTAGAGCGCCGAACATGAAAATTTGAAATAGCGAGTTTACGGCCACCAATACGGCAGCGACTTCAGTATCGCCGCAAGATAGGTCGTTCCAGACCAAAACCATTGCAATGCAGCGGGCGAGACCGACGATGATCACGCCAGTGCGCAGTTCTGGACTATCACTGAGGAATATCCAGGCAAGGGTGAACATCAGTGCGGGGCCGAGAATCCAATTGAGGAAGACTGTGATGCCCATCAGCTTCCTGGATGTCAAAATTTTGCCCGTTTTGTCGTATCGAACCTTTGCGAGCGGTGGGTACATCATGACCAGCAAGCCGATGGCGATTGGTACGGAAATTGTCGCAATTTTTGCCTCGGCCAGCCAGTCCACAAGTGACGGTGTAATTTTGCCCAGAATGAGGCCAATTGCCATTGCAGCTGCAATCCATAGCGGCAAGAAGCGATCTAGGAAGCTGAGTGACTTTGTAGTCTGTGTCATAGTTTCCGGTGTAATCAATATATCGATGATTGTCAATATATTTAGAGGGGACCGTGTAGCCTCAACAGGTATGGACGAAATCTCAGAATGCTGTGCACTTGGCGGTCGGCCTCTCGACGCGGCGGAAGCGCAGGCTGCGGCAACGCTCTTCAAAGCGCTGGCGCAACCGGCGCGCCTGCAAATTTTGTCTCAGCTCGCTGCCGCTGGCTGTAGTCCGATGACCGTGGGGGAGCTGGCCGCTGTTTCTGGGCTTAGTCAGCCGACGGTGTCGCATCATTTAAAGACCATGGCGGATGCCGGGCTGCTAACTAGGTCTAAGAGTGGACGGGTGGTAACCCATGAGGTACGCCCTGAGGTATTTGCTGAGCTGCGACGTATCCTGGATATCGGTCACGCGGACGGGAGATAGCGAGCCGCTCGTCGCAAATTGCGATAGGTTGGAAACCCTGTTTACCCGTCCAGGCGCTTGACGACGGAGTCGTGAAGCAACCCATTCGTCGCAACCGCGTCCCCGCCGTGTGGGCCATCAACTCCCGCTAGGGAAGTGAAGCGGCCGCCAGCTTCCTCCACCAGGATTGCAAGCGCTGCCAGGTCCCACAGGGAAACCTCCGGCTCCGCGGCGACATCGACCGCGCCCTCGGCCACCAGGCAGTAGGAGAAAAAGTCGCCATAGCCGCGCAGACGCCAGGCGTCATCGGTAAGACCGATGAAGTTGTCGCGCAGATTGCGCTTGGCCCAGCCGGTGAGCGAAGAGTTGGAAATTGAGCAGTCCGCGATGTCTGCGACCTTCGAGACCTCAATGCGGCGCTCGGTGGCTTCCCGGCCACCGACCTGCACGCGCTTGAACGCGCCGTCGCCCTTAGATGCCCACCAGCGACGGCCCAGCGCAGGAGCGGAGACCACGCCGACAACTGGCTTACCGTCTTCCAACAGAGCAATCAGGGTGGCCCAGACCGGGACGTTGCGCACGAAGTTCTTGGTGCCGTCGATGGGGTCGATGACCCACTGGCGACCCTCAAACACAGCTTCGCCACCAAATTCTTCGCCGAGAACCTCATCGCTTGGACGCTTGTCCGACAGAATCTCGCGGAGCAGCTTTTCGCACGCGATATCGGCATCGGAGACCGGTGTCAGGTCGGGCTTGGACTCGACGACTAGATTGGCCGCCTCGAAGCGGGACATAGTGAGGTCGTCGGCTGCGTCGGCAAGCGAGAGTGCGAGGGCGAGATCTTCGGAGTAAGAGGTGGTCATGGCCGAAATTCTAGCGCAGAACCTCACTCAGCTCTGCGACCTGGCCACTCGAGCCCGCAAGCTTCCAGCGCCCCACCGACGTGCATTCGCCGCCTGCACCCGTAATAAGCGCGTATCCAGGCAGCCAGTCCCAGGCGGCGACGTCGCGCTGGAACCACACGCCGACGCGGCCGTCGGCAACGCCGGCCATATCCACCGACGCCGAGCCCAGCATGCGCCAGGTAGCGCTGCGGGACACCGCATCCAACCAGGACTTTGTGGCTGTGACCTCGGATTCCTCGCTCGAGTTCACCACCGTGGTGTGGAGGTAGGTAGCTGCGCAGACTTCCGACAGCGGGTGATCAGTGACCCGGAGATCGTCAACAGTGCCGTCGATGTTGATACGAGTGGTCGGGAGGTCGGGGCCACCGACCCAGCTTTCGCCCGTGGCCGGACGGTGCACGGCGCCGAGGATGACCTCATCCGGATTGTTCGCATCGCCCATAACCAGCGCCAATGCGCTGCACCAGTAGTCCGAACCAGTGGTGAAGTTGTAGGTGCCATCGACAGGGTCAATCACCCACGTGCGACCAGTCTGGGACTCCTTCGCCGACCCCTCCTCGCCAAGAATGCCGTCCTCCGGGCGGAGCGCGGCCAAAGCCTCGACGACGAACTTCTCCGCTGCGCGGTCGGCCGCGGTGACGACGTCGGAAATCGATGTCTTGTACTCCGTGACCAGGCCTTCGTCGCGCATGCGAGCGGCAATGGCAGCGGCACGCTTCACGATGGCAACCGCAACACTGGTATCCGATGCCACAATCGACTCGGATACTTGGGAGAGAAAGAGTTCTAGGTCTTGGCTGGAATCTTGGCTGGCGGTGGATTCAGACATACGTCCTATTGTGCACCGAAACAGGCGGTATAGCTAAGGTAGTACCCGTGAACCCGGATCTGAATGCTGACCTCAAAGAACTCGACGCGACGCTGACCACCATTGAGAAGGTGGTCGATGTCGACGAGCTTTCCGACCGGATCAGGGAGCTGGAAGCCCAGGCCGCCGACCCGTCGCTGTGGGATGACCCCGACCACGCGCAGCAGGTCACCAGCGCACTGTCGCAGGCACAGGCGAAGATGAAAAAGATTGATTCTCTGCGCGGGCGCCTCGACGACCTTTCCGTGATGTACGAACTCGCGGAAGAGGAAAGCGACTCCGACGCCGTCGAGATGGCCGACGCCGAACGCGCAGAGCTGCGTGCCGCCATCGAATCCCTCGAGGTCACGACGATGCTTTCGGGGCCTTACGACGAGCGCGAGGCGGTCATCAACATCCGCTCCGGTGCCGGTGGCGTGGATGCCGCCGACTGGGCCGAGATGCTCATGCGCATGTACCTGCGCTGGGCCGACAAGCACGGGCATAAGGTCGAGGTTTACGACACGTCCTACGCTGAAGAGGCCGGTATTAAGTCCGCCACTTTCGTCGTCCATGGCGAGTACATGTACGGCACCCTCTCGGTCGAGCAGGGTGCGCACCGTCTGGTTCGTATTAGTCCTTTCGACAACCAGGGGCGCCGCCAGACTTCCTTCGCTGAGGTTGAGGTGCTGCCGGTTGTGGAGGAAACGGATCACATCGACATCCCCGAGTCAGATTTGCGTATCGACGTCTACCGCTCCTCCGGCCCTGGTGGGCAGTCGGTGAACACCACGGACTCCGCGGTCCGACTTACGCACGTCCCAACCGGCATCGTGGTGACCTGCCAGAACGAGAAGTCGCAGCACCAGAACAAGGCATCTGCCATGCGTGTTTTGCAGGCGAAGTTGCTGGAGAAGAAACGCCAGGAAGAGCGCGCGGAGCTGGATGCTCTCGGCGCAGGCGGCAATGCCTCGTGGGGTAACCAGATGCGCTCCTATGTGCTGCACCCGTACCAGATGGTGAAGGATCTACGTACCGAATACGAAGTCAACAACCCACAGTCGGTCCTCGACGGTGACCTTGACGGTTTCATTGAGGCCGGTATTCGCTGGCGCATGGCTCAGCAGTCCGAAGGGGAGTAGCGCTAGAAGGGCGGTTCGTCTTCGGGCGCTTCCGGGGTTTCCGGTGTTTCCGGTTTGCTGGGCTCGTCGGCTTCTGCGTTTCTCTCGTTTTTGTTCATTCCCAGTTCTTCGCGTGCCTGGTTTGTCAGCTCCTGTGATTCGCGGAGGTTTTCCAACCTCTGCTCGTTGTACTCTTTGAGCGTCTGCGCTTTCTTTGTCTTGCGCAGGTCGAAGGAGTAGCGACCGTGGCCGGAGAGCGGCCCTGATTCTGTGCTGATGAGCGCAGCTTTTTCGGAGCTGTGATCAGTGGCGGAGGTCCAGTACTCCACACCATCGATATCGCGCACGACATGCCAAAGACCGGCCGTTTTTAGATTGTGATGGCGGCGGCATAGGCAATGGAGGTTGGGCGTTTCGGTTTGGCCACCTCCTTCGGGATTCTCGTGGTTATACGGCTGAATGTGGTCGATGTCGCACTTCGTTGCATCGACATCGCATCCGGGAAAGCGACAGGTGCCGTCTCTGCCTTGGACGTAAGTACGCTGTCGCTCTGTTGGCGAGTACTTTTCCGTTTTCTCGTCCGCTAGTAGCCGGATGCTAGTGACCCGATCGAGCCAGGATTCAGTGGCGATTTTGTTGATCCACCCCAGGCCTCCGATCCAGGCTTCTTGGGGCTTGTCTTGAGTAAGTGGGCAGTACAGATTCAACGTGGCGGTGACCTGAGCAGTCCCGTGCAGAAGGTGTGAAAAAGCCTCGACGAAGTTGCAGTCTTGATCAGCGGTGATTTCTTCCAAGACTTTCTGAAACTCAATTGCCCGCTCAGGCATCAGTTCCATGGTGACTTCAGTGAGGTTGTCCTTTAACTCGAACTTTATAGATTCGCCAGCTTTTTGCTCGATGCCTTTTTGAAACGAAGTAATCGGCGGGTCGTACTCATTCTTAGGGCGCAATAGCGGGCTGACTTCATTAATAAGTCGCTGAATATTCTGTTGAAGGCTCCGAACTCCGCGAAGAACTTCACCATTGACTCTCGGTGTGATCAGCTCGAGGAGATGGTCTTCGAAATATTTCACAGCAGAGGCGTCATCCAAGGGAAGGATGGCCGTGGCGATGACCCGCATGTGGGGAAGCGGTAGCTGTGCGCGTTTGAGCAGTAGCTCTTTCAACCGCGGGAGTCGCTCTAGCTGCATCCCAACATCGATGTATTGGAGAGTTCTCCCACGTGACATGCCAAGAGCTGGAGCGATTTTGGCGATGTAATCTTCGACATCTTTTGTTGAAGAAGAGGGAACACAAGCAAGGGCAAGCTTCAAGTCAGCTCGATTTCGGTCAATTCCAAGACGTGCTGGTGCTGTTTGAGAAATCTCATGGTGAAAACGTGGCGCTGTTGCTTCCATCGCCGCAGCGTAAGTGCGTTTCCGTGGTATATGTTCCCCGCTGGCCATTGTTGAATCCCCCTGAAAGATAAGGCCTGGACGTTGAAATGTTGAAATAAGGAAGAGATAGGGAAAGTATTTTCGACTAACTCTGAGTGTCAATTTCCCGAGCTTTAAGCAGCTCGGCGACGTTATTTGGTGTTTTCAATCCTCGTGTTTAATCTTTCATGACTCATTTTAATCGAACATGTAAGCGAAGTAAAGGGGTATTTAAAGATTTTTTAGGGAAAATAGTTTCGAATATCGCTACGGCGTGAGCTTTCGTGTGGTCGCACGCTCTGGGGGGTTAGCGTTCGCCGCTGCCCGTCCCCATAATCCCGCCATCCCGGCGCCTAGTTTCGCACATTCCAGAGTGACTTGAGTGGCTTAAGTGATTAGAGTGTCTATTTATGATCACTTTCGACGGGGTTACCAAGTCCTATTCGACTTCTAGCCGACCAGCTCTCGACGACGTTTCAGTCCACATAGATAAAGGTGAGTTTGTCTTTCTCATTGGACCGTCGGGCTCTGGTAAGTCGACCTTCCTGCGCCTTATGGTGCGTGAAGAGAAAGTGGATTCAGGAAAACTCACGGTTGCAGACCAGGATCTGACCAAGATTTCTCGCCGCAACATCCCGAAATTGCGTCAAAAGGTGGGGTATGTCTTCCAGGACTTCCGCCTTCTGCCAAAGAAGACTGTGTACGAAAATGTCGCGTTCGCGCTGCAGGTGATTGGTAAGTCGAAGGCGAAAATCGACAAGGCAGTTCCGGAAACGCTCGAAATGGTCGGGCTCTCGGGTAAGGAAAACCGCTACCCGCACGAGTTGTCCGGTGGTGAGCAGCAGCGGGTTGCCATCGCTCGCGCCTTCGTCAACCGCCCGCTCATCTTGCTTGCCGACGAGCCCACCGGCAACCTCGACCCAAGCACCTCCGGTGACATCATGCTCTTGCTTGACCGCATCAATCGCATGGGCACGACCGTTATCGTGTCGACTCACGACAACGATGCTGTCGACTCCATGCGTCGCCGCGTGTTGGAGCTGGAGCTGGGGCGTCTCGTGCGTGACGACGCCACGGGTGTTTACGGCCTGAACAATTAGCAGACAGTCCATCGGTAGAAGAACTCATTCGAAAGGTATTACTGACCTATGAAGACTCGCTTTGTCCTCGGTGAGGCTTTCTCCTCCTTGGGCCGAAACGTGACCATGACAATTGCCATGATTATTACGACTGCGGTGTCATTGGCACTGCTTGCGACGGGCATCCTGGTTACTGAGCAGACCAGCCGCACGAAGGATCTCTATCTCGATCGAGTAGAAGTTCAGGTCGAGCTGAATGAACAAATCTCCGCTGAAGACCAAACTTGCTCCTCGCCGGAGTGTGCTGAGGTCGTCGCCAAGCTTGAAGAGGCTGACGGCATTGAATCGGTTACTTTCCGAAATCGTCAGCAAAACTTTGACCACTTCGTGGAGATGTTCAAGGACAGTGACCCCGTGCTCGTGGAAAATGCGACGCCGGAGTCGCTGCCGGCACTCGTTATGGTGCGTCTGTCTGACCCGACCGATGTCAGTCCGCTGGATTCAATTCGTGAATTACCGCAGGTTGATCACGTCACTGACCAGCATGAAGAAGTCGGTACTGCTGCGCAGAACTTGGATTCGGTGCGAAATGCCACATTCCTACTGGCGGCGGTGCAGGCCGTTGCCGCTGTGTTCCTGATTGCGAACATGGTGCAGATTGCGGCGTTCTCGCGTCGTAAGGAAGTTGAGATCATGCGGATGGTCGGTGCCAGCCGTTGGTTCACGCAGGCGCCGTTCGTCCTCGAGGCTGTGATTGCGTCGCTGATTGGTGGTGTGCTAGCCATTGGTGCGCTGTTCTTGGGCAAGGCGACGGTCATCGATCCGGCGCTGAGTAACCTGTACAAGGCACAGCTCCTGGCGCCGCTGACCAACGGTGATATTGGCGTGGTAGCGCCGATTGTGGTCGTTATCGGGA
Source organism: Corynebacterium amycolatum SK46 (assembly GCF_000173655.1). Taxonomy (GTDB): domain Bacteria; phylum Actinomycetota; class Actinomycetes; order Mycobacteriales; family Mycobacteriaceae; genus Corynebacterium; species Corynebacterium amycolatum_A. The sequence continues at coordinate 118,242 of NZ_ABZU01000006.1, read as the reverse complement.
TGGTCTTCGCCGGCCTTGTTGCGCAGGTCACGCTGCGTCTTTACTCGCGTGACTAAACTCCGCATCCACCACTCTTTGAGTGGCCCTCGGTTAAACCCGCCGAATAGGGTCATGGCCAGGCGCCGGGTAAACTGTGGACTATGAATAATGACGATGTCCAGCGCCCACCGAAGCTCGACAAGAAGGCTTATGAGGCCGAGCTCAAAAAGCTCCAGGCGGAGCTCGTCGAAATGCAGCAGTGGGTGGTAGAAACCGGTGCCCGAATTGTCATCGTGATGGAGGGTCGTGACGCTGCCGGCAAGGGGTCGGCCATTAAGCGCATCACGCAGTACCTGAATCCCCGTACCTGTCGCATTGAGGCTCTGCCGGCTCCGACGAGCCGCGAGCAGGGTCAATGGTACTTCCAGCGCTACGTCGAAAAGCTGCCGACTGCCGGTGAAATCGTGATCTTTGACCGTTCCTGGTACAACCGTGCCGGCGTAGAGCGCGTCATGGGCTTCTGCACCTCGCAGGAGTACCGTCGCTTCCTGCATCAGGCTCCAATCTTTGAGCGTCTGCTGGTGGAAGATGGCATTATCCTGCGCAAGTACTGGTTCTCTGTTTCGGACGAGGAGCAGGTTGCCCGCTTCAAGTCCCGTCGTGAGGATCCACTGCGCCGCTGGAAGCTCTCGCCGATGGATCTGGAGTCCATCACCCGCTGGGAGGATTACTCCCGTGCAAAGGATGAGATGTTCATCCACACCGATATCCCGTCCGCACCGTGGTACACGGTTGAGTCTGAGGATAAGAAGCGTTCGCGTATCAATGTCATCAACCACCTGCTGACGACGATTCCGTACGAGCACATTCAGCGCGAAGTGCCGGAGATTCCGGAGCGCCCGGAGTCGGAAGGCACCTATGAGCGCCCGCCACGCACCGAGTTCCGCTATGTACCGGATGTTGCCACCAAGCTTGAGGCTGACCGTCTGAAGGGTGAAGGCAAGTCCGGGAAGAAGGGCAAGAAGCACAAGAAGGACAAGAAGAGCAAGAAGAAGTAGCTTCTTAGTCTCAGTGAGGTTCTGGTCGGCAGAACCTTCGCAGCAGGACCTTTCCCGTCAGAACCTTTCCCTAGTTAGTTATCTGTGTCACACTGGGTGGCATGACTGCTACTGATAACGGTTCTGGCACTGCACGCACCGAGGTCGATGAGCCAAAGGTGCTGCGAGAAGTCCACGGGCGATCTGGTCACCTTCGGCTGAATAGGCCGAAGGCACTAAACTCGCTCGATTTGGATATGGTCACCGAAGTCGTCGAGGGGCTCCGCGCATGGCGTGACGACGACTCGGTGGACCACATTGTTGTTTCATCCGGTCACCCCAAGGCGTTTTGTGCCGGTGGTGATGTGCGCGCAGTTCGGCAGGCTGTGCTCGATGGCGTTCCGGAGCAGGGGGAGAAGTTTTTCCGGGATGAGTACGAGATGAACGCGTTGATTGCGGAGTTCGCGCAGTCCAAGCCATATATCGCAATTATTGATGGCATCGCTATGGGCGGTGGCCTGGGTGTTTCCATGCACGGCTCCCACCGAGTCGTGACTGAGCGTGCCAGCGCTTCCATGCCCGAAATGGCAATCGGCTTTATTCCCGACGTTGGCATTACTCACTTTTCGCAGCATGTGAACACGCGGTTGGGAGGGCCCTCGTCGGCAATCGCGCGGTTTACGGGGCTGACCGGTTACCGCCTAACTGCTGCGGACATGCTGTGGGCTGGATGGGCGACACATACGGTGCCATCCGCACAGCTGGACGAGTTTGTTGCGGCCCTGGACCGGGATGGGATTGATTCGGCGCTCGCGGAGTACGCGCTCGATGTGGACTCAGCTGAGGCTCGTGAGCTGCTCGGGGATCCGCAGTTGGCTGAGTGGAGCGACTGCATTGAGGCTTGCTTTGGGGCTGATACCTGGGCGGAGATTGAGCGAGCCCTCAACGAAGCCACTGAGGCGGGCTCCTGTGCATCGTCAACAGTGGAGACCTTCCATGATCTGCTGGCACCTGCCAACCCGGAGAGTCTCGTGGCAGCCGTGGAACTCTATGCGGCTAACTCCGCCCACGAGGTCACGCTGCAGGAGGCTCTTGACCGGGAGATGAAGCTTGGCGCTTACATGCGTCAGCACCCCAATTTTGCCGAGGGCGTGCGGGCAGTGTTGGTGGATAAGGACCGCGACGCCGCCTTTAAACCCGCTACCGCGCAGGAAGTCGACGTCGAGGAGATTCGACAGCACCTGCGTTAGCGAGCCCTGCGTTAGACAAAGCTGTGGCGGCCAGTCGTCGGCGCGAAATCATCGGCAATCATGGCCGCCAACTCGAGATAACTCTGGGTGGTGGCCGGCTGGAGATTGTCCAGCTCGATATTGGCACCATTCGCGATATGCGGATCATAGGGGATTACCTGCACTGCGCGGCAGCGCTGGGCAAATAGCTCGTGCACGGTCTCTGTGGACAGCCCCTGTTTATTTAGCTCATTGACCACCACGACAGTGGTAGAGACCAACCGTTCGAAGCCGTGCGCTGAAAGCCAATCCAATGTCGTCCAGGCGCTTTTCACGCCGTCCAGTGCGGGCGTGGTGACCAGCACCAGACAATTGGCCGCAGACAGAATCGAAGCGGAGATGGGCTGCGTCAGGCCGGTACCGCAGTCTGTCAGGCTCACGTTGTAATGCCGCCGAAGGATGTCGAGGGCTGCGCAGTATTCGCCGTCGGAAAGCGCGATAGTCGATGTCGGATTTTGGTCGCTGCCGACAACCTCCAGCCGTGATGGCGTGTGTGATGTATATGCGCGGACCTGCGCGTATTTGTCCGTATCCGGGGCTCGGAGCAGATCGCGAATGGATGCGGGATTGGCTGCGGTGACGCGTGCGCCGAGGGTGCCAAAGTCCGGATTCGCGTCGATTGCGACGATCCGGTCACTGCGAAGGCTCGCAAGTGTGGCGCCCAGGCACATGGTTGTCGACGTCTTGCCAACGCCGCCCTTCACGCTGATAACAGCGATGTTGTAGTCACCGTAGATAGGCTGTCGCACCCGCTCTATCAGCTCGCGTTGCCTGCGTGCCGACGACGATTCCCGCGGCGAAATTGCGCCCCATGTGGCCTTATGAACCCAGCTGCGCCAGCCCGACTGTGGTGCCGGCCGTGAGTTCAGGCTAGCGGCCAAGTCTGAGACGGAAACTGCGTGATTGACTGCGTGTTTGGTGGAAGTCATAGACTTCATCCCCTCCCCCAAAAATCCCCAAAGTATGTCCCCGCCGTTGTTTTTACCACGCGGCCAGAACGACGGCGACTCCAAAGATGGCATCGAGGATTCCGACCTGTTTCGGAGTCCACGGCCGAGCGCGGTGAGCGCCAGAGATTGGCATGGCAAAAGACCTGATGAGAAGCCCAAACGCGACGATGGGCACACCGAAGCTGATGAGGTCCCGGTCGTGGAGGAGAAACCACCCGATGATGGCCGCGGCGGTAATGAGAACGTGGTACGTGACTGAGCCGATGAGCCACTGGCGGTTGCCGCGCTTGCGAATCATAGTTTTTACATAGGGCACGGTGCCGACGAAATATCCAGCGTAGATAGCCGCAATTGCCCAGGCTTTCGGGGTTGGGCCGGCGATGATGGGCACCATGAGGCTAGCGGCCAGAACGGTGGAGACTCCAGAGAGAAGTGAGCGCGGTCGGCGGCGGTAGGTTTCCCAAATAGCGATAGCGGCAAGAGGGGCGATGAGGGCGACCCAGGTGAGGAGGGTAGCGTCGGCAAGCAGTGCGATGCAGCCGGTGACGGCGGTGAGCACGGCGTATGTGGCGGCGGGTGCGAGGTGGCGGCGTTGGTGACGAGAGCGGAGCCAGACGCTGACGGCGAAGAATGCGAAGTATCCGAGCATCCAGGTTGCGGTGACGGCAAGGCCTGCCCATGTGGGGTTGAGGGCGAGAGCGGTCAGCGGGGGAATGGTAACCATGAACCAGGCGCCGTGCTGGTCCGGAACCCAGCCAGCGGAGCGCTTGTGGTGGGAGCGGCGGGCGGGGCGGGAAGGACGTGGCTGGCGGGGTTTTTGGCTCATACTGCGCATTATAGATACGTAATTTAGTTCGGAGCTGTATTGGAACTTCATATTGAAACCTCATTGAATAAAATGCACATGCGCGCAAGGCGACAGTGCTAACGTTGAAATCGCATTCTCAGGGCGAGGTGAAATTCCTCACCGGTGGTGATGCTGCGGCTGACGCAGACAAGTCCACGAGCGCCCTGCCTGTGGCCAGAAGGGTCATCAGGTAGGGGACAAGCAGATTTCGGTTGGAATCCGAAACCGACGGTCATAGTCCGGATGAAAGAGAAGGAGTTGAATAATTCGTGGAATACGTGTCGGATTTTTTGGTGGGTTTCCTCACTGCACAATTCAGTGTGGCGGGAGCACCAATCTTGATTCGTGAAATTGTCGGTAACCTCTTTGGCCTCGCATGTGCCTTCCTAGGCATGAAGCGCAAGGTATGGGCTTGGCCGGTCGGCATTATCGGAAATGCCTTGCTGTTTACCGTCTTCCTCGGCGGAGTTTTCCACACGCCGCAAAATCTTGATCTCTATGGCCAGGCGGGGCGTCAGGTCATGTTTATCGTCGTCAGCCTCTACGGGTGGTTCAGCTGGGTCAAGAGCCGCAATCAGAGCGGTGACGAGGTCGCAATTGAGCCGCGGTGGGCGACGGCGTCGGAACGCATTGGGATGCTTGCAGTCGCCATTTTCGCGACAGTCATCTGCGCTAACGTGTTTGAGTTGCTGGGGTCGTGGGGGCCATGGGCCGATGCCTGGATTTTCGTCGGTTCGATGTTGGCGACCTGGGGTATGGCCCGCGGTTGGAACGAATTCTGGCTGATTTGGATTGCCGTTGACGCCGTGGGAGTGCCGTTGCTGCTCAGGGGCGGCTACTACCCGTCGGCGGCGCTGTACCTCTTCTACGGTTGCTTCGTTATTTGGGGCTTTGTCTCCTGGGTTCGCCTCGAGCACCAGAGCGACAATGACCAGCAGAAGAGCTCCGAGACCGACCAAGTACCGGCTTTGGCGGCAGCCGAGCGGTAGGATAGTCCAGGTGAGCTTCCGACCAGATAACTCCCGTACCAACCGCGCCCATCAAGCCGAAGAGCGTGCCCGCAGTCTCGTGCAGGACGTCCTCGACCGCGAGGAGCGGGTACGCAACAATCTGGCCAGCGCTGATGTCGACCCGTGGACGATGCGTTTCGTCGTCGATGAGTCGATTTCTGAGGGCGCAATCATCACCTGGCGCAATGAGGCCACTCGTGCCCGCCGCCTCATGCGCCGCTACGACATTCAACGGGGCTACCGCGAGAAGTTGCGTGAGGTTGAAAAGCGCATCGATGCCATGTTGCACCTCGCGGAATCGCTGGAGGAGTCGTGGGACGCCGCGGCACACGCCTCGAAGAGGCTTTCCGACGCGGAGGCCCGCGATGTTGCCGCCTTTGAGCGTGAGCGCGAGCGGCAAAATGACGCGGCAGAGACTAAGCGTCAGCGCGAGGAGAAGGTCCGCAAATTCCGTCGGAAAGCGGAAAATATTGCCGCCGATGCCTGGGATGCCGGCCGTGACGCGCTGGAGAAGCTGCCCCCGCTGTCGTCTTCGTTGAAGGACATCGCGGCCAAGTTCCGTTCGCGGGGCTCGGAGGAGGAACCGCGCGAGGTACGGTGGGCGACTGCTCGCGATCTGCGCAAGGAGCCGCCGCTACCGGAGGACTAGTATTCCTCGGACTTAGCTGCCTGAACCACTTCGGTGAGCTTGGAAATCTCCTCGTGAGAAGGCCTAATATCTGGGTGCGTACGGCAGTAGTCCAACAGCAAGTAGCCGGCCGTGCGAATGCGACTATGCCCATCCCAGTGTGGAGCGGCAGTTTCAGGATTGTTCGTGGCCAGAGAAGAGATGGCCTGGCGCTCGCTGAGCAGCTCATACTGAAGATCGCGACGAATATCGAGTGCCTGATTCGGAGTGCCGGTTAGTAGCGCGCCGAGAAGTGCGCCCATCTGTCGATAGCAGCGCGGAATGTGACGCAGGTAGTGCTTCTCAATGCTCTCGGTTGGCCAGAAATGCAGGGCAGCGAGAGCCAGCGCGCAGGCGATACCGACTTCCAAGACACGATCGGTCACAATCGGTGCGAGCTCGCCAGCGACGTTTCCGCCCAGCAGCAGCGCCAGCGGAGTGGTGACGATTGTCGTCAGCGCATAGTTCTTCACCACGAGAACCTCCGCGCCGAATTGGCAGGCTGCAAGCGCGATAAGCAGCGTCCAACTGTCCAGGCCGAAGGAAAACAGCAGCGTATAGAGGAAAATGCCGATAATCGAGCCCACCATGCGGTGAATCCCTCGGATCGAACCAGCGGTGCGGTCGGGACCCCACTGCAGAATCATCAATGCGCTGACCACCGCCCAGTCAGGCCGGTCAAGACCGACTAGCACGCTGATGAGGCCGGCTAAGCCGCCAGTAATAGCCACCTTTGTCGCAGTCATTGACGCATGGGAATAGCGATCGAAAGAGCGAAAGATTCGGTAACTCACGCTTGGTCGCGCGAGTGGAATGGTTGTCTGTGTCTCGTCGAAGAGGTTAGGCGTGTCCACGATGTCCACAGCGCTGCCGTGCACGCCCAAGCGTCCGCGGATAGCAATCAGCCGCTGATGAGCGGCAATGACACGGTTGACCAGTTCCGTATGGGAGGGCTTGACGATCTTGCTGCCACGGATGATGCCTGCGTCGGCAAGCGATTCCCATGCGTCGGTGAGTGCAGTTTGTGCCTGGTGATGAACGGCGAACGACGTCGAGTCGGATTTTTCCATCGCCTCGATGGCTGATTCAAGGGATTGGACAGCTGCCATCTCGGGACCATGCGGATTCCACAACCGCGGTGCCATTCCGATGACTATCGCGGAAAGCACACCAACGGTAGCCCACATGGCGGTTTCAACCGGGTTGAAGCCAAGGCGGGCGACCATTGTTGTGCCGCCGGAGACCATCACAATGAAGAATGAACCTGGCGGTGGCAGGCGCAGTGCGTTTTGGATGAAAGCGCCGATGGTGGCCAGTATCGTCGTAAAAAGCGCAATGAGCAGCAGCCATAGATTGCTGCCGCCGGAAGCGATCTCACTGTGGACCACTGAGCCGACAAAACTGCCGGACATAACTCCGGCGATCAGGCATAGCCCGGCGATGGACATCACGCGCAGACGACTGCGGTAGGGGTGACCTTCGCCATAGATGACCACACAACCACCAGCGGCGATAAGGAGCATCTCCGAGCCATGTCCGGTGAGAAGTGCCACGGCACCCGGCAGGAATAGCGCGAGTGCTGCGCGGAGGGCACCTGGCCATCTCTGCGCACGGGAGTGGAAGGCAGTAAAAAGCTGCCATGCACTTGGCTGCGGAGGAAGCTCAACCGGTTGGCTCAATGTTGGTGAAATCTCCTTAAAACTCTAGTCCGCGACCAGAGTCTCTAGCGTGAACTCCGGGTGCTCCTTCTCAATGAAGGACAGCTTCCACTTGTCGCCGAAGAGGGCGATGAGGGCGCCGTCGGAACGGGTGAAAATCTCCACGCCGCGCTGCTTCGCCAGCTCAGGCGCGGTCTCTTCGTCCGTGCGGCGGGCGACGGAGTAGGGGATGGGCTCGGCGATGGCCTCGACGTTGTACTCGTTTTCCATGCGTGCCATCATGACCTCGAACTGCATCGGACCGACCGCGGCCATCACCGGGGCGGCATCGCCGCGGGCATCGTTGCGCAGAATTTGCACCACGCCCTCGGCATCGAGCTGATCGACAGCCTTGCGGAACTGCTTGTACTTGCCCAAGCTCTTGGCGCGCAGGGTGCGGAAGTGCTCTGGCGCGAACTGCGGCATCGGCTTGAATTGAACCTTGCGACCCTCGTAAATCGTGTCGCCCGGCGCCAGTGAACCCGCATTGACCAGGCCGACAATGTCGCCCGGGTAGGCCGTCTCCACAGTTGAACGTGTCCGGCCGAAAACGGTCAAAGCATACTTTGTGGAGAAACTACGTCCCGACTGCGCATGCGTGACCTGCATGCCGCGGTCAAACTCGCCAGAGACAACGCGCATGAACGCCAGCTTGTCGCGGTGGTGCGTATCCATACCCGCCTGCACCTTGAACACGACGCCCGAAAAATCATCCGTCGGTTCGCGCTTTTCGACGATAGCCCCCTGGCCGCCAGCCGCTGCAGCAGCAACGGCAGCTGGGTCGGACTCGCGGGCACCAGGTGCCGGAGCCAGCTCGCAGAGAGTGTCCAGGATCTGGTGGACACCCCAGTTCAGCATGGCAGAGGCGAAAATCACCGGAGAGGTGTCGCCAGCGAGGTACATCTCCTGGTCGTGGTCAGCGCTATCGGCGGAGAGCAGTTCGGACTCCTCGGCCGCTGTCTCCCAGGCGTCGCCCTGCTCTGCGGCGGCCTCATCTGGGGTGAGGTGACGCTCAGCGGCAATAGTGGCGCCACCTGCAGTGCGCTCGAAGCCAATGAACTGCTTGGCTTCACCGTCCTCACCGCGCTCCAGCAGACCGCGGAAGTCGCCGGCCTCACCGACTGGCCAGTACAGCGGAGTCGGCTGCAGACCAATCTCCGCGACAATCTCATCCATCAACTCCAGGGGAGCCTTACCCGGGCGGTCCCACTTGTTGATGACGGTGACAATCGGAATTCCGTTGGACTTACAAACCCGGAACAGCTTCAACGTCTGAGGCTCGAGACCCTTGGCGCCGTCGACAAGCATGACAGCGGCGTCGACAGCGGTGAGCACACGGTAGGTGTCCTCGGAGAAGTCGGCGTGACCAGGCGTATCGACGAGATTGATCATGTACGGCTCGCCGTCGTGCCCCTCTGGCTGGTACTCGAACTGCAGCGCGGAAGAGGCAATCGAGATGCCGCGATCCTTCTCCATGTCCATCCAGTCGGACACAGTCGACTTGCGGCCGGCCTTGCCGTGGACAGCACCGGCCTCGTTAATGACATGAGCGTGCAGCGCCAGCGCCTCGGTGAGCGTGGACTTACCGGCATCCGGGTGTGCGATGACGGCAAATGTGCGGCGGCGTGCGGCTTCTTCGGCGAGAGTGGTCACAGGGAAACTACGCTTTCCTTAAAAAGAAAATCGGAATAAGGGAATCGGGTTCAACCTTTCTAACTTACCGCTCCAGTGGGGTAAGGGGTCAATTGCAGTTAGAGGTTGAACAGTTCACGCAGCGTCGTGATGACGCCTTCCTCCGCGTTCGACGGTGCGATGTCGGTGGCGCGGCGTTTGATTTCCGGGTGACCGTTGGACATGGCAAACGAACGGCCTGCGTAGTCGATGAGCTCGAGATCATTCAGGTAATCAACGAAGCAGACAGTTTCGGCAGGAGAGACGCCGAGGGCCTCCTGCAGGGCGGCGAGTGCCGTGCCCTTGTTAGTGTTGGCGTCGATGAGGTCGACCCAATGTGCACCGGAGACTACCGCGCGTAGGTGCGAGCTCTGGGAACGCAGATAATCGGCCGATTCCTCTTCGACGGAGTAAGGATCAAAGGCGGCAATTTTGACGATGCCGTCCTCGGCGGCAGCGGCGATGACGTCATCGACCTTCTGCAGCTTCAAGTAGTACTTGGCGGCTTCGTTGAACTGCAGCTGCTGCACTTCCTCCGGAATATTGAAATGCGGCGGGAAAAACTCCACGTATGCGCTGGCAGCGCCGCAGATAATAACCGATAGAGGAGTGCGACCCGCTGCCACGCGGTTGTCGTTGAACTGGCGGATTGCGTGTACCAACTGGGTGACGATGTCGTGGTCGATACTGGTAACCGAGACCACCTCGCCCGCATCCGCGACATAGTTGCCATTTTCCGCAATGATTGGGATTCGGTGTGCAATGGGGGCGAACTGGTCGGCCAGAGTGGCGTACTGGCGGCCCGACGCGGGAGCGAAGTGGACACCGCGGTCGAGCAGTTCGGTCACTACCGGCCAGAAGGAATCCGGGATTTCCTTGTCTTCATTTAATAAAGTCCCGTCCATATCCGTGACTACAAGGCGGTATGGCGGCTGGCTGGGAGATTGCTGCTGGATATCCAGGGGTTCCGTCATGGCTTTTATTCTAACGGGTAAGTAGGGTCACTTTTCTTCCTTGGGCCGCCTCCCGGGGCCTCCCCCGATTGGGTGAAAGCTGGGCCACAATACGGGGTACCCAGTTGAGGGCGATAGCCGGTGAATAGTGTGTGCGGGGTATTTTGAGGGGGAACTCATATTCATTTTAGCCAGGAGGATTTATGTCGGATTCGGCCCCCATCAAGCGCAATGACTGGAATGAGCGCATCAGCCTTGCAGAGCAGATGATTCCCCTCCTGGGGCAACTGCGTCGCAACAATGATGTCGTGACTTCAATCTTCGGCCGCCGACTGGAAAACGTTACCGAGACCGGCATCATTAAGTCGCACCGCTACGCCCGTCGCATCACCTCGCAGGAGCTGCCCCTGAGCCAGACCCTGCCGATTCTGCAGGAACTGGTGAAGATGGATCTCGGCACCGCCTCCATCGACCTGGGTGCCCTGGCTACCAGCTTCGAAGAGGAAGGCGGCGACCTGCGCGCGTTCCTCGAGCGTGAGCTTGCCGACGTCATCGGTGCCGGAACACAGACTCCGAAGACCGACATTGTCCTCTACGGTTTCGGCCGCATCGGCCGCCTGCTGGCTCGCATTCTGCTGGCTCGTGAGGCACTGTTCAACGGCCCGCGCCTGCGCGCAATTGTGGTTCGCCAGAATGGTGAGGACGACATTGTCAAGCGTGCTTCGCTGCTGCGCCGTGACTCCGTCCACGGTGCATTCGACGGCACCATCTCGGTTGACCGCGAAAACAACATTATTTGGGCAAATGGCACCCCGATTCAGGTCATTTACTCCAATGACCCGGCAACTGTTGACTACACCGCCTACGACATTAACGATGCGATTGTCATTGACAACACCGGTCGTTGGCGTGACCGCGAGGGACTGTCGCAGCACCTTCAGTCCAAGGGTGTGGCCAAGGTTCTGCTTACCGCGCCGGGCAAGGGCGATGTGAAGAACATCGTCTACGGAATCAACCACAACATCATCGAGGACTCTGACAACATTTTGTCGGCAGCCTCTTGTACTACCAACGGCATCACCCCGGTGCTGAAGGTCGTCAATGACAAGTGGGGCGTCGAGTTCGGTCACGTCGAAACTGTTCACTCCTTCACCAACGACCAGAACTTGATCGACAACTTCCACAAGGGTTCTCGCCGTGGCCGCGCAGCCACCCTGAACATGGTTCTCACCGAGACCGGTGCCGCAAAGGCCGTCGCCAAGGCTCTGCCGGAGTTCGAGGGCAAGCTGACCGGTAACGCCATCCGCGTTCCCACCCCGGACGTTTCCATGGCGGTGCTGAACCTGACTCTGGACACTGAGGTCGACCGCGACGAGGTTAACAACTACCTGCGTGAAGTTTCTCTGAAGTCCGTCCTGCGTCAGCAGATTGACTACATTCACTCCCCAGAAGTGGTCTCCACCGACTTCGTCGGCTCCACTCACGCCGGCATCGTCGATGGTCTGGCCACCATCGCCAACGGCAAGCACCTGGTGCTCTACGTCTGGTACGACAACGAGTTCGGTTACTCCAACCAGGTCATCCGTATCGCCGAGGAGATTGCCGGTGCCCGCCCGCGCGTCTACCCGAAGCGCAAGCACATCGACGAGCTGTAAGCCTGAAGCTCCCGGGAACGTGAAATTAGCCCTCTTCCCGCTACTGCTACCGCCCGTGAATCTGGTTCTGCGCGGCTTCGGCGCGGATGCATGGGCCGGGGGTCCGGCCGCCACTCGGTCCCGATCCGTGTGGGGGTCCCTATGTGGATTGTCAATAGTCAGGCGGGACTTTCACGTACATCGTATGGGGTGTAGCCATGACTGATCGCCGGGCCGCATCGTGCGGGCCGGCGATAATCAGCGCAGCGGCCTACGCAGCCGTGGCGATGGTTCTAGCAGGGATTTCTCGGAAGAACTCACGCCGAGTCAACAGGGCATAGAAGACGTTGCAGCGGCTCCGGGCAAGCCATATCACCGCGGCATTGTGCTTCTGCCCTTCAGCCCGTTTACGCAGGTAGTAGTCGCGCGATGCGAGATGGCAGTGCGACGCGATCCACGCCGATCGAAACATCGCGTTTTTCAACTGTTTATTGCCGGCCCTGGTGGGAAACTCGCCGCGGACCGACGTACCCGACTGCCGGGTGGTCGGCGTGATGCCGGCTGGCAATCGCCGACGGACAACAAGATGTTAGAGGCGGTCTTGATGCCTACGCCGGGCACCGACATCAAGACCTGGGCAAGAGGGAACGATTCGAGCATCTCCTCGACTTGTCCGGCGATCGTGTCGCGCTGTGCTTGAAGCGCTTTGATGTTCGCCGCCAGCTGGGGAATGACCAATTCTGCTGCCGCAGTGCCGGGTACCGTGACAGTTTGCTCGGCAAGGGCGGCGAAAGTTGCGTCAACCAGGGCAGCAAGGTCCTTCTTGGCGCGGTTGCGCATCCACTTCAGGACCCGGCCTCGACCTGCGGCGGCCAGTTTTGTCGACCTTCGTAGTGGATGAGCGAGTCCAGCACCAGCGTGCGCGAGAGAATCTCGCCTGCAAAGACGCGCTCGAGTTCGGGGTGAATCTGTGTGAGCACGCTGCGAAGGCGGTTTTTCGTTCGGGTGGCGTCTTTGGCGATGTTGTCATGGAATCCGGCGAGCATCTTCAGCGCTGCTAGTGTCTCGTCGTCGCGGTCGACTGCCCGCAGTGTGTGCGGCATGGTGCGGGCGGTGTCGGCGATGATGAATGCATCTCGGCGGTCGGTTTTTGATCGTCGAGGGTAGAGATCGGCTGCTTTTCGCATGGCTAGGTCGGGGAGGTCTCCGACCGTGCAACCGCAGTCGCGGGCCACGGCGATGGGCAGGGCGCCGATCGTGTTGTGTTGATCGACGACCATGAGAACGCTGCTGTGGGCCTGCATGGACGCGAAGATTTCGTGCCGTGCAGCTTCATCTTGGGGCAGTGGTTTGTCGTAAATTCTCTCGCCGGTGTTGGTCAGCGCGCAGGCATGGTGGCCGGATTTGCCGACGTCGAGGCCGATGATGATTTCGGGTGTTGTGGACGGTTCCATGGCGGTGTCCTTCTGTTGCGTCTGGTCACCGGTGTCTTGGACATCCGTTGCAGGCACCCACGTTACGACGAGACCTCTGTTTGGTCCGTGTCCCTATTAGCTGTCAGTGGTTGTCCCCGGTGCCCGGTGGCAACACCCCGGATTATGGAAATGTTCACGCAGATAAGCCATGCCGGGCCCGGTGACCGCGCCCCGTGAGGGAGCACCATCACGGTAACGGGGGTGGACGGGGGTAAGGTAGATAAACGGAGCCTAGCGTAAGTCGATAAGCAATGCCTAACCTAATGTTGTTTCAGGTGGTGTTTCCAATCGGGAACCGGCAACGGAAGCGAGGCGGCGACGATGAACGGAAAACGTGGATCGACCGGAGAACCCCTCTCCGGAGGGGGAGCCGGGGACGCGGTGGCGTCGCAGACGGATGACGGGCGGTTGGTGCACGTCGCACCGGTCGCAGCGGGTGGCCGACCATCCACCCGCGACATGCTCGTCGCCGCCGCGATCGGCGTCGCGGGGTCTCTCATCATCGTGCCCCTGACCTACCTGCAGGTGTTCGCCGGCATTGCCCACGTTTATCTCGTCGCGGCGACGCTCGGGTTGTGGTTCCTGCAGTGCGTTGTTCCCCTCATCGTCGTCCGCAAGCCTGGCGCGAGCCTTATCGCGTGCCTTGCGATGGGCGTCGTGTCCGCGGCGACCACCCCGTTCGGCGTCGCCGCAATCGGGGCGCTGATTATGGAAGGATTGCTCATCGAGCTTCCGTTCATGGTCACCCTGTACCGGCGGTGGACGCGTCCCCAGTTCGTGGCGTCGGCGATGGTGTTCTCCGCGCTGATGGGAACGATGGCCCCGCGCGCAGTCGGCGTCGACTCGCCGACCACGCCCATGACCCTGATCAGCTTCGCCGTAGCCTTGGCATCGAGCCTGGTGTTTTTGGTCCTGGGCTTTGCCGTCGCAAAGGGGCTTCGCAGCCGCGGGGTCACCCGGTGACCGGCGGAGCACCCGCGTGCGCCGGTGCGACACGCGGGACGGCCCCGGCCCGGTTACGGGTTAGTGGCGCGGGCGTGCGGCACGCCGATGGGCGATGGGTACCCGACATGGTGGATCTCTCCTTCGATTTCGGCACGATCAACGCCATCACGGGACCCGTGGGATGCGGAAAGACGAGCCTGGCCCACCTCATCGCTGGACTGATCCCCTCGCACATCCCCATCGACCATGCCGGATTCGTGCACATCGTCGATGCCGACGGCACCGAACGCCCCGTGGACGGGGACCGGGTCACCTTCGTCGGGCAAGACCCGGCGACGCAGGTGCTCACGCTCCGAGTCGTCGATGACGTGTCCATGGCCCTCGAGTTTTCCCTCGTGGAAGCCGGCATCGTCGCCAAGCGATCAGCCGAGGCCCTGTCGGAGCTCGGGCTGTCAGAGCTCGCGGAGAAGGATCCGTGGGCTTTGTCGGGTGGGCAACGCCAGCGGATGGCCATCGCCGGTGCGGTGGCCAGGGCGCCGGAGGTCATGATCTTCGACGAGCCCGCGGCCCACGTCGACGAGGACGGTCGCCGGTCGCTGTTCGCCGCCATCCGTGATTTGCGAGCCCCGGGGCGCGTCATCCTGCTCATCGAGCACGACCTCCGCCCGTTCGACGGGTGGGTCGACACGGTGACTATCCTCGATGCGGACGGGAGCGTCGCCGCGCACGGAGCGCCGGAGGGCATTGCGACGTCGGTCGCGACCGCCGGAGCCTCGGACGCCAGTACGCCGGGCACGGGGGCACCGGACCGTCCCGATTCGGAATCGGCGGCGGATGCCGTTCCACTGCTGGCCTTGACCGGAACCCACGTGGTCCGAGGCGGGGAGAGGATCCTGAACGGGGCCGATCTGACACTGAAACGGGGCGAGATTCATGCCCTAGTCGGCGCCAACGGAGCCGGTAAGTCCACCTTGCTGGCGGTGCTGTCGGGCCAGATGAAGGCGGGAGTGGACCTCCGGATCGACGGCGCGTCCGCCCGGCGCGTCCCCGACGCCTTCGCGTCGTGGGCGTTCCAGAACCCCGAGCACCAGTTCACCCGCGCGACCGTCGCCGCGGAAATCGACTCCGCGCTGGCCGGCACGGACCCGCACGGACCACTCGGCGCCGATGAGCTGCGGAAACTGCGGGAAGCCCTGTGCCCCAGGGCACTGGACCCCGTCTCGCCGTTCATCCTGTCGGGCGGACAGAAAAGACGGTTGGGCATCTTCCTGGCGGTGGCGGCCAATCGCCGTTTGCTGCTTCTCGACGAGCCGTTGGCGCACCTGGATTCGCCGAGCTCGCGCATCGTACTGGATGCGCTAGCGGAATACGCCGGGGCCGGCGGAACCGTTGTGTTCACGTGCCACGACCGCCGTGCCGCGCGAACGTGGGCGGATCGGGCGAGCATCGTCGCCGAAGGGAAGGTCGCCTGGTCCGGTCCCGCAGCCGACCTGCCGGCTTCCCCGGAGTCGTCCCGGCGGGATCGCCCACTGCCCGCGACCGGCGCACGGACGTCCTTGGAAGAAAGCCCCTGGACCAGTGAATCCGCCGCTCGAAGGCGCGCGGGGTTGAACGCCATCACGATTGTCGCGGCGGTGATGCTCGTCCTCGTCGCCGGGCTGCTCTCCGGTGGAGACACCGTTCTCGCCCTGACGGTGGTCGCGTTCCTCTCACTCGCTGCGATCGCGGAACGCGACGTTCGGGCGACGGCGGGGAAGGTCCTTCTCGTCCTGTTAATCGGGGTGTTCTTCGGCCTGCTCGGGTGGCGCTCCGAGTTCTACGGAGGTGGGAATGCGGCGGAGGCCGTCCTCCACGGCATCCATCACGGACTGCTGCTGACGGCCATGTTCGCGGGGACGGTCCTGGTCTCCGCGTGCATGCGCGTCGAGGAGCTTTTCGACGCCATGGTGCAACGCCTCCGGGTGCCCTACACATGGTGCACCATAGCGATTTCCGGGGTGAGCATCGCGGCGTTCCTGCGCAGCGAAATCCCGCAGCTGACATGGGCGATTAGATTGCGCTCGATGCGACCGGAGCAGTCTTTCCGCTCCGGTTTCATTCGCGCGACGACGCCCGCGCGCATCGCCTTCCCCTTGTTCGTCAGCGCCGTGCGCTGCGCCGAAAAGCTGTCCCTGACCCTGGCGATGCGCAACTTCGGCCGCTATCCGCGGCGTACCTTCCGCACCAATCACCCCTGGCGAGTGCGTGACGGGTTCGCGGCCGCAGCGTCCGCCGCGGCTTTCGTCGCCGCCCTGGTGTCCGCAGTGACTTGACGGGCACCCGGAACCGGCGGGTCCCGGGCCCGCAAGCGTTTCTGAGCTTGTGCGGAGACGCGCCCCACCCAGTTGCTTCACCCTTTCAACCCTTCAGACACATCCTCCGGGTCACGCCATGCGGGCCCGGTCCGCCCGGCACCGGCATGGCGCCGACAACCGAAAGAGGTACCAATGAACACGATCCGGACCATCAGCGACGTGCTTCGGGACAAGGCCGATGAGACGAAAAAGGGGATCACCTTCGTCGAGAATCGGCGGGACGTCTTCGTCCCGTATGGCCGGGTCCATGCGGAGGCGGTGGCGGCTGCGACTCGGTTGGCCGAAGCCGGCATCGGCCCTGGCGATCGCGTGATCTTCCAGGTTTCGGAGAACCGCGGGCTCATCCGGGCGTTCTGGGGCTGCGTCTACGCCGGCGCGGTTCCGGCGCTTGCGCCGCCGGTGTCGGGCCCGGTTGACGTCGACAGGGTGCGGACGCTCTCGGACATGATGCCCGGGGCCCCGATCCTGGTCGACGAACGCAGTCACACGCTGCTCACCGGCGCAAACGGTGCCGAAGTCGTGGGCGAAGACCGGCTGCTCGACGTGTCCATTGTCAATGACGCTGCCGCGGAACCGGGTGCGGCGATGCCGGGTGATGTTGAATCGGACTTCTCTCAGGCGGGGGACGTGGATTCCGGGGATGGGGCCGGGGCGGTCCCCGCGTTCCCGGTGCGAGGTGGGACGGCCGGCGAAGCCCTCATCCAGTTTTCGTCCGGCTCCACGGGATCGCCAAAGGGCGTCATCGTAACCAACGAGTCCGTGCTGAACGGTCTGCGCGCGACGATCCCACGCCACGCGCACCGGTACGAGAACAAGATGCTCACGTGGTTGCCTTTGACCCACAACCTTTCGCTGATCGGCTTCCACGTCTACGCCCTTTTTCGTGGGTACGACCAGGTGTTGCTGCCGGTTTCCGAGGTGGTCGCCGATCCCCCGAGGTGGTTCGAGGCCGTGACCAGGCACCGGCCGACGGTGACAGTGTGCCCGAACTTCGCGTTCAAGCATTTCCTGCGCCATCTCGAGCGCCGGCCCCTCGGGGATGACCACGGTTACGACTTCTCCAACGTCCAGAAGCTGATGAGCGGTTCTGAACCCATCGACGCTCCATTGGCCCGGCGGTTCCTCGCGGCGATGTCCGCCATGGGCCTCCGGGAGGATGCCCTGACCTCCGCCTACGGAATGTCCGAAGCTTGCCTGCTGGTCACAACCCGGGACATCTACTCGGGTCTGTCCACGGTGCGACTTGACCGGACGGGCATCGCCACGGGGCAGCGTTTCGAGGACATCGAGAGCGAGTCCGGAGCTGAGTTCGTCGCCTTGGGCAAGGCCGTCCCTGGGATTTCCTTGACCATCCGCGATGACGGGGGCGGGATCCTCGGCGACGGCACCGTCGGCGAAATCCACATCGCCGGCGCTCCGATGACCCGCGCCGCGATCACAGCAGAGGGGATCGTGGAGCACGAACTCACCGATGATGGGGCGTTCGCAACGGGGGACATGGGCATTCTCCGCGACGGCGAGTTGTTCGTCCTCGGCCGGAAGAAGGACATCATCTTCGTCAACGGCCGGAATTACTATTCGGCTGATTTGGAAGCCGTGCTGGAGAACGCGCTTGACCGCGATGTTGCCGTTCTCGGCCGGAGCAACCCAGCCACGGGCGAAGAGGAGATCGCCGTGTTCTTGGCCAGGCGGACCCCGACCGATCGTAAGGCCGACGATGCGACCGGTGCCGGGCAATCGGACGGGGATGAATCTCCGATCGATGAACAGGCGGTGGCCCGGTCCGCGACGACCGAGCTGATGCGCGTCGCCGGGGTGCCCGTCTCCCGGGTTCTGTGGGTCGACGAGCTGCCCGTCGCGTCGAACGGAAAGAAGCTCCGCCGCAAGCTCGAGGCTCTGCTCTGAGGCGATGACGATGACCAATGAAACTACCGCCGTGGGAGGAGCCCGCACCGGGGCCCGAGTCGCCCCCGAACGGCTGTCGGAGTCCATCGCCGACGCCATCGGTGTGCACCTGGATTCGGCGGACGTGAAACTCCGCGACCACATCCCGAACTCCCTGACTTTCCTCCAGATGCTGCTGGCGCTGGAGGACGAGTACGGGGTCACCATCGATTATGCGGCGATGGACCCCGGGGTCACGGTCGCTGATTTGGCGGCCGTCATCGACGCCGCCCGGGGTGGCGCTGATGCCGGATCTGCCGCAGGCGCCGCTGCCGGGGCCGATCCCGCTGCAGCGACGGGTGAGTCGGATGACGGCTGTGCCGGCAAAAATGGGGCCGGTCCAGCGGACGCGGTTCCGCTCAATCCGATCCAGACCGCCTACCTGCTCGGCGCGGACGAGGACATCGAGCTTGGCGGCCAAGCGACGTACATCTACGCGGAATCCCGGCACGACTATTCGTTGACGCAGGTGGAGGAGGCCGTGCGGGCGGTCTTCGGGCGTCACGACGTGCTGTTCCATCGGCTCGACGTCGATGCCGGGGTCTTGAGCCCGACCGGCGCGTGCCTCGCCACCGTCGAGGTAGTCGGGTCCGGCGACGATGTCGACGCGGCGGTGGGGGAGATCCGTCGGGACATGCGAACCGCGGCGCGGTCGTCGAACGAGGACGGTCCCATGGTCGCCGCGAGGCTGCTCGCAGATGCGGGCGGGTGCAGGATGTTCATCTACTTCAACATGATCGTCATGGATGCGGGTTCGGTGTACCTGTTCTTCGACGAGCTCGAATCCCTGCTAGCTGGGGAGCCGCCGGCTCCGGCTTCCAGATATGGGGATGCCCTGGCGGCAATCTCTGCGCGCCGGCGCGACGGGAAACAGGCCGAGGACCTCGCCTACTGGGAGAAGAAGGCCGCAGATCTGCCGCGGCGTCCGGAGTTCCCGGCGGCCGTGGGAGGTGGCGACGATTGGTCGACCCGGCGCTTGGGCACGGTGCTCGACGCGGAGGTCACCGCCAAGCTCAGCGAACGTGCCCGCCGCATTGGAGTTACCCTGTCGTCGCTGGTGATGGCGGTCAACGCCGCCGTCGTCTGCAGGTGGCTGCCCGAATCCGCGTTGACGGTCAACGTGACTGTCAGCGAACGCAGCGGCCTCGCCGCGGGCACGAGGGTGATGGGAGATTTCACTTCATCGATGCTTGTCGGCGTCGACGCCGGGAGAGCCGCGACCATCGACGGGTTGGCGGAGGCGATCGACCTGGACATCCGCGAAGGGCTGTCCCACCGCTGCGTTTCCGGTGTGGAGGTGCTACAGCGATTCCTCCGGGACGCGACCAATCAGTCCCAGGCCACCGCACCGGTGGTGTTCACCAGCTACCTCGGCGGCGAGCGGGGAAGCGGGCGCAGCCCGGTCATCGAACGCGTCTACACGCAAACCGCGCAGGTGTGCCTCGACATCCAGGTGATGCCGGCATCGGGCGGGATGGCGTTGTCGTGGGACGTGGTCGACGATTACTTCCCTGCGGTAGATGCGATGTTCGGAGCCGTTGCGGAGGCCCTGGACGTGGTGGCGGAGGGGGGAGAGGCTCTGCCCATCCGTCATGCGGAGACGGAGGGGGCTGTCGCCCGCTACAACGACGCTGCGGGCCCGATCCACGATGACACCCTGGTTTCGCTTGTCGAAGCCGCATGCGCGGCGACTCCGGATGCGCCGGCCGTGCGCCTCGCCGCCCGGGGCATCTCGTACACCTACGCCGAGGTCTGGGCCAGGGCCGGACGCATCGCCCGCCAACTCTCGGAATCCGGCGTCGGGGCGGGGGATGCGGTGATCGTGCGCTACACCAAGCATCCCGACGACATCGTCAACATGGTCGGCGCATTGCGTGCGGGAGCCGCATTCGTGCCTGTCGACGCGGGCATGCCGGCCCAGCGACAAGAATACGTAGTGGAAGCCTCAGGTGCGGCGGGCCTGATTCTGGACACCGGCATAATCGATGAACTGGACCAAAGCGGAGTAGCGGGCGTCGGCAAGCCCGCAGCCGCGGAAGCCTGCGACCGCGCGGGCAGCGCGGGTGCGCACTCTTCGCCCGGCACTGCCCCTGACGACCTTGCGTACGTCATCTTCACCTCGGGGACCACGGGCCGGCCAAAGGGTGTGCGGATCAGTCATCGCAACTGTGTCAACACCATCCTCGACGTGAACCGGCGGTATGGGGTCACCTCCGCTGATTGCATCATCGGATTGTCGTCGCTGGGATTCGACCTGTCGATCTACGACGTGTTCGGTGCGTTCGCGGCAGGCGCGACGGTGACAATGGTCGGAGACGAACGCAACGCCGATGAAATCCTCGACGTCTTGCGGGAAGAGCGGGTCACGCTGTGGAACTCCGCGCCCGCCCTGTTGGAGCTCGCCCTGGTCCGGGCGACGGACGACGACGTGTTCCCGGATGTCCGCACCGTATTGCTCAGCGGCGATCGCATCGCAGCGGGGCTTCCGGCGCGCGCCATGGACATGTTCCCGAATGCGTCGATCAATAGCCTGGGCGGTGCGACCGAAGGAAGCATTTGGTCCATCCACTACCCGCTGCAACGCGACAGCCTGGAAAACCGCATTCCCTACGGGTACCCGCTGGCGAACCAGGGCATCCACGTGCTCGCGCCCGACGGGGTGCATTGCCCCGTCGGGGTGCCGGGAGAAATCCACATCAGCGGTCTCGGCGTCGCGCAGGGGTATGCGGCCGATCCGGAGCGGACCGCTGCCGCCTTCGGGTATGTCCCAGGCATCGGTCGCTGCTACCGGACCGGAGACGTGGGCATGTTCAACGCGGAGGGTTTTGTGGAATTTCTCGGCCGCCGCGATCGTCAGGTGAAAATCGCGGGCTTCCGCGTCGAACTCGGAGAAATCGAATCGGTCCTCGAGCGGTCCGGCCTGGTGACCGCGTCGATGGCGGCGGTTGTCGAATCGGGCGATCGGGGACTACTGGCGTGCCTCTACGTTCCGGTGGACGATATGACCGGCTCGCGGGATGCCGTCCGGGCCGAGCTTGCCCGCTGCTTGCCAGCGTACATGGTACCGACGGTCCTGCTGCCGGTGGCGCATCTGCCCGTTACCGTCAACGGGAAACTGGATCAGGAGGAAATTCGTAGGCACGTCGGCGCCGCGGGCGGCGGGGCAACGGCCGATGGCGAGGTCGCCGGGGCGGGGGCCGGAGCCGTAGGCTCGGCTGGTTCCGTCGCCGACCCCGGGGCGATCGAGTTGGTGTCCGGAGTCTTCGACGAGATTCTCGGGGAAGCCCCGTCGACGGGTGCCGCGGATCCGGCGTGCGGCGCGGGAGAGTCCTTCTTCCGCCGCGGCGGCGATTCCCTGCAATTCCAGGTTATGATGCGCGCGATCCGGCAGAAGACCGGAGTCCGGCTCCGTTTCCGCGACGTCATCGTCGACCCGACCATCGCGCACATCGCCGGCCTTGTATCGGAGGCCATGCGGGAGTCCGGGGCCGAGTCTGAAGCCGTCGCCGAGGCAGTGCCTTCCCCCAATTGTGCCGTCGGTGCCGGTTCAGCCGCAGGAGGCGCCCGAGAATGCTCCGCGAGTGCCCACGGAAAGGATCCGGTGGAACAATTCGGGGATGACCCCCACGCGCCGTTCCCCTTGACTGACATGCAGAAGGCCTACTACGTTGGCCGGAACTCTGGGTTCGAGCTGGGCGGCGTCACCGAGCACTACTACATCGAATCCGTCACCGAACCCGGTACCGACATCGACCGCCTGGAAGACGCCCTCGACAAGCTAATCCGCAGGCATCCGATGCTGCGCGTCGTGTTCACCGCACAAGCCACGCAGCGGATCCTGCCGGAGGTTCCGCGCTACCGTATTGATGTCGCCGACTACCGGACCGCCGATGAGGCGACCGTGGTCGAGGCGGTGCGGCGCAAGCGCGATGAGCTGAGCCACCAGGTATTCGATCTGGGCAGCTGGCCCTTGTTCCATCTGTCGGCGTTCGCGCTCCCGGACGGGCGGCACCGCCTGTTCTTCAGCGTGGACATGATCATCGGAGACGGGGCGAGCCAGCGGATTTTCATCGACGACCTGGACAAGCTGTACCGAGGAACGGAGCTTCCGCCCGTCACTGGCGACTACCGCACGTACGTCTTGGAGATGAAGCGCCGGGAAGCTTCGGCGGTCGGGCGGGGCGAAGAGGCGTTGACTCGGACGGTGGTCGAGGAATTCCCGCCCGGCAACACCCTTCCATCAAGCGGTGCGGCCGCGGACGTGGATGTGCCGCGGATGCGTCGCCTGTCGTACACGTTCACCGCTGAGGAAACCGCACTGTTGCGGGAAAGGGCCAGCGCCGCCGACGGCAGCGTGTCCGCACTGCTTCTCGCCTGCTATGCGACGAGCCTGTCGCTGTGGTCGAAGGGGGATTCGGTCGGCATCAACATCACCACGTACAACCGTGATTCCGAAATCGCCGACGTCGCCGGCGTATTCGGTGATTTCACCGGCGTCATTCTGATGCCTGTAAAAGCGGCCGCCGACCATGATCTCCGTTGGTGGACGGCGGAACTGCGCAACCGGCTGCTCGGGCACATGGCGGCCGGGTACTCCGGGGTGTCGTTGCTCGGCACCATCGCGCGCCACCGGGGTCTGCCCGTCGGACAGGCCATAGCGCCGTTCGTGTACACCTCGTTGCTGTTCGGCGAGGGGGCCGCGGCAGGCGATGGCTCGGGCAGGGATGCCCACGTCCTGGGAGACGTCGATTACGCCATCTCCCAGACCCCGCAGGTGCTGTTGGACAACCAGGTGATGGAGGTCGACGGGCGTATCAACGTCGCCTGGGATTTCGTCGAGCAGATCCTGAAACCGGAACTGGTGGAGGACATCTTCGACCATTACATCAGGTCGGTGTCGGGCTTCGCCGGGGGCTGCTCCGAAGCGGCGCCGCTGAGCGTCGGCCAGGTTCGGCACCTGCGCCTGGCGGTCGGGGGCACTTCTTCCGGCGGTGGGGTGATCGACGACGGCGTCGCGGGCGTGTTATCGGCAGAGCGCGACAGAGCGGGCGCGATCTCGAGGATCGCATCCGGGGACCTGATGGGCCGAGTTCGCGGATACCTGACGGTCATCACTGGGATAGTCCGGGCCGACCTCGGCGGCGCCGAAGCCGGCGCGGACGACGACCTGTTCCTCCTCGGCTACGACTCCCTGGGATTCGTGAAACTGATGCAGCGGATCCAGGACATCACCGGGGCGTCGGTGCCGCTCGCGGAAGCGCTGGCCAAGCCGACGCCACGTGGCGTGGCAGAGCTCGTCGGCCAGTCGACGGCCACGCGGACCGACCGGCGGGACGCGGATGACCCCGGCGCGTCGGCCGCGGACCGTTCGCTGGTCCTATTGCGCAGCGGTGATGAGGCGCGCCCGATCTTCCTCGTCCACGGCGGATTCGGCACCGTCGACATCTACCGAGACCTGGCACTCGCGATCCCCGGTGGCGGGCAGGTGTGGGGCGTCGGCTTCGCGGAGTTCGAGAGACCATTCCCCCACGCTATCGGCATCGGCGATATCGCGGCCCACTATTCGGGCCGGGTCCGCGAGGTGCTCGTCGACGGTGCCGCCCCTGCGATCGTTGGATGGAGCCTCGGCGGCACCATCGCGGCCGAGATGGCTCTCCGTTTGGCCGATCTCGATCCTGCGCTGGTGTTTCTCGACAGCCTGGCTCCGGGGATTGCGGTCGACGTCGGGGATTTCGACGCGGAATCCGAAAAGGGGCTGCTGTCCCGGGTGATGCCCTCGATCGCCGATCTCCCGCACGGAACGCCGATTGCCCGCCTCTGGGCGGAGTTCGGCGGGGTCGACGAGACCGATGGGGAACGGGGGACCCGCCTGCGTGCCCTGGCCGCAGCGGTCGCACCGACGCTCCTGGAGGACCTTGGGCTTTCCGGCGACCGGGTGACAGCGACGGAGTTCAACTCGCTGCGCTCGCTCATCGATGCCCGCACCCGGTACCGGCCCGAGGGGCGGGTGAGGGAGGCGCTGTTCGTTCTCCCCGATGACGGCGAGGCTCACAACCACGACCAGTGGCGGGACCACCTCGTCGATGACCTCTGCGTCGCCGGCGTCGCGGGAAACCACTATTCGTTCGTCCTCGGAGAGGATGCCGCGCTGACTGGGGCTCTCATCGGGGAGTACATCGAACGCCGGCGCCGGGCGCCGGAAACGGACGACAGGGCAGTGGACCCGTCGTCCGATGGAATCGACCGGTCGCGGGACCGGGGAAACGAGATGGAAAGTGACTGATCGACGAAACGGCGGGGAAGCACGGGACCGCGACGCGGGCGAACCCGTGAAAGTGCTGGTGGCCGGAGGTACCGGCGTCACCGGACGGCTCGTCCGGGGGATGCTCGGCGTCGTCGACGGGATCGAGCTGGCCTACACTTCCCGAAAGAAACCGGACGATGGCCCGGGGCGGCACTTCCCGCTGAGGATTGCCGCCGGCCACAACGAGATCTGCAGGGTATTCCGCAAACACGATTGGGTGGTCAACTGCACCGGCCCGTTCGAGGTGCACGCAGACTCACTCGCCCGTGCTTGCATTGACTCAGGCACCGGATACATCGACGTCAACGATTCGATCGACGCCCGCCGCGCAATCATGGCCCTCGACGGGGATGCCCGGCGGGAGGGGGTTCCCGTGCTCACCGGGTTCGGCCTGTGCCCGGGCTTGTCGACGGCACTGTTGATTCTCGGGGCCCGCGCTGCGGGGGTCGAAGAGGTCCGCGATGTGCGGGTTGATTTGCGAATCGGCGCCGACCAGGAATCCGGGGCCGCGTCGGTCGAGTCGATGTTCCGGACCATTCGCGGCGGATACCGCGCGATGCTCGGCGGCGCCATTGTCGAAGTGCGGCGCAACCCGGTGTCGTCGCAAAGCGGAATCGGCTACGAATGCCCGGACGTCGACGTCGTACGCGAGGTGTGCCCCTCGATCCGTGGATATTCCTACCACGTCGCCTTCGATGCCCTCCCCGATGAGTCGGTGGAGAAGATCTGCACGTCGAGACTGTACGCGATGCCCGTTGTCTCCGGTTTGCTCGCCCGTCTCGGGGCGGCCGTGACATCGCGGAAGGCGCGGGCGAAGGACACTCCGCAACCCGCCGAGCTGGTCGTCGCACTGTCGTCCGCCAGCGCGGGCGATGCGGGGCCGTCGGCCGAGACGACCGTCGTCCGGGCGACCGGCCCGGGTTCCTACAAAATGACCGCGGCGATTGCTGCCGCCACCGTTGTGGCGGTCGCGGGGAAGCCGGTCGCGCCGGGGTGCCGGGATCTCGTCGGCCACCCCCGGCTCCTCGAACCGGTCCTCGCCTTCGCCCGCGATGCGGGCATCCATATCGAGGTGCCGCATGACAACCCGACCACGGGGCCGCTGCCGACAGCGGCCCACTGCGATACCAAAGAAAAGGGGAAACGATGACGGATCAAGCTGAACGAGGTGCGGCGATCGTCGTCCGCGACCTCACGAAGAGCTACCCGATTGCGGGCAAAGCGGGCACCGCGCCCGAAGGCGGGGCAGGTGCCCCGCCGGACGGCGGGCGCAAGGGAAAGCGCGGTGCCCGGATGCGCAAGCATGTGCTCGACGGCGTGAGTTTCACCGTGCCCGCCGGGGCGATCGTGTCGTTCCTCGGACACAACGGCGCAGGCAAGACTACCCTCATCCGAATCCTATCGACGCTCATCACCGCAGACTCCGGCGAGGTGAGCATCTTCTCGCGCGATGTGAAAGAGGATCCGGCGGGCGTGCGCGCCGACATTGCCACCACCGGCCAATTCGCGGCGATCGACGAGAACCTCACCGGCCGGGAGAACCTGGAGTTCTTCGGGCGGCTGCGCGGACTCGACCGCGCCGACGCGGCCGCCCGCGCGACGGAACTGCTCGCGCAATTCTCGCTCGCAGACAGTGCCTCGACGTTGGTGTCGGCCTATTCGGGTGGCATGCGGCGCCGCCTCGACATCGCCGCGTCGCTGTGCGTCGTGCCCAGGCTGCTGTTCCTCGACGAACCCACGACGGGGCTGGACCCGGTCAGCCGCGAAGAGCTGTGGGGCCTCATCCGGCAGCTGCGGGATGACGGAATGACCCTGGTGCTGACCACCCAGTACCTGGAAGAGGCGGAGGCGCTGGCAGACCACGTCCATCTACTCAAGGACCGCCGCATCGTCGCCAGCGGAACGCCGGAGGAATTGCGCCGCGATTTCGGGTCGCACGTGCTCCGCGTGTCCTTCGCCACCGCCGCCGGGGCGGAGGCGTTCGCCCGCTGCCTCGGGGGAACGTGCCTGGACCGCGCCCGCGTCGCGGGGAAGTCGGTGTCCCTCGACGTCGACCCCGGACCGCGGATCCTCGAGGCGGTGGCGCGGGCGATGGAGGCCTCGGAAGCGTTGCCGGATTCGCTGAGTGTGTCGCCGCCCACCCTCAACGAGGTGTTCATATCGATGAACGCAGGGGGTGCGGCGCGATGAGTGCGACGTCGGTCGCGGCGTTTCTCCGTCGGGATCTGCTGCTGTTGCGACGCAACACCGCGTCGCTGATCTCCATGTTCGTAGTTCCGCCCCTCTTCCTGCTGTGTCTGTACGCGGTGTTTGGGTACTCGGCGGGGCAATCCGGCTTCGGGTACCTGCGTTTCGTGCTCGGCGGCTGCCTGTTCCAGGCGGCGATGTTCACCGCCGCGGCGTCGGCGATGGCGGTGGGACAGGACGTCGAATCCGGGCTTGTTGACCGCGTGCGCGTGTTGCCCGGGGCCACAGGCGGATATGTCGCCGGCAGGCTCGCCACTGATGTGCTGCGGATGTCCGCGTCGATCGCGGCGCTGCTGGTCGTCGCGTGGGCCTGCGGCCTCGACATGGCTGTCGGTGACGTCGCGTGGACTGTCCTGTGGTCGCTGCTCGCCGCAGCGGTCCTGTCCCTGGTCACGGACGGGGTGATCCTGATGGTGCCCGCCCCGGTGTCGACGGCCTCATCGATCCAGGCGCTGGAAATGCTGCTGCTTATGTTCTCCACCGCGTTCATTCCGGCGACCGCTTTGGACGGCTCCCTGCGCGACGTCGTACGTCACATGCCGTTTTCGCCGATGATCGAGGTGATCAGGGCGGCGTCCCCGGACGCCTTCCCGGATAGCGCCGGGGAAGAGGCAGCCCTGTGGCTCGGTGTCGCGGTGGTCGCCGGAATCGTCCTGTTCATCCGCCGGTTCACCTCGAGGAGCGAATCATGATCGACGCCATCTTCGTGCATCTGCGGCGCATCGCCCACATTTGGCTGCGGCGCCCCGACTTCTGGTTCATGACGTTCATTGCTCCGCTCGTGTACCTGTTCATCGTCAACCGCATGTTCGGTGGCCTGGTCAGGCAGCTCACCGGAGAGTTCGAACTCCGGAACGCGGTCATCCTGGTCGTGACGGCGTGGGCGTTCATCCTGGCCATCACGGGATCGTCCACCGTGTTCGTTGAACGCAGCAATGGCTTCCACGAGCGGTTAATCACCATGCCGTCACCGTACGCGGCCGTGCCGGCCGCACGGATCATTGCCGAGTTCATCCGGATCATGGCGATGACGGTCGTCGTCGCGGTGGTGGCCGCCTTGCTTTCCGACGGCCCCCCGGAGGTGTCCTGGTGGTGGAGGATTGCGGTGACCGGCGCGATGGTTGCCGCGGCGGCCGCATGCACCGGCACGTACATCGCGTTCTCCATCACCAGCCCCCAGGGTTCCGTGGCCCTCATCCCGTTAATCATCGTTGCGATGTTCGTCAACACGGTGCTCATGCCCGCCGACCACTTCCGGCCTCTCCTGCGCGGAATCGCCGAGCACACCCCCGTATCCGCGGCCGGCGAGGCCGTCACCGGCACCGGGGCTGCGGGTCTGGTGGTCTGCGCGGCCTGGTTCTTAGGCATCGCCGTGCTCGCGGCGTGGGGCATCGCCGTGAAAACGAGGCCGGGGGAGTCTGCATGACGGGCACGTCCACAGGGGTAGCGCCGCCGACGACGGCCCGCGAACCCGAGCACCTAACCCGAAACCGCCGCGTGGACGCGGCCCACACACCCGGAGACAGAACCAGATGAAGTCGATTGCCCAGATCGTTCAGAACAACCGCAGACTCCTCGCGGCCTACGAGGACAAGGTCCAGCCGAGGTTCCTCAGCCGCTATGCGCGTGAACCGATGGACGCCGCCGCCGTGTATCGGAAGCTCCGTGCGCTGGATCCCGGGCCGGATGCGCCGGCCCGGGTTCTCGACCTCGGTTGCGGAACCGGGTGGCTCGCCCGCATGCTCGCCGCCGAGCCTCGCTATCGCAGGGCGAACATCGTCGGCTACGACCTGTCGCCCAATGCGATCCGCATCGCCCGCGAACGCGCCGCCGTCGAAGGGCTCGGGGCCCGGACGGAATTCCACGTCGCCGACGTCCTCGCGCCGCTCGCGGAAGAGACCGGCGGGACCGATGAAATCTGGGTGTGCGGCTCGCTCCACCAAATGAAAGATGCGGGTGCCGCGCTCGGCAGGGTCGCCGGGCTGCTCGCCGACGGCGGCATCGCTTACGTGCAGACGTTCGCCGAGGATCCCGACGTGAACGAGCGGGTCGACATGGCCGTCATGGCGAAGATGGGCCACCGGGTGTTCCGGGGCAGCGAGCTCGAGGACCTCGCCGAAGCCAACGGGCTGAAGCTGGGCGGAGCCTCACACGCCGGCATGGTGTACTTCTGCACTCTCACGAAGAAAAGCGCAATCGAGGAGGCGGGCAAGTGAGCGCCGTGGACGGGACCGTAGGCCCGTGGTCGCTGCTCGCCCCGATCCGGACACGGATGCGTGCGGTGGTCGCGTTATCCGTCCTGTCGTCGGTGGCTACCGTCGCTTCGCTGGTCGGCATCATCGACATCGCGATGACGTACCCGGAGGCCCCGGAGCATCGGACGTGGTTGGCCGTGGCTGTCATCGTCGTCGCCGCAACGGTGCGCATGGCCGCGGACGGCGCCGCCGGCATGCTCTCGCACCGGGCGGATAACGACCTGCAGCTCCACCTCCGGCGCCGGCTGGTCGCCCAAATCCGGAAGCTGCCGCTGGGCTGGCTGGACTCCCGGCGCTCGTCGGGAATCATCGGGTCGGTTGAGAAGGACGTCGCGGCTGTTCACCAGCTCATGGGCCACACCGTCGGTGAGACCGTGGTGGCGGTGCTGGTTCCCCTGCTTTCCCTCATCGCGCTCGTCGCGGTGGATTGGCGGATTGCGGCGGTGGCGGTCGTCCCGGTGCTGGTCACCTTCGCCCTGATGGGCGTGATGATGTCGCGCGGAGCCGGTCTTCAGCGCGACTACGAGCGAGCCTCCGAAGGAGTGACGGCCGCGGTTATCGAGTTGGTGCGCGGTATCCCGGTGATGAAGTCCTTCGGACGCGCCAACCAAGGCGCGGGTCGCTACGATGCCGCGGCGTTGTCGTTCGTCCGCGCGTGGTCTGACTGGTCCCGGCAGTCGAACATCTATCTCGGGCTCATCGACGTGGTGACGTCTCCGATCACAGTCCTCGCAGTGGTGTGCGGGGCCGGCCTCGCTCTGAGGGACGCCGCGGGCGGCCTACCGGAGGGGCTCGTCGCCGGGCTGGTTCTCAGCCTTGGACTCTCCGCGGCGATCGTGCGGGTGGCCATGAACTCCGAACCCATCATCGCGGGGATCGCTGCCCTGAAGTCCATCGCGGAGGTGCTGGGCACGCCGCCGATCGTCGAGCCCGCCGATCCGGTGCCCGCGCGCGGAGGCGCGCTCGAGGCCCGGAACCTGGTCTTCTCCTACGGCGATGGGCCGCGGGTCCTCGACGGGATGTCCGCGACGTTCGAACCGGGGACCCTCACTGCGCTGGTGGGGTCCTCCGGTTCCGGAAAGTCCACCGTCGCCCGGCTGTTGGCGCGTTTCCACGACCCCGTTGAAGGCTCGGTGCTGCTGGGCGGCGCCGATCTTCGCGACATCGCCGTGCGCGACGTGCACCGCTCAGTGTCGGTGGTGTTCCAAGATCCGCAGTTGCTCACGCTGCCGTTGCGGGAGAACATCCGGCTGGCCAGGAGAGACGCCACCGACGGCGAAATCATGGCGGCCGCGAAGCTCGCGAACCTCGATGCGGTCATCGCGGCGCTGCCGAAGGGCTTGGATTCGGTGGTCAACGTCGACGTGACCTTTTCCGGTGGTGAGGCGCAGCGCGTGGCCATCGCGAGGTCAATCGTCACGGACGCGCCGGTGCACATCTTCGACGAGGCAACCGCTTACGCGGATCCGGCTTCCGAGGCCCTCATCCAGTCCGCAATCGAGCGTTTGGCCCGTTCGCGGACGGTGATTGTGATCGCGCACAGGTTGAGCACGATCCGCAACGCCGACCGCATCCTCGTTCTCGATGGGGGAGCGGTCGCGGAGGCGGGTACCCACGACGAGTTGCTTGCGCGCGGTGGCCGCTACCGGGATTTGTGGCGCGCGTTCGCGCTCGACGACGAACCATCCGCCCCGCGGGGCACTGAATCAGACGATGAAAAGGCGGGGAACCGATGATTCGGGACTTGTGGTCGATGACGGATCGGCGCTCGAGAATGACGCTGGCATGGCTCATTGCGTTGGCCGCGCTTGCCGCGCTGGCCCAGGGAGCGGCGTTCGTCGCGCTGCTGCCGCTGCTGTCGGCTCTGGCCGAGGGAGATGATGCGACGGCGTGGCGTTTCACCGGTGTCATCGCCGGCCTCGCGGCCGCCCATGCGGTGCTGTCTTTCGCCGCGGGGACGGTCGGCAGGGCGAATTCCGCAGCGGTGCTGTCGTCCCTGCTGCGTTCCCTGGGCGAACGCGTGCTGACGTTGCCACTCGGGTACGTCACCAAGTCCACGGTCGGCCGCTTTTCGGAGATGGCGTCGTCGGGTATCGCGTTCGCGGCGTCCGTGCCGCACGTGATCCTGCGGCCTGTCATCGCCGCGGTGGTTGCGCCGACCGTCATCGCCTTCGGAATTCTGGCGGTGGATTGGCGCGTCGGTTTGGTTCTCGTCGCGTCGGCGCCGGTGCTCTTCTTCGCCTACCGGGCCATTGGCCGGGTCGGCGGGGAGTCGGACGAAGCGCATGCTGACGCCGTCGCTGCCGTCTCCGGCAGGCTGATCGAGTTCACCCGCTGCCAGCAGGCGATTCGCGCCGCGGGCGACGGTTCGGCGGCGGACGCGATGGTGGATGAGGCGATCCGGGCCCAACACGATGCGTTCGCGAAGGCGACGTCGACGCAGGGGGCGGCCATCGGACGGCTGGGTTCGGTCGTCCATGCGGTGTTCACGGCGGCGGTGATCGTCGCCGTGGCAGTCGCCGCGACGGGCGGGATGGCGCCGGCGCATTTGGCGCCGATGCTCATCGTAGTCGTCCAGTTCACCGGACCAATCACCACGGCGGGAGCGTTGTCCGGCGGTTTCGGTGCGGGCCGCAACACGTTGGCTGCGTTGCGTGACCTGCGGGCAATCCCCGCCCTTCCCGAACCTGCCGCACCGGAGCTGCCCGACGGGCATGACGTGGAGTTCCGCGACGTGAGCTTCGGGTACGGGGATAAGAAGGTTCTCGACGGCGTCAGCTTCCGTGCACCTCAGGGAGCGCTGGTTGCCGTAGTGGGACCGTCGGGGGCGGGCAAGACGACGGTCATGCGGCTGCTGTCGCGTTTTCATGATCCGGACTCGGGGGAGGTCCTCATCGGCGGGGTGCCCTTGCCTCGAATCGGCACCGACGGCGTGAACTCGCTGGTGACCCCGGTGTTCCAGGAGGCGTTCCTTTTCGACGCGTCCGTGCGGGACAACGTGGTCTTCGCCGATCCCGGATTCGGTTCCGAACCCGGTGGCGGGGACCGCTTGCGTGAGGCCGCCCGGCGTTCCGGGGTGGACCGCATCGTGGAGCTGCTGCCTTCCGGGTGGGATACCCCGGTGGGGGAGGAGGGGACGCTACTGTCGGGAGGCGAGCGGCAGCGCCTCGCCATCGCCCGGGCGCTTCTGAAGGATTCCCCGGTGGTGCTTCTCGACGAGCCGACGTCCTCGCTGGATGCGGCCACTGAGCGGGCGATCGTCGGCACGATGGAGGCGTTGCGCGGCGATCGCACCGTGATCGTCGTCGCCCATCGCTTGCACACCGTCCGCGATGCCGACCTCATCGTCGTGCTTTCGGAGGACGGGACGGTCGCAGAACGGGGCACGCACGATGAATTGCTGGCGAAGGGCGGCCGCTACGCCGAGTCGTGGGCGTGCCGGACGGGGAGCTCCCCGGGCGCCTGATCCGCATCACCTGGTCGATGCCCTCACGGGTGCCCTGCCGCAGCTTCCCGAATCCCACCGCCAGGCGCTCGGTGGACAGGGCGAAACCGCCGACGAAAACGCCGAGCAGCATGAACACCGACGAGCTGTAAAGACTGAAGCTCCCGGGAACGTGAAATTAGCCCTCTTCCCGCTACTGCTACCGCCCGTGAATCTGGTTCTGCGCAATCTCCAGCCCGTGGCTCGCGATTAGCTCCACTGCCTCTGCAGCAGTGGGCAGAGTGAAAGCGAGCTCCTCGCGTTCCTTGGCATTGAAGTTACGCAGCACGTAATCCGCGGGATCTTGGCGGCCCGGAGGACGGCCAATGCCAATGCGCACCCGCATGTAGTCCTTTGCCCAACGACTTCGAGGTCGAGCGCAGGCCATTGTGGCCATTCTCGCCCCCGCCGCGCTTGAGGCGCACCACGCCCGGATCCAGATCCAGCTCATCGTGGACTACGACGACGTCGGTAGGCGCGACGTTGAAGAACTTCGCCAGCGCCGCAATCGGCCCACCCGACAGATTCATGTACGTCCTGGGCTTAGCCAGAATCACCTGTCGCTCGCCGCCATCGGAGGTCTTAAACCGAGTTTGCACAATCTCAGCGTTGGACTTCTTATGCACGCTAAACGACGAAGGCATCGGAGAAGTGCGGCTGGCTAGTTCATCTAGCACCAGATGTCCGACGTTATGGCGGGTGAGTTCATACTTGGGCCCAGGGTTGCCGAGCCCCACGACAAGCAGAGGTGTGGTGGAGGCGTTCATGAGTTCAATCTTGGCACACGGTGCGCGGTCTGTTGGCTTCGGGGAGTTTCAGAAAAAGAAAGGGACGGACAAAAGTCCGTCCCTTTCTTACGCAGCTGTGTTAGCTAGGCATGCGAGAGGTGAATTACTCAGCCTCTTCCTCAGCCGGCTCATCCGGAGTCTCGGCCTCGCCCATGCCCTCGATGTCGGCATCGACGTCACCAGCCGGCTCCTCCTCCGGCTCGACGATGTTGAAGATGAGCAGGTCAGCGTCGTCGGTGAGGACCAGGCCCTCTGGCAGGGTAACGTCGCCGGCGTGAACCATGGTGCCGACCTCTGCGCCCTCGACGGAGACCTCGATCTCTTCCGGAATAGCCAGAACCGGTGCGTTGACCAGAATGGTCTCGGCATCCTGCATGAGCAGGGCACCCGGAGCGAGCTCGCCAGTCGGAACGACCGGAACCTCAACCTCGACCTTCTCGTCACGGTGAATGGCGAGCAGGTCAGCGTGGTCGATGTCGAGGGTCAGCGGGTTCTGGTCAACAGCCTTGACCATGGACAGCTGGGACTCGCCCTCGATGTTGACGTCCAGAACAGCGTTGACACCGTGGTTACGGATGACAGCGTGGAAATCCAGAGTGTCAACGAGGATGTGCTTCGGGGCATCCAGGTCAGCGCCGTAGATGACAACCGGGATGTCGCCAGCAACGCGGGCACGGCGAGCGGCACCCTTGCCGAACTCGGTGCGGTTACGAGCTTCAATCTTGATGATGTTGGGCTTTGCCATGAAAATGGACTCCTAAACGATTCGAAACTGAGTCGTCGAGTCGAGCACGTGCCGCATCCATGCCACCGTGGGCGCAAAAGTTGGGCTGCGAGCGTCGCGTCGATAACGGCAACCACCTGCTGTGGCCGCCCTCGCCGAGACTTACCGGAGAAATTGTAGTGGACTAACAGGTCAAACAGCAAACCCCGCCACCACCAGCAAAACTAGGTTGCTGGTCGCGGCGGGGTGCCCGTCGGCAAGCGAAAAGAGCTTATGCCTGGCCCTCGAAGAGGGTGGTGACGGAACCGTTTTCGAAGATCTCGTGGATCGTCTTAGCCAGCAGCGGTGCGATTGGCAGGACGGTCAGGTTGTCCCAGCCCTCGGTGGACTGCGGCAGGGTATCGGTGGTGATGACCTCGCGGGCACCGCACTTCGACAGGCGCTCGCGAGCTGGGTCGGAGAAGACGCCGTGCGTGGTAGCGATGATGACATCCTCAGCGCCAGCCTCACGCAGCACCTTGACAGCGCCGGCGATGGTGCCGCCGGTGTCAATCATGTCGTCGATGAGCAGACAGGTCTTACCGGAGACCTCGCCGACCACGCGGTTGGCGACAACCTGGTTCGCGACATCGACGGAACGGGTCTTGTGAATGAAGGCCAGCGGGGCGTCGCCCAGGGTGTTGGCCCACTTCTCGGAAACCTTCACACGGCCGGCGTCAGGGGAGACCACGACCAGGTTGTCCAGGGAGTAGTTCTTCTTGATGTACTCCGACAGAATCGGCATGGCGTGCATGTGATCGACCGGGCCGTCGAAGAAGCCCTGAATCTGGTCGGTGTGGAGGTCCACGGAGACGATGCGGTCAGCGCCTGCAGCCTTGAGCAGGTCAGCGACCAGACGAGCGGAAATCGGCTCACGGCCACGGTGCTTCTTGTCCTGGCGGGCGTATGGGAAGAACGGCAGGATAGCGGTGATGCGCTTGGCCGAACCGCGCTTGAGCGCGTCAATCATAATCAGCTGCTCGACGAGCCACTTGTTCAGCGGTGCCGGGTGCGCCTGCAGTACGAAGGCATCGGAACCGCGGACGGATTCCTCGTAGCGCACGAAGATTTCACCGTTGGCAAAATCACGAGCGGTCATCGGAGTCAGCTCTGTGCCGAGCTCCTTGGCAACTGCCTCGCCCAATTCCGGGTGTGCCCTTCCGGAGAAGAGCATGAGGTTCTTTTGGTTATCGATCCACTGGCCGGTCATCTGCCGTCTAGCCTTCCTGGTCTTCCTTGTTGTTGTCAGCTGCCTGCGCCGCCTGCGCTGCCTCAGCAGCAGCGGTCCCTGGGCGCTTTCGCTCGACCCATCCCTCGATGTTGCGCTGGCGGCCACCACTGACCGCCAGTGCTCCCGGAGGAACGTCGTCCTTAATAACAGTACCTGCACCTGAGTACGCACCATCACCCACGGTCACCGGAGCGATGAACATGGTGTCGGAGCCGGTGCGAACATGCGAGCCGATAACGGTGCGGTGCTTGTTGACGCCGTCGTAGTTCACGAACACGCTGGAGGCACCAATGTTGGAGTGCTCGCCAATCTCCGCATCGCCGACGTAAGTCAGGTGCGGAACCTTCGAACCGTTTCCAATCTGCGCGTTTTTCGCCTCGACGAAGCCACCGAGCTTCGCGCCGACACCGAGTTTGGTGTTCGGGCGAATGTAGGTGAACGGTCCCACCGTCGCATCCTCGCCGATCTCCGAATCGGAACCGTGCGTACGTACGACGCTGGCGCGCTTGCCGACGACCATGTTGGTCAGTGTCGTGTCCGGTCCCACGGTGGCCCCGTCGCCAATCACGGTCTTGCCGTGCAGCTGCGTGCCCGGAAGAATCGTGACGTCGCGGCCGATTTCCACCTCAACGTCAATCCACGTGGTGTCCGGATCGACGATAGTGGCGCCCCCGCGCATAGCTGCCTCGCAGGTGCGACGGTTGAGCTCGCGGCCAAGGGCAGCCAGCTGGACGCGGTCATTGACGCCGGCGACAACGGTGGCATCGGCGAGACGGTGGCCTCGCACTGACCGGTCGGCCTCACGGGCGATGCCAATGACATCGGTGAGGTAGAGCTCGCCCTGGGCATTGTTGGTGTCTAGCCGCTTGAGGGCATCGGCCAAGGTCTCAGCATCGAAAGCGTAGACACCGGAGTTGACCTCGGTGATCTCGCGCTCCTCGTCGGAGGCGTCCTTTTCCTCCACGATGCGCAGAACTTCACCGTCGGCGTTGCGAACGATACGGCCGTAGCCGTGCGGGTTGTCAGCAGTGGAGGTCAGCACAGTCACGGCAGCGCGTGGCTTGCGGTTGTGCTCTTCGAGCAGTGCCCGGAGCGCTTCGGAATCCAGCAGCGGCACATCGGAAGTGGTCACCAGGATGGTGCCATCGAAGTTCTGCAGCTCAGGGTGCTCCAGCGCGCACTGAACAGCGTGGCCGGTACCGTTTTGCTCCTCCTGGTGGGCAATGACGACACCACCGGAGTGCTCGGTGTCCGAAGCCCAAGTCCCGATGGCGTCGATTACCTTTTCGCGCTGGTGGCCAACGACAACAGCAATCTCATCCGGATTAATGCCCTTGGCGGCATAGAGCGCGTGCTCCAGCATGGTGCGACCGCCGATAGCGTGCAGCATTTTCGGCGTATCGGATTTCATTCGGGTGCCTTGACCCGCGGCGAGAATGACCACAGCGGTGGCCGAACCGTTTGACATGAAACTTGCTACTCCTCGGTCAGGGTGCATCACGGTCACGGCGGGGCGAAAAGTCACTTCTTAATTAAGGGGCCGGCCCCCCGCTTGCTCTCCCACCAGGACTCGAACCTAGAATGCCGGTACCAAAAACCGGAGTGTTGCCATTACACCATGGGAGAATGGGGCAAACGCGAAAAATTGCATGGCTGATTCGACGCTGATTCGACTCAGCCAACTCGCTTGCGCCTGCGATATACGATAGCAAGACTTTAGCCACTAATCTAAAAGCATGGCCTCCAATTCTCCGAGACGACGTATGACCGGTCCACAGCGCAAAGCTCAGCTGACAGAAGTTAGCCGTGGAATCTTTGCCGCTAAGGGGCTTGATGCCGCCTCAATGGAGGAGATTGCTGCTGCAGCCGGGGTATCAAAGCCGGTTGTCTATGAGCATTTCGGCACCAAAGAGCGGCTCTACCAGGCAGTCGTCGACCAGGAGATGAAGACCCTGGAGGCCGCGATTAGGGAGGCGTTGTCCCTGGGGCGCTCGCGCTACCGCATCGAACAGGCGGTGTTGGCTCTGCTGACTTATGTGGAGGAAAACCCGGAGGGATTCTCCATTATTTCTCGCGACCCCGGCGTGGCGGGTGGCTATGAGACACTGCTGAATAATGCCACTGAGTCGGTTACGCCTATCCTCGCCGAGGCTTTCAAACGCGCTGGCTTCGACCCTGCCATGTCGGTGCTCTACGGAAACTGCATGGTCGGTATGGTTTCGCAGACCGCTCGCTGGTGGATGGAGAAGCGCAGTCCGGATAAGGAGACGGTGGCGGCGCACATCGTGAACTTGTGTTGGAACGGGCTGGCCGGCATGGAGGGTTCTCCGACTCTGCATGGTTCCGCTGATGTGCCAGCGGCTGCTGAGGGCGCGAAGTTCGGAGCAGGTGCTGCAGCAGACCCGATGCAGGTGGCGGAGAACGGCTAATTAACAACGAGTAACCAGCACGCAGGGTGAATCCGGGGTGCATGGTTATATTGGGGCTATGCCAACTTCTGCGACTTCCTCGGCGAAAGCCACACCCAGCATTCTGCCGAACCCGCTGTCGGGGCTGGAAAGCCTCGTTGTCACGGATCCTCAATTTGTCGGCGTGCTCGGGCGCATCGGCGAAGACGAGCTGGCGCTCACGGGTGCGGACGCGGTGCGTTCGCACCTTATTTACGCCATGTCCACGAAGGTGCCGGTGCTGGTCGTCACGGCTACTGGCCGTGAGGCAGAGGACCTGACTGCCGAGGTCAAGTCTATGATCGGCGACCGTGTAGCCATGTTTCCCTCGTGGGAGACGCTCCCGCATGAGAAGCTTTCGCCGGCCGTGGACACTGTGGCGCAGCGTCGTAAGGCGCTTTACGACGTTCGCCGGGGCAAAGTCGACGTTCTGATTGCGGCGGTGCGCTCGTTGGTGCAGCCGATTGTGGACGACCTCGAGGCTGAGACCAGTGCCCCCATTCACGTCCAGCTGGACCAGGACTGCGAGAACCTGGTTGAGCGGCTGGTGCATCACGGCTATTCGCATGTGGACATGGTCGGCAGGCGTGGCCAGTTTGCCGTGCGCGGCGGCATCGTCGATGTCTTCCCTGCGACCGAAGAGCTGCCGGTACGTATCGAGCTCTGGGGTGACGAGGTCACCGACCTGCGCGCCTTTTCCGTCGCAGACCAGCGCACGATCTCTGAGGTAGAGGTCGACCAGCTGGATATCTTCCCGTGTCGTGCACTGCTTATCGACGACGACGTGAAGGCCGCCGCGGAGAAACTCGCCACCACGCGCTCTGGCCAGGTCCAAGAAATGCTCACCCGCATCGGCGATGGCCAGTGGGTGGAAGGCATGGAATCGCTGATTCCACTGATTAGTCAGCATCCGATGAAGATGCTCACTGAGGTCATGCCGGAGAAAACTCATGTGCTCATGTGCGGGCCGGAGCGCATTCGCTCTCGCGCGCAGGACTTGATCAGTGCGGGCGAGGAGTTTATGGCCGCAGCGTGGGAAACTGCTGCGATGGGTGGCTCGGTGCCAATCGCCACCGATGGGCTGGAGCCCAGCGCGTACCGCAGCTTGGCCTCTATCCCGATGCCCACTTCGTGGCATATTTCCCCGCCCGGCATGTTGGAGGCGGGAGTCACCGAAGATGATGTGCTGCCGCTGACCTTTGAGCCCGGGCCCGCGCCCCGCGGCGACTTAAAGGAAATTGGTCACCTGATGAAGCAGCTGCGCGATGCCACGGTCGCGGGGGAGCGAGTGGCGTACGTGGCGGCGACGCCCGCGGGGGCGCGTCGGCAAGCGGAAAAGTTTAGGGAAGCCGGAATTGCGACGCGCATGGCGGCGGGCCCGGAGTATCCTGAGTCCGGGAGAATTACCGTCTACCAGGGTGTTTTGCACGGCGGCCTGGTGTTCCCGCGAATCCCCGGTGGCGCGCTGACTCTGATTACCGAGCAGGACATCACAGGTAACCGCATCGCGGAAGGCGCGCTTGGTGGTCGCCGCAAGCCGGCGAAGCGCCGTGGTCGCGTGGATCCGCTGGCACTGAAGGCCGGCGACTATGTCGTGCACGACACGCATGGCATCGGTCGGTTTGTGAAGCTCACTGAGCGCACCATCGGCACGGGCGAGGACCAGGCGCGCCGCGAGTACGTGGTGCTCGAGTACGCACCGAGCAAGCGCGGAGGTCCCTCGGACCAGCTCTACGTGCCGATGGAGAGCCTGGATTTGCTGTCGCGCTATGTCGGCGGTGAAAAGCCCACGCTGTCGAAGATGGGCGGCTCGGACTGGAAGTCCACCAAGCGCAAGGCCCGTGGCGCTGTCCGCGAGATTGCGGAAGAGCTGGTCAAACTCTACGCCGAGCGCCAAGCCGCGCCGGGCCACGCATTCGCGCCGGATACGCCATGGCAGCAGGAGATGGAGGACAACTTCCCCTTCACCGAGACCGAAGATCAGCTACAGGCCATCGACGAGATTAAGTCCGACATGGAAAAGCCGGTGCCGATGGATCGTGTGCTCATCGGCGATGTCGGCTACGGCAAGACCGAGGTGGCACTGCGTGCTGCCTTCAAGGCTGTTCAAGATGGCCGTCAGGTGGCGGTGTTGGTGCCGACCACGCTTCTGGCGCAGCAGCACTTGACCACTTTCACCCAGCGTATGGAGGGCTTCCCAGTCACCATCCGCGGACTGTCCCGCTTCACCTCGCCAAAGGACTCCAGGGAGGTCCTCGAAGGGCTGAAGAACGGGACGGTCGACATTGTTATCGGCACGCATCGTCTCCTGCAGACCGGCGTGCAGTGGAAAGAACTCGGCCTGGTCATCGTTGACGAGGAGCAGCGTTTCGGTGTCGAGCACAAAGAACACATCAAGGCGCTACGGCACCACGTCGACGTGCTCACCATGTCCGCAACGCCAATTCCGCGCACGCTCGAAATGTCGATTGCCGGCATCCGCGAGATGAGCCAGATTCTCACCCCGCCGCAGGACCGCCACCCGGTGCTGACATACGTCGGCGCGCAGTCCGACAAGCAGGTCGCCGCTGCTATCAGGCGAGAGCTGCTTCGCGACGGCCAGGTGTTCTACCTGCATAATAAGGTAGAAACCATTGACAAGGTCGCCCAGAATATTCGCAATTTGGTGCCCGAGGCCCGCGTGGTAGTGGCCCATGGTCAGATGGGGGAGGAGCAGCTGGAGCGCACGGTCGATGGCTTCTGGCAGCGCGAGTACGACGTGCTGGTGTGTACCACCATCGTGGAAACCGGCCTGGATATTGCCAACGCCAATACGTTGATTGTGGAAAACGCTCACCATATGGGTCTTTCCCAGCTGCACCAGCTGCGTGGTCGCGTGGGGCGTTCCCGTGAACGCGCCTATGCTTACTTCCTTTACCCGGAAAATCAGACGCTGACGGAGACTTCCTACGACCGTCTGTCCACGATTGCGCAGAACAATGACTTAGGCGCAGGTATGGCTGTGGCCATGAAGGACCTGGAAATGCGCGGCGCCGGAAATATCCTCGGTGCGGAGCAGTCCGGTCACATTGCCGGCGTCGGCTTCGACATGTACGTCCGACTGGTCGGCGAGGCCGTGGCCGCACTGAAGGCAGTGGCCGATGGTGAAACTCCGGATGCTTCCGATAACGAACCGAAGGAAGTTCGGATTGACTTGCCGGTCGATGCGAATATTCCGGCCGAGTACGTGTCGTCGGAACGCCTGCGTCTGGAGGCATACCGCAAATTTGCTGCCGCCAGTGCGCTGGACGATATTGAGGTGGTGCTCGAAGAGCTCGTCGACCGCTACGGAACCCCACCCATTGAGGTGGAGAGGCTGGCGGTTATTTCACGACTTCGAATTATTTGCCGTGAATTCGGCGTGCATGAAGTTCAAGCTATGGGTGCGCACATTAGAATAGCCCCTATGGAGCTTGCTGACTCCAAGCAGGTGCGCCTCAAGCGCCTGTATCCACAGGCGACCTATCGTGCGGCAACACGCACGGTTTCCGTCGGAATGCCGAAGGAAGGGCGAGGGTTGCGGGCAAAACCTGTCCGCGATATTGCATTGGTGCAGTGGGTAGCAGACTTCTTGACATCGATGGCGGGTATTCCTCGTATGGATATCTCGCACATGGGAAAGGACTAAAAACCGTATGACTATCATCAAGCTCGATAGCCGCTTTCCAACTGCAATTCCGCTGGAAGCCGCTAGCCTGCTGACCGGTGAAGTCAGCTATACCGAAGAAGTCCCCATCCGTGTGCGCTGGGCTATCGCCGACGCCGGTGGGCACTCGGTGTCCCAGGCGGAAATTCTGGTCACCACCGATATGGAAAACGACGAGGTACTCGATCGCCTCGACGCGGGCGAGAAGGTCTACTCGGTCGAGTTGGACGAAGCGCCGGACCCAGCAGCTCAG
Source organism: Corynebacterium amycolatum SK46 (assembly GCF_000173655.1). Classification (GTDB taxonomy): domain Bacteria; phylum Actinomycetota; class Actinomycetes; order Mycobacteriales; family Mycobacteriaceae; genus Corynebacterium; species Corynebacterium amycolatum_A. The sequence continues at coordinate 76,333 of NZ_ABZU01000006.1, read as the reverse complement.
GTTGCGGCGGCTCCCCAGCAGGACTCAGTGCAAGAACCGGTTGCAGAGCCGGTGGCAGAACCAGTGGCAGAACCGGTTGCAGAACCGCTGACTCCGCAGGAACAGCTCGCTGCAGCTCGACTGCCCCACGTCGTTGAGGCCGTGGACATCATGGCGGCCGCACGGCGCACGGGGCAGTGGGAAGCTCGTCAGACGCACAAGAGCCTGCTGCCGTATCTCATTGAAGAGACCTACGAGTTTGTCGACGCAGTCAACGAGGGCGGTGACATCCGTAGCGAGCTGTCAGATCTGCTGCTGCAGGTCCTCTTCCACGCTGAAATCGCTGAGGACTTCGACTTCGACGATGTGGCGACCGACTTTATTTTGAAGATGCGCGCTCGTCAGCCGTACCTCTTCGACGGCACTGTGGCCGAGGGAGAGATGGTGTCGGAGGAAGAACAGGAGCGACTGTGGACTTACGGCCGCGGACGTCCGCGCTCGAACCCAGCTACGCAGTTGCCAGCTCTGACTTTGGCTGAGGAAGCCATCCGTCGCGCACGTGCGCTGGGACTGTCCGATGCAGACATTCCAGTGGAGATTCTGGTCCCGACCCCGGGGCTGGAGACTGAGTCCGGTGCTGAAGAGCGGACCCGACAGGCTTCACGCGCATTCCTGGCTGATCTGGCTCAGATGGAGAATCAGCAGGCCGGCAGTGCTGAGCAGCGGGAAGCGGGCAGCGAAGATAACGAAGAGGCTGAGGACTTCGGCCCGTCGGAAAGCGACAGCTAGTTTCCAGCAAAAGTGATTTCTGTCCTCGAGTTTGAGTGATTTTTGCGGTTGAACCCGTAGAGTAATTCCCCATGCCTTCTAATTCTCCCTTTGATGAATACGCGCACCCCGCACCCCGCGGGGCGAAGCCGCGTGGCCGCAGTAAGGGGAAAAAGAAGTCTTCGCGAGGCTGTGGCTGCCTCGGTCTAACCTCCCTGGCGGTGCTAATTATCATTGGCACGGTTGGGGCGTTGGCGATGTTCACTGGACCCGTTATCCCGTCGTTGACCAAGAAACCGATTCCGGACAATGTGCCGCCTGCCGCGGCTGAGCCACCGCCGATGATTGATGTCAACGCGCCCGGACGCACCTCGGAGCAGCTCCGACAGTGGGCGCAGCAGATTGCCCCGAAGACGGGTATTTCTGAGGACGCTCTCCGCGCCTACGGCAACGCATATGTGATTGCAGCCGAACAGTTCCCGAACTGCCACCTGGAGTGGAACACGCTTGCAGGACTGGGCAAGGTGGAGACTAATCACGGCACGTACTCGGGCAATTGGCTCAAGCCGGCGCATATCGGTGCCGATGGGGTAGTGCGACCGACGATTATCGGTCCGCCGCTGGACGGCACGAGTGGGTTTGCTGAGGTTCTCGATACTGACAACGGCGAACTCGACGGTGACACAGAGTATGACCGCGCTGTGGGGCCGATGCAGTTTATTCCTGAGACCTGGCATCGCTTTGCGATGGATACTTCTGGTGATGGTGTCGCCGACCCTAACAACATCGATGACGCAACTGCGACCACGGCACGGATGCTCTGCAGTGGGGAACGCGACCTCGCCACCCCGGAAGGGTGGGCATCTGCAATTCGCTCATATAACCAGTCTGAGCAGTATCTTCGCGATGTTCGGGACGCTGCGGCGAACTATGCGCTGAATCAGCCCGCATAGGGTGACAAGGATTTAAGGCGAAGGTTGGAAAACCGTGCCACAATTGGAGTCATGTGCCGGAACGGTTCCGGCGGAAAGGTGACCTATGGCTGCAATCATCGAGTTGAACGCACGCGAAATTCTGGACTCCCGTGGTAACCCGACCGTTGAGGTTGAGGTGCTGTTGGAAGATGGCGCTGTGGGCCGCGCTGCGGTTCCGTCCGGTGCCTCCACCGGCGTTCATGAGGCACACGAGCTCCGCGATGGCGGAGACCGTTACCTGGGCAAGGGCGTCGAGAAGGCCGTTCGCGCTGTGCTCGAGGAGATTGAGGACGCAATTATTGGCCTCGAGGCTGAGGACCAGCGTCTGGTTGACAAGACCATGATTGAGCTGGACGGCACTGAAAACAAGTCCCGTCTGGGTGCCAACGCCATTCTCGGTGTGTCCATGGCCGTGGCCAAGGCCGCTGCTGAGTCCGCTGGCCTCGACCTGTTCCGCTACGTCGGCGGCCCGAACGGTCACGTTCTGCCGGTTCCGATGATGAACATCCTCAACGGTGGCGCACACGCTGACTCCGGCGTTGACGTCCAGGAGTTCATGATTGCTCCGATTGGCGCTCCGACCTTTAAGGAAGCCCTGCGCGTCGGTGCTGAGGTCTACCACGCACTGAAGAAGGTCATTAAGGACAAGGGGCTGTCCACCGGTCTTGGCGACGAGGGCGGTTTTGCTCCGTCGGTCGACTCCACCAAGGCTGCGCTGGACCTGATTGTCGAGGCCATTGAGGCTGCTGGTTACAAGCTGGGCGACGACGTGGCTCTGGCTCTGGACGTTGCTTCTTCTGAGTTCTACAAGGACGGCAAGTACCACTTCGAGGGTGGCGAGCACACCGCTGAGGAGATGGCCGCTGTTTACGCTGACCTGGTTGAGAACTACGCCATTGTCTCCATTGAGGATCCGCTACAGGAGGACGACTGGGAGGGCTACACCAAGCTGACCGCTCAGATTGGTGACAAGGTTCAGATTGTCGGCGACGACTTCTTCGTCACCAACCCGAAGCGTCTGGCTGAGGGCATCGAGAAGAAGGCCGCTAACGCTCTGCTGGTCAAGGTCAACCAGATTGGTTCCCTGTCTGAGACCTTCGAGGCCGTCGCAATGGCTCACAACGCCGGTTACAAGACCATGATGTCGCACCGCTCCGGTGAGACTGAGGACACCACCATCGCTGACCTGGCTGTCGGCCTGAACTGTGGCCAGATCAAGACCGGTGCTCCGGCTCGCTCCGAGCGCGTTGCTAAGTACAACCAGCTGCTGCGCATCGAAGAGTACCTCGGCGACGCCGCAGTTTACGCTGGCCGTAGCGCTTTCCCGCGTTTTAAGTAAAGAGCTGAGCTGCTGCGAAAGCTGCGGCTAGCACTGCCCGCCCGCACCACGCACGTGGTTGTGAGCGGGTTTTTGTTATTTCATCGGCTGGCGGTCGGGTAGAGTGTGGGGCATGAGTGCATCGGACCGATCTCGCCGCGGAACACAGTCGCGCCCTGCAGGGGCGGGGCAGCGTTCGGCAGCGGCACTCGCCTCGGGAATGCGCTCGCTGAGCACGGCACAGAAGATCGGTATTGGTCTGTTGGTGCTTTTCTTAGTATCTGTTCTCGCAATTCCGCTGCGGACTTTTGCACAACAGCAGGCGGACGTAGCCGCAACGCAGGACAATATTGCTCGCATGGAACGGCGAATTAAGCAGTTAGAGGATGAAAAGGAGCTTTACTCCAACCCCGCCTACGTTAAGGAGCAGGCACGTCTGCGCCTGGGGCTGGTAGAGCCGGGGGAGACCCCATTCCGTATCCTCGATCCGGCCGTGGGCGAGCAGCCTGTGACGCAGCCGGAGGAACTTCCGCAGCACCAGGCCAAGAAGTGGTACGAGACGCTGTGGGATTCCATTTCCATCCCGCCCGAACCCGAAGAGACTCGCCCTAATCCGGGGCGCGATCAGGCAACGAGGCCAGAGAGCTTGCCGACGGTACCGGAGTCCTAAACCTCTGTAGGGGCTACCTGGGGCCTCTCGGTGAGGTTGCATGCGCGGCGGAGTGTGCCGTCGTAAAGCGAAACACCGCGCTTGTAAGGCGACTGTGAGATTATGTGTCAGTAAAACGGAAGCAAAAGGAGTGTGACCGATGTCTGTGGATACCGCAGATTTGGAAGTGATAGCGGAGCAGCTCGGACGTGAACCGCGGGGTGTAGTGGACATCTCTTACCGCAGCCCCGACGGCACTCCTGGTGTGGTCAAGACGAAGCCGCGTTTGGACGATGGCACTCCGTTTCCCACGCTCTTTTACCTAACTGATCCGCGACTCACCGCCGAAGCCTCCCGGTTGGAGACGACCGGCGTGATGAAGGAAATGACCGCGCGACTCGAAAACGACGCGGAGCTCGCCGCCGATTACCAGCGTGCACACGAGGCGTTTCTGGCGGAGCGCAACGAGATGGAAGACCTGGGCACGGACTTCTCCGGTGGCGGCATGCCGACACGCGTGAAGTGCCTGCACGTTCTTATTGCCTACGCGCTGGCCAAGGGGCCGGATCACTTCCGACTGGGTACTGAGTCAGTGGCTTTGGCGGCGGAGAACGAGAAGCTGCGCGGCACCGCGATTCCCGCAAATTGGCCCACGATTGCCGAGCTCGGTATTGCGTATCCGGGGGTGGAGGGATAATGACGACCCTCGCTGCCGTCGACTGCGGCACTAACTCGCTTCGCCTGCTTATCAGCCGAGTTGAGGTCGTGGATGGAGTTCTGGAGATCACGGAGCTGCATCGACTGATGGAAATCGTCCGCCTCGGTCAAGGGGTGGACGCGACAGGCATGCTGGCTCCCGAGGCGCTGGAGCGCGTGCGGGAAGCTCTGACGAAGTATGCGGAGCTCATGCAGGTCGAAAAGGTTCAAGCAGTTCGGATGGTGGCGACGTCGGCGACACGCGATGCAAGTAACCGCGACGATTTCTTCGCCATGACCCGCGAGATCTTGGCCTCTTGGGGTGCGGAGGCAGAGGTAATCACCGGAGAGGAGGAGGCTGCGCTGTCCTTCCGCGGCGCAGTCGATGACTTGGAGCCCGAGCTCGGTCCGTATTGCGTCATCGACGTCGGCGGCGGCTCCACCGAGGTTATTGTTGGCGATCACGACGGCACGGTGGCCGGTTCCGATTCCGTGGCCATGGGCAGTGTGCGCTTGACCGAGCGTTTCCTGCAGTCCTCGCCACCGACGGCGGAGCAGGTCCAGAAGGCGCGTTCGTATGTTGCGGAGCTGACCGACGAGATTGTCCGGCAGGTGCCTGTCAACAAGGCTCGCACCATCGTCGGCTGCGCCGGGACCTTCACCACGCTGTCGGCGCTGGCACAGGGCCTAGAAACCTACGACCCGGAGGCAATCCACCTGTCGCAGCTGCGCTTTACGGCGTTGCGTGCGCTGACAGCATCCGTCGTTGAGACCGATGCGGAATCCCTTGCCGCGAATCCGGTCATGCACCCGAAGCGCGCGGATGTCTTCGCCGGTGGTTCCATCATTGTGGACGGTCTGATGGACATGTTTGAGGCGCTGCCGCTTTCCGAGGCAGCGAAGGAAGAGCAGCGCTTTTTCTACATCAGCGAGAAGGATATCCTCGACGGAATTGTGGCGAGTTTGGTAGACACCCATATCGCCCATTAATCTTTCTTAGGGGCCCCTATAGCCCAATTGGCAGAGGCAGAGGACTTAAAATCCTTTCAGTGTGGGTTCGAGTCCCACTGGGGGCACCAAAAGGCCAGGTCAGAGAGTTTTCTGACCTGGCCTTTTGCTATTTGCGCGCGCTACACGCGTATTACGGCAGGACGTTGAACTTCTTGCCGAGGACAAGTGCCGTGTTGAACACCTTCGAGTACAGCTCACGCGGCATCTGTGGCATCGACACCGGGGAAAGGCGCTGCACGGTCACCGTCTGCTCATCGGTGTACTTCAGCAGGCCGCCTGCTGCTTGACGACGGCCCACACCCGAATCCTTGAAACCACCCATCGGGGCATCGACAGACGCGAAGGCCGCAGCAAAACCATCGTTGACATTGACGGTACCGGCCTCAAGCTGTGGAGCCAGCTCCTTTGCACGACGCGGAGAGGTCCACAGCGAAGCGTTGAGGCCATAACGGGAATCGTTGGACTTGGCGATAGCGTCGTGGACATCCGAGACGCGCTGGAGGACTACCACCGGGCCGAATACCTCTTCGGTCAGCAGGGCGACGCCCTCCGGGACGTCGGTAAGCACGGTCGGCTCGTAGAACAGCGGTCCCAGATCCGGGCGAGGGCGACCGCCGGCCAGCACGGTGGCGCCGGCCTCGATAGCTTCGTCGACCATGGACTTGACCGTGTCGAACTGGCCCTGCGACTGCAGGCAGCCCATTTCGGTTTCCCACTCGTAGCCAGCGCCGATGGACATTGCCTTCACTCGGTCGGTGAATGCCGGGACGAATTCGTCCCAGACGGAGTCCACGACATAGATTCGCTCAATGGACACGCACAGGTGACCGGAGTTGGTGAAGCAGCCGATGCGCGCGCCCTCGACCGCGCGGTTGATGTTGGCATCTTCAGCGACAATCAGCGGGTTCTTGCCGCCGAGCTCCGCGGAGAAGCTGATCAGGCGCTCGCCGCACTGCTGCGCCAGTGAGCGGCCGGTCTCGGAAGAGCCGGTGAACATCAGGAAGTCACACTGGCCGACAATGCCCTGGCCGACAACGCGACCGGGACCTGGAATGACCTGGAAGAGATCCTCCGGAAGACCAGCGCGGTAGAGCAAATCGACAGCGAAGAGAGCGGTAAACGGAGTGGTGCTGTCCGGCTTGAGCACGATGGCGTTACCGGCCATCAGTGCAGCCAGCGCATCGGAAACAGCGAGAGTCAGCGGGTAGTTCCACGGAGCAATAACACCGACGACGCCCTTTGGGTGGTGGTAGACGGTGGTCTTGGAAAGTACCGGGACAGCGCCGTGTGCTCGCTTCGGCTCAAGCAGTTTCGGGCCCTGATTGCCGTAGTAGCGGGCGGTGATAGCGGTGTGTACGAGCTCCTCGTGGGCGCTGGCGCGGTTCTTGCCGGTCTCGGCCTGCAGCAGATCCAGCACCTGGTCGCAGTGGGTAAAGAGCAGGTCGTGGAAGTGGTGCAGCACTTCGCCGCGCTTTTCCGGCGCCATGCGGGCCCACTTCTTCTGCGCCGCACGGGCACGCTTGAAGGCCTCGTCGACATCGGCCTGCGTGCCGACGGGGATCTGCGCCAGCTCCTGGCCGGTAAATGGTGCCGAGATAGTGGCGGTCTTCGACTTATCAGCTACCGTGACGCGCTGAAGAAGGCGGGCAACGAGCTCGTCGTTAAGCGGATTGCGGATGGTAGTTCGGTTTGTAGTGGCAGTAGATGCTGTCATGGCACAGATACTACTGTTGCGAGGCACCCCGAGATAGTAAATTTGGCAAAACTACTAAAACTTAGAAAACTCTAGTAGGTAGTCCAGCCCATCCGACGGTTGCGATCCGGGTCGCGCGGGCCATCGTTGCCGAACTCGAACGGTTCGTGACCATCGACATCGCCGTAGCGCATCTCCGGGTCATCATCCAAATCATCGTCGACATCGATGTCCGGCTTTTCCTCGGCCAACCGCTTGCCGAGAGTGTCATGCGGAGAAACGCCCCGCCAGCGGTCCGGCGTATCCATTACATAATTCTCGCCGTCACCGGTGAGGAAGTCGCCATCGAGTCCCTCTGAGCCATCGAGCGTGGTCTCGTCGAAATCACCAGTGGTATCCGGATCGTAGTCAAGGCCATCAGACATCTTGACCAACCTCCTGTTTCGTAATCACTCAAGTGGTGCCCACGCCTGGCGACTGTGAGTGTTTCCGCGATTACAAAATCACCGCCAGCAGGCGAGGAATTACCTTGATACTAACTGTTTTTCAGGGTTGGGAACAATACCTCGAATTCGACCGTTGTAGTCAGTGTGGGCAAACGTACACACGTGAGCCTGATTCCCTAATGTGTAAGAAAACTGAGAGAGAAGAAAGAAGGACGACGTGCGCGAAAGCAGCAATCCTGCATTCAGTTCACTTACTAAGACCGTCGCCCGCGGACAGGCGGGCGCACAACACTACGGCCAAGGTCAGATGGGCGCTGATTTCGGGGATAACCCGTACCAGTCGCAGGTTGCCGCCGACTACCGTCCGATGACGGTTGATGATGTCGTTTCCAAGACCGGCATCACGCTGGCAACCATCATCGTTTTGGCTGCAGTCAACTTCTTCATTGCCGTCAGTGTCTCCACTCAACTGGCTATGATTCTGACCATTGTCGGTGCCATCGGCGGCCTGATTACTATTTTGGTTTCTACCTTCGGTAAGAAGTACGGCTCCGCTCCAGTCACCCTGACCTACGCGGCCTTTGAGGGGCTTTTTGTCGGTGGTATCAGCTTCATGTTCACCGCTCCTATTCAGGGTGTTGCTGCTGGTGCGCTGATTATGCAGGCAGTGCTGGCGACCTTGGGTGTCTTCATCGGTATGCTCTTCGTCTACAAGTCGGGCGCTATCCGCGTGACCCCGAAGTTCACCCGTTTCATGAGTGCGGCTCTGATCGGTGTCCTGGTCCTTATGTTGGGCAATCTGGTGCTGTCCCTATTCGGCCTGGGCTTCCCGCTGCGTGACGGCGGCATGCTGTCGATTATCTTCTCGCTAGTCTGCATCGGTCTGGCAGCCTTCAGCTTCCTGATTGACTTTGATCAGGCTGACCGCCTGGTCCGCGCTGGGGCTCCGGCTCAGTACGCCTGGGGTGTGGCCCTCGGCCTGGCCGTGACCCTGGTCTGGCTCTACACCGAGATTCTGCGTCTGCTGTCCTACTTCAGGGACTAAGCGCTAGAAAACTAACTAACGCACGAGCGCCGGTTAGCCCGTTATTGCGGGTTGGCTGGCGCTTTCTCTTATCTGAAGAGCTGATTTCTCGATTCGCATTAAACCCGGGTGTGCGGTGACATACCTTTGAACCATGCCTGAGACGAAGCATCGCACCGAACCGGCAAGCATCACCTGTTCCGACGGGGTCGCCCTGGCGGGGCAGTGGGTACTGCCGCTTACCGACGAATCCTCGGTCACCAAAGCCATAGCTCTCCATCCAGCGACTGGTGTGGATATGAATCTCTACCGAAAGTTCGCCATCTATCTCGCCGAACACGGTTGGCCAGCCCTCATCTACGACTTCCGCGGCACCGGTGAGTCAGCGACCGGCGATGCCAAGCGCGACCGCACCATCCGAATGAGCGACTGGATTCTCTACGATGTTCCGGCGGCGACTGCTGCGCTGAAGGAGAGGTTTCCGAACGCCAAACGTGTCGCTATTGGGCACTCTGTTGGTGCTCATGGCATGCTGGCCACGCAAGCGGAGGAGCCCGTCGATGCCATGGCCATGATTGCCAGTCACGCGGGCATTACCCGGACAGTCAAGACGGCAGCTGAGCGCGCGAAGGTCTGGACAATCTTCAATATCGTCAGCCCAGTGTGCTCACGACTTTTGGGATATGTGCCAATCGATTCGTTGGGGATAGGCAAGATAATTCCGGTTGGTGTGATGACTCAGTGGAGCACATGGACGAGGAAACCGGGATACTTCTTCGCTGATCCGGAGTTCAATCTCGCCGAGCGTTTTAAACAGGCCACCGGTCCGCTGCTGTCGGTCGTATTCACCGACGATCTGTGGGCCAATCGACCGGCAGTCGACGTTTTGACCGATCAGGCTGTGCAGTGTGACGTCGTAAAGCGCGATATTGAAGCGGGAGAGGGCACAAAAAATGGACCGATAGGCCATATGGGCTTCTATCGGTCCAAGAATCGGGCACTGTGGCCCGAAGTTGCCGCCTGGGTTGAGGCAGCGTAGCCCCTTTAGGCGTCCATCTCCGGGTTGTAAGGCTCAGCCTTGATCACAGTGACCGACACTTCGTCGCCGCTCGGGGAAGTGTAAGTGCGGGTCTCGCCCTCCTTAGCGCCGACCAGAGCCTTACCCAGCGGGGAATCGGTGGAGTAGGTCTCCAGGTTCGGATTGGAGGAGTCAGCGCCGCGGGTACCGATGAGGAAGGTCTCGGTGTCGTCCTCGTCGCCGTCGTAGTAGACGTGGACCACGGTGCCGACCAGAGCCACACCGGACTCCTGCGGAATCTCGCCGACAGTGGCGCGCTGCAGCAGATCTTCGAGGTAACGGATGCGTGCCTCTTCCTGTCCCTGCTGCTCGCGGGCGGCATCGTAGCCGGCGTTTTCCTTCAAATCGCCCTCTTCGCGGCGCTCATTAATCTCAGCGGCGATGACCGGGCGGTTTTCGTATAGCGCCTCAAGCTCGGACTTGAGCTTGTCGTAGGACTCCTGGGTGAGCCATGGGCTATTGTTCTTTGCCTCAGTCATGGTTCCTCCTGTGTTTTTGGCTATTTAATACAAAAGCGGCCCGCGTGGGGCCGTCGGCTGCGTCACAGGATAGCACTGTCTCGCCACATGGCAATAACAGGCACGTCGGAGTGTTGTCGCACACGCTTTACGACGTGCCGTCGATGCGCTCAATCCCAGGTAGCGAAAGGAGGTTACTTCGCAGGTGCGAGTAACTCCGGAATGTCGGTGGAGCAGCCATAAACATCGCCTGCGACGGCCAATTCACGGGTGGCAATGGGAACATCCATGCGCACCGTCTCAGGTCCGCCACCAGGGACAAAGACATCGCGTCGACCGACCTCCGCCAGGTCATAGTTCAGCGCGTAGATGATGCAGTAACTGTCCAGTTCCGGCTTTTCACGAGTGACATCGAGCGTGAAGATAAACTGCTCATCCTCCTTGCCGGGAGTGCGGCTCCAGCCCGCCTGTGTTGCAGAGACATCTGGGGCAGAGACGCGGTTCATCTGAACGAAGATGTACGCGCCGGCGATGACGAGCATGCCAACAATCGCGATAACGACCAGCTTTGCGGGAAGAGTGCGACTGTTGTCCCCATAGCGCTCGCGCTGCCCGTTAGGCGCTGCGGTATTTCGGGTATTTCGCTCCGAACTTTCAGCCATGCTTTTTAGCCTATCGGAGTTCCCGGTCGACATGGTAAAATGTTGACAGTTAAACAATCTTTCTGGTGTGGCGCGGTGTCCTGCTGCTATGTCGTTCCACCGAGTAGCGATGCTGTGTGGTCATATGATGCCGCGGCGCTATAGTGGGACGGTATTGAAACGGTGCTGTAGTAGCGGCGTTGCGGTCGAAGGGGTCCGACCTCGGCCAGAAAGCACGGACTGAGATAGTAGCGGGAGTGACTTCAATTGGCACTTCGTCTGATGGCAATTCACGCTCATCCTGATGACGAATCGAGCAAGGGCGCCGCAACAATGGCCCGATATGCGGCGGAAGGGCATCGCGTCAAAGTGGTGACCTGCACCGGCGGTGAGGCCGGTAGCATTCTCAACCCGGCGATGGATCGGCCGGAGGTGCGGGAGAATATCGCCGCAGTGCGCGTCCACGAAATGGCTGCAGCCGCTGAGGTTCTCGGTGTTGAACATGAGTGGCTCGGCTTCACCGACTCCGGTCTGCCTGCGGGCAACCCGGTGCCGGTGCTGTCGCATGGCGTGTTTGCTCGCCAATCGGTCGAGGATGCGACCAAGCCTCTCATCCGGGCAATCCGCGAGTTCCGTCCGCATGTCGTCATTACTTACGACGAAAACGGTGGCTACCCACACCCGGATCACATCATGACCCATATCGTGTCCATGCGCGCGTGGCTGGAGTCCGGGACGGATAAGTACCCCGAGCTCGGTGAGCCATGGGAGATTTCCAAGCTCTACTACACCCACGGTTTCATCAAGGCGCGCCTCATCGCGCTGGACAACTACTACCGCGACAACGGCTTGGAAAGTCCTCTGGCCGAGTCCTTCCGCCGCTGGACTAAGACTCCCGGCGACATCATGACCCGCGTGACCACGCAGGTTGAGTGCGGCGATTACTTCCAGCAGCGGGATCAGGCGCTGCTGGCGCACGCCACGCAGATCGATCCGAACGGGCCATTCTTCGCAGTGCCAGTGGACATTCAGCAGCGCGTTTGGCCGACCGAAGAGTTTGAGCTTGCCCGCACTCGCGTGCAGACCGAGCTGCCAGAGACCGATCTCTTCGCCGGTATTGACCCCGACGCGGAATAGTCCGGAATTAACGCTAAGCTGGAACTCATGATTGAAAGCTTCGATGCCTTGGCGGCTCGCACGACAATTTTCCTGGCGCAGAACCCCACTGGTCCGCGGGGTGCTGACTTCGGTAAGGCCTCTCCTGTTGGCCTGCTCATCATTGTCGTTTTGCTCATCGTCATCCTGGCTCTCGGTTGGGACCTCTCGCGCCGCGCGAAGCGCTTGGCCGCTCGCCGGAAGTTCGCCGAGGCGCACGGCATGGATCCCTTCGATTCCGAGGCCGTGGATAAGGCGATGGCTGCAGCAGAGCAGCGTCGTGAAGCGGAGTAGTTAACGTCAAGGCATGTGCGCGCCGCTTTACGACGGGTAGTTGTGCGCCCCTGATTGTATCCCACGTGGCGGGATTTGGAGTTCGAATTGCGGGATTCTAGGCGATGCGCTACAGTCAAGCACATGCGTATGTGGCGATTTTATTTTTCGAAGGCTCCGGAGGCAGTGACGATTTAGTCACAGCCGGCGGCTAATCGTCACGTCGCCACCAACCGGAGCCAAAGGCAGTAGCCCCACCAATAGGGGCGCTGCCTTTTGTCGTATCTACAGCCAAAAACATGCGTAGCTTACAAAAACTGCTCAGAGAAAAGAGACCTCAGATGACCCCTCCAACTTCCCTCGAAGCCCCCGCCTCGACCGCGAACCGCCGCGTCGTAGCCTTCCACGACCTGCCCTCCCCAGAAGAGGTCATGGCCAAACAGCCACTGACGCCGAGCCTGGTTAACGAGGTAGAGCAGTCGCGACTCGACATCGCCCGCGTCATCGCCCGCGAGGACGATCGCCTGCTGGTCGTTGTCGGCCCGTGCTCCATTCACGACCCCGAGGCCGCCATCGACTACGCCCGCCGCCTCAAGGCCACCGCCGATGAGCTCGACGAGGACCTGCTGGTCGTCATGCGTGTCTACTTCGAAAAGCCGCGCACCACCGTCGGCTGGAAGGGACTCATCAACGACCCCGACCTGGATAGCTCCTTCAAAATCAACAAGGGCCTGCACATGGCCCGCGAGGTACTCATCGAGGTCCTGCGCACCGGCCTGCCCGCCGGAGCTGAATTCCTCGAACCCAACAGCCCTCAATACATCGCCGACGCCGTCTCCTGGGGTGCAATTGGTGCGCGCACCACGGAGTCGCAGGTCCACCGCCAGCTCGCTTCCGGACTTTCCATGCCCATCGGCTTCAAAAACGGCACCGACGGCAACGTCCAGGTCGCCGTGGACTCGCTGGTCTCCGCAGCTAATCCACACTTCTTCTTCGGCATGAACGATCAGGGCCGCGCAGCCGTCGTCGAAACCGCCGGCAACCACAACTGTCACCTCATCCTCCGCGGCGGCACCTCCGGCCCGAACTGGGACGAAGAATCGCTTAACGACGCCGAAGCTCGCCTGAACAAGTCCGAGCAAACCGTCAGCATCATGGTGGATGCCTCCCACGCCAATTCCGGAAAATCCGAGGTACGCCAGGCCGAGGTCGTTGAGGAGCTCGGCAAGCTCATCGGGGGCGGCGACGAGCGCATCACCGGCATCATGATGGAGTCCTTCCTCGAAGCCGGTGCGCAAAAAATTACCGATGGTCGTAAGGGCCTCGTATACGGCAAGTCCGTCACCGATGCGTGCATGGATTGGGAAACCACCGACCGGCTGCTGCGTACGCTTGCGGCAGAAGTCCGGAAGCGTCGGCAGGCACGTGACTAAGCACAAAGTGGCCGTGCCCATTGGGTAGAGTTACATATGTGAAAGAAAACCAGCCGTCCTCACTCCGGCGGATTGCGTATCCGCTCTACGAGCGCAAACTAGCCCAAGAGCTAGAAGGAAAACCTCGCCCCAAGCACGTTGCCATCATGGCCGATGGCAACCGCCGCTGGGCGAGGGAGGCTGGATTCACCGACGTCAGCCACGGGCACCGCGTTGGCTCCCGAAAAATCGCAGAATTCGTCGGCTGGTGCGCCGAGCAGGAAATCGAGCTGGTCACCATCTACCTGCTCTCCACCGAAAACCTCGGGCGCGACCCCGAAGAGCTGGAATTACTGTTCGACATCATCGCCGACGTCGTCGACGAATTGGCACAATCGCCTAACGACGTGCGCCTGCGCATGGTCGGCCACCTTGAGCTCCTTCCGGAAAGAATGACCACCCGACTGCGCCACGACGAAGAAGTCACCGCGAACAACACCGGCATCCAGGTCAACATCGCCGTTGGCTACGGCGGCCGGCAGGAAATCGTCGACGCAGTACGCAAAATCATCCGGGAATCAGTCGCCGAGGGAATCGATGCTTCCGAGCTTGAGGAGCGCATCACCACCGACGCCATTTCTCGCCGCCTCTACACATCCGGGCAACCGGACCCCGATCTAGTCATCCGCACTTCCGGAGAACAGCGGCTCAGTGGCTTCCTCCTCTGGCAAACCGCTTACTCCGAGATTTGGTTCACCGATACTTACTGGCCCGAATTCCGCCGCATCGATTTCCTCCGTGCACTTCGAGACTTTTCGCAGCGCTCACGCCGCTTCGGCAAATAACCTCCCTACATCCGGAAATATTTCCGGATGTTAGAGTTTGCGCATCCGGACCCTCGAAACCTTGTGGTCCCGAGACTTCGTAAGAACTAATGACGCCCGCACGCGAGTGGGCAAAATATTTTCCGTCAGGTTCGGCAGGTTCACCTGCTGCCAAATGCGTCGGGCCACCTCGGCCGCAGCTTCGTCGTCAAGCGTGGCGTAATCTGCGAAGTGCGCGCCCGGAGCGCGAAACGCCGTCTGGCGGAGACGGAGGAAACGGCTGATGTACCAACGCTCGATGTCCGCGCGCGGGGCATCGACGTAGACACTGAAATCGAAAAGATCGGAAATCATCAGCGTCGGACCCGTCTGCAAAACATTGAGCCCCTCGAGAATGAGAATGTCCGGACGGTCAACATCGACGAACTCACCTGGCACCCGGTCATAGAGCGTGTGCGAATACACCGGCGCCTTCACATGCCGTGCCCCGGACTTCACCGCCGTGACAAACCGCATTAGCGCACGCTGATCATACGACTCCGGATACCCCTTGCGCTGCATAATGCCACGGCGATTCAATTCCTCAGAAGGGTAGAGGAAGCCATCAGTAGTAACCAAGTCCACCCGCGGATTAGTCTCCCAGCGCTCGAGCAGCACCTGCAGCAAACGCGCCGTCGTTGACTTGCCGACCGCCACCGAACCCGCGACGCCGATAATAAACGGCACCGACGCCCCCTTCGAAGGATTCTCCCCAAGGAAGTTCGACGTTACAGCGTTCAGTTCCCGATGCGCCGCCACACGCATGTGAATCAGGCGAGAAAGCGGAAGATAGACCTCGGCGACTTCGTCCAGGTCGATGTTTTCACCGATACCGGAAAGTCGTTCAGCTTCCTCTTCCGTCAGCACCAGAGGCATATTCTTGCGCATTTCGCGCCACTGCTCACGTTTGAACTCGACGTACGGGCTGGGGGATGTTGCGCGCGTCATACTTCCAATTGTGCCAAGGGGGTGCCGAAAACCGGAAAACGAGTCAATAAAGGGGGCATGCTTGATTGGTGCTGCTTTCGTGGTTTGCCCCATAAAGGGCTAGCATGGCCTGTGGCATTGAAGTTTTATTGAAAGGTCGACAACCTACTCATGACCGGGTCTAACAATAACGATGTCCGCTACCAATCGCTGCGTGAACTCGATCCCGACCTCGCAGAGGCAATGGCAGGGGAACTCTCTCGTCAGCGTGACATGCTCGAAATGATCGCTAGTGAGAACTTTGTTCCACGTGCAGTGCTGCAGGCTCAGGGCTCGGTTCTGACCAACAAGTACGCCGAAGGCTACCCGGGTCGTCGTTACTACGGCGGCTGCGAATACGTCGACGTCGTCGAGGACATGGCACGCAACCGCGCCAAGGAGCTCTTCGGCGCTGAGTTCGCCAACGTTCAGCCGCACGCAGGCGCGCAGGCCAACGCTGCCGTTCTGCATGCGCTAATCAACGCCGGCGACAAGATTATGGGCCTCGACCTGGCACACGGCGGTCACCTGACCCACGGCATGAAGCTCAACTTCTCCGGCAAGCTCTACCACGTCGCCGCATACGGTGTGGACAAGGACACCATGCGGATCGATATGGACAAGGTGCGTGAGCAGGCGCTCGCAGAAAAGCCGGATGTTCTCATCGCAGGTTGGTCGGCGTACCCGCGTCACCTCGACTTCGAAGCTTTCCGTTCCATCGCCGATGAGGTCGGCGCGAAGCTGTGGACGGACATGGCGCACTTCGCAGGTCTGGTTGCCGCTGGTCTGCATCCGTCGCCGGTTCCGCATTCTGATGTTGTGTCGACCACCGTTCACAAGACCCTCGGTGGTCCTCGTTCGGGCATGATTTTGGCCAAGCAGGAGTACGCCAAGAAGCTGAACTCCGCTGTTTTCCCGGGGCAGCAGGGTGGTCCGCTGATGCACGCCATCGCCGGCAAGGCCGTGGCGCTGAAGATTGCTGGTACCGAGGAGTTCAAGGAGCGCCAGGAGCGCACTCTCGCTGGTGCCCGCATCCTGGCTGAGCGTCTCACCGCTTCCGACTGCGCCGAGGCTGGCGTTGATGTTCTCACTGGCGGCACCGATGTCCACCTGGTTCTGGCGGATCTGCGCAATTCTGAGATGAACGGCCAGGAAGCCGAGGATCTGCTCCACGCTGTTGGCATCACCGTTAACCGTAATGCCGTTCCGTTTGACCCGCGTCCTCCGATGGTTACATCCGGACTTCGTATCGGTACTCCGGCGCTGGCCACCCGTGGTCTCGACGAGAAGGCCTTCACCGAGGTCGCCGATGTCATCGGTACTGCTCTCGCCGCCGGCAAGAATGCGGATGTTGACTCCCTGCGTGCTCGAGTTTCGAAGATCGCTCAGGAATTCCCGCTTTACGACGGCATCGAGGACTGGAACCTTATCTAATTCTGCGTTTTTGCAGCGCAAGTACCCGTTCTAGCAGTGCGCTAGGACGGGTTTTCCTGTACATCCGGGTTTAGTCCGGAGGTGGTGGCTCCGGGCCGAGCTGTCTCGTCGTGCCCGCGCGGTATCCGGCGTAGGACCTCCCGGACATTGATGTCACAAATGAGTTGCTAAACAGCGGCGGCCGAGTTTTGTCCGGCGGGCGCCATCGAATATGTCCGGATGTGGGGATGCGTTCGAGGTGCCCGTTGCGTCCTTCCCGGTCGTCGTCGTTAAGCCCGTTGTGTTCGCGACAGACCATGGTGAGGTTGTCCAGCGTGGTTGTGCCGCCGTGCTTGTGGGCGACTAGGTGGTGCGCTTGTCCGCTATAGGCGGGACGTTCGCAGCCGGGCCAGGCGCAGATGGGGTTGTCGATGAGCATCGCGATGCGCTGCTCTTCAGTCGCCAGGCGGGGGTTGCCGATGGGAAATAAGTCCGTAATGGCGCTGTGTTCGTCGTAAAGCACGGCCCACCCGGTGTCGGCGAGTAGAGCGTTGAGGAAGACGTCGGGGGCGAGCGCGGAGCCGTTGGTGGTGGCGGCGAAGCGCGGGCTGTAGTCGATGATGTCTTGCGCGGTGATGATGATGGCGGGTTGGTAGCGCATTTCATCGAGCTTGTCGACGGGCATTGCGGCATCGGCATGCTCGAGGCGCTCGGCAAGCGCTTGGCCGACGCAGCGGTCGTGGGAAAACTCCGGATGGGACTTCCGGATTTCTGCGGCGCGGATGGTGAGCGGAGACAGAAGATTGTCGAGCATATCCGAGGGGCCGGAGATGTGGAAATGCTTCATTCCCCGGATGTCTACCTTCCGGGAAAATCGGGCGCGTAGGTGCTGGGGTGGTTCGTCTTCGGTGTTGAGCTCGGTGAGAGTTTCCCGCATGTAGAGATCGAGTTCTTCGAAGCCGAGGCGCTCGGCGGCTGCGACGAAGGTGAGGCGCAGGTTGTCGTGGAGTTCTGCGTTGTTGGCTTGGCGGCTGCGCTTGTCAATAAGCACGCAGGTGTCCAGGCTGAGCCCGAGTCGGCGGGCCAGGGCTGTGGCATCTTCGCGGGCTTTGGTGTTTTCCTCGGTGTCAGCAGGTTGGAGGTAGTGGGCGGCGACGCGTAGCAAAAGCCGAAGGCGCGCCGGGTCAAGGCCGAGGGTTGCCGCCAGGTGGGAGGTGGCGTCGTGGCCGTCGGGACGCGCGGCGTGGAGTTCCGCCAGCGTGTCCATTCCGCGCGAGGCCAGTGTGGCGAGCGTCCCAAGAACTGTCATGCCTTTGAAGGTAAAAGTCCGGATGTAGGGGGACAACGCCTATGAGGGCAGGCTGTGGATAACTACGCCGGTTTAGCAGTTATCCACATCCGGACTTTTCACCGCGCAAACGCACCGCAGCTGAAGCGCAGCACCGTCGCACTGCCAAACCGCCGCTTTCTACGCCCCGAAGTCAGCGAGCGGCTGTCCTGTGAGGCGGAAGGTGTCCCAGTCGTCCATGGGGAAGGCACCGAGGGAGCGGTAGAAGTCGATGGAGGGTTGATTCCACTTAAGGACGCACCACTCGACACGTGAGTAGCCTCGCTCCACGGCAATTCGCGCGAGGTTCTGCAGCAGTGCTTTGCCCTTGCCGGTGCCGCGTGCCTCGGGGCGGACGTAGAGGTCTTCGAGGTAGATGCCGTGGGTGCCTTCCCAGGTGGAGTAGTTGAGGAACCACAGTGCAATGCCGTCGAGGCGCGGGCTGCTACCTCCAACCCCGCCGCTACCAACCCCGCCATCACCAACCCCGCCACCGGCGCAATCGCCCAAATTTCCGGATGTGGAGTCGACGACGTGGCAGAAAATCGCAGGATTGTCCCCGAAGAGCTGTTCGCGCAGCCGCTCCGGGGTCAGGCGGACGGCATCGGGTTCTTTTTCGTAGGCCGCCAGGTCTTTGATGAGGTCGACGATCTCGTGGACGTCGTCAGGCGTGGCGGGGCGTGGAAGTGTCATGTGTCCCTTGTTACTCGCGGCGGGTGATTTGGTGCAAAAGTGCGTCCGAGGCGGGGGAGATTGCGATAACCTGCGAGGTTATGAGCAACGTTACTCAAGACTTTTCCGACGGCATTCTAGCCATCACCATCGACCGCCCGGATGCCTATAACTCCCTGGATAAGAATCTCCGCTTGGAGCTAAAGGCCGCTTTTGAGCGTGCGCAGGAGCCGGATGTGCGCGCTGTTATCCTGCTCGGCGGGCCGAAGGCGTTTTGTACGGGCCAGGATTTGAAGGAGCACATTTCTGACCTGCAGTCCGGCGCCGGCATGGGCAAGGTTGTCGAGGAGTACAACCCGATGGTCGCGGAGCTGACCGCGATTAATGTTCCGGTTATTGCCGCTATCGAAGGTGCTGCGGCGGGTGCCGGTTGGTCGCTGGCGCTGCACTGTGATTTCCGTATCGCGGGCCCGAAGGCGTCGTTCAAGGCGGCGTTCCCGTCGATTGGCCTGGCCACGGACTGTGGCATGTCGGCGCTGCTGCCGCGTATGGTCAGCGACGCGAAGGCGCGTGAGCTGTTGTTCTTCGATAAGAAGGTGCTTGCCGACGAAGCCCTGAGCCTCGGCCTGGTGACTGAAGTGGTGGATGATCCAGCGACTCGGGCACGTGAGTTGGCTGTCCAGTTTGCGGCGGGGCCGACGGCCGCGCTGAAGGAGATTAAGGCTCTGCTGCGTCGGGATACCTTGGCTGCTGCTGCGGCGGAGGCGGACGCGCAGGCTCGTTTGGCGGTCTCGGCCGACCATAAGGAAGCGGTGGCCGCTTTCTTGGAGAAGCGACCACCGCGTTTCGTAGGTGAGTAAGTCAGATACCTGGAGTAGCAGGGGAGAGGTAGTAGTGAAGAACTACTGCTCTTCCTGCGCTCCTAGTATTTCGCTTGTGAGTTCTGGGTGATCTCCCAGTTCACCGGATACCTCGTCAGGGTGCTTGGATAGGCTGACCAGCGAGACCGCCAGACCGCCCCAGATGACGATGATGAACAGTGCCATCATGACAATTGCGATACCGGACATTTGGCTTAAACCTCCTCGGTTTCCGGAGTGTGCTTGCGTGGCAGGTGTGAGGTTCGCTTGAAGTCTGGCGTCACACCGAAGTCCGAGCCCGGAGGGCCATCGAGACGGTGTTGGCCGCGCCAAGGCAGGATGGCCATAATCAGAGCGCCGATGAGAATCACGCCGATGACACCCCAACCAAAGATGTCGATTTGGGTGTCGGAGTAGCCTTCGTAGTTTTCCTGGAAAAGTCCAATGAGCTCTTGGAACAGGATGACGGCGAGAATGACCGGCGTGATGTTTCCGACGAAAATCTGCCACATGGTGCCGACCTTGAACGAGGACACGGCGTTGAGGTGCATGGCGAACTCGTTGGTGCGGCGCAGGATCCAGTCGATTGCGATGATGGTCAGCAGTGCAACCAGGACGATACCGACGTTGTTGGTGAACTTATCGACGATGTCGAGGGTTACCAGACCAGAGGTGGTCGGGAAGGCCAACAGCGAGATGACGGCCATGGCACCACCGACGGTGAGGGTGGCCTGGACGCGGCCGAGGTTCAGCTTGTCCTTGACTGCGGAGACGACGACCTCGAGCAGCGACATCAGGGAGGTCACACCGGCGATTGCCAGGGAGAGGAAGAACAGCAGCCCGAAGACCGAACCGATGATCTTTGGCATCTCAGAGATGACCGTCGGGAAGGCGATGAAGGCAAGACCAATACCGGAGGTTGCGACCTCGTCGACAGCCTGACCTGACTGCGTTGCCATAAAGCCCAGGGTGGCGAAGACACCGATACCGGCGAGAACCTCGAAGGAGGAGTTTGCGAACGCGGTGACCAGGCCGGACCCGGTCAGGTTAGTGCGCGGCTTCAGGTACGAGGCGTAGGTCAGCATAATGCCGAAGGCCACGGACAGGGAGAAGAAGATCTGGCCGTAGGCGGCAATCCAGACGCTGGAGTCAGTAAGTGCGGACCAGTCTGGAGTGAAGAATGCGTCCAGGCCCTTTGCAGCACCGTCGAGCGTCAGGGAGTAGATGACCACTGCGACGAAGAGGACGGTCAGCAGTGGAATGAAGATAATCGATACCTTACCGATGCCCTTGTCCACACCAGCGGCCAGAATGCCGATGACGAGTATCCAGACAATGAGCAGGACGATGGAAATCGAAGGAACGAAGTCCAGTGAGAAGACGCTCTCGGTGTCTACTTGGAGGAAGTCCTTCATGAAGTGGGTCTCGGCATCCGAACCCCAGCTCTTGCGGATGGACTTCCAGGCGTAGATAAATGACCACGCGATAATAACGGCGTAGTAGACGGTAATGAAGAAGGCGATACCGACCTGAATCCAGCCAATTGGTTCAGCCCAGGGCTTGATGCGACGCATCGACTTCGGTGCGGACCCGCGGAAACGGTGGCCGATGGCGAAGTCGAGGAAGAGCAGTGGGATACCCGCAGTCAGAAGTGCGACCAGGTAGGGGATAAGGAAAGCGCCACCGCCGGAGTCATACGCGACATAGGGGAAACGCCAGATGTTTCCAAGCCCGACTGCCGAGCCGATGGCGGCGAAAATGAAGGCTGCTCGGGTGGAAAACACCTCCCTTCGCTGAGGGGTAGCGGTCGAGTTGGTTGTGCTCATACCTCTGGAACTCCGATCCTTCATCTCCGGCTCACGCGCCCGCGCGGCCTAGGGGGGGGGAAGTGGTGAAGTGCATCACCATTACCTAACAGAATCTTAGTATATGAGATAGCTATCTCATTGTATAGTTTCGGTTTTGTAGGGGGTAATGTTTTTGGTGAGGGGTGTGACACAGGGGGAGGGGAGCTCCAATCAAGCCTTGTAAATAAACACCAGCCACTCACTTTGAGATATGCACAAACCCCGTCAGGAAAACCTGACGGGGTTTGTGTCGAATCAGCTAGGCCGACGTGCGCTGTTTACTCTGCGCCGCCCTTGGCGATGCGACGGAAGATGATCTCCTTCATGATCTCGTTGGTACCACCGTAAATGGTCTGGACCTTGGAGTCGAGGTAGTGAGTGGAGATCGGGTACTCGAGCATGAAGCCGTAGCCACCGAACATCTGCAGGCAGCGGGTAACGATGTCCTGCTGCTCCTCGGTGGTCCAGTACTTGGCCATGGAAGCGCCGGTCTCGTCCAGCTGGCCTGCGTTGTGAGCCATAACGGCCTGGTCAACGAAAGCCTGCAGGGCGGTGACGCGGGTGGCGATGTCGGCCAGGTAGTGGCCGTGGACCTGGTGCTGGATGATTGGGCGACCGAATGCCTCGCGCTCCTGAGCGTACTTGTAAGCCAGGGTCCAGGCGCGACGGGAAGTTGCGACAGAGCCGCAAGCCAGGGTCAGGCGCTCGTGAGCGAGGTTGGTGCGCAGGTAGCCGAAGGCAGCGCCCTCTTCGCCTAGCAGGTTCTCAGCCGGAACACGGACGTTGTCGAAGTTGAGCTCAGCGGTGTCCTGAGCCTTCAGGCCGACCTTCTGCAGCGGGCCAGCCTTGGTGAAGCCCTCGAGGTCGGCGTCGACGATGAACATGGAGACGCCAGCGCGGCCCTTGGATGGGTCGGTGATAGCTGCGACGAGAGCGAAGTCGGCCATCATGCCGTTGGAGATGAAGATCTTGGTGCCGTTGAGGACGTAGTGGTCGCCGTCCTTCTTGGCGAAGGTGCGCATACCTGCCAGGTCAGAACCTGCGCCCGGCTCGGTCATGGCGAGGCAGCCGATGGTGTCGCCGGCGTTCATGGAAGCCAGGTACTTCTGCTTCTGCTCTTCGTTGCCGAACTTGGCCAGGTACGGAGCGACCAGGTCGTTGAGAACGCCGAAGGAAACGACGATGGAGCCACAGTCAGCGTTGGAGAGCTCCTCGTTCAGGACCTGGTTGTAGCGGAAGTCCATCTCTCCGCCGCCGCCGTATGCCTCCGGGGTGGACATACCAATCAGGCCCAGCTCACCGGCCTTCTTGAAGATCTCGCGGTCCGGCTGACCTTCCTTGTGCCAGCGCTCTACGTTCGGGGTGATTTCCTTCTCGACGAAGCCGCGAACCATGTCGCGGAACATGTTGTGCTCTTCTTCGAAGTGAGTACGGGGCAGAAAGTCCTTCATGACATGCTCCTAGAAATATTGTCGTGGAATTTTTGTCTTAAGGCCTTGTCGTACGTCGCAGATAAACGCTGCAGGTAAACGCGATGGCCTCGGTTCATCGTCATAGTGACTATGACTGTTGTACCCCATTATGCATGAGTGTGATGAGAGACACTTGTTTTTTTAAAAGTTTTTTCCCGGTTGGTGACGTGAAATCGCTTGACGACGGATATTGCGCCCAGCCCTCCCGGAGAACTACCCCCGTTGCGGTTGGGGGTTGCTATTGAATCCAGCCTATCGCCGACAGTAGGCAATGTTAGGTAATGCTAACCTACAGGGCCAGGTTAATAGCTATTTTTGTCATATCTGACAGGCGGGCCTCTGAGGCTTTGGGGTGGAAGGGGTAAGTGTTTGAGATGGTTGCCATGGGGGTGATTAACGAAACATTCTCGTTTTCTTATTCCCATTAGTGCTGGTGGTCGTTAGTATGAGCATCAGGTGGAGACCGGTTCCCTTGATTATCCGAGCTTCTTCCACTGCAGTCATAGCAACCTCCAATTGCACTCGAAAAAATGGCGCGACCTGTGTGCCGTCCCTGTGAAATGGACAGCGAGCAGGTCGCGTCATTTTTTATTTTCTACTGCTGCGATCAGGCGCTAGTCGGCAATCCCATCAATGTGCGCCAGCAGGGCTGAGTTGAAGTACTCCGGAGTCTCCTGGTTGAGCAGGTGCTTGGCCGGCGAAATGACGACCATGGTCGAGCCCTCGATGCCGTCGTGAAGCGAAGTGACGACGTCGAGAGACGTAGAAGTGTCCTGCTTGCCGGCGATGACCAGCGTCGGAGCGGTGATCTCGGCGAGGCGCTCGCGGGTGTCGAAGCGGGAGAGTGCTCCGCAGGCGCCGATGTAGCCGTCATCGGGGCAATCTGCAATCATGTCGCGGAAGTGGGCGGGGAGCTCAGGGGTGGTGTCGAAGCACTCGTCGGTAAACCAGTTGCGGACGACAGTGTCTGCGAGCGCGACCGTGCCCTTGTCGCGCACGAGCTCGGCCTTTTCCTGCCAGGCCTCGGGTGTGCCGAATTTCGGCGCTGTTGACGACAGTGTCAGGCTGACCACGCGATCGGCGTGTTCTAGTGCGATGGTCTGGGCGATAGCGCCGCCGAGCGAGAGTCCCACAAAATGTGCACGGTCAACATCCTCCTCATTGAGAACCTCGATGAGGTCGGCGGCCAAGTGGCTCATGTCCCACTCACCCTCAGGGATAGGGGATTCGCCATGGCCGCGGACATCTGGCGTGATGACCTGGTACTTCTCGCTCAAAGCGGCTACCTGTGGCTCCCACATCTCCTGTGTGGTGCCCAGCGAGCCAATCAGGACAACAGTGCCGTTGCCCTTGTGGTTGATTGCATGTGCGGTGTAGTCGATGGCCACGAGGATCCTCCTTGAAGGTGTCTGCTGTGTCGGCTATTTCTCGGCGTTGCGAGCAGCTTCAGCGGCAGCCCGACCAGGGCCGTCGTCCTTCTTGGCCTCTGCCTCAGCGGCTTCCACGCGCTGCTTCGCCATGGACTCACGAGCGGCCTCCAGCCACTCCGGCATCTGCTCGAGCAAATCCTTAATCTCCGCCGTTGTCAGCGGCTTGTCCATGTCGTTCTTCTTCAACGCCGTGATAGTGATGCCCAGCTTGCGGGCAACTTCCGGGCGCGGGTGCGGTCCGTTGCGGCGTAGCTCAGCGAGCCACTCCGGCGGATTGGACTGCAGTTCGGCAAACTGCGCGTGCGAAATCTCACCAGTGCGAAATTCCTCGGGTGTGGCCGGGAGGAAAATGCCAAGTTTCTTGGCTGCGGTTAGGGGTTTCATGGGTTCAACGCTAGCACCCATTCGAGTAACCTTGCGGAGTATGTCGACTCCTGAACCCGCCGTCCTGCGCATCGTGTTCGCCACCGGCACCAGTCCCGAGAAGTGGTTTCGCCGCTTTAGGGATCGGATTCCGGCAACACTGCACACCCACGCCGCCGACGATCCGATGTCCGGCCTGGTCAGCGGCGCCGCTGACATGGCGCTGGTTCGGTTAGAGTCCGAAAGCTCGCTGCCCGAGTCGCTCCATCGCATCCGGCTTTACGACGAAGCCTGGGGCGTGGCCTTCGAGAAAGAGCACGTCTTCTCCCTCGCAGAGTCCGTGCCCGAGGAGTTGTTGGCGGACGAAACTGTGCTGCTGACCTCGGTAGATGCGGATGAGCTGCGACAGATGCTGCCTGTCGCGGCTACTGGTGCAGGTGTCGTAGTGGGACCTCGCACGATTTTGAAGGCGCTGTCGAAGAAGGCGGTGGCCTCATCGAACTTGGTAGCCGAGGAAGGTGCCACAGATCCGCTGTCTCGGACAGCTATTTGGTTGGTGTGGCCGAAAGCAGAGGACGACGAGCTCCGGCAGGAGTTCGTCGGCATTGTCCAGGGGCGCAGGGAGGGGTCGACACGCACGCAGTTGGGGCGCAAGAAGGCTGACGAGGCTCCAAAGAAGTTGTCGGCCCGCGAAAAGACGCTTGCTAAGCAAGCCCGTCGGCAACGCGCTGGGGCCGTCGTAAAGCATGCGCGTAGTGGTCGTGGCGGACGTCGAAGCAGCGGCGGAAGCGGGCGACCGCGCAGGCGAAAGTAATCTTTTTACAATATTTTTGCCGTTTCGTTCGACGTGCGCGGAAAAATTAGCCACACTTGTAGTTATGGCTGAAAAGAAGCGCGATTTCACGATTCGAATGATGCGTGAAGAGGACTATCCACAGATCCAAGAGATCTACGAGATTGGCCTGGATACGGGGCACGCGTCATGGGAGCACTCCGCTCCTGAGTGGGACGAATTCATCGCACTCAAACGAGTGGATTTGTGTTACGTCGCCGTCGACGCAGAAAACCCGGACAAGATTCTGGCTTGGGCATCGGCAGCGCCGGTATCCAAACGCCCGATTTTCAACGGCGTCATCGAAGACTCCATCTACGTCCACCCTGACGGGCAGGGCATGGGGCTGGCGGCGACGCTGCTGCAGAAGCTTATCGACGATGCCACGGAGCTCAACTGCTGGTCGATTCACTCGTGGGTCTTCCCGGAGAATGTGGGATCGTTAAAGCTGCATCGAAAGCTCGGCTTCCGTGAAGTGGGGATTTACCACCACATGGCAAAGATGACCTACGGCCCAATGGCAGGGCAGTGGCGCGATGTCATTATTTTGGAAAAGCTGCTGGAAAAGCCAGAGGAGCGTGCACTGAAGCGCGTCCAGGAAGAAGCAGAAGCCGCCGGTGAGCCGAACCGTCCGATTCTGGACAAGCTCGACCGCGCCGACGGCCAGGTGGGGGCATAGTTGCCGGGAGTCGCGGCTCCCGCGAATTAATTACTCGACGGTTTCCTTCAACGGATCCTCGCGAACAAAGAACACAATGATTGCTGCCAGAATAATCACTGGCATTAGTACCAAGAAGATCGGCGTCAAACCATCGTTGTAGCTGGAGATCAGCGCTTCATGGATTGGCGCCGGCATGCTATCTAGTACTTGCGGCGTCAGTGAACCGATCGACTTAGAGGAAAAGCCCTCCGGGCCCATCTGCTTTGCGAACTCCGCTGCAGCCTCCGGTGATGCGGCCTTGATCTGTTCGACAGTCGCCGGAACGCGTTCACCTGCCAGGTCCTTCATGCGGTGAATGAAAATCGAACCCACAATGGAGGAACCGACCGCACCGCCAATCTGGCGGAAGAAGTTATTCGCAGCGGTAGCGGTGCCGACCATGGCGACCGGGAAGGAGTTCTGGACGATGAGCACCAGAACCTGCATGCCGGTACCCAGGCCGAATCCCATGATGAACAGGTAGACGCCAACCTGCCACAGTGGGGTAGTGGTCTCCAGTGTGGACAGCAAGTACAGGGAGACGGCCATGATCATCAGGCCGACGAATGGGTAGAAGCGGTATTTACCAGTCCGGGAAACGATTTGGCCCACGCCGATTGAGGTCAGCAGCATGCCGACCATCATTGGCGTCATCATTAAGCCCGCCGCGGTCGGTGACATTGAGTGCACCATCTGCAGGTAGGTCGGAATGTAGGCCATCGTGCCGAACATTGCGATACCCAGAATCAGGCCCGACACGGTTGTGAGCACAAAGTTGCGGTTGCTAAACAGGTGTGTCGGAATCAGTGGGTTGGAAACGCGAGTCTCGGTGAGGAAGAACAGCACCCAGGAAACGACAGAGGCAACGATAAGAGAGATGATGACTCCGGAGTTCCAGTCGTACTGTGTACCGCCCCACGTGGTGGTGAGAATTAGCGTCGAGGCAGCGGCAGTCAAGAACATCGTGCCGATGTAGTCGAAGTTTCCTTCACTCTGGCGTCGGGGCAGCTTCAGGAAGGCCGCAGCTGCCAATAGTGCAACCGCGCCCATCGGGACGTTGATCCACAGACCCCAGCGCCAGCCCGGGCCGTCGGTGAACCAGCCTCCCAGTACTGGTCCCAGCACGGAGCTCAGCCCGAACACGGCACCCATGATGCCCATGTACTTACCGCGCTGGCGTGCGGGAATAACCTCGGCCAGGATGGCCTGTGAGGAAACCATCAATGTACCGCCAGCAAAGCCCTGAAAAGCGCGGGCGGCAATCAGCAGGCTCATGGAGTTGGTGATTGCACCCATGACGGAACCGACCATGAACAGCGCGATGCCCATCATGAACAGGCCCTTGCGCCCAATCATGTCACCGAGCTTGCCGACAATCGGCATTGCCACAGTCTGTGCTAACAGGAATGCAGAAATAACCCACGACATGTGGTCAACTCCGCCGAGCTCGCCGACGATGGTCGGCAGGGCGGTGGCGAAAATCATCTGCCCCAGCGAGCTCATCAGCATAGTGAGAATGAGCGCGAAGAAGATGATTCCCAAGTGGGACTTGTTGTCAGAAACCGTGGTGTCGGTTTGGCCTTGAGCAGTGGTGTTGCTAGCTGTCACTATTCCTCCTCCAGAAATTTTTAACGACGTCGGCGGCGTCGTGAAGCGGTGTGTCTGTTGTGAATTCGTCCCGATGGGCCGATGAGTAGAGCACGCATTCGCGGACGAAACCGACCGACAGTGCTACCTCGTGCCCGACGGGCAGCTCGGGGTGCGTGCGCGACTGTGGATTCATCTCGAAATAGCGCTCAAATGCGGACCGGACGCGGCGCATTGAGTTGCCAAAATTGGAAATGACAACCGTCGAGAGCTTTGGCTCATTGCGCAGAATCTCGCGGATACGCTCCTTGAGCATGCGGTGAAATTCCTCGGTTGCCCCCAGCTCTTTATATCGGAGTAGCTGGGATCGCTGCTTTTTCTCGATGAAATCGAGCATGTCCGCGATGGGATCTTGGTGGTTTTGGGCGAGGAATACCTCTTCATCGTCAGCATCGAATGACATGATGCCGTTGCCGAAGATGGATTGATCCTTGGAGTCGAAGTAATTGAAGAATGTGCGTCGACTGATATTGACCTGCTGGCAGATGTCTTCGATGTTGACTTGGTCGTATCCGCGATCCAACACAAGAGCGGTCGCGGCATCGGCCAAAGCGCAGTGTGTTTGAAATCTTTTGAGTTCCCGGAGACCGCACTCGGGGTGTTGGCCCGGGTCCAATCTGGGATAGGCATTCTCATCAATATGCACGAGGTGCAAAGTTACACCGAGTGCAATGTGATGGCAAGTTGACTAATCAACATAGAGTTTGTCGTGCTCATCCCCGGCAGTATGGTAGGGGGCGAATGGGGAGTAACAAAACAAAGAACCCCGAAGTCCCTCAACAAAGTGAGACTCCGGGGTCTTATACGAAAGGTGCTCTCACACCTTCGAGTTCAGAAAGAACTAGTCACGATCAGTGTTGGCCATTGCCAGCACGTCGAGGCGCTTGTCCAGCTCTTCCTCGGTCAGCTTCTCGCCGTCGACAAAGCCCATGTCGATAACAGTCTGACGGATGGTCTTACCCTCCTTGAGAGCAGTCTTAGCGACCTTAGCTGCGTTCTCGTAGCCGATAGCGGAGTTCAGCGGAGTGACGATCGACGGGGAGGACTCAGCCAGAGTCTTCATACGCTCGACGTTCGGCTCGATGCCGTCAACCAGCTTCTCGGCGAAGACGTGAGCGGTGTTGGCCAGCAGCTTAGCGGACTCCAGGACGTTACGTGCCATGACCGGGATGAAGACGTTCAGCTCGAACGCACCGTTTGCGCCAGCGAAGGCGACAGCGGCGTCGTTACCCATGACCTGTGCTGCGACCTGGGTGGCAGTCTCACACAGAACCGGGTTGACCTTGCCCGGCATGATGGAGGAACCCGGCTGTAGGTCCGGCAGGTGGATCTCAGCGAGACCGGTCAGCGGGCCGGAGCCCATCCAGCGAATGTCGTTTGCAATCTTGTTCAGGGAGACAGCAACCGAGCGCATAGCGCCGGAGAACTCAACCAGACCGTCGCGGTTAGCCTGAGCCTCGAAGTGGTTCTGAGCTTCCTTGAGCTCCTTGACACCGGTGAGCTCAATGAGCTGCTCGGTGACCTTGGCGCCGAAGTCAGCCGGGGTGTTTAGGCCGGTACCGACAGCGGTACCACCGATCGGCAGCTCGCCCAGGCGCGGAAGGGTGGCCTCGATGCGCTCGATGCCAGCCTCAATCTGGCGGGCGTAACCGGAGAACTCCTGGCCCAGGGTGACCGGAACGGCATCCATCAGGTGGGTACGGCCGGACTTAACGACGGTCTCCCATTCCTTGGCCTTCTTGGCCAGGGACTCCTGCAGAACCTTCAGCCCCGGGATGAGGTCCTTGACAGCGGCCTCAGTGGCGGCGACGTGAGTTGCAGTCGGGAATGTGTCGTTCGAGGACTGGCCCATGTTGACGTGGTCGTTCGGGTGAACCTCAACGCCGTTGGCCTTTGCGATGGACGCAATGACTTCGTTGGTGTTCATGTTGGAGGACGTACCCGAACCAGTCTGGAAAACATCGATCGGGAACTGGTCATCGTGCTTGCCGTCAGCGATCTCCTTGGCAGCAGCGACGATTGCGTCTGCCTGCTCTGCAGACAGCAGACCGCGGTCCTTGTTAACAATGGCGCAAGCAGCCTTCAGCAGACCCATAGCGCGAATCTGCTCGGACTCCAGCGGGCGGCCGGAGATAGGGAAGTTCTCAACTGCACGCTGAGTCTGTGCGCGCCACAGGGCGTTAACCGGAACCTTGACCTCGCCCATGGTGTCATGCTCGATGCGGAACTGCTGCTCTGTC
This sequence comes from Corynebacterium amycolatum SK46, assembly GCF_000173655.1. Classification (GTDB taxonomy): domain Bacteria; phylum Actinomycetota; class Actinomycetes; order Mycobacteriales; family Mycobacteriaceae; genus Corynebacterium; species Corynebacterium amycolatum_A. Next base: position 46,126 of record NZ_ABZU01000006.1, on the reverse strand, counting down.
ATTCGTTGCCTCTTTCATCTAGGGAACTTGAGTGCGCGCGACAAGCGACTGTTGTCACATACGGTTAGGCATGCAACTCACACCAGTAGCGCTTTCGCTTTCAAGTATGAATCAGTTTGTTAAAAAAGTGGTGCCCTGAGGGCACCACTAAAGGGGTAGTTACTTACAGATCGATGTCAGGCATCTCGCCCTTGCCGTAGTCGATGCTGGCGTACTTGCGCAGCTTCTCCAGGGAGTGGAAAGCCTCGATGCGACGAATGGTGCCGGACTTGGAGCGCATAACCAGCGAGCGGGTCCACGCGCCGTTACCGCGGTAAGCGACACCGCGCAGCATGTCACCGTTGGTGACACCAGTGGCAACGAAGTAGCAGTTGTCGGATGCGACCAGGTCATCGGTGGTCAGAACACGAGAAAGATCGTGCCCAGCGTCGAGAGCCTTCTTAATTTCGGCCTCATCGCGCGGGTGCAGTTTGCCCTGGATTTCGCCGCCCATACACTTCATGGCGCATGCGGTGATGACACCTTCTGGGGTGCCGCCGACGCCCATCATGATATCGACCGAGTTCGTGTTCTGAGCTGCGGCAACAGCGCCAGCAACGTCACCATCGCCAATCAGTCGAACCTTGGCGCCAGCTTCGCGGATGTCACGAATCATGTCAGCGTGGCGCGGGCGATCCAGCACGACAACAGTGACATCTTCCGGACGCAGCCCCTTGGCCTTAGCAACGACCTTGATGTTGTGCTCAACTGGAGCCTCGATGTCAATCTTGCCGGCAGCCTCCGGGCCAACAGCAATCTTATCCATGTAGAACACAGCCGACGGGTCGTACATGGAGCCGCGGTCTGCAGCAGCAAGAACAGCGATAGAGTTCGGGCGGCCCTCTGCCATCAGAGTCGTGCCGTCAATCGGGTCAACCGCGATGTCAACGGCCGGGCCTTGGCCGTTGCCGACCTTTTCGCCGTTGAACAGCATCGGGGCTTCGTCCTTTTCGCCCTCGCCAATAACAACGACACCGTTCATAGCCACGGTGTTGATGAGCTGACGCATGGCATCGACGGCAGCGCCGTCGCCCTTTTCCTTCTGACCACGACCGACCCACTGACCAGCTGCCAGTGCAGCGGACTCAGTAACTCGGACGAGCTCCATCGCAAGGTTGCGATCTGGTGCTTCAGGATTCGAGGCGTTCATTGACTTCTGGCCCTTCCGTGGTTTTTGAGAACTCTTTTGAGGTTTGAGAATGTGCTGGGAGACGCCACGCCAGGAAACTGGGGTTTAGCGTTGCAACAATTTCTATTGATTGATGTTTGGCGCATCAGTTTTAGCGCCTTTGCATCTGTTACTAGTGTTCCACCTTTTTGGTGTTCGGGGGTGGACGCAGCGCCAAAGTGGGGGGAGTTTCAGGGCTAAACCCCCACATCACGCGGTTATCAAAAGTTTGTTCCGGCGTCAGTTCGCTTGACGACGTCGACAGCGTCCGTCATCAAGTATTGCTAGCTGCAGCTGTGCGGGTGCGAATGATGACTAGGTTCGTTGCGGGGCCTTTGGCATACTTGAGCGCGTGGCGAATGAGAAACCTAGGATTTTGCAGGACAGTCGAGACATGATTCTCACCCTCGTGGTGATGTTTCTTGCGGTGGCTGTCACCATTGGCTTTACCGGCCTGTGCAGTTTTAACCCCGGGAAGCCGGAAAACGGTCCGGTGCACGAAGTCGATGCTGCCCCATTCGTGAACGTGGAGGCTCGGCGCGTGGACTATCCAGTTCGCCTGCCGAAGGTGCCTGAGGGCTGGACTTCAAACTCGACCCGCGCGGGTATGGCGGCGGGGAAGCAGACGACCATTATTGGCTATGTCACCGCTAGCGGAGCATTCATTCAGGTCACGCAAACAGATGCGGAAGCAGGTCAGCTGCCGGATGATGGTAAGAACCGTCTCCGGGACGGTACTACTGACGTGGAAGGTACAACCTGGACTAAGTATGAGCCGGCTGAGGACAACGTGCGTCGCGTATGGGTTGGGGACCTCGGTGACTCCCGCGCAATTATCGAGGGCACTGCCAACGACGAGGAGTTCACACAGTTGGCGGCGGCTATGCAGAAGGCCGAGCCAATCGATCCGGACGCGACAATGCCGGATTCGTCACAGCCGCAGCCGACTGCGTCCGAGATGCCGTCGGCACCAGCAAAGTAGGCCGAGTCGAGCACTCACCTGGAGTGGTAATCCCGACTAGAGCCATAAAATAGCTGAACTCAGCTATCAGCGAAGAGACGAGAAACGATATGAACCGACGATCGTTTCTCGTCTCTTTTTAGTCCTCATCGCCCACATTCTCGGCAGAAGCCGAGACATCCTGATTCTTGCTGGCCAAGGCGGCTTCAACCTTTGCCCGGGCGCCAGCCAAATGCTCCTCGCAGCGGCGGGCCAGCGCCTCGCCTCGCTCCCACAGCGCCAGGGATTCATCCAGGCTCATCTGTCCGAGTTCTAGGAGCTTGACGGTCTCGACCAGCGCATCTCGAGCCTGCTCGTAGCTCAGGTTCTCCACCGGTACCTGTTCCTCCGAAGAGGGAGCCTGACCCGCGCCGAAAACATTGTCATTCATTAGCGAATACGTCCTTCATTTAGTAGTTAAAGCTTCAAGGTTGGAAAAGTCATTGCTTACTAATTCGCCGGCTTCGTAGCTAGCGTCGCTGCAGAGATGGAGCCGTCACTGACGCGAATTCGCAGTTGGGAACCCATCGGAGCATCTGCAATAGAGGTCACAATCTGTGGTTCCGGCTGAGTAGCCGATTGTGCCTGCACGATGGCATAGCCGCGAGCGAGTGTGGCAGAGGGGCCAAGTGCTGAAACCTTGCCGCGCAATCCCGATACCACTGCCTCCTCGCGTTCCAGACTGCGGTGGATGAGAAAACGCAGCCGATCCACTTGCGCCGTGACAAACTCTTCACGCACGCGGATGGGAGTGAGCGGATCGCGCAGTACCGGCCGCGACGTTAAATCCCTCAGAGTAGCTACTTCACGGTCAACCCATCGCCGCAGGGATGCCGAGGAGCGCTCACGAAGCTGTGCAATTAGGCGTCGTTCCTCAGCAGCATCGGGCACTGTTTTCTTTGCTGCATCCGTCGGTGTGGCAGCACGTAAATCAGCGACGTAATCCAACAGCGGAGTATCCGGCTCGTGCCCGATTGCAGAAACCATCGGTGTTGTCGCCTTACTCACCGCACGAATCAGAGCCTCATCTGAAAAAGGCAGCAAATCTTCGACACTGCCACCGCCACGGGCGACGATGATGACATCAACCTCCGGATCGGCGTCGAGCTGTGCAAGCGCCTCAATAATCTCCGGAACAGCCTTGGCGCCCTGCACAATTGTGTTGATTACCCGGAAATCCACTTCGGGCCAGCGGGCACCCGCGACCGAAAGCACATCGCGTTCAGCCGCCGAACCGCGACCAGTAATCAACCCGATCTTGTTGGGGAGGTAGGGCAGAGGGCGTTTCAGCCGTGGATCAAAAAGTCCTTCCGCCGCTAGCGCCTGGCGCAGCTGTTCCAACCGCGCCAATAGTTGCCCCAACCCCACGGGTCTCCACTCCGTAGCCCACAGGGAAAACTGCCCCCGCCCGGCATAAAACGCAGGCTTGCCCAAAACCACTACGCGGTCGCCGTTGCGCAACGGATTATTGCGCAGAGCCGCCGTAGAACAAGTCACCGACACCGAAAACTCCGCGGAGGTGTCACGCAGAGTGATGTAGGAGAGCTTCCAGCTCGGCTTGGAGTTGACCTGGGCGATTTCCCCCTCGACCCAAATCTGTCCAAGGCGCTCAATATAGTCCTTGACTAACTGGTTCAGGCGCCGAACCTGAACCGGTTTCTCGGCCGACGTTTCCAATTTCGACATACATCAACACTTACACGATGGGGCGGATCGTCCTGCTTATAAACGCACGTTGCCCACAGGCTAAATCTGCCTGTGGGCAACTGTGACGGTAAGGTGCAAGCCCGAGCTACTTGCGGTAACGAGACCTGCTATCGCGCCCGGTTATGCGCTCCTGGCGAGGGCGCTGCTGTCGCGGTGGCCACTCCTCGGTGCGGCGGTGGTTGCCTACTTGGCGTGCGGGGCTCTGTCGAGGCTTTTCGGACCGGGACTCCGGCGAAGACTGTTCTCCCCACATCCGTGCCGTTCCTGCCGCTTGACGACGGGGAAACTCCTGCTTCGGCCGCTGCGGTGCGTTTGGCCGTTCAATCGGACGACGAGGCTGCTGTCTGGTCGAGTTTGGCGAAGTGGAATCCTGAGTGAACTGCGCCTGGCCCGGATGCGGGCGAGACTGCCAACGGGATGTTGGCTGCTGGACCCGCTGTGCGAAATTCGAGCGCTGCTGGGCGCGCTCCCCAGAGCGGTCAACTGGTCGCTCACGCAGTTGCTCGGCGTTGCGCGATGCCGAGCTGGCGCTCGCTGCCGGTCGGGCACCAGAACGAGAAGTCTCCTGCCGAGAGCGTGCAGCCTGCTGGCGCGCCTGGCGGCGAGCTTCGGCATCTCGGATAATGTCCGCAGCGGGACGTCGTGAAGCAGGGCGTTCCTGAGAGCGAGAAGCTACGCGGCGATCAGATTCGGCGAGACGACGGCGAACCTGAGAGCTGGATTCGACAGCGGCTTCGTCACGGTGCTGGCGTTGTTTAGCGGCCTTGCGCTGGGTGTTGAGGGATTTCTCCTGGGTGCGGGTGATTTCGAGGTAACGCCACACTGCGATGATGACACAGATAATCATCAAGATCAGCAGCCACGGGAACTGCTGGATGATGGGATATGCGGAGGTCACCAGGCGAGCGCGTTTAGAGGTCGTCGCGGTCGCGCCACCATTTTCGGGATCGGCGAGAGAACCGGTAAACCACGCTGTGAAAAAGGTGACAAGCGCGAACAAAATAGGGATTTGAGCGACGGTAACTACCAGACCGCGAGGAACCACCAACAGTGTTCCGGCCACAGCAGCCACGGCAAAAGCAATGAAGTAGGGCTTGCCAAGCGAACCGTTGGGAACAGAAAAGAGCAAACCAAAAACGCCGGCCAGAAGCATCAGCAACGGCGGCACAAACATTGGCACGCGTGGAAGCAGGGGTTTGTTCCCACTGCCTTTACGGGTTATTGCTGATCTGTTCGACACGAATGCGTATCCTACCGGTTATTAGTGATAAAAACGGGCAAGCCCGGTATAAGAGCCTGCCCGTGTCTTGGAATCTCGCCCTACTTGTTTTTCTTAGAGAAAGGCCCGGAGACGACTTCAGTGACCTTGTGGAAGGCCTTGGTCATCGCTCCCTCTTCCTGCTTGGTCGGACCAGCATCGGGGGAAACTTTACCGGCGGTGCGAGCATCTGCCTTCACAGCGCTCTCCGCGGAGCTGTCGGAGTCATCACTGCCCAGACGGAACGAAGCCAGTCGGTCGCGCATTGCACGGCCGGCAGCTTCAATCTGAATGCCGGAGATTGATCCGGCATCCGTGGCGAACTCGATGTCCTTTGCGGTCTTGTCACCCGTTCGCAAATCCGTGAGGTCGCCGAGGTAGCGGAACCAGACCGCGACGACTGCAGTGACTGGCACAGCCAGGAAAGCGCCGATGATGCCGAAGATACCGCCACCGAGCAGAACCACCAACAGGACGATTGCGGCGTGCAGGTCCATAGCCTTGGACTGCAGAATCGGCGAGAGGATGTTGCCCTCAATCTGCTGGACGGCAATGATGATGAGCAAGACAAAGATTGCTGTGGTCAGGCCGTTGGCAACAAGTGCGACAACCACCGCAATGAAGCCGGCGGTGAACGCGCCGACAATAGGAATGAAGCCAGCGAAGAAAGTCACCACGGCCAGGACCATTGCCAGCGGCACATTCAAAATCGCAAGACCGGCACCGATGAAGACCGCGTCGATAAGCGAAACGATAGCCTGCGTGCGGATGTAGCCCGACAGCGTGTTCCAGGAGCGGGTGAGTACCTCCGTGAGATGCCAGCCGAGGCGACGTCCGGTCAGGCGGCGGAGCCATGGCAGGAAGTCCTGGCCGTCCTTGATGAAGAAGAACGTCAGCACCAGCATTGCCATCAAGGTTACGGCGACCGAAGAGACCACCGAGATGCCTTGGAAGACTGTGTTGGCGATATCGCCGGAGCGCTCCTGGAGCCATTGGGAACCCTGGTCCAGAGCGTCGAGGATTTGTTCATCCTTGACGTTAAATGGCGGGGCCTGAATGATGTTCTGGACTTCTTGAATGCCATCTGTGAACTGGCGACGCAATTCGGGGAACTGCGACTGCACAGTCGGGGCGAGGAACGCGACAACGCCACCAAGCACCGCCACCGCGCCTAGGATGACCGTCAGTGCGGCGAGTGCGCGGGGCCAGCGGTGTTTCATCAGGAACACGGCGGGCGGAGCCAGCACCGTGGAGACAATCAGGGCCAACAAAATCGGCAGAACGCCAGCCCAAATCTTTCCCAGAATCATAGCGCTGACGTACAGCGCCGCTGCTGTGATGAGGAAGCGCAGACACCAACCTGCGAACCACCGGGCGCCCTCGCCAATGACGTCGGCGCGGTCGATGGACTCGGAGTCGTTTTCGCTCATAAGCTCATCGAGGTTTTCAGCATCTTCCGGCAAATCCGGTTGCGTTGCCGCTGACTTATGGGCGTCAGAGGGGATAGACAGAGACTGTTCTATACGCAGAGGCTCCGATCCCATTACGTGATCGATAGCGTCTTTTTCGGACTGCGCAGTCCACTCTTCGCCTTCATTGGGTTTATTGCTCACATATTCATTATGGGGGTTCGCAGGGGATAGGGGGCAACTTCACGAAGCTAGGGCGAGTTCAAATCTGTCTCCCCAAGCCCGTAAGATGGGCAATGTGAGTCTTACACTTGGAATCGTCGGTCTGCCCAATGTCGGAAAGTCAACCCTGTTTAACGCCTTGACGCGCAACGATGTGCTGGCTGCGAATTATCCATTCGCCACCATCGAGCCGAACGTCGGCGTTGTGGAGCTTCCCGATCCCCGTTTGAATAAGCTCGCGGAAATTTACAAATCGAAGCGTATCGTTCCGGCCACGGTGTCGTTTGTGGATATCGCCGGCATCGTCAAGGGCGCGTCCGAGGGCGAAGGTCTGGGTAACAAGTTCCTCGCTAACATCCGCGAGGCTGACGCGATTTGTCAGGTCGTTCGCGTCTTCAACGATGATGATGTCGTGCATGTCGACGGCAAGGTTGACCCGGCCTCTGACATCGGTGTGATTGAAACCGAGCTCATCCTGGCAGATATCCAGACCATTGAAAAGGCGCTGCCGCGGCTGGAAAAGGAAGCCAAAAAGGACAAGGACAAGGTCGGCGAGGTTGAGGCTGCCAAGCAGGCTCTTGCCGTGCTGGAAGAAGGGCGCACTCTCTTCGCTGCTTCCGATGATGTGAAGCTCTCTGCTCTGCGCGAGCTGCACTTGCTCACCGCAAAGCCGTTCCTCTATGTCTTCAATGCTGACGAGGAAGTGCTTGCCGACGAGGACCGCCGCGCGGATCTGGCTGCCGCTGTGGAACCGGCGGACTGCGTTTTTCTCGATGCCAAGGCCGAATCCGACCTGCTGGAGCTGGATGAGGAATCCCGCAATGAGCTCCTGGCTGAAATTGGCCAGACCGAGCCGGGTCTGCATTCGCTTGCTCGCGCTGGTTTCCGCACTCTGGGTCTGCAGACCTACCTGACTGCTGGTGAGCAGGAAGCTCGTGCGTGGACTATTCGCAAGGGCGCGACTGCTCCTGAGGCTGCCGGTGTGATTCACACTGATTTTGAGCGCGGTTTCATTAAGGCCGAAATTGTGTCCTTCAATGACTTGGTTGAGGCCGGCTCAATCGCTGAAGCGAAGGCCAAGGGCAAGGTCCGCCAGGAGGGCAAGGACTACATCATGCACGACGGTGACGTGGTCGAGTTCAAGTTCAACGTGTAGTGCTTAACCTCTGCGAGGAACTCTTTGATCCCGGGACGTGATGAGGACTGGGGCTATTGTGCTCCCCCGAACGCTACGGCCCGGGGGCACGAGGCTGTGTAGCAGGTGCAAGCGAGAGGACCAGGAGCGAAACACAGACCGCTGAGTCGACGCAGTCACGGTAAAGACGGAGCCGTCTAGGCGGTGCTCGAGGTTGTGCGAGACACGGTGACGCTGGGCGTCGGTAAGCGATGCGCATTCGGCGACATTGATGGAAAGCTGAGCTTTGCCGTCCGTCGTGTTGACGCCCTGGCTGCCTGGAGTCGACGATTCCGCGAAACGCTCCGCGAGATCGGCGGCGGCGATGACCGCACCGTCGGGGATCCCCGGGCCGGGCGCTATGGTCATGTCGTTCATGCCGCCCAGCCTAGGTGCCCACAACCCTTTCTCGTCTCGGCGGAAGCGGAGACCGCGTCGCGACGGCCGGGATCCAGCCTCAGTATTATCCTCGTCACCGGTTGATTCGAACGCTTTTTGCTCCTCCTTCTCCCGTCGGGCTTCGATTTTAGCGGCCTCCGCAGGTGGCAGTGATCGCTGGATCCGCTCGAACTACCGGTTCCGATCAGTGGTCGAAGGATTTTCGCAGCAGCCGGACCTGCGGCGCCGGTGCCGCCGCCGTAGCCTGACGAGCATCCCCGCCATGACGGCCATCACGACGGCGGTCCCGGCACCGATGATCCAGGGATTACCGAGGAGCCCACCGACGCCTGCGAGTGCTCCGCCCGCCGCGATGAACGGCAGGCCGCAGCAGAGCAGCGACGGAAGCGCGCAGCATGCCAGCAAGAGCAGCCCGGTCACTGCAGCGACGACGGGACCGGCGCGCCATTCGTCGCGGTCCTGATCGGCGCTCATCGTCTGCTTCAGGATGAGATCTCCCCGATTGCCTGCGTTGCCGTTCATGCGCAGCACGACAGCAGCGACGGGTCGGTGGTGAAGGCCTTCGCGGCGATCCGGATGCCCTCGGCCATGGTCAGGTAGGGGGCCCAGGCGTTGGCGACCTCGGCGACGGTCCTGCCGAGCACGTGGACGCCTGCGGCGGCGAGCTCCCCGGCGTCCTTGGCGACGGCGGTCAGGCCGAGGATCTCTTTCGTCTCGGCGTTCACGACGATCTTGATGAACCCGCGGGTGTCGCGGTTCACCAAGGCGCGGGGCACGTGGTGCAGGGGCAGGACGCGGCAGTCGCAGCGGATCCCCGCGGCGAGGACGTCCTTCTCGGTCATCCCGACCGCGCCGATCGCGGGCCCGGTGAACGTCACCCGCGGCAGGCGGGCGTAGTCGACGGACCGGTCGGCGTTGGCGAACGCGTTCTCGGCGACGAGGGTGCCGTGGTGGGCGGCGACGTAGACGAACTCGGGGTGCCCGGTCACGTCGCCCGCGGCCCAGACCCGCGGGTTCGAGGACTGCAGCCGGTCGGAGACGACCACCTCGCCGGAGTCTCCGGTATTCACCCCGACCGCATCGAGGTTCAGGCCATCGGTGACGGGACGGCGTCCGAGGGCGACCAGGACCTGGTCGGCGCGGAACTCCTGCGAGCCGCCGGACAAGGCGGCGGTCACGACGGCCTCGCCTCCCGTGCCGCGGGAGACCCGGGTGGGCACTGCGCGGCTGACGACGCGGATGCCCTCGTCGGCGAACACCTCCTGGAGCGCCTTCGACACCTCCGGCTCCTCCTTCGAGGCGAGCCGGGACCGCACGAGCAGCGTGACCTGCGAGCCGAGGCGGGCGAACAGCTGCGCCTGCTCCAGGGCGACGTAGCCGCCGCCGAGCACCAGCAGCGACTCGGGGACCTCCGTCAGCTCCATCGCCGTGGTCGAGGTCAGGTATCCGGTCTCCTCCAGGCCGTCGATCGGCGGTGCCCACGGGCGAGAACCAGTCGCGACCAGGTAGTGGTGGGCCTCGATGGTCTCGACGCTTCCGTCGGATCCGGCAACATCGAGAACCGGCGCATCAGGGGTGCCCACGAACGAGGCGTCGCCGCGGAGGACCTGCCAGCCGTAGGAGTCGGCGACGTCGGCGTACTTCTCGCCGCGCAGCGACTCCACCAACGCTTGCTTCCCAGCGATCAGCGCGGGCATGTCGACGGGATCCGCCGTCGTCGCGATCCCGGGGAACCGGGTTGCGGCGTCGACCGCGACGTGCCGCGCGCCGGCCGCGGCAATGAGCGCCTTCGACGGGACGCAGCCCGTGTTCACGCAGGTGCCGCCGAGCGTCCCGCGCTCGATCATCACCACCGACTTCCCGAGCGTGTTGGCGCGGATCGCAGCGGCGAACGCGCCGCCTCCCGATCCGATGATGGCGAGATCGTACTTCGTAGGCATCGCTACTCCTGTCAACTCTTGGCTTTCTGCTCTGTCTCAGCCATACTGGACCTTCCAGTGCAGGGGAAGGTCAAGCGCGGCCACGGAGGGAGACAGCAATGTGGATCGGAGAACTCGCCGAGAGGGCAGGCACTACCGCGAAGACCCTTCGCTTCTACGAGGAACAGGGCCTTCTGCCCCCGACCGAGCGCACGCCGTCCGGATACCGCGACTACGCGCCCGAGACGGTCGCTCGGATCGACTTCATCCACCGCGGCCAGGCCGCGGGCCTCACCCTCGCCCAGATCCGCCAGATCCTCGACATCCGCGACGGCGGCCATGCGCCCTGCGAGCACGTGCGCGACCTGCTTGACGTGCGCCTCGCTGAGATCGAGCAGCAGATCACGCAGCTCTCCGTGCTGCGCGACACTATCGCGGACCTTAGCCAGGACGCCGCGCACCCGGATCCTGAAACGTGCAGCACCGATCAAGTGTGTAGGTACTTGTAGACGGCGGGAGTCAATGACTCAAACGCTACAACCCCGATATGCGCTAGCGCATGTCGATGCCGCCGGTGCCCACCTCGATGATTTTGGTGGTGGCCGCGATAGCACACAGCAGCGGCATCGGGGCGGAGGCCTGCAGCGCGAAGTGGTGGACTCGGAAGGACGCGTTGTTCACGCCGATTTCGTCCGCAGCCTGGGTGATCTCCAGACGAGTCTTGGCGATCTTTTCCGCAGATGGCCCGCACTAGCTGCCGAAGGCGTAATGCCCGAAGCTTAAGAAGCCGAACGCTTTCATTGGATAACACTCCTTTTGATGGTGTTAACGAGAGGGGGTAACTTTGCAACGACATACCGTCGAATTCAAGTTCAACGTTTAACGCGGGCAGCCGCCGCCGGATTCTCGGTGGCGATTCCGGCCCGAACCTCGGGGACATTCTCGCGCTTCCTCATCTACGTGAGCTCGCCGATTCCGGCCAGCTCACCGCTGCCCCCATCTTCGATAGTTTGAGCGAGCTCGACCACGACCATCTGATCTGGTGCACTGGTTTCCGTCCGGCCCTCGGCCCATTTCGCCATCTCATGCGCGGCCGCGAAACCGCGGTGAAGAATCTCCATCTAGTTGGTTACGGCAACTGGACCGGCGACGGCTCGGCAACCCTGATGGGTGTCGGGCCCTTTGCCAAATACACTGCCCAGGTAGTCGCGGGTCGTGTCGATGAAGCTCGGCTTCAAAAGTTTTGAGGCGACGCTTGGTCCCTGAGCAGCGCGATCCTTCCAAGATCCGCGCTGGAGAGTCAGCGCGCTGGGCGAAGGTGTGTCTCAGTGCTTCGCTCGCGCGGCCCGCAGGCCGTTCAAGATCACGATAACTTCAGCGACCTCGTGAACCAATACGACGGCGGCCAGACCCAGCACGCCGCTAATCGCCAGCGGCATCAACACGATGATGATGGCCAGAGACAGCACGATGTTCTGGTTAATAATCCTGCTGCCTCGGCGGGCGTGCTGCAGCGCCTGCGGGATCAGCCGGAGGTCGTGGCCGGTGAAGGCGACGTCAGCGGACTCGATCGCGGCGTCAGAACCGGTTGCCCCCATCGCGATGCCCACCGTCGCGCCCGCCAATGCCGGCGCGTCGTTGATGCCGTCGCCGATCATCGCCGTCGGCGTCTTGGCGGAGAGCTCGGCGACGATGCTTGCCTTGTCCTCTGGACGCAGCTCGGCGCGCACGTCGTCGATTCCGGCGATTTCAGCCAGCGCCCGGGCGGTGCGAGTGTTGTCGCCGGTGAGCATGCTCACTTCCACGCCGTTGGCGTGCAGGGTCTGCACAGCTTCGGGCACCTCGGGCCGCAGTTCGTCGCGGACCCCGATCGCCCCGGAGAGGGCGTCATCGACGGTGACAAGGACGCAGGTTTGACCCTCGGACTCCATGCGCTCAACGTCTGCCTTCAGTGGCCCGGCGTCGATCCACCGGGGACTGCCCACAAGTACCCGTCGACCTTCGACGGTGCCGCCGATGCCATGCCCGGCTTCCTCGCTGATGTCCAAGGCAGCGGGCGCTTCGGGCCCCGCTGCCGCGATCGCAGCGGCGAGGGGGTGCGTCGATTGCTGCTCAACTGCCGCCGCGAAAGCAAGCACCTGAGCCCGATCGAATCCGTCTGCCGGGACCACGTCGGTAACCTCGGGCTGGTTGCGGGTAAGGGTTCCGGTCTTGTCCACCGCCAGGTGACGGATGCCGCCGAGTCGCTCGAACGCCGCGCCGGATTTGATGACCACGCCGAACTGGCTGGCCGCGCCGATCGCGGCCACGACCGTCAGCGGCACGGAGATTGCCAGCGCACACGGCGATGCTGCGACCAGGACCACCAACGCGCGGGTGATCCACGTCTCGGGGTCGCCCAGCAGCGAGCCAATCATGCCGACCAGCACCGCCAGGATCATCACCCCGGGCACTAGGGGTTGGGCAATCCGGTCGGCGATCCGGGCGCGGTCGCCCTTTTCCGCCTGTGCCTGCTCGACCAGGTCCACGAGTGTGGTCAGCGAGTTGTCCGTTCCAGCTGCGGTCGTCTCGACCTCCAGCACGCCGGCGGAGTTGATTGCTCCCACGGGCACCTCGTCGCCGGGCGCAACCTCCTCCGGAATGGATTCTCCGGTGATCGCTGAGGTGTCAAGGCTGGAGCGCCCAGACCGAATGATGCCATCCGTGGCAATCCGCTCTCCGGGGCGCACGAGCATCAGCTCGCCAGCCACGAGGTCCTTCGCTGCGACCTCAACCGACGTGCCGTCGCGCAGCACCGTCGCGGTCTGCGGTACCAACTTCAACAGCGCCCGCAGTCCGCCCTGTGCCCGATCCATCGCCTTGTCTTCCAGCGCCTCGGCGATCGAGTACAGGAATGCTAGCGCCGCGGCCTCCCCGACGTAACCGAGGATCACCGCGCCGACCGCGCTGATCGTCATCAGCAAACCAATGCCGAGCTTGCGCTTCGTGACAAGGTTTCGGATCGCGCCGGGCGCGAACGTATATGCCCCTAGCAGCAGGCCGACCCAGAACAGTACTGTCGCGGGTGTCTCGAGCCTGGACCAGTCCAGCGCCAGGCCTATGCCGAGGGCTATGCCGGAGAAGATCGGCAGTAGCAACTCGGGGTCCTTCCACCATGGCCGATCGAGATCTTCGATCTCCGTGGCTGGTTCGTGTTCGCATCCACATGCTGAACTCATGCGTCCGCTCCTTTTCCGTCGCAGCCGGGCACCGAGCACTCAGGGTCGATGCACGGGGCGTTTTCGTCGACAGCCAACGTCGCGTTCACTAACGCGTTGAGCGCTGTCGCGAGGTGCGGATCGGCGATTTCGTAGCGTGTCTTGCGGCCCTCCGGCTCGGCGACGACGATGCCGCAGTCACGCAAGCAGGTCAGGTGGTTCGAGACGTTCGAGCGGGTCAGGTCCAGGTCGCGCGAAAGCACGGCTGGGTAGCTCGGGCCGTCGAGTAGGGTCAGCAGGATTCTGGAGCGCGTCGGATCCGCCATGGCCCGGCCGAGCCGGTTCATGACGTCGAGGCGTGAAGCAATAGTCAGCATGTGCTGAACTATACAGCAATTGCTGAACTATTCAACGCGCGCTGAACTGACATTGAAGCGAAGAGCTGGCGACCTGCAGGAATTAGTCGATGGGATAGCCGGTAACTGGGCCTTCGTGATTCGGCTGCCAACCCAACGCGGGGGCGACATGCGTGGCGAAGTTGTCCAAGATCTTCACGTTGACGTCCACGCCCATCCCGGTGAGGCCCTCGCTTCTGCTGTAAGTGATGCCACATGTAGGAAGGTGTTCGGCAAGGTGGTCGCCGTTGAACCACGGGTACTTCCTGGACCCGGGAAGCTTGCGCACATCCACGATGGATGCCACACCGGCAGCCTCGATCATTTCAGCGAAGTCCTCGAACTCGAGGTTGGAGTGGCCCACGGTGAAAATGCGCATGTCGCCAATGCTACGCGCCAAGCGGTTACACCCACATCGGCTTCACGAATGAGAAGGTGACTTTGCAACGACACGTCGAGGAGTTTAAGTGCAACGTGTAAAGGTTTTTCAAGCATCGCGCGATGGGGATGTGGACCCACGATCGCAGGGGCGACTGCGACGGAGTGACCATTGTCTGGCTCAGCCAAGCTATTGACTCTGCGGCGTCCCGGGTGCGCCATCAGACTCTTCATGCTGAATGCGTGCGGCATGCAGTCGGGCGTGGGCGATGGCGTCGAGAGTGTTGTCGAAGACGTGATTCTCGTGCGCAAGTTGGTCGAATACGCCGAGTTCGCGCAACACCGGAATATGTTCGGGCTTCGTGGCTGCGAGCAGGACCCTGGTACCGCGGCGTTCGAGGCGCCCAATCGTGTCGGCGAGCATCTGGGCGCCGGTGGCGTCGATCGTCGTAACGTAGCGCATGCGGAGCACGACAACCTTGACCGACGAGACATCAGCGAGCTCGAGGAGGAAATCGTGCGCTGCACCAAAGAAGAGGGGGCCTTCCATACGGAAGGCGGCGATGTGCTCGTCGAGAAGCTCACGCTCCTTGTCGCGGTGGTCTCCCTCGTCTAGCGGGGCGGCTTCCAGCACCGCCGTGCGGGCGGTATCGCGCAGTGCGAAGAAGCCCGCCATAACAAGGCCGATGAGTACGGCGACGACAAGGTCGAACACGACGGTGGCGGCAGCAGTGATGAGCAGGGTGGCCCCGTCGCCCTTGGTGGCGCGTATCACCGAGCGGAGGTTCCGCGGGTGGATCATCTGAATCGCAGTGGCGATGAGCACGCCGGCGAGCGCGGCGAGAGGAATCTCGCCCACCCACCGGGCTGCGACGAGTACGGCGACGAGCAGCAGCAGCGAATGGAACACCGCTGCCAGGCGTGTGCCTGCGCCTGCCCGCACATTGACGGCAGTTCGGGCGATCGCGGCGGTCGCGGGAATCCCGCCGAACAGAGGCGCGACGACGTTGGCCACGCCCTGCCCGAAGAGCTCGCGGTCGGGATCGTGCCGGTCGCCAACAGTCATTGCGTCGGCAACCGTCGCAGACAGTAACGATTCCAACGCGCCGAGAGCTGCGACGGCGACTGCTGCCAACAGAAGCGAATCCAGGTGCTCCCACGGGATCTGTGGCCAGCGTGGAGCAGGCAACGTCGACGGGATGTACCCGATTGTCTTCAGACCGCCGTCGGCCAGCATGTTGATGGCCGTCGCGGCAGCTACCAATACCAGTGCCGCGGGGAAGCCGCTACGAATGCGCGCAGCAAGCACGATTCCAGCCGCCACCGCAATGGTCATCACGGGCGCCTGCCATGCCGGAGCGTATAACCAAGCTTTAATCGAGCCCCACGCTAACCCGAGGACTTTCTCGCCGTCCACGTCAACACCGAGTGCTGCGGGCAGCTGTTGGAGGCCGATGATTAATGCAATACCGGCGGTGAAACCTTCGACGACAGGTAGTGGCATGTACTTCATCGCGCGGCCAGCGCCGGTGAACGCCAGCAAGAGCAGCATGAGCCCCGCCAGCACGCCGACGACGAGCACCCCATCGGCACCATGGTTGGCCACGATGGGGATTAACACGACGGTCATTGCGCCGGTCGGGCCGCTTACTTGGACGTTACTACCGCCGAAGACTGCGGCCAGGATACCCGCGACGATGGCCGTCGTAATTCCGGCCGCCGCGCCGACACCGGACGCAACGCCGAAGCCGAGTGCGAGGGGGAGGGCGACGAGGGCCACCATGAGGCCTGCCGAGAGGTCGCGCCCGATTGTCGCGCGGGACCAGTCCGAGCGGCGCGGTGCGAAACGCAGGGCACGGGACCGGATGCCCACCGTAGAGGCGGCGGAGGAGGGGCGGGTCATGCTACTTTCTTGCTCCTTCAGGGCTCAATGACACTCAAAGGATACACAAGGTGTCATCCTCCGACGGTCACATTCCTGGTTCTGGCCGAGGCCTCATGTCGACGGAATAAAACTTCCTGACCTGGCGGGAGTTCCGTGGATCGTTGTCGCGGTACTTGGAGTGACGCGTGTGAGCCGGTGTCTGAAGAGCAAACAGCCCAGGAGAATCTGTACCAGTGCCATACAGAGCGCGACACCACTGCTCATGGGTCGGGCCTGACGACGGGCTGGGGGCGAGGACCGGCTACCGGATCCGGGCTTTCGCGGCGACGAGCAGCAGGGCGGCATGGTCGACTTCGCCGTTTTTGATCTCGCGATTGAGCTTGTGTAGCACCACGGGGCAGCGCAGGCAGCGGATGCCGGATTTGCAGCACTTCTTCTTCGGCGTCATCGCAGCCAGTTTAAAGGGGTCCTTGCCGGCGAGCTTTTTCGCGGCTTTGGCCTCGGCCTTCGAGTATTCGGGCAGGCGTAGCGAGGTCGTTGCCGCAGCCTTCTTCTTGGCTTTGGCGGCGTCCTTCTTCTTGCCCTTGTCGCCTTTCTTGCCCTTGGCCATGCGCGTTCCCTTCGTCGCGAATTTTCCTGAATTAGGTTAGCGTCACCTCATATGATGTGGGGAGGCGTGGGTGCCTGACGGGTGTAATTGGGTGTTGCTTGACGACGGCTCGCTTGTCGGCCAGTGTCGCAGCGGTAAATGACAGCCAAAGGACGCAAAACCGACCAAAACGACTCAGGTCTGTTTGCTGTGACCTGCGGAAATGGCGAGCGGTAGTGAGTTGTTTCGGCGACCAGTACAAGCAGTGGAATGCAGCTTTCGACGCGGGGTACTGTGCCGCGCTGGACAAGCCGTACATCACGCTTCACGGTGAGGACATTGTTCACCCGCTCAAGGAAGTTGATGCTGCTGCTCAGGCGTGGTGGACGACGACCGACTAGACTGTAGAGATTCTGCGCTATGTGCTCAAGGCCTAAGGCCTGCAGAATTAGGAGCCAAAACAAAGGGCGACTTCGGAAGATAATTCCGAAGTCGCCCTTTGCTTAGTCAACGCTGCGCGGAACAAACCGGACAGCAACAAGCCCGCTAGGAGATTGCGAAGCCAGATGCTGGTCCTGGCTTTTCAACGGGCTCGCCAGCCTCGTCGACCATCCAGTCAATTTCCAGTTCTAGCCCGCGCTCGATGCCGATACGCTTTCGGGAATCGACGACTTCTATCGTGGTATTAAATCATGTCGGCATGGTCGTCGTCACCGCGGACTCGCCAGTGTCGAGAGTCATTTCCCCGGCGCGGATGCGAGCTGTCAGCGTCTCCAGCAAATCAGCGAGCTCGTCGCGACTGAAGCTTGTCTTGCTCTTCACCAGCTTTTGATTCTTCGGGGGCGTAGTCTTTTTAGGTTTCGGTGCCGTGTCTTTACTTACCTTTCCAGCCGTGTCGGTATTTGTGCAGCGTGAAGAATTGGCCGTCACTCCACACTGTCTTTGAAGATGGTCTAGAGAGCTTTCAGGAAGCCTGCCCATCCCCATTATCCCAATAAAAAATGTGTTTTTAACAGGAGAAATAATAAGAGGCTAGAAATTCCTATAGGTAGGTTATAAATTGTGGAAAATCCCTACGCTATGCTCTGGAGTGCAAGGTCCTGAGTGCCTTAGGTGAAGAGCTCTAGTAATGGCGCCCTTCGTCAGTGCTTCAAGTGGGTCGACCGACAGCAATAGGGGAGGAGTAAACGTCACATGGTGTCACCCGACAACATCCTGATGTACCTTCTGCCTGAGCAAGAGGCGCAAGTAAGAGAAATCTTTGCGCAACTCGCAGAGAGTGGCTTTCCGCAGCAGAATCAGAAGCCGCACATCACGGTCACGTTCGCGCCGACCATGCGCCCAGCGGTAATCCAACGCGCAGCCGAGATTCTCCCACCGCTTATGCCAGCGGAGTTTCGCAGAGTGGGAACGGTCATCTTCGGCACCAAGAGTAAGCAGACTGTTGCCTGGTTGCTGGAAACCAGCGACGAGCTGGAAGAGGCCGCCCGCGAAATCAGCCGTCTCAATCCTGATGGGCGTGGCTCCCGTTGGATTCCGCACCTGACCATGGGCCTGAGAATTCCACGCGATATTGTGCCGGACTACGTGCGCGCACTTGACGAAATAACGAACCCGCACTTTAAAACTCTCAACGCGCCACGAGCTGCGTTCTGGAGTCCCAAAGTGCAGGAATTAACGGAGTTCTAGGGAGACTCCAGTACTTGTGTGCTGCTGTTCCTCAGCGATTGCGTCCCGCTATTTCGCAAAAACTGTGGTTTCAGAAAACAGTAGGCTAAGAAGAAAAACTAAGCAGCATCCATAATTTTCTTGGCCTGTGCATTGAAAACGTCCAACGCACGCTTCTTTGCTGCTTCCTTAGACTCTGGAGTTGCCTCTGGAATCTGCATGGGATCCGTCGTGTTTTCCATGTTGCCAGTTGGTACATCCGGAGTCGGGGCGGCGGACACCATTACCATTACGCCATTGACGATGCCGACAATGTCGTAGCTGGTGGCCGTAGTATCCGTGCCACCGGCGTTGATGTTCGCACTGGTCTCGTGTGCAGTGAACTCAGCTGGCTTGACGGAAAGATTTGGCTCCCACTTTTCTCGGTGCAGTTTCATTGTGGTCGTCATGTCCATGTCATTAAACATGTCCTGCATCTCAGGAGAAATCTCCTGACCTTCCATGGAGTCTTTCAGAATGTCGGAAGCATCCATCGTAGCCGTCACGTCGGAGCACTTTTCGAGGCTGTCCTCGTACTTCTGGTACACCTCAGGATTCTTCAATACTGAGACACTGACAGTGACGTTCTCCTCCTTAATGTCCGTGTAAGCGCCGGCAGCATTCTCCAATTCCTCAGTTGAGTTGGTGAAAGTGGCGCATTCGGCCGGTTCAAACTTCATGGAGTCTTCCGAAAACATCTCCATGGCATCTTTGAACCCGGTGATTTTGTTTCCGGAGAAGTCCGCCCCTTGAACTTCATTGGTCAGCAGGAGTTGATCCTCAGATGCAGCGGGGGCTGATCCATCTGCCTTCGTCATCTTGGTCGCTGAATCCTTGCCGGTTTCACCACCTGCATTGTTGCCCTCATCGCCAGAGCCACATGCTGTGAGCAACGCGGCGCTTGCCAGACCCGCCACTACAGTTGTCGCAAACTTCTTCCACATTTCAGAGCCGTGCTGCTTCATGATTCCTCGTTTCTTCCAGTTGAAAACCAACAGTTAATTCTTTCCGGTCCAGGAGTCCTGAGTTGGCCCCAAACTTTGGTGAAAGAAAGAATACAAGAGCGCGTCACGGCACGCTTCCCAAAAACAAGAATTTCAGTCGCGTCTGCTTTACGACGCTCCGTCGGACCTCACCGCAGACTGCGCAACCTTTGCCACGGGATACATGGATACCAATGCAATAATCGCACCGAAGATGAAGACGGGCACAAACCCGAATTTCGGCGCTGCGAAAGAAATGACAAAAGGAGCGAAAAAGCCAACATAAGTCAGCGAATAGTAGATGGCGGTGGCCGCGCCCAACTCAGCCGTCGGTGCGATAATTTGCACTTCGCGGAGGCCGGAGACCATCATTACGCCGTACGCAGCACCGAGGGCCAGAGCAGCGGGGAAAACGCTCCACACATTCTGGGTGAGTGCGACGATAAGGCTGAGCAGCATTCCGACCGTCGTCAAGCCGAGACCGAAAATAGCTGGCGGGATAAAGCTGCTGGAACTAATTCGAGTGACCAGTGGTTGCACCAGAACGCCGGTGCCCATCGTAAGGCAGGCGATGAGTCCTGCGAAGGCGATGGGGTAGCGGGATTCGGCGATTGTCGGCAGGACGACGAAGGATGTGCATGCAGCACCGAAGACCCACGGTGCCCAAGCGGCGACTGCCCACAGGAACCTCGGGCTTAGAGTGGCGGAGGAGAAGAACCGTTGCGGAGAGTCGCTGTGCCCTGCCGCCGGTAATCCGCCGGAGGCGTTCCATGTCGGTGGTGCGATAAAAAGCAGCAGTGCGAGATGAACAAGATAGGGGATGACGTCGGGGCGGGGAGCAAACTCCGCGACCAGCCCTGAAGCCAGTGGGCCGAGGGAGAATCCAGCGGAGAGTGCAACGGTTGCGCGCCGGGCAGAAATTTGAGGTGCGACGGGCGCAATTTCTTTGATCCACGAGGCACCGGCGGCCATTACCATGCCCATCGAAATGCCGATGATAAGACGTCCTACCAGAAGTGATGGGAAGTGGAACCAGATGCCGGTGAGTAGGACGGCTGAGCCAACGACAGAGGTTATGAGTGCAGGCCGGATGATGGCGCGACGGCCGAGCCGGTCGGAAAGTGGGCCGCAGATGAGTAGCGCGGGGATGAGTCCTGCGACGTAGATGGCGAAGAGAAAGGTGACCTGGGACTGGTTGAGAGCATCGGTTATTCGATACGCGGGCAAGAGTGGTGCGAAGAGGTTGGCTCCAAACGCAACCGCGAACATGCCCAGGGCTACCCGAATCCAGTCTCGTATCACGGTTGCCTCCTGAGGGCTCTCATCTGTGGGGATAGAACAGTGTGGTAACAACAATAGGCCAGCTAACAAACGCTAGCTGGCCTATTGAGTCACTCGGGTCGTCTACCCAAGTTAGTCGCCCTAGTTATTGGCGGCGCCGAAGAACGCGGTAATCGGCGAGAAGAATCCCTTGGACTTCTTTGACTTCTTAGCTGCCTTTGTCCTGCCAAGAATGCGCTCAGAGATGCGGTCGGTGAGGACACCTACCAGCTTGCCGCTGCGGACGACGGGCAGCTCGCTGAGCGGCCCGTCAATAAGCTGGCGAGCCCTGATTGCAGCTGGATCCTCGGGCTTGACAAAGACCTTCACCGGGGCGCCGACGGTGTTCATGTAGGCATCGCGGTCGGCGTACTCACGGAGTTCCTTCAGCGTAATATCGCTGGTCAGGTAGCCTTCATCGTCGACGAGGAAGACACAGGTATCGTCATCGAGACCAGCAAATTCGGCTGCGTAGGTGCTCAGTGCCTCACCGACCGTGATGTCCTCCGGCAGTGCAACGTAAGAATCCGTCATGTGCATGCTTACGGTGTCAGGCAGGAGGCTGTACGGGCTGATTGAAGACTTCGGCTTGAAGAAGTTGGCGATGGTGTTCTGTGTCTGTGTCATTGTGGATCCTTTTCCAGGTATCCCAGCTCCTTTGCTAGGAGGGAATTTCTGTTGATTGAAAAATTATGGCTCCCCGCCTAAGAGTGTTGGCAATGTAATGCCGTAACTAAAGGTGGCCACTTGAGATGGACCCTTGCTTCGAGAGTCTTTCGAAACTCTCGATAAAGTGCAGGGCAGCGGCCTATGTGGATATAGGAGCCTTACCTAACGAGGTTGTTCGCTACGCAAAGGTTAACACAAGGTTACGTACACAGTAAAGAGGAATGAACGAAAAGCTTCCTAAAGGTGGCGGAAGCTATAAGCCCATGAACTCTCGAATTGCTGGCCATTCGGCATCAGTTTGCGCCCGGCCGAGCTCGTAGTTGTGCAGCAGCTTCGACCGCCTCCGCTCCGCCTTTGTGATGCTCATGTTATTGGCGTAGAAAACATATGCTTGGCCTTTTCGTTCAAGCTCAGCAGCCCAATCGAGAGAAGCGTTGTAGCGCTCGTGTCTAGTGATAAGCAGCTCAGCCACCACCGGGTTACTGCGGAAAATCTGGCGCAGTAGCTGTGGGCGCTTAGGGGGCGGTGCGACGGAATCCTTTCGGGCGAGTCAGGACGATGAGGAACTTCTTGAAACCATCTGCTTCGGCGGCATTAATGGGAATGCCACCTGATGATCCCAGTGCACCGTCGACGAACGGAACGCCATCAATATAGGGCATACGCATGACACCCGGAATCGTCGAACTGGCGCGAGTGTACTTCATCAGCGTAGGTAGATCTGGGATATCGTCTGGCCCCCAGTTGATGGTCTCGCCCGTATCCGCTCGGACAGCAGAAATCCGGTAGGGAGTTGGATTGTTCTTAAAAGTCTCGTAATCCAGGGGCATGGCGCCGTCGGGAAGTCCCGCGTCTTCGTAGATGTACTCGGCATCGAAATAGCCCCGCCCGCGCAACATTGGGCGCCAGCCACTGCTGTTCGGCTGTGCGATGAAGTCAGTGAAGCTATTTATAGAGCGCTGGATATCCCGGGAAAGGTAATTGACGACGTGAGAGGCGCCGGCGCTTACGCCACCGACCCAGCCGACATCGATGCCCTCGCGAAGTAACCGTTCGACGAAAGGTGCCGTGTAACTATTGCGAGTCCCTCCACCCTCGAAGACTAATGCTACATCGCTGACCTGCATTTACATCCCTCCGGTTGTTCTCGCGCTGCTGCTTTTCGGGCGTTACGATCGTTCAAGACTACCCGAACGTCACCATATTGGATTTCGGTTAGCGTAGTTTACGGCGCATCCTGGAGGATGACCGGCAGCAGCCCCTCGCCCATATCTGGGTTCGGCAGTACGCCCTCCGGGTCGTAGAACAAGATCTCCTTGCCCTCGTGGCTCAGACGTCGCATCGCTTCCAGAATCAACGTGCGTCCCACCGGGTTGACAACGCCAACGCGGCTGACGTCGAAGACAACTTCGCTTTCCGACGGTGTGGAAGTCGCCAACCTGTTGAGAATGATCTCGGCCGCAGTGAAGTTGACTGGGCCCTGAATCTCGATGATCGAGCGGCCATTGCTGACGCGTGTACCGCGCAGCGCACGCGAACCAATCGCATCGGCATCCATGAGATGAAGACCCAAATCTTCGGAGAGCTTCCGGAAGATGGCAATGCTGCGGACGCTGTTGCCGTGGTCGTTCAATCGCGGCGAAAAGGCTGCAAGACCCGCCTGTCCAGGCAGCGCTCCCAGCAAGCCGCCGGCGACACCGCTCTTGGCGGGAATCCCGACCTCGGTAAACCATTCACCGGCCTCGTCATACATGCCGGCAATAGCCATCACGGACAAGACTCTGCGAACAACCGAGCGGCCGAGCACAGTCTGATTGGTGACCGGGTTAACGCCACCGTTGGCCAACACTGCGGTCATCATGGCGACATCGCGAGTGTTGACCAGCACGGAGCACTGTGCGGTGTAGCCGCGGACAGCATCGTGGGGCGTGGTTTCGATGAAACCGTAAGCTGCCAGCATATGTGCGATGGACATGTTTCGATGGGCAGTGTCCATTTCGCATTCATAGGCATCGTAGTCAACGCGGAGCTTACGGCCAGCCAAAGTTGAGAGAAGCTCCACCATGTGCTTCGTGCGAGTCTTCCAGTTGGCACCTGGCTGGCATACGAACTGGTTGATGGTCAGTGCACCGACATTAATCATCGGATTCTTTGGTCGGTGCGTGCCCTGCTCCAGCGACAGCTCGTTGAAGGCCTCACCGGAAGGTTCGGTGCCCACAATGCTGTCGATTTTGTCTGTGCCGTGCTCGGTGATGGCTGCGGCATAAGCGAAGGGCTTGGACATCGACTGAATGGTGAATTCAGTATCGGTGTCGCCCGTGGCGTAGGTGCGACCTGACACGGTGGTCATAGCAAGTGCCAGGCGGTCGGGATTAGCTTGGGCAAGGGTGGGAATATAGTCCGCTACCTCGCCAGACTCATCGGGGCGGACGGATTCGACGATTTCGGACAAGTAATCTTTGATCGGCGTTTTCATCAGATTCTGCTAAGCATCTTTCCTGGGCTGAAAAATCCCGGTTGAGTCAATGGAGTCCCGTTCGAACCTACACCAGGCGAGGCCGGTCACTGATGCTCACCTCGGTGCACTCTCACCGTGCGCGCCGGAAAAATCGGCATATCCTGGGGTGTGTGAAATTTCTCAACAATCAGTCCGCGCCCTACGAGTTGACCTACAGCGATGTCTTCATGGTGCCGTCAAAGTCATCCGTCGGCTCTCGCATGGGTGTCGATTTGTCCACCAATGATGGCACCGGCACAACCATTCCGATTGTGGTCTCCAATATGACGGCTATTTCCGGGCGCCGGATGGCCGAAACCACCGCTCGCCGAGGCGGAATTGCCATCCTGCCGCAGGACGTCCCAGCTGACATTGCTGCTGAGACCATCCGCAAGGTCAAGTCCGCTGGGCTGGTTTTCGACACTCCAATCGTCGTCAAGCCTCACCACACCGCGGGGTATGCGCGCCATCTTCTGCCGAAGCGCGCGCACGGTGCGGCAGTGGTGGTGGAAGACAACAAACCGGTTGGTCTGATTACCGGCCGTGACCTGGCGGGCGTTGACAACTTTGCGCAGGTGGGGACGCTCATGTCCACTTCGCTATTTACGCTTCCGGCCGATATTGAGCCCCGTGACGCTTTTGACCAGCTCACTGCTTCCGGTCGCAAACTCGCTCCAGTGGTGGACGCCGATGGCGCGCTGGTGGGTATTCTCACGCGTAAGGGCGCGCTGCGTGCGACGCTTTACAAGCCCGCTGTCGACGCTGAGGGCAAGCTGCGCGTCGGTGCGGCGCTTGGCATCAACGGTGATGTTGAAGGGCGCGCGAAGACACTGCTCGACGCAGGTGCCGACGTGCTCGTTGTCGATACCGCCCACGGTCATCAGGAATCGATGCTCCGTGCTTTACGACGAGTCCGCGCGCTCAACCCACCTGTGCCAATTGCCGCTGGCAATGTCGTGACCGCCAATGGTGTTCGCGACCTAGCGGAGGCGGGAGCCGACATTATTAAGGTCGGCGTCGGTCCGGGTGCGATGTGCACAACCCGAATGCAGACCGGAGTTGGGCGTCCACAGTTTTCTGCCGTGCTCGAATGCGCTGCAGCTGCCCGTGAATGCGGCGTGCATGTCTGGGCTGATGGTGGAGTGAAGGATCCTCGCGATGTTGCGCTTGCGTTGGCTGCGGGTGCGTCCAACGTGATGATTGGCTCGTGGTTTGCCGGTACTTTCGAGTCCCCAGGGGATGTCCAAAAGGACGTCGACGGGCGCATGTTCAAGGAGTCCTTTGGCATGGCTTCACACCGTGCGGTGGAGAGCCGAAATGCACAGGTAGAGGCCTTTGAGAAGGCCCGGCGCGAGATGTTCGAAGAGGGCATCTCGACTGCGAAAATCTACCTGGAGCCAGGCCGCGAAGGCGTGGAGGACCAGATCGATCGCATTATCTCGGGCGTACGTTCTTCGTTCACATACGCGGGTTCGGCCACCATCGAGCAGTTCGCTGAGCGGGCAGTGGTGGGAATTCAATCCGCTGCGGGCTTTGCGGAAGGAATGCCGAGGGCGACGCGGTAGCCGTCGTCAAGCCTCTCGGGGCTAAGCCGACTAGCGGTGCTGCGGGCCAATTGGTAGGTATGTAAAGACGTTGTTAGGACGTGTTTAGTACCACGTGCGAGATTGGGGAGGGGCTGGCAATTATGGGTCGGCAGATAAGAGAAAACAGTGCTGTAACGGAGTCTGGATTGGTAGCAGGAAACGGTGCTAGAGCAGGAAGCGGGAACGCATTTTTCGCCCGCGCCCGCGTTACTGATTCCGATTTGTGCCCGTGTGGTGGGGGACTCTACGGGCAGTGCTGTGGCCCGCTACACCGCGGTGAGCGGGAGGCGGTGACCGCAGCTGAGCTGATGGCCGCGAGGTACAGCGCTTACGCTGCCCACGAGGCGGACTACATCTGGCGGACGTGGCATCCGCGCTACCGCCCGGAAGTTATCAATGTCGATGACGGTGTGGAATGGGAAGGACTCACCATCATCAACGCTGTCGATGGTGGCGAGGATGACCGCGAAGGCACCGTGGAATTTGAAGCGGCTTTTCATGACCATGAAGGTGTCGGCACGATGCACGAGCGTTCCCGTTTTGTTCGGCGTGCGCGACGTTGGGTCTACGTCGACGGCGAGGTCACGTACTCCTAAGCGTCAGACTTGTTGTGCTTGCCGTGGCCGAATGGCAGCACGGCGACAATCGCCACAATGATTGCTCCCCAGATGGCGCCGAAAATCAGTGAGCCGGTGGTGTTGGCCAACCAGCCGAGGAAGCCGCCGGTAAACAGCTGCTCAAGGTTGTGGACCAGCTGGTAGGGGAGATGCCAGCCCAGCTCGTCGAGGCCGACCACCATGATGTGTCCACCGACCCACAACATGGCAAACGTGCCGATAATGCCGATCGTGTTCAGAACGATTGGCATGGTTTTGACCAGTGCCGTACCAAGCTTACTGATACCGGCTGACTTCTTGGACTGCAGGTGCAGGCCAATGTCATCAATCTTGACCAAGAAGCCCACCACGCCGTAGACCGCAAGCGTGATGATGAGTGCTACCACAATAAGAATCAGCGCGCGATTGAGTAGTGGTTGATCAGCGACCTCATTGAGAGAAATCACCATGATTTCCGCAGAGAGAATCAAGTCTGTGAAAATTGCAGACTTCACCAGCGAATCTTCATTTTGTGGTGTGCGATTGGTCGCCGCCTCTATCCGCTCCTGCTCAGTCTGCTCGGGAGAGATTCGGTGCTTAATCTTCTCCCAGACCTTTTCCATGCCCTCAAAGCACAGGTATGAGCCACCGAGCATCAAAATCGGTGTCAGTGCCCAGGGGAGAAACTGGCTGAGCAGCAGCGCAATCGGAAGAATAATGACAATTTTATTGACCAAGGAGCCCTTGGTGATACGCCAAATAATCGGCAGCTCGCGTTTCGGCGAGACACCCTCGACGAATTTAGGCGTCACCGCAGCGTCGTCAACCACAACACCGGCGGCTTTAGCGCTAGCTTTGCCGGCCGCAGCCGCAATATCGTCTGTTGTTGCCGCTGCAGCGCGTGCAATCGTGGCAACGTCGTCAAGCAGCGCGACAAGTCCGCCTGCCATAAAAACCTCCCGTATTGGAGGACGCGACCAGGAGCCGTCGTCGTATCAAAGAATTACCGGAGCAATTTTAACCGCTTTCCCGGATTGACTCTGTGTTGTCGGTAGGGCGTCGATGTCCGGCCGATAGTTCACGTGCTTCTCTGAATGTGAGCACGTGGCAAGATATAGGCCATGAACGCTTCCTTCTCCGAAATCTACCGACAGGTCAATGCGGACAACTCGGACAACGCTGGCACCGCGGCAGACACCAGCAACGATGCCCACTCCGAGGAACAACAGCGCCCGGCGCGTCCCCGCATGGCACTGGTAGTAGTCGACGCTCAGAATGATTTTTCCGCGGGTGGCGCACTTGCCGTCGACGGTGCTGAGGCAGCGTACACCGCTACATATCTGCATGTTGCGGGCACAGCTAACAAGTACTCGGTTCTTGCGACCACCCGTGACAATCACATCGACCCAGGCACGCATTTCTCTGAAACCCCGGATTTCGTCGATACCTGGCCGAAACACTGTGTTGCAGGTACCCCGGGCGCAGAGATTCACCCCGGCATGCAGCGCGCCATCGCGTTTTTTGAGCAGCTCAACCCCGCTGCTGTGCGTATCGATGTCACAAAAGGGGAGTACGCCGCCGCCTACTCCGGTTTCGAGGGAACAACGGAGGCTGGCGTTTCGCTTGCCGACGCTCTCCGCGCCTCTGACATCGAAGAAATCGATGTGGTGGGAGTTGCGACTGACCACTGCGTCCGCGCCACAGTGCTCGATGGCCTCAAGGAGGGCTTTTCCGTTCGTGTTCTGAGCAATCAGGTCGCGGCGGTGGACCCGGAGCGCGGCAAGGCTGCACTAGCGGAATTGGCCGCGGCGGGCGCGACAGTGGTGTAGTGCTGCGACGCTGACCGTCAAACAATCCGCCTAGCCGCTTAGCTAGGCGCCTCGGCAGCCGCCTAGTTAAAAGTCACCATATCCAGGTCGACCTCGCGGAGGTGGCGGTGGTTGGACGCTGTTTCCACATAACGCCCTGCATGGGCGATGAAGCCCTCTGCTTCCTCGGCGGAGAGTTCACGACGCACCTTGGCGGGAACGCCTGCAGCCAGCGACCTGGGGTCGATAATCTGATCTTCCAACACCACGGCACCTGCAGCAATGAGGCTGCCAGCGCCGATACGGGAACGCGAAAGCAGGGTGGACTTCATGCCGATGAGGCAACCATTTTCAACCGTGGTGCCGTGGACCAAGGCCATGTGCCCGACGGTGACATCATCGCCGAGAATTGTGGGCACACCTCGGTCGACATGGACTGTGGAGTTGTCCTGAATATTGGTGCGCTGGCCGATGCGGATCGGTGCGACGTCTCCTCGGAGAACAGAACCGTAGAACACGGAGCTATCCGCACCGATTTCGACATCACCGATAATGACCGCGCCGGGCGCAATCCAGGCGCTGGAATGAATGCGTGGGGTCTTATCTTGGTAGGTGAGAATGAGCGGAGTGTTCATCATACAAACCAATATAACTGTCACCTGAGGTCAGCGTAAGAAAAATTCTCAGCGAAACTCTATTCGTCGAAGGGTGCAATTCTGCTTGGACGCGCCTACAGTGGGCGACATGATTTTTATCGTTGTGAATTACCAAGTTAAGCCGGAATTTGCCGACGAATGGATGGACCACGTCGCTGAGTTCACCGCTGCCACCCGCGCAGAGGCTGGCAACAAGTGGTTTGAATGGTCCCGCAGCGTAGAAGACCCCAACCAGTACATCCTCGTCGAGGCATTCGATGATGACGCTG
The DNA here is from genome assembly GCF_000173655.1 of Corynebacterium amycolatum SK46. Classification (GTDB taxonomy): domain Bacteria; phylum Actinomycetota; class Actinomycetes; order Mycobacteriales; family Mycobacteriaceae; genus Corynebacterium; species Corynebacterium amycolatum_A. The sequence goes on along the minus strand of NZ_ABZU01000006.1, from coordinate 17,296 downwards.
GTGAAGCCCACGTCAATTCCGAGCACTTCGCCAAGGGCCTGGAGGCGATGAAGCCGCTGCTCGCTGAGACCCCGAAGATTGTCTCGCAGGTACTGCCAGATAAGCAGGACTGGGATCGCATGGGCGAGCTGCAGGTCGACTAATGTCCTCAGACACCATTCGCGATAGCGCAGCCGCTTCCAGCAGTGACACCTATTCTCTGATTGGGCGTGGCCTGCGTATTGGCTCCGCTGTGCTGGCCTCTGCTCTCGTCGTTGGTCTCAGTGCTTGTGGGGATAGCGATGAGGCAGCCCTGGAGGGTAGCCAAAATCAGTCAAGCCAGGAGCAGAGTGCTGTTGCCTCCACTGCCGCCATTCGGGATAACTTGGCTCAGCTGGCGGCAGATACTGCGGCGCTGAAGAAAGCATCGCAGACACTAATTGCAAAGGAATCGGTCTCGGAAGAGACTCGAAAGATTGCGCAGCAGGCGGAGCCAATCTTTGCTGAAGAGGAAGCGCAGCTAGTCAAGACTCTCGGCGTCGATGTTGATCCGTCGGAGACCAAGCTCGACACCGCCACCATGACTCGCCTCGAGAACGAGGAGGGGCCACACGCAGATATGGCTTATCTGACGTTGATGGAAGGCAGCCTGGATAAGGTGCTCGGCCAGTGGGAAGAACTGGAAAAGCATGGCGGAAACGACCTGCAAGATCTGGCACGCTCTTCTCAGCAGCAGCTGGAAGATATTCAGCAGGCGCTGGAAAAACGTATGCAGTACTAGCCGCTGCCCAAACCTCGTGGGGGAAATTCAAGTAAAAAGTCCTGCAAAGCGTGCCCGGGGAACCGGGGAAGTGAGTAGCGTGTAAATGAAGCCAGTGCGCTGTGATCGTCGTCAAGCGAATGCGCACTCGGATGAAGCACAATGCTGACTAATAACCCAGAGTAGAAGGTAGGAAAACACGCCAATGGCAAATAGTATCTCGCGAGTAGGTATCGTCGGCGCCGGTCAGATGGGCTCCGGAATTATTGAGGTCTGTGCGAAGGCCGGTAGCGATGTCAAGGTCTGGGAGGCCAAGGAGGAGTTCCTTGAGTCCGGTCGCGCCCGTATTGAAAAGTCGCTGGATAAGGCCGTTTCCCGTGGCAAGCTAGAGCAGTCCGCACGTGATGAGATTCTGGGGCGTATTAGCTTCACCACCAAGCTGGAAGACTTCGCTGACCGTGAGCTGGTCATCGAGGCCATCGTGGAGAACCCGGAAGTAAAGGCCAGCGTCTTCTCGCAGCTCGATGAGATTGTGGAGTCGGACGATGCCATCCTGGCTTCCAACACCTCCTCGCTGCCGATTCAGTCCATTGCCGCAGCCACCAAGCGCCCGGAGCGCGTCATGGGTCTGCACTTCTTCAACCCGGTTCCGGTTCTGCCTCTGGTAGAGCATGTCGTTACTCTGACCACCGGTGATGTTCAGTCGGAGCGTGCGTACGAGTACGCTTCCGAGGCGCTGGGCAAGACCGTCATTCGTGCTAAGGATCGCTCGGGCTTCATTGTTAACGCCCTGCTGGTTCCGTACATCCTCGGCGCTATCCGCATGCTGCAGGACGGCATTGCTACCGCAGAAGACATCGATGCCGGCATGGTCAATGGCTGTGCGCACCCGATGGGTCCGCTGACTCTGGCCGACATGGTTGGTCTGGACACCATCAAGTTCATTGCCGATGCGATGTTTGATGAGTACAAGGAGCCGACATACGCGGCACCTCCGCTGCTCAAGCGCATGGTTGAGGCGGGGCACTTCGGCCGCAAGTCCGGCCGTGGCTTCTACGACTACTCCAAGTAGTCCACGCTTTTAGCCCCCGTTTGGGGCGAGTATTGAATTCTTACCGGTTGACGGGCGTTTCTCCCGCCAACCGGTTTCTTTTATGCATTTATCAGTGAAAACCTGGAGTCTGAGGGGGAGACTTCCCACGATTGGCGCTAGCATTTTGAAAACTTGTTTCTTTTCAACGCGCCGAAACCTCGCAGTGCGCTTAACATAAGTGAAGATTTTGTCAGACCTTGGCATATAAAGCACTTCACAACTGGTGCCTCCCACGCAGCTATCTGGAAAGGAATGCTTCAGTGTCTTCTTTGAAGCCGCACAAGCGCACTGCAACTCGTACTCGCGTCGGCGCTGCTACCGCAGCAGTGGCAGTTGTAATGGGACTTACACCGGCAACGGCCGTGGCGGCTCCGGTCAACCCGTTGGCCGAGCTGGGCAACCGCCTGGATTCTGTTTCTAATCTCCCAGCTAATGTGGCCGCTCCAGAGGGAATCGAGTTGCCCGGCGGTGGCTTCGAGGTCCCGGATTCTATTTCGCTGCCATCATCTTCCGGTGAAAACACCGACCCGAATGCGCCGAAACCAACCTCGTATCGCCCGGACCAGATTGCGCGCCCGTACCCGTCGGATGCCGCCACCGATAACTGGTTCTACTTCTACGTTGTGCATCCTTTCGTGGAGCTGGAGAAGAACCACCCAGAGGTTATGGACCAGAACCTGGAAACGGTCGTCCGCATTAATAACGCTGCCAAGAATGACCCGCAGGCACAGGAACTCGCTCTTGATGACGACTACCTGGACCCACTGGCCAATATTTCCACTGCTTTCGGTGCAAACCTGGGCCAGCACTTCCGTGATGCTTTCGATGAGGGACGCCTGCCGAAGGTGAAGGCACTGCTGTCCGGCAACCTTGCCCGCGGTGGTGGCCTGGTCAGCTCGACCTTCTTCGAGAAGTACGCCTACGGCTACGATCGCCCGTTTGTGGTGGCACCGGAGCGCATCGAGCGCTACTACCGCGAAGGTCAGGACGACCCGTACTCGACAACGCCGTCCTACCCGTCGGGCCACACCAACAAGGCTGCATGGACTTCAACCATGCTGGCTATGATGCTGCCGGAGGTTGCACCACAGATTCAGGCGCGTGCGTCCGAGGCCGGTCATTCTCGCCTTGTCATGGGCGTCCACTACCCGCTGGACGTCATGGGCGGCCGCATGATGGGCAACCAGGCCGCAGCTGACCGTTGGGCAGACCCAGAGTTCCGCCCACTCATTGAAGAAGCAATGGATGAGCTGCGGACGGAGCTCGAGTACCGCTGTGGCGACACCATCGCCAACTGCGTTGCCAAGGACACCCCGTACATGAGCACCGCAGCTGCCGTTCAGCAGTACACCGAGCGCATGACCTACGACTTCAAGCAGGTTGGCCCGGCTAATGAGCCAGTTGTTGTTCCGAAGCGTTACGCAGGTTTGCTGGAGACCCGCTTCCCGCAGCTGACTGAGGAACAGCGCAGCTCCATCCTCGCTCAGACCGCAATCCCATCCGGTTACCCGCTCGACCGCACTGACGGTGAGGGCCAGCACGTTCGCATGAACCTGGCTCGCGCTTTGGCCGCCAACGTTGTTGTCAACGCCGATGGCAGCGTCACTGTCACCAACTAAAACGTCAACTACAAGCGCAGGGCCGCGTCAAAACGGTCCAGGGCCTCGCCGAGGATTTCCGGGGAGGTCGCAAAGTTAAGCCGCACATGTCCAGCCCCGCCTTCGCCGAATGCGAAGCCGGGGTTGAGTGCTATTTTGGCGTTTTCAACCAGCCACGCAGCTGGGTCATCACTGTCAACACCAGGCACGTCACCCAAGTCCAGCCACGCCAAGAATGATGCCTGCGGCGGGGTAAAGCGAGCCTGCGGCGCAATAGTGGACAAACGTGTTCGCAGAGTCTCACGGTTGGTGCGCAGGACATCGACAAAATTATCCAACCAGGGCACACCATCGCGGTAGGCGGCGGTGGCAGCGGCGACACCAAGAATAGAAGCGCCTTCGCGCACAATGAAGGGCAGTTCCAGCCAGGTTTTGGCATCTTCGTCGTTAAAGATGATCTGCGCACACTTGAGGCCAGCGGTATTCCAGCCCTTCGAGGTAGCAGTCACCGTGATAGTCACGGCCGCCGCAGTATCCGACACCGACGCGGTTGGAGTGTGAGTGCCATCTAGAACAACCGGGCCGTGAATCTCGTCTGAGATAACGCGCGCATCAAAGCGAGTGGCTAAATCGGTAATCTCACGCAGTTTTTCGGGGGAGTAGGTAAAGCCGAGAGGGTTATTCGGGTTACACAAGATCAGGCAACCGGCACCGTCGGCGAAGGCGCGTTCGAGGGCGCCGAGATCCGGGCCGTCGGCAAGCGTGGGGATGCACATCGTCTCGCGTCCCAGCGCGGGACCTACCTGGAAAAACGGCATGTAGGCGGGAGTGGGGACGACAATTGCGGAATCGGGGCGGGTGAAGCGTTCAACTGCGAGTGTGACTCCGCGGACGACGTCGGCGACTGCAAAGATATTGTCGGGGTTGGGACGCCATCCGTAGCGTTCTGCAGAAAAGTCCGCGGTTGCGGTCGTAAGCGCGGTGATGTCCTGCGAGAGGTATCCGAACTGTTCGCGCTGACACGCCTCGTCGATCGCGGCACTGACCGCAGGGCAGGTTGTGGCATCAGATTCGGCGACCCACAGTGGCAGCACGTCCGGGGAATATGCGGTCCATTTGACTGTCCCGCGGGAGCGGAGTTCATCGAGGGAGGGGAAAGTGACAGCGTTATTTACACTCATAGTTTTCGTGTATACCGAAAAAGCGGGAAGTCCGAAGGCTCCCCGCTTTATCCAGTAGCTACGGCCACATCAGAAGCAGGCGCGGCAATGACCAGCGCTAGGCCAGTCCCAGTGCCTCCTCAGCAGCTGGCAGGGCAGCTTCGCGATCAGCCATGACCAGCCCCAGCCGTGTGCGGCGATCGAGAATATCGTCGACGCTGAGAGCTCCCTCGTGTGTCACATGCCAGGCGAACTCGGCGCGGGTGACATCGAGTCCCTCCGCTACCGGGTCGAGCGGTCGGTCGAGCGGACAGGATTCGATGACCTCGAAGGATTCGGCACCGTAGCGATTAAACAGGGGCATCGGGATACGGCCGGCAGCGGCAGCGGTGCGAGCGCGGTCGAGCGCCTCTGGCTCGGAGCCCAGCACAGGGATGGTGCGGGTGGAGCACGGAGCAAGTGAAACGCCGAGCTTTTCTGCCACCTTGTCCACGGCTTGCTCAGCCATAAGACGGTACTCGGTGAGCTTGCCACCAGTAATGGAAATCAGGCCGTTCGGGGCCTCCAACAAGGCGTGCTCGCGGGAGAGGTCCGCGGTGTGCGCCTCGCCGGCGTCGATGAGCGGACGCAGACCGGCGAAAGCGCCGATGACATCGTCGCGAGTGAGTGGAACCTCGAGTGCCTGGTTGATGACATCGAGCAGAAAAACGATGTCATCCTCCGGTACTTTCGGAACATCCGGGATCGGGCCCGGTGCATCCTCATCGGTCAGGCCAATGTAGACGCGGTTGTGCTCTGCGGGCAGAACAAAACAGAAGCGGTTGGTGTGACCAGGAACCGGTACCGTGAGAGATCCGGTAGGGTTGCCTAGCTTCGCGGCGTCAAGAATCAGGTGCGTGCCGCGAGATGGGCGAATCTTGATGTTCGTTGCCAGTTCGGCTGCCCATACACCAGTGGCATTGACCACTGCGTGAGCCGGCAGCTCGAAGGATTCGCCAGTGAGCTCGTCGATTAGCGTGGCGCTCGTGCCAGAGGCGTTCTCGCAGCGCACCCGGGTCAGAATAGTTGCACCGTAGCTAGCAGCAGTTCGAGCGATAGCGGTGACCAGACGTGCGTCGTCACGCAGCTGACCGTCGTAGTTGACGTAGCCGAATTTCACGTCGCGCTTACGGACTGTCGGCGAAAGCTGGCTGACACGGCGGGAACTGACAGTCCGGGACAACGGCAGGGTAGTGGCGGAGGTACCGGCGATAATGCGCAGAAAGTCACCGGCCAAAAAGCCTAAACGCGGCAAAACTCGGGTCAGCGGTGCGAACTTATCCATCACCGGCACGACCTGCGGCAGGTTATGTACCAGGTGCGGAGCGGTGACGTCGAGCAGCGCACCACGTTCAATAGCTGAGCGGCGAGCGATACCGACATTGCCGCTGGCAAGGTAGCGCAGGCCGCCGTGGGCGAGCTTCGATGACCAACGAGAGGTGCCGAAAGCTAGATCCTTCGATTCGACGAGAACGGTCTTCAAACCCCTCGACGCCGCATCTAAAGCGATGCCGACACCAGTAATACCGGCGCCAATGACCAGCAGATCAGGGATATCGCCCTTAACGGTTTCCTCGCGTAGACGATTCAAGTCCGCTTGCCGACGAGCCTTGTTCAAAACCGCAGCTGAGCGATCGCGCTGAGGAGCGTGCGTGGCAGTCATAGTCTTTCTTCCTCGACTTTCCCGAAGACGGTAATAGTGATGAAACTATCTGGCTTAAGTGATGAAGTTGTGGAGTGCGTAGTGAGTGTGAACTATTTCGGGCGTACCCCATTGCAAGGCGCTTAGAAATAGACTAAGTTGTTCATTATCAACGACCGGCACGGATATTGATTCAAGAGATTTTTCTTAATTGCGAATCATTTCCCGGGATTACAAGGAAGGAGACACCTCGATGGCTATGCACCCAGCGTCCAACCGCTCTGAGTCTATGAACCGAGCTTTCGCTGCTATTGCACCATCGCTGCAGATGTGTTGCTGCTGTCTCCAGTCCGTGCCACCCCAGACAGGTCGTAACTAAAAAGACGCGCTTAGGCATGTAAAACGCCACGCTGTTTGCGGTCGCACGGACGAAATCGCACCGATTGAGCCGACCCATCCCACTATCCGGGCATCTTCGCTTGGAATCCCAGGAAGAAGCGACAGCGACAATGACCGCAGCACTTGAATCTTTTACCCTTGACGATTACGTTTCACTGTTTATTTATGACGGCCCAACGTCGCCGGAAATCTACGCCAGCGAACTGGTCAGTCTAGCTCGCTAGCCGAGGCTGGCAGCAACAGGGTTAGATCATGTTGCCGTCGTAACGCTCTTCCAAGGAGCGCGGGCCGGTAGCCAACTTGCCCGGGTTGAGGATGCCAGCCGGGTCGAGTTCGTCCTTAATTGCGCGCATGACCTTGGCGAACAACTCGGTGTTCTCCTCGTAGTACTGCGGGCTGTGATCCTGGCCAATGCCATGGTGGTGCGTGATGGTGCCGCCGAAGTTCATCATGGCCTCCGACGCCGCGGTCTTGATGTCCATCCACTGCTGGAGGATCTCGCCCTCGGTCTCGCGGAAAAAGTACGTGAAGTACAGCGAGCAGCCGGATTCGTACATGTGCGAGATGTGGCAGAAGACGTACACCGGGGTACCGTGCTTCTCGCCAGCGGCTTCCATCGCGGAGGCGATTTCGCGGCGCAGTGTAGCGGCGTTATCCCAGGTGGTGGCGGTCTCCAGGGTGTCGACACCGACGCGGCGAGTCATCATGACATCGCGCAGGTACGGCGAGGAGAAGCGGTGGTTAACCCAAGCCATGCCCGGGATGGAGCCCATGCGGACGCACTTCTTGGTCAGTAGACGAGCGGCCAGGCGCTCACGGGTGACGCGGGCGCCGACCGGATCAGTCTGGGCGAAGCCAAAAATCACCATGCACGGGGTGTCGATGCCACGTAGCTTCAGGTACTTTGTGACCTTCTCGGACATGCTGGCGGAGCCCAGCTGAGTGAGGCCGAACAGCGTCTCCTTCTCGTCGGAGATACGTGCCAGGTGCGGGATATTGCCGCTCTGTTCCAGCTTGCGCAGCTCCTCGGCGGCTTCCTCAAAGGAGTTGAAGAAGTAGGTGTCGAAGAGCATCTCCTTTTGTGGACGCTGATTCAGGGCAATCGTCACATGCGTGATAATGCCCAGGGTGCCCTCCGAGCCCAGGAAAAGCTCACGCGGGTTCGGGCCGGATGCCGACGACGGCATGTCGCGGAACTCCATGGTGCCGGCTGGCGTGACGACGCGCATGCCAATCACGTTGCGGTCGATACGACCGTAACCAGAGGATTCTTGGCCTGCCGAGCGGCAGGAAATCCAACCGCCGACAGTGGAGTACTCGAAGGACTGCGGGAAGTGACCAGCGGTGAAGCCGGCCTTGGACAGCTCCTTTTCCAGGTCGGGGCCGAAAACGCCGGTCTCGACGGTGACAGTGCCAGCGACTTTGTCGATGTCGATGATCTTGTTAAAGGCGGTCATGGACACTGTGATGGCCTTACCCATGCCTCCGTCAACAGCCTCCACGCCGCCGACGACCGAGGTGCCACCACCGAAGGGGATGACTGCAATCTTGCGCTCAGCGCATACTTTGAACAGGTCCTCGATATGCTTTTCAGTTTTCGGTAGTGCAACAGCATCTGGGGCGACATCGAGCTTGGCTGCGCGAAGGCGAACCAGGTCGGGGTAGGAGCGGCCGACCGCGTGATTGACGCGGGTGTCATGGTCGGTGGCGACGGCATCCGCGCCAACAATAGCGCCCAGGGCTTCGATATCCTCGGTGCTGAGGCGGCTATCGGGGATGGTGACGTCGGCGATATTGCGCGGCGGGTTGTTGGCGTCCAACGACATACCGATTTCACGCTGCAGTAGCTTCTCGCTGGCCGCGGTGATTGGCTTGTCGTTGCCGTCAACACCCCAGCCCCACCAGCGCATGCGGTACGGAATCGTGAGCTTGTTAGACATCCTGAGCTTCTCCTTAGGCATCGGTGCTGCGAGCCTGAACTGCGGAATTATATGTAACTTGCGCGGAAGTACATCTTTTATAATAGCGGTATTACGTTACGTTTTCTCAAAAAATGTCAATCAATCTTGGTAAGCTTTAGTTGGACGTGATAACACACTCCCATAAAGGCCAGTATTGACCGGTCAAAAGCCCACGTAAAAGTAGGTATTTCTTCGATGAACGCTAACGACAAGGATCTCAGCTACCCGCTGGGAACATCTGAGATTCGTACCCTTGCTCTGGTCACTAACCCTCACGCGGGTCATGGCGCCTCGCAGATTGCCTCCGCCCGGGCGAGCCGGGTGTTCGCGGATCGCGGCATCGATGTCATCGCTCTTCAAGGTGCTAACCCCGACGACGCGCGCAAGCTCATTCGTGAGGTCATCGCCGACGGCCGAATTGATGCCCTGGCAGTCTGTGGTGGCGATGGCATGATTAACCTCGCACTGCAGGAGCAGGCGCAGACCGGTATCCCACTCGGTATTATTCCGGCCGGCACCGGAAACGACCACGGCCGCGAATACAATCTGCCGCGCGGCAACGCTCGCGATGCAGCTCACGTCATCGCCGATGGTTTCTGGACGACCACTGACCTCGGCCGCATCACCAATGAGGCAGGGGGCCAGCGCTGGTTTGGCACCATTATGTGTGCTGGCTTCGACTCCATTGTTTCTGACCGTGTCAATCAGATGACCTGGCCGCATGGCCGCAACCGCTACAACCTGGCCATCGTCCGCGAGTTCTTGGCTTTTCACTCGCTGCCATTCCGCATCACGCTCGATGACGATCGAGTTCTCGAAGACCCAATCACGCTGGCCGCCTTCGGCAACACCCGCTCTTACGGCGGGGGTATGAAGATTTGCCCGTCCGCAGACCACTCCGACGGACTGATGGACATCACCGTCATCGGCAAGGCCGGACGAATCAAGGCCGCCCTTGCTTTCAAGTCTGTGTTCGACGGCACCGTTGAAAAGATCGGTGAGGTCAGCACCTACCGCGCTAAGAAGGCCTACGTGGAATACATCAGCCCGCCGCGGCAGATGAATGCCTACGCTGACGGCGACCTCATGTTCCCGATGCCGGTCACGGTGGAAATCGTTCCAGGCGCTGGCCGCTACATCGTTCCCCGTCCGTAAAAGCCGCAAGGGGGTTCTCGTCGTCAAGCTTTTCCAGCATGCTTGACGACGGCGCGTTACTCCTTTATCCCGTAGCTCTTCAGGCGCAGACGATCCGCCGCAGAAGCCGAGGCCGTCAGGCGCAGCAGCTCGGCGTAGATACCGTCAGTCTGCGCCAATTCGGCGGGTGCGCCCACCTCGTCGACGTGACCGTCACGCAGTGTAACGATGGTGTCCACATCGGAAATCGTGGACAGGCGGTGGGCGATGATAACCGTGGTGCGACCCTCCATCAGCTTGTCCAAGCCGCGCTGAACTTCGCGTTCGGCCTTGGTGTCCAGCGCCGAAGTGGCCTCGTCCAAGATGAGCAGGGGAGCATCCTTCAAAATTGCGCGCGCAATAGCGATGCGCTGCTTCTGGCCACCCGAGAGTTTCAACCCGCGCTCACCAATAGTGGTGGCGTAGCCTTCGGCGAAGCTGCGAATGAAATTGTCGGCGTTGGCCTTCTTGGCCGCTGCGATGATTTCTTCGTCGGTGGCATTGGGTTTGCCGTAGGCGATGTTCTCCCGAATCGTGCCGGAGAAAAGTGACGAGTCCTGGAACACGACGGCAGAGCCGGCACGCAGAGTGGAACCGGAAACCTCGGAGACATCCGACCCCAGAACGCTTAAGCGGCCTGCGGTCGGGGCGTAGAAGCCGAGCAGCAAGTTGACGATGGTGGACTTGCCGCCACCCGACTCGCCAACCAGGGCGATTTTCTGGCCCGAGTACGCCTGGAAGCTGACGTTGGAGAGCACCGGCTTGTCCTCTTCGTAGGCGAAGTCCACTGCGTCGAAGTCGACAATGGGAGCACCGGTAGCCTTCTGTTCGGCGGCGCGGTCCAGGGAGAAGCGGTAGGCGTTGTCGTCGGTGGCGTTGGCTGAGGTGGAACCAACGGACGCGGAGGCGAAGTCGCCATTATTCGCGGTTGCTGCACTGAGCAGCTCCGGCTGTGTGCGAGCCTCTGGCGTGAGCTCCATGACCTTGAAGTAGTCCCGGGAACCGGCGACTGCGCGCTGGGCAGCGTCGACCAAGAAGCTCATCATGGTCACCGGTTGGCGCGCCATATTAATCAGCTGAATGAGCATGACCATGGTGCCGATGGAGAACTCGCCCGACAGCGTACGCAGGAAAAGCAGCAGGTAGATGCCTGCGAAGATGATGTTCAAAATGCCCCCGCGAAGGGCATCCATGCGGTGCCACCACGTTGACTGATCGCGGGTCAGGGAGATGGTGCGGCGGAAGCGGGACCCAAAGAAAGCGATTTCGCGCAGCTCCGCAGTGAAGGAGCGGACGACCTTGACTTGGCCGATGACCTCGGCAAAACGGCCACCGGCGATATCGATTTGTTCGTTCTTTTTCGCTTCAATCTTCTGCCAGCGCTTCGAGGTCAAAGCGGTGAGCAGGGTGTAGACCGGGAAAATGATAATCAGTAGGACAGCCAGCGGCCAGTAGTGCCAGGCGGTGATGCCCAGTACCGCGCCGACGGTCAACAGCATCGGAAAGAAGTTGTTGGAAAACGCCTGGAGGAACTGCGTGATATTGGTAATCGAGCGTTCCAAGCGGGAGATAATTGTGCCGGTGACCTGACTGTCGAAATAGCGTTGCGGCAGCGACAGCAGCTTGGCGTAGTAGCGGGTCGACAGAATCTCGCGCATGCGTGCAGTCATCACGTCACCCAGGTAACCACCGATGTTATGCACAATCGTTTGCGTCAGATCGGCGATCAGCAGTCCGATGACCAGCCAGATTACGGTGCGGGTGGTATCGGACATCGCCGTTTGGCTCAAGCCTTCATCGCTGGACACCGTGCCGACGATGGCGTCGGTGGCATCACGGATGAGGAAGGGGCTGATCAACGACGCGGCGGCGGTGGCCAGCGAACAGATGATGACCCCGATATAGAAAGGCCAGAGCACTCGTGTAGTGGACAGGATTCTGCTGAGCAGACGCACGAAAGACCTCTATCTTGCGGGGTGGTGACTCCCCGCTATGAAATTACTGCGACAAAAGCCCTATCCTAACAGCGAGCGCACAGCACCAAGCGGAAGCGGCAGCCAGTTGGGGCGGTTCTGTGCTTCGTAAAGGCACTCGTAGATGGCCTTATCCAGCACAAACGCTTCCAGTAGCGCCGGGTCGCTGGCGTCGCCATAGCCTTCCAGGAAGGCATCGATGTTGCGGCGAGCCCACTGCTCAACACGCTCAGTCGCTGCCTCGGTGTCTTCACGTCCGGTCAGCAGCGGGTAGTGAGCGGCGTAATCGAAGGATCGAATCATGCCGGCGATATCGCGCAGGCGGTGATCCGGCAGACGGCGCTCCTCCCAGGGACGCGACGGCTCGCCTTCGAAGTCAATCAAGCGCCAAGAGCTCGGCGTGCGCAACACCTGCCCCAAGTGCAGATCACCGTGGATTCGCTGGACGACGGCACCACCTTCCGGAACCGCAGCCTCCGCGCGATCGAAGATAGCCTGCGCTTTTTCCTTGACCTCAGCAATTTGTGGCACCACACCAGCGACGAAGTCTAGGCGAGCTCGCAGTGGGGCTACCAGCTCCGCGCCGGTCAGACGCTCCTTTACCGCGACAGCGGCAGCGAGGCTGCTGTGTACCGAGGCCACTGCTTCGCCGAGCGCACGCGCTTCGGATGTAAAGTCGGTGCCCAAATCTTCCAGCGGGGTCTGGCTGTCGCGGATGGCATCGCGCACTGCGCCAAGAGCCAGCTCCCAGCCATCGACCGAGTTCGGTGCGAATTCCTGCAGCATTGCAGTGGTGTAGGTGTCTTCGCCAATGGTGGTTTCCACCCAGGAGTAGAGCTCAGGGACGAACTTGCAGTCTGCCTGGGCGAGTGCGGCCAGCAGCTCCACATCGGCATTAGTGCCGGGGTAGAGGCGACGGAAGAACTTGCACATCACACGGTCGTCGAAAATGACCGAGGTATTCGACTGCTCGACTCCCATGGGACGGCCGGATTCTGGTCGGAGCTGCTCAGAGCCCGGCACACGTCGCAGTTCCATGCGGCCGAGCTTGCCTTCGTCGGAAAGCTTCTGGCCGAGTGCTGTGATGGCATCCGAATCGATTAGAGCGTCGTAGCCGACGATGCCCTCGGCGCGAACCAACAGGGACTGCTCGTGGCCATCGGGGACGTCCTCCGCCCAAGCGATGGGCAGCTGATAGGTCGGTGCGGAATGTGCGGTGTGCACCCTCACTAATGCGATATCGACATCGGGACTGTCGGGATTGTCGCGCAGTACTGGGTCAAGCGCGAGGATCTCGACGTGGTCGATGTCAGAGACCTTGTCAGCGAAAAAGCGCATCTTGACCAGTGTGTCTGCCAGCTCTTCGGCAATGAAATCGGCTGTGGGAATAGTCATTTCAGTTCGTTCGCCTTTCGGGACTTAAAAGATCACTCTTTATTATCGGCGGTTGTGACGGCATCGGCTGCGGCATCGGCGGCGGTGCCAGAGTGCTCGCGTGATGACGTCACCGGCGCGTCCGATATCGCCTGTGCAACCGGAATCGTCGGCGCCGACATCGAGGCACTCGATTCGAGGTTTGTCTCAGGTGGAAGCTGGATTTCGAACCAGTAGAAACCGTGGCCAGGAAGCGTGATCTGGTAGGAATCGGTGCCAATTGTGGGGAAGGGGACCGAACCAGTGAGTTCTACCGGGGTGGCACCGGCGAACTCGGACAGATCCAGTGAGACGGCCGCGGGGTAGGAGGACAGGTTGTTGACGCACAGCAGCACCTCGTCGCCGTATGTGCGCAGATAGGTCAGAACAGAGGCGGTATCACTATTCAGCTCGCGGAAATCGCCGAGACCAAAAGCCTCATAGCGCTTGCGGACCTGAATCAGTCGTCGCACCCAATTCAACAGGGAGTTGGAGTAGCTCGCTTGGTTTTCGACATTGACCGCCTGGTAGCCGTAGGTTGCATCCTGAATGGTCGGCAGATAGAGCCGACCCGGGTCGGCCTTGGAGAACCCGGCGTTGCGGTCGGGCGACCACTGCATCGGTGTGCGCACGCCATCGCGGTCGCCGAGCCAAATATTGTCGCCCATACCAATTTCGTCCCCGTAGTAGAGCACCGGAGAACCCGGTAGGGACAACAACAGGGCATTGAAAAGCTCGAGCTGAGTGCGGTCATTTTGCAGCAGCGGCGCTAGACGACGGCGAATGCCGATGTTGGCCTTCATCCGCGGATCGTGCGCATACTCGGCATACATGTAGTCACGCTCGGCATCGGTGACCATTTCCAACGTCAGCTCGTCATGGTTGCGCAGGAAAATGCCCCACTGAGCCGAAGACGGAATCTCTGGCGTGGACTCCAGGATCTCCGAGATGGGGAAGCGGGACTGTTTGCGCACCGCCATGAAAATGCGTGGCATGAGCGGGAAGTGGAAAGCCATGTGGCATTCGTCGCCACCGACCTCCGGGTCGCCGAAGTATTCCACCACATCGGAGGGCCACTGGTTGGCCTCCGCCAGCAGGACGCGACCCGGGTATTCCTCATCCATGACCTTGCGGCAGCGCTTCAGAAAAGCGTGGGTCTCGGGCAGGTTCTCGCAGTTGGTGCCTTCGCGCTCGAAGAGGTAGGGCACAGCGTCGAGGCGGAAGCCATCGATGCCGAGATCGGACCAGAAGCGCAGCACATCGAGCATCGCTTCCTGCACTGCCGGATTATCGTAATTCAGGTCCGGCTGGTGGGAGAAGAAACGGTGCCAGTAGTACTGGCCGCGCACCGGGTCATAGGTCCAGTTGGAGTCCTCGGTATCCACGAAGATGATGCGTGCGCCCGAGTAGGTGTCCGGGTCATCGGTCCAGACATAAAAGTCGCCGTAGGGGCCATCCGGATCAGTGCGCGACTGCTGAAACCACTCATGGCTATCGGAGGTGTGGTTCATCACCAGGTCAGTAATAACGCGGATACCGCGCGCATGTGCCTCGTCGAGAAGCACCTTGAAATCCTCGACCGTGCCAAATTCTTCGAGAACGGCGCGGAAGTCGCGGATATCGTAGCCGCCGTCGCGCAGCGGGGAGTCGTAGAAAGGCGGCAGCCAGAGGCAGTCAACGCCCAGCCATTGCAGATAATCGAGCTTCTCCGTCAGCCCCTTGAGGTCGCCGGAGCCGTTGTTGTCGGAGTCGAAGAAGGCTCGGACGAGCACCTCATAGAACACCGCGCTGCGGTACCACTCGTAATCTTCCTTGGCGATAGTCATGCATCCCAGCGTAACGATTCAGCTGCAGGTGTGCAGGAGATTACAAGCCTGGGAACAGTCCCACAAACATTCTTTCAATGGGGGTATGTCACGTGCAAAATGGTGGCCTCGGAGAGGTGTTAGTCGGCCGGTTCATCTCCAGCTGAATTCGATTGATGTGGAGATTTACGTGCTATTTACCAATTTTTCTTGAAGTAGTAAGTCAATGATCATCGCCTCGTCGAATGTGTTTTTCACAATGAGAACGCTCCCACAAGGAAGCGTAACTATGGAAGGCTTATGAATGATTAGCGTCATCTTTGATATCGGCAGGGTATTGGTTCCCGAGGGGCAACGAGTGCCGATGCTCTTAGCGGTTCTCGCCGATGCAGGTTTCCAGATTTCGGAACAGGACTTCAACGAAGCCTATTGGGGACTGCGCGATGAATACGACTTGGGGCTCGCGGACGAAAAGTATTGGGGAAGCGTTCTTTCCCAGCTAGGCCTTACTAAAGAGCAGCAGTCGCAGGTGAGCTATCACGAGTTAGCCAGCGTGGATGGCAGTCGGAATGCTGTCCTAGGCGCAGAAAGTGCAGAGTTGGTTCAGTGGCTGGCGAGTCTCGACGTACCACTGGCGCTGCTCAGCAATGCGCCAGTGTCCATGGTGAAAGCAGTCCGGGCAAGTCAGTGGAATCATTACTTCAAGGCCGCCGTATTTTCCTCTGAGGTTGGTGTCGCAAAGCCCGACCCGGAAATCTATCGCATTGCTCATGCAAAAGTCACTGAACGCATCGGAGAAATACCTGCTGAGGACATCATCTTTTTTGATGACCGGGAGAAAAATATCCGTGCTGCTGTCGATGCTGGTTGGGATGCCTACTTGTGGGAAGGTGCCGACCGTGCGCGCGCCGTTATTAACAACCGTCTCAATGAACTCTGAAATAACTCAATTCGCTTGAAAGGCGGACAGGTTCCCGTGTCGGAAATCTCTTTTAAAGATGCCACTTTGGTTTATGACGGCGCGCAGCGACCGTCAGTTTCTAATCTCAATCTCACTATCAATGATGGGGAGTTCGTAGCTCTCGTTGGTCCGTCGGGAAGCGGCAAATCGACGACGCTTCGAATGATCGCCGGTCTGGAACCAATTACCGACGGTGACATCACTATCGGTGGTCAGTCGATGCGAAATGTTGCTCCTTCAAAGCGTGATATCGCTATGGTTTTCCAGACCTACGCTCTGTATCCACACATGTCCGTCGCGGAGAACATGTCATTCGCCCTCAAGATGCAGAAGGTGAGCGACGACGTTCGAAAGAAGCGCGTCCACGATGCTGCAGCCATGCTGGACTTGGAGCCATACTTGGACCGTAAGCCCAAGGAACTCTCCGGCGGTCAGCGTCAGCGCGTAGCCATGGGACGTGCAATTGTGCGCCATCCACGGGTCTTCCTCATGGACGAACCGTTGTCCAATCTCGATGCAAAACTGCGCGTAAGCACTCGCGCGCAGATTGTTGATTTACAGCAGCGGTTGGGAACCACCACCGTCTACGTCACGCACGATCAGACGGAGGCGATGACAATGGCTGATCGCATCGCAGTGCTTGCCGACGGCCAGCTGCAACAAGTGGGCTCTCCGCGAGAGCTCTACGACAACCCTGGAAACGAATTCGTGGCTGGATTCCTGGGTTCGCCTTCTATGAACATTTACGATGCCACCGCTGAAGGCAACCGCCTGCTACTCGGCGGAAAACAGATTCCTTTTCCGGAGCAGTTTGCGCAGACGCTGCCGAAGTCTGTGGTGTTTGGTATCCGACCGGAGCACCTTCACATTGTCAGTGGTCAAGATGCAAAGGCTGACATTGTTGCTCCGGTTCTGCATGTTGAAGACACCGGTGCCGATGCCTATATCCGCGTGACTATCGCCGAGGGCACCACGATGGTTGTTCGAGGCGAGGCGGGACAGGTCCCCACCAGGGGAGACCAGGTGGGCATCCGCTTCGACTGGGACAAGACCCACTGGTTCGACAGTGCGGACAGGAAGGCACTGGTCCGATGACTCCGCAACAAACTGCCGCATCGGTTGCAACTACAGATGGTGCTAAAAAGTCCAAGCGTAAAGGCAACAAGAATTTCCGAACCGGCGGCTATACGTGGGTGTGGCTATTCCTTCTTCCCACTGCGATCTTTAGTCTCGTGTTTGAGTACTACCCATTCTTTCGCGCGATTATCCTGTCTTTCCAAACAACCGACCTCTTTGGTCGTCCGACAGGCTTTGCAGGGTTGTCTAACTACGCCACAATG
>NZ_ABZU01000007.1 GCF_000173655.1 Corynebacterium amycolatum SK46 | reverse complement strand
CGCGTCATCGCGCCAGGAACCGGAATCAATCAGCTGCAGCAGACCAGCTCCATAGGTGCCTGGCTTGGAACCGAAGATGCGACGCGGGCGCTCCTGCTGGTCGGCCTTCGCATGGGCGCGCACGTAGTTGTCCTCGTCGGATTCATCAAGCTTGACGACGAGCTGAAACGCGTCATCCAAGAGGTCGATAACATGCGGAAACGCATCACGGAAGAAGCCGGAAATACGGACGGTCACGTCAATGCGCGGGCGGCCCAGCTCCTCTAGCGGAATCGGCTCAAGGCCGACAATACGGCGGGATGCGTCATCCCACACCGGATGCACACCGATCAGCGCGAGCACCTCGGCGATGTCATCGCCAGAAGTACGCATTGCGGAAGTGCCCCACACCGACAGACCAACCGACTTGGGATACTCGCCGTGGTCGGCGCGGTAGCGCTCAATCAGACCATCGGCGAGATTGACACCGGTTTCCCAAGCCAGGCGCGACGGCACTGCCTTGGGGTCAACCGAGTAGAAGTTGCGGGCAGTTGGCAGCACGTTGACCAGGCCGCGCAGTGGCGAGCCAGAGGGGCCAGCTGGAACGAATTCACCGTCGAGGGCGGAAAGAATGCGCGGGATTTCCTCGCTGGTAGCGGCCAAGCGCGGGAGAATTTCGTCGCGGGTGAACTGCAGCAGTTCGACGACCTGATCGAGGCCGTTTGCTCCCGCGATATTGGCAAATTCCTCGGAGCCGAGGACATCGGCCGCAATTTGCGCGACCGGCTGGTCGGGATTCTTCACCACGGCGGTTACCAGCGCTGTAGCCAGTGCATCGATGGAGTCCACAGTGTGGCGCTCATCGGTGCCGTCCTCGGCTAGGCCGAGAGCTTCACGCAGGCCCGGCAGGGTCTGTTTGCCGCCCCACAGCTGGCGGGCACGCAGCATGGTGGTCACAGTGCCAATCAGAGATTCATCTTCCGGTGCCTGGCTGAGTACATGGAGACCACCGCGGATGGCGACGTCCTTAATCTCGCAGAGCCAGCCGTCGACATGCATGAGCATGTCATCGAAGACCTCCTCGTCCGGACGCTCGTCCCAGCCGAGGTCGCGATCCATCTTCGCGGCGGTCAGCAGCGTCCAAATCTCCTGGCGGATAGCCGGCAGCTTGGCCGGGTCCATGGCGGAGATGTTCTGGTGCTCGTCGAGAAGCTGTTCCAGACGGGTGATGTCGCCGTAGGACTCGGCGCGGGCCATCGGCGGAATGAGGTGGTCAACCAGTGTGGCGTGAGCGCGGCGCTTGGCCTGTGTGCCCTCGCCCGGGTCGTTGACCAGGAAGGGGTAGATCATCGGCAGCTCGCCGATGGCAGCATCCGGGCCACAGGAGGCGGAAAGACCGACGGTTTTACCCGGCAGCCACTCCAGGTTGCCGTGCTTGCCCATGTGAACCACGGCATCGGCGCCGAAACCGCCCTGCGCCTGCGGCAGCGACAGGAAGCGGTAGCAGGCCAGGTAATGGTGCGTCGGCGGCAGATCCGGGTCGTGGTAGATACCCACCGGGTTGTCACCGAAACCACGCGGTGGCTGCACCATGACCACGACATTGCCGAAGGTCAGGCCCGCAATGTAGATGTCCTGGGTATCCGGGTGGACGTACAGGGTGCCCGGCGCGGCACCCCACTTGTCCTGCATGTCGGAGCGAAGTTCTTCCGGCAAGGTGGCGAAGAACGTCTCGTAGGTGGCGGCGGGCAGGCGGAGCTCGGCTGCCTCCATAACCTCTTCGGTCAGCCAGTCCGGGTCCTGGCCGCCGGCCTCAATGATGGCGTGCATGAACGCATCTGGTTCATCGGCGCCATCCTCGGCGGTGGCATATCCGGGGATTTTGGTGGTGTCACCGAGGTTGTATCCGGCGTCGGCAAGCGCGTGCAGCACCTTCAACGTGGATGCTGGCGTGTCCAGGCCGACGGCGTTGCCGATGCGGGCGTGCTTGGTCGGGTACGCAGAGAGCATGACGGCGACGCGCTTGTCGGCGTTGTCGATGTGGCGAAGCGCGGCGTAGCGGGTGGCGATGCCTGCGAGGCGGTCGCAGCGCTCGAGATCTGGGACGTAGGAGATGAGCTCGTCGGAGTCGATTTCCTTAAACGAAAAAGCGACTGAGATGATGCGACCGTCGAATTCGGGGACGGCGACCTGTGTTGCGACATCCAGTGGCGACAGTCCCTCATCGTTGTCTTCCCACGCTGCCTTGGAGGAAGTCAGGGCCAATCCTTGAATGATTGGGATGTTGAGGTCTGCGAGTGCCGCGACATCCCAGCCGTCATCGTCCTGACCGGCCTGCGCGAGTGCCGGGCGGTTGCCGCCAGCGGCAAGCACCGTCGTGATGAGCGCGTCGCAGGAGGCCATCTCTGCCAGCAACTCATCGCTGGCGGTGCGCAGGGACGCGGCGAAGATCGGCTTGGCGACGTAGCCACGAGCCTCGACTGCGTCAGCGAGTGCCTCAATGTAGTGCGTATTTCCCGCTAAGTGCTGGGCGCGGTAGTAGATAATGCCGACGGTGCCGCGGGAATCTTCCTTGGCCACCTTGGAGTTGCGCTCCAGGAAACCCCAGGCCGGCATGCGAGTGGGCTCTTCAAAGCCAAGACCGGTCAGAAGTAGTGTGTCCGACAGGAAATTGTGCAGCTGTGCGAGGTTCTTTGCGCCGCCTTCGGCCAGGTAGATGTGCGTTTGCGTGGCGACGTTTGCGGGAACTGTCGAGTACTCGGTGAGTTCGGCATCGGGCGCCTGCTCACCCGAGACGAGGACGGTGGGAATACCGGAGTTCACAAAGTAGTCGATGCCGGATTCCCAGGCGCGGCGGCCGCCGAGAAGACGGATGATGACGACATCTGCGCCGTCGGCAAGCTGAGGTAGATCATCGTCGAGCAAACGCGCCGGGTTTGCCCAACGGTAGGACACCTCCGGGTCGGCCTGAGTGGCCGCGCGGGCGGACAATAGGTCGGTATCGGAGGTCGATAGCAGCAGAATCACGGTGCAGTTATTCACTTCCTGGGGAGCAACGCGTCCCCGATCGGCGGGAGCCTGCCTTTTAGCCGATGACGAGGTCTGACTGTGACAGTGGCGCGACCGTGCGGATTTTCACCGAGCTTCTCGTCAGAGGCATGGCAGTGGATTTCTCCATCACTCTACTGCAGCGCCTGTTGCTAGAGTTCCAGCGACTGCTCTGCGGGCTGGTCCGGGAAGTGCGACCAGAGGAAGTCGGTGGC
Organism: Corynebacterium amycolatum SK46; assembly: GCF_000173655.1. Lineage (GTDB taxonomy): Bacteria > Actinomycetota > Actinomycetes > Mycobacteriales > Mycobacteriaceae > Corynebacterium > Corynebacterium amycolatum_A. The sequence continues at coordinate 124,962 of NZ_ABZU01000007.1, read as the reverse complement.
ATTAGTCAGTTCCGCGAGCATCGGAACGACATGGTTCAGGCCAGTCTTCGGCAGCAGAGGCGAAGTCGTGTTTTCGACGTACTCCAGGTCGGTGAAGCCGAGATTCAGCCAGGCATCACGGAGCTTGCGGACCTGGTTGATAGGGATAATGTCATCGTGCTCACCCGAGTAGAGGTACACCGGGGCATTTGGCACGAAGTTGCCGACACGCTGGCGTGCGAGTTCCTTCTGCACCGGATCGTAGCGCTTAATCAGCTCGCTGAGGGATTCCCCGCTAGTCGTGTACTGGTCAGTGGTTTCAAACGCGTGATGGAAACCCAAGCCGCCCGCGCAGTAGTTGCCCACGTTGTCCAGCAGGTTCTTGCCCTCGGGACTGATTTCTTCTTCGAGGACGCGGCGCAGCTCCGGATCCTTGTCCAGGACAGAGTTGATTGCCAGTGCGATTGCGGCGGTCAGCGTGGTGCCGTCAATCTGGTCGAGGACGTTTGCGAGATCGGAAGGTGGGCCGCCGGCGGCAGATGCGGCGACGTTGAGCTCCGGAGCATAGACACCTGCGCGCTCAGCGGCTGCGGCAGCTGCGGAGCCGCCCTGGGAGTAGCCATAGATTCCCACGGGTGCCTTCTTGTCCACGCCGAGCTCGTGTGAGGCAGACACGGCATCAAACAGCGACTGTGCCGAGGCAATGTTGTCGACATAGTCCTGGTTGCCCTGGGCATTGCGGTGGTGGTCAATCATCACCACAGTTGCGCCTCGCTTCAGGTTTGCGACCATCGGAATCGTCTCGTATGGGGCAATAATGTCCATCGGGCCGAACTCGATCTTCAACCCGGTCTGTGACGAGACCGAAGGATCGCACTTTTCCGCGCCACCCTGCGTGCCTGGCGCGATTGCCACGACCGGGCGCGGACCACTGCCCTTCCACTCCGTCTTCGGAGTCACCACAATGGCGGTGTCGACACTGGGATTTCCGAGAGAATCTGTGGAGTTGTAGTGAATACGCTTGGCATCTACATTCCACAGCTTGTCGTTCACCATCATCTCGGCATTCTCGCTGCTGACCAGCGTGCCGGCATTTGCCGTGCGCGACGGGGTCAGCGGCAGAGAATTCAGCGGAGAGGCTGCGGTCACGCGTGCCTGTTCCGGGGTCAGCTGCCTGCCTGCACCCTCGCTGTCAGACTCCTCTTCGTCCTTCTCGATGCCAAGCAGCCTCTCCATATTCGGGTTCGGTACATGGCCGAAACCAGGCAATTCGCGGTTTGCACTTGACGACGACACCTTATCCGTCAGCCCACTATCCGATAGGCCTGGGATGTTTAGTGGCTGTGCGTTTGCAGGTGTAGTTAGGCCGATGGTCATAAGCCCCGCTAGTGCTACCCCGATTCCCGTTCGGATGGTGCGACGGTGTCGTCGTGAAGCAGTGCGCGTCTGTGCCGAGGCGCGGCCGATACCGACGATGCCGTGTGCCTCGTGCGTGAGTGCTTCAGTGTCGTGATGTGGCATGAAATCTCCTGAATAACCCCAGATTGAAAAACCAAAATTAAGACTTCCCTTAATTCAGAGGAAGTTAGGTGATAAAAACAATAAGGTTTTAGAAAGGTAAATCGGTGGATTTTAGTGAAGAATTTGTATGTTTTTCGCGGAGGGATATCAAAACTCCACTTCAGGATGGTTTTGTTGGGCTGAAAAGGGGCTGGATAATGTGCCCCTGTTTTCGGGGGCTCAGCTCTGTGCGTGTTTGCGTATTCTTGAGAGTATGACTGCATCTGATCAAGGAACCCGCACTCGTCAGGACGGTTGCCCCGGCACCCGCAAGGTTCATATCGCAGCTGATGGCGCGATTGGTCGTCTGCGCTTCCCCGGAGGCTTCCTTCCCGCGCCGGGCTTCGCCGTTCTCGCCGATTTGGCCGAGAATTTCGGCGACGGTGATATTCACTTCACTTCCCGCGGCAATGTTCAGATCCGCGGCATCACCAACACCGGCGCATTCGCCGATGCCGCAGAAGAAGAGAAGCTGGTTCCCTCCACCAGCCACGACCGCGTACGCAACGTTCTTCAGTCGCCGCTGTCCGGTCGCGTAGGCGGTAAAGCTGATGTGCGCGACCTGGTTCAAGAGTTCGACAAGGCTCTCATCGCGGAGCCGTCGCTGGCAACACTGCCAGGTCGCACGCTCATGGCTTTCGACGACGGCCGCGGTGACGTGCTCGGTGAGCGCCCTGACTTCGGCGTTGTCGCACACGATGAGAGCACGTTCGAACTCATCATTGGCGGCGCGACCTCGGGGATTGTCGTCTCGCGTGACGACGTCGTGGAGGCTCTCATCGCCACAGCGAAAGTGTGGAATGACAACCGTGGTTCAGCCTGGCGCATCGCTGAAGCCAATGCGGCCGAGCGCGTTGCTGATGCCGTAATCGAGGAATTGGGCGCGCGAGTCCGTCGCCAGCAGCCGACTCCGGCTGAGAACTTTGATGCCACCGCGGGGCTATCTCGCCAGATTGGTTGGATTGACCAGCCGGATGGACTGGTCAGCTTGGCTGCGGGCCTGCGTTTTGGTGTCCTTCCGGCGCGTCTGGCCCGTGCGATTTCGCATACGCAGGTTCCAGTTCACATCACGCCGTGGTACTCACTAATCCTCCACGATTTGGAGGAGGAAGTCGCCGAGCAGGTCGTCAAGGTACTGGCGCCGAATGGTCTGATCTTTGACCGGAAGTCCACATGGCTGCGCGTCAGCGCCTGCACCGGACGCCCCGGCTGCGAAAAGTCTCTGGCTGACACACGCGGCGATGCTTCTCACGCAATTGCCGATGGCCGACTGCCCGAGGGGCGCGTGCACTTTTCCGGTTGTGAGCGCCGTTGCGGTAAGCCCAAGGGGGGTTACTTCGATTACCTGGCCACTGGGGACGGAGAATACGAGGTAACCGCTGTGGACTAGTCTTAAAGCCTATGAAGCGCTTTGAGTACAACACCGATGGCGCGGACATTTACCGCAACTCATTTGCCATCATCCGCGAGGAAAGTGACCTTTCCCGCTTCGACGCCGATGAGGAAACTGTCGCCGTCCGAATGATTCACGCAGCAGGTCAGACAGACCTGGCTAAGGACATCGTCTTTTCCCCGGGAGCGGTGCGCGCAGCGCGTCAGGCTCTCGAAGATGGCGCTCCCATTTTCACCGATGTCAACATGATTGCCTCGGGGATTACCCGAAAGCGTCTACCCGCCGACAACGAGGTCATCTGCTTGCTGCGCGATGGGCGCGTCCCTGAGTTGGCCCAGGAACTCGGCACCACCCGTACTGCTGCTGCCGTGGAGCTGTGGAAGACGCGCCTGGAGGACGCGGTCGTCGCCATCGGCAACGCCCCCACAGCCTTGTTCCACCTGCTCAACCGCATCAATGAGGGGTCCTTTCCCATGCCCGCTGCCATTTTGGCTATGCCAGTCGGCTTCGTCGGCGCCGCAGAATCCAAGCGGGCCACGATTGACTCCGGTGCGGAAAACCCGGAGCTGAAGTACATCACCGTCACCGGCCGTCGCGGCGGCTCGGCTATCACCTGTGCTGCCCTCAATGCCATCGCCACCGCAAAGGAGATTCTCTAAACCATGTCCGGCTCCTACAGTGCTCAGCCTGGTCATCTCTACGGCGTCGGACTCGGCCCCGGCGACGCAGGTCTCATTACACTCCGCGGTGCCGACATCATCCGCACAGCTGATGTCATCGCCTACCATGCCGGAACTCACGGACGTTCCACGGCGCGTTCAATCGCCGCCGAACTGATTGACGCGCGTGACGACGCTGCCGTGGAAGAGCAATTGCAATACCCGGTGACCACCGGGCGCCCAGCCGACTACCGCGAGCAGCTCGCCGGTTTCTATGCAGAGGCCACTGCTCGCCTGCACAAGCACTTGGCCGAGGGACGAAGCGTTGCGGTACTTTCGCTCGGTGACCCGATGCTCTATAGCTCGTACCAGCATCTGCACCACGCTCTCAGCGAGGACTTCCCCACCGAGATCGTCCCCGGAGTGGCCAGCATTACTGCGGCGGCAGCAGAGATTGGCCAGCCGCTCGGCGAGGCTACCGAAATCGTCAGCGTTGTCCCGGCCACCGCAGATTCCGAGCGCATCGCTGCGGTTCTTGACGCCTCAGACTGTGTAGTCATTATGAAGCTGGGGAAAAACGTTGAGAAGGTTCGTACAGCGTTGCAAGCCGCTGGAATGCTCGAGCGCGCCTACGTTGTCGAGCGAGCCACCATGAATGAGCACACCAGCTACCCGCTGGCCGATGCAGACCCGGAAAAGGTTCCGTACTTTGCAGTAGCCATCGTGCCTTCCGCCGTCTACGGCACTGAACGGAGCGTTTCTGGAGCATCAGAGTTAGCTGACGATGCGGCGACCGGTGCAGCCACCGTTACAGCAACTGAGTCGGCTACCCCAGCGGTCGGTGAAGTCGTCGTTGTCGGCCTGGGCCCAGGTGCTGAACACTGGACCACCCCAGAAGTCACCGAGGAACTGGCCCGGGCCACGGATCTGGTGGGCTACTCCACCTACATCAACCGAGTCCCCGAGCGCGCCGGGCAGCGCCGCCACCTCTCTGACAACCGCGTAGAGGCAGAGCGAGCCACTATGGCGTTGGATATTGCCAAGCGCGGAGGTCGTGTTGCGGTGGTCAGCTCCGGTGACCCGGGAGTCTTCGCCATGGCGGCCGCAGTGCTGGAAGTCGCTGACGACGATATGTTGCGAAACATTCCAGTTCGAGTCGTGCCGGGTATGACTGCGGCTCAGGCTGTCGCAAGTCGAGTGGGCGCTCCCCTTGGACATGACTTTGCGATGCTCAGTCTCTCCGACAGGTTGAAGCCCTGGGAAGTCGTCGTTAAGCGAGTGCGTGCAGTAGCCGGAGCAGACATGGCGTTTGCTGTCTACAACCCGGCGTCCAAGTCGCGGAGGTGGCAGGTTCGCGAGCTGCGCGCACTGGCCATGGAATACCGCGAGCCGACAACGCCGGTGATTGTGGCGCGGGCAGTCGGCTCCGAGCAGGAAAACGTCACCGTGACCACGTTGGCGGAGTTCGATCCGGATGTCGTCGATATGCGAACCATGGTGATTATCGGTTCGTCGTCGACGAAGGCGTATCGTGCCGGCAAGACCACTCGGGTCTACACCGCACGTCACTACGGTGAGGGCGGCACCAGCGGAACTGGCGAGTTGCTGCCCTAGCCGCTACGCCCGGCGGATGACGGCGTTGTACGCCTCATCCACCGTTGTGGCGACGGTGGCGATATCCGCGCCGGGCAGCTGCGGGCGCTGCACGATAACGACCGGCTTCTTCAGGTCGCGAGCTGCCTCAATCTTGGCGTAAGTAGCAGCACCACCGGAGTTCTTGGTCACCACGCAGTCCACGGCGTAATCCCGCATGAGCTTGCGCTCCGCTGCGACGTCGTAAGGCCCGCGGCTGAGAATAATCTTCCGATTCTTCGGCAGCGGCGGCGCGGGCTGTTCCACACAGCGAATGAGGTAACGGCCGTTGGAGTCACCGGCAAATGGAGCAAGCTGCTGACGGCCAATAGTGAGAAACGGGCTGTAGAAACGGTCGGCAACAACGTCCGCGGCCTCCTGCATGGAAGACACCTCAATCCAGTTGTCGCCTGGCTGCTTCTCCCACGCAGGGCGATGCAGCGCCACGAGCGGAATACCGGTGGCTCGGGCAGCTTCAGCAGCAGATTCGCTGATCTTTTCTGCATACGGATGCGTGGCATCGATGATGACTTCAGTGGCATCGGAGATTAGCCACCGAGTCAGACCCGCGGGACCGCCAAAACCGCCGATACGGACATTGCCGACGGGCAGCTTGGGATTTGAAACGCGACCGGCCAGTGAAGAGGTGACAAACCAGCCCTCACCCACTAGGCGCTTGGCCAGGGCGCGGGCTTCAGCAGTTCCACCCAGAATTAGTGCACGCATGGAATGGTCCGTCCGTGTTCATCGCGTGGGCGATCATCGCTGTAGAGGTAGCTATCCGGGAACGCCTCGGCGGTGAGCACCTTGCCGACAATGATGACAGCCGTACGAGTCACACCTGCATCCTTGACCTGCTGCGCGATATCAGACAGCGTGCCGCGGAGAATAACCTGTTCCGGGCGGGAAGCAAAGGCTACTACTGCGACCGGACCGTGCTCACCATAATGCGGGGTGAGCTCCTCAACCACACGGTCGATATCGTGGGCGGCCAAGTGAATGCATAGAGTCGCGCCCGTGCGGCCGAAGTTCTCCAGAGTTTCGCCCTCTGGCATCTTGGAAGCGCGCCCGGAGATACGAGTTAGCACTACTGACTGACCAACAGTTGGCACCGTGAGCTCGTGGCCAAGAGCGGCCGCAGCCGCGGAAAATGCCGGCACACCCGGAACGATTTCGTAGTCAATGCCGAGCTCGCTGAGACGGCGAACCTGCTCTGCCAGCGCCGACCACACCGACGGGTCGCCGGACTGCAGGCGTGCGACATCCTTGCCCGCCGCATGTGCCGCCTGAATGGTCTCGATGATGGTATCCAGCGGCATTCGCGCGGTATTGATAATCTCTGCGCCTTCGGGGCAGTTTTCCAGCACCTCAGGCGGGACAATCGATCCCGCGTAAAGACACACTGGGCAGGAGCGAATAAGCCGGTCCGCACGCAGTGTCAGCAAATCCGCTGCCCCCGGGCCTGCACCGATGAAATACACAGTCATTGTGAGTTACAGAGTCCTCAATATTTTCTAGACAGAGAAATTACGTCTATGGTAGCGCAGGCGCTACTGGCTTCACCGCCACCCACTGCACCACCGGCAACGCCGGCCGCCACGCAGTGAAACTGCCGACTGCACCTGCGCGCTCCACGGAAAGCCTGGTGACATCCCCGCCATAGTCGCGACGTGCCTGCCACAGCAAAGCCTCCGACTCCAGCGTTACGGTATTTGCGACGATGGTGCCTCCTGGAGCAAGGTGTTGCCAACAGGTTTCAATCATGCCGTCAGCAGTGAGACCTCCGCCGATGAAAATGGCATCGGGGCGAAGATTCGAGTCAGCCAACACCGCTGGTGCCGCTCCGTGGTGGACGGTCACATTGCCAGACAGAGTCGCCACATTCTTAGCAATTCGCTCTGCACGAACATCATCACGCTCGAAAATTTCCGCACGTCCGCCGTGCCGAGCCCACTCAATGCCAATCGATCCCGTGCCACCGCCGACATCCCACAGCAGTGCCCCCGGCCGCGGATCTAACGCGGCGACGGTCATTTGGCGAATCGGCGCCTTCGTCAGCTGGCCGTCCGAATCAAAGTCACCGTCGCGCAGCCAGCCGCGCGCGCTTCCCGACGGCTCCACCGCCAGCACTGTGAGGTTGCCAGCTGGAACCGGTGGGTTCGCCACCGTGCCTGCGGCAACGGACTCGGGCAGCCCTGTAGCTTCCGTGCCGCCGAGATTGGTCAGCGCGGTGAGCTTGGTGTCTGGGCGGTCGGCTAAAACCGTAGCGACCTCCTTCACTGAGTCCGCGTTTCGGCACAGCACCAGGAAGGGCCGTAGTGCATCCGCTGCCGGTACCACACGCGCGGCTCCAGGTATTCCCGGCTCCCCTGTCACCAGCGAAATCACCGGAGTGTCATGCACGGGCCAGCCGAGGTAGGCGCAGGCTAATGAGGCCGACGATGGCGCTGGAATAACCTTCACGGCGCCACGGCCGAGCTCCCGGACCAGGGACGCGCCGACACCGTGGAACATCGGATCCCCACTGGCGAGGATGACATCGACTGCGGGGTCAACATCTGCCAGGGTGGCCTGCCAGTCCTTCCAGAAGCCACCTGGCCAAGGAGAGAGTTCGGCGTCCAGGTTGACGTCGGCAAGCAAATGGAGCTGACGGGGAGAGCCAATGATGCGGCGAGCCGACGACAACGCCTCGACAGCGCGCGTGGATAGACCAACGTACCCGTCGCAGCCGATGCCGACGACGCGAAGCTTTGGGCTCATCGGGGCATCTTCCGCCAAATCCAGCGCGGAGTCAGATGTGTGGCGCGTGCGAGCAATGCCAATTTACGCGGCACCCAGACGTGGGGCTTCCGACCGTCGAAAGCGGTGACGGCAGCTTCAGCAACTTCGGCTGGGCGCGATGACATCGGTGCCGGCTTCATGCCTTCGGTCATGCGGCCGATGACGAAGCCCGGGCGGACAATCGTCAGCTGAATATGACTGCCGTGCAGGCGGTCCTGCATGCCCTGGAGGAAACCGTCGAGGCCGGCCTTCGCCGAACCGTAGACGTAGTTGGCGCGGCGCACGCGGGCACCTGCGATAGAGGAAAAGGCCATGATGCGGCCCGCGACCTTGTCGCGCACAGGCAGTTTGCCGGCGGCGATGTCGGACTCTATGCGCGCGACAATCTCTGTGAGAATCGACGCCTGTGCCGTGAAGTCGGTATGAATGACTGACGCAGCAGCCTCGCCGGACTCCTCACACTTCCGTTGATCACCGAGGATGCCGAACGCGACAATCACCGTGTCGATGGGACCGTGCTGCCAGGCGTGCTCAACGAACTGGCGGTGCGCGGCGATGTCATCTGCATCAAAGTGGATGCGGTGCACCGCGACGGCACCGGCATCGATGAGTCGGCCAGCAATGCCGTCGAGCGCCTCAGTGCGGCGCGCAGCGAGCGTGAAGGTGTTGTGATTGGCCAACCGCGCGGCAACTTCCCCGCCGATTTCGCTGGTGGCACCAAGTACGAGTACGTGTCCCATGCGCTAGAAAATACCTTTCCCCTAAACTTCGGTTAGACGGTAATCAAATCGTGCGGACCGTTATTGACCGATTCGCCGCCATCTTCGGTGACAATGATGATGTCCTCCAGCCGCATACCGAACTCACCTGGTAGGTACACGCCCGGCTCCACCGAAAATGCCATGCCAGGCTCGAGCTTGAGCTCATTGCCAGCCATAATGAACGGCTCTTCATGCGTGGACAGGCCAATGCCATGACCAGTGCGGTGGATAAAGTACTCGCCGTAGCCCGCAGCAGTTAGGCTATTGCGCGCAATCGCATCGATTTCCGCAGCCGTCACGCCAGGGCGCACCGCCGCCACGGCAGCTTCCTGCGCCTTGCGCAGAGCCGCCCACGCTGCAGCTTCCTTCTCCCCCGGCTTGCCGACGACATAGGTGCGCGTGCAATCGGAGTGGTAGCCAAGCGGCAAGGTGCCTCCGATATCGACGACCACCACGTCGCCTTCCTCGATGACGCGGTCGGAGAAATCGTGGTGCGGATTCGCGCCATTTTCAGCGGAGCCGACAATGACGAAGTCAATGGCGACGTGCCCCTCCTCCAGGATGGCAGCCGAAATCTCGTCGGCGACCTCGCGCTCAGTGCGACCTGCGCGCAACATGCCCGGCACGCGAGCGTGAACGCGGTCAATAGCGGCGCCGGCTTCGCGCAGCTGATCAATCTCAGCGGCGTCCTTGCGCATAAACAGTTCCTTCAGAAGGTCTCCGGCCAACACAGTCTTGGCTCCGGTGAGATCCTGAATGGGAATCAAGTGGTCAGCGGTCAACGAAGCGCCCACTGCGAGGGTGCCCACGTGGCCCACCAAGTCGGCGACAATGCGGTGCGGATTCTCTCCGTCTTCCCACAACACCACATCGGCGTTGAGATCACCGATTGCGCACAGCGGCAGATCCCCGCGCTCAACAGCGGGCAGTACCAGCGTGGTTGTGCCGACTGCGGTGACCACCAGCGCGGTGAGACGCTCATGCGAAGTGACCGCAGAACCAATGAGATACTGCAGGTCAGCGCCGGTTCCAAAGACTGCAGCGTCCGCATCGCGGCTGCGGAGTAGCTCCGCCGTGCGATCCAGACGCTGCTGATAGATGTCAAAGCTAAAGATACCGTTGCTCATAGTTGCCAACTGTACCCGTCGGCCTTGAATAAGACAGAGGCGCGGAACTAGACGCTGGTGTCGGGTAGACGGCGTGGGACGACCTTGCCACCGTCATTACGAGGCAACGATTTCATCCACACAATCTCGTCAGGTACATTGTGCTCCGCGAGATTCTGGCGAACGTGTTCGCGAATCATATCGTCGGACAGGTTAGCACCAGCAACGCTGTCTTCACGTACAACGTAGGCTCTAAGAGTCGCGACGATGTCATCCTGACTACCGTGGACAAACACATCGTCGATTCCATCGACGGTTCCGAGGAATTCCTCAACTTCACGAGGGTAGACATTTTCGCCTCCCTTGATCAGCATGTCGTCTGCGCGACCGGCTAGCTGAAGCATGCCGTTTTGATCAATGAGGCCCTTATCCCCTGTTCCGAGCAGTCCATTAATGACATCATATTTGTCACGTGCCGCCAGTAACCCGATCATGGTCATAGAGTTTGCTGCGTAGACGTTACCTAGCTCTCCTGGATTGGCCTCAGTGCCATCTTCACGGAAAATGCGGAGCTCGACGCCAGATGGAATATGCCCAGTGGTGTGCGGGTCAGCGGCGAATTCCGGACCAGTTGCAATGGCGATTTGGCCATGCTCAGTGGAGCCATAGAAATTGCACACAACAGGCCCAAATCGCTTGTTGAGCTCACGAACCAAATATGGCGGCATGGCGTTACCCGAAGAAACGATGAACTCAAATGGGCCAATCTTTGTTTCTGCTCGGTCCGCGGCAGTGACTAGATCCTTCAGGAAGACTGCAGCTGAGACAATTCCGGTTACTCCATACTGAAGGCAGTCCGCAGCAGCCTGATCTGCATCAAAATTTCGACGCAAAATGAGTGTCGCCCCAGTGGCCAAGCCAATCTGAAGGTTGAGCCAGCCCCACGCATGGAAGACCGAAGCGGTCAGTTGAACTACCATGTTCTTCTTCCACGGGATTGCCTTTACAATACCGCCGAGCACCTTCGGCGTGCGTGGAACCGGGAGGCGAACGCCTTTGGGGATTCCGTAAGTTCCAGACGACATGATGATCGTTTCTTGCTGCCGCGGCTTTCGAGGAAGCTTGGAGCTATCGGTTGGGCCGGAAACGAGGGAAAGAAACTCATCATGGTCACCACCGACAGTGAGTGATTTGATTGGAAATTCTGCGTCTTGGTTGTACTCGGCGTCTACGACCAAAATATCCGCGCCATAGTCAGACATAATCGCGCTAACCTGCTTCGACGATGAGGCAGGATTCATAATCATCGGGCGGGCCCCGAGGTAGCTGCAGGCCAACAACGGCAGCACGATGGCACGGGAGTTTCGCGCAAGTATTGCGATGGTGGATCCTTCGGTAATCCCCTTTTCCATTAGGCGTACCGCGAGTGTTCTAGCCTGGGTTCGAAGCTCGCTATATGTAAGTTCGCCGAAATCATCCACAATGGCAAGTCGGTCAGGCCAATTAAGGCAGTCGTTTTCGACGAGAGCTGCCATGGAAATGCCCCATTGGGACATATTCTTCAGTGCTTTAGGACCATCATTTCTGAGGATGCCGGCACGCTTGAGAGGGCCGAGAGCAGTAGCAAACTGCTTAACCTGGGTCCAAGACGACACATGAGTTGCGCGTTGAGTGCGAGGTGTCATTTTTCCCTAAAAGTAGTGAGTTGAAGATAAAAGCCCTGGGCCATAAGGCGCAGGGCTCAGAGGCAAGGACTAGATGCGGGCGACGATTGCGTCGGCGATAATCTCTTTGCCTTCACCATTGAGATGAACCGGAAGGTTGTAGTCCTGAGTGCGGTTGTCGACTGCGCCTGCGATGATTCGCTTATCATCCGGTGCACACTCATGGCGATCCGTGGTCATCGAGCGGACATCAACAAACTCGGCGTTATGGCGGTCAGCGGCCTGCTGTGCGTACTTAGAGGTTTCAATCTCGCCCTGCTCAATCCAGAATGCGGGAACCCCGGCGTCGACGTTTTGTCCAGCAACGTTCACATGGATGAGGCACTGCTTGGAATCACCGGGATGCGAAATGGTTGGGTAATTGACAAACGCGATACGGGCATTCGGCGCATGTGCGCGAATTTTATTTACTGCGGCATCGGAAGCATCCTTCCACCAGCCCTCACGCACGGAAGGAAGATTGACTGCGTTGTTGTAGGTGTCGTTGAAACCAATCTGAATTGCGATGAATGCAGTCTGCGGGGTCAGTGCTCCATCGCGAATAGCGCCTTCGATTTGTCGATCGAGATTGTTTGCATTCGGCGTGTAGAGGACGGCTCCTGCGCAGGAGTAGTCATCTAGCTGGCGGCCAGTCTTTTTACCGATCTTGGCCGGAATTCCATCAGGGTCATGCGCGCAACCATTCTTCTGCTGAACCTCTGGGAGCCCAGGAATCTGCTCTGGAGCCTTGGCAATCCAGTAGTCCTCAACGGTCGGATTGGCGAAATACGAATCGCCGAAGGTAACAACGTTTCCAGCGGGTGCAGCGTTTGCGATTGGGGCAATGCCGAAGCTCAGTGCCGCGATTCCTACAGCGGACAGAGTCTTATGAAGCTTGCGCATTCGGGGCCTTCCTGAGAAATGAAGTCAGATATGAAAAATATAATCTGCAGTTTCGTTAGTCACTGCGAGATAAGAATAGTGCCGTAACTATTCTGCTTTTAGTAATTTATCATGTTCACCTCAGGAACCAGATGTTCAGGAGAAGAGATGTGTCCGAGATAACTAATTATTCAGCGCCACTACTCCCCTGCGAATTGCCTGAATAGCCTCGGCGGACTTGTCACGAATGTCCGTGGAGTAGCCGGTCTTCTTAATCTGCTGCAACAGATCAATGACCTGACGGCACCAGCGGACAAAGTCACCCGGGGTTAGCTCCGCGCCGCTTTCGGCCGCTGCCTGTAGGCAGTACCCCAGCGGTGCGCCCGCAGTCCACTGATGAATCGCCGTAGCAAAAGCCATATCCGGCAAGTCCGTTACCGGCAGCCGGTAGCGGCGCTCGTCCTCCGACAACTCTTCCCAGATGCGGTATGTATTCCCCAGAGCCTTGGCCAGCGGCTCGGTCGGCACTTCATCGCTGCCCTGGCTGGCCTTGCGGTTTTCAAAGACCAAGCTCGACACCGCACCGGCCAGCTCCGCGGGGTCCAGGTCATCCCAGATGCCACGGCGCAGACACGTGGCCACCAGCAAATCCGAGCCGTTGTGAATCTGCGCCAGCCGCAGGCCTTCCTCCGTAATCGTCGGCTCCGCGCCCTCCAGCCATTCCACGTAGTCCATCTGTGTTAGCAACTGCAGCATGCGGTCGAATGTGCGTGCCAATGTATCCGAGGCGGAATCGACGCGCTTTTGCAGCTTGGCGACATGCGCCTCGGCCTGTCGCAGCGTATCGGCGTGACGAGCCATCGTCTCCACCGCAGGGTCCCCATGCAGCGGGTGCTCGCGCAGCTCCTGGCGCAACTTCCTCACTGCCGGCGAGTTGCCACCAGTGCGACGCTTCAGCCTCTTTGGTCCCTTTAGCCCCTTGCGGCCAATCTCTGCTCGCACAATTCCGAGCGCACGTCGCGGATGCCGATCCGCATCCCGCGGCAGCTTAATCGAGCCGACCGTCTGCGGCGCCGCTGGGAAGATATGCGGCTCCACACGCCCCACGAACCCGCCGACACTGATGACACCGGGACGCGGATTCGACTTCGAATGGTCCTCTCGGTACACCACCGCCAACTGAACCTTCTTACCTTTCGGCAGCGGAATAACCTCGCCTCGACGGAGCCTACGCAGCGCGGTCACCGTTTCTGTGTGGCGGTCTTCAATATTGCGGCGCTTGGCGTTCTTCTCCTCCTGGGTCAGCTTCGCGCGCAGATCCAGGTATTCGAGCATCTGGGTTAGGCGCTCGTCGTCACGCGAACTGCCTTCCCTGCTTGACGACGACGCTTCAGCCTCCGCCCCTTCAGCGTGTGCGTCGGCTCCCCTGCCGAGCAATTCCGCACGCAGGGCCGCGGCTTCCTGCTTGGCCTTGGAGAGTTCGGCAGCAACTCCGACGATGTCGCCATCCGCCTGGAACTGTGCGAATGAGCGCTCCATGACGCGCTTCGACCCCTCGTAACCGAGTGTCTGCAGGAGGTTGACGCTCATGTTGTAGCTCGGTGCGAAGGTGGAAATCAGCGGATATGTGCGTGTGGATGCCAGCCCTGCGACAGCCTTCGGGTCCATTGCCGGAGCCCACTGCACCACGGCATTGCCGACGGTGTCGATACCGCGGCGACCAGCGCGACCTGTCATCTGCGTGTACTGCCCCGGGGTGAGGTCCACGTGTGCTTCGCCGTTGAACTTGACCAGCTTCTCCAGCACAACCGTGCGGGCAGGCATGTTGATGCCCAGTGCGAGCGTCTCGGTGGCGAAGACGACCTTGACCAGGCCTTCGTTAAAGAGCTCTTCCACAATGTGCCGGAACGCCGGCAGCATGCCCGCGTGGTGTGCGGCAAAACCGCGGATGAGAATGCGGCGCCAGCGCAGGAAGCCGAGAACCTGCAGGTCTTCCTTCGGAATGTGAGCCACACCGTCATCGATAATTTTGGCGATGCGCTCTTGCTCGTCCCGGTCAGTGAGTTCTGCGCGCGTAGCACCGACTTGTGCCAGCGCTCCTTCACAGCCCGCGCGGGAGAAGATGAAAACAATCGCGGGCAGCATGTTCATGGCGCCGAGCATGCGAATGACATCGCCACGTTTCGGTGGGCGGAACTTACGCTGCCCCTTATCGCCCCAGCTATACGAGCGTCCACCGCCCTTGTGCTTTTTGTACTGGTAGCGCTCCCTGGCCCCAGCGTCGCCGTAGCCGAACTCGGCACGACGGCACGCCTCCAACAGGTCCTGATTGACCTTGTCCGACTTCGCCTCGAAAAGCGGATAGAGCCGGTTTCCCACCAGCATGTGCTGATGCAGCGGAACCGGGCGCAGATCCGTGACAATGACGTCCGTATGCCCGCGCACCGTGGAAAGCCAGCGGCCGAACTCCTCGGAGTTGGACACCGTCGCGGACAAACCGATGACGGCCACGGACTGGTCGAGGTTCAAAATAACCTCTTCCCACACAGCGCCGCGCTCGCGGTCAGCGAGGTAGTGAATCTCATCCATCACTACATGCGTGAGCTTCTTCAACGTCGGCGAGTTCGCGTAAATCATATTGCGCAGCACCTCGGTAGTCATCACCACGATGTCTGCGTCACCATTAATCGAAGTGTCACCAGTGAGCAGACCCACGCGGTCCTCGCCGTAGTCCTCGACTAGATCGTGGTACTTCTGGTTGCTCAACGCCTTGATGGGCGTGGTGTAAAAGCACTTGCCACCACGCTCGAGAGCTGCATAAATAGCGAATTCGCCAACAATGGTCTTGCCCGCACCGGTGGGGGCACAGACGACAACGCCCCGCCCTGCCTCAATTGATTGGCAGGCGCGGAGCTGAAAGTCGTCAAGATCGAAATCCTGTTGGCTGACGAAATCGCCGAGAAGAGTCATGCCTCTAGAGTGTCATAAACCGCGCTAGAGAACATCATCAAAGTCGCTCGTCGGACGATTTCGCAAGTCCTGCGTCGGCATCGGCGTCTCCGGAATCATGCCCTGTGGCCGTGGTGGACGAGAATTGCGAGTCGGGCGCACCTGGGATGCCCGCGTCGGCGTCGGCGCGGGCACAGGCGTCGGGCCAGAAATCGGGGAGGTCGTCGGGGCCGCTGATGCCGTCGGCATGCCGCCCGGCTGAATCGACGTCGGCGCACTTACTGAAGTCGGGGCGTCGATGCCGCCCACGTCACCGATACCGCCGGCGGAGCCAATCGGACCGGAAGCCGTAATCGGTCCGGAGCCTTGCTCGTCATCCACATCCAACCACTCCGGTCGCTCTTCTGCTTTCCGACGGTCATGAATGCGACAAATCTGAATTGCGATTTCCACCAGCAACGTCAGTGCAGTCGCCATCGCGACCATAGATATTGGTTCCTGCCCCGGAGTCATGAAGGCTGCAAAGATGAACAGCGACATAATGATGATGCTGCGCTTGTCCTTGATACTCTCGTAGGTAACGACACCGGCCATGTTCAACATGACCAGGAAAAGCGGAACCTCAAAGCTCACGCCAAAGCAGACGATGAGCGCCAAGAGGAAACCGAAGTATTGCGAACCGGTGAGTGCAGAAATTTGCGTCTCTTCACCAATCTGGAGCAAGAACTCCAGACCGATGGCGACAACGAAGTACGCCAGGACGGAACCCATGACAAACAGCAGCGCGGCGGCAGTCACAACCCTGCGCGTGGTGCGGCGTTCTCTGCGCACCAAGCCGGGAGTGATGTAGGCCCAAATCTGGTAGAGCCACCATGGCGACGACATCACCAGACCGGCCAGCGCACCGACCTTCAGGCGCAACATGAACATTTCAAACGGACTGGTCGCCAGCAGACGACACTCCGCGCCTTCACCACCGCCGAGACGCATCTCGGGTGGAAGCTGACAGTACGGATCCTTGAGCAACTCGCCCAAGGACTTAAAGTGCAGAGGACCGATATTTGTTGAGGTAAACGGTATGCGGAATTGGCCAATGGTAAAGGCGGTCTGATACCAGATAAAGCCCACAACAGTGCCGACGGCAATACCAGCGAGGGCGAGAACGAGGCGACGCCGGAGCTCTTGAATGTGCTCGACAATAGTCATCACGCCCTCGGGATTGCGCTTATGCTGGCGCTTCCGAGGACGTGATGTGGATGTAGCTGAAGTCACGCTTCAACCGGCCTTCTACTACTGCTGCGGCTGGCCAGGGTTGTTCTGGCCAGGCTGTGGCTGGTACGGCTGCTGGTACTGCTGCTGCGGCTGGGCCTGAGGTGCCGGCTGCTGGTACTGCTGCTGCGGCTGGTACGGCTGCTGTGGCTGAGCCTGTGGAGCCTGCTGGATTGCAGCCTGCTCCTGCTGCTCGTCATCGTTGCGCATTTCCTTGACTTCGGACTTAAAAATACGCATGGAGCGGCCGAGCGAACGTGCGGCATCTGGCAACTTCTTTGCACCAAAGAGCAAGACAAGAACGACCAGGATAATGATGATTTCCCAGGGACCTAGGTTCGGCATCCGCTTAGAGACCTTTCGAATGAATTTAAATACAAGTGGCAAATTGCCACATCGTGCGCGATTGAAGCTTTGATTTAAGCCTTGTCGTTTCGACCATACTCTGCCAAAGCTTCGCGGGCTTGCGCAACAACGGCGTTTTTCAATTTTAGGGGCTCAGTGACCGTTACGCTCGGTGAACGGCGGAGAACAAAGGAGACAGTTGCGGCCAAGTCTGACATGGGCACGTCAGCGGAAAATTCCGACGGCCCTAAGCCCTGGTCAAAGACATCTTCGGCATCTTCTTGGCCTTCTTCATTCTCGGTAAAAAAGACCGGTTCATAGTCTGCGATCCAGGTGGCGTCGGCGTCGATAAGCACACTCGCCCATTCGGACGTTCCCGTTTCCGCACCAAAGGCGTGGGGATCACGGATGTCGACCGGCTCGGCGCGGTGGAAACCGGCTGGAGTGTCGAGGGCCTCGGCGGCCTCCAGGCGGTCGACGCGGAAGCTCTTCTGACGGCTGTCTTCCTGGGCACGGTCGACAGCGCGGAGATACGTCGTGGATTCAACTGTATAAACGTTGACACAGTCAAGCTCACGGACTGTAACCTGCCCCGAGGCATTCCGGTAGCGCACCTTCAACACCTTGCGCTGATGCAGCGCGGAGTAAATCTGCTCAGAAAAGGAAAAGGATTTGCCATCCTCCGCGGCGGTCGAGTCAATGATGGGGACGTTTGTTCCCAGCGCACTGCGGAGCTTTGTCGCGGCCGTCTGCGCGGCCTCGGAGGAAGTGGTGGCTGCGGAGTCCTCGATGGTTTCCAGGACGAGCAGCAAGGTCGCGGTCTCTTCGGCTGTGAGCGCACGCGGCTGGCTGAGCACCGTTGCCTGAGGGCGAATGCGGACGTCAAAGCTGTTGCGGTAATCAACTTCAAAAGCCCGCACTCCGAGGAGTCCCGGCTGGTCAATATCGGCAATCTGCTCCACGATTGCCCGAATTCGGGCGAAAGGGATGGCTAGCTCGGTAGCGGCCTCTGTCATTGAACGGTGCTGCGAAAAATACGGTACGACTGCCAACAACTCGTCGACGCTGACATTCGCGTCAAGCTCCCGGGCTGCATGCACTGTCATTAGTTGCCCTCCAGAGTGTTCTTCGTACCATTCGATCCGCCATGGCGAGCGAGTACCTGCTCCAACCGAGCAATAATTTCCGACCGCGCCTTCGCCGGTGATTCAACAATCAAATCCGGTGCGTAACTCAATCCTGTGGACACAATCTCGCTCACAGGTGCCGCCGGCAACTCGTAGCGCCCCTCCCCCAGGGCCGTCGCTTTCATCACCACATCGGCGCAGGTATTCGGCGCAATACGAACAACCGCCTGATAGGTCTTCCCACCGCGGTGCAACATGTCTTCCGCAATCTGTTGCAAGTCGCCATCGGGCATTGGCTGGGTCGCCGACGTCCCCGTATCCGACACATCGCGGATACGGCTGAGCCGGAACATACGCGCCGCCTCACGCTGCGGATCAAAGCCCAACAAATAAAAGCGCCCGCGCAGATTAATCAGACCCCACGGCTCCAGAATGCGCAGTTCATCATCCACGCCGTACTGGCGGGAGTACCACATCTCCACTGTTCGCCGTGGCGAAGTCATCGCGGTCAGCAGCGTGCTGAAATCCACTCGACTCATATCCACCGCATCGGCCACCACTACCGACTCCTCCGGCTTTGCGATAGCACTACGCTGCGTAAAGGACGCGAGCTTCCGCCACGCCGCCACAGCCGTCGAGCTCAGCTCCTCCGAACCAAACGCCGCATTCGCCGCCTGGAAAACCACTGAAGCCTCGGTTTCAGTGAACTCGGGGTCGTGCTGGGGCCACCGTAGTCTGTTCAGGCGCAGACGTTTGACCTTATCGCCCGCGCTTGACGACGAAACCTCCACCGGGACCCCGGCTGCCAGGAGTGCCGCGGTGTCCGCACGTAAATAACGAGCCCGGGAATCCTCGGAAACACGGGAGTAACCCTCGACATGTTTGGAGATCCACGACTCGCTGACCCACCCAGTGTCGTCGGCAAGCGCCAACAGCAGCTGAACCTGACGTTGGTTCTCACTGATCGCAGCGGATCCGGGGTTTTCCGATACCGGCGAGACAGACACGACTGTGGGGCTCCTTTTCCTGGGGCAGTTTCCGGGGACGGAACTAGTTATTCGAATCCGTATCCGAGGTCTTCTTCGCGGCCGTCAGAATCTCGATCATCTCATTGACCTCATCGTTTTCCGTGGCAAAGGGGTCGCCGAGCATAGTGGAGATGGGATCGTCGCCGGAGATTTTCAGGTGTGTCCAGTCCACTACGGTCTTCAAACTGGAGTCTTCGGCTGCAACGAGGAAATCACCGCGCAGCTTCGCACGAGTAGTTGGCGGTGCGATGCGGACCGCCTCAGCGACCTGCTCATCGGTAATCCACCGCGAGGCAATACCACGGGCTTCCAGCGCGCGGAAGATGCCTCGGCCGGGACGGATGTCGTGGTAGGCCAAGTCGATCTGATGAAGCTTGGGGTCCTCCAGCGTTAGACCGCGGTCCAGGTAGCGCTTCATGAGCGAGTACTTAATGGCCCAGTCAATGTCGTGCTCAATGAGAGACCAGTCACCGGTTTCCACGGCATCGAGCGCGCGACCCCACAGCTCGACAATGCGGCTCATTTCTTCGTTGGACGTGCCGGCACCGGCAATGCCCTTGTCCTCGTTGACCATGTTTTCTTCGCGGACCTTCAGCCACTCCGTCGCAGCGTCCAAGAACTCACGCTGAATCTGCAGCGCGGTGGCAGTTTCGCCACTGCGCAGTGGAATCTCGGCCTTGCCCGTCATATCGCGGCTCACCGCACGGATGGACTTGATCTCGTTGGCGACCTCGAAGTCCGGCAACTTCACGCCGGCTTCAATCATTTCCAGGACCAGCTGAGTGGAGCCAATTTTGAGTGCAGTCGTCGTCTCACTCATGTTGGAGTCGCCCACGATGACGTGCAGGCGGCGGAATCGGTTGGAGTCCGCGTGTGGCTCATCGCGAGTGTTAATAATCGGCCGGGAGCGTGTCGTTGCACTGGAGACACCCTCCCACACGTGATCCGCGCGCTGCGAGAAGCAGTACTGAATCGGATCGTTGTGATACGGCGAGGTTGGGTACGGCAGGAAAATCTTCCCCGCACCACAAATGAGCTGACGCGTAACCAAGAAAGGTAACAGCAGCTTGGACAGGGACTTCAGTCCCAGTTCACGTCCAACCAGGTAGTTTTCGTGACAACCGTAGGAGTTACCGACGGTATCAACGTTGTTCTTCAGCAGGTAGACCTTGCCACCGATGCCCTCGTCGGCAAGCTCTGCCTCGGCTTTCTCGGCGAGCTCGTTCAAGATGACCTCGCCCGAGCGGTCGTACGCGACCAGCTGCGAGACCGAATCGCACTCAGCAGTGGCGTACTCCGGGTGGCTTCCGACATCGAGGTACATACGACCAGCATTGGGGGTGAAAATGTTGGTCGCCCCGTACTTGGCAATCACCGGGCGGAACATGTAACGGGCAATTTCATCCGGCCCCAGACGGCGCGAGCCATCCAGAGTCAGAGTGATGCCGAACTCGGTCTCAATGCCGGTGATGCGCCGGGTCAACGCCTGTGCCGGCTCCTGCTGGTCAGTCACTTTTTACTGGCCACCCTTCTGGACATACGAGCGCACGAACTCCTCGGCGTTGTTCTCCAGCAGACCGTCAATTTCATCCAGCAGGTCGTCAGCAGCTGCAACGTGCTCCTGAGCCTGACCGCCGCCAGCGACCTCGCCGAACTCTTCCTCGTCGCCTCCGCCGGAACCGCCGCCGAAAACCTGAGTGTTACCAGCCATGATATTGCTCCTTAAAATTGAACTTTTGAGTATTACTGCCTATTACTGCACTATGTGTGCCTATTGTTCGCGGATAGCCCCGAGCGTACGCAGATGCTCGACCACCTCGGCCACTGTCTCCGCAGCCTCCAACACGTCACCGCATTCTGCGGCAGTGAAACGGTCAACTTCATCCAGCGTAATGTAGGCCAGCGTAATTCCTGGCGACTCCACGTCACGAGTGCGCCGATACACCCCCGCGGTGTCCACCACCAAGCTGGTCCAACTGCCCGCGACGACGTCCTTGCCAAAGCGGCGCAGAATGCCACCGCGCACATACGCACGCGTGGATTCCGGCGCGTATTCAACCGCGTGGTCGACTTCTTCCTCTGTCACGAGCGTGCGCATCGAACCGCGGCGCACCAGCGCATGGTACAGTCCACGAGCCGGATCGATATCCGAGTACTGAATATCTATCAACGCCAACTTCGGGTGGTCCCAGCCCGCGCCCAGGCGGGTACGCAGGCCCTCCATGAGGTTGTATTTCGCCACCCAATCCAGCAGGTGGGCTGCCTTGCGGGGGTCGTCGGAAAGCACGTCGAGCACTTCACGCCAGAGCTTGACGACGTCACCCTGCTGGTCGTAGCTCTCCACGCGACGCAGGTACTCGTACTGCATTTCCACCGCGGACATCCACGTGACATGGTCTGCCAGCTGCAGCTTCTCGGTGCAAGTCAGGTCTCGGGAGACCTTATGGACGGCCTCGACGGGGTTGCGGAGCTGCAGGTCGTCGAAACGCACGCCGTCCTCGATGGCGTCAATGACCAAACCTGTGGTGCCCAGCTTGAGGAAGGTGGCGACCTCACTCATGTTGGCATCCCCGATGATGACGTGCAGGCGGCGGAAGCGATCGGAGTCGGCGTGTGGTTCATCGCGGGTGTTGATGATGCCGCGGTTCAAAGTGGTCTCCAGCGAGACCTCAGTCTCGATGTAGTCCGCGCGCTGCGAAATCTGGAAACCCGACTCCTGCCCTATCTGCCCCAGACCTACGCGACCAGCGCCCGTGAACACCTGGCGGGTGACGAAAAACGGTGTCAGACCGGCGACGATGTCATCGAACTCGGTTTCTCGGGAGAAGAGGTAGTTCTCGTGGGCGCCATAGGAAGCGCCTTTGCCATCGACGTTGTTGCGGTAGAGCTTCAGCGTCGGACCTGGATTGCCCTCGGCGTCGGTGGCTTCTGCGGCAAGCTGAGCTGCGCGCAGCATAATCCTGTCCCCTGCACGGTCTGCGATAACTGCCTCGCGAGCAGTTGCCGTTTCCGGTGAGGAGTATTCCGGGTGCGCGTGATCGACGTAGAAGCGAGCACCATTTTGCACCAGCAGGTTTGCAGCGCCGACGGCGTTGGGGTCAACAATCGGCGGCTGGTGGTAGCGGCGCAGGTCAAAGCCGCGGCTGTCACGCAGTGGCGACTCTGGCGCGTAGTCCCAGCGGATGCGTCCCGACAGGCCCTCCTCCTGCTCGTGCGCGAAAGCCAGCACGGCCTGCGTGGAGGTGAGAATTGGGCTGACATCCGGGTTGTCCGGGCTGGAAATCCCGTACTCAATCTCCGTGCCGAAGAAGCGCTTCGGCTGTGCGGGACGTTTCGGCTGTGCGGAAGGCATCGTCTGTGCGGAATTAGCCATGGCGAATCACCTCAACCGAGGCAACGCGCGCCGCCGGACGGCCGGAGATTCGAGCCCACTCATCCGGGTTCGAGGTGTTCGGCAGGTCCTCGTTCTGTGCGAACTCCTCCGCCACTGCGGACAGCAGGTGATCCAAGCTAATACCAGCCTCGCCGCCAGCGATAACCGACTTGATGGCGGACTTCTTCGCACGGTCGACGATGTTGGAAATCATCGCGCCGGAGTTGAAATCGCGGTAGTACATAACCTCGCTGGTGCCATCTGCATAGCGAATCCGCACGTATTCGTTTTCTTCCGTCTTGGCGTACATCCGCTCAACAACCTGGTCAATGAGGTGTGAGACATTCTGCTCCACCCCACCGTGCGCTTCCACCTCGGCTGCGTTATACGGCAGCTCTGGAGTCAAATACTTGCGGAAGATATCCTTCGCCGCAGCCTCATTCGGGCGCTCAATGCGGATTTTCACATCCAGGCGTCCTGGGCGCAGAATTGCCGGGTCAATCATCTCCTCGCGGTTGGTGGCACCAATCACGATGACGTTTTCCAGCCCTTCCACACCGTCAAGTTCACTGAGCAGCTGCGGGACCACGGTGTTTTCCATATCCGAGGAGATACCCGAACCACGAGTGCGAAAAATCGAGTCCATCTCATCAAAGAAGACGATAACCGGCTTGCCATCCTCGGCAATGTCTCGAGCGCGGTCGAAAATCAGGCGAATCTGACGCTCGGTTTCACCCACGAACTTGTTCAGCAGCTCCGGGCCCTTGACATTCAAGAAGTACGATTGCGCCCGCTGAGCCTCCGCCTCGGTTTTACCTCGGGATAGCGCAATCTTGCGTGCCAACGAATTAGCCACAGCCTTGGCGATCAGCGTCTTACCATTGCCGGGAGGGCCGTAGAGCAGCACACCCTTCGGCGGACGCAGGTTGTATTGCTCAAACAGTTCTGGCTGCAGGAAAGGCATCTCCACGGCGTCGTGAATCTGCTCAATCTGACTGTCCAAACCACCGATATCCGTGTAGGTGACATCCGGTACCTCTTCAAGCACCAGGTTTTCCACCTCGGACTTCGGAATGACCTCAAACGCATAGCCCGACTTGCGGTCAATCATCACCGAGTCCCCCGGCTTCGGCGACAAATCCCCCGCCAGCGACACCACGAATTCCTCGCCGTGAGTATCCGAGGCCAAAATGCGTTCCCGATCCGGCAGCACCTCACGAACGTTGGCGATATCGCCGCTTTCCGGATAACCGCAGTCCTCCACGATTATCGAGCCCTCATTCAGACGCACCTGCGCGCCCGGCTGAAGTGCCCGCTCGTTAATCTCCGGCTGCACCCGCAGGCGCATCCGTCGATTTCCGGTAAACACCTCTGCGGTGCCCTTCTCCGGCCCCGGCTTGAGGAAAATACCGTACGTGCTAGGCGGCTCCAGCATGTCCTCCATGTCCTGGCGCAGTAGCTCTAGCTTGTTACGGGAGTCCCGCAACAGCTCAACCAGGCGATTATTTCGAATGCCGAGGTTGTAGTTCTTCTGCTCAAGATCACGGATTTTGTCAGACGGCGTTGTCATATACCCCAGATTACCCATAGGGCCAGATGTCGTTGTTGCTTGGTCGATTTAGACCGTGTGTCGCATCACACTTTACGACGGCTACACCTCCCAGCGCGAAGCGGCGGTTCTAGAGCTTCTTTTGATTTCGTCGCTGTGGACGCGGAGGCACCGTGCCGTCGGCAAGCCTGCGTGCCCACACCAGGAATGCGGTATGCGCCTGCATACGGTGCGCCGGGCGGACGGAGAGATCCTGAACATTCCAGTCTCGGACCAGGGATTCCCAGGCGCGTGGTTCGGTGAAGCACTTCTGCGCGCGGATGCCCTCCATGACCTTCATTAGCTGCGGAACAGTGGCGACATAGACCATGAGCACGCCGCCAGGCTGAAGCACCTTCGAAACGGTGTCCAGGCATTCCCACGGAGCGAGCATGTCCAGAATGACTCGGTCGACCGGGCCGCCGAGCGACTCGACGGAGGCCTCGTTGAGATCGCCCAGGCGCAAGTCCCAGTTGTCTGGCTTGTGGCCCATGAAGTCGACAACGTTGCGTTCGGCGTGCTCGATGTGGTCCTCGCGGACCTCGTAGGAGATAAGCTGCCCGTCAGCGCCGATGGCGCGGAGCAGGTTGAGGCTGAGCGCGCCGGAGCCAGCGCCGGCCTCCAACACGCGCGCACCTGGGAAGATGTCGCCCTCGACGATGATCTGTGCGGCATCCTTCGGGTAAATCACCGCAGCACCGCGCGGCATGGACAGGACGTAATCGACCAGCAAGTGACGCATGGCCAGGTAGACCGTGCCTTCGCCGGAGGTGACGGTGGTGCCTTCCTTGGCGCCGATGAGGTCGTCGTGGAGGATGGTGCCGCGGTGAGTGAAGAACTTGCCACCCTCCTCGAGGATGACGGTGAAGTGGCGATTCTTCGAGTCAGTTAGCTGGACTCGGTCGCCGACCTGGAATGGTCCGCTCAATGCCATAGGTGTGTGGGCTCCTTTTGGGGTTTGGTTGTGTCGGGTTGGGTTCGGTTTGGTTGGGTTCGGTCGTGTCGGGATGTGTCGGGTGCAGCCAAATCCCGGCGGTACTCTAACCTGGCTAGTATGCCCGACAATGCCCAAAGTTCTAAGTCAGCAGTTCAACCTTCCCGCCGCTCTAAGTTGGCGCTGTCGCCGTCGAGAGCTAATGATTACCGCCAGTGCCCGCTGAAGTACCGGTTCCGTGCGATTGACAAGATTCCGGAGCCGTCGACTGTCGCGCAGGTCAAGGGCACGTTGGTACATGCTGTGCTCGAACAGATGCATGCCTGGCCCCGTGAAGAACGCACTTACCCGGCGGCGGTGAAACGTCTGAAGCCGACCTGGGAGGACATGCGTGCAAAGGATGAGGAACTGATTGAGCTAGTTCCGGAGGATGATTACTACGACTTCCTGGTCGAATGCCGCGGACTGCTCAAGGGGTACTTCATGATGGAAAACCCCATGGGCTTCGATGCGGCTGAGATGGAAAAGTTCGTTCAGCTGGTTATCGATCCGGATGCTGATCAGACCGTGCCGTTGTCGGTGCCGCTTCGTGGTTTTATCGACCGCGTCGATATTGCCCCGACCGGTGAGGTCCGGATTGTCGACTACAAGACGGGCAAGAAGCCCTCTCCTCGCTTCCAGGACGAGGCACTCTTCCAAATGCGGTTTTACGCGCTGGTGTGGTGGCGACTCACCGGTCGTATCCCGGAGCAGTTGCGGTTGATGTACCTGAAGGTTGCCGATGATCTGGTACTGAGCCCCAACGCGACAGAATTAGAGGCTTTCCAAGCGGAGATTGCCGACTTGTGGTCGGCCATCGTGCGCGACGGTGAAACCGGTGACTTTGTGCCGAAGAAGTCCAAGCTCTGCGGGTGGTGTTCTTTCCAGGAGTTGTGCCCTGCCTACGGCGGGGTCACACCGGAGTACCCGGGTTGGCCGGGGTCTGTCGGCGATAGTCGAGATAGTGATGCCGCCGCTGGAAGCTCGGGCAGTGCTGGCAGCAAAAAAAGTGACTAGGCTTATAGCAATTGAATGGCATTTACAGGCGAATTCTTGCCATAAACCTAGGCACTAATTGCGTAATCCATGCCTACATGTTCCGCGCCTACAACAGCACGCTGCCGAAGGCGAAACCGAACGCGACGGACAGGACAATACATAAGGTGCCTGGGATGATGAACGAGTGGTTAAACACGTATTTGCCAATTCGGGTTGTGCCAGTGTCGTCCATCTCCACCGCGGCAAGGAGCGTCGGGTAAGTAGGCAGTACGAATAGCGCGGAAGTAGCTGCGAAGGAAGCAATCGCGGTGATGGGAGAAACTCCCACCGCGAGTGCAGCGGGCATGATGGCCTTTGTAGTGGCCGCCTGCGAGTACAGCAAAGCGGCCGCGAAAAAGAGCACAATTGCCAGCATCCACGGCATCGTGGTCAGTACGCTGCCGGACGCGGTCTTAATGTCGTCGATGTAGTGGTTAATAATTGTGGTTCCCAGCCACGCCACACCGAGAACGCAGACGCTGGCGGACATGCCCGATTTGAACACCGGGGTGTTCAAAATGGTTGCCGCGTCCAATTTGCAGGCCAGCACGATAACGGTGGCGGCGGTCAACATGATTGACATGATCGCCTCGTTTCGTGGGAGCGTGGGATCAGCGACGAGGCCGACCTGTTCAGTGCTGATGGTCGCGTAGACCATCACCGCGAGAATCGAGAGTAGGAAAATCGCCACGGACCACTTGGCCGACTTGGTTGGCACGTATTTGCTCATCTGGCCACGTGGCTTAGAGACCAACCCCTTTTCCAAGCGGCTTTGATACCCCGGATCGTCGTCAAGCTCTTTGCCTAGGTGATTTGTGACAAAGGCGGTCGGAAGGATGGCGAGGAAAGTTGAAGGAATGACAATCGCCAGGAGGGTGAGATAACCAACGCCGCGGGGTTCCATGAGCGAAGCCATGAGCACCACAGCCGCTGAAATGGGTGATGCCGTAATCGCCAACTGAGATGCGATGACCGCCACGGACAGCGGGCGGGACGGGCGAACGCCTCCTTCCTTGGATACTTCGGCGATAACTGGGAGGGTGGAAAATGCGGTGTGGCCGGTGCCGGCGAGCAGCGTCATGAGGTAAGTGACTACTGGTGCCCAGTAAGTAATGTGGCGCGGATTCTTTCTAAGCAAACGCTCGGCAAGATGGACGAGGTAGTCCATGCCACCGGCCCTTTGCATTGCTGCGATGGCCGCAATGACCGACATTATGATGCCGATGACATCGAAGGGTATGTCATCTTTGGTAACCGGGATACCGGTAATACCGAGCGCCAAAACGCCAAGCCCACCGGCGAATCCGATAGCAATTGAACCAAGACGTGCGCCCAGGACGATAGCAGCTAAGACGATGAGGATTTGGACTGCAACTAACACGTGAATCTCCGAAAAATCACAACGTAATCCCGGAGGCCGTCTAAGACAGGTTGTCTAGTCGAGACTCCCCTGCTACGTATCGCTTACCTCGGTACTCTGGGTGCATCAGATTTTCGGTGCTCAGGACGCGGTCGAGTTCAGACTCATCCATAAGTCCTCGCTCAAGTACAATGTCGCGGACAGACCTACCAGTGCGAGCGGCCTCTTTGCCGACCATGTCTCCCTCGTAGTGGCCAATGACCGGATTCAAGTAGGTCACGATACCAATCGAATTGTCGACATAGCCACGGCACACATCAGCGTTTGCAGTGATACCGGTGATGCACTTGTCTCGAAGAGTGTCGGTGGCGTTGCGTAGCAGACCAATCGTTTCAAAAAGACATGCGCCAATGACTGGCTCCATCACGTTCAGCTGAAGCTGGCCGGCCTCGGCGGCCCAGGTCAGCGTGACATCATTGCCGAAAACCTTGAAGCAGGCTTGGTTTGCGACTTCCGGAATCACTGGGTTAACCTTCGCCGGCATAATTGACGAACCAGCAGCACGCTCTGGCAAGTTGATCTCGTTCAAACCAGCACGCGGACCCGATGCCAGTAGGCGAAGGTCGTTGCACATCTTAGAAATCTTCATGGCCGCGCGCTTCAAGCAGGCGTGCACGCTGACGTATGCGCCAGTATC
Organism: Corynebacterium amycolatum SK46; assembly: GCF_000173655.1. Taxonomy (GTDB): domain Bacteria; phylum Actinomycetota; class Actinomycetes; order Mycobacteriales; family Mycobacteriaceae; genus Corynebacterium; species Corynebacterium amycolatum_A. The sequence continues at coordinate 96,759 of NZ_ABZU01000007.1, read as the reverse complement.
GCTGGTAGCCTCAATTAAATCCTTCGCGGAGCTCACATCAAAACCGCTGACTTCCCGAAGCGCTTGTGTTACGGCTTCGCGGTAACCCGCCGGTGCATTCACGCCAGTGCCGATGGCAGTTGCACCGAGGTTAATTTGCAGCAGGCGTGCCGACGCGGTTGCGATGGACTCCTGTTCCTCCTCAAGGTTGTTGGCAAATGCGTGGAATACCTGCCCCAGAGTCATAGGAACGGCATCCTGGAGCTGTGTGCGCCCCATCGTGATGATGTCGTTGAATTCATCGCCCTTGGCATGCAGCGCTTCAACCAGGGAATCAAAGTGCTTCTGTAGATTTAGCAGAGACATGTGGACAGCAAGGCGGAAACCAGTTGGGTAGGCGTCATTGGTCGACTGGCACTGGTTGACATCATCATTGGGGTGAATGATGTCGTAGCGTCCCTTTTCCTGACCGAGGAGTTCCAGCGCGAGGTTGGCAATGACCTCGTTGGTATTCATATTGACACTTGTTCCAGCTCCGCCCTGGAAGACATCGATTGGGAACTGATCCATACAGCGTCCCTTTTCCAGGATTTCATCACAGGCTGCGACAATAGTTTCCGCAACATCGCTCGGCAGTGTATGGACGCGCTGGTTGGCAATAGCAGTGGCCTTTTTCACCATTACCATGCCGCGAATGAACTCCGGCACATCATTGATGGTCTTGCCGGAGATTTGGTAGTTGTCGATTGCGCGCTGGGTATGTATTCCGTAATAAGCTTCTGCTGGAACCTCCATGGAGCCAAGCAGGTCAACCTCGGTGCGTGTTGCGGACATATGGACAATCCCTTCTAGGAGTCGCAGCCTTGTGGGCTGCAGTGATTGACAAGACATGGTTGTGTTGTCAAAACTACAGCGTCGGCGTGATTGCCGCATTCACACAGGAGTTTGCTGCTTCAATCCGGCTAACGCCGTGCGCCCTTCTATGGTCAACGCTACTACTTACGCAAAAGTAGGTAAAGATTGAAATCCTTTAGTGAGCTCGCGTCTGGCCCTAGCGAGCTCGCATTTGGCTACGCGCGACTAGCCCTCCCATCAATATGCAACTAGACCCGTGTAGCCGTCCCCAAAGCAGCTCGGCGCGCCCAAGCTAAAAACACGCAACTAACTCCGCGCCACCGGACCTAGTAACTAGATTCGAGCGATACGGATATTCGAGGCCAGAATTGCCTCGGCACCGATTTTTGCCAGTGCGTCCATGAGCGGGTTGGCCTCGGTCTTCGGCACTAGCGCGCGAACTGCTACCCAATCCTCGTTCGCCAGCGGCGACACGGTCGGGCCTGACAGGCCCGGAGTGAGCTTGGACGCCTCTTCCAGCGCAGACGCACGGATGTTGTAGTCAATCATCAAGTACGTCTTGGCATGCAAAATGCCGGTCATACGACGCAGGAACACCTGCTGCTCCTCGGTGACCTCCACACCCTTGCGTCCGACAACAACTGCCTCAGAGCTGACCAAAACATCGCCGAATGGCTTCAATCCCTGCTTACGCAGGGTACGGCCGGTGGAGACAACGTCGGCGATAACGTCGGCAACTCCCAAGCGGATGGAAATCTCCACTGCACCATCAAGGCGAATAACGGTGGCGTTAATGCCGCGAGCCTTCAGATCCTCCCGCACCAGATTCGGGTACGAGGTGGCAATGCGCTTGCCCTCCAGAGCTTCTACGGTCCACTCCTCATCGACTGGAGCGGCGTAGCGGAAGGTCGAGGCGCCGAAGCCCAGATTTAGAACCTCATCGACCGGGGCCATCGAGTCAGCGGCCAGGTCGCGGCCGGTGATGCCCAAATCCAGATGGCCGTTGCCAACGTAGATGGGAATATCCTTCGGACGGAGGAAGAAAAACTCAATGTCGTTGGCTTCGTCGTGGATGGTCAGGCTCTTGGAATCGCCTCGGCCCGGGTAGCCAGCTTCCTTCAGGATTTCGACTGCCGCCTCGGACAGCGATCCCTTGTTGGGCACGGCAATACGCAGCATGGTGTTGATTTCTCCTACAGGTACTTGTAAACATCCTCGGGGCTCAGCCCGCGACCGACCATGACCACCTGCAGCCAGTACAACAGCTGCGAAATCTCCTCTGCGAGGGCTTCGTCAGATTCGTGCTCAGCTGCAAGCCAGACCTCGCCGGCCTCTTCGACAATTTTCTTGCCCTGGAAATGCACGCCAGCGTCCAGCGCCTTGACTGTGCCCGATCCCTCGGGGCGCGACTGTGCTTTTTCCTTCAGCTCTGCAAACAGGTCATCAAAGTTCTTCACCTGGTCTATTGTTCCATGTCGTCTACTCGCCCGCGAAAGCAGCCCGCAATAAGCCCAAATTCGAGGTATCCAAATTGCCCGAAATGAAGCGCGCCGGGGGTACTAAAGTCTCCACATCAGCCTGCGAAACGCTCACATCTGGCATTGGATTCCACACCACCGTGCAGCCTGCCGCGAGTGCAGAACGCACCCCCGTTGAGGAGTCTTCGATAGCCAGGCAGTCCTCTGGCGCAAATCCGGCTAGCTCTGCGCCACGCAAGTATGGATCCGGTGCCGGCTTCCCGTTGGCCACCTCATCACTACACACTGTCGCGGCAAAGTGATGCTCCCCCATGGCATCAATGCAGGGTTGCGCCACGTGACGACGAGTATTGGTGACCAACACCACCGGAATGTCAGCAGCTCGGGTCTGGTCCAAAATCTCCGGCACACCCGGGCGCCACTCCACCCCATGTTCTAGAACCAATTCAGTGAAGCGGTTTTCGACGAATTGGGAGCCCGAGGAAAACAGCTCGTCGTCAAGCGTGCGTCCCGCATGATCAGCACAAATCGACAGCGTGTCCCAGAGCGTGTTGCCGACGCACTGCATGCGCAACTCCGGAGTCAGGCGACGGCCTACGAATTCCGAGAGGTCGTACGTGGCAATCTCCCACAGGGGTTCCGTATTGATGAGGCTGCCGTCCATGTCCCACAAAATTGCTTTCACACCATGCGACTATGCCAGGTGAGAATGTATTTGGCGATTATGTCAGCAAGGCCACGAGATTTAGGACTAGGGTTTTAGGTAGAAAAGTACCGCCAGGGATTTCGGGAAGATAGTGCGTATACGTCTCCCGAGCAAAAGAAAGGCATTAACAAGCTATGACCAACCCCACGACAGATTCGCTCGCGCAAGCCATCGACAACCCCGAGGCCTATTTCATTCCGCTGGGAACTATCACCGAAAATGAATTGAGTTACGAACGATTCATGCCCACCAGCTTCACTTACGGTGCGTGGGGTCCGTTCCAGCACGGGGCGCCGCCGTCTGCCCTACTGACGCGCATGTTGGAACGTCGCCGCCTAAAGAGCGAGGGAATGCGCATCACTCGCATAGCTGTCGATTTGCTCTCCGCCGTGCCGTATACGGAGTTGCGGACGCGCTCGTGGGTGTCGCGACCGGGACGTCAGATTGCCAAAGTTGAGGCTGAATTGCTTGCCGACGTCAAGGGTGTCTGGCGCCCCGTTGCCACTGCATCTGCGTGGATGATGGCCACGGCGGATACGCGGGATATTGAGCGCGCTTTCGACAAACATGTGCCTGGCCCGGCGGAAAGTACCGCGGAGTACATTCCGCTTACTGAGGACTGGAGTGGTGGCTACATTGAGTCCATCGAAGCCCGCGCAGCAGCGACGGAGGATGATGCGGGGACGCAGATTCACTGGGTTCGCGCGCCGCACCCAATCGTGCTCGGGGAGGAGCCGACTGCAGTGGAGCGAGTCATGCAAGTAGCCGATACCGCCAACGGTATCGGAGCCACTCTGAGCCCGCACCAGTGGGCCTTCATGAACACTGATTTAGTAGTTCATCTGCACCGACTCCCTCAGCTCGGAGCGTCGGAGAAGTCGGCGGAATCGGAGTCGCAGCCGGAAGACGGCGGCTGGGTTGGTATCGCCGCCCGCGGTTCCATCGGGCCCGATGGAATCGGTATGACGGCGGGCGAGCTCTATGATGCGCACGGACCGATAGGTCGCAGCATGCAGACTTTGCTGGTGCGCCCGCAGGGATAACGCGAAGCTACACGTTGAAGTACTTCGCTTCCGGGTGGTAGAGCACGAACGCATCGGTGGACTGCTCTGGGTGCAGCTGGAGCTCCTCAGAGAGTTCCACGCCGATGCGCTCCGGCTGCAGCAGGTCAATCATGCCCTGACGGAAGGTCAGATCCGGGCAGGAACCATAGCCGAAGGAGTAACGAGCGCCACGGTACTTCAGGTCAAAGAAATCCTGGGTATCGTCCGAGTCTTCCGCGCCAACACTTGTGCCGTCGGAGAACGCGAGCTCGGAGCGAATGCGCTGGTGCCAGTACTCGGCCAGCGCCTCGGTGAGCTGCACGCCGATACCGTGAACCTCCAGGTAGTCGCGGTATTCGTTCTTGGCGTAAATATCGTTGGCGAAGTCAGCGATGGGCTGTCCCATGGTCACCAACTGGAACGGCATGACGTCGGTCTGTCCTGCGGCGATGGCATCTTCGCGCGAGCGAATGAAGTCAGCAATGCATAGGAAGCGACCGCGCTGCTGGCGCGGGAAGGTCCAGGACACCACTGGCTCGGCTGTGGGGTCGGGCTGCTCCCCTTCCGCAGGCAGCGGGAGTACGTGGACGGTATCGCCCTCAGAAACCGCCGGGAAGTAGCCGTAGACGACAGCCGCATGCTGGAGAATGTTCTCGGCGCGCAGGCGCTGCAGCCATGCGCGCAGGCGCGGTCGACCATCGGATTCGACTAATTCCTCGTAACTCGGTCCCTCGTCGCCACGGGTGCCGCGCAGACCCCACTGCCCCATGAACAGAGCGCGTTCGTCGAGAGTGGTCAGGTAGTCGTCGAGGGGCAGACCCTTGACAATGCGAGTTCCCCAGAACGGCGGTGTCGCAACGGGGACATCAGCGGCGACGTCGGATCGCTCCGGCACCTCGGGGGCTTCAGCAGCAGCCTTGGCGGCGCGCTGCGCGGCGATGCGCTTGGAGCGCTCACGGCGGGCGCGGCGAGCTTCCTTCTTCTCGCGGGCGGCAATGGCCTCAGGCGAATTCTCGTCTGGCCCCAGGCCCTTCTTCGCTGCCATTAGCTCGTCCATGATGCGCAGCCCCTCGAAGGCGTCCCTGCCGTAGTAGACATCGCCATGGTAGAGCTCAGAGAGGTCGTCCTCGACGTAGCTGCGTGTCAGCGCGGCACCGCCAAGCAGCACCGGGAAGCGGGCAGCGTCTCCCGCGGAGTTAATCTCCAGCAGGTTGTCCTTCATCACCACAGTGGACTTCACCAGCAGGCCGGACATGCCGATGGCATCGACATCCAGCTCCTTGGCCGCGGACAAAATCGTAGCTATCGGCTGCTTAATGCCCAGGTTATGTACGGTGTAACCGTTGTTGGAGAGAATAATCTCCACCAGGTTCTTACCGATGTCGTGGACATCGCCCTTCACCGTGGCCAGCACAATCGACCCCTTGGAGCCAGTGGCATCCTCGGCATCCATAAAGCCCTCGAGGTAGCCCACCGCGGCCTTCATTGTCTCAGCCGATTGCAGCACGAACGGTAGCTGCATCTGGCCGGAACCGAACAGGTCACCAACGGTCTGCATGCCTCGCAGCAGGTCCTCGTTGACAATCGCCAGCGGTTCCTTTTCCTTCATGCTTTCATCGAGGTCAGCTTCGATACCTGTGCGCTCGCCGTCGATGATGCGCTGCGCTAGGCGGTCGAACAGCGGCATGGCGGCAAGCTGTTCGGCCCGGGCATCCTTCGCATCAGCGGCGGAGACTCCTTCGAAGAGCTCCATGAATACCTGCAGTGGGTCGTACTCCCCGTCGGGGTGTCCCGCTTCACGACGGCGGTCGTACACCATATCGAGCGCGACTTCGCGCTGTTTATCGTCGATCTTGTTCATCGGCAAGATCTTGGAGCTGTGGGCAATGGCGGAGTCCAAGCCGGCCTCGATGCACTCGTTGAGGAACACCGAGTTGAGTACCTGGCGGGCCGCCGGGTTCAGACCGAAGGAGATGTTGGACAGGCCGAGCGTGGTGTGCACGTTCGGGTGGCGACGCTTAAGTTCGCGGATGGCTTCGATGGTTTCGATACCGTCGCGGCGAGTTTCCTCCTGGCCAGTGGAAATCGGGAAAGTCAGACAGTCGACAATAATGTCCTGCTCGCGCAGTCCCCACGTGCCGGTGATGTCGGCGATGAGGCGCTCGGCAATCTCAATCTTCTTGTCCTTCGTACGCGCCTGACCTTCTTCGTCGATAGTCAAAGCGACCACAGCAGCACCGTGCTCAACAACCTGGCGCATAATGCGCTGGTAGCGCGAGTCCGGGCCATCGCCGTCTTCAAAGTTCACAGAGTTGACCGCGCAGCGACCACCGAGGTGCTCCAGGCCAGTCTTCAAAACCTCCGGTTCCGTCGAGTCCAGCATGACCGGCAACGTCACCGAGGTGGCAATCTGCGATGCCAGGGTTGCCATGTCATCGCGCCCATCGCGACCCACGTAGTCCACACACAGGTCAATCATGTGTGCGCCATCGGTGACCTGACCGCGGGCGGTGTTAAGGCACTTCTCCCAATCACCGGCCAGCATGGCCTCGCGGAACGCCTTGGAGCCGTTGGCGTTGGTGCGCTCACCAATCATGGTGATGCCGGTTGTCTGTGTCAGCGGGGTTGCCGAGTACAGAGACGCAACCTCATCGATTGGCTTTGCGTTCGGATCCGTCGATGGGCGTGCTGCCTGAACAGCAGGGCCCTGCTCGGCGTAGGCGCCAGTACCGGTAATAGCATCGCGAACAGCAGAAACATGCTCCGGTGTGGTACCACAGCAGCCACCGACCATCGACAGGCCGAACTCTTCAACAAAGCCGCGCAGCGCTGTGGCCAGCTCTGGTGCGGTCAGAGGGTAGGTCGCCCCGTTCTTACCCAGCACTGGTAGACCCGCATTCGGCATCACGGATACCGGGATGGAGGCGAAACTGGACAGGTAGCGCAGGTGCTCGCTCATCTCGTCCGGGCCCGTTGCACAGTTCAGGCCAATCATGTCGATACCCAGCGGCTGCAGCGCCGCCAGGGCTGCACCAATCTCCGAGCCCATCAGCATGGTGCCTGTGGTCTCGACGGTCACGTGGACGACGATCGGAATCTTCTTGTCAGCCTGTCGCATGGCGGCCTTGACGCCGTTGACGGCCGCCTTTACCTGCAGCAAGTCCTGACAGGTCTCAATCAAAAACGCATCCGCGCCACCGGAGATCATGCCGAGTCCGGCCTCCGTGTAAGCGTCGCGAAGCTGAGCGTACGGAGCGTGTCCCAACGACGGCAGCTTCGTGCCCGGCCCCAGCGAACCGAGGACAAAGCGTCGCATCCCCTCGCGGCCCGGTCCCATTTCGTCAGCGACCTTGCGGGCGATTGCGGTGCCCTTGTGCGCTAGCTCCTGGATACGGTCTTCAATGTCGTAATCCGCGAGGTTCGGAAAGTTGCAGCCGAAGGTGTTGGTTTCCACCAGGTCGGCGCCGGCCTCGAAATAACGCCGGTGAATCGTCTCGATTATGTCGGGACGGGTGTCATTGAGAATCTCATTACAGCCCTCGTAGCCGAGGAAGTCCGCGTCAACGTCGAGGTCAAAAGACTGCAGCTGGGTACCCATGGCGCCATCGCCAATGAGTACACGGCTGTGCAGTGCGGTGAGGAACTCGGAAGAGTGGCGTTCAGTCATGAATAGACACCTTAGTCTACTTTCATAACCGCGCCGTTAATTGGGCTGATTATTCCATCTCGAAGTAGCTTTCCGCCTTCACCGCAGGCAGGTCCAAACCGACAGCCTTCGTTGCGGAATTGATAATCGCGAGAATCTCGTCGAGCTCCTCATCAAAAATCGAGCCACCGTGCTCATGCTCAATCGCAGCCACGCGCTGTAGACAGTTCTCCACCGCCTGCGTTGCGGCTTCTTCCCGCTTATCGACGGCCAGCTCCGCCGCCTGATCAATACCAGCGATGGCCTCGCGGAGGGCTTCCCCGACCTGGTCCGCTACCGCTTCGTCAAAAAGTGGCTCCCAGAACTCGCGTTCCTCGGGCTGCAGGTAGCTGCCAGTGGCAAACATGCGCAAATCGGCAACTAGCTTATCGATGTTCTCTTTCGTTACTTCGGCAGCAGATAAATCTGAGTTGCTCATGGTCAAATTTTAACGCCCAGCAGCGCGTCCAGCGCGGCGGCAACGAATTCTCCGGCGCCAGCTGCGCTAGTTACCGTGCCAGCATCAGCCTTGTTGCCAGTAGCCGAGGAACACTCCACAGCCCAGGCATCGATAGCGGCCAGAGCAGCCGGCGTATCCAGGTCATTGGCCAGGCTTGCGCGCACATCGGCAACCAGTGCCGCTGCTTCGCGTACAGCCTTCTCATCGGTGGCAGTCTTAGTAGATTCGCAAGCCGCACGCCAGGCCTCGAGACGTGCCTTGGCTGCCTCCAGCACCTCGTCCGACCAATCGCGATCAGAGCGGTAGTGGCTGGCGAACACGCCAATGCGAATAGCACTCGGATCCACTCCGGCGGCCACCAGCTTGGAGACAAACACCAGGTTGCCCAGCGACTTGGACATCTTGACGCCATCGAGCGCAATCATGCCAGCGTGAACATAGTGGCGAGCCATACGGGCACAGCCAGTAGCGGCTTCAGCGTGAGCCGCCGAGAACTCATGGTGCGGGAACGCGAGATCCGAGCCACCGCCCTGAATGTCGAAGCTCTTCCCCAGGCGGTTGGTGGCAATCGCCGAGCACTCAATGTGCCAACCCGGTCGGCCCGCACCAAAAGGAGCCTCCCAGCTTGGCTCCCCGGGGCGAGCGGCACGCCACACCAGCGCGTCCAGCGGGTTCTCCTTGCCCGGGCGATCCGGGTCGCCACCGCGCTCCGCAAAGAACTCCGCCATCTGCTCTGCCGAGTAATTGGACTCGTAACCGAAGTTCTCGGTGGCACTCTTGCGGAAGTACACGTCCGGGTACTCGTCATTGGTGAGCTGGTAGGCCGAGCCATTTTCCAAGAGCTTCTCGACCATGTCCACGACCTCGTCGACGGACTCCATGGCGCCGATGTAGTCGCGCGGTGGAATCACCGACAGGTTTTCCATATCCGAGCGGAACAAATCGATCTGCGAGGTGCCCAGCTCGCGCCAGTCCACCCCATCGCGCTCCGCACGTTCGAACAACGGGTCATCGACATCGGTGATGTTCTGGACGTAATGCACCGAGTGTCCATTGTCCAGCAGCTGACGGTAAATCAGATCAAAGGTGAGGTAGGTTGCTGCGTGTCCCAGGTGTGTGGCGTCATAGGGCGTGATGCCACACACGTACATGGTCGCCTCCGGTCCCGCTTCCACTTGGGAGACCTTCTGATCCGCGGTGTCGTAGAGGCGTAGGGGTACCGATGTTGAGCTTTCGTCGTCAAGCGAATGCGCCTTACCTGTATTGCTGGCGCGGTTGAACACATCGAAGCGCGCATCGCCGAGACTGGGAACCTGTGGTTGGGGCCACGAATGCATTAAATACTCACTACCTCACTAAACAGCGTTAATCGTGCCGAAGCCGAGCAACACCATAACAATCAAACCGACCGGGATGCGGTACGCGGCGAACCAAGCGAAGGAGTGGTTCGACACAAACTTCAGCAACCATGCGATAGACGCATAACCGACGACGAAGGCAATCAGCGTACCGATGGCCAATTGCGCACCACTAGCGGCCTGTCCCGCCGCAGGGTCAAACGCGTCTGGAAGCGAAAAAATTCCAGCAGCGAAAACAGCGGGGATAGCCAGCAGGAAGGAAAATCGCGTTGCAACCTCTCGATCCAAGTGCAAGAACAGGCCGGCAGACACCGTACCGCCCGAGCGTGACACACCCGGAATGAGCGCCAGACACTGCGCGAAACCCATGACGATGGCATCTCGCATGGTCAGCTCTTCATAATTGCGCTCACGACGGCCGAACTTCTCTGCGGCGATAAAGACGAAGGAGAAAAGCACCAACACAGCGGCTGTAATCCAGAGATTGCGCAGGTTATCGCGGATGAGGTCCTTCCCCAGCACGCCGATGATGGCAATCGGCAGCGTACCGACAATCACCATCCAGCCCATGCGGTAGTTGAAACCGCGGGCTTCCTTATTGAACAGACCGGCAAACCAGCCAGTGAGGATCTGCCAGATATCCTTGGCGAAGAACACCAACACAGCCAATTCGGTGCCAAGCTGCACCACAGCGGTGAAGGATGCGCCGGCGTCCTGGCCCCACAGCAGCTCGGAGACAATCCGAAGGTGCCCCGAGGAACTCACTGGGAGAAATTCCGTCAGACCTTGCACTACGGACAGGATGATCGTCTGCGCCCAGGTCATACCGGTGCCGGCGGTATCGGCAGCGGTATCCGCTGAGGCGCTTAGTGTCGTCATGATAGTCACGGGTGTATAGGCTACTCGTCCGGTTTGTGTTGTGGCTATAGCGAGGTTTCGGTGCGGCGATAGCGAGACCTCTCGCGTGGAACTTTTCCCGCGACCGCACACGGGTGTCCTAAAGTAAAAATCGTGCAACAACGAATTCTGGGCAACAGCGGTTTACGCGTCTCCGCCGTGGGGCTGGGTACGGCCACCTGGGGTGCGGGTACCAGGCAAGACGAAGCCGGACGCATCCTGACGGACTTCCTCGACGCCGGAGGCAACCTTGTCGACGCTTCCCCACTCCACGGCGGCGACACTGTTGCCGACATGCTGGGTGCAGTCATCGCAAAGCGCGGCGTTGCCGACGAATTGGTGCTCTCGGTCGCATCTGGCATACACCCCGAGCGACCCGTCGGCAGGCGCGTGGACTGCTCGCGTAAAACATTGCAAAAGGACCTCGATGAAACGCTCGGACGCCTCGGCGTCGAACACATTGATCTGTGGTCGCCCGGCTACTGGGACGGGCTAACCCCGCCGGAAGAGGTCGCCGACACCCTGGAATGGGCTGTGCGCACGGGGAAAGTACGTTACGCCGGACTGCGTGGATACAGCGGTTGGCAGGCGGCGGTGACGCATGCCGCCGCGGATCGAATCGCCCCGGTGTTCGCACAGCATGAGTACTCGCTGCTGCAGCGAAGCCCTGAGGCCGAACTGCTGCCCGCCTGTGAGCATTTGGGGCTCGGCTTTATCGGTGGCGCCCCACTGGCCCAAGGTGTGTTGACCGCCAAATACCAGCACATCATTCCCGAGGATTCCCGCGCTGCTTCCGAACATGCCGACGCAGAGGTACAGGACTACCTCGATACGCGCGGCGTCACGGTCGCAGGCGCGCTGACCACCGCAGCCAAGGGGCTCGGCGTCAGTGCTGCCGTCGCAGCGATTTCCTGGGCGCGCGATCGGCCGGGCGTCACCTCGATCCTCGTTGGCGCTCGAGACCGCGCTCAACTACGCGAAAACCTCACCGCCGAACAACTCACGCTGCCACCGCAGATTTGCAACGCGCTTGACGACGTCACGCTGTAATCAGTAACCGCATTCTTATAAGGGCTTATAAGGAGCAACGAATGCGAGAACTTCCCACGGCTGGAGGCGTCCACAAAGTAGTCCGGCCGGGGTGGTAGTTTCTATAGCGTGAGTGAAAACAGTCGTCGACGTGTCATAACCTCCCTTCTAGCGGGGCTTTCCGCTAGCGCAGTGGTCCTGGCTGGATGCTCCTCCGATGTGGAAGGAGACATCGATGCCGGAATGGGCAACGCCACGCCAGTGCCGGCCGCTTCACCCGCTGCTCCCGATACTGCTATCGGGAAAGCCAAGAAGATTGATGAGGGCATCACTGATGCCGTGCTTGTCGGCGACCGAGTTGTCCTGAAAGCCGGGGATAAGATCTTTGCCGGTCCGCTGAATAACCCAATCGAACGTTCAATGAAGCTGGACGCGAAGTGTGGCGAGCTCGCGCCGGGCGGCCCTAATGCTCTGCTGCCGTGTGAAGATGGCATCCACGTCATTACTGACCAGGCTACGGAAACGGCTGTTGTCGGCCGTGGCACCAACTACTCCGCCGCAGTTGGCCTGGAGGGCGGTCGCATCATCGGTGCCCATGCGGATAGCAATGTCGTCGATGTGTTCGGCGCTGATGGCGAGTTGGCCAGTGACTTCAAGGCTGCCAATAACGGGTCGCAGCTCGTTGAGATTCCCAAAGCGGACAATGACGCGGACGTCAAGCTGCTAGAGGTCAATCGTCCGGAGACTTCGGTGCATGAGCTCAAGCTCGATGAGTCTCGCGCTGGCTCTGCGCTGCGTGCAGGTATCGGCGTCGGCAAGGTAGCTTCCGGTGACCATGTCATCGCTGCCGCAGACACCAAGGGCAACCAGCTGCTTATTTACACTGCCACTGACATCATTCGCCTCCATCAGGCAGCTCCGGCCCCGGAGGCTCCGTGGGCGGTAGCGGTCGATGAATCGCGCGGAATTGTCTGGGTGACTTCGACGAAGGTGAACAAGCTGACTGGTTACGACATCAGCTCGGGTACCCCAGTCAAGGTCGCGGACATCAACACGGTTGCAGATCCACAGTCGGTTGTTGCCACCGAGGATGGCCAGATTGGCATCTTCTCGGCTACCGGTGACGGGGCCCAGATTTTTGACTCCGCGGACGTCGATAAGGCAATTGCTGATTTCAAGCAGGATGCAGAGAAGATCCGTGAGGAGATGTCGGTCCGGGAACCAGCCGATAAACTACCGACCGGTGCAGGTGACACCAAGGGAGCAGACGACTCCGAGGGAGAGACTAAGTAGATGCCTTCGAAACTTCGCGCCAAGTCCTATCAACTCGCGCTAAAGGCAATGTTCCAGGTCCCGCCGGAGCAGATTCACGAGGCCATCTCGAAGACACTGAAGGGGCTGCAGAAGTCGGAGAGTCTTCAGCGGGCGATAAGCAAGCTACTCGTTGTTGACGATGCTGTGCTGCGACAAACCGTGTTCGGTGTGGACTTCCCGCGTCCGCTGGGGCTCGCCGCGGGCTTCGACAAGGCTGCTATTGCTCCGGATTGCTGGGGGCCAATCGGTTTTGGCTACGCGGAACTGGGAACCGTGACTGCCAAGCCGCAGCCGGGCAATGATCGCCCGCGTCTGTTCCGCCTGAAGGAAGACCGCGCCATTTTGAACCGCATGGGTTTCAACAACCCCGGTGCAGCTGCTGTAGCGGAGAACTTGCGGGCGCGTCGCAGTGACGACGTCATCGGTATCAACATTGGCAAAACCAAGGTGACTCCGCTGGAAGAGGCCGTCGATGACTATCGAGAATCGGCCAGCCAGCTCGGCGGCTTAGCGGACTACGTTGTTGTCAATGTCTCCTCACCGAACACGCCGGGTCTGCGCGACCTTCAGGCGGTGGAGTCCCTGCGCCCGATTCTGGCAGCGGTGACTGAGGAGACCGACTCGCCGGTGCTGGTCAAGATCGCTCCTGATCTCTCCGACGATGATGTCATCGCAGTTGCTGACCTGGCTGTTGACCTTGGGCTGGCAGGCATTGTGGCCACCAACACCACCATTTCTCGCGAAGGCCTGCGTACGCCCGCGGATGAAGTCGCGGAGATGGGGGCCGGTGGAGTCTCGGGCGCTCCTGTGGCAGCTCGGTCACTAGAGGTGCTGAAGCTGCTGCACGAGCGCGTCGGAGACAAACTAGTTCTCATCAGTGTCGGCGGCATTGAAACTGCTGAGCAGGCGTGGCAGCGGATTGCCAACGGCGCTTCCCTGCTGCAGGGCTACACACCGTTGATTTATGGCGGTCCAGACTGGATTCGTGACATTCACCAAGGGTTGGCTCGCCAGATTCGAGCTCAGGGCTTCTATTCCATTTCTGAGGCTGTCGGCTGTGGTCTGCCGTGGCGGGGTTAATTGCTGAGAGCGGTTGAGGCTTCCTAACCCAACAAACACGTGACCCCGGGTCCTGCGGCCATGAAGGCGCTGGCCCCGGGGGTTTCTGTATGAGTATCGTGCCCGGCCGGTTGAGTTGCCCGTGTGGGCGGCGTGTCCCTACTCCCCGACGTTCTCCCACCACGGCGTGATGATGGCACGCGCAATCGAGTGGAAGTACAGATTGAAGCCAAGCACAGTTGGCGTCGCATCTTCCGGAACATCGAGCTTCTCGACGTCGACCGCGTGCACCGCATACATGTAACGGTGTGGGGCATGCTGCGCCGGTGGGTTAGCTCCGTAGTGACCACGCATGCCCGAGTCACCAACAAGCTGGATAGCGCCTTCTGGCAGCTTAGAGCCGTCTTCGGAGCCAGCTCCCTGTGGTAGACCCTTTTCGGTCGCTGGAATGTTGAAGACAGCCCAGTGCCAGAAGCCCGACGCAGTCGGGGCGTCCGGATCGAAGCAGGTCACGGCAATGGACTTAGTGCCCTCCGGCAGATTTGCCCAATCCAGTTGCGGCGACACATTCGACGGAGCGCGGAATTCATCCGCAATCTTCTCGCCATCCTTGATATCTGGTGAGGACAGCTCGAAGGTCGGCAAATCCTTCAGCGGTGCGTACGGATCCGGGCCCGGGAAAACCGGAGCATTTGCAGTGTTGTTTGTAGTTTTGCTTGCGGTGTCGTTTGCAGTGTCGTTGGAATTCGTAGTCATAAATACCAGTGTGCCTACTTTATGAGCGCGCTGCAGGGACTTCACCAGACTGCCTATCTGCAGGGCCTGATTCTCAGCGCGAATCCAAGTCGGGTGCGGGGCTAACACCGCTGATGTAATTACACCCAGGTTTGGCGTGCCAATGCCCCGCTGACCTGCCAATTTGTGTTTCATTATGTAGTCGGGATACAGTATCACAGGTCAGCACGGAAGTGCTTCCTACCCGGTCCGGGTGGCGGAATGGCAGACGCGCTAGCTTGAGGTGCTAGTGCCCTATTAACGGGCGTGGGGGTTCAAGTCCCCCTCCGGACACAAGATGAATCCCGAGAAACTGCAGTAAATGCAGATCTCGGGATTTTTGCTTTGTCTGTCGGACCAATGGCTCTGCCCTATTGCAGCGCCGAGGTCAAGCGGAAAACAGAGTCCAGGTAGCGCTGGCGAAGGGGCCGGTCATTCCATTCCTCCTGGGTGAGCAGGAGGGATTTGTCGCGGTACTCGTCGGCAAGCGTAATCAGTTTGTCCACGATGGAACCGGCGGCGGAAAGAAGCGTGATCTCGTAGTTGAGGCCGAACGAGCGCATATCCAGATTGGAGGAGCCGAACATGGCCATGCGGTCGTCGATAACCATGAACTTGGAGTGCAGGACCGCAGGTGCCGGATAGCGGTAAATCTTCACGCCAGCGGTTAGCAGTGCCTGGTAGTAGGACTGCTGCGCGTGGCCAACCATGAACTGATCGGACTCTTCGTTGACGTAGAGTTGGACATCGATGCCTCCATATGCGGCGGAGGTCAGCGCCATCAGCATGGACTCGTCCGGGACGAAGTACGGGCTGACGGCGATAATTCGTTCGTGCGCCTGGTAGATCATGTTATTGAAAACGCGCAGGTTCGGCTCCGTGCTGAAGCCCGGACCCGACGGCAGCACCTGGACAACGTTGTAGTTGTCGTTGACTTCGGTGTTGTGGAGGGAATAGTCCCTGGTGGCGTCTGGGGTCTTGTATAGCTCGCTGGTCCAGTCGACCGCAAAAATTGCGTCGAAGGCCAGCGCAATATCGCCCTCGAGCTCAATCCACGTGTCCACCCAGCGACGGCCAATCTTATGGTTCTTTTTCTTCTGATATTCGGGCTCAATCAAGTTCTGCGAGCCCATGAATACAATGTCGCCATCAATAACTACGAGCTTGCGGTGATTACGCAGATCCAGGCGGCGCCAGGTGAGCTTCAGTAGGCTCACGGGCAGCATCGGGTGCCAGGAGATTTTAGCCTGGTCCAGGCGCTTTTTCAGCTTGTAGTAGCCGGGGTACTTCCATGAACCGATCGGATCGACCAGTACCTTGACATCTAGTCCCCTGTCGTTCGCGCGCTCGAGAGCCTGTATGAAAGGCTCCGTGCTGGAATCCAGTGCAAAGATGTAGGACTGCACGTGGATTGATTTCTGGGCCGCATCGATGGTTTCAATCATGCGGTCAATAGAGGCATCGAATTCGGTGAAAAGTCCCTTTTCCGCGCTGGCAATTGCCGGCATTCCCGTGAGCTGGCGCGAGAGCTTGAGTACGTTGACAACATCATCTTCTATCTCGGCATCGTCCGGTACGTCGGGCAGATGCTCGGTACGTTCCGCAATGAGCTCCTGTGCCAGTGCCTGTACCTTATGTCGACGGCCCGTAATCTGCTGCGAGCCCAGGAAGAGGAACAGAGGTAGGCCGATAAATGGAATAAGCAGAATCAGCAGCAGCCACGCCGTCGAAGCCGATGGACTTCGGTTTTCCGGCACCCATCCAATCGCAATGAACTTAATCGTGTAGTCGAGTGCGAAAAATAGTACTTGCCACCACGTTAAGTCCTCCACCAGCCACGGGAAGGTACCCATCAACCAATCCATGCAGATGATATTACTGAAGGAATTTTCAGTACCTTTGGTCGCTGCCCCTTAGGTGCACTCTCCCCTTTTTCGTGACAGCCTATTGTGACATCTGAAATTGAATACTGGTATCAATACGTAGTAATGTTCACTACATTGAACATAGTAAGTGTTTGGCATGTCGACTTCGAAAGGACTAACCCCTCCAAATGACTGAGAATGCTCCTACGAGCACCGAGCTCGACGTTGCCACTAACGTACTGAAGTTGATGGCAGACAAGACGCGTCTCTCCATCCTGTCACTCCTCCGTGACGGGGAGATGAGCGTCACCGCCATCGCTAGTGCGCTCGATCGCCCCATCCCCGCGATTTCTCAGCACCTGGCGAAGTTGCGCATGGCCAATATGGTGCAGACCCGCAAGGAAGGTACGTCTAGCTTCTACTCTCAGCCCGACGAGCACCTCACCAACCTGGTGGTCAACGCTCTCCACTTCGCCGAACACACGCTCTACAGCAATCCGCCCCATCACCGCGCTCAGTAGGCGCACACGGATACGCTCGCTTTACGACGAAAACCCCGCGCCCTTCTGAACCTAGTTGGCGAGCCCGGCGTTCGATGCCCTTCCCTGGTCGAATGCCTCCATGATGCGCTGGGCGGCGAGCGTCGGTGTGAGCTGCCCCGAGCGGAGTTGTTTTTCCACCAGGGTGCTCTCTGTCTGCACAGCCTCGTTGGTGTTGAGTCGCTGCAAGAGCGTTTCGTGCACCATGGACCACATCCACTTAATTTGCTGGTTAGCGCGGTTTTCATCAAAGAGATGATGCTCGTGCATAGCCTCGACATGGTCTTCGATGGCTTGCCAGAACTTGTCGATGCCGTCGTCCTCCAATGCCGACATAGTCAGCACCGGTGGAGTCCAGACTTGATCTGAGGAGCGAACCATCTTCATGGCCGTCATCAAATCACGCGCAGCGCGCTTTGCCGGGCGCAAGTTCTTACCATCCGCCTTGTTGATAGAAATCACGTCGGCCATCTCCAGCACGCCTTTCTTGATGCCCTGGAGTTGGTCACCAGCGCCAGCGAGTGCCAGAAACGCAAACGTATCCACCATCTGTGCCACCGCGACCTCGGACTGACCGACGCCGACAGTTTCGACGATGACAATGTCGTAGCCTGCGGCCTCGAGCACCACCATGGCCTCACGCGTTGCCTTGGCGACACCACCGAGCGTGCCCGCAGAAGGCGACGGACGGATGAAGGCCTCATCCGCAGCCGAGAGCCGGGACATACGGGTCTTATCGCCCAGAATCGAACCACCGGACTTCGTCGACGACGGGTCAATGGCCAGCACCGCAACACGGTGCCCTTCCTCAATCAGCTTCAGCCCGAGGGTTTCAATCGTGGTTGATTTACCGACGCCGGGGACACCGGTAAGGCCGACACGCATGGCCTTTCCGGAAAATGGCAGCAACTTCACCAGTAGCTCCTGAGCCAGCACCTTATGCGCCGGAGCAGTCGACTCCAGCAGCGTGATTGCCCGAGCCAACTTAGTGCGGTTTCCAGCCCGCACGCCCTCAAAGAGGTCGTCGACATCTATCCGTCGTCGCGCACGGCGGACGACTTCGGGGGCTACAGCAGTCTTTCCCTCAACGACCGTACCAGCGGTAGTGACGAGGGTGCCCAGGTTTTCTTCAAGATACTCGTTCATCGCTACTTCTCAATTCCGACAACGCGCTGAGCTGAACACTCAGCCCAGCGCGGATGCGGTAGTTATTTAGGACTCTTCGTCAACGGCAAGGTCGAGGCCCAGCTCGTTAGAGAGCTTGGTCATCATATCGATTGCCGAATCAGCGATGACGGTGCCCGGCGGGTAAATAGCCGCAGCGCCGGCATCGTAGAGCTCCTGGAAGTCGCCCGGTGGGATAACACCACCGACAACAATCATGATGTCCTCACGACCCAGCTTTGCCAGCTCATCGCGCAGGGCAGGAACGAGCGTCAGGTGTCCGGCGGCCAGCGAAGAAACACCCACGACGTGGACATCCGAGTCGACGGCCGATTTGGCGGCCTCCTCCGGAGTCTGGAACAGCGGTCCCACGTCAACGTCCATGCCAAGGTCCGCGTAGGCGGACGCGATGACCTTCTGGCCGCGGTCGTGACCATCCTGGCCCATCTTGGCCAGGAAGATACGCGGACGGCGACCTTCCTGCTCTTCGAACTTATCGGCCATGGCGATGGCCTTGGAGACGTTGGACACGGCTCCCTCCTTGCCAACTTCGTCCTTGTAGACGCCGGAGAGAGTGCGGATCTCGGCCTGGTGGCGGCCAAAGACCTCTTCCATGGCGTCGGAGATTTCACCGATGGAGGCCATGGCGCGAGCACAGTCGACAGCGAGCTTCAACAGGTTCTTGTCCAGGTCCCCCGGTTCACCCGGGTTACGGCAAGCGTCGGTCAGAGCGGCCAGTGCCTTCTGAACCTCTTCTTCGTCGCGCTCGGCGCGCAGGCGAGCCAGCTTGTCAATCTGCTCCTGGCGTACGCGGGAGTTCTCAACCTTGAGAACCTCGATGGCCTCGTCCTCTTCGACCTGGTACTTATTCACGCCGATGAGAGCCTGACGACCCGAGTCAATACGGGCCTGCGTACGAGCTGCGGCCTCTTCAATACGCAGCTTCGGAATGCCCTCGATGGTGGCCTGTGCCATACCGCCGGCCTCTTCGACCTCGTCGATGTGCTGACGTGCACGCTTGACCAGCTCGTTAGTCAGCCACTCGATGTAGTAGGAACCAGCCCACGGATCAACCGGACGCGTGGTGTTGGACTCCTGCTGAAGCAGCAGCTGAGTGTTACGAGCAATACGGGCCGAGAAGTCAGTCGGCAGTGCCAGGGCCTCGTCCAGTGCGTTGGTGTGCAGCGACTGGGTGTGACCCTGTGTTGCGGCCATAGCCTCAACTGCAGTACGCGCGACGTTGTTGTAGACATCCTGGGCGGTCAGCGACCAACCGGAGGTCTGCGAGTGAGTACGCAGAGACTGCGACTTCGGGTTCTTCGGGCCGAACTTGCCAACCAGCTCGGACCAGAGGATACGGCCTGCACGCAGCTTGGCAATCTCGGTGAAGGTGTTCATCGAGATGCCCCAGAAGAAGGACAGACGCGGAGCGAACTTGTCAACTTCCAGGCCGGCGTCAATACCGGCCCGCAGGTACTCGATGCCGTCGGCAAGCGTGTAAGCGAGCTCAAGGTCGGCCGTCGCGCCGGCTTCCTGAATGTGGTAGCCGGAAATCGAGATCGAGTTGAACTTCGGCATCTTTGCCGAGGTGTACTCGAAGATCGAAGAGATGATTCGCATCGAGGGCTTCGGCGGGTAGATGTACGTGTTACGAACCATGAACTCCTTGAGAATGTCGTTCTGGATCGTACCGCGCAGCTGCTCAGTCGAAACGCCCTGCTCTTCAGCAGTGACAATGTAAAAGGCCAGAATCGGCAGCACAGCGCCGTTCATGGTCATAGACACCGAGACGCCGCCCAGGTCAATGCCCTGGAAGAGCTCACGCATGTCGTAAATCGAGTCGATTGCCACACCGGCCATACCGACGTCGCCGGACACACGCGGGTTGTCCGAGTCGTAGCCACGGTGGGTAGCCAGGTCGAAAGCGACCGAAAGGCCCTTCTGGCCAGCCGCGAGGTTGCGCCGGTAGAAGGCATTGGACTCAGCTGCAGTGGAGAAGCCAGCGTACTGGCGAATAGTCCACGGCTGGTTCGTGTACATGGTCGGGTATGGCCCGCGCATGAAAGGGGCGATACCCGGGAAAGAATCTACCGGGTGGCCCTCGGCGGCAGCGGCGTCGCGGTCAGCGCGATCGTAGACGCGCTTGACATCGATGCCCTCTGGAATGGTCCACACTTCACCAGCTTCCGCGGCAGCTGCCTTGTTGGTGGCAGCGGCTGCGTCGTCGGTGTTGCGGGAGATGTCAGCGAAATTTGGGATGGTGGTCATTACTTCCTTCACGCTCCCAGTTCGTTCAGCAGTCGGGACAGCTCCGCGACAGCATCGATGGTCATGTTCAGGTATCCGTCGGGGCGAGCGTCCTCAGCGGCATTGGCGAAGCTCTTCTCGGAGCCGGCCACCAGGACCTCCTTAGCGCCTGCGGCGCGGGCGGCCTTGACAGCGTCCTGGCCCGAAGCCTCGTACTCGCTGTCGGCTGCGCACAGCACGACAATCGGAGAGGCCTTCACTGCCTCTTCGAAACCGGCCTCTCCTGGCACAACCTGACCGGGGTTAGCGACGGCGATACCGCCGGATGCCAGCAGGTTGGAGGTAAATCCAGTGCGGATGTTGTGCTTGGCCAGCGGACCCAGCGGCAGCATCGCAATAAGCGGACGGTTGCCCTTTTCAGCCAGGAAGTCATCGGAGCGGTTGCGCAGTGCCTCGAAGTCGCTTGCCCAACGGCGAATCGGGTCGCCCTCCGGGCGGGCCTCGGGAGCCAGTGGGGCTTCAGCCAGGTTCGGGAACTCGTTGATAGCGGTGACCTTGGTGCGGCGATGTGCGATATCGGCGCGGCGCTTTTCCCAGGTAGCGTCCAGGGCGGCGCGAACATCGGCCTCCGCGGAGGTGAAACCGCCGGCGGCCTCAGTGCCGGTGAAAATCTCCCACGCCTTGTCGGCCATTTCTTCGGTAAGGTCTTCGACGAAGTAGGAGCCACCTGCTGGGTCGGCGACGTAACCAAGGTGAGACTCTTCCAACAGCAACAGGTTGGTGTTGCGAGCGATGCGAGCCTTGAAGGTCTTGGAGACGTTCGGCATGCCGCCGACAACTGCGTAATCAAAAGGCAGAACCTCAACTGAGGAGGCACCGCCGACGCCTGCGGCGAAGGAGGCGACAGTCACACGCAGCATGTTGACCCACGGATCGCGCTGGCTGAACATCACCGGGGCGGTTACGGCGTGCATCGGAGCGCGGCCAGCCTCGGGGGCACCGACAACCTCAGCAACGCGAGCCCACAGAACGCGAGCGGCGCGGAATTTCGCAATGGTGTCGAACTGGTCGTCGGTAGCGGCAAAGCGGAACGCGATCTGGCCGAGGGCTTCTTCAGCGCTCAAGCCCGCTTCGGTCAGCGCGCGCAAGTAGGCGACACCAACGGCGAGACTGTAGCCAATCTCCTGGATGTTGTTTGCACCCAGGTTGGAGAAAACAACGCCGTCGACAAGCAGGGCACGGACGTCGCCCGGCTGCTTTGCCGCCTTGACGGCCAGCTGAGTGGCCTCGTCGAGAGAAACATCGTCAATACCGGCAAAAGCGGAGGTCAGCGGAGCTGCGGAAAGCTCGACTGCGACGTTGTCCGGATTAGCCGGGTTCGCCTGCTCAATGTAGGACGTCAGTGCTTCCGCAACCTGCGCGGTCTTCTTACCGGCATGCACGGCAATCGGAGCGAGGTCGACGTAGACGTTGTTAAGCAGAGCCGCCACATCAGCGGCTTCGAGGGAGCCGGTGAAGTCCAGGCGGATGTCCGTGGTTCCGTTTTCCAGGGCAGTCAGCAGAGTCTCGTTGACGGTCTTCGGATCGAGGGCATCTTCACCCGGGTACTGGCGACCGAAGGTCTCCCGAACACCCCAACCGTTGGTGTTGTCCGAAGTGACCTTTGCGCCACGGACGAATGGGAACTGGCCCGGAGCTGGGCTTTCCGCGAGCTCGTCCGCACGGGTGTAGAGCGGGCGGACATCGACACCGTCATAGGTGGTCTGAATCAGTCGTTTCCAAATATCGAGCGGTACATCTGCAACGTCTTGCTTGTGCACCCGCGCGAATACCTTGGCCACGCCCTGATACCAGGAATTCTGCAATTCCTCGAAGTTTGGTGGCAGCGTGGAAGGTGATTCGGGGGTCGTTCGGTCAGTCACGACAGACCTTCTCCCTTACATGTTCTAAGCAACGCCCCATCAATCCACGGCCGAGGAAAATCGGCTGCGACAATTTCCGAATTCTCCGCGCCGGAAAAGGATCTAAAGGCGTTGGCTTCCTCCAATAGTCAATAAGAGCCACTAGTCAGACGCTAAGACAAACCCGAGTGTCCGTGCACTGAACTTTTCAGGTACTTGTGCAATACCCTTACGTTCGGTTTGTGCTGACGGGCACGTCAAGTGCTCGAGCCAAGGCATAGTGACCTTGATACCCATCCTAGTGAAATAAAGGGCAAACGCCTTTAGCCACTGACTCGCTCTCCTTGCAGAACCCCCAACTCGCAGGTCACACGCTTCCCCGCAATCCCCGGTAACCTCAAATGGGTGAACGTATCCGATGTGCGAATTACCCCTACACTCAAAAAGGTTCTGCTGGTGCTAGCCGTAGGTGTGGGGGTCGTCGTCACGCTGTACGTCGATGTTCCCACCGTCGCTACCATCCGGCAGTGGTCCATCGATGCCGGTGACTGGTTCCCGCTTCTCTACTTCCTCGCATACGTTGCACTGACTCAGTTCCCAATCCCCCGCACCGTATTCACTTTGGCTTCCGGAATCCTCTTCGGGCCAGTGCTCGGTTTCCTGCTGGCAATTACTGCGACGACGGTTTCTGCCCTTCTCTCCCTATGCATTGTGCGTTTCCTGGGGCGCGACTGGATTCGCACGCACCTGACCAACCGCCGTCTTCTCAGTCTCGACCACCGGTTGGAGCAACGCGGCTGGCTCACAGTGCTCAGCTTGCGCATGATTGCTGGCGTGCCATTTTCGTTTCTCAACTACGCCTGTGGGCTGTCGTCGATACGCATCGTGCCGTATATCATCGCCACTGCCCTAGGTTCGGCGCCGAACACACTCGCCGTCGTTCTGCTTGGCGACGCGCTGTTGGTCGGCTTTGACGTGCGCTTTGCGGTGGCCACGGGAATTCTGCTCGTGCTTGGCTTGCTGGGGCTTCTTGCGGACGCCAAGTTCCCTGTCGTAACCGGTTCTTCGAAACGTTAAAACACCGCTTGGCGCTCTTGAGCTAGGCGTGAGTTTTTCGGCGAGCTGGTGTTCGGTGCCCGTGAGTGTGCGGAGGGAAGGAACGTGTCTTAGCCCAACTGTCAAGGGGTGGGGCTAGACTAGAGCGTATGTACTCAGTCTTTGCCAGGTATCGCGGTCGATCTACTCGCAGGGCAGATCACGTTCGGGCCTCTGCGCAGGCACTTTCCGGCCTGGAAGGCGTAGGAACTGTTGAGGTTGCAGGTATCGAAGAGCTTCGCGCAGCTCCTGAAAATGCCGTGGGAGTCACCACGCTTGTGCTGGCGCTATTGGCCGCAGGTGACTGGGCAATAGGTATCGGTGTTTGTCCTCAGGACGACATGGAGCAAGCGCATCTGGCATCGAGCTCAGTCGTTGGTAAGGGAGGCAGGTCCGGCACGGTAAAAACCCGCATTCGGACTAACAATCCGCGTGGTAAGGACTACTCGGAGGATATTGGTGCAGCATTCACATTGCTGCACCATGTTATCTCTCGCAGGTCCCCTGAAGGGCGTGAGGCTACTGGTTTGGTTCGCGCTGGTTATTCACAGGTAGAGGCCGCGGAAGAATTGGGAGTTTCAAAGCAGGCCGTCAATCAGCGCCTCGCAGCAGCTGGCTGGCAGGCGGAGCTGGCCGGCTGGAACCTGGCCGTCCACCTGCTTCAGCGAGCTGATGAGTTATAAAAGCTTACTGCCCATTTTCTGGGGCGTAAGGGTCACGTGACCATCCTGAAAAATCTGGACGCTCGGTGGAGTGTGCACCGCCGCCTGCATTGGTATTACCGGTGCCAGGAGCCGAGGGCAGGTCACGTTTGCCGGAAGGACCTGACGGCGCAGCCGGTGCAGCGGGCGCAGCCGGTGTCGCAGGTTCAACCGCTGCCGGGCGGTTCTGGCCACCCAACTGTTTAGGCTGAGCGGGCTGAGCCGAATCAGCGCGGCGGTTCTTCTTCCTCTCAGGGGTATTACCAGCTGCTGCAGCTACCGGATCATCAACCGGGCGGTTAGCGACCTCGTTCGCCGCGGCAACAGCACGAGCCAACTCCGGGTTGGTCGACATATCGAACCAGTTCTCGTCGCGGCCCTGCTCAGCCTCTTCCTTGGTCTCTCGGCTCACGGCCGGAGGCTCATAGCGGAAGACACCGTCGGCATCCTTCTTGCCGAAAGCCCTAGCGAAGCTCTCGAGACTGTCGCCGAACTGCGACGGAATCATCCAAACAGTATTGCCGTCCTTATTTGCCAGCTCAGGTAGCTTCTCCAGGTACTGCCAGGCAAGAATCTCAGGTGTCAACTGTGAAGCCTTAACAGCTGCGTTGACCTTCTGGATAGCGCGAGCATTACCCTGCGCCTCAAGGTAGGTAGCGGCGCGAGTACCCTCAGCGCGCAGAATGGTTGCCTGACGCTCAGCTTCAGCAGCCAGAATTGCTGCGTGCTTGTTACCTTCGGCGGCCAGAATCTGTGCCTGCTTACGGCCCTCAGCAGTTTTAATATCGGCTTCGCGGGTACCTTCCGCAGTCAGAATCATGGCACGCTTCTCGCGATCGGCCTTCATCTGCTTTTCCATCGACTGCTGAATCGACGGTGGCGGCTCAATAGCCTTCAGCTCCACACGAGCGATACGAAGACCCCACTTGGCAGTGGCCTCGTCCAGCTCGCCGCGCAGACGGCGGTTGATGTAGTCACGGGAAGTCAGTGTCTCTTCCAGAGTCAGGCCACCCACGACGTCGCGAAGCGTTGCGGTGGTGATCTGTTCGACACCGAAAATGTAGTCGTCGATACCGTAAATCGCCCGATCCGGTTCGTTGACCTGGAAGGTCACGACAGTATCGATAGCCACAGTCAGGTTGTCTTCGGTGATCACTGCCTGTGGCGGGAAGGTAACCATACGCTCACGGGTATCAACCTTCTCGCGCACTCGGTCAATGATCGGGATGATGAAGTTCAGGCCGCTATTCAGTGTCTGCGTGTATCGTCCCAGTCGCTCTACGATTGCCGCTTCACCCTGAGGAACCAGGACAATCGCTTTGAGAACCAAGGTAACAACCACGAGAATGAAAACGACGAGGATGATAAAGCCTTCCATGGGATTCCCTCGTAGTTAGAAACTGTGTGGTCAGTTATTTAATGGTCAGTAACTAAGAGTGCTCCGAGCGCCCTTTAAGTGAGTTGACTGCTCAGAGCAGCTTGTCCACTACTGCGGTATTGCCCGAAATCTCTACAATCGTGACTCTTTCCTTCGCATCGAAAGTCTGCGCAGTCAGAAGACTGCGCGCGCTCCACAACTCACCATTGACCTTAATCAGACCCGATGACGAGGAAACTGGCTCGATGACCTCAGCATGACGGCCCGCTAGCAGTTCCGGACGCGACTCCAGTTCAGCGGACTTGTCCGGTTTTGCCATCTTTTTGCGCAACACAGGGCGAACTGTCAGCACAAGTGTGGCGGACACAACGGCGAAGATGACCACTGACAGCCAAAGCGGCGCTCCAAGCTGGCTCGCACCGGACGCTGCCAGCGCACCACCTCCGAGCATTAACAGTGCTAAATCTCCGACCGCGAGTTCACCGAGAACCAGTAGGAGGCTTGCTCCGAGCCAAAGGAGAGGAATCACGCCCTCACCCTACCTACTTTGCAGAACAAATGTGGGGCGAGTGGAGACAATATTCAGGGGTCAGTACTGCATATGTGGCTCAGTTACAAAGTCGACCAAGCGCTCGACTGCACCAATCAAATCCGACTCCAGATCACGGTAGGTGTGTACACCTGCGTAGACGCGTCGCCAGCCCTGCTTGGGGTCGTCTCCCCAGCCCAAGCGACGGCAGATTCCTGTCTTCCAGTCCTCCCCGTAAGGAACTTCCGGCCATGCTTCGATGCCTACCGACGAGGGCTTGACCGCTTGCCAGACATCGATAAACGGGTGGCCTGTGACCATCACGTGCGGGCCGAGCTGCTGAGTCATGCGGCTCTCTTTACTGCCTTCCACCAAGTGGTCTGCCAAGACTCCGACGCGGCGCTTCGGACCCGGACCAAATTCGGCCAAGCGTTCCGGGAGATTGTCCAAGCCCTCCAGATACTCGACGACTACGCCCTCAACACGCAGATCGTGGCCCCATACCTTCTCGACAATTGCAGCGTCATGAATACCCTCAACCCAGATACGGCTGGGTAGAGCAACCTTGGCCTTGACGTTGTGAACCTTGCGCGAGCCCGATGCCGACAGATCCTGTGAGGGCTTTTTTGGTTGTGCCTTCGGCCGCACCAGAGTCACAGGTTTGCCGTCGATGAGAAAACCGCGCTCGTGCATGGGAAACAGCCGCGACTTGCCGTGGCGGTCCTCCAGCCGGACGCACCAGCCGTCGAAAGTTTTCTCCAACCCGATAATCGCACCGACGAATCCGTCATAGGACGCCTCGACGACAACACCATTTTCTGCTGTCACCTCGCGTGCCGGCTGTGGGATACGACGGCGGTGGCCACGTGCGCCAGCGAACACGTCCTGATTGCGGTACGGGTCTTGAAAGCTCATGGGTACTGAGATTAACAGCATCGGTTACGGGACCAACGACACACTGCACTAGGATGAGCTGCACTATGCAGCGCAGTGTTCTCGACCAGGTCTGGAGTCCAACTCAGCACATCGCCCTTTGGCTGGGCGCATGGTTGTCGGGTTTGGAAAACTACGATCATCTCCTCGACGCGCTCGACTCGCTCGGAGGGCCCACGTCAGTTCCGGGAACGTTCGTGCTTGCCGACGCCACGGTTCCGAATGTCATCGATTGCGACGCTGACCTCGATCGAAGCGACATGCTCCGCCTTCTTCGAGCAGTTACTGAAGCGGGAGATTGGCACAGTGACCACCGTCCCCTCGTCCGCCTTATTCTCTCCGGGCCCGGTGATGCACCTGCACTGCCTGCGGGAACCGACGCCGCTGAGGCTGCACGCGCAGCAGGCTCAGCCATTGCGATTGCGGATGCGGAGCCGGGTTGGAACCATGTGCTCATACCAGTGACATCGCCGGTGCCCGGTCTGCCGCAGTGGCATTGGTACACACTGGAAGGCCACATTCCCGAGCCGGCGTATCTCTCCCCTGGCGAGGCAGATTTGCAGCTCGCAGATGCGGCGCGGGTTGCGGCTGCCACTATTGCGGCGATGCCGCGTTCACCGCTGACGTCGTCAAGCAGTGGTGTCCCGAAGGCGGACCCCCGGCTGATGGTCGGCATGCTCGATGATCACCTGGACATGGCTTTTGTGCCAGATGATGTGCCGCGGCGTGCACTGGGAGTGCTCGCCAGAGCTGATCGGGTGTCGTCGATTCTGGCGGTGGCACAGGGCAGCGAGTCGGGGCACGGCAGCGCCGCTTTTGATACGCAGCTCATCCCGCTGTGGCGAAAGATCCGGCAGGCGCGGATGAGCGCGGTGGAATACGCGATTCAGGAGTGGACCCGCTAGAGGTTTGCCCTGCCCCGAGGCCCGGATTGAAACCAAAGGAATCAGTGCGGGCGGCGCTTTGCCGGGGTGCAACAGGCTGCGGAGCAGGAGGCGCCGTTGCAGGCCGAGCCGAGTAGCGGTTCACTTCCCAGGCGGCGGGGTTCGGCATCTGCGATGCGCTCTTCGATGAGCTCCACGAGCATGTCAGTGAAAGTGGCCGTCGGACCAGGCGTTCCGACACGCTCAATGACGATGTCGTGATGAGCCATTTCATCCTGAAGCTCAGCATCCAAATCCCAGGCGACCTCAACGTGGTCCGAGATGAAGCCAATCGGGCACACTACTGCGGATCGGAGGCCTTGGGCGACCTTCGCTTCAACGTGGTCGACGATGTCAGGCTCCAACCACGGCACGTGCTCCGGGCCAGAGCGGGACTGCCAGACGACGTCAAAGTCGGTGATGCCGACTGCATCGGCGACGAGTCGTGCTGCTTCGTTGACCTGGCGAGAGTAAAGATTTCCGCCGAGCTCTACCGGTCCGGAAGCCTTGTCCGCCGATACCGGAATAGAGTGAGCGGTGAAAATAAGCCGGGCCTCGTCACGGCGGTCATCCGGCAGCTTGGCAAACGCCTCACGCACTGCGTCTGCATAGGCTTCAATAAAGAGTGGATGATCGTAGAAGCTCCGAATCTTCTCCATGTCAAAAGCACGGTCGCCCAGAGATTCGCGCATCCGAGCAATGTCTTCGTGATACTGGCGGCAGCCGGAATAGCCTCCCCAGGCGCTAGTGGCGAATACGAGCGCTCGCTTAACGCCGTCTTCAGCCATCTTTGCCGCGGTGTCTTCAGCCATCGGATGCCAATTGCGATTGCCGAAATAAACAGGCAAGTCATAGCCACGGCGAGTCAGCTCAGCCTTAAGGTTGGAGACAATTTCACGGTTTAAATCGTTGAGCGGGGACTTACCGCCGAAGTGCGCATAGTGAGCACCGACTTCGTCCAACCTCTCCGGCGGAATTCCGCGGCCGCGGGTGACATTCTCCAGGAAGGGACGCACATCGGCCATCTTTTCGGGACCGCCGAAAGACAACAGCAAAATAGCGTCAAAATTATCAGAAGACATAGCCAATCATGTTAGTAGCGCAGTCTGAGGACACCATAAGACGACTGCTCAATGCCCCGGCGTCTCCTACCCATTGGGTTCCATGCCCATCGCTTTACGACGGCACCCTAACCCCGCCCTACTGCGGAATTCGACGATTGGTCACAAGCAGTGAGCCCACAGTCACTAGCAGCATCGCGAAGGCCGCAATCAGATAGGGCCTCGGATTCTCGGCCCGCTTGAGTTCGTAACCGATGTCATCTTCCAGTGAGCCATAGGCATCGCGGAGCTGCTCTAAGGACCCAGCGCTGAAGAACTCACCTTTTGTTCGACGGGCGATTTCTCGCAGCGAATCGTCGTCGTTAGGCACTGGAATTAATTCGCCCTGAACCGTGATTGCGCCTTGCGCGGTACCGAACGAAATCGTGTTGACTGGCACCCCGGCCTTGGCGGCTTCGGCGGCGGCTGTATACGCGCCGCGGGGATCGTCGAGTTCTTGTGGAACGGTCTGTTTGCCGTCGGAAAGCAGCACAATTGTCGCTGGTGGGGCACCTTCTCCCCCGCCTTGAACTGAGTCGCTGAACTGATTGATGGCATCGAGCGCGGCTGCGATGGCATCACCGGTAGCAGTAGCCTGATCTAACTCAGCAGCCTGAAGCGCTCGATTCACGGTGTCATGGTTGGTAGTCGGGCTAACAGCAGTGCGAGCGCGGCCAGAGAACGTCACCAGGCCGATATTGAGGTCGTCGGGAAGGTTCTCCACGAATTCTTGACCGGCTTCTTTAGCGGCAGTGATGCGGTCGGGCGCAACATCGGTGGCCGACATGGACAGTGAAACGTCGACCACCAGCATGACCGTCGCTCGGTTGCGGGCGACTTTGGTCTCCGATATCGGACCAGCCAATGAAATGATGACCAGAACTAGAGACAACAGCGCACTGATAGCCACGACATGGCGCAGGCGTGCCGACGACTTATTCCCCAGTGACCCAACGATGGTGAAGTTGCCAAAGGCAATGGCACGTTGCTTTCGCTGCTTAGTGCTGATCCAATAGGCCGCGGCTGCCACGAGAGGCAGAACGAGTGCGAGTAGCCAACCTGGGTGCGCAAAAGTTGAGTTTAGGAACGTCATCGCGGTATCAGTTTCCTCACATCCAGTCGCCTAAACAGTCGCGTATAAACCAGTGGTTATAGCCGGTTAGTCGGTGGCCTAAAAATAGCACTAACAAGCGGTTACTCAGCCGCTAATGTTGGCCAATTTGTCGAGCAAAATCCAGTATCCAATCGGAATCCGTACGCAAGGTAATAACGCGAGCACGGCATTTGCGCAGTTCATTGATTACACGCTCGTGGTGGGCACTAGCCTGAGCTGCATACTCGGCGCGGGTTTTGTCGTTGATGTTGAGTTCAATGGTCTCACCAGTTGCTGAATCCGCCATAACCACCGGGCCTTCGCCGGGCAGGGCTTCATCGGCTGGATCGACCAGGCGGATCGCCATAATCTCTGTCGAGGCCGAGGCAACGCGCAGCGGGCGCGCCCAATCGAGTGATCCAAGGAAATCCGAGATGACAACCAACAGCCCAACGCGCGGAGCCTGAGTCAT
Source organism: Corynebacterium amycolatum SK46 (assembly GCF_000173655.1). Lineage (GTDB taxonomy): Bacteria > Actinomycetota > Actinomycetes > Mycobacteriales > Mycobacteriaceae > Corynebacterium > Corynebacterium amycolatum_A. Next base: position 66,182 of record NZ_ABZU01000007.1, on the reverse strand, counting down.
TACTGTGTCAATATCCGCTGCGAGGTTATGCTCAGCAGTCGCGTCAGCCAACTGCTTGAGCAGCATCAAGCTGTGGGCACGGCCCTGGCCCGCGGGCACTGGAGTGCCACCGGCGATTAATCCAGTTCGGGACCCCGGGGCGTCGTTAAGCATCGTTACAGCGCCGGCAGCGGCGGTGAGCAGATGTCGTTTGGTGGTATCGGCCAATCCCGTGGACAGACGTGCGGCGGGTTCGGCGACGATCCAACACTCCAGCTCGCGCTCGGCCTCGGAGGTGCGAACGTGTGGCACTCCAGTACGGGCTGTCACTGCCCAGTTCATCTGGCGAACATCATCGCCGATGACATATTCGCGGGAGCCAACCGGCTCAGAGCCTTCTCCAGTAGCGGTGGAGAGAAAGCTGCCGCGCAAAAGTCCGTTAAGCTTACGTGTAACAGTTAGCTCTAAGTACGCCAGGACGCGTGCAAGATCGTCTTCACGAGCTGACATTAGGAGGCAGTGCCCTCATCGGAGCCAGTGCCCGCGCCCTGGGGAAGACGCACGTGAGACAACACGATGTCAATAATCCGTTCGGGAGTAACGCCATCGGCCAATCCCTCATAGGACAGGACCAGGCGGTGACGCAGCACGTCGGGAAGCACGGAGACCACATCGTCCGGCACGACATAGTCGCGACCGGAAAACAGCGCGTGAGCGCGGGCAGCCGCGACAGCACCAAGAGTTGCACGCGGCGATGCGCCATAGGAAAGCCAGCGGTCGACATCCTTCAACTCCGCCCGCATCGGATTACGGGTGAGTTCGATAACGGCCACGATGTAGTCAATCAGTGTGTGGTGGACAAAGACTTCGCGGGTAGCGCGCTGCAGTTCCCGAACACTCTCTGGGGTGAGAATCTGCTGCGCGGCTGGAGGGGTGGCTCCCATGCGGTAGACAATCTCCCGCTCTTCCGCCGGAGTGGGGTAACCCACGAGGACTTTGAATAGGAATCGGTCCCGCTGGGCCTCTGGCAGTGGGTAGACACCCTGGTTTTCAATTGGGTTTTGCGTGGCCAGGACCAGAAACGGCTCGGGTACTGGCGTGGACTCTCCTGCGATGGACACCTGGTGCTCTGCCATGACTTCCAGCAGTGCCGACTGCACCTTCGCCGGTGCGCGGTTGATTTCATCAGCGAGCACGATATTTGACATGACCGGGCCGGGCTCGACAATGAACTCCGAGGTGTCCTGGCGGAAAATCCGGGTGCCGACAATATCTGATGGCACCAAATCCGGAGTGAACTGGATGCGGGAGTAGGACCCACCCATCACTGTGGCAAAGGTAGACACTGCCAGAGTTTTCGCAACACCCGGAACACCTTCGAGCAGGACATGTCCTCCTGCGAGCATCGCGATAAAGAGCTGCTTAATCAGGTGCTCCTGGCCAACCACAACCTTCCCCAGCTCCGCGTATGCGCGCTCGAGGTCCGTGTGGTCAGTGGGCGTTGGGTAGGTCACAGAGAAACCCTTCTTTAGGTCGGTCGCCCGACCTGTAGAACACGTCGTTAGAAACTAGACGAGGCGGACAACGTTCGGTGTCATTCCGTTATAACGGACTGGCGAGATCTTAACCACAGAACCAGACTGTGGTGCCTCAATCATCTTGCCATCGCCCAGGTAGATAGCGACGTGGCCATGACCATTCGGGCCCCAGAACAGCAGGTCACCACGCTTCATCTGAGATGCCGGGTAGTGCTTTCCGCGCTGGTACTGGTAGCCGGTGTAGTGAGGCAGGTCAATGCCGACAGCGGCGTAGGCGTACAGAGTCAGTCCCGAGCAGTCGAAACCAATCTTGTTGTAGTCGCCGTGGGAGTCAGCTACTCCGCCGTCACGGATGCCCTTGGTCGGGCCGTTGGCGTTGCCGCCGCCCCATGCGTAAGGGACACCGAGCTGCCCCATCGCACGTGCGATGACAGTCTCAACCTTCTGGCTGGAAGAACCTGAGGTGCTCTGACCGGTCTCTGGATTCGTCGGCGCCACAGTCTGTGCTGGGGTACCGCTTGACGACGAGCTGCCGGTGCTCGACGATTCCGAGGTCTCGGTGGACTCAGAGGAGTCCGAAGATTCGGTCGTCTCAGAGGAACTGGTGGAGCCAGTGGAACCAGAAGAGCCGGTGGAGCTGTTAGAACCAGTGGAGCCGGTGGAGCCAGTCGAGTCGGTGGTACCCGCGGAACCAGTCGAGCCGGTCGAGCTATTGGAACCTGTGGAGCTGTTAGAACCAGTGGAGCCGGTGGAGCCAGTCGAGTCGGTGGTGCTAGAGCTTTCATCTGTGGACTCGGAAGAGGAATCCTCATCAGTCTGGTTCGACTGCGCCTCGGCGCGAGTCTTAGCTGCAGCTTCCTCAGCGGCCTTCTTGGCAGCGGCGTCTTCCGCTTCTTTGCGGGCCTGCTCGTTCTCATAATTCTGGCGCTGAGAGTTCAGCTCGTTGACCGCGTTTCGGGCTGCGTCCAAAGATGCCTTTGCAGCATCGCGGTCGACCTGAGCCTGCTGGTAATCAGCTTGCTCCTTTTGAAGCTCCTCGTTTGCCTCGGAGTACGCGTTCTGAGCATCGGTGTTTCGCTGGTTTGCGGTGGCCTCCGCCTGCTGAGCCTCGTCACTCTTCTTGCGAAGTGTGGACTCCTGGTTAGCAGCCTCAGTTCGATTCTTATCCAGCGAGTCAACGGTCTGCTCTTGACGGTCAGCTTCGCGACGCAAAGCGGACAGGCGGTTAATGGCCTCGGAAGCATCTCGCGCACCCTCGAGAATCGAACCACTGGAACGGCCCTGACGCATGATGGTGCGTGCTAGCTCATCGAACTGCTTCTGAGCGCTAGCGAGTTCGGCGCGGGAACGGTCGAGTTGGGTACGTGCCTCGTTGACCGCCTCGCGCGCACGGTTCGCAGCATCCCGAGCGTTTTCAAGGTCCACCATGGCCTTGTTGACGTCCTCGCGCAGAGTGCCCATGCGTAGCTCGAGGTCAGATACCCGGCGCTCGCTCGAAGTTACCTCGGCGACCAGGGACTGCAAGTACGACTCGGCGTTAGAGGCCGCCTCGCGCGCTTGACGGATCTGGGCGTCGCTCGGATTTAGTGGTTGTGCAGCTGCGACCTGAGTGTTCGTCGCCAGAAGACCCGCCGTGATAATACCGGCAATTGGACGAGTCCAATATGATGCACGGACTTTGCGATTACTCGGCACCGCGTTACTCCTACATTTCTCCTATGGGTGCGTTCACGCCTCAGAATCGACACCAGCGACTTCCCCATCGTTGGATATCTTCCCGTTGTTGTCTCCCGGTCTTGAGTGGAACTACGAAAAACGTCGAACCGAAACCAGAACCAAAAGCAACAGCGGCGCTCCCGCGAGTTTTCTTTGGTCAATACTGGACCCTTGAGTCCACTATTGGCATCACGAAGCACTTTACGGGTCAAAAAGCTCTAAAAAAACATAAGTAACAAAATTACCAACTGTCCCCCACTTTGTAATCGTTTCGTTATACGCCGTGGCCTGCGGTTATGGTGAGCCCTAGTTTTCTATGTGAATTATGTCACTATTCGATGGCTTGTCGGCGTGCCGGAATATCGCAGGCCCCTACCTAGGGTATCGGACATAAGAAAAGGTCAAGCGTTCATGCTTGACCTTTGTAAAAATCGTTGGCACGGTTACGGCGAATGCAACAGCGTTATCCAATTTGGATAGTGGCTGATTTCCTCACTGCTACCAGTTTTTGGGGCATTTACTCTGTCTCTTTCCTGGGGATGGAAAACCGAGGATGGTGAATGTGTCCAGTGGGGCCGCTAGCTTCAGTGCCCGTCGTAAAGCGAGCCCTTAGACGGTTGGGCGTGTGCGTAGCCAGTAGAACGTCAGTCCGACGAATAGTGCGACGATAACGACGCCAGCGATGAGGCTGTAAAGAGTCCACGGAACGACGTAGTTAGTGAGCTCGTGCAAATAGGCATCGAGACCTGCCGGATAGTCTCGCGGAGTCTCCATCATTGCGTGGTCGGCGCGTTCAATGGCTGCGCGGGGAAAATCGGAAGATGCGGTGGCCACATTGCCCGGTGTGCGCACGACAGTCGTTCCGCCGACTTGGTCCGCTACTTGGCGGGCAAAGGAAAAGATGTCGGTGTTCTTTTGTTCGGCGACGGGGTAAATCTTCTCGGTGTCTAGGTAGATGATATGGAAATTGGGCACCCCCCGATTTGCTGCATCGTCGACAATTGGCTGGACCGCTTCCCGGAGCTTTGGGTTAGTTGTCACGATGTTGTCGGTGCGTAGCTGGGCGACCGCCTTTTCGACGGTTTCTTTCGCTGCCTGTGAATCTGCTGGCGTATGCATTAACTGCCTTCCGTATCGTGCTCCTGTTTTGCGTGAGAATGGTTTCCACGCGCCCCAATTTGGCGGAGATACTACTTCGTTTGTCCTATCTATAATGGCCTGTCTTGGACGTGAACGGGGGTAGCTTGACTCGGCGCGCCGCAGGCAATCTACATACAGAACGTTCGTACTGTTATTGTTGATGCAAGGACGGTAACGCTTCCTTGAAAACGTGTGCGTGGGCTCGTGTGCCCCGCGTCGTGATTATTGCTTTAATTGGTTGATAAGGGGCGGCGTGATCGCACCTATGCCTTGTGGAGAGCCGAAATTCGAGTGCCGGACTCTTCAGTTAAGGCGACAATTCACCCGAATAGAAATGGAGCTGACTGTGGCTGAAAGCAAGAACTCTTTCAACGCCCTGCGCAAGCTTGAGGTCGGAGACAAGTCTTATGACTACTTCGCTCTTGACGCCGTGCCGGGTATGGAGAAGCTGCCTTACTCGTTGAAGGTTCTCGGTGAGAACCTGCTGCGCAACGAAGATGGCGCCAACATCACTGAGGAGCACATCAAGGCTGTCGCCAACTGGGTTCCTTCCGCTGATCCGTCGATCGAGATTCAGTTCACCCCTGCTCGCGTTATTATGCAGGACTTCACCGGCGTCGCCTGTGTTGTTGACCTGGCTACCATGCGTGAGGCTGTTAAGACTCTCGGCGGCGACCCGGATCAGGTTAACCCGCTGAACCCGGCAGAGATGGTCATCGACCACTCAGTCATCATCGAGGCCTTCGGTAGCGAAGACGCTCTGGCTAAGAACGTCGAGATTGAGTACCAGCGCAATGATGAGCGCTACAAGTTCCTCCGTTGGGGTACTGGTGCATTCTCCAACTTCCGCGTTGTTCCTCCGGGAACCGGTATTGTCCACCAGGTCAACATCGAGTACCTGGCTCGCGTTGTCTTTGAGAACAACGGCCTGGCATACCCGGACACCTGTGTTGGTACTGACTCCCACACGACCATGCAGAACGGCCTGGGTATCCTGGGCTGGGGTGTCGGTGGTATCGAGGCTGAGGCCGCAATGCTTGGCCAGCCGATTTCCATGCTCATCCCGCGCGTCGTTGGCTTCAAGCTGACTGGCGACATTCAGCCGGGCGTTACCGCAACCGACGTTGTGCTCACCGTCACCGACATGCTGCGCCAGCACGGCGTCGTCGGCAAGTTCGTAGAGTTCTACGGCGCTGGCGTCTCCAAGCTGCCACTGGCCAACCGTGCGACCATCGGTAACATGTCGCCGGAGTTCGGTTCCACCGCCGCAATCTTCCCGATCGACGACGAGACCGTCAAGTACCTGGCCCTGACCGGTCGCGACAAGGAGACCCTGGAGCGCGTCGAGGCTTACGCCAAGGCTCAGGGCATGTGGCTGGACGAGAACACTCCGGAGGCTGAGTACTCCGAGTACCTCGAGCTGGACCTGTCCACCGTCGTTCCGTCCATCGCCGGCCCGAAGCGCCCGCAGGACCGCATCGAGTTGGCTTCCGCCAAGGAGCAGTTCCGCAAGGACCTGCACAACTACTCCGACGGCGAGATCAAGGGCGCTGTCAAGGCTTCCGCACCGACCTCCGAGCTGGCCGCAGACTACAACGAGTCCCGCGAGGGCCACGGCGAGTCCGCCGCTAACGGCGCTGAAGGTCGCCCGAGCTCCCCGATCACCGTCACTTCCCCGAACGGCGGCGAGTACACGCTCGACCACGGTATGGTCGCTATCGCTTCCATCACCTCTTGTACCAACACCTCCAACCCGTCGGTCATGATTGGCGCTGGTCTGTTGGCACGCAAGGCTGTCGAGAAGGGTCTGAAGGCTAAGCCGTGGGTCAAGACCATTTGTGCCCCGGGATCCCAGGTTGTTAACGGCTACTTCAAGCGCGCTGACCTGTGGAAGGACCTCGAAGCTCTGGGCTTCTACCTGTCCGGCTTCGGTTGTGCAACCTGTATCGGTAACTCCGGTCCGCTGCCGGCTGAGATTTCCTCCGCCATCAACGAGGCCGACCTGGCTGCTACCGCGGTTCTGTCCGGTAACCGTAACTTCGAAGGCCGCATCTCCCCTGACGTGAAGATGAATTACCTGGCCTCCCCGATCCTGGTTATCGCTTACTCGATCGCCGGTACCATGGACTTCGACTTCGAAACCGACGCCCTGGGTCAGGACGCAGAGGGCAACGATGTCTTCCTGCGCGACATTTGGCCGTCCACCGAAGAGATCGAGGCAACCATCGAGGCTTCCATCTCCTCCGAGCTGTACGACGAGGACTACAAGGATGTCTTCGCTGGTGACGAGCGCTGGCAGAATCTGCCGACCCCGGAGGGCAAGACCTTCGCTTGGGACGACAAGTCCTCCTACATCCGCAAGGCACCGTACTTCGACGAGATGGAGATGGAGCCGGCACCGGTTTCCGACATCAAGGGCGCTCGCGTCCTTGCTGCCCTGGGCGACTCGGTGACCACCGACCACATCTCCCCGGCTTCCTCCATTAAGCCGGGCACCCCAGCTGCTCAGTACCTCGACTCCATGGGTGTTGAGCGCAAGGACTACAACTCCCTGGGTTCCCGTCGTGGTAACCACGAGGTCATGGTGCGCGGTACCTTTGCTAACATCCGCCTGCAGAACCAGCTGCTTGACGGTGTTACCGGTGGCTACACCCGCGACTTCACCCAGGAGGGTGGCCCGCAGGCCTTCATCTACGACGCTGCCATGAACTACAAGGAGGCTGGCACTCCGCTGGTCGTCGTTGGTGGCAAGGAATACGGCACCGGTTCCTCCCGTGACTGGGCAGCTAAGGGCACCCTGCTGCTGGGCGTCAAGGCTGTTATCGCTGAGTCCTTCGAGCGTATTCACCGTTCGAACCTCATCGGCATGGGCGTTGTTCCGCTGCAGTTCCCGGAGGGTGAGTCCTGGAAGTCCCTGGGCATCGATGGCACTGAGACCTTCGACATCGCTGGTCTGGAGGAGCTGAACAACGGCTCCATTCCGAAGACCGTCAAGGTCACGGTTACCAAGGAAAACGGCGATTCCTTCGACTTCGACGCTGTGGTCCGTATCGATACCCCTGGTGAGGCTGACTACTACCGCCACGGCGGTATTCTGCAGTACGTCCTGCGCAACATGATCAAGGGCAACTAGTTTCCCTTTGACTCGTGCGCGCTAGGGCTTGTTGTAAGCAGCGCTTCTAGAGGCCGGTAGGTAGCGCTAGCCCGCGGATTCACACCCCACGGACTAGCGCCCTGCCGGCCTCGGGTTTCTCTACTCCAGTCAAAATGAGGCCTGGGAAGTATAGGAATGGCGTTGCCACGTCATGCAGTGAAATATGCCCCTGGGGGTCGCCGGCAAGAAAAGAGTTTCCTAATGCCAAAAGTGAGTAATCAGGATTTAGCTCAACGGCGGCACGAAATTCTCGACGGCGCTCGGCAGTGCTTTGCAGAATTCGGCTACGACGGCGCAACGGTGTCTCGTCTGGAGGCCGCTACCGGTAAGTCTCGCGGTGCTATTTTCCATCACTTCGGATCCAAAGAAGGTCTGTTCTTAGCGTTGGCCGAAGAAGATGCCGCAAATATGGCGGAAGTCGCGGAGTCTTCCGGATTAGTGGAAGTAATGCGTGACATCGTGGCGAACCCAGACAAGCATGGCTGGCTGGGAACTCGCCTTGAGATTGCCCGTCGCCTTCGCAGCGATCCGGAGTTTAAGGGTCAATGGTTGGGCCATCAGGATCAATTGGATGACGCTGTTGCCCACCGATTGACCCAGACATCCTCATCCGGCTCCCTACGGACGGATTATTCGGTTCGCACGATGCAGCTTTTTCTCGAGCTGATGCTCGATGGCATCATCGTTCGTCTGGCATCTGGTCGCACTGTCGACGAATTGGATTCCGTGCTTGATTTAGTTGAAGACAGCTTACGGCGCAAGGTCTAGCCACTCAGGCTAGGTCTGATAGCGTTCCGTACCACCCGCTCCCCCTAATACGGGAGCGGGTTTCGGCTTTTTGCCTTGCATTTACCCCATTTGACCGGTGAAGATACATAGATTTCATCCAATATGGACTAAGCTGTCTATTTATGAGTGTGGGTAAGTTTTTGTTGGTGGCGCTCCGCCCCGCGGATGGTGCGGGGCAAGCCGAGTACCAGGACTTTCTGGATTCCACCGGGCTTGAGCCCAGCCAGTTGGATCTGTTTACCATCGACGCTGTCGGCGCTAAGTTACCCGACCTGACCTCCTATGACGGCGTATTCGTCGGCGGCAGCCCATTTAACGTCACCGACCTAGAGCATTCGGGTCTGCAGAAGTATTCGCACGATGTGCTTTACGACGTACTTAGGAGTCCTGTCCCCGCACTGCTTATCTGCTACGGCGCTAGCTACACGGCCTTTACTTCGGGTGGTTTGGTTAACCTGCGTCACGGCGAAGTAGCGGGTTCTACCCGGGTAGAGCTCACCGAAGCCGCTACTCAGGATCCAATAGCCTCGGTGCTACCTCCGGTTTTTTATGCGTTGACTGGCCACAAGGAATCCGTTGCGGAACTTCCCAATCACGCAACTTTGCTTGCCACAGGCCCAACCTGTCCGGTGCAGATGTACTCGATCGGATCGAATAACTGGGTTACCCAATTTCATCCGGAGATGAATGCTAACGGACTGCTCCGCAGAATGTCTTTCTACACCGATGTCGGTTACTTTGACCCGGAGGAAGTCGACGCGATTCGACTAAAGGTATCTGATGTGGACCTCCAGGCCGTTGCGTCAATTATCCCCCGATTTATGCACGTGTGTACGCATGCAGCCAATCCGAGCCTGCTAATGGTGCAGTAGTCTTCGTCTCCCTCTATCTCCCCTTTTTCACGAAACTCGTTCCCGCAAATGTCTACCTCCGCCAAGCCCTTCCTCTTGCTTTCTACACGCGGCGAAGATGCCGCAGCTCACGCTGAACATCTCTCATTTGCCAGGAGATGTGCATTGGCGCCGGCAAAGTTGCATCAATTTCGCTTGGAACAGTCTCGTCCGGCGAACTTGAACCTAGATAACTACTCGGGCGTAATCGTTGGCGGAGGTCCCTTTAACGCCTCCGATGACGATAAGAGCTATCTACAGAAGGAGGTCGAGACCTGGTTCGAGGATTTGCTGGCAGAAGTGCTCGAACGAGATTTCCCCTTCTTCGGAGCTTGTTATGGCATCGGCCTGCTCGGTACTGCTGGTCATGGCCGCGTCTCCCGCAAGCACGGGGAGCAGGCAGCAGTAATTGAAGTAGCTGCAACTCCAGATGGCGAATCAGACCCAATTCTTGAAGGCTTGCCGCCCCACTTTCACGCCATCGTAGGCCACAAGGAGGCCATCGAAGAACTGCCTGGCGACGCTACGTTGTTGGCAACTGGAAAGGACTGTCCAGTGCAGATGTTCCGGTTGGGCCGCAATGCATATGCGACGCAGTTTCACCCGGAATTAGATGCCAACACGTTTGCTCAGCGTCTCCAGATTTACGCAAATCAGGGTTACTATTTACCAGGAACAGATCTTGAAGCGGTATCGGCCGCGCGACAGTTGGATGTTGCTCGAAGTGGGCGTATTCTTCAGAACTTCGCTCGGCTTCATACCGCATGTAGAGACTGAGTAGTTTTATCTAGTGGCAATAGGCAAAAGGAATGTGATTGTCGCATGGAGAGGTGGAATCCCGACTCGGCACTTGCCGGACAGTCACCATCAATTGAAATGTCCGTGCTGCGATCCGGCGCGATTATTATTGCCGTCACCGGCTTTTTGTGGCAGATTGAATCGGCTATTCGTTCTGTCCCCTTAGAAAACTTTCGGAGCCACTGGTTCCCTTTTGCATCGCTGCTCATATTCATTCTCAGCGACATGTTGCTGATTTGGGCAGTCATCAATAATACGCGGCGAGGCCTAATTACCGCTCTGCGTGTACCGATGTACATCATGTTATTTTTCCTGATGTTGGTTTCAACCTATTGGGATCTCCCTCATAACCCCATTGGAAATGCACTCTGGTATAGCCCATTTTCAGGTTTGGCCCTCGCTGCATTTGCGCTGACGGTACCACTCCACATCAGTTTGTCCGTGATGGTATTTGTTCCCGGACTTATTGCCGTCATTAATTCTTGGTTGCTGGGACACACTTTTTGGCTCGACATGTTGTCGGATGTCGGATTCAATCTCATCAACACTTTTCCATTTGTGATTATTGCGGGCTCTGCACAACCCGTCGCAAGGCTTATTGACTACACCTACGAGAACTCTCGGAAGGTCAATGAGAGAGCGGAGCGTATGCGTGTCCGCGGCGAGGCGATGAGTAGCTTCAACGCCTATGTCCATGACTATGTATTGGCCGCACTGTCTGCAATTGGTAAGGGCTCTAAGATTGACTTCTCTCTAGACGAGCAGACTGGGCTGTTTTTCTCGCCTCGGCAAACGGTAAGTGGTAGAACTTTTGCGGAGTCTGTACGGGCGCAATTGATGTCGGTGAGCTCTGACATCGCGGTAACGCTAGATACCAGTGAAGAAGGCGGTCCAGTTCGTCTGCCAGGAGAAGTTGCTAACACGTTCCTATTAGCCGCAACCGAGGTGGCAAATAATTCCAAGCGTCACGCAGGTGTCACGGCGGAGAAGAAGTGCCACATTCGTGTTGCCTCGGGCGAGGTCTCCATTGATTTTCGTGACGACGGCACCGGGTTCGACCCCGAAGGAATTGACCCGCATCGTGCAGGTATTCGGTTGAGTGTTAAAGGACGGATGGAGGCTCTCCGCGGTGGAGATGCCCTCGTTAAATCAAAGCCTGGGAAAGGTACTCAGGTTATTCTCAAATGGCGCGGTAATACCTCTCCGGTGGAAGAGGAAGATGTAGTCGATTCCTCCGCTCATACGACATCGCTGTATGACCTCATGGGAATGTCAATTGTTTTTTCCTGGCAGTTCTACGGTGCAATCGTCGGTGTGTTGTTCATGGTTTTAGTCAGTAATGGACAATTATTTACGACGGCGGGGCAAATCAGTCTGGCAATAGCGATCGGTCTTCTCGGACTGATTATGTATGGCCGCCATTCACAATTGCCGTTGAACCGGGCAATTGTAATTGCTATCGCGATCGTTGTATTAGCTGGGGTTGGGCTTTACCAGCCCATTCCAAACAATTTGGAATGGTCGTATTTTTGGCACTTTAGCTTAATTTCTTTTGCGTCTGCATTGCTCGCCATCCGCGGCCGACCCTGGGTTGCGCTGAATTCCGTTCTCGGTGGCGCAATCCTGGTGGAGCTACTCAAGTTCTTCCCCCTTGCCCCCTCGGATTCGACCCACATCAGTATTTCTGGAGTCGACCTGCTAGTTCGTTCCGTGATGCTGGTCGCTGGAATTTTGACGTCCATCATGGTTCGCTTCTTTATGCGTACCGTTCCGCAGTCTATTCAGGATTATAATCGTGCGCTGTACGCTGCCGGTGCCGCCAAAGAGTACGAAATTAGCAGTCAGAGCAACTACGAATGGCTGCAGCGCCGGGTCGGTCCCATATTTAGCGCCGCTGCAGTTTTGGATAAGCCGACCCCGCGACTGCAGTTGCGTGCCCGGCTTACAGAGCAGCTTCTCCGAGACGTTTTACGTTCACCGCATCTAAATGTCGGGTCACTTCACCAAGCTGTTTGGGACGCGCGGGCCAGAGGTGTTCATGTCCGGCTCCTCGATGACCGCAATCACACTCAGGCCGTCTCCGATAGCACCGACGTGCGCCGTATTCCGCTTGTCGACGATGATTCCGCGGTGGCTAAATTGATGCCGAACTTCCTCGAAGCAATCGATAACGCGGAAGAAGGATCGGTAACAATTCGCCTATTGCCCCCGGGCAGACGTGCATTTGCATCCATTTCTGATGACAATGGAGTGCAAAGGTTTGATGAAGCCGGTGAGAGGATAGTGATGTCACGTGACTAGGGAGAGTATTGCGGGAATGGGCAATGCTTCCATCGATGTCTCGGCTGCAATTGACTCCGACAACATCGGAGATTACAGCGTGCAGTCGGATCGTTTGCTTCGCGTTGCTGCGATTGATGATCATGCCTTGACTCTGCAGGGGCTCGAAACCCTGCTGTCTGCAGAGCCTGACTTTGAGCTCGTCGGCTGTTATCAAACTGTGCCGGAACTCCTGGCTGATGTGGGCACCGATGACCGCCTGGATGTAGTCGTGTTGGATCTACGGCTGGCGGATAATTCAGATCCGGCGCAGAACGTGCTCTCGCTGGAACTGGTCACCGATCACGTGCTCATCCTCTCGTCTGCTGAAAGCCCATACCTTGTCCGAAAAGCAGTGCGTACCGGAGTGATGGGGGTTGTGCAGAAATCGGAAACCCCCGAGACAGTCGTGTCGGCAGTACGGCTGGCGGCGCTTGGCAAGGGCGCGTTGACTACGGAATGGGCATCGGTAGTTGACTCTGATCCCCTGCTCGATTCTGTCGATTTGTCAGAACGCCAACGCGAGGTACTGGAGCTCTACGCCTCCGGTGAGTCGACGAAGCGAGTCGCGTCGATGACAGGGCTGACACCGAATACCGTGTTGGACTACTTGGGCCGCATTCGAGCCAAGTATGCGGCAGCTGGCCGGGCCGAAAACAGCCTTAACAAGTCGGAGATGTATAGGCTCGCCCAGCAGGACGGTTACCTGCCGGGACCAATGGATCCGTCTTAAGCCAGCTCGACAATTTCCATGTAGTCGTCGCTCCAGAGGTCTTCCGTGCCGTCGGGGAGCACGATGACGCGCTCGGGCTCTAGCGCCTTGACCGCACCTGGATCGTGGGTAACCAGTACGACGGCCCCGGTGTAAGTGCGCAGTGCGTCGAGAACCTGCTCGCGGGACTGCGGGTCAAGGTTGTTGGTGGGCTCGTCGAGAAGCAGGACATTTGCGCGGGAGCTAACCAGCGTCGCCAGCGCCAGACGTGTCTTCTCACCGCCGGAGAGGGTGCCCGCTGGCTGCTGCAGCTTGTCGCCGGAGAACATAAAGGCACCGAGCAGGCTCCGCAGTTCGGGCTCGTTGACGTCAGGGCAGGCGTAGACGGTGTTTTCCCAGACAGTCTTGTCCGGGTCAATCGTGTCATGTTCCTGGGCGAAGTAGCCGATGCGCAGGCCGTGGCCGGAGACAATGCCTCCCTCGCCATCTGTGCGCTCCACACCGGCGAGTAGCTTCAGTAGCGTCGTCTTACCAGCGCCATTGAAGCCGAGGACAACCACGCGGGAACCCTTGTCAATTGCAAGATCCACACCGGCGAAAACTTCCAACGAACCATACATCTTGGTCAGTCCCGTGGCGTTGAGCGGAGTCTTGCCACAGGGCGCTGGCTCTGGGAAGGAAATGTGGGCGACCTTATCCGCGACGCGGACCTCGTCGAGACTGTCCATCATGCGCTCAGCACGAGCCACCATCTGCTTGGCCGCACGAGCCTTCGTCGCCTTCGCGCCTAGCTTCTCGGCCTGCTTGCGCAGCGCGCTGGCTTTCTTCTCCGCGTTAGCGAATTCACGGCGACGTCGAGCCTCATCGGTCGCGCGTGCCGACAGGTAGTTCTTCCAGCCCATGTTGTACACATCAGCTTCGGCGCGCACCGCATCGAGAAACCAGACTTTGTTACACACTGCCTCGAGCAGCTCGACATCGTGCGAAATCATGATCAAGCCGCCCTCATGCTTACTGAGGAATTCGCGCAGCCAGGTAATCGAATCCGCATCGAGGTGGTTCGTCGGCTCGTCGAGAAGCAGCGTCGTGGCGGACTTGCCCGAGCCTTCGGTAGCGGCGAAGAGGATCTGCGCAAGCTCGACGCGGCGGCGCTGACCACCCGAGAGCGTCTTCAGCGGCTGGTCGAGTACGCGCTCCGGCAAGCCTAGCGCGTCGCAAATGCGGGCTGCCTCGGCGTTCGCCTCGTAGCCGCCGAGATCGTGGTAGCGCTCCTCGAGACGCGAAAACTTCCGAATCGCCGCATCGCGCTTCGTGTCAGTGGTCGCGGTCTCCATGATCTCTTGCTGGCGATCCATGTTGCGACGGATTTGGTCAAGGCCTCGCGCCGACAGCACACGGTCGCGGGCGGAGATGTCGATGTTGCCCTCGCGTGAGTCCTGTGGCAGGTAACCAATCGGGCCAGAGCGCACTACTGAGCCACCGTAGGGCTCAGTTTCGCCGGAGAGAATACGCATCGTCGTCGTTTTGCCAGCACCATTTCGCCCTACGAGCCCAATCCGGTCTCCCGGCTGGACGCGCAGCTGCTCACCCGGCGCAGTGAGCAGGGTACGGGCGCCGACTCGGACTTCAAGGTCATGGGTCACAATCACGAACGAGTAGCCTACCAGTTATGACTTCATTTCCCGTGACCGCCTCCGTCGTCGGCCTCGGGCCCGCCGGAAGAATCGCCGCCCACCGCGCATCCGCTCGTGGCTGGGATGTCACCGCTTACGACCCCGCAGGTGGCACACTGCCCTCGACGATTGGTCTCTGGTGCGACCAACTCCCCAACTGGTTGCCCAGCGACTTCCTCGCCGCCACTTTTCAACCCAGCGTCATTCTTGCGGACGGCACCGAACGTCAGCTCACCCGCACCTACGGCGTTGTTAACAAGGACTGCCTGCAAAAACTTGGCGGTTTCCATATCGAACGCCGCGCTCTCACCGATTCCGAAACCACGGGTACGGACATCACAATTGTCACCACCGGGCGCACGTACGCCGCAGCCGGGCGAGGCGGACAGGTACGGCAGCTCGCCATCGGGCACATCTTTTCGCTTGACGACGTTCCCAGCGCCCACCGCCGTGCAGTCCTCATGGACTTCACCCCAACAGCCCTGAATGCCCCAAAGGCAGAGCCGGCTAGTTTCTCCTATCGCATTTTCTTGGACGACAGGACCTTCCTCATTGAAGAGACCATTCTCGCTACTCCGACTCCTATGGTTGACGGGTATCGCGGCGAAGCCGGTGCGCCAGTCGGGAGCGGCGGTGAGGCCGATGACTCCCTACTTCTAGCGCTGTTGCGTAGACGCCAAAATGCACGGTTGAAGTCCCTGGGGCTTTCGGAAGATCTGGCCATCGACGAAGAAGTGGTGTCCTTTCCCCTACTGGCAAACCTTCCCTCTCGCTACGGTGCCTTGACGCACAGTGGACCATCCATGGGCACCCTCTTCGGCTTTGCTGGTGGTTGGATGCATCCTGCCACTGGTTACTCGGTGGGTTCGGTTATCGAAGATGTCGACCGCTTCTTGGCCGGTATGGAAAAGAAGGGAGGCCGGACGCTGGGGACGTCGTTAAGCATGCGATTGCAGCGATGGTTACGCGAACGTG
The DNA here is from genome assembly GCF_000173655.1 of Corynebacterium amycolatum SK46. Classification (GTDB taxonomy): domain Bacteria; phylum Actinomycetota; class Actinomycetes; order Mycobacteriales; family Mycobacteriaceae; genus Corynebacterium; species Corynebacterium amycolatum_A. The sequence goes on along the minus strand of NZ_ABZU01000007.1, from coordinate 50,499 downwards.
GACTCGCGGCGTTGCTGGGGTTCGATGCACGACAGACGGGTGCGTTTTTTCGGGCGTTCTTTTCGTTGCCGGAGAGGGACGTGTTTGCCTATTTGATAGGGACTTCCCCACTGGCGACGCTTTGCGCTATGGCGAAAGTGGCCGTGCCTTTGCTGAAAATGAGTCCGCGTACGTGCGGAAAGCTCATCGCTGGGTTTGTGCGGGGACCTGGGAGATGGAGAACTCGTTGACGGGGATCATATACATCAGCCGATTTGTGGGGTGATACCAACAATTAAAGCAGTGTGGTTTTTGCATTCACCGGAGTACAAACGCTTATGATAAATAAATGACTTCGACGCAATCTGAGGAGACTTCCTCACAAAACCATAAGCTTCAGCGCAGGCTGAGAGCTCGCCACCTGAACATGATTGCCATTGGCGGTGCCATTGGTACGGGCCTGTTTGTTGCTTCCGGTGCGACCATTTCGCAGGCCGGTCCAGGCGGTGCGCTCATCGCTTACGCTCTTATAGGCATCATGGTGTGGCTGGTTATGCAGTCTCTCGGCGAGATGGCCGCCTACCTGCCGGTGCCCGGTTCCTTCCAGGAGTACGGTCGCCGATACGTCTCAGAATCCTTCGGCTTTGCTATGGGCTGGAACTACTGGTTTAACTGGGCGATTACTGTGGCCGCAGAGCTGGTCGCTGCTGCACTGGTGATGCGCTATTGGTTCCCGGATGTGCCTTCAATCGTCTGGTCCGCGCTCTTCCTCGCGATTCTATTCGGGCTGAATGCCCTGTCCGCACGTGCATTCGGCGAGGGCGAGTTCTGGTTTGCGACCATCAAGGTCATTACCGTCATCGTCTTCCTCGTTCTTGGTGTCGGCATGATTTTCGGCATCTTGGGTGGGTCCTCCCCCGGCTTCGAAAACTGGACCACGGGCGACGCCCCATTCGTCAATGGCGGAATGGGACTGCTGGCCGTCTTCGTCGTAGCCGGCTACTCCTTCCAGGGCACCGAGATGGTTGGCGTAGCAGCAGGTGAGGCTGAAGATCCTGAGCGCACGATTCCCCGCGCGATTCGCACTATCTTCTGGCGTATTCTGCTGTTCTACATCGGTGCCATCGCTGTTATTGGTTTCCTTATTGCGTACACGGACCCGAATCTTCTGAACGCCGCCGAGGACAACATTTCTATTTCACCGTTCACCCTGGTCTTTGAACGCGCAGGTATCGCGATTGCCGCTGGGCTGATGAACGCCGTTATTCTGACCTCGGTGTTGTCCGCAGGTAACTCCGGTATGTATGTGTCCACTCGTATGCTGTTTTCCCTGGCCCGTCAGGGACACGCTCCACGTTACTTCGGCAAGCTTTCCGGGCACGGCGTTCCGCTGCGCGCTCTGATTGCCACCGCTGTCATCGGTATGGCTGGCTTCATTACTTCATTGGTAGGCGATGGTGTGGCGTACACCTTCCTGCTGACGCTTTCTGCGCTCGCGGGCTTTATCACCTGGTTTGGTATCTCTTTCAGCCACTACCGCTTCCGCAAGTGTCTGAAGGCCCAGAATATCCCATTGGATTCGCTTCCCTACAAGGCAAGTTTTTTCCCCGCCGGTGCTGTGCTGGCACTGATTATGTGCTTCTTTGTGGTGGCCGGACAGGCACTTGATCCGATCCGCACTGGTGAGAACATCTTCGCTATCCTCACTCCGTACCTGGGTATCCCGGTCTTTGTCCTGCTGTGGTTCATCCATAAGAAGGTCACGGGCTCCAAGCTCGTTGACCCGGCCACCGCAGACATGAGTCGCGAATAACTGCGAATGGCTGTGAATAGCTGCGAGTAGCAATGCATCTCGCATCTAACTCTCACGACTTGGATTAGCAGTCGAAGACAATAGCGACCCCGCTTGGCACTTTTCAGTGTCAGGTGGGGTCGCTTTTTACTCCGAGTCGGACAACCCCAAAAAGCTACGGGCTGCACATGTGAATACGGGCTGCACGTGTGAAACTGTGCGAGTTTATGACGCTTTCAGGCCATTTTTCGGGCCATTTTTGAAATAAACGCAGTCAGTACCTCGCATCGCCCTACCGATGCCGACCATAAACGCAGTCAGCAACTCAATACAAATGAAAAAGTGCCTAGCTGACCGAGCCAGGAGCTCGTCGCCAAGCACTTTTAACGTAGCGGTTCTCTAATCACCGCTGTCACTGATCATCTAGACCGAGAAGCCGAGAGCACGCATCTGCTCGCGGCCGTCCTCAGTAATCATGTGCGGGCCCCATGCCGGGGACCAGACCCAGTTGAGGCGGAAGTCGCGGATACCTTCGATCTTCATAACCTCGGAGGCTGTCTGGTCGGTGAGCATATCGGTCAGCGGGCAGGCCGGGGATGTGAGTGTCATGAAGATAGCGGCAATGTCGCCTTCTTCAATCCAGATGTCATATACCAGGCCCAGGTCCACGACGTTGACTCCGAGTTCCGGGTCAACAACCTCGTACATTGCCTCTTCAACCTGGATGGCCAGCTTGTTATCGGCTTCGGTCTGCTCCGGTGCCGGCGGGACGGTGATGGACTCGTACGCATCCCCCTCATCAATCGGAGCACCAGTGGTCATAGTGTCCTCGTCGACAGCGTCTGGCTGCGCGGGCGAGGTGGCGTCATTAGCGATTGGTTCAGTCATGGTGATGGCCTTCCTCGTCATCGGTAACGGTTACAGTCGCGGTACCAACGCCGTTGCCTTCAGCTGCGTTGGCCAGGGCCTCAGCGGTTGCGGCCTGGAAAGCTTTCCATCCGAGAAGCGCGCACTTTACGCGGGCGGGGTACTTAGAAACACCGGCGAAGGCAATACCATCGCCAATAAGGTCCTCGTCTCCCTCAATCTTTCCACGGGACGTGACCATTCTCTCGAACTCGGCGAGCTTGGCCATAGCCTCATCGACAGTCTTGCCGACAATCTCCTCAGCCATAACCGAGGTGGAGGCCTGCGAGATAGAACAGCCCACGGCGTCATAGGAGACGTCATTGACGACGGTGAGGTCGTCGTTCAGGGTGACTCGAAGCGTGAGTTCATCGCCACACGACGGATTGACGTGGTGCACTTCCGTATTGAAAGGCTCCCGCAAACCCGCGTGCTGCGGATGCTTGTAATGATCAAGGATGACTTCCTGGTACATCTGCTCGAGCTTCATGTCCTTCTCCTTTCCTTAAAGTTATGGGGTGACACCGAAGAACTTCTGGGCGTAGCGCACTGCGTCGGCAAGCGCCTGTACGTCCTCTTCCGTGTTGTAGATGTAGAAGGATGCCCGGGCGGTCGACTGAGCGTTGAGAATCTGGTGAATCGGCCATGCACAGTGATGACCGACGCGGATGCACACGCCCTGGTCGTCGAGAACCTGGCCAAGGTCGTGAGGGTGAATGCCCTCGACCTTGAAGGACACAGCAGAGCCACGCTGTTCTGGAGTAGTCGGGCCGATGATGGTCACGCCGTCAATTTCCTGCAGCTTCTCCAGTGCGAGCGCGGTCAAGCGGTGCTCATGAGCAGCCACTTTATCCATACCTATGGCATCCAGGTACTTCACCGCAGCCCCCAGGCCGACGACCTGGGAGGTCATCATGGTACCCGCCTCGAAGCGCTGCGGAGGCGCTGCGAAGGTGGTCTTCTCCATGGTGACGACCTCAATCATCGAGCCACCAGTGAGGAACGGCGGCAGTGCCTCGAGCAGTTCCCGGCGACCGTAGAGCGCACCGACCCCGTTGGGGCCAAGCATCTTGTGGCCGGAGAACGCCAGGAAGTCTACATCGAGATCCTTGACGTCGACAGGCATATGCGGCACCGACTGACAGGCATCGAGGACTACCAGCGCACCGACCTCGCGAGCACGACGCACCATCTCCTTCACATCGGTGACTGCACCAGTGACGTTTGACTGATGGGTAAAGGCCACAACCTTGGTCTTCTCGCTGAGCTCCAGCGAGTCCATGTCAATGCGGCCGTCCTCAGTCACGCCATACCAACGCAGTGTCGCACCAGTGCGACGAGCCAGCTCCTGCCACGGCACCAAGTTCGCGTGATGCTCCAGCTCAGTGACGACAATCTCGTCACCTTCGCCGACCTGGTACTGACCTGAGCGGTCGTCGCCAAGCACGAATGCCACTGTATTCAACGCTTCGGTGGCGTTCTTCGTGAAGACCAGCTCGTCATAGTCGGCGCCGATGAAGCCTGCAATGGCTTCGCGGGCATCTTCGTAGGCATCCGTGGCCTCCTCAGCAATCTCGTAGGCACCGCGGTGCACCGGGGCGTTGTGGTGAGTTAGGAACTCCACTTCAGCATCGATGACCTGTTTCGGGCGCTGCGAGGTCGCTCCGGAGTCCAGGTAGACCAGCCGCTTTCCGTCACGGACAGTGCGCGACAGAATCGGAAAATCCTCGCGGAGTGATGGGCTGAGTAGTTCGGCGTTAGGCATTGATGTACTTCTCGTAGCCGTGCTCTTCCAGCTCGTCTGCGAGCTCCGGGCCACCGGAGGTGATGAAGCGACCATCGTGGAAGACGTGGACGAAGTCCGGCTTCACATAGTTCAGGATGCGCTGGTAGTGAGTAATGATCAGGATGCCGCCGTCGTTTTCATCCTGGTACCGGTTAATGCCCTCGGAGACGACGCGCAGAGCGTCGACGTCCAGACCGGAGTCGGTCTCATCCAGGATGGCGAACTTCGGCTTCAGCAGGTCGAGCTGCAGAATCTCGTGGCGCTTCTTCTCGCCACCGGAGAAGCCCTCATTGACGGAGCGCTCGGAGAAGGAAGAGTCAATCTCCAGGTCAGCCATGGCCTCACGGACCTCCTTGACCCAGTGGCGCAGCTTCGGAGCTTCACCACGGACAGCGGTTGCTGCAGAGCGCAGGAAGTTGGACATGGACACACCGGTGACCTCCACCGGGTACTGCATTGCCAGGAAGAGGCCAGCGCGAGCGCGCTCGTCGACGCTCATCTCCAGCACGTTTTCGCCATCGAGGAGAATCTCGCCCTCGGTGACTTCGTAACGCGGGTGACCTGCGATGGTGTAGCTCAGGGTGGACTTACCGGAGCCGTTCGGACCCATCACGGCGTGGGTTTCGCCGGAGTTAATCGTCAGGTTGACGCCCTTCAAAATCTCCTTGGGCTCGGCGGACTCGTCGGTCGGCAGCACCTGCGCGTGGAGGTTACGGATTTCCAAAGTGCTCATAGTGAAATCTTTTCCTTTAATCGGTGTAAGTGGCCTGCTCCCCCGGTGCTGCCGGGGTGACAGGACGGAAAGGGTGAGAAAGAAAATAAGCGGTTAGAAGCCAGCGGTGTTGAGCTCTTCGTCAACGAGCTTTTCAAGCTTCTCGCGAACGGACTCGACCGGTATCAGGTTGATGACCTCGCTGAAGAAGCCGCGAACCACCAGACGGCGGGCTGCTAGCTCCGGAATACCGCGCGAGAGCAGGTAGAACAGCTGTTCCTCGTCGAAGCGACCAACGGTGGCAGCGTGCCCGGCACCGGCAATCTCACCGGTTTCAATTTCCAAGTTCGGAACTGCGTCGGCACGCGCGCCCTCGGTGAGCAGCAGGTTGCGGTTGAGCTCGTAGGTGTCGGTGCCCGTCGCTTCTGCACGAATGAGCACGTCTCCCACCCACGCGGTGCGGGCCTCACGATGAGCGACATTCGGCTCGCCCTGCAGCGCGCCCTTGTACATCACGTTGGAGCGGCAGTTCGGCACAGCGTGGTCGACCAGCATGCGGTTTTCAAAGTACTGACCGGCATCGGCGAAGTACACGCCCAGCAGATCGACATCGCCGCCGGGTGCCGTGAAAGCAACGCGCGGAACGATACGGACAACCTCGCCACCGAACGTCGCGACGGTGTGGCGCAGCGTGGCATCGCGACCGACACGAATATGGTGCGCAGAGCCGTGAACTGCATCTTCGTTCCAGTTCACCATGGTCACGACGCTCAGCTTGGCGCCGTCGCCGATTGCGAATTCGATGTTGTCCGCGAACGTGCCACTGCCGCGGTAGTTGATGACGCAGACGGCCTCGGCATGGGACTGCACGTCAATGACGATATGGCCGTAGGACACGTTGTCCTCGCCCGGACCATCGATGTCAATGACGACGGGCTCCTTGGAAACCGAATTCTTCGCGAAGGTCACGACGTGCGCATCGTCGAAGTTTGAGTACGCCTGTGCTGCCACGCGATCCGTTGGGGTACCGGCGCGGCCAAGGCGTTCGTCGTCACGCTTGACGACGTCCACAGCGACACCATCCTGACCGGCAGTCTCGACCGAAATCGAGGCTGCAACCGGATCCGCGGCGGTGCCGTTGTGGAGACCGCGGAGCTTACGCAGCGGCGTGAACTTCCACTCTTCATCCTTGCCATGCGGCACGGCGAAGTCCTCCACGTTGAAGGATGAGAAAACGTCGCCCTTGTTCGCCAGCACGCGGCGGCTATGAGCAGCCTGGTTTTCGTTGTTAATCGTCGTAGTCATTGGTATTAACCGACCGAACCTTCCATCTGCAGTTCAATGAGGCGGTTGAGCTCGAGGGCGTATTCCATCGGGAGCTCCTTGGCAATGGGCTCGACAAAGCCGCGCACGACCATGGCCATTGCATCTTCTTCTTCGATGCCGCGGCTCATCAGGTAGAAAAGCTGATCGTCAGAGACCTTGGAAACCGTTGCCTCGTGGCCGAGGGTAACGTCGTCCTCGCGGACATCCACGTACGGGTACGTGTCCGAACGCGAAATTGTGTCCACCAGGAGTGCGTCACACTCGACGTTGGAGTGCGAGTGCTTGGCGCCCTTGTTGACCTGCACCAGACCGCGGTAGGCAGCGCGGCCACCATTGCGGGCCACGGACTTGGACACGATGTTGGAGCTCGTGTGCGGAGCCATGTGCACCATCTTGGCGCCGGTGTCCTGGAACTGGCCCTCACCAGCCATAGCCACGGACAGCACCTCGCCCTTGGCATGCGGACCGGTCATCCACACTGCTGGGTACTTCATGGTGACCTTGGAGCCGATGTTGCCGTCAATCCACTCCATGGTTGCGCCCTCTTCGCACTTGGTGCGCTTGGTAACCAAGTTGTAGACGTTGTTCGACCAGTTCTGGATCGTGGTGTAGCGGCAGCGGCCACCCTTCTTCACGATAATCTCCACAACAGCCGAGTGCAGCGAGTCGGACTTGTAAATCGGAGCGGTACAGCCCTCGACGTAGTGCACGTAGGCATCCTCGTCGACAATAATGAGCGTGCGCTCGAACTGTCCCATGTTTTCCGTGTTGATACGGAAGTATGCCTGCAGCGGGATGTCCACGTGAACGCCCTTCGGCACGTAAATGAAGGAGCCGCCGGACCAGACTGCGGTGTTAAGAGCGGAGAACTTGTTGTCACCGGACGGAATGACGGTGCCGAAGTACTCCTTAAACAGCTCCGGGTGTTCCTTTAGAGCGGTGTCGGTGTCTAGGAAGATAACGCCCTGTGACTCTAGATCCTCGCGAATCTGGTGGTAGACAACCTCAGACTCGTACTGAGCGGCGACACCTGCGACCAGGCGTTGCTTCTCAGCCTCCGGAATGCCGAGCTTGTCGTAGGTGTTCTTGATATCCTCCGGCAGGTCTTCCCAAGTCTGGGCCTGCTTCTCAGTGGAGCGAACGAAGTACTTAATATTGTCGAAGTCAATGCCCGACAGATCCGCGCCCCAGGTGGGCAGCGGCTTGCGGTCAAAGATTTCCAAAGCTTTCAAGCGGCGCTCAAGCATCCACTCCGGCTCGTTCTTCTTAGCCGAAATGTCGCGAACGACTGCCTCAGACAGACCGCGCTTCGCGGAAGCACCAGCGGTATCCGGGTCGTGCCAACCGAACTGGTAGGCACCAATGGACTCGATAATCTCTTCGTCAGTCTGCGGAGTGGCAGCCTTCGTGGATTCAGCCACGTCGGTGGAGTTCTCATGGGCGAGGGTCATTCTCCGCTCCTTTCTTGTGGCGATTCAGTAAATGTCTTTGTTACGGGAGTGAGTGGGATATTTGTGGTGCAGATACCGTTTCCATCAGCGATTGTCGCCAACGGTTGGGTGTGCTGACCTAATAATTTACTAACGGCTTCATGCTCCGCCGCGCAGAGCTCCGGAAACTCGGAGGCCACGTGGCTAATTGGGCAATGGTGCTGGCAAATCTGCACGCCGCCAGTGTTCTGGTTGATAGTTGCCGCGTACCCGGCCCGTCGGAAAGCATCGACGACGGCCTCTACGACCTCTTCCTTCTCTGCGTCCTGCCCCACCGGGGTGACGCCGAGCAGAATGTCATCAATACGTTGACGGGCAAACTGGGCAACTGCCTGCTCACCACCGGCCTTGCGCAGTGCGGTCAGAGCTGCACTAGCAAGGTCGTCGTAAGCGTGCCCGAATCTAGCGCGGCCCCGATCTGTCAGGCGATAGGACTTTGCTGGCCTGCCTCGGCCCCGGGGGCCGGTGCTGGGTGCCGGAGCGGTTTCGGCAAGACCTTCGTCCACCAGAATGTCAATATGACGGCGGACGCCTGCAGCGGATAGTCCCAGGGTGTCTGCGATAAAAGTCGCAGACGCCGGGTTGTGTTCCAGAAGCAATTGGAGAATGCGCTTGCGCGTGTCACCATCATTGACTGTCGGCTTCCGATCTGCCATGACTGGTGAGTCACCTCCTGCGATTGGACTGCTGGATAATAATGGGTGTCTAGGTGGCTCAGCGAGGCAAGTATCCCACTTGCGCCGCTGGTGTATTAGACAACATAATTGTGTCGTAATTGGGTCACAATGTCCAACGCATTTAAATATCAATGCAACGTCGCTGATTAGAACGCCCTTTCGGCGTGTCGAATCGTCTACTATGTGACCTTGTGAAAACTAACCGACCTACCCCGCGCCGCTCGTCCACCTTCGACGACGCTCTCGGGGTGCGTGACGCCATTCCGAAAATTGGTCTGGCCGGTTCCAGGTCGGCAACCCTCCACCAGGGTTCAGAACAGCCGCTCCAACACCGCATTAATCACCGCGAACTCCGACGCTTCACCTGGCTGCGTTGGCTGGGTGCTCTCGGGTCAGTGTTTATTATGGTCGCCGGGATTGGCTCAGGCGCGACACCGGTGGTTGGAAATGAGTTTTGGGGTACACCTCTCGGGCTAATCCTCGGTCGAATGTTGGTCGCAACGACAATCGTCACCTTCGTGGGCATTGGCATGTTAGTCACAGCCTGGTTGGGTGTCGGCGCTTTCGTTCTGGCCGGTGCGCGGACTCGTGTCACCGCAGTGACTACTCCGATGCTCATACGCACCTACGCAGCATGGGTATTGCCCTTGATGTTTACCGCTCCCCTGTTTACGCAGGATATCTATTCCTATTTGGCGCAGGCTGCAATTGTGGAGCGGGGAATGGATCCCTACCTCGCAGGGCCTGTTGACCTATTGGGAGCCAACGACCCGCTGGCCCGGTCAGTGCCATTGATATGGTCGCACTCTCCGAGCCCATACGGCCCCACGGCCCTCGCAGTGGCATGGGGCATCGCCAAGATAACCAGCGACGGGGTGATTGCTTCCGTCTTTCTGCATCGACTCGTCGCCATTGTTTCGCTTTTCGTGGTTTCCTGGGCGCTGGTGCAGCTTGGTCGCCGTTGCGGAGTTAGCTCACAGTTCACTCTCTGGCTGGGCACGCTCAATCCGCTGGTACTGCTGCACCTGGTGGGTGGTATCCACAACGAGGCCCTGCTGCTGGCACTCCTGCTCGTTGGTCTCGAACTGTGTCTGCGCGCTATCCACGGCCCTGCGCAATCGATGGTGCCCGATGAGCTGCCAGGGGCAGGGCCCATCGGACACGAGAACCAAAGCCGAGGTAGATCGTGGGCGCTGTATGCAGGCGGTATCGTGCTCATCGGCCTCGCCGGAATGGTCAAAGTCACCGGTTTCGTGGCGCTCGGCTTTGCCGGCATGTGGCTGGCTCGAAAGTTTGGCAGCACCTGGAAGGCCGTTGCTCTTTCCGCGGTAGTGACGGGCGCAATAACCGTCGTCACGGCAGTCGTTGTTTCCTTAGGAACTGGTCTGGGCTTTGGTTGGATTACCGCGCAAGGTGGCGCCGCAACGGTACGCAGTTGGATGTCGCTGACTACCCTGCTCGGGATTATCGCTGGTTTCTTCGGCAGGCTTTTGGGTCTCGGCGATATCAGCGACAGTGCTTTGCTGTTTACCCGCGGCGTTGGCGTAGTGCTGGTAGCTGCCTGGCTCCTGCGCATGTTGCTAGCAACGTTCCGTGGTCGCATTCACCCGCTCGGCGGCTACGGCCTTGCGATGTTTGCTCTAGTAATCCTCTTCCCCGTCGTGCATCCCTGGTACTTGCTATGGGCCATCGTGCCCCTGTCCGCTTGGGCCAACCGGGTACAATTCCGCATTGCCGTGGTTCTGTACTCGGCAATTTTCAGTTTTGTAGTACTACCACGCGGCCTGGGGTTGCCTCCGGGCACCGTCGCTCAGATTTACCTACTGGCGTTGGTATTCTTCGTCGCAGTCATGTTCGTCATCTTGGCGTACTCGACGCGATCTAAGGTATTTCGCCTTCATTAAAACTGTGAGATTAGACTGACTAACCGTGAATAACGCTGCAAATTCTCCTGCTCTGCGCCTTGAGAACGTAACGAAGAAATTCGATGACGTTGAGGCTGTATCAGACCTTTCGCTTTCCCTGGATCGAGGTAGGGTTCTTGCGCTCCTCGGCCCCAACGGCGCTGGTAAGACCACAACTGTTGAAATGTGTGAGGGCGTCATCAAGCCGGATGAAGGGCGAATTCGAATTCTCGATCTCGACCCGGTCACTCAAACCACAGCACTACGCAGCCGCATTGGCATCATGCTCCAGGGCGGAGGTGCCTACCCCGGTGTTCGCGTTGGCGAAATGCTGAACCTCGTTGCCAGTTACTCCGCAAACCCGCTGGACACTGATTGGCTCCTTGAAGTCGTGGGCCTAGAACGCCATCGTAAGACGAACTACCGCAGGCTCTCTGGTGGTCAGCAGCAGCGGCTGTCGCTCGCATGCGCCCTGGTCGGACGCCCGGAGCTGGTGTTCCTCGACGAGCCGACAGCAGGCCTCGATGCCCAGTCCCGTCTGGCCGTCTGGGATCTCATCTCGTCGCTGCGCCGGGATGGGGTCACCGTAGTCCTGACAACGCACCTGATGGACGAGGCCGAATCGCTTGCCGACGACGTTGCGATTATCGACCAAGGACATCTAGTTGTGGCCGGCACCACCGAGGAGGTCACTAGCGCAGGCGCATCGGCGCTCCAGGGAACGTCGTCAAGCACTGCCATGAAGATCAGCGTTCGAGGCAGCCTTGACTTCGAAGAGGTCAACCGCAGCTTTAGCGAGTCTGGCCTTTCACAGCGACTGCAGCGTTCTGGCGGTGGAGAGTTTTCCCTGATTGGTGAGGCTTCACCGCGCGCCTTGACTGTCTTGGCGCAGAGCTGCGAGCAGCAAGAGGTGCTGATCACCTCGTTGAATAGGGCGACGCAATCGCTTGAAGATGTCTTCTTGCAGATCACTGGAACGGAGATGAGGAGCTAATGACTACCGCACCGAGAGCCGATGCCTCCCGCTTTGCAAAGGGCACTTTCGCCCCGGCACCACAGCGTTCGGACATGGCAAAGTTGGTCATGTCGCAGGCGTGGTTAGAGACGAAGCTCTTCTGGCGGCACGGTGAGCAAATGCTCCTCACCATCATTATCCCGTTGGCAATGCTCATCGGCCTGGTGATGGTGCCGGTGTTTGAACTCGATCATCCGCTCGAGCGTATCTTCCCCATGGTGCTGGCGATTTCCGTCATGTCTGCAGGGTTTACCGGGCAGGCAATTGCCGTGGGCTTTGACCGCCGTTACGGAGCCCTGAAGCGCATCGGCGCCTCAGGCGTGCCACCCTGGGGCATTATTGCTGGCAAGATTGTGTCGGTCTGTACCACCGTCACGTTGCAGTACATACTGTTTAGTCTCGTGGGGCTCGCTCTTGGCGCAGAGCTGTCGATTGGCGGCTGGCTGCTGGCTTATGTGGGGATGCTTCTGGGAACGTTCGTCTTTACCTCATTGGGCTTGCTCATGGGCGGCACGTTGGGAGCCGAGCTAATCCTAGGTCTGGCCAACCTGATCTGGTTCATCCTTATTGGTGCGACTACTTATGTGGCCGTCGCACCGTCGCTAGATGGCATCAGCTCTGTACTGCTACACCTCTTGCCGTCCGTCGCGCTTACCGACGTGATCTCCGCGGCATTGGCCATGTCCGTCCATTGGTCAGCTGTCGGGGTGCTGATCGTGTGGGGTGTCCTTGGCGCTGCACTGGCGGCTCGCTGGTTCCGTTTTGATATGCCGAATGACTAGGAATCTGTCGGGGAATCTGCAAAGAAAAGCGCAGCCCAACGCAGGGGTTTCGCTTATTACCATTTTCCGCCAGCATGGGTAGAATTTCTTAATGTGAATACTGCAGATCGAAGTTTGCCCCTATCGTTTTTGCCGCTGGCACCAATCGGGCGCCAGAAGCTCTATGCGCTTCTCGTATTGATTGCACAGGCGGCGATCGCGGTAACCGGTTCTATCGTCCGTGTTACTGGTTCAGGCCTCGGTTGTGCATCGTGGCCAGAATGTCACCCGGGCAGTTTCGTTCCTGTTGCCGGGGAAGCAGAAATGCTCCATCAAATTATTGAGTTCGGCAACCGGCTGCTCACCTTTGTGCTAGTTGCTCTGACACTTCTGCTCTTCCTTTCGGTTATGCGTGTCGGCCGCCGTAAGGAAATCAAGTTGCTGGCCTTCCTCAACGGTCTCGGCGTTATCGTCCAGGCTGTTATCGGTGGCATTTCCGTGTGGGTTGACCTGAAGTGGTACGCCGTGGCCCTGCACTTCCTGCCTTCGATGATTCTGGTCTGGCTCGCTGGCATGCTTTTCGTCAAGATTTCTGAGCCTGACGACGGCACTGCTACCCGCATGTACCCGCGCTATCTACGCTATCTGGCTGCCGCCTCCGGCTTGGCCCTGACGATGACGCTGATTACCGGAACTATGGTCACCGGTGCGGGGCCACACGCTGGAGATGCTTCGGTGCTCCCGGAGGACCGCCTCCAGCTACCGATTGTTGACTTGGCGCATATCCACGCTGGTTTTATGTACCTCTACCTTGGCCTGGTTATTGGCCTGATTTTCGGTCTGCTGGCCTCGGAAGCCTTTGCACCTGTGCGTAAAATTGCCCTCGTACTCGTTGTGTTCATTTTGGCTCAGGGTGTAGTTGGAATGATTCAGTACTGGTCCGGTGTACCGGAGGCATTGGTGCCGGTTCACGTTGCCGGATCTGGTATCTGCACCGCTTTGACCGCAGTACTGTTCCAGCACGGTTACCGCACTGTCGGAGGCAGCGCAGTAGTCACTGGCTCTCTTGAAGGCGATGCGGCTGCCGCCACTGTTGTATCGGAGAAGAACGTCGAGGTTTCCGCGTAGCTAGCTGCCGGTCAGTGGCTGTGGTGACGATTTTGGTTACCGGCTGTTGATTCCTACTCGAACCGCCTAAACACGCACCTTGATTTGCGCGTGTTTAGGCGGTTCTGCTGTCTGCTCACTTATCGATCCGAGTTACTGATTATGTTTATGACAGAAATGGCGCGAAAAATGGCCTTGGAGTGACATAAACTCGCACAGTTTCACATGTGCAGCCCGTATTCGCACACACAAAAAAGAGGCCCTCCCCACACAACTGAACTGCTCCCCACTAGTCGGTAACTGATTTCTCAGTCCAACTAATGGGGAGCAGTTCACAACCGGGAAGAGCCTCTTCAAAGGAGCTCAGCAGCTGCTCTAAAACATGCTCGAAACTGTCTGCAGTCCGAGTACGGCATCGAGAGAAAGCGCCACACAGACGATGGATAAGTAGTTGTTCGACATGAAGAACAGCTTCATCGGCTTGATCTTGCCGCCGGTCTTAACGTGGCGGTGCAGATCAATGGCGCCCCACAGGAACCAAGCACCAGCGCCAACGGCACCAATCAGATAGATCCAACCAGCGTACGGAACCAACAGCAGAGTGGTAATCACGGTCGCGGCGGTGTAGTAAATAATGCGCTTAGAAACGACGATTGCCGGCTTGACCACAGGCATCATCGGCACGCCAGCGGCCTTGTAGTCCTCCTTGTAGCGCAGGCCCAATGCCCAGGTGTGCGGCGGTGTCCAGAAGAAGATAAGCAGGAACAGGATGAATGCCTGCCACCAGTGAGCCAGCCCCGTAATCTCCGGGTTGTTGTCAGTGATTACGGCCCAGCCGACCATCACCGGCATACAACCCGCAGCGCCACCCCAAATTACGTTCTGATCAGTACGGCGCTTCAGCCACAACGTGTAGACGAAGATGTAGAAGGCAATCGTAATCAGAATGAAAACGGCGGCTAGCAGCGAGTTACACAGCAACCACAGCCACAGGACCGACGCAATCATCAAGACAGTGCCGAAAATCGCTGCCGCTCGACGGCTAACCTGGTTGCGCGCGAGCGGGCGACGGCGAGTGCGGCGCATCTTCTGGTCGATGTCGTAATCCATGACCATATTGAAGGTGTGTGCGGCCGCTGCGCCCATCCAACCACCGAACAGGGTGAGAAGAATCAGTCCAACGTGTACATGACCGCGATCAGCCTGAAGCATTGCGGGAATGGCCGCGACGAGCAGGAGCTCAATAATTCTTGGCTTAGTCAGTGCAATATACGCCTTGACTGTTTCCAACAAAGCAATGTCCCTTTCACGCGCCATAAACAACCCCCCGAATACTAATAGTCGGATGTAACGGTCAAAAAGTTCCCGACGAGTTTTTCCGCAAAATAAAATGAGGGGTAGGCAATCAGTTTACCGGTAATCATAACGGTTCCAATAATGACCGTCGTTAAGCATGTGCGGCGCGCCCTCTGAGACTTACCTCTTAGCTATTCGGCCCGGTTTGAACCCGGAGCGCGCAATCCTAGTTAGTATGGAGGAGAACTTTACTAATCCATTTGGATACTAGGAGTCATTCACGTGACACTGTCGACTGAGCATGAAGCACGGGTTGTGCGCAACTACCCCTCGGACTGGTCTGACTTGGATACGAAGGCCGTAGATACGGCTCGTGTGCTGGCTGCAGACGCCGTGGAAAAAGCAGGTTCGGGACACCCCGGCACTGCGATGAGCCTCGCACCGCTGGCTTACTCTCTTTACCAGCGCGTTATGCGCCATGACCCGAAGGATACGAAGTGGATCGGCCGTGACCGTTTCATTCTCTCCTGTGGTCACACCTCTCTGACGCAGTACGTCCAGCTCTACCTCGGCGGTTTCGGCCTGGAGCTCGATGACCTGAAGGCGTTGCGTACGTGGGACGCCCTCACGCCGGGTCACCCGGAGTACGGCCACACTGACGGCGTGGAAATCACCACTGGTCCGCTGGGTCAGGGTCTGGCGTCGGCTGTCGGTTTCGCCATGGCTTCGCGACGGGAACGCGGGCTGTTCGACCCGGAAGCTGCTCCGGGTGAGTCTCCGTTTGATCACTACGTGTACGTCATTGCGTCTGATGGTGACGTTCAGGAGGGTGTCACTGCCGAGGCCTGCTCGCTGGCTGGCACTCAGCAGCTGGGCAACCTGATTGTCTTCTGGGATGACAACGGCATCTCCATTGAGGACGACACCACCATTGCTTTCACCGAGAATGTCGCGGACCGCTACCGTGCTTACGGCTGGCAGGTCATTGAGGTCGACGGCGGCGAGGACGTCGCAGCACTCGAGGCTGCTGTCGAGGAGGCCAAGAAGGATACGGAGCGTCCGACCTTCATTCGCGTTCGCACTGTGATCGCTTACCCGGCTCCGACCAAGATGAACACCGGCGCTTCGCACGGTGCTGCACTTGGTGGCGAGGAGATTGTCGGCATCAAGGAAGCTCTCGGCTTCGATACCGACAAGAGCTTTGACGTCGCTGACGAAGTCATTGAGCACACCCGCAAGCTAGTTGAGCGCGGTGCTGAGGCTCACGCACAGTGGCAGGTGAAGTTTGATGAGTGGGCTGCGGCTAACCCGGAGCGCAAGGCTCTGCTGGACCGTCTGACCGCTGGCGAGCTGCCGGAGGACTTCGACGCTGAGTTGCCGACCTGGGAGCCGGACGAGAAGGGTGTTGCCACCCGTAAGGCTTCCGAGGCCGCGCTGCAGGCACTGGGCAAGACCCTGCCGGAACTATGGGGTGGCTCGGCTGACCTGGCTGGCTCCAACAATACTGTCCTGAAGGGTGAGCCATCCTTCGGCCCGAAATCCATCACCACCGGTACCTGGAACACCGGCCCGTACGGCCGCAACCTGCACTTCGGTATTCGTGAGCACGCCATGGGCTCGATCCTCAACGGCATTCTGCTCCACGGTGGTACCCGTCCGTATGGCGGCACCTTCCTTATCTTCTCGGACTACATGCGTCCGGCTGTCCGCCTTGCATCGCTGATGGGCATCTCCCCTATTTATGTCTGGACCCACGACTCCATTGGTCTGGGCGAAGACGGTCCGACGCACCAGCCTGTTGAGCAGCTGGCTTCGCTGCGCGCTATCCCGGGTGTGTCCACTGTCCGCCCGGCTGACGCTAACGAGACCGCTCAGGCTTGGTCCGCTGTTCTTCAGGGCGAGGCAGGCCCGAAGGCTCTGGCTCTGACCCGCCAGAACGTTCCGGTTCTGGAAGGCACCAAGGAGAAGGCCGCTGAGGGTGTCCGTCGTGGTGCGTACGTGCTTGTCGACGGCGCCAAGGAGACCCCGGATGTCATCCTCATGGGTACCGGCTCGGAGGTTCATCTCGCTGTCGAGGCCGCTGAGAAGTTGGCTGAGGAAGGCGTCAGCGCCCGCGTTGTCTCTGTCCCGTGTCTTGACTGGTTCGAGCAGCAGGATGAGGCCTACCGTGAGCAGGTCCTGCCGAAGGCCGTCCGCGCTCGTGTCTCGGTTGAGGCTGGAATTGCCATGCCGTGGTACCGCCACCTGGGTGACGCTGGTCGCGCGGTCTCCCTGGAGCACTTCGGTGCCTCGGCTCCGTACAAGGAGCTGTTCGAGAAGTTCGGCATTACCGCTGGCGCTGTTGTCGATGCGGCCAAGGAGTCCATCGAGGCTGCTAAGTAAGTTCTGTTCAACCTGGCGCTAACGGCTGACATCGGGACGGGAATTGTAGAAACCCCTACCGGCGCTCCGGTAGCGCCAGTATTGTTTGTGTCGCACAGTAGTTTAAAGACACACAGTATTTAGAGATGCCTTTAGGCAACGAAGCGGTTTAGACAGAAAGGCGTTAAACACTATGGGAAACACCACGATGGAAGCACTCGCCAAGGTAGGAACCTCGGCGTGGCTCGACGATCTTTCGCGCCAGCGCCTCACCTCAGGCGATTTGAAGAATCTTATTGAAGAGCTGCGGGTTGTCGGTGTCACCACTAACCCGGCTATCTTCTCTTCGGCGATGACCGCTGGTGAGGACTATGACTCTCAGCTGGCACAGCTCACTGCGGAGGGTGCGAACCCGGCAGATGCTGTGTTCGCCATGGCTATCGACGATGTCCGCGATGCCTGTGACCTTTTCGCCGGTGTGGCTGAGGAAACCGATGGTGTCGATGGCCGTGTCTCCATCGAGGTCGATCCTCGCTACGCCGACAACTACAAGGCCACGATTGCGCAAGCCCGTAAGCTCTGGGAACGCGTCGGCAAGCAGAACGCGATGATTAAGATTCCGGCGACCGATGCTTCCCTGCCGGCTGTCACCCAGGCTCTGTCCGAGGGTATTTCGGTGAACGTCACCCTGATTTTCTCGGTGGAGCGTTACCTGCAGGTTATCGATGCGTTCATCGAGGGCATTGAGCGTGCGAAGGACAACGGCGTGGACCTTGAATCGGTTCATTCCGTTGCTTCACTGTTCGTTTCCCGCGTTGACACTGAGATTGATGCTCGCCTGGACAAGATTGGCTCCGAGGAGGCTCTGGCTCTGCGTGGCAAGGCCGGTCTAGCTAATGCCCGCGCTGCCTACGCCAAGTTCGAGGAAACTTTTTCTTCGCAGAACATCCGTTGGGCGCAGCTGGAAAATGCCGGCGCCAAGCCACAGCGCCTGCTGTGGGCTTCGACTGGTGTGAAGAACCCGGCTTACCCTGACACCCTGTATGTCACTGAGCTGGCTGCACCGCAGACTGTCAACACGATGCCGGAGAAGACGCTGCGTGCTGCCGCGGGCTACGAGGGCGAGGTTCGCGACGCCGTCAGCGGCCAGGGTGACGCAGCCAACGCCGTTATGACCGAGCTCAGCGAGATTGGCATCGACCTGGATGACGTCTTCGCCGTCCTAGAGCGCGAGGGCGTGGAGAAGTTTGTGGACTCCTGGCAGTCCTTGCTCGAGTCGATTGCACAGCGTATGGAACAGCTGAAGTAAGCCAGCTAATCGTCTACTTGCCTGTTGGTAGTGACCGCGTTTATGGCTGGAGGCGGCGGTCCAATGCAAGTTACTGACCGCGCTTATGGCAAAAATGGCCTGAACCTACCGGCCTGGAAGTGCTATAAACTCGCACAGTTTCACTTTTGCGGCCTGTATTTTTCGGCCCGTAATCTGGACACAAAAAGCTCCCTGAGGGGAGCTTTTTGGCTGTTAGGCCTCGGCGAAAGCGGGGCGCACGGCGGGCAATGGGCGTTTCTCTTCCTTTAATGCCCCGGCCATCACGAACGCAGAGATTACGGTGATGATTGAGGCAAAGATCGGCACAGCCGGCCAGGGGGCGCCCGGTACGGAGTCGGTCACGTCCAGCAGGTAGCTGAAGAGGAATAGCGCGGCCAGGGCCATGCCGATGGTGATCGATCCTGCACGAGTGCCCTTCGCTCCGGCGACGGTGCCGACTGCGGTGCTCGCCACGGTAGCCATGAGGAAGCTCAAGAAGACGCACAGCGCGGTGAGCAGGACCGTGATGTAGTTCTGCCCGGAATCCTCAATCATGTACAGCTCTCCGTTAGTGTCCGGGAACAGGGCTGGGCCGGAGGTGACAATGAAGCTATCGAATCCCCGGTAGTAGCCGGATTTGTTCTGTTCGATGACCATCGCCGTGACGATGAATGCGGTAGCCACCAACGATGTGCCCAAGATCGCGATGATTGCGGAGCGTACCCAGCGGACGGTGCTCACGCCGTAGTCGCGCAGGGTGACCGACCGTCGGGCTGTGATGAGGAAGAGGATGCCCAGTGCGATAATCCCCAGCAAGGTGTTGCCGGTTCCGCTGCCCACAAGCATGCGCCCGAAGGCCGAGTACAGGATGGCCACAGCGGCGACGCCGAGGAAGGTTTTCTTGTTGGTCGCGATGAAAGCTCCGGTGCTCATTTCTTGCTCCTTTCGACGTAGACGGAGGTGCTAGCAAGGTCGATGAGGGCCGCGGGGTCGAGATAGCTCACGTCAACGCCGAGGGCGCGGGCATGCGCAGCGGCAGACGCGGTTAGCGCTGTAGCTAGGATTGCCTCGCAGCGCTCGCCGAGAGTTTTCTTAGCGAGCACTGGGCCGGTCACCTGCGCCACGAGATCCGTAGGGCCGCGCAGCACCGGGTGGGTAGCGCGCAGCTTTTCGACGTCATGGGGTCCGTACGCATCCTGCTTGTGGATGACAATCAAGGTGTCCACCAGGTCGGCGAGATCCTGGGAGTGCTGCGACGTGACCACAATGTCGGCCGATTCGGCGGCGTCGATAAGCATGCCGCGCAACATGGTGCGGTGCTCGACGTCGAGGCCGTTGAAGGGTTCGTCGAAAAGCAATGCATCCTTGCCCGATGCGAGGGCGGTAGCGGCGATGAGCAGTTGGCGCTGGCCCAGGCTGAGTTGCTTGATGGGGGTGTCGGCAGGGAAATCGAGGAGGGACTCCGCGTGGGATACATCGAGCTGATCCCAGCCGGTGCGTAGGATGTGGAAATATTCGCGCGGGGTGGCGCCGAAGATCTGGGTGTCGGGTGCTGCCTTCGCCAGGGCAGCCGTAGGCATCTGCGCAAGGGTGTGCAGGTAGTAGGTCTTGCCCGCGCCGTTGGGGCCGATCACGCCGTAGATGCTCATTTCTCCTCCTCCAGCATGGCGATGATGTCGTCAAGCGTGAGGCCGAGGACGCCGGCCTCCGCTTTTAGCGGCTCGATGTAGGTGCGCTGGAACGCTTCACGACGCTCAGCTTGAATGCGCTCACGGGCGCCTGGAGTGACAAACATGCCGAGTCCTCTCTTCTTCTCCACGAGCCCCACCATCGACAGCTCCGTCATGGCCTTGGCGGCCGTGGTGGGATTGACCTGATAGAACTCCGAGAGCTCCTTGGTTGAAGGGGCACGATTCTCAGCTGCGAGCTCTCCGGACAAAATTAGTGATTTCAAATCCTCGGCGATCTGGACG
Organism: Corynebacterium amycolatum SK46; assembly: GCF_000173655.1. Taxonomy (GTDB): domain Bacteria; phylum Actinomycetota; class Actinomycetes; order Mycobacteriales; family Mycobacteriaceae; genus Corynebacterium; species Corynebacterium amycolatum_A. Next base: position 30,105 of record NZ_ABZU01000007.1, on the reverse strand, counting down.
TAGATGGGCCGGGGATCCGCTTCTCTCGCTTGCATATCCACCTCCCTGGTGTACGGGTATACCACCTATGTCATAAACCTAAGGCAAACGAAAGGGGCCTGTCAAGGCCCCATCGGAGGAATCGGCAACGATTCCACCGGGATTTTATCGATATGACATTATGTAAACCGTGAGTGATTCTCTGCAACACAACAATCCGAACTCTCCTACTGCCAGCTCTCCTCACAATGGAGAGGACAGTGCCCACCACGACGGATACATCAACCCGCTGCGCGACCCGCAGGATAAACGCCTGCCGCGTATTGCCGGCCCGGGTGGCATGGTGATTTTCGGAGTGACGGGCGATCTGGCCCGAAAGAAGCTTCTGCCTGCCATCTACGATCTGGCGAACCGCGGTCTACTGCCTGCCTCCTTCGCGTTAGTTGGCTACGGTCGTCGCGAATGGTCGAAACAGGACTTTGAGGATTATGTGCGCACCGCAGTGGAACAGGGCGCCCGCACAGACTTCCGTGAGAGTGTCTGGCAGCGCCTGGCTGAGGGCATTCACTTTGTCACCGGTACCTTTACCGATGACGAGGCCTTCGATCGCCTGGCCGCACAACTTGAGGAGCTCGATCGCTCCCGCGGCACCGCTGGCAACTGGGCCTACTACCTGTCCATTCCGCCAGCTAACTTCCCCGATGTCTGTCATCAGCTCGACCGTTCGGGGCTGGCGCAGTCGGGCGAGGATTATTGGCGTCGCGTGATTATTGAGAAGCCATTCGGCCACGACCTGGCCTCCGCTCAGGAACTCAACCGGATTGTGAACTCGGTCTTCCCAGAAGACGCTGTGTTCCGCATCGACCACTACCTGGGCAAGGAAACCGTTCAGAACATTCTGGCCATGCGTTTTGCCAACCAGTTGTTCGATCCGATGTGGAATTCTCACTACATTGACCACGTTCAGATCACCATGGCCGAGGATATCGGTTTGGGCGGTCGCGCCGGCTACTACGACGGTATCGGTGCAGCTCGTGACGTGATTCAGAACCACTTACTCCAGCTCCTGGCGCTGGTGGCAATGGAAGAGCCCATCGCCTTTACCCCGGAAGAGCTGCAGGCGGAAAAGATCAAGGTGCTGCGTGCCGTCGAGCCAGTGCGCCCGTTTTCGAAATACACCGCTCGTGGCCAGTACACGGCGGATTGGCAGGGCAGCAACTTCGTGCCGGGGTTGCGCGATGAGGAAGGCTTCGACCCCGAATCCACGACCGAGACCTACGCCGCCTGTACGCTGCAGATTAACTCCCGTCGCTGGGCCGGTGTTCCCTTCTACCTGCGCACCGGCAAACGCCTCGGCCGCCGCGTCACTGAGATTGCTCTGGTCTTTAAGTCCGCACCTCACCTGCCCTTCGCGGAGACAATGACGGCCGCTCTTGGCCAAAACGCCATGGTCATCCGCGTCCAGCCAGACGAAGGCGTGCTCATGCGCTTCGGCTCGAAGGTCCCGGGCTCGGCCATGGAGGTGCGCGATGTCAACATGGACTTCTCCTACTCCGAGGTGTTTACCGAGCAGTCGCCAGAGGCCTACGAGCGCCTGATTCTGGATGCGCTTCTCGACGAGGCCAGCCTCTTCCCCACCAACGAGGAAGTCGAGCTGTCCTGGAAGATTCTTGACCCCATCATTGAGTACTGGGCCAAGCGCGGTCGTCCCGAGGGATACCCCGCAGGTTCGTGGGGGCCGTCCTCCGCTGACCACATGCTCGAGCGCGACGGTCGCGTTTGGCGACGGCCATAGGTTGCCGACCTCTCAGTTCTTAAGAATTTTCTGACAGAAAGAACACCTTCATGATTGTCAATTTGCCAGACACTGACACCGCGAGCATTGCTCGTCAGTTAGTGCAGCTTCGAGAGCAGGGCGGCATCGTCACCACGGGCCGTGTCCTCACCCTGATCGTTTTGGCCAAAAGCGAAGACGACCTGGAAAACATTATTTCCACGGTCAACTCCGTTTCCCGCGAGCACCCATCCCGTGTGCTGGTATTGGTCTCCGATGATCCGCGTTTGGACAATCGCCTCGACGCGGAACTCCGCGTCGGTGGAGATGCCGGTGCCGCTGAGATCGTCGTTATGCACATGTCCGGTGAGATTGGTCAGCACCACAGCTCTGTGGTGACTCCCCTGTTGCTGCCGGATACGCCGGTCGTGGCGTGGTGGCCGTCCGAGGCGCCGCAAGTACCAGCGGCGACACCAATCGGCCGGATTGCCCAGCGCCGTATCACCGATTCGTTGTGTGACCCGAGTAGTAACGCTATCTACACGCGCCGTACGGGCTACACGCCTGGCGATTCCGACTTGAGCTGGTCGCGACTGACGAACTGGCGCGGTGTGTTGGCCTCCGCATTCGACCTGCCGCCGCACTCGCCGGTGACCTCCGTGTCCATCTACGGTCCAAAGGAGTCGCCATCGGTGGAGGTAGCCGCCGGCTGGTTGGCAGATCGCCTTGGGCTGCCGGTCAACCGTTACTCCACCGGTGAGAAGAAGATTCCGGTGGACGAAAAGGGCCGCGCCAAGCCACCGGTGACCTCCGTCGCGTTTGAGCGTGAAAATGGTCAGACTCTGCGCATCGATATTGAAAGCGCTACCACTGCATCGGTCACCAACGGAGAAAAGCCACCGTTCAAGGTCGCATTGTCGCGTCCAACACGCTCCGAGTGCTTGGCAGAGGAGCTGCGTCACCTCGATCACGATACTGCCTACGGCCGCGCCCTGCGTGGACTCAGTCAGATTCACACAGTGGGTATGCAGCCTCCAACGTCCACAACAACTAGCTTCGCTAACGAACCAGGAGTTTCTGACAAGTGACCACCGACAACGTCTCGAACACCGTCCCTGTCCCACAGTTCCACCGCGCTGCAGACCAGGCCGGCATCGTCGAGGTTGCACGTCAACGCTTCATCGATGCGGTTGTCGCCGTCCAGCATGGCAACGCCTCTCCGGTCACCGATGACGGTTTTGTACGCGTCGTTCTCACCGGTGGCGGCGCGGGTACCGCTTTGCTCAGTGCGCTTGCCGACGATTCCGGAGACATCGACTGGAACCGAGTCCTCGTGTTCTTCGGAGATGAACGCTTTGTCGCTGCCGACTCGGCAGATCGCAATGCGTTGGCTGCTCGTGAGCGTCTCTTGTCCCCTGTCGGTGTGCCGGAGGAAAACATCTTCGAGTTTGCCGCTGCCGACAGCGGCGTGACCACCACGGAGGCCGCCGAAAGCTACGAAGCTATTGTTCGGGAGAAGGCTCCAAATGGCTTTGACCTTCACCTTCTTGGTATGGGCGGAGAGGGACACATCAACTCGATTTTCCCGCATACCGCAGCGCTGGCTGAGCGGGAACGCTTGGTCGTGGACGTGCATAACTGCCCGAAGCCACCGCCGACCCGCCTCACGTTGACGATGCCGGCCATTGCCAGCTCTCAGCGTGTGTGGCTACTTGTAGCGGGTGGCGGAAAGGCTGAGGCAATTGCAGCTATCGCGCAGCAGGACGACCCAGCGCAGTGGCCAGCGGCCGGAGTTCGCGGTGCTCAAGAGACCGTTGTCTTTGTTGACGATGCTGCGGCTGCACAGCTCTAGGCTTTCGCTTCACCGGCTAACAGCCCAGAAACAGCAAATTCCCGTCGATAAGCGAAATGCTATCGACGGGAATTTTTATTACTTAAAGGCCTGCGCTGGGGCGTGCTGCGTGCGAAACCTACCAGCCGAAGGTATTAAACAGCAGCAACAGGACAATGCAGAGCAACCAGATAATCACGGTCACAATAGTGACGCGGTCAAGGTTCTTCTCCACCACAGTCGAACCGGACAGATTCGACTGCATGCCGCCACCAAAGAGGCTGGACAGTCCGCCACCCTTACCCTTGTGGAGCAGGATGAACAGCGTCATCAGGATGGATGTGATGACCAGGACAATCTGAATGGCGAGGTACACGCGCACTTCCTTTTGAAACGTCGCTTCTTTAAGAACTCCAACTATACTAGCGCAATTACTCCGCTGGCTAGGTATCCCCAGCCGTATCCCTAGGCGAATTCCTAGCCGGAGTTGCGCAGTGCAGTTGCCAGGCCATTCATGGTCAGCTGAATGCCCCGACGCACCTTGTCGCGATTATCACCGGCACGGTAGCGACGCAGCATCTCTAGCTGGATGATGTTCAGCGGCATGAGGTACGGGAAGCGCATGTCCACCGAACGCCTGAGCAGCGGGTTGTCTTCCAGCAGATGCTTGTACCCGGTTACCTTCAGGAACATCTCCAAAGTCAGGTCGAACTCAGCCTTGATGATGCTGTAGATGCGCTCGCCGTCGGCCTTATCTTGGCACAGGCTAGCGTAGGCGCGCGCCAGATTCAGGTCAGCCTTGGACATGACCTGCGCCATGTTTGACAGCACCGAATTGAAGAACGGCCAAATCTCGTTGAGCTGACGGAGCTCAGCCAGACGAGAGCCGTCCTCGTCCTCGCCAATCCACTCCTGCAGTGCAGAGCCGACACCAAACCAGCCCGGCACCATAGAACGCTGCTGCGACCAGGACAGTACCCACGGAATTGCGCGCAGGTCAGAAATGGTCTGGGTCTGCTTGCGTGAGGTCGGACGTGAACCGATGTTCAGGCTGCCGATCTCATCGACCGGAGTAGACGAAGTGAAGAAGTCAATAAAGCCCGGGTCCTCGTGCATAAGCTTCGAGTAGGCCTCGCGCGACAGGTCGGAAATCTCCGACATAATCTCGTGGGCGCGAGACGGGTTCTTCAGGTCATCGACGTCGAGCAGAGTCGACTCGATAGTTGCCGAAACCAGCGCGGCGAGGTTCCTGCGTGCCGCTGCAGGGTGACCGTACTTAGCAGAGATAATCTCGCCCTGCTCAGTGATACGCACCGAGCCCTGGACTGCACCCGACGGCTGCGCCAGGATTGCCTCGTAGGACGGTCCACCGCCACGGCCGACAGTACCTCCGCGGCCGTGGAAGAGACGCAGGCGAATGTCGTTGTCCTTCGCGGCCGCCACGATGGCGACCTCCGCGTCGTAAAGCGCCCAGTTTGCAGCGAAGTACCCGCCGTCCTTGTTGGAGTCGGAGTAGCCGAGCATGACTTCCTGCAGATCTCCGCGTGCGGAGACGTATGCGCGGTAGACCGGAATGTCCCACGCAGCACGCAGCACGTCGGCACCAGCCTGTAGGTCTTCGATGGTTTCGAACAGCGGGATGACGTCAACAGAACCGGTCGGCTGGGAGCCATTCGGGCGAATTAGACCGACTTCCTTGAGCAGAATCATAGGCTCCAGCAGGTCGGAGACCGATGTACACATTGAAATGATGCAGTGCGGTACCGCATCGCGACCGTACTTGCGCACCGCACGAGATGCCGCACGCATAATGCCTAGCTCGCGAGCCGTAGCTTCGGAAAGATTTGTAGAAGTCGAAATCAGCGGACGGGAGGACTGCAGTTCCTTGGTCAGCAGCTCGACCTTGTCGGCTTCCTTCAATGCCGCGTAGTTGTCCACCACACCGGCAGCCGAGAATAGCTCGGTGAGAATTTCCTCATGTGAGTCCGAATTCTGGCGGATATCAATCGAGTACAGGTGGAAACCAAATACCTCGACTGAATCCATCAGATCGCGCAGGCGATGGTCGGCGATGAGGTCATCGTGGCTGGACCGCAGGGAGTCGTCGATAATCGAGAGCTCGTCAAGCAGCTCCTCGGCGCTGTCATACGGAGTGAATTCCGACCAGTCGCCCTCAATGATGGACTCGTCGAAGAAGTTCACCGCTGTTGCCGCCACTCGACCGCGAATACCGTGAACCGCACGACGGTACGGCTCATCTTCGCGGTTTGGTACGTCATTGTGGCCACGGCTGGCCAAGGCGACCAGATCCACGGTGACCTTGGTCAGGCGATCGCTGAGACTGAGCTCGCGCTCCAGCAGGTGAAGCTGCGAGAAGTAGTGACGCAGAATCGTACCCGCTGCCCTATCGGAGGCGTAGCGCAGCGTATCCTCTGTCACGTACGGATTGCCGTCGTGGTCGCCGCCGATCCACGATCCCATGCGAATCGTTGGGTTAGCCGGCAGCTTGTTGCCGCCGAGCTGACGCAAGTGCTTGACGACGTCCCGGTTAATCTGTGGCACAGCTTCCAGCAGAGAAAGCTGGTAGTAGCGAAGACCAACCTCGACCTCGTCGCGAATATCCGGGCGGTTCATGCGAATCAGAGCCGTTTGCCACAGCGTCAGGATACGGCGACGGATATCGGCATCAATTTCAGCGAGTCGGTCCGCGGTGCGTGCATTCAACGGGGCTGCCTGGATCTCATGACGACGACGCATTGCGGCCGTGATGTGCTTCTGCACATCGAACACTGTGCGACGACGAGTTTCCGTTGGGTGCGCGGTCAGAACCGGAACGACCTCAATGTGGTCCATCATGTCCGCAATCGCGCTGCTGGAAACCTCGGCGTCGCGAAGCTTCTGCCATGTTGCCTCCAGCGTGGAGTCCTGCGGTGGATCGCCAGCATCGAGAGATGCTTCGATGCCCAGCTCCTCGTGCAAATCCTCAGCGAGGTTAGCCAAAAGTGCGAAGTGCGTGAAAGCACGGATGACCGGGCTTGCCTCAGCCGGATCAATATCGCGGAAGAGGCCGGTGAGCTTCTCGATGTCGCCATCGCCACGATGGAGTTCGAAGGCTGCACGGCGAGCATTTTCGACCAGGTTAAAGACCTCGTCACCCTCTTGCTCGCGGATTACCTGCCCAAGAATTCGACCCAGGTGGCGAATATCCTCCCGGAGCAAGTCCTGCTGCTTCGCGGTCGCGGTCGACGAGGATTGCCCATTGCTTGCAGTGTGTCGGTCAGTGTCACGATGTACTTGTTCGTTCATTGAACACTTCCTTTTAAAATTGCCGGGCATTCAATGTGGAAAGCCTCGGGAAAAGTATTGCGCTGAATTATTGCCATTCGGTGTGCCTGAGTTGAGTCCGCCTAAAGGCAATAACCCCGAATCGGTTTTATGAGAATCAATAAAACCAATCCGGGGTCGCGCATGGCGCCTATCTTATCAGTTGTTCTGAATTTATATACACTTAGGCGTTCTGAGCGGCATCTGCAGCAAGTGCGCAAAGCTTCGCGAATGCTTCACCGTCGAGCGAAGCGCCACCGACGAGGCCGCCGTCGACATCGGGCTTGCCGACAATCTCAGCGACGTTCTCGGCCTTGACGGAACCACCGTAGAGGATGCGCATCTCCTTTGCGATGCTCTCATCCGCAATTTCAGCGATGGTCTCACGGATAGCTGCACAGACTTCCTGAGCGTCTGCAGCCGATGCGACCTTACCGGTGCCGATTGCCCAGACCGGTTCGTAAGCGATGACAGTCTTGGCCAGCTCAGCGTTGGTCAGGTTAGCCAGGGAGCCCTTGACCTGAGAGACAACGTACTCGACGTGCTCTTCGGCCTCTCGGACCTCGAGCGGCTCGCCGACACAGACGATTGGGTTCATGCCCTCGCGCAGTGCTGCCTTGGCCTTCTTTGCGACCAGCTCATCGTCTTCTGCGTGCATATCGCGACGCTCGGAGTGACCGACGACGACCCAAGTGCAGCCGAGCTTTCCCAGCATCGAGGCGGAAATCTCGCCGGTGTAAGCGCCGGACTCGTGGACTGAGACATCCTGAGCACCGTAGGTAACGCCGAGCTTATCGCCCTCAACGAGAGTCTGGACCGAACGCAGGTCGGTAAACGGCGGGATGACAGCGACGTCAACCTTGTCGTAGTACTCCTTCGGCAGAGCGAACGCGAGCTTCTGCACCACACCGATAGCCTCGAGATGGTTCAGGTTCATCTTCCAGTTACCAGCAATAAATGGTGTACGTGCCATAGTGGTGGAATTCACTTCCCTATCAATTAGCGGATTTTTAAGCGTTGAAAATCCAGTGGTGGAAAAATCTTAGTCTTCCAGGACGGAGACGCCCGGCAGAGTCTTACCCTCGAGGAACTCCAGCGAAGCGCCACCACCGGTGGAGATGTGGCTGAAACCTTCCTCGTTCAATCCCAGGGTACGCACTGCCGCTGCGGAGTCACCGCCACCGACGACGGAGAAGCAACCGTTGTTCGTGGTCGCATCGATGATGGCCTGTGCAACCTCGCGGGTGCCAGCTGCGAAAGCCTCCATCTCGAACACGCCCATCGGGCCATTCCAGAACACAGTCTTGGACTCAGCCAGCACCTTGCCGAATGCCTCGGCGGAAGCCGGTCCGATGTCCAGGCCCATCCAGCCTTCCGGAATCTCGGTGGCTTCGACGACCTTGTTTTCAGCGTCTGCAGCGAACTTGTCAGCCACGACTACGTCGGTTGGCAGAACGATCTTGTCGCCGTAGCGGTCCAGCAAATCCTTGCAGGTGTCAATCATCTCTTCCTGCAGCAGGGATGAGCCCACGGCGTAGCCCTTGGCAGCCAGGAAGGTGAAGCACATGCCGCCGCCGATGACCAGGGAGTCAACCTTCGGCGCGAGAGCCTCAATAACGCCCAGCTTGTCGGAGACCTTGGATCCGCCGAGCACAACGGTATACGGCTTCTCCGGGGTCTCAGCGACCTTGCGTAGAACCTCAAGTTCAGCCTGAACCAGGTTGCCGGCGTAGTGCGGCAGCTTCTTAGCGACGTCGAAGACGGAAGTCTGGGCGCGGTGAACAACACCGAAACCGTCGGAAACAAATGCTCCGTCCGGAACAAGTGCAGCCAGCTCGGCTGCGAATTCGGCGCGCTCTGCTTCGTCCTTGGAGGTCTCGCGCGGATCGAAGCGGACGTTCTCCAACAGGAGTACATCGCCCTCGGTCAGGCCATTAGCGCGCTCGTGCGCGTCCTCACCGGAGACATGACCGGCGAGCGCGACGTACTGCTCCAGGCGCTCAGATAGCGCCTCAGCGACCGGGGCCAGAGAGAACTCGGGCTTAACCTCGCCCTTCGGGCGACCCAGGTGAGCCATAACAACGACCTTGGCACCGGCATCGATAAGAGCGGACAGAGTGGGCAGCGAAGCATCGATTCGACCCGGATCGGTGATTACGCCGTCCTTCAGCGGAACGTTAAAGTCGGAGCGGACGAGGACGTAACGGCCTTCAATACCTTCGTTGATCAGGTCTTTGACAGTCTTAACAGTCATCTCAATGAAATCCTTGTGAAAGTGTGAAAAAACGGGCCGTGGGTGGAGTGCCCTACTCAGGCACAACCACCCCGGCCCGTTCGGGGTCTGGGATTAACCAGGTGTTCTATTGGAGGCGCTCACCGACGTAGACAGCCAGGTCGACGAGGCGGTTGGAGTAGCCCCACTCGTTGTCGTACCAGGAGACAACCTTGACCTGGTCGCCGATGACCTTGGTCAGCGGTGCGTCGAAGATAGAGGAACGCGGGTCGCCCTCGATGTCCTTGGAAACGATTGGGTCCTCGTTGTAGCCCAGAACACCCTTGAGCTCGCCCTCAGCAGCTTCCTTGATGGCAGCATTGACGGACTCGACGGTGACCTCGCTCTTAGCAGTGAAGGTCAGGTCGGTGACAGAGCCGGTCGGGGTCGGAACACGCAGTGCGTAGCCGTCCAGCAGGCCCTTGAGCTGCGGCAGAACCAGAGCGACTGCCTTTGCCGCGCCGGTGGAGGTCGGAACAATGTTCAGAGCAGCAGCGCGGGCGCGACGCAGATCCTTGTGCGGAGCGTCGTGCAGACGCTGGTCACCGGTGTATGCGTGGATGGTGGTCATGAGACCGCGCTCGATGCCGAACTTGTCGTCCAGAACCTTAGCCATCGGAGCCAGGCAGTTGGTGGTGCAAGAAGCGTTCGAAATGATGTTGTGCTTCTCCGGGTCGTAGTCAGTGTGGTTGACACCGACAACGAAGGTTGCGTCTTCGTTCTTAGCCGGAGCGGAGATGATGACCTTCTTGGCGCCAGCCTCGATGTGAGCCTTGGCAGCGTTGGCATCGGTGAAGAAACCGGTGGACTCAATGACGATGTCGACCTCGTGCTTGCCCCACGGCAGGTCCTTCGGGTCGCGCTCAGCGTATGCCACGATGCGCTTGCCGTTGACGGTGAGGGACTCATCGTCGTAGGTGACCTCTGCGTCAAGCTTTCCCATGATGGAGTCGTACTTGAGCAGGTGAGCCAGGGTCTTGTTATCAGTGAGGTCGTTTACAGCAACGACTTCCAGGTCAGCGCCCGAAGCGAGCAGAGAGCGGAAGAAGTTACGGCCAATGCGACCAAAACCGTTAATACCTACACGAACCGTCACAATAATCTCCTTAATGGATTGGCGAATCGATGCCACTTGTCAGGGCGCTGATTGCGCTCCAACAGGTTCACTACAGAAGTGTACGTTGGGTTTTTCATTCGCGCAGCGCTGCTTTCGCGCGAAAACCCCAAATAAACGGAGATTTATCCAAATTTCTACAGCTGACTAGGCATAACGGGTGCTTTACTCGTCAACTTCTTTGTCAAAAAGTTCGTCTGTAACGACTGCAGTTGTGGGGGGAATTCCGAGTTCGTTTGCTCTTTTGTCCGCCATGGAGAGCAAACGACGGATGCGTCCTGCGACTGCGTCCTTGGTCATGGGCGGATTGGCTAGCTGCCCAAGTTCTTCCAATGATGCCTGCTTGTGCTCAATGCGCAGCTGTCCTGCAGACACCAAATGATCTGGTACATCGTCTCCGAGAATCTCTAAAGCACGCTCTACTCGCGCTGCTGCAATAACGGCCGCACGAGCCGAGCGCCGGAGGTTGGCATCGTCGAAGTTTGCCAAGCGGGTGGCCGTCGCTCGCACTTCACGACGCATACGCTGTTCTTCCCACTGCAGGCGAGTAGTCTGGGCTCCCATTCGCGTGAGGAGCGCACCGATTGCATCGCCCTCCCGGATAATTACGCGATCGCCACCGCGGGACTTATTCTCCTTGCTCTTAGCCGTAATACCGAGCCTACGAGCACATCCCACCAATGCGAGCGCCGCTTCAGCAGAAGGAGCAGTGACTTCCAAAGCTGAGGAACGCCCCGGCTCAGTCAGTGAACCATGTGCCAAAAAAGCACCCCGCCATGCAGCTTCTTGATCAATCTTCTGCCCCATAATGAGCTTGCGTGGTAGTCCACGTACGGGACGTCCTGCAGAGTCAATCAGGCCAGTTTGCCTAACGACGAGTTCCGCGCCAACGGTTACCCGCACGATGTACTTCGAGGTCTTTCGCAACCCACCGGGAGACAAAACATTGAGGCTGGCTTTGACATCGTAGAGTTCGGCCAGCATGGAGCGCAGGCGGCGTGCGACAGCGCCGGAATCCAACTCAGCCTCCAGCACAATCGAACCTGCCACCAGGTGGAGTCCTCCTGCGAAGCGGAACAGGGTCGCAATCTCCGCTGCCTGAGCGCTTTCCTGCGAAACTGACACGCGGGCTAGTTCGTCTTTGACCTTCGCCGTCAATGCCACGATGCTGTCCATCCTCATTTCATGTGTACGAGCTGGGTTTGGGCCTGGCTAATTTAAGGTTTAATTAACCCCATTTGAGCTTTAGCAATAAACCTCAAGGATAGTATCCGGAACCAATCGAGTGGCAATTAGCTGAATGCCTACTGCATCCCCGCAGGAGATTGCATAAAAACCTTCGATTGGCCGGACGCTTTAGAGGAACTGACGAAGTGCGACAGCTAGCTTTTCCGGCGAATGCCGACCCGTCAAAGCCCCGCGGTCGTCAACTTCTTGCACATCGGCGAAGACAACCTTCGCGTCTAGGCTGTCCGCCGCTCGCTGCAGGTATTCCCGTTCGGTATCCGCGAGCGGCGTGTTGTCGTCGACAAGCACGTAATTGAGCTTCAAGTTAGGTGCGTGCTGCGTGAGCATATGGATGTGCCGTTCGGAAGAGAAACCGGCGGTCTCCCCCGGCTCGGCGACAAGATTCAGTACCACGACGGTTGTGGCCTTGGTTTCTTGCAGAGCGTCCCGCAGCCCGGGCACCTGAAGATGTGGCAGAACCGAAGTGAACCACGAACCCGGACCCAGCGTCACCAAATCGGCATTGAGGATAGCTTCAATGGCCTCCTCGGATGCAGGCGGAGTCTCAGGAATCAGCCGGATTCGGCGCACCTGGCCAGGTGTCGTGGCCACAGCGACCTGGCCACGGACTTGGCGCACGACGCGGGCATCCTGCTCCAGGCCTACGACTTCGGCCTCAATCTCTAGCGGGATTGGCGACATGGGCACGACGCGACCCTGGATTTGCAGCAACCGGCCGATTTCGTCAAGGGCGTCAACTTCATTTCCCATCACACTGGTGAGGCCAGCGATAATCAGATTGCCAATCGCATGCCCTGCCAATGCGCCGGTTCCGCCAAAGCGGTGCTGCAGTGTCTTTTCCCACAGATCGCCTTTTTCCGTATCTGCGGAAAGCGCGGCGAGCGCCATGCGAAGGTCTCCAGGGGGAATCTGCCCCAGCTCACGACGAAGGCGGCCAGAGGATCCGCCATCGTCGGCAACTGTGACCACCGCAGTGACATGGTCCGCAACCTGACGGTCAGCTCTCAGCGTGGCAAAGAGACCATGACCGCCACCCAGACTGGTAATTGATGTCAATTTCTACACCTCCACGAAAACCGCTAGTTGCGGTCAATATCGCGGTGGACGACGTTGACGTTGATCCCGGAAACTCCCTCGAGCTTCTTAGCCAGCGCCTCCGACATGGCCACACTTCGGTGATGGCCTCCGGTGCATCCCACAGCGATAGTCATAAAACCTTTGCCCTCACGGCGGTACCCGGGCAAAACCAATTCGATTAAGTTTGTGACGTTGTCCAAGAACCCCTGAGATTCAGGTTGGGACAGTACGTAGTCCGCCACTGCTTTGTTGGTGCCGCGGCCCGCGCGCAGCTCAGGTACCCAATAGGGGTTGGGGAGAAAACGGACGTCGAAAAGCATGTCGGCATCGCGCGGTGCACCGTGCTTAAATCCAAAGGATTCGATGGTGATCTGCTGAATCTTGCTAGCGGTATCCGACAGCTGATGCTCTAACTCACGGCGCAAATCGTGCACGCTCATGTCAGAGGTATCCACTACTAAATCCGACATGCCCTTTATTGGCAGCAGCATCTGGCGTTCAGCGGCAATACCCTGTGAAAGTGTGCCATTTTCCTGCAGCGGATGGGTGCGACGGACCGAGTCGTAGCGGGCGATGAGAGTGTCGTCGTTGGCATCAAAGAAGATGACATAGGGCTGGCGCCCCTCATTGCGGAGTCCGTCGAGCACCTCCCCCAAACTACCGGCGAACGCGCGCGAGCGCACATCGGTGACGATAGCGAGGCGCTCTACGGGAGAGTCCGCCTCAAACGACAACTCGACCATGCGCATAATCAACTCCGGTGGCAGGTTGTCTGCGACATACCAGCCCATCTCCTCCAAGACGCTGGCGGCCGTATTGCGTCCGGAACCGGACATGCCGGTAATCAACACAAGTGACTTTTCAGCCTGAGGGGAATAACCCGAAGTAATCATGCCATCACTCTAATACAATTCCGCCCAACCGCTCTCGGTTTTACTAGCGGAAGTAAACCCGCTAGCACTGTTTCAAGTGCGGTTTTAGCCACTTGTTTACCTACTTCTACGCCTACTCTCCCGGACCGACATCCGAGTTTGGCTCTGACGACTTCTCGTCTGGGTGGAGGTAATCGTGAACAGTTTTCGCGAGCATCGGACCGAAACCAGCCACTTCTTCGATCTGCTCGACGCTGGCTTTCTTCAGCGCCGCAACAGAGCCAAAGTGCTTGACCAACTCACTGCGACGTGCTGGCCCCAGCCCCTTAATGCCATCAAGCACCGACGAGCGCATGCGTTTAGATCGCTGCTGACGGTGATAATTAATGGCAAATCGGTGCGCCTCATCACGAATTCGCTGAATAAGGTACATCGCTTCCGAATTGCGCGGCAGAATGAGTGGCTCATCATCGTCCGGAATCCACAGCTCTTCTAAGCGCTTGGCAATTCCCACCAACGTCACATCGGTGACCTCGAGTTCATCGAGGACCGCCTGAGCGGCTGCGACCTGCGGTGCACCACCGTCGACGATGAACAGCTGTGGCGGGTAGGCAAACTTGCGGCTGCTCCTCGACTGCTCATCGACGGCATCAGTCGTCTCTTCGACGAACATTTCGCTGGCATCATCGGGCATGGCGAGCTTGTCCTCGTTATGGCGCAGAAAACGTCGGCGCACCACCTCAGCGATGGAACCGACGTCGTCGGAGCGACCGTCACCCGCTGCATCTTTGATTCGGTAGCGGCGGTAGTCGGACTTCTTGGGCAATCCATCTTCGAAGACCACCAACGAGGCCACCACATCGGTGCCCTGAATATGCGAGATGTCAGTGCATTCGATGCGCAGCGGAGCTTCATCCATAAACAGCGCGTCCTGAAGTTCGGAGAGAGCCTGCGATCGAGTAGTTAGATCTCCACTTCGCTTTAGTTTGTGCTGGCGCAGCGCTTCAGCGGCATTTTTCTGCACGGTCTCCATGAGCGTCCGCTTGTCACCGCGCTGTGGGACGCGGATATCCACATTAGTGCCACGAATATCGGCCAAAAATGCAGCAACCTCGTCAAGATCGTCGGGCGTGGCCTGGACGAGAATTTCGCGTGGCACAACCTGGGCGGCAGTGGTTGATTCATCGCCGTCGACATCCGCGTGCTTGGCGGCGTCGCCATAGAACTGTGTCAGGAACTGCGTTAGCAGCCCACCCAAGCTGGGATCGGTTTCTCCCTCTTGAAACTCTGTAGTCGCGTACTCGCCGGACTTCTCCACTACCCAGCCGCGCTGACCGTAAATACGTCCTGCCCGAACGTGGAAAATCTGCACGGCCGCTTCCAGTTCGTCGGTTGCTAGCGCAATAAAGTCGGCATCGGCGGCGTCGGAAAGCACGACTGACTGCCGCTCCATGACCTTGTCGATGGCAGCGAGGTTGTCGCGCAGGCTCGCGGCGCGCTCGAAGTCCAACTCGGCGGCAGCTTCCTCCATTTCGTTTTTCAAGCGTCTGGTGACCGGGCCCGTATTTCCCGACATGAAGCTGGTAAAACCACGGACAATTTCGCGGTGTTCCTCGGCACTGACACGGCCTACACAAGGCGCTGAACATTTGTCGATATATCCGAGCAAACAGGGGCGCCCCAGGGCCTGCTGCCGGTTGAAGACTCCCTTTGAACAGGTGCGGGCTGGGAAAACTCGCGTAAGCAAGTCGAGCGTTTCTCGGATAGCCCACGCGTGCGAATAGGGCCCGAAATAACGCACGCCCTTCCGGCGCGGCCCTCGGTAGAGGAACAGCCGCGGGTACAGCTCGCCGACGCTGACGGCCAACATCGGATACGACTTGTCATCGCGGTACATCACGTTGAACCGCGGATTAAAGCGCTTGATCCAGGTGTACTCCAACTGCAGCGCTTCGACCTCATTGTGGACGACAGTCCACGTCACCTTCGAAGCGGACTGCACCATCTGACGCGTGCGGGGATGCAGCCGAGTTAAGTCCTGGAAATAGTTAGACAAACGCGCACGGAGGTTCTTCGCCTTGCCGACGTAGAGAACGCGCCCTGTTGAATCGAGAAAACGGTACACCCCCGGCTCCGTGGGAATGGTGCCGGGGGCGGGACGGTACTGAGAAGGGTCAGTCACTTACGGTGTCCTTAAAACGTGTCCTTGGGTTAGTCCTCCGGCATGAACTTGTCTTCAAGTTCACGGAACCGGCGGATGTCTTCCACGACGCGGCTGCCGTCAGCCGACTGGATCGCGAGCATTGGCACAAACTCAAAGTCAGGCAACTCCAAGCGAGCCCAGCGGGACTTCTTTGGAAAACTCAGGCCGTAGATATCGACCCACGGGTAGAACTTCTCATTGAGTAGATTGCGAACTTCCACGCCCCTGGCGTTTACGCGAACGCGAGCCCGAGTCAGCAGCAGGATTACCCCGGCGATGATCAAACCAATCGTTGGGAAAGCCAGCTGGTCGATAGTGGTCACCGAAGCGCCAGTGTTACCAAAGTCCACCACGATGCCCATGAAGATATGAATCGCGAAGACCACAACTGCAGCGATAATCGCCCAAAGACGCAGCTTTTGCGAGGTGATTTCCAACAGCCATTGGTCTTCGCTACCGGTGTCGACGGCAGTCGAATTGCTGTGGCGTTCGGAGTTGCCCATTCTTACTCAGCTCCACCTTCACGAAGGGACTTCAACACGGCGACGGTATGCAGTGCTGCGGCCATGGCCTCGCGACCTTTATTCTCCGCAGCTCCCGCACCGCCGGCACGATCAATTGCCTGCTGTTCAGTGTTGCAGGTCAACACACCATTGCCAACTGGCGTTTCACAGTCCAGTGCGATTCGCGTCAGGCCCTCAGTCACCGAGTCGCAGACATAGTCGAAGTGCGGCGTACCACCGCGGATAACGCATCCCAGCGCCACCACGGCGTCGTGAGTTCGCGCGAGCTGTTGCACCACAACCGGAATCTCCAGAGCGCCGACGACAGTCACATCCGTAACTACAGCGCCGACCTCCTCGGCCTGGGCCAGCGCTTCACGACGAAGCTGCCCGGTGATCTCCTCGTTCCAGTGAGAGGTGACCAGACCGACGGTCACACCAGTGGAATCGGGAACGGAAATTTCAGGAAGACCTGCGCCACTCATCTACTGTGCTCCTTCTGTCGAAATGCCGTGGGGCTCCATGTACTCATCCAACCAAGGAAGTTCATGGCCCATGCGTTCGCGCTTTGTCAACAAGTATTTCAAGTTATCCTCGTTGACCTCAACTGGCACCGGTACCCGGCGGCTCATCTCCAGCCCATAACCGCCTAGGCCGGCACGCTTAGTCGGATTGTTCGTTAGCAGCGCCATAGAGGTGACGCCCAGATCCTGCAGAATCTGCGCACCTGTGCCGTACTCGCGGGCATCCGACGGCAAACCGAGTGCGAGATTGGCATCAACGGTGTCAGCGCCCTCATCTTGCAGGTGGTAGGCCTGGAGCTTCGGCATCAGACCAATGCCTCGGCCTTCGTGACCGCGCATGTAGAGGATGACGCCGCGCCCCGCTTCGTGAACCATGCGCATGGAGTTGTGCAGCTGCTGACCGCAATCGCAGCGGCGAGATCCCAATGCGTCGCCGGTGAGGCATTCGGAGTGGACACGCACGAGGACGTCCTGGCCATCGTTGGAAGAAACATCACCCACAACGAGAGCGACATGCTCGACACCGTCGATAAGGCTGCGGTAGCCAACGGCACGGAACTCGCCGTAGTCGGTCGGCAGCTTGGTTTCGACAACGCGTTCAATCAAGTGCTCGTTGTGGCGACGGTATTCAATCAGCTGCTCAATGGAGATCAGCGCTAAATCGTGTTTGTCGCAGAAACGACGCAGTTCCTCCGAACGCGCCATACCGGTTGGATCTTCCTCGGAGACAACCTCACACAGCATGCCGGCGGGACGAAGTCCTGCTAGGCGGGCGAGATCGACCGCAGCCTCAGTGTGGCCGGCACGGACGAGGACGCCACCCTCGCGAGCTCGCAACGGGACCACGTGTCCTGGTCGGGTGAAATCGTGCGGGCTCGAGGTGGGGTCAGCCAGAGTACGAATAGTGTTCGCACGATCTGTGGCGGAAATACCGGTCGTACCGGTGTTGGCATCCACGGTCACTGTATATGCGGTACCGCGGGCATCCTCATTCTCTGACACCATCGGTGGCAGATTCAGACGCTCACAGTCTTCGGCGGTCAGCGGCGCGCAGATGTAGCCAGAGGAATAGCGCACCATAAAGGCAACAAGTTCAGGCGTTGCCTTCTCGGCGGCGAAGATGATGTCGCCCTCGTTCTCACGATCTTCATCATCGACGACGACCACGGCCTTACCGGCCGTGATGTCCGCAATGGCCCGCTCAACAGAATCGAACTTAATCACAGTCTTGTAGCTTATCTTTCCAACATTTTTTCGACGTACTTGGCTAGCACATCGACTTCCAAATTGACCTTGGCGCCTACCGCGATCGAACCAATAACGGAGTCCGTCAGCGTCGTCGGTATCAGGCTGACCTCAAAGAACCCCTCGCCTACTGCAGAGACGGTCAACGAGGTGCCGTCCACGGCAATTGAGCCCTTTTCCACGACATACTTGGAGAGCTGTTCCGGCAGGGAAATCCGCACTACCTCCCAGCGCTCCCCTGGCGTGCGCGAAATAACCTTGCCGGTGCCATCGACATGTCCCTGCACGATATGGCCCCCGAGGCGTTGACCGACTGCGGTTGCACGTTCGAGGTTGACCTTGGAGCCGACCTCTACCTGGCCGAGGCTCGACCTATCCAGAGTCTCTTGCATGAGATCAGCGTTAAAGAAATCATCGCCAAACTCCACGACGGTCAAACAAACGCCATTGACAGCAATGGAATCACCGTGGTGCACGTCGTCAAGCACGGTGGATGCGCGAATGGTCAGAGTGATGGAATCGGCTTCGCGGTGGATTTCGCGAATTTCGCCGAGTTCCTCAACAATTCCTGTAAACATAGTGGTCAGGAAAATCCTTTACCGTTTGTTATAAATTGAAAGATTTTTACAAAATTAACTCTAGCCGGTCTACCCACGATCTTTGCCACTGCGGAGTGCCGTGATCAAAATGTCATCCCCCAAAGTCTCGACCGAGGCGGTGCGGAACCGCGAGATATCGGTGATGGTGGTCTCGTGGTTGGCCGATGTCACTGGCAGACCAGCGCCGAGAAACGCCGGGGCAATGTAAGACTCAATCGCGTCGACAGCATCGGCTTCTAAGAAAGCGCTGGCGAGCCTTGGGCCGCCTTCTACCAGCACGTCAATAAGCCCCATATCCGCCATTGTCTCCAGCGCCACTTCCACATCGTGAGTGCGAATATGGCGGAAGTTATCGCCGCGGATATTCGCATCGGCGGCGACCTCCGAGGTGCCAATCGCGATGCGCAGGGGTTGCGTTGACAGCTCCTCGCCGTCTGGTGTGCGCGCGGTCAATCGCGGATTGTCAGCGAGCACTGTTCCCGTTCCGACGACAATCGCTTGCCGACGTGCACGATCAGCATGTACCCGTGCCCGCGCCTGCTCCCCCGTAATCCACTGCGAGGTGCGGTCGGTAGCGGCGGCGAAACCATCCAGCGTGCCCGCCGTCTTCAGCGTGATGTGTGGGCGCCGAGTGCGCTGCCAGTGTAACCATGGACGTAGGTAGCCGGCGGCTACTTGGTCACGCTGGAATTCTTCAACGACCTCGATGCCTTTATAACGCAACCACTCGCTGCCGCCAGCGGCCACGGGATTAGGATCGGCGACTGCAAATATGACGCGGGAAACACCGGCTGCCGCAAGTGCCTCGGTGCACGGTGGTGTACGGCCGATATGGTTGCACGGCTCGAGCGTGACCACTGCAGTGCCGCCCTGAGCTCGTGGCCC
The DNA here is from genome assembly GCF_000173655.1 of Corynebacterium amycolatum SK46. Lineage (GTDB taxonomy): Bacteria > Actinomycetota > Actinomycetes > Mycobacteriales > Mycobacteriaceae > Corynebacterium > Corynebacterium amycolatum_A. The sequence goes on along the minus strand of NZ_ABZU01000007.1, from coordinate 10,655 downwards.
CGCCATCTCCAATGCCTGTGGCTCTGCGTGTCGCCCGCCTACCGGCTCAGTTCCGGCCACACCTACCGCGATTCCTGCGGTATCGAGGATGACGCAACCAATCGGTGGATTGGGATAGGTGGTGCCCCGAACTCGCTGGCCGGCTTCTATGGCCAATGCCATTGCTTGCGCGTCAGTCAGCGGCTGTGCGGAGACCATATCCGGAAACTGTGCCACCGTTGCCTCACCGCCGTCTACTTAGTTGCAGCAGCGGTTGCCAATGCGCGCAGCTCATCGACAGCCGCCGCACGATCCTCAGCGCCGAAAACGGCCGACCCTGCAACGAAGGCGTCACAACCAGCGGCGGCAGCGGATTCGATGGTCTTCGCGGAGATACCACCGTCAATCTCGATCAGAGTATCCAGCCCTTCGGCATCAATGCGTTCACGCAGCTTCTCGACCTTGGCTAGCTGATCCGGCATAAAGGACTGGCCCCCGAAACCGGGTTCGACACTCATGACCAGCACCTCGTCGAATTCGGCGAGGTGATCCAGCCACGGCTCAATTGGGGTACCCGGGCGCAGCGAGAATCCAGCCTTCACACCCTGGGAACGAATGCGGCGTGCCAGCGCGATGGCATCGTCGGCGGCTTCCACATGGAAAATAACGGAGCTCGCCCCCGCCTTGATATAGGTGTCGACCCACTTCTCCGGGTTCTCAATCATGAGATGGACATCCAAGTACTTCCCCGTCACCGCAGCTACGGCCGCCAGCACCGGAGCGCCGAAGGACAGGTTGGGAACGAAGTGGCCATCCATGACGTCGATATGCAGCCAATCTGCATTGGCTACAGCCGCAACCTCGCGGTCGAGGCGAGCGAAGTCAGCAGCGAGAATGGACGGGGCAATAATTGGTGCGCTCATAACCTCTGAGCCTAGTCGTTCTTGCGCAAAACTGAGAAGAACATCGCATCGGTGCCGTGGCGGTGTGGCCACATCTGCACTGATGGATACGGTCCGACATCAGTCATCGGTGCTACCAACTCGTGTGCATTCAGCTCAGTCACCGGCAGTTCCGTCACTGCCCTATCGACAATGCCCCTGGTTTCCCGCAGATGCGGAGAACACGTGGAATAAACGATGATGCCACCCGGCCGTGCCAGACGCACAGCTTCACTGAGCAGTTCAAACTGCAGCGTAGTCAACGAGTTCAGATCGGACGGCGACTTCCGCCAGCGCGCTTCCGGGCGACGGCGGAGCGAGCCCAAGCCAGAACACGGCGCGTCTACCAAGATGCGGTCAAAGCCTGTCTCCAGCCCGGTATCACGACCGTCCGCAACGGTTACAGTCACTGGCAGCCCGGCCGTGGCCTTCTTCACCAGTTCTGCGCGAGTCGCCGATACCTCAACAGCATCGAGCTTCGCGCCCTCAATAGCTGCGATGCCGCCGATGAAAGCTGACTTACCACCGGGGCCGGAACACAGATCTAACCAGCGGCCGCTGTCTTCACCGGCAACGGGTGCCTTGGTGACGGCACGCGCAATGAGCTGAGAACCCTCGTCCTGCACCGCAGCCAAGCCCTGTCGGACCGGCTCCAGCTCTCCAGGGGCACCGGAGTCCAAGCGCACGCAGTACGGCGACCACGGTCCCTCTTCACCGCCGGTGATCAGTGCCAATTCCTCGGCAGTAATCTCGCCCGGACGAGCGACCAAGTGCACAAGCGGGCGCGCATCGTCGGCAGCAAGTGCCTGCTGCAATTCACCGGCTTGTGCACCGAGTGCGCGGGCAAACTCCATCGCGATCCAGCGCGGGTGGGCATGCTTCATCGCTACGTAGCCAATCGGATCGGTCGCAGGATCCGGCGCAATCTCAGACACCCATTCGCTTTCGGTCTGCGAGGAGACCTTCCGCAAAATGGCATTGACAAAGCCGCGCGCGCCAGGTCCCGCCACCTTCGCCACTGACCGCACCGAGGTATCGACCGCCGCGTAGGCGTCGACGCGCGTACGCAGCAGCTGGTACGTGCCCAGGCGCAGCACGTCCATCACCGGTCCAGCAATATCGCTTAACGGGCGTGACGACGATGCCTCAATCACGGCGTCCAACAGGCCTTCCGCCCGCAGTGTGCCGTACGTCAGCTCAGTTGCAAAAGCAGCATCCCGGCCCTTGAGCTTGTGTGCCTTCAGCAATTTGGGCAGCAGCAGGTTCGCGTAAGCATCATTCTCGCGAACATCGGCTAATACCTTTAGTGCGACCTTGCGCGGCTGGTCGATGCCACCACGGTTGTCCCCACCTCTGTTGTCACGGTTACGGTTGCGGTCATTGCGGTTCTGTCCGGCGCGGTTGCCACGCTGCCGTCCGCCACCGGTGTGGCGGGGTTTGTCGTTGCCCATTTACTCGCAGACCTTTCCGCCGGGTTGGCTACCTCGCGCCCAGTCGGACGCATCCATCATCTTCTTACCCTGTGGCTGCACCTTCACCAGCTGCACATAGCCATCGGCACAACGCACGGATACCCGGTGCTTCTCCACTACCAACTCACCCGGTGTGGCGGCTGCCGCCTCCGGATCAGCTGCCTTTCGCACCTCTTCGACTGCGGCGCTGTCCTCGTCGGAAAGCGGGGTGAGCTCTCCGACCTTCAAACGTGAGCCGTCGAGGGTCGTCCACGCACCTGGGGCAGGCGTGAACGCGCGAGCGCGGCGGTCGAGAAGATGGCGCGGCTGCGTCCAAATGATTCGGGCATCCTCCGGCCCGAACTTAGCGGCGTAACTGACATCCTGTTCCGGCTGAGCGGTCGGACGCAACGCACCGGCTTCGATGCCGTCCATGGTGGCGGCTAGAAGATCTGCGCCGGAGTATGCGAGGCGGGTCAAAAGGTCGTCGGCATTATCGGTCGGGCGAATCGCTTCGGTGACGGTACCGAAAACTGGTCCGGTATCCAGGCCCTTTTCAATCCGGAAAGTACTGGCGCCCGTGACTTCATCGCCAGCGGCGATAGCTGCCTGCACCGGCGCGGCACCTCGCCAAGTAGGAAGCAGCGAGAAATGCAGATTAACCCAGCCGTGCGTCGGTACATCGAGCAATTCCTCCGGCACGAGATTGCCGTAGGCGACCACCGGGATGCAGTCGGCGTTTAGTTCGCGAATCTGCTGTTGGATTTCCTCATCGCGCAGGGTCGTCGGGGTGAGCACGGGAATGTCGTGTTCCAAGGCCAAAGCCTTCACCGGCGAGGGCGAAAGCGACTTGCCGCGGCCACGGCGGGCATCAGGGCGAGTGAGAACAGCGACGATCTCATGGTGGGAGTCTTCGAGCAACTTCTTCAGTGCAACGACAGCGGGTTCCGGGGTTCCGGCAAAAATCAGGCGCACAGTAAGTGGATTCCTTCCTGGTGGACCTAGTTGTTCTAGTTAATCTAGTGATGAAACTCGGGGCGCCACACCCGGAGGGGCTCGGCGCAGGTGAGTTAACCGCGGTTGAGGAACCAGTCCTGTTCACGTAGAGAACGCATCGCGGTCTTGCGCTCGTCGCCCTCGAGCCGCTTCAAAAACAGGACACCGTCCAGGTGGTCGCTTTCATGCTGTACGCAGCGAGCCAGCAAATCATCAGCTTCGAAGCTCACCGGTGTGCCGTGGCGATCCTGGCCAGTAACGCGCACACGTGCGTGTCGAGTCACGGGTCCATTAATACCCGGGATAGATAGGCATCCTTCGATTTCGTGGACAGTCTCGTCGCCGATGGCTTCCCATTCCGGATTGACGATGTGCCCGCGGGTGCCATTGCAGTCGTAGACAAAGACGCGCTGCAGCACGCCGACCTGGTTTGCCGCGAGCCCGACGCCCTGTTGCTCGTCCATCGTGTCGAACATGTCATCAATCAGGTGCGACAGCGTCGCGTCGAAATCAGTGACGGTTTCCGCCTTGGACAGCAACACCGGATCGCCGAAAAGACGTACCTCACGAACTGCCATGAACTTAGAGCCTCCAAGAAAACTGGTGTGAATCAAGCGATAACGCGCTCATTTTAGCAGCTAGCCGAAATTAATCGGATCGACGACGACGCGCACTGGCGTCGGGTCCTTCCTGGTCGCTCGAACGACCTGTGCTGCCTTCAACGCCGCTCCCACTGCCCGTGCTTGGCGACGGTCACAGCGCACCAACATCCGCTGAATAGGTGTACCCGGTTCCACGCCTGCTGGTGGCCTGGCATTGCGGGGAAGGTCTACCGGCCCCAGGATTTCCGCACCCGATGGAACCTCCAGGGACTCCATGAAGTTACGCAGGCCCTCTTCAGTCCCATCCACTGCTGCCACGTGAAAGGCCGGAGGCAGAGCGGCAGCTGTACGGTCGGCCAATTCCCTATTCGCAGCGCCTACCGCGTCCCATGCCAGGAGATCGGCCACAGTCGGGACTGCAGCATCCGCATCGATAACCACCGCCCCGCCTCGCTCCCGCGGGCGCGCAAGCGTGACAGCTCGAGACCAATGCGCATATGCCTCTTCGTGAGCGCGCAAGTCCTGCCGGCCGAGCATCGCCCAAGTGTCCAGCAGCATCACTGCACCGTAGCCCGCCGGCGCATAAGGCTCGGCTCCCGGCGTGGCCACCACGACCCTCGGGCCTTCGGGAATGTCGTCAACAATGCGTTCGCCAGAGGAAGCGACGACTGGGAATGGACTGAAAATACGGCCAAACTCTTCCGCCGTACGTTCACTGCCGACCACGACTGGCCGAATCTTGGTGGAACCACAGCTATGGCAACGGTGGTGGATGTCGATGCGGCCACACCACCGACAGGTCGGCGGCGCCGGATCGTCCGGGTTATCGGACGGTGGAATTCCCAGTGGACCGTTACACCAGCGACAGCGCGCAGGCGCGCCACAGGAGCGACACGACAGTGTCGGCACATATCCCTTGCGGGGTACCTGGACCAGAATCGGAAGCTCTTCGCGCAGAGCGGCTTTTGCCCGTCGAAAAGCGATGGCAGGAAGGCGTCCCCTACTGACGTCATCCGGGTCTTCGGAAGTGTCCGTCGAGGCGATCATCTCCGGCATGGACTCAGCCAGGGCGTCAGTGCCTGCTACCAGATTGTGCGCCCAACCTGAGGAGACCAGCAGCTGCACCTCGGCTGTCCGGCTATACGACGCAAAAATGAGAGCGCACCCCTCCTGCGCACTACGCGTGACCAGCACCTCGCGAGAGTGCACGTAGGGTGCGCGGGGGTCTACGAGGTTGTCATCGCCATCATCGACAATCACTGCTAAACGCAGATTCTTCACTGGCGCGTACGCTGCCGAGCGCGTGCCGACGACTATGCGTCCCTGGCCGTGCAGGATATCCAGGTAGCGGCGATAGCGGGACTCGGGACCGAGGCCAGCCCCGAGAAGAGTGAGCTGACGGGCAGAAATGAGCTCGCGAAAAGCGCTCTCGAAGCGCGCCTGCGTGCGTGCGTCCGGAACAATGATGAGAACGCCGCCACCATCGCGGGCGACCGAAACGCTGAGCGCGGCTAGCATGGCTGCGACCTGTTCGCCTGGAACTGGCTGCCACGCTGCGCGCGCCGGGGCGCCCTTGCGGACGGAATCGACAAAGGATTCGCCGAAGACGTAGTTGCCCCAAGCGGAAAGGTCCGGATCTTCGGTGGCAAGCTTTCCCAACTCTTCCCACGTCGGGGGCATATTTTCCTTGCGGGCACGTTCGGCCCGTGCATGACGGGTTGGGATGGCGGAGCGAATGATGTTTGAGCGCGTTGCGCCGTAATACTCCGCCAGAGAATCCACCAACCGTCGAAGCTGTGGCGGATAGACAACCTCAGAGCTGATGACATCCTTGAGATAGGACAGTTTGCCGTCGTGAGTGGGCGTGGCACAGCGCTCCAGCACCAGCGCATTGACCAATTGGCCGTGGAAGCGAATCCGCACGCGGCAACCGACGACCGCTTCCTCGGCTAGTGCGCGCGGAACCAGGTAATCGAAGGGGCGATCCAACTGCGGTAACCCCAAAAGCGGAAGCACCCGCGCGACTGGCAGCTTCTCAGCTGCGGCGGCGGGTGCGAAAGGGGCGTCGGTCATAGAGTCTTACTCTACTGCCCCACCCCAGGGTAATGCTGGCGGGTGGTGTTTATCCCAGGCCAGCGGCTGCGCGGAGCTCTTCAACACGGTTGAGTTGCTCCCACGGCAGGTCCAAGTCAGTTCGGCCGAAGTGACCGTAGGCGGAGGTCTGCGCATAAATCGGGCGCAGCAAGTCCAGGTCACGAATAATAGCGGCCGGACGAAGGTCGAAGACCTTGTTGATAGCCTCGCGGATGGCGTCGTCCGAAACGTGACCGGTGCCGAAAGAATCGACGTAAAGGCCTACCGGGCGAGCGCGACCGATAGCGTAGGCGACCTGAATCTCAAGGCGGTCAGCCAGACCCGCAGCCACGGCATTCTTCGCAACCCAACGGGTGGCATAAGCGGCGGAGCGGTCCACCTTTGACGGGTCCTTACCCGAGAATGCGCCGCCACCGTGACGAGCCATACCGCCGTAAGTGTCGACGATAATCTTGCGGCCGGTCAGGCCGGCATCGCCCATCGGGCCACCGATAATAAACTGGCCAGACGGGTTAACCAGCAGCTTCAATTCATCGGTAACAAAGCGCTCGCGCAAGTTAGCGTCGTCGAGCACCCAATCGACGACGTGAGTCTTAATCTGCTCGGTAATCCACTCCTGGGTCACATCCGGGTCGTGCTGCGTGGACACCACAACGGTGTCCAAGTACACCGGGTTATTGTCTTCGTCGTAAGCGAAGGTGACCTGAGTCTTACCGTCCGGCCGGAGCGACGGGACGATGCCTTCCTTGCGTACCTGCGTCAAGCGGCGAGCTAGGCGGTGCGCCAGCGCAATCGGCAGCGGCATGTACTCCGGAGTTTCGTTGGTAGCGTAGCCGAACATCAGCCCCTGGTCGCCAGCGCCCTTGAGATCTTCTGCTTCGACTTCGCCGTCAGAGCTGCGTGCTTCCAGAGAAGTGTGCACACCGTCGTGGATGTCTGAGGACTGCTCACCAATCGAAATGGACACGCCACAGGTCTTGCCGTCAAAGCCTTTTTCAGAAGAATCGAAACCGATTTCCTTCAGTCGACTCCGGACAATACCGGGGATGTCAACGTAGCTTTTCGTACGAACCTCGCCAACAACATGGACTAAACCGGTAGTCACCACAGTCTCAACGGCGACCATCGATGCAGAATCCTGCGCGAGCATAGCGTCGAGGATGGAGTCCGAAATCGAGTCGCAAATCTTATCTGGGTGCCCCTCGGTAACGGATTCACTGGAAAACAGCCGAAGATTAGAGGCCACGAGCAGTACAACTTTCTTCTAGATCATTTCCCCACCCCTGCGGTGTCGCTGCGGCGTGGGCTTTCGTTTGATTCGATAATTATAGACCAAGCGGTTCAGTTGCCGTAGTAGGCATCGGCTACTCCGCTGGCTGAGGTTCCTGTCGCAGCTCGGAAACTGCGTCCAAAATCGAACCGGCCACCGAGAATTTTGAGCCCCGCGGCACGTCCCACTGCTCGCCATCGAGAGACAGCAACCATCCGACGTTGTCCGTCGCACCGAAAGTTTGCCCACCCGAGACGTCGTTACACATCAGCAAATCGCAGCCTTTGCGCACAATTTTCTGCTTCGCAAGCTCGAGCGGTGTCGTCGTCTCGTCACCGGTTTCAGCTGCAAAACCCACCATCGTCGTGGTCGCCGGAATCTCTCCCGCTTGACGACGCTGCACAGTGGTAGCCAGAATATCCGGGTTCTCCACGAGTTGGATATTGCTTAAAGCATCATCTGCGACGCCCTTTTTCATCTTGGACCCAGCGGCGGATGCTGGACGGAAGTCTGCGACGGCAGCAGCAAAAATGCAGACATCGGCTAACTTGGCATGTTCATAGGTCGCCTCGGCCATTTCCAACGTGGAGTCAACCTTGACAACGGTAGCGCCCAACGGGGTCGCCAGCTGATCTGTGTGACCTGCGACCACAGTGACTTGGGCACCACGCTGAGCGGCCATTTCAGCGAGTGCATACCCCTGGCGGCCAGAAGAGTGGTTGCCGATAAAGCGAACAGGATCGATGGCCTCGCGGGTGCCGCCGGCAGTAATCATGAAGCGGACGCCCTCGAAGTCTCGGCGGAAGTGGCGTGGATTCTCGACGGCAGCCAATGCCAGCGAGACAATCTGCTCCGGCTCGGGCAGACGGCCTGGACCTGTGTCCTTGCCGGTCAGTCGGCCATGTGCCGGGTCGAGCACAATCGTGCCGTGGCGTCGCAGCGTTTCGACGTTCTCGCGGGTAGCTGGATGGTTCCACATCTCGGTGTGCATGGCAGGGGCCAGAACCACCGGGCAGGTCGCTACAAGTAAAGTCGCGGTGAGCAGGTCGTCGGCACGCCCGTGTGCGGCACGCGCCATAAAGTCGGCAGTCGCGGGAACTACGACGACGAGATCGGCCTCCTGGCCCACTCGAACGTGCTGTACTTCGTCGACTGCGTCAAAAACCGTAGTCGACACCGGGTTCCCCGACAGTGCCTCGAAAGTAGCTGCACCTACAAAGTTCAATGCGGACTCAGTGGGAACGACGCGAACATCGTGACCGAGTTCCTTGAAGCCACGAACAACGTGTGCGGCCTTATATGCAGCAATGCCGCCGGCAACCCCGACGACAACCTTTAAACATTCGGATACGTCAGCATTACCGGCGGTATGCATACAGATATCTCCCCTTAAGGAAATGCTCTAACCCTCAGTGTGGTCCAGCAGACCAGCGTTGATTTCACGAAGAGCGATGGACAGAGGCTTCTCAGCGACCCCCGGAGTAACCAGCGGGCCAACGTACTCCAGCATGCCTTCGTCAATCTGCTGGTAGTAGTCATTAATCTGACGTGCGCGCTTGGCGGCGAAGATAGCCAGCGCGTACTTCGAAGAAGCCTTACCAAGCAGCTCGTCGATCGGCGGATTGGTAATACCAATTGGCGGGTCGAACACTGCCTCGGTGGCGGTATTTTCCTGGGTCACGAGAAATCTTTCCTCAATAGAACGTGAGTTACTGGGGTGACAATAAAAACCGTCGTAGCAATAGAAACACCATTGCTTGAAAACGGTTTCTACTATCTATGATGTGGAGTCGCCCTGTTACTTGCCAGTAGTCAGCGCCCGAGCGATGGCTGCCACAGCATCATCGACATTGTCGTTGACAACAACCTCATCGAATTCGTGCTGAGCGTCCATTTCGACTCGCGCGGTTTCCAGGCGACGCTTGACTTGCGCCTCGGTTTCCGTGCCACGACCAGTGAGCCTGCTGACGAGAATCTCCCAGCTTGGCGGGGCCAAGAACAGCAGGTGAGCATCCGGCGCTACCTTACGGATGGAACGGGCACCCGCCAGATCCACCTCAACGAGCACTGGACGGCCCTCGGCGAGAGCTTTATCCACCGGGCCACGCGGCGTACCAGAACGCTGCAGACCACCGTGGATCTCAGCCCACTCGAGCATCTCTCCTGCATCAATATGCTGTTGGAACTTCTCCGGGGTCACGAAGAAATAGTCGCGGCCATCGACCTCACCCGGCCGTGCGGCGCGGGTGGTCATGGAAACGCTGAAGTACAGTCCGGGAACCTCGGCACGGAGCCGACTGACAACAGTGGATTTTCCTACACCGGCGGGGCCGGCGAGGACTACCAACTGACCGTTTTCATTCCCGGCCACGGCGACTAGTCCTCCACTGCGTAGCCGAAGCGCTCCAGCAGAGCGCGACGCTGACGGTCACCCAGGCCACGCAGACGACGGGTCTGTGCAATTTCCAGGTCATTCATGATGTCCTGTGCCTTGACCTTGCCGACCTTCGGCAGAGCTTCGAGCAGAGCGGAGACCTTCATCTTGCCGATGATCTCGTTCTCGTCAGCCTGCTTGAGAACCTCTGGCAGGTCGGTAGCGCCACGCTTCAGCTTGTCCTTGAGCTCTGCGCGTACCTTGCGGGCCTGAGCTGCCTTCTCGAGTGCTGCTGCACGCTGCTCCGGGGTCAACTGCGGAAGGGCCACGTGTTCCTCCGTAAAAATAGATTGGTTAGCTTCTTATTTACTAGCACGAGCCTCGCGTCCGCCGAAGGCAGGCAAGGACACCGTGCTTAACGATTGGAGACCGTACCGCACTTACCGGTTGTTGAGGCAAATGCTGACGGGGTGTCGATAAAAATGACACCAGGGCTATATCCGCCCCACCTTTCGGTCGTGGTCAACCAACTCCGGCGATTGTAGCACCGTTTGCCCAGGAGAATGGAAATTGACCACGGTTTTTGTACGGAATGCCCTTGATGCAGTGGCAGATTGCTGCGTATGCCATTTTTAACGACTTCCCAGGCAGTCGCGCCCGTAAGATATGCGCCTTAATCACCAGCTAGCAAACGATGCAAAAAGGATGAGTAAGGGCGAAAGCAAGGTAACTAGTGCAAGTACGCCTAACGCCGAGCTCTTCCTCGTTACTGCGATAGCTGCGACCGTTATCGTCGCTATCACTACCATCACCGTAGATACGATGCTGACCACTCGTTGTTCAGGGCCACCAGATGACCACACAAACGCCGAGCACAACCACCCGAATGCGGCCGCCACCCAAGCAATCCACTCTGCGGGCTGTCGTGTCTTGTTCTTGACCATTATT
>NZ_ABZU01000008.1 GCF_000173655.1 Corynebacterium amycolatum SK46 | reverse complement strand
TGGGATCACAACGGCAGTATCTACAAAGACGACGGCCAGGAAGATTGGTGCGTTTATAACCCGTCTTTGCGTGATTGGGAGCGCACCCCGCGCGCTAAGGAAGCCTACGACAGGGCAGGCCAAGACTCGTTCGACCCCATCACCGAGCAGCAGGCACTCGTCGATATTGCAGAGCAGCGGAAACGCTACAACAACAAGATTCAGGACAAAATCAAGGAACTGCGCGCGAAAATGAAAGCTGTCGGTGCGCAGGACAGGCAGGCTGCTGAACAGCCGTACCCAACCTTTGCCGAGCAGTCCGCCGCATACCGTGAGGGCGCGCAGGCCTACAACGAGGGCAAATCTTGGCGCGATAACCCACAAGCCCCCGAGTCAGGCCTAGCTGCCCCGTGGCGCATGGGGTTCAATACCCGCAAGCAGCAGGTAGCGGAGATCAGGGCACAGCGAGCCGCTACTGCGAAACAGGAATTGGCGAAAGAACAAAACTAGGCTCTGCCCGCAAAACGCCCAATCAAAACCTATGCAGCGCCTGCGAGTGTCTGCGCTACGTAAGCATTGAGCGAGACTCCTTCGCGGGCAGCTGCCATTGCCAGTTTCCGGTGCAGTGAACTGGGGATTCGGACGTTGAATCGCCCCGAGTAGGAACGGTGACCGAAGGGCTCTGGGACTGCTTCATCGGAGGCTTCCATATCCATAAGAACCTCAGTAACGAGGTCTCGAAGTTTTTGTTCCGCTTCCGACGAGTTTTCAGCTACCCACGACAGTGAAGGGAACTCCAGTACCGTCGCCACATATTCTTGATCAGGTTCTGACCAGAAAACCTGGTAGGTGTACTTTTCAGCAGGATAAGACATTGTTATTTTCCTTCGAGTAGCAGTTTGTCGACGGCGGCTAGTACTTGATTGACCTGGTAGGGCTTTGCTTTCCCATTTCGGTTTTGAATGTTGACTCGAGGGTCGCCGCGCCACGGTGTTTTGTATGTTTCATGATCGCCCCCGCGCGAAGGGCGTCGTTCGAAGTAAAAGTCGCAGACCTTCTTCAGATCTTGGTAAGAAACGTTGGCGTTTGAAGCGCGCATAGATGTAAGAATTTTTTCTATTTTGTCCCCCACACCTTTGATAGTACTACCTGTAGTACCACCCCGGTCAAGGGGGTAAACAGCAACCAAAGCCAAAATTCCCCAAAACATCCCGGTTCCAACCACGCCGAATCTGTTACACTTAGCAAAACGAAACTCAGGAGCTTGGTGTGCAGTACTTTTTCACGGTCCATGGCCGCAGAGATATCAACGCGTATGACTCTGATGAGGAAATGCACGCTGCCTTTGAACGGATCGGACGCTTCAATCAGAAGCTCCAGGACGAAGGTCACTGGGTTATGTCCGGCGGGCTGGTTCCGCCAGAGGATGCCATGACGGTGCTGCCGGATGGTTCACATAGCGATTTGCCGTATTACAACGCGATGACGTTCCCGTCGGCTTTTTGGATTGTCCAAGTCGCAGATGAGCAAGAGGCCATCAACCTAGCCCACGAAGCCGCGGAGGCGTGTGCGCAGGCCGTCGAGGTGCGCGCCATCGCTGAATAGCACGCCGATTAACTCACCGCAGCCCGTGCACCCGGCGCATGATGGAAAGCATCGCCTGCATCGGAATTCGGCGCATCAAGGGCACCGCCACGCTTGCCGACGACCCCCGCGCCACCAGGGCCAAGGGTCGCTCGGCGGCCACCTCGTGCATAACCACCTCAGCAATCTCAGAAGCGGGAATGCCACGTTCCTCATTGGCATTCAACTTTGTCAGCATGCGGTGGACATCAGCAGCGTAAACGGAACCCTCATCGCTATACGTCGTCCGACGTGAGGAAATCCCCGTGTTGATGGCGCCCGGTTCGACAACCGTCACCCCAATACCGAACTGCGCGACTTCACCGCGCAGCGAGAGTCCAAAGCCGCGGATAGCGGCCTTCGTCGCCACATAGGAAGAACGGTAGGACAGCGGTAACCCGCCGAGCATCGAGCCCACCAGCACAATTCGTCCACGACCGGCCTCACGCATGCCGGGCAGCAGCTGTTGTAACAGCTCCACCTGCCCCAGAACATTGACTTGGAAGAGACGCTCAAGCGCCTCGCGGGGTAGCTCCTCGAAAGCGCCCGACTGGCTCTCACCGGCGTTGGCGACGACGACGTCGTAAGGCCCGTGAGCGACCACAGCGGCGATATCGTCAGCGCTGGACATGTCGAGCGCCACCATCTGCACGCCCTCGGGGTGCGGCGCATCGGCGCCTCTGCGGGACGTGCCAACGACCTCGAAACCGGCCTTGACCAGTGCCTCCGCGCATGCCCAGCCGATGCCGGAGGAAGCGCCGGTCACTAACGCACGGCCACCACCTACACTCGGCAGCTTCGGTCCGCGGGTGAGATTCGCAAAAGCACCGGTCAGGCCACCAATCATCGAGCCTGCACCGCCTCAATGGTCATGCCGCCAGCGCGGAGACGGCGGGACAGGGCGTCGCCAAGCGCGACGGTAGGAGTGAGCACGCCGGTGGTGCCCGGCAGATCGTCGTGGACGAGCGCGAGGGCGGCGCTGGAAATCATAATCGCGGTGCCTGCGTACCCGGGGTCTTCCTCGAGAGACACCTTGGACCGCCAGTGAATACCGGAGGTGTCGACCGTGTAGGCCTCGATGGTGAAGCGGCCCTCGGCCTGTGCTTCAGCGCTCGGGCCCTCGCCCGGCTTCGGTAGTTTTTTATCAATGAGCTTGGCCGTCGGCCCAAATGCCATCGCCGCCAGCGCCAACCTGCAGACAGCCGCGAAAGCCTGTGCGCGCACGAAAGCCTTCGGACCGCGGCCGACATTGAGTAGCTCGCGGTAGCGGAAGGAATCACCGTAATCCGCCAGCATCGCCGAGCGTTGAACAATGCGGGTGTTGAAAGGCGACATGAAGAAGGGGGCTCGCCAGTGGCGGCGGAAGCGCGCCGGACGCAGGTCGACGCCGAACTTACCCTGGTCGGGGCCCGGCTCAGCCAGCGCGTACTGATCGGCGATGATGCGACGCAGCTTGGGATCCTTCTTGGCCTGTTCAATCTGAACGCGGACCGAATCGATAGTGCCGCCGGAGACACCACCCTTGACATGCTTGAACAGCAGGGTTGTCTCACCGAGCTTGGTGTGGGCCGCCTCGTGGAGCTCGCGGACAGCGACATCGGAGGGAATTGAGTCGAAGCCACAGGAGTGGACAATCTTCGCTCCGGTCTGCTGCGCCACCTCGTGGTTGTTTGCAATGGAGTCGTGGACGAACAGCACTTCGCCACACAGGTCGACGTAGTGAGTACCGGCCTTGGCACACTCGGCCACCAGGGTGCGACCGTACTTCGCGTACGGCCCCACCACGGTCAACACCACCTTCGTGCTGGCCGCAAGCCGAGCCACCGCCTGTTGGTCGGCGGCATCCGCAACGATGACCGGCCAGTCCGATACGCCTGCGTTCTCCGCGACGTCGGCAAGCTTCTGCGCATTCCTACCCGCGAGCGCCACCTTCGTCTGACCGGCGTGTTTAGCCAGATAGTCCACAATCAAGCGGCCCACGAAACCCGTGGCGCCGTAGACGACGATGTCGTACTCGCGGTCGTGATTGCGACTTTGCGGCTGTGCGGAAGAAGTAGTCATGCCTACGAAACTAATAAAACGAAAGCGATACTGCGGGCGAATTAAAAAGGTTTTTCTAGATCCGTGTATTCAGCGATGGGTTTGGTGGGAGGGCTAACGTAGGACAAGTGACTAGCGCTAACGAAAACCCCGAACAGATCGAAGGACTACGGCCAGAAGATCCCGGATTCCGCCGTGCGCTTATTGCTGTGCTTTTCGCCGGCCTGGCATCGTTCCAAGCGCTCTACGCAACGCAGGCGCTGCTGCCCACGCTTTCCGACGAGCTATCGGTCGACCCAGCCACTGCCGCACTGACGGTATCCGCCACCACCGGTGGCTTGGCCTGTGCGATTATCCCGGTGTCCATTTTGTCGGAACGCTTTGGACGCAGACGCGTGATCGTCATCAGCGCATTTGTGGCAACGCTACTGGGGCTCGTGGTGTCAATCGCGCCGGGCATCGGCTCGATGATTGCGCTGCGCCTGCTGCAGGGCATTGTCATTGCTGGTGTTCCCGCAGTGGCCATGGCCTATGTCAGTGAGGAAGTCCACGCCGACCACGTCAGTCGCGTGATGGGGCTGTATATCTCGGGCACGACAGTCGGTGGCCTGCTCGGCCGTATCATTCCGTCCATTGTGTTGGAGTTCGCCTCTTGGCGGATGGCGATTGCGGTCTCGGCGACGGTGGCGTTCATCTTCGCCGTTCTGACCTGGTACTTCCTGCCGCAACAGCGCAGGTTTACGCCGAAACAGCTGTCGTTTGCGGGGGAGGGGCAGGCCATTGCCCGTCACTTGCGTGACCCGCGTATTCTCGCGCTGTGCGCCCTGGCGTTCCTGTTTATGGGGTCATTTGTCTCCCTGTACAACTACCTGGGCTTCCGACTGGGCGATAAGTTCGGACTCTCCCCGGCACTGGCAGGGTTCGTATTTATTCTCTACCTGTCGGGCACGTGGTCGTCGGCACGCGCGGGCGTGTGGGCGAAGACGGTGAGCCGCCGTCGCCTCATCGCCATTGCGACTCTGGCCGCCTGCGTGGGCCTGGGGCTGGCGCTGCTGCCGTGGCTGCCCGCACTGATTGTGGGCGTGCTAATTTTCACGGCATCGTTCTTCGTGGCGCACTCGCTGTCCTCGTCCGGTGTGGGGCTGGTGGCGCAGCGCGACCGCGCCGAGGCATCATCCATGTACCTGTTCAGCTACTACGCGGGTTCGTCCATTGTCGGCTGGGTATCCGGCATGGTCTTCAGCCGCTTTGAGTGGGCAGGGCTGATTCCGTGGCTGGTGGTGCTGTCCTTCATTGCTGGTGCGTGTGCTGTGGCGGGGTTGAAGCCGCGGCGATAGGGGGCAATGCGGTAGGGCATTATCGGCCGCAAAGCGCATTTAGGCACCACGAAACGAACCCTTAATGTAAAAAACGGCGATTTTTTACATTAAGGGTTCGTTTTTGGGGCACTATATGTAAAAGCGCCAAGTAAAAAGCATTGGAAAGAGAAGGGGAGACTCGTCGTGAAGCACTATCCGCTTAAGAGAATCTTCCATATGTCTGCGAATGAAGCGGAGCAGACAGTGGAGAGCGAATACCAGTCACGCAAAGACTCCCCGTCGACGATTCAGTGGCACTTTCCGCTGGGGCAGTGGCCACTTTTTTGCTGCATTACAAGCGATCTCGCAGCCAAGGTTGAAAAGATTCTGTCTCTAGAGCTGCAGATCTTACAGGTGTGGAATCGCCTGCCGGGTGCTGCGCGGACGCACTATCTCTTCAATCTGCTCCTGGCCGAGGTGGTAGCCACCAATGAGATTGAGGGAATCCACTCCACGCGGAGAGAAGTCGCCGAAGCGTTGGACAACACTTCGGGAACCCAGCGTAAGCGCTTTCATGAGTTCAGTCAGCTCTATTTCCGGCTGGCAAACGATGAGCAGATTGAGTTTCCGACAACGCTTACAGGAATCCGGCAGCAATACGATCAACTTCTCGGCGATGAAATTGCCAGTGAGGATGAGTTAGACGGTGAACTCTTTAGAGCATCAACGGTCACAATTACCGATGGGCAACGACAGGTTCACCGCGGTGTTGAAAGTGAAGCTGCCATTCACCAACTTCTCAGTGAGTTCCTGGCAACGGTGAATTCCTCAGAGGAAAATCGGCTTATTCGAATCCTGGCAAGCCATTTCATGTTCGAGTTCGTTCACCCGTTTTACGACGGCAATGGTCGGATGGGGCGTTTTCTACTGTCAGTGGCATTGCAGGAGACGCTCTCAACCACCACAGCGCTGACTATTTCCCGCCAACTCGCTGAGGATAAGGCGAAGTATTACAAGGCTTTTACCACTACGGAAGACCCGATGAACCGGGGCGAAGTCACATTCTTCGTCGAGATAATGGCTGATGTCATTCTGAATGCACAGCAGTATCTATTGGAAGAGCTGCAAATGAAGTCGCATCAGTGCGAAAAGCTTGAACAGCGGATAGCCGAGCTAACCAACTCGCCCGAGCAGGCACTGTCTGTGTCACTGACAGGCAATGAAATTGACACGTTGTTTGTCCTGGCACAGGTTCGGTTGTTCGGTCCTGACTATGGAATCAAGCTCGAACACGTCGCCGACACTATTGGTAAAGAAAAGCGGACAGCGCGAAAGTATCTCGGCGAGTTAGAGGCTCAAGGATTGGCAACGCCGACGAGTCGTCGTCCGCTGCGATTCCAGCTGGCGCCGGCTGGCGTAGATTTTCTAGGCCTTGAACCCACCGACCACTAGTCTGCTTCCAGAACCTACTTCTGGCCCACAATCAGCTCAGTGCCTTCGGCCGACAGCGGAGCCTGACCAGCGGGCTTACGCGAGGGGCCAGCAACGACCTCACCAGTAGCAATATCAAACTGTGAGTTGTGGTTCGGGCAAATCATCACACCATTGCTGACCTCAGAAATACGACCGTTCTGGTGCGGGCACGAACTGGAGAAAGCGGCGAACTTGCCCTCCTCTGGCTGCGTGACGACGTAATTACCGATCACCACACCGCCGCCAACCGGAATGTCGGCAGCGTCAACCTTCTCAACTTCAGACTTCGGTGCACAAGCGGCTACGAGTGCGCCAGCTGCAGTGGCGGCAGTTCCCAGGAGGAAACGACGACGGGAGCACGGGGAGACATCAGAACTCATGGCAATGAGATTACCTCTATTTCGCAACCTTTATTTCTGATACGAGCGTTCCCCGAAGATAGCGCGTCCCACACGCACGGTGGTCGCCCCCTCGGCGATGGCTTCGTGGTAGTCGCCGGACATACCCATTGACAGTTCGTCGAGGCTGACACCCTCTGGCAAATCCCCGAGCAGACTGTCCCGCAACTCTCGCAGCTCCGCGAAGGTCTCGCGCACATTCGGATCATTCTGGGCTGCGATGGTCATAAACCCGCGCAGACGCAGGTTCGGGTATTCGCCATCGGGGCCAAACATGCGGACAAACTCAGCCGCGTGGCTCGGCGCCAGACCCGACTTCTGCGGCTCGCGGGAGGCATTGACCTGAATCAGCACATCAAGTGTGCGTTCGGAATCGGCCAAGCGACGCTGTAGCGCCCCGGCCACCTTCGGGCGGTCCAGAGCCTGAAACTCATCGGCACAACTGACCAAGTGGCCGGCCTTATTCGTCTGCAGTGGACCAATGATGGCCATATGTGGTGCCTTGTCGCCGAAGGCATCCCGGAATGCCTCCGTCTTGGCCACCGCTTCCTGGACGCGGTTTTCCGCCAGGCCAGCGCAACCGGCTGCTGCAAGCTCCGGCCAGGATTCCACCAGGGCGTCGACAGGCACAGTCTTGCTGACGGGCAGCAGGCGGACCTCGGAGGGCTGGCGCCCGGCTCGTCGGCAAGCGTCGTCGATCTCGGAGCGAACCTTGCGATAGTTTTCCACGAACATACCTCCCACTCTAAGGCCTGAGTAGGAAGAACTGTGCGGTAGTGTCGAATCATGCTCATGGACAGACTCTCGACGCTTTCCGTCATGCAGAGACGGATCTTGGCAATTGTATTTGGGCTGGTGTCGCTGGTCGTTGTCATCGACTTCATCTATCGCGCGGCAACTGCCTACATGATGGACCTCGAGGTCTTCCAAGACGCCGGCTGGGCACTACGACGAGACCAGGACCTCTACTCACCAGAGTTTCCCACCAGATCGGGTTTCCGCTTCATCTACCCACCGTTTGCGGCGCTACTGTTTTACCCGCTGACCTGGGCGGGGCCGGTCACCCTGCAAATCATCTGGACGTTCGCCACGTTGGCGGCGGTGTGGGCAATGCTGTGGATGGTCTTCACGCGTCTCGGCTCTGAGCGTCCGAAGCTGATGGCTACCTGCGTGCTCGGTGTTGTGATGCTGCTCGACCCACTGCGCGCCAACGTGCTCTTCGGGCAGATCAACGTCTTCCTCGCGCTGCTGGTGGTCTCCGATGTGCTGGGCTTTTTGCCCAAGAAACTGCGTGGACTGGGCGTGGGTATCGCGGCGGGCATTAAGATCACCCCCGCGGCATATGCGCTGGTGTTCCTCATGCGCCGTGACTTTGCGGCCGTGGCCAAGAGCTTCTGCTGGTTCCTGGTGACCGTCGCCATTGGTTTCGCGGTGCGTTTTAAAGAGTCCATCTACTTCTGGACCGATGAGTTCTTCGCCGGCAACCGCGGTGGCGCCCCGGCCTATGAGGCCAACCAGGCGTTCAGCGGTCTGCTGGCCCGCGCCGGGGTGGAGGGCACCGCGCTTGATATTGGCATCTACGGTTTCTTCCTCATCGGTGCCATCGCCGCTGCTTTCGTGGCGTGGATCTACCACCGCAATGGCTATGATGTCGCAGCCCTTGGTTTCGTTGCGCTGGCGGTCAGCTTCGCCGGGCCATACGCGGTCAGCCACCACTGGTCGATCGTCATGGTCTTCGTGCCGCTGGTGCTCTTCGTCCGCGAGATCGGGCACATTATTGTCGGCGCCCTGTTTATGATTGCCAACTGGTGGGCGCCGTACAAGGTCTTCGTTGGCAATGACTTCGGTCACGCCGCGAGCGTGGGGCAGTGGTTCTACGGCAACATGCAGGGAGTCATGGGCGGCGTGCTCTTCTTCACCTGCCTGGGCTACGCGATCTATCTTTGTTGCAATCCAAGTCGTGTTCGGTCGCAGGCAGTTGCTTAACGACGGGCTTGCTTAACGACGGGCTTGCTTAACGACGACGCTTCGTTCTCGCAGTAGCCTGCTCCTCCCACGGGTTCTCCGGCCACGGGTGCTTGGGGTAACGGCCCCGCATCTCGGAGCGAACCTGTGCGTAGGCGCCATTCCAGAAACTTTCCAAGTCTCCAGTGACCGCGAGGGGTCGCTGAGCCGGTGACAGCAGATGCATTGTCACCGGCTTTTCCAATACCTGCGGGGTCTCCGCCAGGCCAAAGCACTCCTGCAACTTCACAGCCAGGACAATCTGCGCCTCTTCGTCCGTGGGGTCCTCCGGGTACTCCAGGCGAATCTTCGAACCGGATGGGACCTCCAGGCGTTCGGGCACCAGCCGGTCGAAGTCCGTGGCCTCCGGCCAGGGCAGCAGGCGGCGGAGGTGCTCGGCATCCAAAGTCGGCGGGGTCGGACGGTCCAGCTCGCCAGCAAAGAGGAGCTCGGCCTGGGCCGCTAGCCCTGCGGGGGAGACATCCGGCCATGGGGAACCGCGATGAGTGTAGAGAAAGGCCATGCGGCGGCGGAGCTGTTCGGTGTCGCGGTCGAGGTTGGGGGAGGCGTCGGCAAGCGCGTCGGCAAGCCAGGCGGAGTTGGCGGCGATGCACTGCTCGGGCGTCGGGGAGACCTGGCGGGAGGACAGTTCGATGGCGCCGAGCAGGTCGCGCTCGCGGGCGCGAACCCGGCCCTGTTCGACGCGCGCCGTGGTCTCCGTGTGGGCGAGGTGGCCGGCGGCGAGCATGGCGATTTCCAGGTCGATTGCCTCGCCGGTGCGTATCAACGCGCGGCCGTGGGAGAGTCTCGAGATATCGGCGGCCGCGATCCACTCTTGGCCGCGCAGGTCAGAACCGCGGGCGAGTTCCGCTGCGGTGCCGCCGGTGAAGAGGTATTCGTCGGAGTTCGCACTGCGGCGGCGCCCGATGAAATCCGGCCAGGCCAAGGCGGTGACCAGCGCGGGGATGTCCGAGGGCAGCAGGTTGGCGGGTGTTTCAGTTTCTAGCTCAATGCGGCGCACCTGCTTGGCCAAGCCGCGGGCGTCGGTGAGTTTTTCCACCGTGCGTGCGATCGCGTCGGTGTGCTGCGGCATCATGGCCGTGGCGGTCAGTAGCGCACGTCCCATACGCGGATGCACCGGCAGGGTGGCCAGGGTGCGACCGAGCTCCGTGATGCTGCCGGCCTCATCAACAGCGCCCAGGCCAGCGAGAATGTGGTTTGCAGCCTCCGCGTGGTGGGGTGGTGGGGCGTCGAGAAGCTTCAGTCCCTGCATCCCCGGCGTGCCCCACGCGGCGGCGTCGAGGAGTGCTTGGGTCAGGTCGGCGACCTCGATTTCCGGCGCAGGCCAAGCGGGAAAGGACGCGAATTCCGACTGGGAGACGCAGCGCACCACGATGCCCGGGCCCTCACGTCCCGCTCGGCCTGCGCGCTGGTTCGCCGAGGACTGCGCACACGAGCTGGTGACCAGCCCGGAGAAGCCACGCGCGATGTCGAGCCGCGGTCCGCGCGCGAGGCAGGCGTCGACGACGGCACGCACGCCCGGCACGGTCACGGATGATTCCGCAATCGCGGTGGACACAATCACGCGTCTACCGTCCGCTTGTCGACGAAACACGCGGTCCTGCTCCTCGGAGCTCTGCTGGCCGTGCAGCGTCAGCACCGCCACCTCCGAGGAGTCCGCAATATAGCCCGCGCAGCGTTCCACCTCGCGGATGCCGGGGAGGAAAACCAGCACATCACCGGCGGCTTCCTCCGTGAGTGTGCTGGCCTGTGCGGCAACGTGCTGTAGGAAGTCGTCGGTCACACCGCGTGCATCCAGCCGCTGCGGAAAAGGCGCGTAGCGGATGTCCAGCGGGAAGATTTCCGCCTCCGCCGCCACAATGGGAGCCGGGGTGGAGCCGCCGAGCAAGGCCGCGAACTTCGGCGCGTCCACCGTTGCTGACATAGCGACAAGGCGCAGGTCATCGCGGATATCCCGCAAGTCGCGCACCATTGCCAACACCAGGTCCGTGTCCAAGCCGCGTTCGTGTATCTCGTCGATGAGCACCGCGCTGGCATCTACGTCGCCGTCGCGCAGCAGTCGGCGCAACAGCACGCCGGGAGTGACAAACTCCACGCGGGTGGCGCGGGAGGTGCGGGAGTCGCCGCGCACCGAGTAGCCGACTTCCTCACCGAGCTTCGTACCCGACAGCTGCGCCAACCGACGCGCTGCCGAGCGCACCGCCACGCGCCGGGGAGCCGTGACCACAATGCGGCCGCCCAGAGTGTTGGCCACCGCAGGTGGAACCAGCGTGGTCTTGCCGGTGCCCGGTGGGGCCTGAACCACCACGTCGTGGTCGCGCACGGCGTCGGCAAGCGAGGCGAGCTGCGACGCGAACGGTAGGCCTGCAGAAATGTTCTGCAAATTGAACTGGAAAGAGGTGCTCATAGAACTGGTAGTGACTCCGGGGAGGCGGGTAAAGTTCCTGCATATGCAGGATTTATCTCGTTTTGGTTGGCTTTCAGTGGGGGCGGCGGTCGTCACCATCGCGCTGAAGTTTTGGGGCTACACTCTGACCGGATCGGTGGGCCTGCTTTCCGACGCGACGGAGTCGATTGTCAATCTGGTTGCGGCAATTGTCGCAATTATTGTGCTCAAGGTTATCGCGCGCCCCGCAGACCGCGACCATGAGTTCGGCCATTCTAAAGCGGAGTACTTCTCGGCCGGGCTGGAAGGTGCCATGATTTTCGTGGCGGCGGCGGCCATTATTTATGTCTCTATCGAGCGGTTGGTGAACCCGCAGCCGATTGAGCAGATTGGCCTAGGCCTCATCGTGACCGTAATTGCCTCGGTGATCAATGGTGTGGTGGCGCTGGTTCTGCTTAAGGCCGGGCGCCAGCATAACTCCGTGGCGCTTGCCGCCGACGGCAAGCATCTTATGACCGACGTGTGGACCTCCGCTGGTGTGCTTGTAGGTGTGGCGCTGGTGTGGGCTACCGGCCTGTGGTGGCTCGACCCGATTATCGCGCTGGCCGTGGCTGTAAACATCCTGGTCGCTGGCTACAAGCTGCTGCGCGATTCCGGTAACGGCCTGATGGACAAGGCCATGGAGGGCGACGACCGCGTGGCGGTAGATGAGATTTTGGCCTCGCACCGCGACCGGAGTCGCGGCATCGACGTCCACGAAATCCGCACTCGAGTGTCGGGGCATCAGCAGTTCATCGAGTTCCATGTGTTGGTGCCGGGCGCGTGGAGCGTAGAGCATGGCCACGATGTGCTTAGCGCGATGGAAGATGAGCTGCGGGAACGCTTCCCAGGTGTGCATATCTCCTCGCACCTGGAGCCAATTGAGGACGAACGCGCCTATGGGGATGTGCAGTTGTAACGCGCGTGAGGCAAATTCCACGAAAGCGCTGAAAGTGATGAGACTTACACTTTAAGATTGTGCATACAAAATCATGCACTGTTTAAGTCCACTCGAAGGAACTGCATAAATGACCTCCGAAGCCTCAACCACTTCCACTGGGAATAGCCGTTTTTCCGCGAAGAGCCCGAAGTTGCCGGAGCCGTGCCCTCGGCAGGACATCATTATTCCGGCTAATGACCGCGTCCTGCTGCGCGGAACTATGTTCCGCCCGAAGGAGAACCCAGAGAACATTTCCAACGGCATCATCACCGTTCACTCCGGTACTGGTGTGCCGCAGGGTTTCTACCACCGTTTCGCTGAGACCGTGGCAGAAAAGGGCTATGGCGTTATCACCTATGACTACCGCGGAATTGGCCAGTCCGCTCTGAAGACTGACCAGAACAACGAAGACATCCGGATGTCGGACTGGATCACCAAGGATACTCCGGGTGTAATCGAGTGGGCCAAGGAGACCTACCCGGACGTACCGCACTTTGCTGTCGGCCACGCGGTTGGCGGTCACGGCATCGTCTACGCCGGCTCCGAGGGCACCTATGACGCAGCGGCGTTGATCAACTGCCGCGGTATGCGTATTTCCAAGGTGCCGTCCGTGGCGGGCAAGGTCCGCGCATTCTTCATCTTCAACATTCTCGGCCCGATTAGCGGTTTCATCACTGGCCACATTCCGGCGTCGGCGTGGCGCCTGGCTGTTGAGCCGCCGAACGGTGTCATGCGTCAGTGGGCTCGCTGGGCTCGCAAGGAAGGCTACTTCTTCGACGATTCCGAGTTCGACTTCGCTAATCGCTTCTCCAAGGCTCCGCAGCCGTTCCTGTCCATCCGCGTTCCGGATGATTACTGGACTGAGGAGTCCTCGGCAGACCTAATCACCAATGTGATGAGCTCTGCGGAAAAGATTGAAAAGCGCCAGGCTCAGCCGGCTGGTGGCAAGGGCGTGGGCTATGGTGGTTACTTCCGCTCCGGTCACGAGAAGGAGTGGGACGAGCTGTTGGCCTGGTTCCAGGCCAACAAGGGCTAAGTAGGAGGTTTTATGGCGATTGCCCAGGTAGAAATGCCTTTCGGCGCGCTTGGAATCGCCACCTCCGCTCGCGGGGTCGTCGAAGTCAATCTCTTAGGCCCCGTGCTTGACGACGACCCCAGCGCTGCCGACCCCGAAGCGCAGGCGGTGGCGGAACTGGCGGCGCAGCAGTTCCGCGAGTACTTTGCCGGGCAGCGCCGTGAGTTTGCGCTGCCGCTGGACTGCGACATATTCACCCAGGATTCTTTCCGCGCTCGTGCGCTGACTGCACTGCGCGACGTGCCGTATGGCCAGGTCGTAACTTACGGTGAGCTTGCCGAGATGGCCGGCTCACCCCGTGCCGCCAGAGCTGCCGGTTCGGCCTGTGCCACCAATCCGCTGGGTATTCTGATTCCCTGTCACCGCGTGGTTCCCGCCAGTGGGGGAGCGGGGTCTTTCGGATCTTATGCCGGAGGCCGTGAAATGAAGCGCTGGCTGCTCGAACTCGAAGGCTGGCCACCCGCTAATCTCTAATGCATGACTTCGCATTCTCCGCGCGACCAGTTCGCCACCGAATTTGAGAACATCATCCGCAACCGTCGTGCCACGCGCGTCTATGCTGACGAACCGCTTGACGACGCTGACGTGCGCCGCCTCCTGGAGCTATCTCTGGAAGCTCCCAGTGCCTTTAACATTCAGTCCCGCGCAATCGTGCGCATCGAGGACCCTCAGGTGCGCCAGCAGGTAGTGGAAGCTGCCGGTGGTCAGAAGCAGGTTGCCAATGCGCCGCTGCTACTTGCCTTTATTGGTGAGCCGACCGGCTGGAAGCGCGGTATTCCGCGCCTAGTTGAGGCCAACAAGGCCACTGGGCTGTGGGACGAAGTCGCCGCTGCTGAGCGGGAGGCCTCGATGATCTCCTTCCATGAGGCCCGCGAGGAAAAGGGTCTGTCCCGCGAGTTCGCAATCCGCGACGCCATGATTGCCGCTTCTTTCGCTATGGTCACTGCCAGCGCCTTTGGCTGGGCTAGCTCCCCGATGACGGGCTTTAGTGAGCAAAAGGTCAAGGAAGCAATCGGTGCCGGTGACACCGATGTGGCGGTAGCGCTGTTGCTGGCCATCGGTGTCCCGGATGAGTTCCCGGCTCACCCGGGACGTTTCGAGTTCGAGCAGCGCGCCTACACCGACCGCTACGAGGCGTAGCAGCCTACAGTGCGAGCGCGACCTCTACAGCCTGGCGGATGGCACGCTTTGCGTCCAGCTCAGCGGCCACGTCCGCGCCGCCAATGATGGTGACATTGGAGTTATCGCCGGTGACGCTCTCGCGATCCTTGCCGCCCAGGCAGTCCAGATTGGATACCTGACCAGTACAGACAATCACGTTATCGACCGCGATGACCTGTGGCTTTTCATCGATGGTGATGTGCAGGCCCTCGTCATCGATACGGTTGTAAGTGACGCCGGTGTACTGCTTGACACCGGCCTTCTTAATCTCCGCACGGTGAACCCAACCAGTGGTCTTGCCCAGGCCCTTACCGATGCGGGAGGTCTTGCGCTGCAGCAGGTGCACCTCGCGTTCGACCTCAAACTCCTCAGCCGCGCCAGAGACCGTGCCCGGTTTGGTCAGACCCGCGCGGAACTCCGCAGGGTCACCGACACCCCAGGCGTCCTTCCAGGCCTCGATGGTCTGGTTCGGCTTGCGGGTGAGGTACTCACACACATCCACACCGATACCGCCAGCGCCGATGACGGCCACCTTGTTACCGGCCTGCTTCGCACCCGAGAGCAGCTCGTCGTAACGAATGACCTTCTCGTGGTCGATACCGTCAATGCCCGGGATACGCGGGGTGACACCCGTGGCCACAATCACGTGGTCGAACTTGGTCTTGAGCTCGTCGACGTCGGCACGCGTGTTCAGGTGAACCGGAACTTCGAGCACCTCCAGGCGACGGGAGAAGTACTTCAGCGTCTCGCCGTAGTCCTCCTTGCCCGGAATCTGTGCGGCGAGGTTGAACTGGCCACCAATCTGGTCGGCGGCCTCGAAAATCTCCGGGTGGTGGCCGCGCTGAGCTGCGGCTTCCGCGAAAGCGAGTCCGGCCACACCAGCGCCGATGACGGCGACGCGCTTGGCCTTGTCCTTCGCAACCGGCACGGATACCAGCTCGGTCTCGTAAGCAGCCTTCGGGTTGACCAAACAGGTGGAGCGCTTGGCCGCGAAGGTGTGGTCCAGGCAGGCCTGGTTACAGGCGATACAGGTGTTGATCTGGTCAGCTCGACCATCGCCCGCCTTGATGGCGAAGTCCGGGTCGGCCAGCAGTGGGCGGGCCATGGAAATCAGGTCCGCATTGCCGTCGGCGAGGATCTTCTCCGCAACCTCAGGGCGATTGATTCGGTTGGAGGCTGCGACCGGGACGTCGACAAGCGAACGGAGACGACCCGTCAGATCCGTGAATGCGGCGCGCGGCACGGACGTAACGATGGTGGGGACGCGTGCTTCGTGCCAGCCGATACCGGTGTTGAAGACATCGACGCCAGCCTCGACCAGACGCTGCGCGAGTTCAGTGGTCTCGGACCAGGTCTGGCCGTCTTCCACCAGGTCAAGCAGCGAAATGCGGTACTGCAGCAGGAAGTCCTCGCCCACTTCGGCGCGAATGCGGCGGACAATTTCGATGGGCAGGCGCATGCGAGCCTCGGCGCTGCCACCCCAGTTGTCCGAGCGGTGGTTGGTGCGCTCGGCCAGGAACTGGTTGAGCAGGTAACCCTCGGAGCCCATAACTTCGATGCCGTCGTAACCAGCACGTTTCGCGAGCTTCGCGGCGCGGACATAAGCGCCGATAGTGCGTGAGACATCAAAGCCAGTGAGGCGGTGAGCCTTAAACGGGCTAATCGGTGACTGGCCGGTATTGGCAGAGCGAGCCAGCGGGCTGTAGCTGTAACGACCGGCGTGTAGCACCTGCAGCACGATGTGGCTGCCGTGGGAGTGCACGAGGTCAGTAACGCGGCGGTGATTGTCCGCCATGCGCTTCGACGCCATCATCGAACCGGCCGGAGTCAGCCAACCCTCGATGTTGGGAGCATAACCGCCGGTGACGATGAGTCCCACGCCACCTTCGGCGCGACGACCCAGGTAGGCAGCCAGCTTGGGGATATCACGGGTGCGATCTTCCAGACCGGAGTGCATTGAACCCATGATGATGCGATTGCGCAGAGTTAGAGGGCCGACGTCGAGAGGGGAGAGAAGATGTGGGAAGTGAGGCTGGTCAGACATGCAACCAGTATCGCGGTTTTAGCGGCTGTGCATGCGGTGAATCGGAAAAATTCCTGCACAGTTTTATATACGTTTCACGTGGAACATCAGGTGTGAAGCTTACGGAGTCTCCGGCGCAGGAGGGTGTCCTATGACTACAGTCGGGGATATCAGTAGACGCATGTAGCAAGGAGTTGAGCCCTCATGACATCTGAAACTTCAACTAATGGCAAGAAAGTAGCTGTAGTTACCGGTGCTTCTTCCGGTATTGGTGCAGCCACTGCCAAGCAGTTCGCAGCTGAGGGTTACCGCGTTGTGCTGGGAGCCCGCCGCGAGGACAAGCTCGAGGCTGTCGCGGAGGAGATCCGCGCTGCCGGTGGTGAAGCGACGGTCTACAAAGTCGACGTCACCTCCGACGACGATGTGGCGGCGCTGGCTAAGGCCGAACCGCGCGTCGACGTGTTGGTAAACAACGCCGGTGGCGCCTGGGGCATGGAGTCGGTCGAAGGTGCTGTCGAGGAAAAGTGGCGCTGGATGTACGACGTCAACGTGCTGGGCACCCTGCGCGTCACCCGCGCACTGCTGCCCGCACTGAAGACCACCAGCGGCATTGTGCTCACCGTCGGCTCGATTGCCGGTCGCCAGGTCTACACCGGCGGTGCCGGCTACAACGCCGCCAAGCACGCTGAGCGCGCCCTGGTGGAAGTCCTGCGTCAAGAGGTTGCTGTCGATGGCGTGCGCGTCACTGAAATCGATCCGGGGCGCGTCCACACCGACTTCTCACTCGTGCGTTTCGACGGCGACGAGACGAAGGCCGCAGCGGTCTACGACGGCGTTGAGTCGCTGACCGCCGACGATGTTGCCGACATCATTGTGTTCGCGGCCACCCGCCCGAATCGCGTCAACATCGACTTCCTGCAGGTGACCCCCATCGACCAGGTGGGCGGCGCGAAGCCAAAGAAGTAAACCGACTACATAGAGGAGCCGTATATGAGCATCGATATTGCCGCTGACACCAAGATTGCCCTGGTCACGGGCGCAAGCCGTGGTATCGGCCTGGCGGTCGCCAAGGATCTCTCCCGTGATCACCACGTCATTGTGGGCGCTACCAGTGTTGAGTCTGCTGAGAAGGTGGCATCGCAGTTGCCGTCGGCAAGCGTATTCGTTGCTGACCTGGGTGATGTCGACGCCGTAAACGCGGAAGTGGCAAAGCTGTTGGAGGCGCTCGGTGGGCGCGGGCTGGATGTGCTCGTGCACTCGGCGGGTGTGTACGTCGATGGGGACGTGGCGGAGGTTTCGCGTGCGGACTGGTCGCGGATTATGGACATCAACGTCGTCGCCGTCGCCGACCTGACCCGCCAGCTGCTGCCGGCGCTGCGCAAGGCGGAGGGCACGCTGGTGACCATCAACTCGGGCTCGGGATTCCGCGCTTCAGCTGGTACTTCACCGTATGCGGCCTCGAAGTTTGCGCTACGGGCCTTCACCGATGCGCTGCGTGAGGAAGAGCGTGGCGCGGTACGAGTCAGCTCCGTGCACCCCGGGCGCGTCGACACCGATATGCAGGTTCACCTGCAGTCGAATTGGCACCGCGATGATGCGGATTGGCGTTACGACGGCACGCAGTTCATGCGGCCGGAATCGATTGCAGCCGCAGTACGCCTGGCCGTTGATACCGGAGCGGATGCCAACGTGGATGAAATCCAGGTGCGCCCGCGCAAATAGCCGTGTAAAAGGTAGCGAAGATAAGCAAAAAGTGTGCCCACGCGGCGGATAGCCGGTGGGCACACTTTCGTGTACACGCTTTTTACTGAGCGTCCAGGTTCAGGCGCTCGTGCATTGCCTTGACCTCGCGCGGAACAACCTTGCCGATGGCGTTGCGCGGCAGGGAGTCGACGAAGAAGACGCGGTCCGGAGTGGAGTGCTCGGCCAGAGTTTCGCGGACGTACTCGCGCAGCATGTCCTCGGTGAGGTTCTTGCCGGCCTCGTTGTCCTCGCGGACAACGTAGAGGAACAGGTCGGCGAAAATCTCGTCGTTTTCGTTGCTGCCGTGGCAGAAGACGTCGGCGATACCCGGCACCGGGCCGAGAATTTCTTCGACCTCGCGTGGGAAGACGTTCTCGCCGCCCTTGATCACCATGTCGTCGGAGCGACCACAGATGTACAGGTAGCCGTCCTGGTCGATACGGCCGAGGTCACCGATCTGGAACAGGCCATCGACGGTGGTGAACTTGTCCTTCTTGTTCAGGTAACCGATGAAGGAGAGCTCCTGAGCGGTGTGGATCATGCCAACCTCCCCCGGCTCGACTTCCTTGCCGTCGTCACCCAGGATGCGAACCTTGGCGCCAATTGCCGGGCGACCTGCGGAGTCCGGGCGAGCTGCGAGGTCCGCGCCGGATGCGATGGAGCACAGGCCGGCCTCGGTGGAGCCGTAGAAGTTACAGATAACCGGACCGAAGCGGTGAGTCAGCGCGGAGACGAGCCAGCCCGGGATGGCGTTACCAGAGGAGACGATGAAGCGGAACGGGCCAATCTTGCGGTTCGGCTCCTCATCCAGAACATCCTTGATCTGGCGCAGGAAGAAGGCCGCGGAAATCATGCCGTTACAGCCGTACTGTTCACACTGGTCAACAGCCTTCTTCGGGTCGAAGACACGCATGGTGACAATGGTGGAGCCGGTAGCCATGCCAATCAGCACATTTGCCCAGCCCCAGGCGTGGAACATGGATGCGGACTGGTGAATGACCATGTTGCGGCGCCACGGAATACGCTCGGCGATTGCACCCACAGTTGCCGGTGTCTTGGGCTCATTGCGCAGGACACCCTTCGGAATGCCGGTGGTGCCGGAGGACATGATGATGATGCGTCCCTGCTCCGGCTTCGGGTCGAACTTAGCGTTCGAGGTACGACCTTCTTCAATGAGATCTTCCATGAGCAGGAAGTTCTTGCCCGCGTTCTTGCGGGTCTCCGGCTTGGTCACGGAGGTAATAACGACGGTGACATCGTCGAGGTCCTCCGGCAGGTTGCCTAGGAACTCGTCATCGACGAACAGGAACTTGGCCTTATTCTGGTCAACGACACCGCGGATCTGGGTCGGGCCGGAGCCGATGTTCATCAGCATAATTTCGGAGCCGATGAATCCCTTGATAGCCATCGGCAGAATAATGCCGCGACCGTTACGTGCGATAACGCCGAAGCTGGACTTCTGGGTCATGCCACGGTCCATCAAAGCACGAGCCAGGGCGTGAGCGTTGTCCAGCAGCTGAGAATAGGTCAGCTCGCCGTCATCATCGACAAGGGCGAGGCGATCCGGGTAGCGCAGCGCCCCCATGGAAATCAGGCTGGCGACGGAGAACTTCAGGCGACGCAGGTAATCGAGGATCTTCGGCGCTGTCTTCGGGGTCATGTACAGGGCGCCGGTACGCAGGAGCGGCGGAATCGACTGGGCAAGAGCCTTGATTTGTAGCCCAAGTGGTACTTGCGGAGCCTTCATTTCAGCTGCCATGGGTGAGAATCCTCCAAGGTGATGGACAAGCGACTAATAGCGCCAAGCGACTCTCCAGTCACATTGACATCATCAGCCACGATAGTGCGATTTTGTAACAACCAGACTTTAACAAACCTGTGCCGCGTCAAAAAGTAGTTTCGGCGAAGAAATGTGAAAGATGCGCAAGTAGTGTGCGCAGTGCTTTACGACGGATACCTTTTCGCGAACGGACTCGAGGATACAGTGTTATCAAACGGTTATAAACCGATGGAAAGCGGCAAACGTAACGAAATGATAACACTGTGGTAACGATATCAATTCTGGTATTGACCTACATAACTCTATGAACCCAGGGGTTTTCGGCTGGTTTGTTTGAGGGGAATGTGCCGTGAGTGAATGACGGTCGCCCCCAGAAATTAGGGGGCTAGGAATCTTCAGAAAACAGAAACGTTCGCGACTAGGAGGGGCGGGGGTTACGAATGCGTAGCTAAATAGATGACATATTCGCCGGCTTGAGCCTAGGTGCGTGGTGCTGGTGTGCGCCGGAAACGGCTGCCCTAATTCAGGGTTAGGGCGGCAACCGCGGGTTCGTCCTCTGGCGCGCAGGTGGAGAGCCAACGGTCGATGGCATCGTACTCCGCCTGCGTGACCCATAGGTTGTATTTCTGTTTTACCGCCACCTGGCGAGCGACATACTGGCAGCGAAATGGTTTGTTGGCGGGTACCCAGGATGCGGCATCGCTATCTCGCTTTTGCTGATTAGCGGGACCGTCGACGGCCAAGAGGTTGAGGGGGTCATTGGCAAAGTCCTGCCGAACCTCGGGTGGGAGCTGCTGTGCCCCCTTTTGCCAGGCGTCGCTCAAGGCTACGACATGGTCGATTTGCACGGCGGAAGAGGTGTCGCGGCCGCGCTGGAACTCAATCATCGTGCCGGTGTAGGGATCCAGTAATTGCCCCGAAAGTACGACGCAATCGCGAGTATTTGGTTTGTACTCCTTATTAATAAGGTCACGATTCAAAATATCGTTCCGCGTGTCACATCCGTTGTGGCCAAACTCAGCAGAGATGTCATCGCTCCAACGTTGCCCGAATTCGTCGCGCGCATAGCCGGTTTTTGGTGCGCGCCCTTTTATCTCCAGCTGGTTGAGGGCGCTACGGATGCCGTCGATAGGCGATGTGCCGGGTGCGTGGGGCGCTTCAGGAATCTCGGGCGCGGGTTCCGCTGGCTCGGGCGTGAATGCGGGTGCCGGGGCCGGGCTGTACGACTGGCTCTCTGGGGTGGGGGTTGTGGGAGCCGTGCAGCCGCTGAGGATTGTCACTGCGCCGATAAGGAGGGCGAGGCCCTGTAATGGCGAGCGGAAACGACGGTTGGCGAGCATGGAGCTAACCATAGCGGTAGGAGCGGATTGGATGTGGGGAGGTTTGTCGAAGAATCGAACAACTGTGCGTGGATAGTGGGGGTGGTAGCTCGATTAGGGGGTTATGAGATTAAAACGGGTAGTAAAAGCCCGGTTTTATTTGGGCTGGCAGGCTGGTCTAGCTCCTTCGGGGGTGGGCAAATACAGTTAATTCCCTAAATACGTATTGCAATACGCTTAGATGAAAGTACATTGTTAAAACAGTTGGAAATATAGATAACCCGTGTCCCCCAATTGGCACATTGCACCTACAAGGGGAAAACAGCCATGACAGCTAAGACAGCCATGACTCTGACCGAAACAGCGACCACATTGCCTCGTGGTCCTCAGAGGGAAGGTCTCTACCACCCGTCGAACGAACACGATGCGTGTGGCGTGGCCTTTGTCGCCGACATTTACGGTCGCCAGACCCATGACATTGTGGAAAAGGGCATTCAGGCACTGGTCAACCTCGACCACCGCGGGGCCGCTGGTGCCGAGAAGACCACTGGCGACGGTGCCGGCATTCTCATTCAGGTGCCGGATGCCTACTACCGCGCTGAGCTGAGTAAAGAAGGCATTATTTTGCCGCCGGCTGGCACCTACGCCACCGGTATTGCGTTCCTGCCGCAGTCGCGCATGGCCACCCTCGATGCCATCCGAGCTATTGAAGACATCTGCGCCGAAGAGGGCATCGAGATTTTGGCATGGCGCGATGTGCCGATTAACGCTGACGGGCTTGGCCAGATGGCCCGCCAGGCTATGCCAGTGCTGCGTCAGCTCTTCGTTACCGCGAAGAACTACGAGGGGCGTCAGCTCAGCGATATTGATCTCGACCGCAAAATGTTCTTCCTGCGTAAGCGCTGCGAGCGCGAGCTGGGTGAACAGGGCGCCGGCGAGGGCTCTGGTGGTGACACCGTGTACTTCCCGTCGCTGTCCAGTCGCACGATTGTCTACAAGGGCATGCTGACTACACCGCAGCTGAAGGATTTCTACCTTGACCTGCAGCAGAAGGAAGTCACTTCCGCGCTCGCCATCGTGCACTCGCGCTTTTCCACGAACACTTTCCCGTCCTGGCCACTGGCACACCCGTACCGCTACGTCGCTCACAATGGTGAAATCAACACCGTGCGCGGTAACGAGAACTGGATGCGCGCCCGCGAGTCGCTGATTCGCTCTGGCAAGCTGGGCAATATCGACCGCGCACTGCCGGTGTGTGACCCCAACGGTTCTGACACTGCGCGTTTCGACGAAGCCCTGGAGCTACTGCATCTCGGTGGTCGTAGTCTTCCGCATGCGGTCATGATGATGGTTCCGCAGGCCTGGGAGCACGACGACAACCTCAGCCCGCAGGTTCGCGCGTTCTACGAGTACCATGCCTGCCTGATGGAGCCGTGGGACGGCCCCGCCGCCATCTGCTTTACCGACGGTCAGGTAATCGGTGCCACCCTGGATCGCAATGGTCTGCGCCCGGGGCGCATCTGGGTGACCGACGAGGGCCTGGTGGTGATGGCCTCTGAAGCTGGTGTCTTAGATATCCCGCCGGAGCAGATTGTGCAGCGCACGCGCGTGCAGCCGGGGCGTATGTTCCTGGTGGACATGAAAGCCGGTCGCATTATTGAGGACAAAGAGATTAAGTCCACGCTGGCCGCCACTGGTCCCTACGAGGAATGGATCAAAGAGGGCCTAGTCGACATCACCGACCTGCCGCGAGAGCGCTACCAGTACATGCCGCACGCCCGCGCAGTATTGCGTCAGCGCGTCTTCGGCATCACCGAAGAAGACGTTGACCTAATCATCCGTCCGATGGCACTCACCGGCGCGGAGGGCCTGGGTTCGATGGGGTCAGATACGCCGATCGCGGCGCTGTCCAACCGCCCTCGCATGCTGTTCGACTTCTTCTCTCAGCGGTTCGCACAGGTGACCAATCCGCCGCTGGACTCGCTGCGCGAAAAGTCCATCACCAGCATGAATACGTTGCTGGGCGCAGAGACCAACATCCTGGAGCCCACTGCCGATGCCGCCCGTCGCATCCGGCTTGAGCATCCAATCCTGGACAACCACGACTTTGTCACCCTGTGCCAGGCGGGCAAAAACGAGGAGTACTCCGAGTTCCGCGCCGAGGTCATCTCTGGCCTGTACCCGGTCGCCCGCGGTGGCCGCGGCCTGCGCAACGCTATCCGCCGTGTCCGCCGTGAGGTCTCCGAGGCCATTGATCGCGGTGCCCGACTGATCGTGCTGTCTGATCGTGAGTCCAACGAGCGCTTTGCGCCGATCCCGTCGCTGCTGCTGACCTCCGCGGTCCACCACCACCTGGTGGAAGAACGTACTCGCACGCGTGCCAGCCTCATCATTGAGGCTGGCGACGCCCGCGAGGTGCACCACATGGCCATGCTGCTGGGCTTTGGTGCCGATGCCATTAACCCATACATGGCTTTCGAAACCATCGATGAGCTGCGCATGAAGGACCAGCTCGGTGACCTGACGCTGGATCAGGCCTGCTCGAACTACTGTAAGGCCGCCTCCAAGGGCGTGCTGAAGGTCATGTCCAAGATGGGTATCGCCTCACTGCAGTCCTACCGTGGCGCACAGCTGGCCGACACCGTCGGTCTGTCGCAGGAGTTCCTGGACGAGTACTTCACCGGCGCTGTTTCTCCGCTGGAGGGTATTGGTCTCGACGAGGTCGCAGAAGACGTTGCAGCTCGTCACCGCAGCGCATTCCTGCCGCGTCCGGAAGAGCAAGCACACCGCGAGCTGGATCTCGGCGGCGAGTACAAGTGGCGTCGCGAAGGCGAGTACCACCTATTCAACCCGGAGACCATCTACACGCTGCAGCATGCGACCCGCACTGGTCAGTACGCGGTCTTCCGCGACTACACCAACAAGGTCGATGAGCAGACCAAGCAGCTGGCAACTCTGCGCGGCATGCTCGAGTTCGCCTCGGACCGCGAGCCAATCGACATTGATGAGGTCGAACCGGTTTCCAGCATCGTCAAGCGTTTCTCCACCGGCGCGATGAGCTACGGCTCCATCTCTGCGGAGGCACATGAGACGCTGGCCATCGCTATGAATCGCCTGGGTGCAATGTCCAATTCCGGCGAGGGCGGCGAAGATCCAGACCGTTTCGAAATGGAGGCCAACGGCGATTGGAAACGCTCTGCCATCAAGCAGGTAGCATCGGGCCGCTTCGGTGTGACTAGCCACTACCTGTCCAACTGCACCGACATCCAGATCAAGATGGCCCAGGGTGCAAAGCCCGGCGAAGGTGGCCAGTTGCCACCGAACAAGGTCTACCCGTGGATTGCGGAAGTGCGCATCACCACCCCGGGCGTGGGTCTGATCTCGCCACCACCGCATCACGACATCTACTCGATTGAGGATTTGGCGCAGCTCATTTACGACCTCAAGAACGCCAATCCGCGCGCCCGCATTCACGTGAAGCTCGTCTCCGAGCAGGGTGTGGGTACTGTCGCCGCTGGTGTGTCGAAGGCGCATGCCGACGTTGTGCTGATCTCCGGCCACGATGGCGGCACTGGTGCTTCGCCGCTGACCAGCCTCAAGCACGCTGGCGGTCCGTGGGAGCTGGGGCTCGCTGAAACCCAGCAGACCCTGATGCTCAACGGGTTGCGCGACCGCATCCGCGTGCAGTGCGATGGCCAGCTCAAGACCGGTCGCGATGTCGTGGTCGCGATGCTGTTGGGCGCTGAGGAGTTTGGTTTTGCCACCGCTCCGCTGGTGGTTGAGGGGTGCGTCATGATGCGCGTCTGCCACCTGGACACCTGCCCAGTCGGTATTGCCACCCAGAATCCGACGTTGCGGAGCAAGTTCACCGGCCGTGCCGAGCACGTGGTCAACTTCTTCACCTTCATCGCCCAGCAGGTCCGTGAATACCTCGCTGAGCTGGGTTTCCGCACCATCGATGAAGCGGTCGGACATGCCGAGTGCCTGCGTCCGCGCAAGAATCTGGGCAACCTTCCGCGCGTCGCAAAGCTTGACCTGGAGCGAATCCTGCACGTTGCCGAGAGCCCCTTCTTTGCGGACCAGGATTCCTACTGCACGAAGGCGCAGGACCACGGCCTCGAGGGCGCGTTGGACGAGCGCCTCATCGACGAAGCGCAGCCGGCGCTGCGCACGGCGCGCGCGAATGGGTTGGCGCCGACACCGGTATCGCTGCACCACGCCATCAGCAATGTGAACCGTTCCGTGGGCACGCGCCTCGGGTACGAAGTCACCAAGGTCGCAGGTAAGCAGGGGCTTGCCGACGACTCCATCGTCGTCAACCTGCTCGGTTCCGCCGGTAACTCGCTCGGCGCGTTCCTGCCGGCCGGTGTGACTATCAAGCTGGAGGGCGATGCCAACGACTTCGTCGGCAAGGGCCTATGCGGCGGCAAGATTGTGGTCCGACCTTCACGTTCGGCCCCGCCAACCGCGGATGTGGCTACCGACACGATTGCCGGCAACGTCATTGGTTTTGGTGCCACTAGCGGTGAAATCTTCGTCCGCGGCACCGTCGGCGAGCGCTTCTGCGTGCGTAACTCCGGTGCCACGGCCGTAGTCGAGGGCATCGGTAACCACGGTTGCGAGTACATGACCGGTGGCCGCGTCGTAGTGGCGGGCCCGGTCGGTCACAACTTCGGCGCCGGTATGAGTGGCGGTATCGCCTACCTGCTGGATAACGAGGCGACGCGGGCGAACATCAACACCGAGTTGGTCGACATCGTGCCGCTCGACGATGAGGACATCAGCTGGCTGGAGGCAACGCTGTCGAAGCACCGCAAGCTCACAGGTTCTAAGACTCGGTTCCCGGCTGCACAGTTCATCAAAATTATGCCGCGTGATTACGCCCGAATTCTCGACGTAGTCGCGAAGGCAAAGGACAACGACGCTGACATCAACGAGGCAATCATGGAGGCAGTAAGCAATGGCTGATCCGAAGGGTTTCATGAAGTTCCAACGCGAAGAGCCTGCTCATCGCCCGGTTCCGCTGCGTCTGATGGACTGGAAAGAGGTCTATGAGGAGGCTAGTCAGGAGCACCTGCAACAGCAGGCGACCCGCTGTATGGACTGCGGCGTGCCGTTTTGTCACTCGGCCTGCCCTCTGGGCAACATCATTCCGGAGTGGAATGACCTGGTTCGTCAGAACCGCTGGCACGAGGCCTTCGAGCGTCTGCACGCCACCAACAACTTTCCCGAGTGGACTGGCCGGCTGTGCCCGGCTCCCTGTGAAGGCGGCTGCGTCCTCGGCATCAACGACGATGCGGTGACCATTAAAAATATTGAGCTGGCCATCGTTGAGCGAGGTTTCGATGAGGGTTGGGTGCAGCCGATTGTGCCGACTTTCGACACCGGCCAACACATCGCTGTCATCGGCTCCGGGCCGGCGGGCCTTGCTGCAGCACAGCAGCTCACTCGCGCCGGGCATGATGTCACGGTCTTCGAGCGTGACGACAAGATTGGTGGTCTGATGCGCTACGGTGTACCGGACTACAAGATGGAGCAGCGTTTCCTCGACCGTCGCCTTGAGCAGATGGAAATCGAGGGCACTGAGTTCCGCACCAACATCTCACCGACAGCCGCTGACCTGGCCGATTTCGATGCAGTGGTCCTAGCTACCGGCGCCTCGCTGGCTCGTGACCTGCCCGTCGATGGCCGTGACCTCGGGGGCATTCACCAGGCTATGGAGTACTTGCCGGGCGCCAACCGCGTTGCCGTAGGCGAGCTCGACACCCCGCCAATTGATGCCAAGGGCAAGAAGGTCGTCGTCATTGGCGGCGGCGACACCGGTATCGACTGCTTCGGTACCGCGCTGCGTCAGGGCGCTGCGTCCGTCACGCAGTTCGATATTCGCCCGCGTGCTCCCAAGTCCCGTGCGGCGTCGACTCCGTGGCCGATGTACCCGCTGGTCTGGCGCGTAGCTACTGCCCACGAAGAGGGCGAGTACACCATCACCGGCTCCGAGCCACCGGAGGTCACCGAGGCGCTGGGACTGAACGCCCGTGTCACCGGCGAGACTCTGGGCAAGCGCGTGTTCAACGTCAATACCGTCTCCTTCCACGGCGAGGACGGCCACGTCACCGGCCTGTCCGCCAACGAAGTTGAGGTCATCGACGGCAAGCGCGTGCCCATGGAGGACACGGATTTCGAGCTCGATGCCGACCTAGTTCTCATTGCTCTGGGCTTCTCCGGTCCGGAGCGCGGGGGCCTGCCGCATGAGCTGGGTATTCAGTTCAACGATCGCGGTGTGATGATGCGTGACGACGACTACCTCGCCGTGCGCAGCGACATCGAGCAGAACTTCGACGGTCCGGTGTTCGTGGCCGGTGACAATGGCCGCGGTGCCAGTTTGATTGTGTGGGCTATCGCCGAAGGCCGCGCCTGCGCCGAGGCTGTGGACCAGTACCTGATGGGCGAGTCCAACCTTCCCCGCGCGGTGGAGCCGACCGACGCTCCAATTAAGTTGTAAATTCCAGTGTCTTTGCAGGTGTGAGCCGTCACACCTGCAGTTATTATTGGCACCATGATTTTGACTACCACCCAGAGCATCGAGGGGCGCCAAATTTCCCAGTACCTGCGGATTGTCTCGGCAGAGGCAATCTCGGGTGTCAATCTGTTCAAAGACTTCGGTGCAGGTTTCCGTAACCTCGTCGGTGGTCGCTCCGAAACCTACGAGCGTGAGCTGGGCATGGCCCGGGAAACTGCGCTGGCGGAGCTATACCAGCGTGCCGAGGCCATGGGCGCCGATGCCGTGGTAGGCGTCGACATTGACTACGAGGTCCTGGGTGCCGATAACGGAATGCTCATGGTCACGGCATCGGGCACTGCAGTCACCCTGGTTTAGGTCACCGCCGCAGTGCTGAAACCGTGGTCAGGGGCTTGGGCGCCGCCCACGCCGTCGTGAAGCACTTTGCCCTTCGGAGATGCCAGAACATGCGGTGATTCTTGCCGGGCTTAGTAGTCGGTTTGGTTGCGCATTTAATAGGGGTGCATGTGGGAGCGTTTTTATTTGGGCAGGTCTTCGCCGTTTTTGTAGGCCTGCCAGAACTGTGTAGTCTGCTGTGTCCAGACCGCATTGACACCATCGTCGGCAGGGCCTGTTGGTAGTGTCGCGGTGGACACCGGTGTGGACGCGGCGCGCTGCATCAGGCTGCGGACATCATTCAGACTGACAGTAGTGGCCGTTCCATTAGTTAGGGCGGTGAGGAGGGCAGTGAACTCCTTCATGGAGTTCACGGAGCCGCTGCTGTCAATGATTCCTTCGCTGCGGTAGTAATCCAGTAGCGCTCCCAGAATTTCCTGCTGGTGGTTGATGCGCGAGAGGTCACTGCCACCTGTTTCGCTCTTGCGAGCGCGAAGCTGTGTGACCACACCTTGGCCGGAAAAGTGCTGCTCGCCTTCGCCGTCGCGGACGATGCGACCGTGTTCATCGACGGGGAGGTCTGCGCCGCCGAGGCTATCGATGATGCCGGCGACACCGTTGAAGGTGGTGGCGATGGTGTCATCGATGGGAATCCCAGCTTCTTCGGTAATCGCCATGGCTGCGCAGTCCATGCCCGCTTGGGCTGATCCGCGGTCATCGACATCGGCGACGGATCCGTAGGCGAATGCGGAGTTCAGTTTGTCCTTTTTGCCGGAGTGCTCGGTGGCGTGAGAACCAGCGCAGTCGGGTAAATCTACCAGGGAATCTCGCGGTACAGAGACAATGTCAATCCACTCCGGATCGTGACGCATCCGCATGAGCATGATGACATCTGAGCGGTGTCCCACCATGGATGAGTCTTGACTATCGACACCAAGGATGAGCAGTGTCTCTTGGTGCGTGGCCGATGTGTCGGCGACGTTCTGTGTCTGACTCATCCGGTTTTGAATCAGCATCAGGGTAGCAAGCAACAGCGCCATCACCGTTAGAACTGAAACGGCAGTAATCAGTGCAGCAAGGAAGGGCTTCCGGATGATGAAAGCGCGTGCCCGACGCGTTGATGATGTGCTCACGGGGGAAGTGTAACCCTTTTGTCAAAAACGATTGTTTGAGTATTCACGCAAATACTTCCTTGAATAAGCATCTCAATAACGAGGTGATTTTGCATTAATTGCGATCGTCAGGAAGTGGTTACGTTAGAAGTTAGTTTGTACAGCTAGTTATGTGAATGTAAACAGATTGAAGCTTCGGTAAATAGTTGGTGAAACATTGTTTTACCAGGGAGAATAATCGGTGGAAAGGGTGGCTTTTTGGCTACCCGAACGATGGGGTAGTCCTATGGAGTAGGAGCTGTAAATGTAGTTTATATCGCATAGTATGCCAAGCCTGTGGAACGCATTGTGCGTAGAAAAATTTAACCAGCAATAAAAGGCATAAGAGTGTTTATCCGAGACTGGAAGCAGCTCGCCTGGTGTGTATTTGATGTACTCGCCTGGCTGGTTGCGCTGTCCGCCGCTAACGGAATCGTCCGCGGGGAATTGGTATCTTTCTCTGAAATATCAGGCACGAACTTTTTGGTTGTCGCTGCCGCCGTGGTCGTCATCGTCCTGCTCGGCCTACTGCTCGGGGAGTACACCAACCCGCAACGCGTATGGCCCGGCAGTCGAACTGAAGATATTGTTCTGCTGACCATCAGCATGGGTGGCGCTACCGCAGCCACTGGTTTGGCTCAAATCCTGAAGACCTTCCCGGAAATTGCGTGGTACGTTCCGTTCGCCGGTGGCTGTGTCGCAACTTTGGCAAGTATCTATACCCGAACTCTCGCTCGCTGGATTACCGATAACTTTGGCACCCGCCAGACGGATGATCGCTTGATTGTTCTCGGTGCAGGCCGTCGAGCCAAGTTTTTTATCAACAGCCTTACGGATTCCGGTATTTCCCGTGAGAACCGCTTCCACTTGGTTGGAATCGTCGATCCCGAAGAAAGCGGCGAGAACCATATTTCTCGTATCCATGGTCTCCGCGTGATTCGTGGCATTAATCAGCTGGGCGAAGTCGCATCGCGCACTTCGGCGCAGTCGGTCATCATTGCGACTGATGAGCCACTGTCCACTGAATGCATCAACGTCCTCAACCACATCTGTGAGGAATCGTCGCTGCGCCTGCTCATTCTGCCGCCGGTGGAGGAGTACTCGCGCCACCGTGGCGCTGTCGCTACCTCGCAGGTGCGCGAAATTAACATCGCCGACCTCATCGGCCGCCAGCCGCTGCACCTGGATGAATCCAAGGTCGCTTCCATTATTCGCGGTAAGAAGGTACTGGTCACAGGCGCTGGCGGTTCTATCGGTTCCGAGATCTGCCGACAGGTTCACCGTTTTGAGCCGGCAGAACTTATCATGCTGGACCGCGATGAGGGCGGCTTGCATGCCACTCAGCTGTCGCTGACGGGTTCGGCGCTTCTCGACGGCTCCGATACCGTCCTGGCTGATATCCGTGACGCGGAGATGCTGACGCAGATCTTCACCGAGCGCAAGCCCGATGTTGTCTACCATGCTGCAGCTCTCAAGCACCTGCCGCTGCTGGAGAGCTACCCTGCAGAAGCAGTGCAAACCAATGTCATCGGAACCCAGAACGTCCTGGATGCAGCCGCTGCGGCCAATGTGTCAACCGTTATTAATATTTCCACGGACAAGGCTG
The DNA here is from genome assembly GCF_000173655.1 of Corynebacterium amycolatum SK46. GTDB lineage: Bacteria > Actinomycetota > Actinomycetes > Mycobacteriales > Mycobacteriaceae > Corynebacterium > Corynebacterium amycolatum_A. The sequence goes on along the minus strand of NZ_ABZU01000008.1, from coordinate 83,804 downwards.
CGAACCCAGCCTCGATTCTGGGTGAATCCAAGCGCGCCGCAGAACGTCTGACTGCGCACATGGGGCAAACTCATGAAGGTGTCTGGGCATCTGTCCGCTTCGGTAACGTGTTTGGCTCGCGTGGCTCGGTCATTACGACTTTCCAGCGTCAGATTGAAGAGGGTGGCCCGGTTACGGTGACGCACCCTGACGTTCAGCGCTACTTCATGACCATTCCGGAGGCATCGCAGCTGGTGCTGCAGGCTACCGTTATTGCAGAGTCCGGTGAGACTCTGGTGCTGGAGATGGGTAAGCCGGTCAAGATTGCTGAGCTGGCGGAGAACCTCATCAGGCTCCATGACGCAGACGTAGAGATTGTCTACACGGGCCTTCGCGAAGGTGAGAAGATCTCCGAGGACTTGGTTGATGACCGCGAGGTTCCCAAGATTGGCGATCGTCATCCGCTGATCACTGAGGTACGTGTTGAGCCGGAACGGCTGAATTCGCGGATTCTCCCGTGCACACATAATCACGATGCTGCACGTCGTTGGCTTGCAGAGCACGGTGGGGCGCAAAGCAGTATTGCGGCGTATCCCGCTGGTGCACAATCGCTTGCAACCGCTAGCTCGAAAGCAAAATAGTTAGGATGACTCCCCACCGTGACAACCACCAGCTCCTCTAACTCCGGGCAGCTGGCGCAAAGAGTTCGAACAGTTGCGACGATTTCGGCAGCTTCAGCGCTCGCCGCAGTCGTCGCCTTTGTGGTCAGTATTCTTTCCGCGCGAGTGCTGGGGCCCGCCGGTCGAGGCGAGGTCGCTACCGTTTTGCAGTTCGCCTATATTGTGGCGCCCTTCGTCGGCTTTGGGGCCGATCGGCTTTTGCTGCGCCGCGATGATTACGACCACGGTCTCATTCCGAGTGGTTTCGCCATGACTGTGGTCGCTCTGATTGCCTGTGCCATCGCAGGTGTCGTCTACGGACCGTGGACGGCAATGGCCGGCGTTGTCGCCTTGGTTACCGTGTCATTTTCCATGGTTCGTGCGATGGCTATCAGCCGCCATCGAGTGTCTTTCTTCGTCGCAGTATTCGTCGGTTTCCAGGGCTCAGTACTGCTGATTAGCACTGCGCTATATTTCGCCGGAGTCGAGGACTGGCGCTGGTGGGCTGCGGCCTATATCTTCCCGGCACTGCCACTGGCAATCTGGTCGCTAGCGAAGTCACGCAAACACACCGATTCCCGTGTTGGCGGAGTGGTAGAGACGGCTCGGACAAATGCCCCATTCATCGCATCGGGCCTGGGACCGCTGACGACCACACGCTTGGGTCGCGTTTTGCTGCCGGCGCTGGCCTCACCGGCGTCGTTAGGTCTATTTGTAGTCGTAGCGACGGCGACGGAACCGCTGTACTGGATCGCGCAGTCAGTCGCCGATCAGCGCACCAGCGACCAGAGGGGTCGCGAACTCACCCCGTCTCGTGTGCTCCGACACCTTGGCATAGTCACTGCAGCGTACGGTGCGCTTGGTGCGCTCGGTGGCGTGGCACTCTACTTCCTCATCGTGCCGGTATTCGGCCATGAGTTTGAGCCTGCCCGGGAGTTGGTGTTGCCACTGACTATCGCGGCCGTGGTGCTCGGCTGCTACCGACACCTGTGCGGTGAAATTCTCGGCAGCGACAATCCCCGTCGAATTGGCCGAGTGGAGCTCATTTCCGCCGTTATCGCTGTCATTTGTTACCCAATTGGCATTCTTCTCGGAGACGCCCTCGGTCTCGCGTGGACCAGCGCAATTGTCTACTTTGCAGCAGCCGTTGTTGCAGCAGTGGCGCTGATGCAGCCGAGCGGAGGCCCGAAAAATCCATCAACCACCAACGAAGAACTCCCCGTCGACGTAATCGAGGAAAGCTAAACAATGCGAATCACTTATATCCACCAGTACTTTGTTCTCCCCGGTGAGCCGGGTGGTTCCCGCCCCTACGAGTTCGCCCGCCGAATGGCCGCCGCAGGCCACGAGGTGACAATGATCTGTGGTCGCGATGAGGCCATGGATAAAACTGTTGATGGCATCCACGTGCGTCGTCTAGCGATTCCGTACCGCAATGAAATGTCGAAGCGCGAGCGCATCGTCAGTTTCTTCAACTTCCTGGTGCGCGCTTCCGCGGTTGCTGCCCGTGTGCCTGCCGACGTGATTTACGCCTCCTCGACTCCGCTGACTGTGGCGGTTCCGGGAATTGTGGCGAAGTTTACCCAGCGTGCGCCGTTGGTGGCGGAGATCCGTGACCTGTGGCCAGAGGTGCCAATCAAGTTGGGCTACCTCAATAATCCGGTGGCGATATTCCTGGCCAAGCAGCTGGAGAAGGCATTTTATGCGGCATCGAGCGAGGTCGTGGCGCTGTCGCCGTCAATGGCCGATGGTGTTAAGGAAGTGGCGCCGAAGAAGCGCGTGACCGTGATTCCGAATGCGTCGGACTTTGAGCGCTTTGATGTTCCGGCTGAGCAGCGCGCGGCTTTCCGCAAGGAGCAGGGCTGGGGCGATGACATCGTAGCAGTCTACGCCGGTGGTTTTGGCATGTCCTACCAGCTGGAGTGGCTTGTGGATCTGGCGGCGCAGTTGCGTCGTGATGGCGTGGAGAACGTGCGCTTTGTACTGCTGGGGCAGGGAAGCGACTCAGACGCGTTGTACCAGCGTGCCAAGAACGCTGGCCTCGATGCCGATGCGATGTTCCTTGGCCGTCAGCCGAAGGAAGATGTCGCCAAGTATGTCTCCGCCGCCGATATCGCGCTATCGCCGCTGCGCGATGACCCCTGCTTGGAGGGCAATTCCCTGAACAAGGTCTTCGATGCCATGGCCGCATCGCGTCCGGTTGTGTTCAACCACGGTGGCTGGCTGGAGGAAGCCGCGACCGAGCACGACGCCGGTTGGCGTCTCTCGCGCGATATTCCGACCGCGGCCAAGCGATTTGCTGAGATTATCTCCGACCGCGATGAGATGCGTGCAGCCGGACAGCGCAACCGCGAACTGGGTGAGAAGCGTTTTGCTCGTGACAGCCTGTACAACCAGCTCATTGAGGTGCTCAACCGTGTCCGAAAGGTTCAGAAGTAATGACTAACGCCGACGCTAACAAGCCCAATGAGCGGATCTTTCTTTCGCTCGCCACTGTCACCGAAGTAGAAGAGCAGGCCGTCGTTCGTGCACTCCACTCTGGTTGGGTGGCTCCGTTGGGTCCCGAGGTAGACGCGTTTGAAGCTGAGATCGCCAAGCGTTGCGGTGTCGACCACGCGCTCGCGCTGTCTTCCGGCACCGCTGGCCTGCACTTGGCGCTGCTCGCGCTGGGTATCGGTGAAGGTGACTACATCCCAGTGTCCACCATGACCTTCGCGGCCACGACCAACGCCATTGCTTACGTCGGCGCTACGCCAGTGTTTGTCGATGCCGCGGAGGACGGAAACATCGACCCTGAGCTGCTGCTTCGCACCGTCGATGAGCTGCTTGCCGAGGGCAAGAACGTTCCCGGCGTGATGATCGTGGACCTCTTCGGCCGCTGCGCTGACTACCCGGCCTTCGCGCCGCGCCTGGAGGAACTCGGCATCGCGCTCATCGAGGACGCCGCCGAGGCTCTCGGTGCCAGCGTCGATGGTCAGCCGGCCGGCAGTTTTGGCCGCGCTGCTGCGCTGTCCTTCAACGGTAACAAGATTATGACCACCTCCGGCGGTGGCATGCTGTTGTCAAACGATGCCGACCTCATCGCCCGCGCGCGCTACCTGTCCACGCAGGCGCGTCAGCCCGTCGCTTGGTACGAACACACCGAAATCGGCTACAACTACCGCCTTTCCAATCTGCTCGCCGCCCTGGGGCGTGCGCAGCACTCGCGTCTGGACGACATGATTGCTCGCCGTCGCCAGATTCGCGATGCGTACATAGATCTGCTCGCCTCGCTTGACGACGATGCCCCTGGTAAAGGTACTCGCTTGCTCTCTGACTCCGACGAGCGTTTCACCGAGAACTGCTGGCTGACCTCGATTGTGCTGCCACAGGAGGCTGTCGATAAGGGCGTGCTGAGCCCGGACGGCGTGATTGCGGCGCTGGGTGAGGCCAATATCGAGGCTCGTCACCTGTGGAAGCCGATGCACCTACAGCCGGTATATGAGGGCGCACGAGCCAGCATCAACGGTACCGCTGAGAATCTTTTCTCCCGTGGCATTACTCTTCCTAGTGGTCCGGCGCTGGACGATGACGACGTTGCGCGGGTGATTGGTGTTTTGAAGGAAGTGCTGGGATGACGAAAACGCTCGATAAGTGGATTAATTCGGTCGCCAAAATGATTGTCGTTGAGGAAGTCATTTGGGGCCTCACCATTCTGCTTGTTGCACTGTGGTCGGATCCGCTGCAGGGCGCTCAAATCGGCACTGTGCTGCTTGCGCTGTTTTGCCTGCGGGCGTTCATCGGAAGTGGTGGCCGAACAATCACTCCACTGGGCGTTTTCGCGCTGGTCACGCTTTTTACTGCAGGTTATCCCGCATATGTTGCGTGGGATGACAACCGCATTACTTCGGATGCACTCCGCGGGGCGGTGGCACTGACCTTTTTTCTGACTTATGTCGCCTGTTCGCTGTCGTGGCGTGCTGCCAGGGAGTTTCGTCGCGGCAAAGTGGTGCTTCCGGGAGCCTATCTATACAGCGTAATTGGCATTGTCTTGTTTGCGTTGGGATATACCATTCGCAGCTCCGAGTTGCTTCCAGGAATCATCGTTGAAAGCATTGCCGTCGCAGGCGTTTTCCTGACTGCAATGGGGGCATGGTGGTCGCGGTCAAAGGTCTGGCTGTGGCTGTCATTTCCCGTAGTCGTTGCCATGGCCGCGGTTTATGTTCTGCAGATTCACAGTGGTCAGGGTCGACTGCGTATCGCCGCGCTCGGCCTCGGCCTGCTGCTCATGTTTTCCATTCGCTTCCAGGGAATGTGGATCAAGCTGCTTACCATTCTTGCTGGTCCTGCAGCGTTGATGGTCTTTTCGATTCTGCGTAAGGCGCACCAGGAGAGCATTAGTAAGGGAAATTCTGCAAACCGCACTGGTCTTGAGTCGCTGACCGATCCCTTTGTCACTTTCGCTAATCTTCTCGATCTTCATGAGCAGGGTCGCTTTGAATTTCAAGGTGCTAAGAATCTGCTGACCCCGCTCACACCGATTGCGCCGGAGAGCTGGGATTTGCCCCGTGCGCTTGGCTACGAGCTGGTGAAGTACTGGAAGCCGGAGAAGGCAATCCCGAAGTATGACTGGTATTCAGTGGCGGCAAATGCCACCGGCGAGTGGTACTGGATGGGTGGTGTCTCCGCCGTCGTTATCGGTGCATTGGCTGTTGGCGCGTTCCTCGCGTTGTTGAACTGGGCAATGGCACGTGGCTATGCCGAGCTTGAAAAGCACTGGGGGGCAGTAGCGCTCTTTATTTCGGCAGTCACCTTCGCATCAGGCTTGGGCGACATGGTGTGGGGTGGCCTGCACATTTACTGGTACCGCTCCTTCCCCCGAATCATCCTGGAGATTGCAGTTGTCGCCTTTGTTGCCATTGTTCTCTGGGCAGTGGCTGCAGTTCGTGGTCCTAAGCCAGCGGTCGCAGCAGAAGCTGATACCGATGCCGCCACCGACACCGACACTGAGGTTCACTCGCAGGACGATATCTCGCTTGACTTTGAAACTGAGCGTGAATCCCTGCCCGAGCCGGTTATGGTCACCGATACCGCGGAGCCGGTTGTGCCGGAGCCGGAGCCAGCGGTGGCCGTCGTCAAGCAAAGTGCGCCTGACAACAAGAATGACAACAAGAAACTGCGCGTTGCGGCAGCGTCGTTTGCCGCGGCCGGTGCAGTGGGTGTGATCGGTTGGCTGGTCAGGAACCGTTCCAATGCGGAAGTCGATGCGCGTGCCGAAAAGCTTCTGCGCGAAATGTTCAACGAAAAGTAGGAGATAACCAATGGATTCACCGAGCATCCGCGCGCAACGGGTAATTAAGCGTGGCGTCGACATCGTGGCATCTGCAGCAGGTCTGATTGTGCTGTCGCCAGTCATGGGCGCTACGGCGCTGGCAGTGCGGCTTTCCATGGGGAAGCCAGTCCTATTCCGTCAGGAACGCCCGGGCCAGGATGGTGAGCCGTTTAATATCCTCAAGTTTCGGACGATGCACCACGTCAACCCGGCAAAGGGGCTTGTCGACGATGCGTCCCGCCTCACGGAGGTAGGAAAATTCCTTCGGTCCACAAGCTTGGACGAGCTCCCGGAGCTCTTTAACGTTCTGCGTGGCGATATGAGCCTCGTTGGCCCGCGCCCGCTGCGCATGAAGTACCTGGAGCGCTATTCGCCGCGCCAAGCACGCCGCCATGAGGTGCCACCGGGAATTACGGGGCTTGCCCAGGTGTCGGGCCGCAATGGCATCACCTGGGAAGAGCGTTTCGAGTACGACGTGCAGTACGTGGATAATTGGTCGCTACTGCTCGATGCGAAGATTCTCCTCGACACAATCTTGGTGGTGCTCAAGCGTGAAGGCATCTCAGAAGAGGGGCAAGTGACCATGACCGAGTTCACCGGTTCGTCGGATAAGCAGTCGTCGGATAAGGACGTCTCGGCTAGCGCAGGTTCTTAATCACGCCTGCGGGAACACCGGCGACAACGGTGTAGTCATCGACGTCTCTGGTAACTGCGGCTCCGGATCCGATGTACGCTCCCTCGCCGACGGTGAGGCCGGGGTTGATTACGGAGTTGGCTCCTAGTGTGCAGGCCTCGCCAAGCGTGACAAAGCCCGACACGGCATTGAGCGGGAAGATTGTGCAGTAGTCCCGCAGCACCGCATCGTGGCCGATTGTGACATTCATATTGATTTGGGCGTGCTTGCCAACCTCAATATTGCAGGTCAGGCGCGCTCCGGGACAGATGACCGTGCCCTCGCCGAGCGTGACCAGCGCGCCAATGCTGGTGTCTGGGTGGACCAGAGTTGCAGGCACGAGCCCTTCGGCATCTGCGCGTTGCGCAATCGAACGTCGAGCAGCGCCGCTGCCGATTGCGACGGTGTAGTAGACCCCCTCGGGCAAGTCCGCGAGGATTTCGGTTTTGCCCAAAAACTGCACGCCCATTTGGTGGAAAAAGGTCATATCCGGGGTGCCATCATCGATAATGCCTAGGATTTCCCACTGCGGTGGTAGGCCGTTGGCCTCTGCGTAGTCATTGATGTCCTTAATGAAGCTGACCACGTTTCGCCCAAAACCACCAGCGCCGACGATGACAATCTTTTCGGTCGTCGTGTTGTTAATCCACTGCTTTGGCATGAGTGTCATTATCCCACCGATAGCCGTATTTAGCTGGAGTGCGTGACCTCGAATCCACCTACCACCAGTAGGTGGGATACCGAAGGCCGCGCAGTCGATTTGCGAGGATGCCAAGCACCACGATCATGATTGACGAAGCGAAAATGAAGCCTATGAAGCGGAAGTCGTTGGCAAGCCCATGGCCGTGTGGCATTAGCACGGTGACCATAGCGGTAGCGGTGGCAGGGGAGTGAGCCGCGCGAGCAAGAAGCATGAGCGCGAAGGCAACGCCGGCGGCAACCGCTGCAGCAATGATGGTCGAACCCAACATGTGCAGAGTTGCGATGCCAGTCGTGCAGCCGATGAGGTGTCCGACCACGACATTTCGTGGCTGAGCCAGGGGTAAGTTCGGTGCGCCGACGATAAGTGCCATGGCAGCGCCAATAGGGGGCAAAAATAGCAGGTCAGAGACAGAAGTTGAGATGAGTGCCAGGGTCATCAGCGGCAGGCTCACGGCTACCGAGGCGGCGATAATATGGCGCAGCGGAGGGCGAGGTGGAGCTTCGCTGGCGATAAGGGGCCGTCTCGTAGGCCGTGAATAGGACATGGATAGCATGTTAGGATGCGCTGCCTCGCTCCGCAGAGGTTCAGAGTTTTTATTGAAATAGAGCTTTCATGAGACGCTCTGAACCCCGCCGAACCAGCCGAAGACCGACCATTTTCACCGGATATGACACACTTAAGGGCATGGAGCCTATCGATGTCGCAATCCGGGATGAGTCCATCCGTCTCGGGCAATTCCTGAAGTTGGCAAACCTGGTGGAAACGGGCGGTCTGGCCAAGGAACTAATCGCTGAGGGACAGGTCAGCGTGAACGGTGAGGTCGACACCCGCCGTGGCAAGGTGCTGCGTCCAGGTGACGTCGTCTCTGTTGCCGGTATGTCGGCACGCGTGGCCACCGCTGATGAAGTCGATGATGACTACTTTGATGAGGCCACCGCCGATGATGACTTTGATCCTGAAAAGTGGAGGAACCTGTAACTCATGCCCGCATTTCCCGCCGAATTTGGCATGCCCCTGCGCGTAGATCTGCTCTCCGCCGCACCCCGTAAGACCGAGCGCTTCTACCGCGGCGTTCTCGGATGGGCTTATCGCAATACCGCGCCAATCCATGAGGATGCCCGCGAGGCTTCCGCTGGTCGCCGCGTTGCCATGCTGTCCGGAATGCCCGTGTCGGTGCTGCTTGAGGCCGATAAAGACGCTGAGGATGCCTTCGTCAATCAGTGGCGCGTGAACTTCCATGTCGACTCCGCCGCTGGTGCCGTCGAAAAGGCGCGCGAGCTCGGCGCTGAAGTCTTCCAGGAACCGACCCCGCTTGTCGACGGATCCACGATGGCCGTCGTTTCCGACCCGGCCGGTGGCCTGATTGGGCTGCTGGAACAGCCGGGTGAGCAGGCCTTTATTGCAGCGGGCGAGCCTGGCACCCCGGTGTGGTTCGAGCTGGTTGCAGGCCCGGAGGAGACCTTTGAGCAGGTCGCGGACTTCTACCACAACTTCTTTGGCTGGGAAATCGCAGTGCGCAACAAGAACGAGCACGGCACTTTCGCAGTTGCGATGGAAGACGGGGCACCATTCGCTGGCTTGGTAGCCAGCTCGGTTGCCGCACAGACCGATGCGGCAGATAAGAGCTTCGTCGGCTGGCTGGCCTACCTTGGCGTGGAGAACATCGACACCGCTGTGGCCAAGGCTGAGGAACTGGGCGGTTCCGTACTCGTTGCCCCGCAGGCCACCGAGTTCGGTCCACTGGCAACTGTGCAGGACCCGTGTGGTGCGGCGGTTGTACTCTGCGAGGTGCCGCTGCCACCGGAGGAGGACATCCGCGAGTCCGACCCGCTGGAAGGCATTGACCTCAGCCAATTCCAGTAGGAGCTAGAGTTCTTCTTCGTCGTCCTCAGGGGCCCGTTTCCCGGTGTAGTTAACGTGTAAAGGATCGTCTTCGTTTTTTAGCCAATGCAGCGAAGAAGTCATTGGTCCAGGTAAAAAGTTCACTTTTACCAAGGTTGACTTGTTGCTGGAGCAATGGGTGATAAACAACCCGTTGTGACGGTGGGCAGTCGTAGTAAAAGATTCGGTACAGTCCAGCGCGCGATTCACGGATATGGCGACGGCAGTATTTGACCAGTTCGTCAGCACGTTCCTCTGCGGTCTTATGGCCAAACAGTGTTGCCGCACGTTTGCGGTAAAAGCCACCATCAACAAGCACTGCTGTAGTAATCTCGCGTAAAGGCACAGCTCGCGCAACACTATATCTGTTTCTACTCATAATTCTTGGCCCTCCCCCCCCTATGAGTAATCCCAGTCATCGGCGCTCTCCTTATCGGCGGAGGGTCAACGGCTGGGATTGATAGCAACCACTTTAATTGCGCTTCGTAATCGAGTCAATGCCTACAACCCCAGCTCTGCCCGCACCGCAGCCACAAATTCGCTGGTAGTCGCAGTGCCACCAAGATCCAGCGTCGGTGCGGTGCGAGTCGCGGCATAGACGGCCTCGCGCAGCTTGGCAGCCGGCGCAAGCTCTGAGACCGGTGCCCCAAGGTGCTCCGCGCACATCGCCGCAGAGAGCAAAAACGCAGCCGGGTTGGCGATGCCGCGCCCTGCAATGTCCGGTGCCGAACCATGTACCGGCTCGAACACTGCAAAGTTGTCGCCGACATTCGCCGATGCCGCCAGCCCCAGCCCGCCAATCAGTCCTGCGCCGATGTCACTGAGGATGTCGCCGATGAGGTTTTCCGCGATGATGACATCAAAGCGGGCCGGGTCGGTCACCAGTTGCATCGCCACGGCATCCGCATTGGCAAAATCGAATGCGACCTGCGGATACTCCTCCGCCACCTCTTCAACTGCCCCGCGAATCACACGCGCAGAGTCCCGCAGGATGTTCGGCTTATCAGCCACCGTCACCGTCGGCGTGACCTCCGAATCCGGGTTCGCCGCCTGCCGCGCGAGAGCCAACTTGGCCGCTTGCCGCGCAAGGCGATGCCACGCAAAGGACGTCGTCACGCGCAAAGAAACCGCAACTTCGCCACGCTTATCGACGGCGCGGGCCACCGTCGAGTCCTCCACCACCTCTGCCCACAGGTGATGGTGCGGGGAGTCGGCCGGGGCGTCGTGAGGCGGAAGGAGATAGTCGTGACTGTAGAGACCCTCGGTGTTTTCGCGGACGATGGTGAAGTCGGCAGCCGCGCCGGGCAGGGTGACCGGGCGGATGTTGGCGAAGAGGTCGAGGCGCTGGCGCAGCTGCAGAACAGGGGAGCGGTAATTCAGGCCGGTACCGCGCAGATGCGGTGCTAGTTCTTCCTCAGCCTCGCGAGCGGGCTTGGAGGTAATCGCCGCGAGCAGAGCGGCGTCGCTGCGTCCGAGTGTTTCCCAGGTTTCCTGCGGGACGGGATTTCCGTGAGCGCGCCACTGTGACCAGCCAATTTGTGTCTCTGTCAGCTCCCAGTGCGGGAAGACATCGGCGATGAGTCCTCGGCAGGCATCGGTGATTTCGGGGCCGATGCCATCGCCGGGTAGGAGTGTGATGCGGCGCGGTGCCGCCTCTTTGGCAGTCGCAGGCTGGTCGGTTTCCATGGCTCTTAGCCTAGGTCTGCGACGCCTGCGCGTGTGTGGTTTGGCTATTTTGCGAAAGTAACCGGGATTTCGGTGATGTCCTCGAAGCCCTCGCTGTGGTCACCGAAGAGCTTCAGCACGCAGTCCTGCTGGGTGCAGTCCACGGCCTCGCCGGTGGGGACGACGCTGAGCTCGAAGTGCGCGGTGTTGTCGTCGGCGATGGTGGTGGTGCCGCCGGACTTCTTGGTAATCCACTGCTGCGACTGGGTGCCGGCACTGCGGTCACCGGTGCAGTCCGGGACGGGGTTGCCCGGAGCCTTCTCTGCGGCGCAGAGTGCGGCGTAGTAGCCGTAGTCGGGGTCGAGACCGGAGAGGTCGACGGTGATGACATCGCCCTCGGACAGGTCGTTGACCGGCTCGGCCTCCATGGTTACTTCGCCGGCGGTGGCGTCGGTTTCTTGAGCCTCAGCCGAGCTGGTGGTTTCCGAGGCGTTGGCAGCATCCTGCGCGGCACCGTCTGCGTCATCTGAGCCACAGGCGACGAGAAGTGGAAGTGCGGCGACGGCCGGAATAGCCAGGAAAGCCACGCGACGCTGGAGCGTACGGGTAGTCATAGGAGGTAACGTCCTTCCGAAAAATATAGTAATTACTATCTTTATTTAAGGATAGGCTAACCTAGAACCGAAAGATAGCCTAAGATTCTTTGGGCGAGTAGAGCAAAGTCCTTTCTAAGCTCTTTGTTACTAGTGTTAGTCGTTTTTTAGTCATTCTTTTTGTCGTCTATCTCCGTGCAGCGTCAGCTCACAGAGGGGGAATATGTTCACCGTGCCTGCCTGTCGCGTTCGCAGCCTTGCCGGAACACTGCTGAGTGTTGTCCTGGTCGCAGGACTAGTTGCCTGTGGTTCCGATGATGCCGCGCGGGAGGGGGCGTCGTCGTCAAGCGCTGGCGTGACGACGGTACCGCGCGCCGACAACATTTCCGCTCACGGTGCCGCGCATGCGAATCTGCCTTCGGAAAACCCCGAGGTGCTGCTGAAAGACCCGAAGCCGACAGAAGGTAAGGACTACCAGCGTATTCTCACGCTTGACCGAGCGGGAGCACTCAGTCGTTCGGTCTACACACTTGGCCTCGGAGACCGTCTGGTGGGGCGCGACTCCACGTCCGATTTCCCGGCGGTAAAGGGTCTGCCGAACCTCACCATTGGCGGGCATGCAGTCAATGCTGAGTCGGTGATGAAACTGAAGCCGGAGCTCATCATCACCGATGGCTCGATCGGCCCCAGCCGTGTCTTCGACACGTTTGAAAAGGCGGGGATCACCGTCGTCCATGTGTCGGATGAGCGCACTCCCGAGACCATCAACACGCTTATCGACGAAGTTGCGGACGCAGTCGGCCTGGCTGACCAAGTTGGCCCGGTGAAGGAGCACCTGGATAAGGAGATGGCGGCTGCGACCGAGTACGCGCAGGCCAAGGCCGATGGCCGCAAGATGATGATTCTCTACGTGCGCGGAACCGGTGTGGCCATGATTGCGGGACCAGACTCCGGTGGGCGTTCCCTGATTACCCGTCTCGGCGGCGTTGATGCTGGTGAGGGCGTTGGTATTCAGGGCGCGTTCACGCCGATTACGCCAGAGTCGCTCATCGCTGCGGCCCCTGACACCATCCTGGTTATGTCTGGTGGCCTCGAGTCCGTTGGCGGGATCGAAGGCTTGAAGGAAATCCCGGGCATTGCACAGACCCCGGCGGGCCAGAATGAATCCGTCGTGGACGTGCCGGATTCGCAGCTGCTGTCCTTTGACTCGCAGTCGCCGCGTGCCATCCGCGCCATTGCGGATGCTCTCTACGGTGCTGGCAAGACTGCGGGGAAGTGACTAGCTGAGCAATGCAGGCAACCGCGAACAAAACTAGTCCGTTCAGGCAGGCAGCCGTTTTCATCGGGCTCGCCCTAGCGCTGGTGCTGGCAATTGGCTGGTCGGCCTCCGTGGGGCAGTTCGGTGCCACCATCGGGGAATCACTGAGCTCAATGGTGAGGCTAGTGTTCAATGCCGGTCTCGGTGACGCGCCAGAGCCCATCGACACCGTGCTGTGGCAGGTGCGCCTGCCGCGCATCGCGCTGGCCTGCCTCGTTGGTGCGGGGCTTGCTCTCGCGGGTGTGGCGCTGCAGGCGGTGTTCGGCAACCCGCTTGCCGAACCCGGCCTCATCGGCGTTTCCTCCGGCGCCGCCGTCGGCGCTGCTACCGCCACAGTTTTGGGCACCGCCGCCGGGCTCTCCGGGGTGCTCGGCGGAGTGTTGAGTGTCTTCGCCAGCAGCTGGGCCATTGCGGTCTCAGCTTTTATCGGTGGTGCGGTGGCCACGGCTATTGTGGCCGCAAATGCGCACGGTGGCCGCGATATCGCCCGAATCATTCTGGTCGGTGTGGCTGTGAACTCCATCTGTGGTGGTCTGGTGTCGCTCCTGACATTCGTAGCCTCCACGGCTGCCCGCGACCGTATTGTGTTCTGGCAGATGGGCTCCTTTGCCAGCGCCACCTGGACGCAGGTCGTCATCATTACGCTGGTGACAGTTCCGGCCGTAATTGCCATGTGGGTCAGCTACCGCAAGCTGGATATTCTGAGCCTCGGTGAAGCGCAGGCGCGCCACCTGGGTATTAACGTCATCACGCTGCGTCGCGCCATTATTTTCGGCACGTCTCTGGTCGTGGCGGCTGGAGTGGCATTTTCCGGCATCATCGTCTTCATCGGCTTGGTGGTGCCGCACGCTGCACGACTGCTGCTGGGACCAGCGCATCGCACGCTGATTCCCGCATGCATCCTCGGCGGAGCGCTGGCCACAACGCTGGCCGACCTCGCGGCCCGCACCATGATTACCGGTGCGGACCTGCCACTGGGAATGCTCACCTCGATCGTCGGCGGCCCCCTGTTCTTCTGGTTGCTCCTGCGTTCGAAGAGGGCGGTGCACTAATGGAAATTCACTCTGGCCTGGGTATTTCTGCCGAAAATGTCAGTATCACCCTGGACGGGCACCGCATCCTGAACGATATTTCCGTGGTCGCCGAGCCCGGAAAAGTCACCGCGCTGGTCGGCCCTAATGGTGCTGGAAAGTCGACACTGCTCGCAGCGCTTTCCGGCGACCATGAGCTCAGCGGCGGCGACGTCCGGATCGGCGAGCATTCCATTACCGAGCTCTCCATTGCCGACCTGGCCCGCTACCGCGCCGTCCTGGTGCAGAGCCAAGAACTGTCCGTACCATTCACCAGCCGCGACGTTATCGACTTCGGACGCAACCCATGGGGCTGCCCGAACGAAGAGTTGCTCGCGGAAGTCATCGCTGAATGCGACGTCGCGCACCTCCTTGACCGGGAAGTCCCGACCCTCTCCGGCGGCGAGCGCGCCCGCGTCCACAGCGCGCGCGTGTTCTACCAGGACACTCCCGTCGTGCTTCTCGACGAACCAACCGCGGCCCTGGACCTCCACCACGCCGAAAAAATCATGGGAATGATGCGCGCCCGCGCGGCGGCGGGCAAAGCCGTGGTCGTGGTCCTGCACGATTTGTCCGCCGCAGCGGCGTATGCCGATCACGTTGTGGTGGTGGCGCAGGGGCGCGTCGTAAAGCAAGGCCCGCCTGCGGAAACCCTGGATGCACAGACCGTCAGCGAAGTCTACGACATCGGCGTGGAAGTGCTTCGGGATTCCGCGGGCAACCCCGTGCTGGTGCCTCAGCGCGGACAATACCTCTCACCCTAGTCTCCAAAAACCCCACAGAGAAAGAAGACAACCATGGTTGAAAACGCGATTAAAGAAGGTAACAAGCTGGCTGCTCAGCCCTTGGCAGAGCGGCTCAAAGTGGAGACTTCCGGTGTTCACAGTGAAGCGGAAAACTCCGACTTCATGTCGAGACTGCTTGCGGGTGAACTGGATGCGCAGGCGGCCATCGATTTAACCGGTCAGCTCTACTTTGTGTACGAAGCGTTGGAGCAGGCAGTGCGGTCCACTGCGGAGTCAGAGCAGGTCAGCGCGGTCTACGATGCGCAGCTGGAGCGTCTGGAAGCACTGGCAGCCGACCTAGAGCACTTGGTGGGGTCTGATTGGCGGGAAAAGATCTCGCCTGTGGAGGCGACAAAGAACTACGTGGCCGAGCTTCGTGAAATCGAAAGCAACGGCAACGCCAACGCCGCATTGGCGCACCATTACGTTCGCTACTTGGGTGATCTTTCTGGTGGTCAGGTGATTGCGTCCATGCTGGCCAAGCACTACGGCATCGGTGCGGAGGGAACCCGATTCTATGACTTCTCCGCGATCGGAAAAATTAAGCCCTACCGCGACGGCTACCGACGGAGTCTGTCTGAGCTGGGCATTTCGGATGCCGATAAAGATGCCGTGGTCGACGAGGCGAAGAAGGCATTTCGCCTCAACCGAGCGATCTTCCACGACCTAGCTGGTGGTCTGGACGACGCAGTGGCGTAGGTTGCGGACTGGAATGCTGTGACCGTGGCGGTGGGCGGTATGCGTTAGCCGATGTATACCACCGCGTTGCGGCCACCCGTGCATTTGATGTTGTTGCCAGATGCGCGGCACCACATGTCGTAGGTCAGGCCGGTTGTCGGACTGTACGCAGTGACTGTGCCAGATTCCCTACCGGTGGAGTTACGGTAGCGAACATAGGCGCTGTGTACATTTCGAACGAACGGATCGCTTGTCGAGGACGTTCCTTTCCACGCGCTGGAAAGGTTACCGCCGGCCAGACCCGACGAGCGGGATGAGCCAGAGGATCCGGATGAACTACCCGAGTTCGGAACAACCACGGTCTCGGTCTGAGTGACCGCAGGGGCGGGTTGTCCCTGAGTATCGGCGGCGACCTGCGTGGTGGCAGCTGGCTGGGTATCGGCAGCAGTCACCGAGTCATCTTTGCCGAGGCTGACATAAGCAACTGCGCCAACCAGACCCAGCAGCACCACGACCAGCACTGAAATAAGCGCAATCATTGCGCCGGAAGTACCTGAGTTCTGCTGCGGATACGCCGCTGGGGCTGCGTAAGCGTACGCTGGTGCCGGCTGCGCAGCGAACTGGGGTTGCTGCTGCGGCTGTGGTTGTGGTTGAGGTGCCTGGTTCGGGTACACAGGGCCGAAAGAACCGGTGGAAGGATTCGAATTGTAGTTGGGGTCTGAGCTGGGGAACTCGTTATACGACATGCTGGACGTACCAATCACGAGGAGGAAGTGTTCCCCCTGTGATGAGCCCAACCCGCGTAGCGAATGGTGTTCCATCCCCTGGGGACACGGTTAACGTCTTTTATTGTATTACTGGGAAAACTGTAAAGCATGTTAGGAGACGCATGTTGTCCGCAAAATGCGGCAAGGACGGGTTTAGCTAGACCCGAAATGAGGTGGTGAGCTTCAAATGAGGTTGTGACCATCGAGAAACTGCTTAAGTTGATGTCAGTTTCGGCACTAATTTCTGCTTGTTTTCGTCATAAACCTGGCCAGTAACTTATGAGCCGGCCCAAGACGCAGGGCTGCACATGTGAAACTGGGGTGCGCGTGAAACTTTACGGCCATTTTTCGGCCGTTTCGTTCATGCACACCCCAGTTTGTAGCGAGGCGTAGCTGGTAGCTGCTTAGCGATTACATCCCCAGGATTTCCTTGAGCTCGGCCTTGATCTGGTCGAGCCGCTCGGCCGCGGCCACGTGCGGAATCGCGGCCGAAGCGACCGGCAGCACGACTTCCAGGTAGCACTTCAGCTTCGGCTCCGTGCCGGAAGGCCGGGCAATGACGCGGTCGTTGGCCTCGGTGAGGATGAGGATGCCGTCAGTAGGCGGGATGTGATAGCTCTCGCCCTTGGCGTCGACCATGTCCAGGCCGTCATTCATGTCCGTGACCTGCGTGACCTTCGAACCAGCCAGCTGTGCAGGTGGGTTGGCGCGCAGAGTGTCCATGCCCTTGGTAATCAGTGAGCGGTCTTCGACTCGGAAAGTCAGCGGGGCGGTCTTGTACAGACCATGGGCGCGGGCGACATCATCCAGCAGGTCCTGAATACCAAGCCCCTGGCCCTTCAGCCGCGCCACAGCATCGGCGACACGTACCGCCGCAGATACTCCGTCCTTGTCGCGAACGACGGCCGGATCGGAGCAGTAGCCGATGGCCTCCTCGTAGCCGAAGACGAGCCCATCCACGCCACCAATCCACTTAAAACCAGTCAGAGTAGCGCGGTGATTGAGTCCGTGGCCTGCGGCAATCTTTCCGAGCAGGCGGGAGGACACTATCGAGTTAGCCATCGTGGCCGGGAACTCGGCGCCCTCATCATTGGTCACGGTCGCAACCCCGCGAGCCTCAATATCCGCGCCAATGACCTCGCCCAAAAAAGCACCGATGTCGTCGCCGGAGAGCTGTCGCCAGCCGCCATCGACGCCGCTATCCGGAATAGCTACCGAGCAGCGGTCCGCATCCGGATCAGCCGCGATGATGACATCCGCGTCTTCGGCACGCGCCAGCTCAAATGCCAGATCCAGTGCACCGGCCTCCTCCGGGTTCGGGAACGATACCGTCGGGAACTCCGGATCCGGCGCAAACTGCTTCTCAACCACGCTGACGTTCGAGAAACCTGCCGCGTTCAGCGTGCGCACGATGGTTTCGCCGCCGACGCCATGCATCGGGGTGAGAACTATCTTCGCCGCCTGCTTCTCTTCGCTTGACGACGTCGTTGCGAGCGCAGACGCCCGCTCCACATAGGCATCCAGCAGTTCAGGACCAACCTGCTCGACGGCATCGAAGTCACGCGGGACCTCATCAGCCGGTGGAGCAGCTGCGATGGCTTCCGCAATTTGCTTGTCATGGGGCGCGATGATCTGGACGCCTCGGCGGGAATCAGACTCCACCGCGCGGCCACCGAGGTAAACCTTGTAGCCGTTGTCCTTCGGCGGATTGTGGCTGGCTGTGACCATGATGCCGGCATCGGCATTGAGGTGGCGCACGGCAAAGGCGGTCACCGGTGTAGGCAGCTGCTGTGGCAGGGCCAGGGCCTTGCCACCAGCTGCGGCGACAACCGCGGCGGCATCTCGGTGAAAATCGGCGGAGCCGTGGCGGGCATCGCAACCAATGACCACGGTGAAGTCGTCGCCCACAATGTTCTTCAGATGCGCAACCAGGCCAGCGGTGGCACGGATGACCGTGGCGCGGTTCATGCGGGACTGACCAGCGGCAACGACACCGCGAAGACCTGCAGTGCCGAATTCGAGTGGTCCGGCGAAACGGCTTTCCAGCGAGGCAATCGCATCGGGGTTGGCGGCCTTGGCTTCGTCGTAAAGCGAGGAGAGCTCGGCGGCGGTGGCCTCGTCCGGATCGTGGGCGATCCAATCGGTGATGGTGGCTTGTAGCTGTTCAGAGAGCATCGGGGTTCGCCTACTTCAGACCGTCGAGGACAGCAGCGGAGGAGGAAAGGCCCAGGCGGGAGGCGCCTGCGGCAATCATTTCCTCGGCGGCAGCGGCATCGCGGATACCGCCGGAGGCCTTGACGCCCAGGCGGTCGCCCACGGTTTCGCGCATGAGCTTCACGGCATGAGCGGAAGCGCCGCCGGCCGGGTGGAAGCCCGTGGAGGTCTTGACGAAGTCTGCGCCTGCGGACTCGGAGGCCTTGCAGGCTGCGATGATTTCCTCATCGGCCAGGGCGGCCGACTCGATGATGACCTTCAGGATCTTGCCCGGAATGGCATCGCGAACAGCCTTGATTTCGGCCTCGAGGTCATCGAAGCGGTGCTCCTTGGCGAAGGCGATGTTAATGACCATGTCGACCTCTTCAGCGCCATCGGCCACGGCACGAGCGGCCTCAGCGGCCTTGACCTCGGCTTTTACCGCGCCGGAGGGGAAGCCGACGACAGTGGCGATGTGCAGACCCTCCGGCACCTCGACTGGGAGCTGCGAGGGGGATATGCAGATGGAGTAGGTGCCGAGCTTGGCGGCCTCGTTGATAAGAGCCTTGACCTGGTCAGAGGTGGTTTCTGGCTTGAGTAGGGTGTGGTCAATCATCTTGGCAACATCAGCGCGGGAAGTCATGGGAGAAATCAAGTCCTTTCGGAAATTTGGGAGAGAGCTTAAAAGTAGGGAGGTGGCGGGCTCGGGGCGGGGAAGTGGCGCCGGCGCGAGCCCATCAGAAGTTTTCTAGGACACGCGGTCGAGGATAATCTCACGCTGAGCGGTCGGCGCGGTGTCGCCGATTTCAATGCCCGGCTCGATGGACTCGAGTGCGCGCTCGAACTTATCCGGAGTTTCAGTGTGCAGCGTGAGCAGCTTCTGCCCCTTGACCACCTTGTCGCCCGGCTTGGCGAAGATCTCAATGCCCGCCGTAGCCTGCACCGGATCTTCCTTACGGGCGCGCCCTGCGCCCAGGCGCCAAGAACCAACGCCGAGCGCCAGCGCATCCAGCTTGGTCAGGTAACCGTCAGCCTGCGCAACCACATCGTGCGTGTGAGGTGCCACCGGCAACGCGGCATCCGGGTCGCCACCCTGAGCGCGGATCATCTTCTTCCACGAATCCATAGCGCGGCCGTCCTTCAGTGCCTGCTCGACGTCGGCATCGTGCACACCGGCCAGCTCCAGCATGTTGCGGGCCAACTCACAGGTCAGCTCAACGACATCTGCGGGGCCACCGCCGGCGAGAACCTCCACCGACTCGCGGACCTCGAGGGCGTTGCCGATGGTCAGGCCCAATGGAGTGGACATGTCCGTCAGTAGCGCGCGGGTGTTCACGCCCGCGTCGTTGCCCAGGTCAACCATGGTGCGAGCCAGCTCACGAGCCTGATCCAGGTCCTTCATGAAGGCGCCCGAACCGACCTTGACATCCAGCACCAAGTTGGAGGTGCCCTCCGCAATCTTCTTGGACATAATCGACGAGGCAATCAGCGGAATGCAGTCCACCGTCGAGGTGATGTCACGCAGCGCGTAAATCTTCTTATCCGCAGGTGCTAGGCCCGCACCGGCTGCTGCGACGACCGCGCCGGAATCCTCCAGGATCTGCATCAAGCGGTCATTCGGAACATCAGCCTGCCAGCCCGGAATGGATTCCAACTTGTCCAGGGTGCCGCCAGTGTGGCCGAGGCCGCGACCGGACAGCTGTGGGACAGCCACGCCGTAAGAGGACACCAGCGGGCCCAGCGGCAGTGTGATTTTGTCACCGACACCACCGGTGGAGTGCTTATCCGTGGTGGGTTTGCTCAGCGATGCGAAGCTCATGGTCTCGCCCGAGTCAATCATCGCCTGAGTCCAATCCACAATCTCTCGGCGGTTCATGCCGCGGATGAAGATGGCCATGTTCAGCGCTGCCATCTGTTCATCGCCCACGATGCCGCGGGTGTAGGCATCGATGACCCAGGCGATTTCCTCCGGGCTGAGTTCACCGCCGTCTCGCTTTACTCTAATGACGTCAACTACATCGAACTTTTCAGCCATTGTTCGCTCCTTTTATCAGCGATTGTGATTAGCGATATTGGTCTTGTGAACTCTGCTGATTCCGATTATCATCAGCATTAGAACAAATGTCAATAGACAACTTTCCATTTGTACCCACATAAGTATGTTTGCATAAACACCTCGAACAGGCTCGGGGAGGGAGAGCACAATGTCTCAGATCTCAGACGAAGAACTGCTGGCCAAGGCATACGCCGCCACGGAAAACTCGTACGTTCCCTATTCAGGTTTTCCTGTCGGTGCCGCACTTTTGCTTGACGACGGCACGGTGGTCACAGGCTGCAACGTGGAAAACGCGTCCTATGGGTTGACCAACTGCGCAGAGCGCACCGCCGTGTTCCGTATGGTCGCGGAGCACGGTGGCAACCACAAGATTGCGGCCTGCGCCATCGTCGGGCGAAAGGCAGCCCCCTGCCATCCATGTGGTGCCTGTAGGCAGGTTTTGCACGAGTTCGGTTGCAAGCGCGTCATAGTGGAGTCCGAGCGCCCCACAGATGGTGGCCTGGGTGCTCCGACCAGCATTGACTTCGAAAAAATTCTCCCCTACGCCTTTGGTCCCGAGGACCTGTAGGCACCGTCACACAGCCGCCCTTAAAAGAAAGAAGACCTAAGCCATGGATAGATTGCAAGGCTTACTGGGCATCATCCTCATCATCGGATTTGCCATTGCTATCTCAAAGAACAAGAAGGCCATCAACTGGCGCACACTCGGTGTTGGCCTGCTGCTGCAAGCGGTATTCGCGCTGGTAGTGCTGAAGTGGGAACCTGGCTTCAATGCACTGAAGGGTGTCGCCGGTGCCATTGAGAAGATGATCGACTTTACAAATGAGGGCACCTCGTTTGTCTTCGGTAATCTTTTCGACGGCACGGGTAAAAACTTCGTCTTCGTGCTCAACGTGCTGCCAGTGATTATCTTCCTGGGCGCAGTCCTCGGCGCCCTCTACTACCTGCGGGTAGTGCAGTACTTCGTTGAATATGTCGGCTCCGCGCTGAAGTTCATTATGGGAACGTCGAAGGTGGAGTCCGTCTTCGCTTCCACAGTGATTTTCCTCGGGCAGTCGGAGGCTCCGCTCGTCGTCAAGCCGTATATTCCGAAACTGACCAAGTCGGAGCTGTTCGCATGTATGTCGGGCGGTTTTGCATCGGTGGCTGGATCGACGTTGATTGGCTACTCCCTGCTCGGTGCTCCGTTGGAGTACCTGCTGGCGGCATCGGTGATGAACGCGCCGGGCTCGCTGCTGATTGCGAAGACCTTCTGGCCGGAGACAGAGGAATCTGATCTGGATGCGTCGGTGAAGGATGTCCGCGATACCGAGTCGAAGAACGTCATTGACGCGCTGGGATCGGGTGCGTTGGCCGGCGGTCGTATCGCTGTGGTTGTGGCATGTCTGCTGATTGCGTTCATCGCTGTGATTGCGATGTTGTCGGCGATGATTGGCGGCATTGGTGGCTGGTTCGGTCAGGAAAACTGGTCTCTGGAGGGGCTGTTCGGCCTGATCTTCGCGCCAATTGCCTGGCTGATTGGTGTGCCGTGGGAGAACGCAGGGCTGGTCGGTAGCTTCATTGGTGAGAAGACGATTCTGAACGAGTTCGTCGGCTACACCTCGTTCTCTGAGCACGTCGACTCGCTGGATCCGAAGTCCATCATGCTGGCGACCTTCGCTCTGGCTGGCTTCGCCAACCTGTCGTCCATTGCAATTCAGATTGGTTCCTTCGGTGCGCTATCGCCGGAGCGCCGTGGTGAGATTGCCAAGAACGGACCGCTGGCCCTGATTGCGGGTCTGTGCACCAACCTGCTCAACGCTGCAATTGTGGGTGTGATTGCGCTATAGCTCTTCCTCAGTTCGGAATTCGGCCGCCCGCTTTTCTAGATTCTGATGGATTTTCTGCTCGCCCTCGGCGGCCGCGGTAGCTCGGGGTGGAAGCTGGATGTATCGCTCTGCGGGCAGGCCGGCGCGCAGTTGGCGCATCCTCTCAATCTCGGCATCCAGCTTGAAGCCGAAGACCACGACGACATTGATGCCCCAAAGCGCAGTCATGAGAGCAATGACCGCGCCCATGGCGCCGTAGGGGTTTGAAGCTGCAAAGTTGAACAGGTAAAGCTGCAATGCCTTGCCAATAACCAGCGAGCTGATAATTGCCAGTGCGGAACCGGTGCTGAGCCAGCGGAATTTGCGCATGCGCACATTCGGTGTGAAGTAGTACAGCGAGCCAATCAGAATCATCGACATGACGATAATGACCGGCCAGCGCAGCCAACTCCAGACGGAGATACAGAAGTCAATGACCTGTCGCGTGGTCGATTCAATACCCAACGGGCGGGCAACCGGTTCGACGATGGTGTTAACTAGCTGGTCATTGACAATAATCGCAATGAGCAGCACCACCGTGCCAATGAGCAGCAATAGCGTAATGGCGACCATGAGCAGGTGGTAGCGAATTAGCGTGCGACCTTCGGAAACGCCATAGATGGAGTTACCCGTGCGCGAAAATGCGCGCGTGTAGGCCGACGACGAAATCAGCGCAAGAACAATACCGATAGTCAGTGCGACAAGACCTCCCGTGGCGGAGCCGATAATCGTTGAGATGACATTGCGAATCGGTTCGGCATACTCAGCTGGAATGTAGCTGCGGATGAAATCCTCGGTCAGTCGGTTCAGGTCTTCTGTATAGCCGGCCAGCATCAGCGTGGCAATTGAGTAAATCGCAAGCAGTGCAGGCGCGAAGGTCAGCACCGTGTAGTAAGTCAACTTCGCGGCAGCGTCGAAACCGAGCTCCAAGAAAAACTCGATACCCGCACGCTTGAGAGCGTAGAGCGCTCCTTTCCACCCCACGGGTGGCAACTTCTTCGCGGACTGAGCAAAAGATGCGTCCGCCGACTCGTAGGCCTGGAGTGTGTGCTTGATCTGCTGTGCTGGTGACACCTAAAGAATCGTCCTCTCCGACCGGACAGCGGCTGCAACATATATGCGGACATCTGCGCTCGCTTAAGTCTATCGGTCAAAGAGGACAAAGACGCTTCGCAGGCCCGGGTGTCAGTTCTTTGTACTGATGCGGCCCCGAGGCGGCTATTCCGTGGCAGGGGGCGGGGTAGAGCTAGACGGTGAGTCTGGCGAGCCCGGTGAGTCCGGTGAGTCCGGTGAGTCCAGCGAAAGTAGGCGCTCGGCAGTGGCATCGTCAATGACCAAGTGAGTGGCCAAATTTGTTCGGAGTGCCACGTCGATGGCCGCGGCTTTGTAAGCGCCACCGGCGACAAGCACGCGAGTTGGAATCCGGCGCAGGTCAGAGAGACTGATACCTACCGTGCGGGCATCGACCTCTGGCAGCGCAATGCCACCGTCCGGGCGGTAGAAGCGTGAGCAGGCATCGCCCACTGCGCGCTCCACGAGTAAGTCCTTTTCGGTTGCCGACAGCTGCCCCAAGTTCAACGCCAGCGAATCATGGTCGACTGCGCCGACAGTGAAAACGGCAATGTCCACCGTCCGGCCAAGCGCCAATACGCTGGCGATGAACCGATCCTGTTCCACGATGCGCTTAGTCTCGACCGAATCGAAAATCACAGGCAGCGGTAGCGTGCGAGCATAAGCATGGAAGGCGTGGCAGAAGCCGCCAATGGTGCGGATGTCATTCGTTGACTTATCGGAATGACTCATTCCGCCTTTGAGCTGCACAATTTCCACGCCCGAAACATCCTTGGACTTCAGTTGCGTGGATACGGAGTACATGGTCTTACCCCACGAAACACCGAGAAGAGTACCGTCGACCACCAGCTCGTCGAGAAGCTCGGCGCCCACGCGCCCCAACTCGCGGAGCAAGACTGCGTTGCCCGCGCGTGCCGGTTGCGCCAGGCGCACATCGTTCAACTTGTAGCGATCCCGCATCTGCGTAGCGGTTTCTGAGGCTTCCTCGCGCGGATCGTGAATCTCAATACGCACGTAACCGCGCTCGCGGCCAAGGTTGAGCAGTTTAGAGACCGTTGGACGGGAAACCCCGAGTTCGGTTGCAACCTGAGACTGTGTGAGCCCCTCGCCGTAATAGAGTTTGACGGCGGTGAGTGCTTGGATGTCGCGACTGTCCACAGCGGCCTCCTCCAGCAAGAGCACTTAGCAAGCGCACTTGTAACAGGAACCTCGCTTGATTGGATCCTGCCCGACTCGGTCATCGGGAAAGCGTGCGCCTCACCTGTGATTTTAGTTCCACATTTGCAAAAACAAAAAGTCAGCTTTTGCATTTGTAGTAAACGGTGAGGCGTTGGCTGTCCCCGGAGGCTGCGGAAGGCCTCGGAGGGCCCAGAAGATGTCGTAGGGAAACGCAGCGCAGGTTGGGTTCCCGCAGAATTACCAGATATTCACGCGCTCATTCGGCTCACGCCACATGCCGTCGCCCGCTGAAGTGCCGAAGGCCTCATGGAACTCATCGATGTTGCTGGCAATGACGTTGCAGCGGAACTCCGCCGGCGAGTGCGGGTCGATGGCAAGCAGCTGGCGTGCAAACTCCGGACGGATCTTGGAACGCCAGACCAGCGCCCACTGCTTGAACAGGTCACGGTAGGTCTCTGGGGCGTCCTCCAGCCCAAGTTCCTTTCCGCGGGCAGCGAGGAAACGCCGGAAAGCGACGACGGCAATACCGAGCCCGCCCAAGTCACCGATGTTCTCGCCCAGAGTGAAGCGACCATTGACACCTGGCAGGTCAGCGCCCTCCTCGGCCTGCTCGCGCAGAGCCTGCGGAACCAGGCCCTCGTACTGATCCACCAGTGCGGAGGTCAGCTTCTCAAAAGCTGCGCGATCCTCATCCGTCCACCACTGGTGGAGGTTGCCGTGACCGTCATACTGCGAGCCCTGGTCATCAAAACCATGGCCAATCTCGTGGCCAATGACCGCACCGATGCCGCCGAAGTTCTCCGCCGGAGAAGCATCTGGTGAGAAGAACGGCGGTTGCAAAATCGCAGCCGGGAACGTGATGTCATTGACCACCGGATTGTAGAAGGCATTGACCGTCTGCGGAGTGCCATGCCACTCATCACGATTGGCCGGAGTGCCCAGCTTTGCCACCTCATAATCATGCGCAAAAGCGCTGGCAGCGCGAGCATTGTCCATCAGTGAACCCCCGAGCTCCATCGCCGAGTAATCACGCCAACGCTCCGGGTAACCAATCTTGGCCTTAAACAGCGACAGCTTCTCCAGTGCCCGCTCCTGCGTCGCCTTCGTCATCCACGGCAGCTGCGAAATGCGCTCCCGGTATGCCGCCAGCAGGTAGTCCACCAGTTCCAGAACCTGCTCCTTGTACTCTGGCGGGAAGTGCTTTTCCACATACAGCTTGCCGACGTCATGTCCAACCGCCCCGTCCGCAAAGGCAACACCACGCTTCCAGCGTGCACGCTGCTCGGTCGAACCCTGCAAGGTGCGGCCGTAGAAGTTAAAGCTCTCCGCAGAGAAGTCATCCGACAGGTAGGCGGCGCGCTGGTGGAGGACGCGCCACAGTGCCCACAGGCGCAGATCTGCCAGGTCAGTGTCCTGCCACAGCTTGCTCAAGTGCTCGAAGTACGACGGCATCATCACCACGATGGTGTCGATGGCAGTCTGGTTCGTCTCGTTGACACCGGTGGCCGCGAGCCACTCCGCGACCGGGAAGCCGGTGGGGAGGTCAGCAATAGCCGTCTTGTTATAGGTCTTCAGCGCATCGCGGGTATCGACCACATTCCAGTGACCAGCGGCAATGCGCTTTTCAAAAGCCACAATGCGCGCCGCCGCAGCGGCCGGGTCCACCAACTCGAATGCAGCAAGCGCGGTGGAGAGGTCCCCCGCGCCGTCATCATGCGAGGAGAGGAGCTTCAACATAGCGGCAACATGCTGCTCATAGGCAGCGAGGGTGTCGGCGTGACCAGACTCGCGGTAGTAAGCCTCATCCGGGAGGCCGAGGCCCGACTGCAACAGATAAAGAGCATCCAGGTCCGAGCCAGAATCCTTCTCTACCCAGTACCCGAGCGCACCACCGACACCAAGGCGGTCGAGGCGGCCGAGCGCCAACGCCAGCTCATGTGCGTTCTCGGCGGAGGCAATCATTTCTAAATCCTGCGCGAGTGGAGCAGCGCCGGCGTCATTAATAGCGGCTTCGTCCATGAAAGAGTTGTACAAGCGAGCGACGCGGGAATTCGGATCCGCATCGGCGGCAGTGGTGATGAGCTCGCGGACGTTTTCCTCCGCCTCATCCCTCAGCTTGTAAAAGGCGCCATCGATGGGGCGGTCAGCCGGGATGACGTGATTGCTAATCCACTCACCGTTGATGGCCAAGTAGAGGTCATCCTGTGGACGAGGAGTCGTTGAGAATTGGGACGTTGCGGACTGGGTCTCAGTATCAGTGCTATTTGTCATGCCGCCAGTCTAGGGGCAAGGGCGGATTGAAGCTGTGACTGGAGGGGTGGGATAAGTTTAGGCTTACGAATGGGGCTGAAGTGGTTTAGGGGGTAAGGTGCAAACCATGAAATTTCTTCCACTTTCCGCGACCGCGGTGCTGAAGCGACGCCCGGGCCGCGCCGCTCTGGCAGGCATCGTGGCCGTTGCCCCGTTGACCCTGGGCGTTACTGCGCCGGCAGACGCACAGCCGCAGGAAGCATCTGCGTACTCCAACCCGTCCGCTGCTGATTCCAAGGGGTCGCTCGACTTTTTGACTGAATCACCGAGCATCACCGATGCGCCTGTTGCTCCGAATGCAGAGGGGCAGCAGGGAACTGAGGGCGCTGAGTCCAACCTTGAGCCCAGCGATCAGGCTGAATCATCCGAGAATTCATCGACTAAGTCGGAACGCACCGGTTTCCACATGGGGCCGAAGGGTGTGGACGTCTCTAAGTGGCAGCGCCCAGGTGGCGTAGCGCTGAAATGGGACGAGGTCGCAGCCAGCGGCCAGAAGTTCGCTTTCATCAAGGCCACCGACGGTGTCGAAGGTGACCAGAAGTACTTCCTCGAGGACTCCATCGCCGCAGCGAAGGCCGGTCTGTATGTGGGCAGCTACCACAAGGCACACCCGGATCGCTCCGCAATTGCGCAGGCTGACCAGTACGTAGAAGCACTGCAGCAGCGCGATAAACAAATCTCCACAGACAAGACACTGCCACCGGTGCTGGACATCGAGCTGGACAATGGCCTCAACCCAACCCAGCTGCAGAAATGGACCAAGGACTTCCTCGAGCGCGTTGAGGAAAAGACCGGCGAAACCCCGATGATTTACACCTACCGTTGGTTCTGGCAGCACTCGATGGGTAACTCGACCGACTTCACCGACTACCCGCTGTGGCTCGCCGCCTACGAAGACAGTGCTCCGACCTCACTGCCGGGCGGTTGGGAGAGCATGGCCTTCTGGCAGCGTTCCTCTACCGGTCGCATCGATGGTATTCCAACCAACGTGGACGAGGACGTCTTCAACGGCACCGAAGCTGAGCTGCAGCAGCTGGCTGCTGCTCACTAGCGGTGTGTTGTGGAGTCTGGGGGCAGGCTAAAACTTCGTCCGCCCCGCACGCCACGCAATCAACGCAGGCAGGAGCTTGTCGACATCGTCGACGACGATAAGCGCATCGAGAAGCTCCGGCCGCACAAAGCCCGCATCCACAACGTTGCGGAGCAGAGCCAACAGCGGCTCCCAAAAGCCAGACGGACCCAGCAACGCCACTGGCTTGGCATGAATCCCCAGGTGCTGCTGGGTCCACACCTCGAAGAACTCCTCCAGCGTGCCCGCGCCGCCGGGGAGCGCAACAAAAGCATCGCCAAGCTCGTACATGCGCGACTTGCGGTCGGCCATAGTCGCAACAGTTTCCAGGTGAGTCAGCCGCGGATGGGCAATTTCCTTCTTGACCAGGACCTCGGGGATGACACCGGTGACACTGCCGCCGTCGTCAAGCGACGCGTTAGCAACCGTGCCCATAAGACCAATCGCCGCGCCACCGTAGACGAGCTCCACCCGATTCTCCGCGAGTGTCTGGCCGAGGCGTTCGGCGGTGACGCGCCAGGCAGGATCGTTACCGAAGCCGGAGCCGCAGAAAACAGTTAGTGACGACAGTGCGCGCTGTGGCTGCTCACGGCCAGCGGCAAGCTGGGGCAGCTCTTCGCGGAGCTTCGGCAGAGTGGTTTCGACCAGCATAGGGGCGATTTTCCCGGTCGGTAGCCAGGGGTCGAGCCAGCGGACCTCTTCAATCTCGGCGTGGGGCTGAACGTTCGCCAGCTCATCGGTGAACTCGCCGACATAGCGCACATGGTGGCCGACGACCTCGAAGCCCGCCTCGTTGGCAGCGGCCGCACGGGCGATATTCCACGGACGCAACTGCGATAGCTCGATGTCCACGCCGAGTTCTTCAGAGACTTCGCGCGCGGCAGTGACCTCCGGGTTATCGACGGACTCACCCGGCTCGAACTTGCCGCCAGGCAGCATAAACGTATCCGTACCCCGCTTGCGAACGCACAAAACCCGCCCCACCGGGTCAGTCACAACCATTGCGGCGACAACGATGGAACGGGTTTGTGCAGTCACTCGGGCTCCTTAGGTGAAGGAAGCGCCGAGGCTCTTTCGCCTAGGGATCCTTCACAATCATCTTCCCGGGCGAGTATAGACCCGAGTGAGTGATATCTTCATACTCAATTTCGGCGACATCCGGCTTGACCTTGTCCTTATTCGGACGCGGCGAGAGCTTCTCGACGGAACCCCAGTCGCGGCGCCAGTCGTTCTTGAGGTAAGTCGGTACGGACGTAGCCTCATTCACAGCGTCGGAGAATCCGAGCGGACCACCGCCATCGACCGACTGCCAGACATCTGCGCCGACGACCTTCAGACCACGGTCCGGAGTGATGCGGTACTCCGGAAGCTCCGCGACACCGGCGTAGTGGTCGAACGGACGCTGGCACGGGAACTGGAAGGCAACCGGCCAGTCCGGGATAGTCGCAGTTTCCGGCGAAATGACATCAGTCATCGACTGCAGCTCGGCCAGGCGAGGCGGGGTCAGCGCCAGCCACTGATCCTCGGAGACGTCATTGTCCTCCGCGACCAGTCGCACAGCGGTGGCTCCCTCTGGGATCTCCTCGGTCAGGAAGCGCAGGTTACGCCAGGTCGGAGCAGGGCCGATATCAATCGGCTCCGACTCGGAGAGGACCTCGAAGCCATCCTCGTCGCCGCCCTTGCGACCGTACTGTGCCACCAGCTTGCGACCCGGCTGAGCCACACCGTTGATGTCGTGGTGGAAGATACGGCCGGCCGCCGATACGACGAGTAGCGGATGGTCCTCGTCAATCTCAGGTAGCTGGAACCAGGAAGTTTCCAGGTTTGCAGGACGCTGAATGTCCTCGGAGTAGGAGCCAAGCACCGGCACCTTATCCGGATTCAAACCAAATGGCAGCTCGACCTGCGAGCCGTTGACACCCTTGTCGGCGCGCTTGCCGCCGTCGGTGCCCGACGCGGAACCGCCCTCAACTGTGGCTTCCGGATCAGTAGACTGATCATCAGTGTCGGCAGTACTTGCCTGGCTCTGGCTGGTGTCCACAGCTTCGGCCTTCATGTTTGACGGGACGCCGTTCGGGTCGAAGCCACGGTTCTTGCCGCTACCGCGCAGCGATTTCGCTAGCGGCTTGCCATCGACGGTATTCAGGAAGCCATCGTTCGGATCGGTTTCCATCAGCACATCGCTCGCCAGATTACATGTCTGACCAGCCAAGGAGCGGATATTTCCTGAGGCGACCGAGTATGCCGGGTACTGCGAGACTGCGCCCTTGCCCAGCGAAGCCACCATGAACATCGTCACCAGCAGCGTCGTCACCGCAATCGGGGACGATGCAACTGCATTGATACGGCGCACGCGTGCCGACTTTTCCTGCGACTTCGGCTCGGTGCGGAATTCCTGGACGAAGTTCATTACGGCACCAGCCAGCAGCAGTAGCAAGGCCAGAGCCAATACTGCTGAACCCAGCTGGTGGCCGCGCAACTGAATGGTCTTGTCGAACCACGGCACACCGTAGGAGGAGACATACCACCAGCCGTTAATACCCATCAGCGAGAAAGCGAGGATGAAGGTGAATCCACCGGCAAAGAACAGCTGGTTGCGAGGGTTGCCTGCTACCCAGTGGCTGATTGCCATGGAAGCAAGCGCTGCCAGAGCAGCCGCGATGCCCGCGTACACGCCGAAGTGGTGAGTCCACTTCGTCGGGGTGAAGGTCAGGAAGAACATGGTGCCGATGAACATGAACACCAGGCGTGCCGACGGGCCTGCCAGAGCCCCCGGAACGGTGCGGTGACGGAGCAGCGCGGCAATTGTGATGCCCAAGCACGTGAGTGCAATCAAGACCGGGAAGCGGCGTGGGAAAGAGCCGTCAACTGACTGCAGTACCAACCAGTAGTAGCGAACGTATTCGTTGTACCAGGGCTCCGATGGGCCAATGATGCTGCGTACGCGAATGGACTCGCGCACTGTGGCCAGCGTCTGGTCGCCGAAGACACCCACCAAAATGGCTGTGCCCGCGGCCAGGAACGGAGCAATCTGCATCAATGGGGCCTGCCAGCCACCGCCGAGAGCCTTGTGCCTCTCAACGACAATGCGCACCAGCATCGGAATACCCGCGAGCAGGGCGGCGACTGCCATCAGGCCCGTTGGACCCGAACCCAGTGCCAGCGTGGCGATAACCACTGCGACTGCAGCTGGCAACAGGCGTCGAGTTAGAATTGCGCGCTCGATGAATACCCAGGTCAGCAGGGAACCCAGAGCGATGACCGGTTCCGGGCGCAGGCCGTTGTTGTACGGCAGCCAGAAGGCCAGCAGCACACCGGCAGCAGACCAGTAGGCCACTCGGCGCTGGGAAATCTGATCGCCGAGCCTTGGGATGACCATGCGGGAAATAATGAACCACACCAATAGTGCGGACAACAGCGCAGGCAGACGCATCCACACAGATGCGGTCGAGACCTTCACCATCAGGGAAAGTAGGTCGTAGTACGGGCTGCCGAATGGTGACTCAGGAGCACCGAACCAGCGGTAGTAGTTCGCCATGTAACCCGAATGCTCGGACACGCGCGCCATAGTGAAGATGTAACCGTCATCGGAGGTATTTGCACCGATGAAGTGCCAAACGACCAGAATCGCGCCGACCAGAAGGTCTAGCGGAGTTGGCTTCAACGCGCCACGCTTGAACAGTGGGGTAAAGGAGGAGCCGTCGATACGGTCAATGCGAGCCAACGCGACCAGGGACGCCAGTGTCAGAAGCAGACCCAAGTACATGACGATGTACTTCACCACTGTCGGATGTGAGGTGTAGCGGGAGTCGATGTTCATGTGGACATCGAGTCCATCGGCTACCGCTTTGGCCGCGTCGCCGTCAGCGGGCAGGTCAGTGTAGATACCGGTGACCTGCGGACGGTAATCGCCCTGTACGGTGGCGGTGAGCTTCTCACCGTCGGCGTTCTTGGCGCCGTCGATGTTGACGGTGGTCTCATGCTCGTTTGAGCGGATCTCCAGGATCTTGCCCTTGTTGCTGGCAAGCTCCTTCTTATCCAGGCTCATCACCACGCTGTCGCGCAGAATGACGTCGAGGCCGTCCTTGCCCGAACGCACCATCAGACCCCGCTTGGTCGGCTTATCCGCGGTCGGCGGGATAGTCGACAACAGGGTCGTCCGCTTGTCGGAGAGTTCATCCGTCAGCGACAGAGGCAGATTGACGCTCAAATCCAACGGTGCCTGCGCCATAAGCGGTGCATCCACTGAGTTCAGTGTGTCGCGCTGAGGCCAAGACACGGAGGACTGAGTATTCACGACCGGGAGGAACGGTGTGATGACAAAGCAAATGAAACCGACGATTCCAGCGATAATCGCTGTCCAACGAGTCAGTGTCGTAGGAGAGGGGCCGTCCATAGGCGGTCTCTCCACGCGGTCGATGGTCACTTCGGGTGAGCCGTCGACACTTTCTTTGATTTCTTTAGTTTCGGCAGTCACAAGGAAAGATACTACGGTAATTGGCGTTTTTCTTTGAGTTTGCAACGCGAAAGTTACATCACAGTTTCCACATTAGTAACAGGAATCACGTTTACAGCAGGGGATAGCCGCCCAATACCTACTTGCGAATACCTACTTGCGAACCGCCACTACGAACGGGCCGACCTGGTTTAGCTGCCAGTGCTTCTCAAATGCAGAGCGGGCAAAATTCAGGCTCCGGAAGACCACATTCGGATTGTTCGGATAGATATCATCCGCGATGTCCAACGTCAGTGGCGCGGCATCCTCGCCATCAGACGTCTCAACCTCGCCCCGCAGCACAATGGCATCTGGTCCGCGCCACGGTGTTTCGACCATTGCCTGCACGAGCTCATCGGGGTCGCGAATCTCCGACCATTCCTCCAATGCCTGATTACGGCGGTCAAACTCACCCAGTGGGTTAGCGTAGTGGCTGGTCAGTGCCTGGAATCCGTACCAGGGGTAGAGTGCCTGGAAATTTTTCTCATCCGTCAGCACCACTGTCTGGGCCGGATCGAGCCCTGCCTCCTTCAGCGTTTGGTCCACCGCTGAGTACCACGCCCCGGCGTTCGGTGGGAAGCGGTCCGCGCGCTCGCCGTTACCGTCAGTGTCGGTATGAGCCAAGTCGATGGCGCCATGCAACTTATTCGGAATCGACTGCGCGTAGCCAATGCCCGCCAGCAGCAAGACTGCCGCCATTACCGCGGAAACACGCTTGGCAATGTGAGCTGGTGTCGCCTGCGGCCAGTACTTCTCGATGCCGTTGAGACGGGCGTCGGCAAGCGCGACCACACCAGCCGCAATCAACATGAACGTAATCGGTGCGGTGAGGCGAAACCCCAGCAGCGTGCGTCCGAGCAACGTCGCCACCATCGAGGCCACTACCCAGCCATAGAGCACCAGCGTGCCCAGGCCGAGAGCACGCGCATCCGGCTCTGTGGCGCTGACCAGCATGCGCACGACACCGATGAAACACAGCACACCGATTACGCTGGCGGCGAACATCGGCAAAGGCAGCTGCGCGCCCTCCGGCGGCAGGTAATGCGTCGCTGTCGCGCCCGAGCGCGGTGCCCCCGTCGCAACCGCCAGCATGTACGGACCCCACACCGTCGCCGCAATCAGCATCGATCCCACGCCCATAATAATCAGGCGCACTACAGGCATCCACGAGCTTGACGACGTCCACGCGACCACGGCCAACACGACCACAATAAGCGCGCCGACGGCAGTGTAAAGAGTGTAGAAAGTCGCAGAAATACCCAGGAAGACGAGCACGCCAAACATGGCGGACCAAGCGCCGGTGAGACCGCGCCAGGCCATCACAGTCATCGCCGGAAGACCCATAGCAACGACTGCGGCGTAAGGCTCATCGGCAACAGTGGCCAGAGCGACCGCCGCGGTTGTCAGCGCAATGCCAGTGGCCACGGGCAGGGAGCCGCTCAGGCGTTGCCACACCGGGACCAAAACACAGCCAGCAGCGGCGAGTGTAATCAACGCCCAGGGCTGGAAGACCTCCCAGCCGGCAATGCCAAGAATATTGGCCAGGCGTCCGCCCAGGAAGAACCAACCAGCGGGGTAGAAAGACGGGATGTCGATGTACGACATGTCGTGCAGGCCAGGCTCCGCAGCCATCCTGGTGAGGTATTCAGTGCGGAACTCCTGGTCGACAGACAGGCCGTCCAGCCACAGCTTGGTCGAGCCCAGCGGCAGGCCGACGGCAGAGACCACCAAAATGGCCGGTGACATGTAAGCCATTAGGTATGTCAACCACGTTAGCCATCGGGGGCGATTGTCTTTGCCCTTGGTGGCGAAAAAATACAGCAGGACAGTGGTGAGCGTCAGTGTGATGACAATCAGCGCTGTTGCGACCGACCTGGTCAGCTGCGAGCCGCCAAAGGCAGGCAGTGACAGGCGGTGGAACACAAACCAGGACGCCAGAGCGATAACCGAACCGCCCACAAGCGCTGCGACCAGGTAGAGGAGGGCAGCCTTGAGGGAGAGCTGGTCGTCATTGAAGATCTCATAACGGTCTTCGTCAGCCAGCTCACTATAGGGTCGTGCGCCCGTTGTGTTGGCGCTAGTGATGTCGGCACCTGTGGTGTCAGCACTCGAGGTTTCGGCCTGCTTGTCTACCATGCCCTCAAGTTTTGCACAGGAATCGGACTCCGACGAACGGCGGAGCTAAAGGTGGGTACGTCAGCCCGTCAAGCCCCGCCAAGTTTCATCGAGTCCTTCGAAACGCGCTCTTAAATCGGCAGCTTCTTGAAGATTGGGCGCGGAATGTGCTTCAGCACCATCATCACCAGCTGGAATGCCGGCGGAGCCCAGACCAGGGTCTTGCCCGCCTCGACGGACTTCACCGCGAGCTTGGCGACATCTTCCTTGTTCACAGTCAGCGGAGCCTCGTCCACGTCAGCGGACATGCGGGTACGGACCTGACCAGGGCGGATAACCAGGGTCTTCACGCCGTACTCCTCCAGAGCCTCACCCAGGTTCAGGTAGAAACCATCCAGGCCGGCCTTGGTGGAACCGTAGACAAAGTTGGAGCGACGCACGCGCTCGCCAGCAACGGAGGACATGGCAATGAACTGGCCATGACCCTGAGCCTTGAACTTCTGACCAACCAGAACACCCATCGACACCGCACCGGTGTAGTTGATGTTCGCAGCCAGGACGGCCTTGCGCTGGTTCTGCCAGAGCTCCTCGGCGTCGCCAAGCATGCCAAACGCGACGATGCAGATGTCCACGTCGCCGTCGGCAAATGCCTTATCGACGACCTCCGGGTGGGAGTCGAAGTCCGTTGCGTCGAAGTCGAGGGTGACCACCTCGGAAGCACCGGCGGCCTTCATCTTCTCAGCGGAAGCCTCGCGCAGCGGATCGTTCGGCAGGGAAGCCAGGATGACCTTGGCCGGGCCCTTCTTCAGGAACTCGGCGGTAATAGCCAGACCGATTTCACTGGTGCCGCCGAGCAGCAGAATGGACTGGGCAGCGCCTACAGCATTAATCATTGGGGCTTAAATCCTCTCGGTTCTTTTAGTGCAGTTCCAGTCGGCGAGACATGTCAGAGGCGAAGACACCGTGCGGGTCGATCTCATTGCGGGTGTCCAGCCAGCTCTGCATCTCGGGGTACATCTGGTGGAAGTTAGCGGCGGAAGTGCGCGACTCCTTGGCCAGGTAGAGGCGGCCGCCGAACTCCATGACGCGACGGTCGAGGTCGTCCAGGAACTGGCCGAGACCCGGCTTGATTGGGAAGTCCACGCAGACGTTCCAACCCGGCATCGGGTAGGACAGTGGAGCGCGGTTACCCTCGCCGAACAGCTTGAACACGTTTAGTGCTGAGTAGTGGCCGGAGCGCTGGATATCGCGGACAATCTCCTTGAACGGCTCGACGGCCTCGCGCGGGACAACGAACTGGTACTGCAGGAAGCCCTTGGAGCCATAGCCACGGTTCCACTCGCCGATGAGATCCAGCGGCTGGTAGAACTGCGTGAGGTTCTGCACCTGGTTGCGGTAGGTACCGGACTTCAGCCACCACAGCTCACCAATGCTGATCATGGTCAGCTTGTTCATGGTGAAGGACGGGAAGATATCCGGCACGGTCACCAGCTGCGGAGCGTTGAACTTCAGCGGATCCTTGGCCAGCTTCGGGGCGTATTCCTCCAGCTGAGCCAGGGTTGCCAGCGAACCGCGGGAAATTGCGGCGCGTCCCAGCTTCGGCTCCGGCGAGATGGCATCGAACCACGCGGAGGAGTAAGTGAAGTTCTCCTCGGAGCCATCGGAGTGGAACTCGATGGTTTCGTCCAGAGTGTGGGTCATGTCGCCGTCAGCGATGAAGTAAGCCGTCTCGGTCTTGGTCATCTTGATCCGAGCGCGGACAATAATGCCGGTCAGGCCCATGCCGCCGACAGTTGCCCAGAACAGCTTGCCGTCCGGGTCGTCCGCGGAGCCCTCCGGCTCGAGGTGCAGGATGCGGCCGTCAGCGACCAGTAGCTCCATTGACAGCACGTGGTTGCCGAAGGAACCTGCAGAGTGGTGGTTCTTACCGTGAATATCCGGACCAATGGCACCACCGATGGTCACCTGGCGGGTACCCGGCAGCACCGGCACCCACAGGCCGTAGGGCAGTGCGGCCTTCATCAGCTGGTCCAGCGTGACACCGCCGTCGACATCAACAATCGCCGACTCCTGGTCAATGGAGTGAATCTTGTTGAGCTTCTGCATGTCGATGACCAGACCGCCCGAGTTCTGGGCGGGGTCGCCGTAAGAGCGGCCCATACCGCGGGCAATTACACCGCGGCGCAGGTGGGCAGGCTTGTCGGAGTTCTGGTCTGCGACAGCCTTGACGGCGTTAACGATTTCATCCAAGTCCGGCGTCGACAGCACCTGGGACTTAGCGGGGGCGGTACGACCCCAACCGGTCAGGGTCCTGGCTTCTGTGTGTACGGCTCCGTAGGCACCGTTCGAAGCATCGGTGCTGGACTTGCCGTTAGTGTTAGTGGACATCAAGGCTAGGCTACCCCTTTGCACCGGCTCCGTCGCCCGTGACGCTCCGAGGTGTTGGTCACGCTTGGGGCCGTGCACGGTCCGTCGAAAAGCGAGCGAAATGTACGGAGAGACTATAGATCCATAATCTTTCGGATCTCTTCCGGCAGCATTTCCTGCGAGGTGATTTGCGGGCCGTCGTAGGCCTCGAGTGCGCGGTAGACCTGTGCGCGTTCCTTGCTGTCGAGGATGGGCAGTTCCTCGGCAAACAGCATGACCATCTGGTTCGACAGCGGGGTATTGGTGTACTCGGCGGCCATATTGATGGTTTCGCGCGGCTTCTTCTTAAAAAAGTCGAACATGCGATACAGGCTACCCCGCGTGGGATCCGCCACTCGCGATACCATCAACCTCATGACGTCCACGCCCGCTGCTACTCCGCAGACCCTTGCCGTATGTAGTTCCACATCGCCCGTTGTCATTTGGCATGTGGAGCTCTCGCCGTCCTTTGCAGGTGAGAGGTTGTCGGGTGCATGGCTGGTCGATCCGCTTGACGACGGAGCCCTGGAGGCCGCCACCAATCTGCTCACCGGTTGCTTTGTTGCGACTGTGACTGCGGGCGATGGTGACGGTGACGCTGCAGCTGAGAGTGCTGAGAGTGCTGAGGGGGCGGACCTGCTATCGCAGGCGATTGAACAGGCGGAGGCCACGGTGATTGACCTGCCGGCATCCGTGGCCGGCATTCGTGACCACATCGGACAGCTGCGCGCCGCCGCGAAGGAAGAGAAGGCCAAGCCCGGCAAGGGAAATCTGACGGAGCCGCGGTTTCCCAAGGTCAACGACGTGGAGGTCATTGATTTTCCGCATGTTGGCGAAAAAGTCGCAGGACCGGTGCTGGGGCTTGCCCGCGGGGTAGAAGAGCTGGTCGCGCAGTGGATGGCTGTGGAGTCGCAGCGCCTGCGTCGCAAGTACCTGGTAGAGCCGTGGGGTGCGGAGCCTCGCCAGATTCCACTGGTAAAAACGCGCGCATTGTAGCGGGTTTTTGCTATCCAGGCCACCTTGTTTTTCCTGCGTACGCTGTGAGGTATGGCAGCACAGACCGATAACGTAGTCG
The DNA here is from genome assembly GCF_000173655.1 of Corynebacterium amycolatum SK46. Taxonomy (GTDB): domain Bacteria; phylum Actinomycetota; class Actinomycetes; order Mycobacteriales; family Mycobacteriaceae; genus Corynebacterium; species Corynebacterium amycolatum_A. The sequence goes on along the minus strand of NZ_ABZU01000008.1, from coordinate 45,906 downwards.
CCTTCCCAGGCGTTCGCGTGGCCACGGAACCGGCCACGCTCATTATCGGTGCCTCTTTAGAGGAAGAACCGTGCAGTGCCCACCGCGTCTTCGGGGTCAATGACCAGATGGATCTGCGAAGCCTGTCCCGCGTGTTAGCGGTCATCTTTGGGTGGGGCGACGAAAGCGTGCCGACGAAGTTCCATTTGCCCGGCTCTGCGGTGGAGTCTGCGGCGCAGTTGGTGACTGGCGGCAGACCCGCAGCGGTTGGAGTCGTCGATGTTCCCCTGTCCACCACAGTCGCCGAGGTGCTGCAAAGTCCCGGCGATACCCTTATCTGGCAATGGGGGCTGTGGGAACATACTTTGCAGGTCAGGGAAGCTTTTGCCCGCGATGAGGCCACCCCGGATGCCCTGTGCATCGGTGGCTCGGGTTCGATCCGCGCACTGGGGGATGTGGACGCGGAGGAGTCGGTAGATATTGCCGCAATCAATAGGGAGTTGACCGGACGGGACTCTATTCAAAATACGTTGGCCACCGCTCGTGCCGATGTGGTGGACATCATCGAGAGGTCGGGGGTGTTTGAATTCGTGCCCCTGTTGCAGGCTCTGGACCTGCAGAGGTCGGAATCAACCGCGCTGGAATTGACCGGGGAGGCGGGGGAGAGCGTCGTCAAGCGATTGCGTGCATTGCCTATAGAGGACGCCGAGAAAGACCCGGCCGGGCACGATGCGGCGTTGGTGGAACTGCTGTGTTTGGCGGCGCTGACCTCGGATGAGCTGCGGCATGATGTGGCGGCGCATGTGATGGAGCGCCTCGGCTGGGAGAGTGACGAGGGCATCCCGCTATCCGGCGAGGACGTGGAGGAATTGGCAGCGGCTAGCTGGGCGGAGATGAGTGCGCTGGGACTAGCTGGGGAGGATGCACTCTCGCCGGTGGAGCGGCTGGATCTGCTGCGTGAGGCGCTGCGGCGTTAGTTCTTTTCTCCTCTTTATTGCCTCTTTGTGTTCGCGCTGGCTGTTTGTTAGCTGGCCGGTGGCCTAGAATTCCTAGGCGTGTCAGCGAATGAAACAGCAAATGAAAACCCGAACCGCGAAAACGGCTCCCACGGAAACGGCTTTGTCGTAGAGGACTCGGCCGCGGCGCCGATGACGACGGAGGTCAAGGACGAGCACGGCCTGAAAGTGCAGATGATGCGCTTTATCATCTCCGGTGTCATCGCGGCGGTGGTGGACTTCGGCCTGACGTTCATCATGCTCAACCTCTTCGGGGCGACCAACTTCTGGGGCAAGACGGTCGGCTGGGTTTTCGGCACGATTACGGCCTACATCATCAATAGCCGCTGGACATTCAAGTCAAAGTCCTCGGCCAAGAAGGTGCTGGCAGTTGCGGTGCTGTACCTGATCACTTACGCCACCCAGGTCGGTATCTTCAATGTCTTGCAGCCCTGGCTCGTCGAATCCTGGGGCTGGAACGCGCAGTGGGCACAGTTCGGCGCATTCGTCGTCGCGCAAGGCGTTGCGACGGTAATTAACTTCATCATTCAGCGTGTATTCATCTTCCGTGTGAAATAGCGCGATACGCTGGGGGACGTGACTTCGACTGCTTCTAATAAGGAATCCACTCAGCTGACCGCCGAAACCGATGTTGACATGCTGACTATTCAGCGCGTGCTGTTTGCTCCCCCAGCTGATTGGGTGGAGCCGGATTTGTACTACCGAGTCGAAGGCGTTGGCGCCTACGACAGCTCGGTGCAGGCCACCCGTAACTCGATCACGCTCGGTCGCCACACCGTAGTGCGCACTGACACCTACTTCGGTCGCTTCCGAGCTTCTTACTGGCAGCGCTGGACCTCAATTAAGCAGGTCGAAATCCGTGCACGCGTGGTCGGTTCCGCGCGTGTGCTGGCCTACACTGAGGACATCGGCGGCCACCTACGCTTGGAGGACTCCTGGGCAGCGGGCGGCTCGGATGCCGACGGCAACTGGACCGGTGAGCACTCGCCAATGTCGGGTTCTGCCAATGAAGAGGTGCGCCTGACCGTCCCGCTGGACCGCTTCGCCGATGGCGGTGCCATTCACCTGCGCTTCGACACCGAGGACGCAGGCGCAAAGATTTCCGATGTCCGCTATGTTGTGCCCAAGTCGGCTATCAAGCGCGATATTCCGACTGACCTGGTCATTTGTTCTTACAACCGACCGGTTGACTGTGCTCGAACCGTCGCCACGCTGGCTGAGGACCTGCCAGCCCTTGAGCGCGTTCGCACCATCCGCGTCGTTGACCAGGGCGAACAGCACCCGGCCGACGAAGCTGACTTCATCCAGGCCAAGGAGATTCTCGGCGAGCGCCTGAACGTTGTCCACCAGCCGAACCTCGGCGGCGCCGGCGGTTTCTCCCGCGGCATGCGCGATGCCACCGCTGCGGGCGACTGCATGGTGCTGCTTACCGACGACGACATCCGCCCCGAGCCCGAAACCACCCTGCGCCTATCCGCCTTGGCCGTATGCGCGGAAAAGCCGATGCTGCTCGGCGCGCAGATGCTCTTCCTGTTCAACCCGACCAGCCTCTTCCGCACCGGTGAGACCTACAACTGGAAGGCGCTGACGGTCGAGGAGAACGACCCCAAGTTCGGTTACGCCGACGTGGACGTGCGCAAGTACCACCAGCTGCGTCGCCTGGGCGTTGACTACAACGCCTGGTGGACCTGCCTGGTGCCGTCCGAGGTCATTAAGAAGATTGGCCTGGCGCTGCCGCTGTTCTTCCAGTACGACGACATTGATTTTGGCTTCCGCGCTGCCAAGGCCGGTTACCCGACCGACACCCTTCCGGGCGCAGCCGTTTGGCACGCCGATTTCTACTGGAAGGACATCGAAAACGCTGCCCAGTACTTCGGCCTGCGCAACGCGCTTATCGCCGCCACGATGCACGGTGATGTCACAGCCAAGGACATGGTCAACGTCGCTTCACGACGAATCCTCTCGAACCTGGTCTCCATGCGCTACGGCCTGGCCTGGACGCAAATGGAAGCTGTCCGTGACCTGTTGCGTGGACCAGAGGTGCTGAAGAACGCATCGCAGGGCGACTTCGCTCGCATCTCTGCTGGTCGAAAGAACTTCCCGGAGACCGAGCTGCTGCCCATGCATGAAATGCCGGGCGGTCTGACCCCGGTGCGTCCGCCGTCACACGAGATTTCCAGCGAAAACAAGACGATGGCAAAGCGGCTTGCGTACACCCAGATGGGCAAGAAGCGCCCGGGTCCGGTGGCCGTGGCCTTCGAGGACTCCTTCTGGTGGCACATTTCCACCTTCGACGATGTCTGGGTCACCGATGCCTCCCAGAACGGTGTGCGTCATCTGGTCCGCGACCTGGATAAGGAAAAGTCCATGCGCGCCGAGGCCATCAGCCTCATGCGCGAACTTTCCTCCAAGTGGGACGACCTTGCGAAGCAGTGGCGTGCCGCCGTACCGTCGCTGACCAGCGAGGAAAACTGGGAGAAGTTCTTCCAGGGCGAGTAGCTTTACGGTCATGACTACTCCCACGCCGCCGTATAGCTCAGGCGACAAAACGCGCAAACAGCTCATCGCCATTTTGGGGCTATTGGTGCTGATTATCCTGTTGCTGGCTCTGTTCCTGTTTATCAAGATGTCCGGGGATCGAGGTGACGATTCGGCGGCTGCCGAGGGCAGTGTGTCGTCGTCAAGCGAAAGCAATGCCGTGGTTGCTGATGACAACGGTGCTGGCAGCAGTGCTGGGGACGATGGTGGCCCGAATCCGACGGCGGGGCAGCAGGCTTCGGGGTCTGGGTCTGGTTCGGGTTCTAGTTCTTCGTCAAGCACGTCTGGAACCAATTCGATTACGGGAACCGTGAAGGTTTTCCAGACCAAAGCAGAAGTTCTAGCCTATGAGCAGCGCCAGGATCCTAACCCCGGTTCACCGGACAGGGGACCTTACGCAATCTTGATTCTGGACCAGCCGACCGAAGTTACTGCACAGCTGTCGGGGCAAAACGGGCCGGAGACGCGCACGATTGAACAGGCAATCGTCAATCCGGCACTGCACAGCGATGGCGAGCGCGCCACTATTACCTTTTCGGATGATGAATACTATTGGCCCTCTGATCCCGGAGTCCCTTTTGGTATCCGTCTCGAAGATGCACCAAGAGGTTAACTTTTGACAGTTATCCACAGCCGCCAAATTGTCCACAGAAACGGGCAATTCGGCGGCTTTTCTGCTGCCAATTTTCACGGAGTCGGCCATAAATGAAGGCACTAATTCCATGCGTGAATTCCTGTAGCCCACCTCGGGGAGCGTGCCTAAACCAATGCCTAACTGGACTTACGATTCCGATGGCCTCATCCACGCGGCTGTGCAGAAACAAATCAAGCATCCTTGTGAATATGTCAGTGCCAAGTCAGAGCTGGATAATCTGCACGGGCACGTCGGAAGCGCAAATATTCGAGATGGATCCCTGCTCAGACTGGCGTATGGCACCTACATCGATTGCTCACGGTGGAATGCGCTGTCAGCATTCGAACGTTTTCAACTACAGATAAAAGCGCTGGTCAAGCCTGGCTCGGAGACCATCATTACAGGAGAAGCAGCCGCTGCGTTGCATGGCATCCCGTTGCTTGTCCGAAATGCCACAATCGCGCTTGCCAATTCCGGCCTGCGCCGACCTGGCGGCGGATTGCGCCATGTCGGCGGCAAAATCCTCGAACAAGACATCGTTCGCATTGGTGGGCGCTGCGTTACCGATGTGCCGAAAACCGTCATCGATATTTGCCGCACCAGCGAGTCCGAAAACGGGCCAATCGTCGTTGACACCGCACTACGACAGTGGTGTGACCTCGAAGAATTGCATACAGTCCTCACAAACTACCCACGTTCCCCGGGGACCCGTCGTGCCCGTGAGCTCCTTCGAACTGCCAGCGCACACAGCGAAACCATCGGTGAGTCAATCACAAAGAAATGCATAATCGACTCAGGAATTGCCACGCTTTACGACGAAAAATGCGTGCTCATGCAACAAGTCGAGTTCTATGACAGCGGAGGATTCATTGGGCGCGTCGATTTTTATGTGCCTCATCTGAATTTGATCATTGAGTTCGATGGGCTGACTAAGTATTCCGGTGGCGGGGTAGCGGCTACGGAGACTGTGCTTCTGAAAGAGCAAGCTCGGGAGAAGCGTCTGAGGAATCTCCACTTAGATGTACTCCGCTTCCAATGGTCACAGGTCATTAATGGGGACTGCGTGGAGGTCTTGCGACAGTTCGCTATTCGGCAGAGGCAGCGCATTCAGGCAGGTGGGTTGGTGTTTTCGTCCGAAGTTGGGCGTTTTCGTCAAGCCACTGTGCCGTATAAAGATCGGCAGCTCCGTGAGTCCAGAATCCAGCAGCGTAAGCAGCGTTTGCAGCTTCTGGAAAATGCACCGACCTCGCGCGACTCCAGCTAAGTTCAGCTGCTGACCTATTGCAATTGTGCTGACCGGACTGGCAACGATTTCGAGCGGATTGGCTCGGATTTCCAGCGACTTATGGCCAGTTTCACTTCATTCATCGACACTTTTGGGCCGTCGTGCTGACTTATGGCCAACTTCCCGCCACTTATCGATGATATTTCAGGACTTATGGCCATGCTGTTGGCCTGGCCCGCGCACTTATCGTAGGACTATTCACTTATGCGCAGGTTGTAGCGCATCGATGAGTGAATACCTCATCGATATGTCAGTGGAGGAAAAGGGAACCAGGGGTTAGGTAACACTTTTGTGCACTGAGTACTCGAAATGCGGGCTACACGACCCGGGCGAGGTCAAATATGCAGGTCAGTGCCGCAATGCTTGCCCGAACTACTTCGACTTCGGATCGAAGCGCTCGAAGTTCTCCGCGCGGCCCTGCTTCAGAAGCTTGAACCAGCGGTAGAAGCCGCGGACATCGCGGCGCTGGACCAGGAAGAACCAGCCGAAGCGCAGGAACTCCTGTGGCATGAGCTTGCGCATGCCGGGCTGGCTCATCAGGTAGCCGCGGTTGCGGTAGGTGAAGTAGCGCTTGAAGTCATTGGTCGGGTACTGCGTGTGCATCTTGCCGCCGAGAATGGGCACAAATTCACCCGATCCGGAGGGGTGCAGGTAGGCCGTCGTCAAGCATGTGCCGAACCGGAGGCCGGAGCGGACTAGGCGGCGGTGGAATTCGACCTCGTCGCCGCGGATGAACAGGCGGTAGTCGGGAACGCCGAGCTGTTCCAGCGAGCGGGCGCTAAACAGCGCGCCGTTGAACAGGGACGCGATGCCGGGCAGGAGGTCGTGGTTGCTGTCGATGATTTCGAGGTCGCTAGGCAGTTCGAGCCCGGTCGCAGCCTTCTGAACTGCGAAATTGGTGAACCATCTCCGCCCCTCAGAGTCGCGTACTGCGGGGAGTTTGGGGTTGATGCCGCTTTCGAAAAGCTCCTCGCGGTGACGACGCCACACCAGCCCGCGGCGCAGGGGGAATGCCAGCTTGTTCGGGGCCTTAATATCGCAGACCACCGGCGAGACAGCATCGAGCTGGTGGCGTCGCGCGCAGCTGTGCAGCGCCTTCAGCACGTAGGAGTCCTCCGGGCGGCCGTCGTCATCGGCGCACCAAATCCACTCCGCGCCCAGCGACAGCGCAGTCAGCATGCCCAGTGCGAAACCACCAGCGCCGCCCAGGTTCGTCTTGGAGCCGAGGTAGTGAATTTCCGGCGCCGATCCGCTTTCCGACGACTGCTGCGCCGCCACCTGCTCAGCGAGCTCCTTGACCTTTGGGTCATTGCCGTTGTCGACGATGATGAGCCACTTCGGCATGTGGGTCTGGCTAGCAACGATGGGAAGCGATTGACGCAGGTCCTCGATGCGGTTGTGAGTCACCACGATTGCGGCCGTTGCTGCCTCATCGTGCTTTGGGTGGTCAGCCGAGTTTTCGCTCACTTCGTTCTCCATCGGGTGAAGTACCGTTTATTACTGTTTTTATTGCTGTCTATCTTGCCATGTTGCTCCGGGTGGGCAATTCCAAGCATCCGCGCCGCCCGCCAGCCGCTCACCAGCTGCCCGCGAGCCGCCCGCTAGGCCACGATGGGCAACTGCGCCCGGACTCCCGGCGAAACTACTACCGTCGCTGCGCGAGCACGCGGCGCACCTGGTCGGCGGCCTCTTTACCTTCGTAGGCTTCGACCACTTCGTCGACAAGCCCTGCCTGTCGAACCGTACCGTGATCGATCCACAGCGCCGTGTCGCACAGCTGCGCCAGGAACTCATTCGAGTGCGACGCAAACACCAGCAGCCCGGAGCGGTCGACCAGCTCGGTCAACTTCGTTCGGGCCTTCGCCATGAATGCGGCGTCGACGGCTCCGATGCCTTCGTCGAGAAGCAGAATCTCCGGCTCAATGGACGTGACCACGCCGAGCGCCAGTCGCACGCGCATACCGGTGGAGTAGGTGCGCAGTGGCATGTGCAGGTAGTCGCCGAGTTCGGTGAATTCTGCGATTTCGTCGAGCTTGGATTTCATCTGCTTGCGCGTCTGCCCCAGGAACAGACCGCGGATGATGATGTTTTCCAGGCCTGAGATTTCCGGGTCCATACCGACACCGAGGTCGAATACCGGAGCCACACGGCCGCGTACATCGGCAGCACCGCGCGTGGGCTCATAGATGCCCGACAGGAGTCGCAGCAGCGTGGACTTGCCTGCGCCGTTGTGGCCTACCAGGCCGACGCGGTCGCCCTCGCGCAGGTGAATGTTGATGTCCTTCAGAGCCTCAATGACCACGACGTTGGAGTCATTGCGGCCAATCGCACCACCCGCGGCGCCGAGAAACGCCTTCTTCATCGACCGCGATTTGGCGTCGAAAATGGGGAAGTCAACGCACGCGTTGTAAGTATCAATGCTGACCATGCTTATCCCTTGCTAGTTCTATTCGCTTTACGACGGTCCTTGCGGCCTAAACCCAGTAGCTCACGCGGGAGCGCCACAGGCGCATGGCCCCGAGTGCCAGCAGTAGCCCGACTGCGGTGCAGGCGAGGACGATCCACCAGTGGTAGGTATCCACAGGCTCGCCGGTTAGCGGGGCACGGATGATTTCCAGGTAGTGGAACAGCGGGTTGATCTCTGCGATGCGTGCGCGTTCGGCGACGGCACCGCCCTGTTCCTCCAGTGTCTTGGTGGTCCACACAATCGGGGTCATGTAGAACACCAGCTGAATTAGGGAATCCAGCAGTGGTGCCACGTCGCGGTAGCGCGTAGCGATGATGCCGAAGAACATCGTCACCCACACACCGTTGACCACCAGCAGCGCCATCGCGGGGATGACCAGGAAGAAGTTCCAGCCCAAATCCGGCCGGAAGACCAGCACGAGTATCAGCCAGATCACCATGTTGTGGGCCAGGAAGAGCAGCTGCCGCCATACCAGCCTGTAGACGTGAACACTCAGTGCACTGGGCAACTGTTTGATTAGGCCTTCGTTTTCAATGAAGACGGTTGCTCCCTCGCGCACGCAGCCGGAGATGAAGCCCCAGATGATCAGGCCAACGGTCACGTGTGGCAGGAAGAACGCCAGCTCCTGCTGGAACAGTAGCGAGTACAGCAGGCCGAGGGCGAGGGCCATGGCGCCGGTGGCAATGGTGATCCACAGAGGGCCAAGCGTGGAGCGGCGGTAGCGCTGTTTGATGTCCTGCCAGCCCAGCTGCAGCCACAGCTCGCGCTGGCCGAAGCCGGTAACCAAATCCTGCCAGGCAGCGCCCATGGTGCGGGAACGCGACTTGAAAGCCGGTGCTTCACCTGTTGCGTCAGTTATGCGCGCAATGTCACGACGGAGAGTTTCCTCCGTGCGGATAGCGGAGCCACTGCGCACAGTATCGGCCGGTTGGTCGGCTGCAGCTGCGGATTGGCGATCATTTTCTGCGTTAGTCACGTCTCCAAACTACTAGCTAGGGCGGTTTAGATTGAATACCGACGGCACCGGGCGAGCCATTATTCCACGTCGTGACGGCGAACAACGGTTGCGCGGGATGGTCGTCATTGGTGGTGACGTGGTGCTTCTTAGGCTGGTTCCACAGTTGGTTATGTGACTGGTTATGTGACCCTGGAAAACTTACATACAATCGCCGCTGTAACTGCTTTATGGCATGCAGCTGGTGCATATTGTTCACGCACCGGGAGTGCTCGCGCATGGCTACAGGCAGGAAAAGTTCGGCCAATTTTAAGCAACTACTAAGAGGGAATAAAGATTATCCTATATGGGGTTGCTTCGATAGAATTGGCTCCAACTAAGATGTGCAAGCGATACACGGTTCGAGGCATGGACGCTCGATTCGTGGGTGATTGCAGAGTTAACTCTGAAATAGATATCGCAGCTTGAATTCAAAACCGGGAAAGGGTTTTCATGGCCTTCGATGTGCCGACAACCAGGGGTGCTTACTCGTCGCTTTCCGACGGGTGGACATACCTCAATGCGGGTCAACGCACCCAGGTGCCCGAGCGTGTCCAGGCTGCGATGATTTCTGCATTTCGCAATGCGCAGAAGTCCCTTCCCGGTGAGACTGGGGCAGGGGCTCATGGCCAGTCGCGCAGCTCGGGCGTTCCCGCTGCAGCGGAACTAACCGCCAGTGCGCGCCGGGCTTTTGCGGACCTCACTGGTGGCCCGGTCGCCGGTGTGGTGCTGGGATCTTCGCGTGAGGTGCTCATGGAGCAGTTCACGTCCGCAATGAGTCGACGCTTGACGCTCGGCTCTAACCTGGTGATTTCTCGCATCGGTTCGCAGGTCATACACGCACCACTACGCCGGGCAGCCAATCTCTACGGAGCTCAAGTCCGGATTGCTGAGGCCGACTTGTCCTCGGGCACGTTGCCGTCCTGGCAGTTCGACGAACTTGTGGACGAGCACACTCGCCTCGTTGTCGTCCCGGCCGCGGATCCGTTCGTTGGCACCATTGCCCCGGTAGCTGACATTTCTCGGCGGGTGCATGAGCACTCTAACGCCTGGGTGTTGGTCGACGCCTCGGATATTGTCGCCTACCTTGATGTGTCGATGAGCAAGCTGGGCGCCGACATCATGCTGGTTGATGCCTCTGTGCTGGGCGGGCCTGAGGTCGCGGCTTTGGTGTTCAGAGATCCCGAGATGTTCGAGCGCATGACGTCGTTAAGCTATGTGCCGAATGCGCGCGGCGTTGAGCGGATTGAGGTTTCCCCGGTATCGCCGGCACTGCTCGGCGGGGTGTCGGAATCGGTGCTGCACCTGGCATCGCTGGATAGCACGGCGAGGGGGTCGCGTAGGCATCGCATTGAAACGGCGATGCCGCAGGTTTCTCGCTACTTGACGACGTTGTCGGAACGCCTGATTGCGGCGTTGATGACCCTGCCGCGGGTGTACATCATCGGCATGGATACCGAAGATGATTCTTTCGCGAGTGTGTCGCGAGCACAGCACATTCCGCGTGTTAGCTTCCTCGTTGATGGAGTGTCGGCGAAGGTGGTCGTGGACAGGCTGCTGGATAATGGCCTCGTGACCAGCATTGTTGATGCATATGAATCGCCACTGCTGGAGGCCATGGGCATCGATGAGGCTGGAGGCGCCGTGGGAGTTGGCCTCCAGCCGTTCAACACGCCGCACGACATTGACCAGCTCGTGCGCGCAGTTGCCTCGCTCGGTTAGCTAGGCAGCCAACTAACTAGACGGTCAGCACAATCTTGCCGCTGACCGCGCCGCTGTCGAGCAGCTCGTGGGCCTTGGCTGCGTCGCGCATATCCATGACCTCATGAATTTGAGGGGTGACGGTGCCGTCGGCAAGCATTGGCCAGATGGTGTCCTCTGTGGCGTTGACGATGCGAGCCTTGTCAGCGAGATCGCGGTAGCGCAGGCCGGTGGCGGTAATGGAGCCGCGCTTGCTCAGCAGGCGGCCGATGTTGAGCTCGCCCTTAACGCCGCCCTGCATGCCGATGATGACCAGGTGGCCGTCCTTCGCCAGAGCCTTGACGTTTCGGTCGAGGTACTTTGCGCCCATGATGTCCAGAATGACATTGGCGCCGCCTTCAGCTGCAACGATTTCCGCGAAGTCCTCTTCCTTGTAGTTGATGAGGATGTCGGCGCCGAGCTCCTTGCACTTAGCCAGCTTCTCCGCTGAACCGGCGGTGACTGCGACGCGAGCGCCGAGTCGCTTGGCCATCTGAATAGCGAAAGTGCCGATGCCTCCCGCGCCACCGTGGACCAGCAGCAGGTCGCCTTCCTTTAGGCCGGCAATCATCACGACATTCGAGAACACCGTGCAGGCAACCTCGACGATGGATGCGGCCTCGGTGAAGGAGTAGCCATGTGACAGGGGGAGAATCTGGCCGGCCGGGACTGCGACCTTTTCGGCGTAAGCGCCACCGGAGAGAAGGCAGCAGACCTCGTCGCCGACCTTCCAGCCCTGAGAGTCACCCTTGACCTCTTCAATGACACCCGCGCACTCCAGGCCGAGGGTGTCGGTCACGCCTTTCGGTGGCGGGTAGTGGCCAGCGGCCTGCAGCAGGTCAGCGCGATTTACGCCAGCGGCCTTGACCTTGACCAGCACCTGCCCATCCTCGAGAGTCGGTTCCGGAGCATCGGCCCATTCCAGGGCGCGGGGGTTGGAAAGATCAGTCTGAATGATTGCCTTCATAGTCTTCAAAGGTAATGCAAAAACTGGTTATGCACGCGGTATTTCAAGCTCTTTTGCAATTAGCAAAAATAGTTATGTCTGTAGAGGTGGATGCTTGGGGTGTGGTTTGGGAAGAGGGGCTAGTGAAAGGTTTAGCGAAAGGTGCTGGCAAGGGGTGCTATGAGGGCGTTTGCTGCCTTACGGCGGTATGCGGTTATGATGTTGGCGTTGGAAGTATGGCAGAGCGGCCGAATGCACTGGTCTTGAAAACCAGCGAGGGTCACACCTCCGGGGGTTCAAATCCCCCTGCTTCCGCAGATAGAAACCCTCGGTAGTTGTTCTACCGGGGGTTTCTTCATTTCTCTTAAAAGGGCGAGTTACAGAACGTAAACCCCCGGTCGCATGTGGTCGGGGGGTCGTGTGTCCGAAATCTGCCACACGTAATTTTACGGAGGTAATTTAATTGCGTCGGCCAATGTGTACTGTGGCCTGAAACAATACGGGCGAATTGCCAAAACCGGTAAGCTCGGTCTTGCTGTAATACAAACCCTGCGTCATACTGGCGGACGGTATTGAGGGAAAAGGTCGAACAATGGCAACGAATCGGAGCAACCACTCGGACGACTCGTTCGGTGAGTGGAGCATAAATCCGTACACGTCAGATGATCAACCCTCCGCAGATACGCCGGCAAATGCGTGGAGCGCTGTGGATGGGGCACAGCGGGAGCAGCCTGAACCATACCGCCCCGCCCCCTATGTTCCAGGTCCGCAAGCTGGTCCGGCTGCCGCGCCGCGCAATGACAACAAGGGGCTGACCATCGCGGTTATTGTCCTAGCACTCGTTGCGGTCGCTCTCTTAGTCGGCGCAATGGCTTACTTCTACTTCTCCGATTCGAAGGGAGCGAATTCGGCCGACAGCAACTCGTCCCAGTCGGTTCAGTCTGCTAGTGCTGAGGATTCCTCCACCTCGTCGACCGCTGAGCAAAAGCGTCGCGCTGAAGGGTTCCAGCCGCCATCGAATTGGCGTCACTGCTCCGGCTCAGGAGATCCGGGTGATTTGAACTTGGTATATGCAGAAGATGTCGGCGGTAACACGACGACCTGTCAGTTTGCCACCAACGTGCGCAATTCCTTCGTTGAGCAGTATCAACTTACGAAGAAGCTCAACGGTACTGTCACCGCTAGCAGCCCAACAACTGGCAAGACTTACACCATGACCTGCCGCGATAACGGTGAGGTTGTCACTTGCACTGGCGGTACGAATGCGACGGTGCACATTGTCTAAACGTCTCCGAGTAGCTCTGGCCGCAACCGCCGTCGTCACGCTCGGCCTGAGCGCCTGCACCATCGGCACCGACTCGGCGGACATGCCATCGCCGACGCTGTCCAATTCGCTTGACGACGGCCCCGGCGGCGCATCCTCCGACGGGAAAGTTGTGCCCGGTGAAATGCCTCGCGAAGTTGTCGAGGCCGTGAAGTCCGCGCAAAAGGAACTCGGTGGTTTGGCCGGCGCCGCTCTGGCAACGCCGGATAAGGATTCCGAAGTGGTTTCCACGGGTGACTTCAAAACGGGTCCGGCCTGGTCTACCTCCAAGGTGCCGATTGCGGTGGCTTATGTGCGCCAATCGGGCGTGGATGCGCAGGTGGAATCTGCAATCACGGTTTCCGATAACGATGCGGCTGAGTCCATGTGGTACTCCCTGGGCGATGATGCGACCGCTGGCGCGACCACCGACGAGATTCTCCGAGAGGGCCACGACACCCGCACCGTCATGGGCACTGACCGCATCCGCGCGGAATACACCGTCTTCGGGCAGACACAGTGGGATTTGCGCGACCAAGCCGTTTTCGGCGCCAATTTGCAGTGCATCGAGGCGGGCCCAAAGGTCGCTGACCTCATGGGGCAGATTGCCGACGAGCAGTCCTACGGCCTCGGACACATCCGCGGCGCCCACTTCAAGGGTGGTTGGGGCCCAGATGATGAAGGCGTCTACCTTGTGCGGCAGTTCGGCTATCTGCCGGGCAAGAAGCCGGGCACCTTCGTTGGTGTCGCTATCGCAGCCCAGCCTGACGACGGCACCTATGAGACCGGCCAGCAAATGCTTGACCGCATCGCAAAGGCGATTGAGCGCAGCGGTGGCGCGACCACCGGCCGCGCCGGTAGCTGCTAGCTGAGCGATAGCTGTTAGCGCTCGATCCCGAGCGCAGCCAGCAGCTGCGAGGTCTCTTCCTCAGTAGTGATGGTGATACGAGCACCTTCGCCGGCAAAGCAGCGGATGAGAATGTTGCGCTGCGCCAGGAAGTCACCGAGATCCGTGGTGGTGGCCACCGAGACGTCGTCAAGCAATGAGAGATCCGCGATCCGACCCTCGTCAATCCAAATGAAGTTGGCCTGCGAGTTCGGCAGCACCGTCTCGCGGCCGGTGGCGGCATTGATGGCCTCGGTGACAGCGACGCGCTGTGCACGGACCTCAGCGATGCGTGCGGAGAGCTCCTCTTGCGCGTCCAGCGACGCGAGCGCGGCGATCTGCGCGAGGGTGTTCACAGAGAAGGGGATGGCGACTTTATTCACGGCCTCCACAAGCTTCTCCGGACCGAACATGTAGCCCACACGAAGCCCGGCCAAACCGTAGACCTTGGAGAATGTGCGCAAACCGACCAGGTTGGGGTAGGTATCCAGCAACTCATGCGCCAACGGGGTGGCGGCATGAGTGGCCTCGTCCACCAGCTCGATGTAGGCCTCGTCGAGAGCGACTACAACATCGCCCGGAACCTGCGCCATAAACTCCGCGAATGCCTCGCGAGTGATGGTCGTGCCCGTTGGGTTGTTGGGATTACAGACGAAAACCAGACGTGTGCGGTCGGTGATCGCGGCAGCCATTGCTGAGAGGTCATTGCGACCCTGCGCATCCAGCGGCACCGGCACCGGAGTAGCCCCGGCGACGCGAGCGAGAATGGGGTAGGCCTCGAAGCTGCGCCACGGGAACACGACCTCATCCCCATCCGTGCAGGTGGCCTGCACGAGCTGCAGGCACAGAGCGGAGGAGCCGCAGCCGACCGCGACCTGCTCCATGGGTAGACCCAGGTGCTCGCCGAGCTTAATGCGCAGGTCAACCGCGCCCATGTCCGGGTAGCGGTTCGGGCTGGTGGTTGGGTCAGCGATGGTCTGCGAGATGGCCTTCACCACCGAGGGCAGTGGCGGTTGGGCCATTTCATTGGACGCGATCTTCAGCGCGCCGGGCACAGCCTTGCCCGGGACATAGGCCGGAACCTGCTCGAGGTCGGCGCGGGTTTTTGGCTGAACTGAAGATGCATCGTTGGTCATAGGCCTAACTGTAGAACATGGTCCGGATTGGGCAGTACAGAATCTCCGCAAAATCCCAAGGTATGGTCGCTATTTGTGGTGCCACTATTGGCGCCATTATTGGTGGCTCCGCGGGTGTTTTGCTTTTCAATTCTTGTGTTCTGTAGGATTGGCTGCGGTTATTTGGTCTCGTCCACGCAATGGCGAACAGCCTTGCTGAAGCGGGATTGATGCCAGTGGTTTTGGAGGCGTGCCAGAGCGGCCGAATGGGGCTCCCTGCTAAGGAGTTGCCTGTCTTGCGACGGGCCGGAGGTTCGAATCCTCTCGCCTCCGCCACACGCGCCCGTAGCTCAACGGATAGAGCATCTGACTACGGATCAGAAGGTTAGGGGTTCGAATCCCTTCGGGCGCACCATGTAGACCCGCACTTTATAGGTGCGGGTCTTTTTGTTTTTATTACCTGGCATTTATTACCTGGCATTGCAGCGCGAGCCGGGGCATTGCGGGGCGGGGCAGCGCGAGCCGGGGCATTGCGGGGCGGGGCAGCGCGGGGCGGGGCAGCGCGGTCCTTCACTTGTGGCCAGGGTTCGGTCACTTATCGATGGTTTCTCGTGACCTGTCGATGGTTTTGCGCCACTTATGCGCGCGCTGTGGGTGCTACGTGTGCACTTGTCGATGCGCTGTTCACTTGTGGCCAGGCTATAGCGAATCGATGGGTGAACTATGCATCGATAAGACAACGAACCAGCTCCCTTGCTTCAGCAACGCGCAGCAACAGGTAGCAACGTGCAACAACAGGCACCAACCCGGACCTGCCGCCCGACTCGCCGCCTCCCTGAGCCGCCACGGCCGTACCTCCAACACCCCCGCGCAGCCTTTGCCCGGCCGAATCCGATTAGCCTGGCCTTGTACTTGGTCAATCGGGGCTTCCGTCCCGCGCCGCCCCGCGCCGCCTCGCGCCCCTCGCACTCCGGGGGACATTTTCCTATCCTGAACAGTTGCAATAGACTTAGACCCCGGTTGCCCTCCCCGTATTTCGATAGGAGCCTTGATGGACGCCCGTCTAGCCGTTCGCCGTAAGCCCGAGTTCCGCAATGAGGAAGCTACGCTGCTGTCCTCGATCGGCCAGGACGGCGAGGTGGCAATCTACTATCTCTACGATGCTTTCGATGCGACGGAGGAGGATCTCGTCGCGCTGCGCGAGTCGGTAGTTGCTGATTCGCGTGTCGACGAGCTGGCCGAGCTCCCGGCCCCCGCCGAGCTGGGGAACTACCTTGCTGTCGAGCCGCTTCCTGGCCAGTACGACCAGCGCGCCGATGCCGCAGAGCAGGCCCTGCGCCTGCTCCGTCCGGAAACGCAGGCGCAGATCACCTCGGCAACACTGTATGTTTTCGACGCTCCGGTGAATGACGCTGTGCGCTCCTTCCTCATTAACCCGGTCGAGTCGGGGGAGAAGAACCTGAGCGTCCTGCGCCGTCCGAGCATGGGCGAGATTGAGCCGCTGAAGGAGTACCCGGGCTTCACCGAGCTGGATGACGAGGGCCTGGCCGAGCTGCTCGCATCCGATGGTATGGCCATGTCGCTGGCCGACCTGAAGACCATCCAGGATTACTTCCGCTCCGAGGGGCGCACTCCGACCGAGGTGGAGCTGTCCGCGCTGGATACCTACTGGTCGGACCACTGCCGCCACACCACCTTCAACACCGAGCTGACCTCCATCGAGAACAACGAGCCGCGCTTTGCCGCGCAGTTGGATCGCGCGCTGCGTCGCTACGACGAATTGCGTGAGCTCAACGGTCGTACTCACAAGCCACGCACCCTGATGGACATGGGCACCATCATGGGCCGCGAACTGCGTCGCACGGGCGTTATGGATGACCAGGAAGTTTCCGAGGAAATCAACGCCTGCTCTGTCTACGTCGACGTCGAGGGTGACGACCGCAAGTGGCTCCTCATGTTCAAGAACGAGACCCACAACCACCCGACCGAAATCGAGCCCTTCGGTGGTGCCTCCACCTGTCTAGGTGGCGCGATTCGCGATCCGCTGTCAGGTCGCTCCTGGGTCTACCAGGCCATGCGTCTGTCCGGCGCAGGTGACATCAACACTCCGCGCGAGCAGACCCTCGAGGGCAAGCTGCCGCAGCGCGATATTTCCTCTCGTGCCGCAGCTGGCTACTCCTCCTACGGCAACCAAATCGGTCTGGCCACCACCGGTGTGCGCGAGCTGGTCCACCCGGGATACGTCGCCAAGCGAATGGAACTCGGTGCCGTCGTCGCCGCTGTTCCGGCGGACAACGTCAAGCGCCTCGAACCTGCGCCGGGCGATGTCGTGATCATGCTCGGCGGCCGCACTGGCCGTGATGGCGTCGGCGGTGCGACCGGTTCGTCGAAGGCCCATGATGAGGACTCGCTGGGCCGCTCCGGCGCCGAGGTGCAGAAGGGTAACCCGGTCAACGAGCGCAAGATTCAGCGCCTGTTCCGCCGCGAGGACGTCGCCACCAAGATTGTCCGCTGTAATGACTTTGGTGCTGGTGGCGTGTCCGTTGCGGTCGGTGAGCTGGCTGATTCCATCGACATTCACCTCGAGCGTGTGCCGCTGAAGTACGCCGGTCTGAATGCCCGCGAGATTGCGATTTCCGAGTCCCAGGAGCGCATGGCGCTGGTCGTGCGCCCGGAGGACGCCGACTTCATCATCGCCGCCGCTGCCGAAGAGAACATCGAGGCCGTCGCGCTGGCCGACATCACCGACACCGGTCGTCTGCGGATGTTCATGGGCGACGAGGTCGTATTCGATCTCTCCCGTGAATTCATTGACACCAACGGTGCTGACCGCGCCCAGGACGTCGAGATGGTTGCCGCGGAGGGCGGCGTCGTGAAGCAGGCCCCGACGAGCGTGCTGGAGTCGCTGCGTGCGGCGACGGCGGGCTCCCAGGAGGGCATGATCGAGCAGTTCGACTCGACCGTCGGCCGCTCCACCGTGCTCATGCCGTACGGCGGTGCGGCGCAGAAGACCGACGAGCAGGCGTCGATCCAGACGCTGCCGGTCGATGGCGGGACGAGCACCGCGTCCGTCATGACCTGGGGTTACTCGCCATCGCTTGCCGACGAGTCCCCGTACCTCATGGGTTCCTACTCCGTCGTGGAGGCTCTGGCCAAGCTCGCAGCGGCCGGTGGCGATCCGCGCGGCGCCTGGCTGAGTGTGCAGGAATACTTCCAGCGCCTGGACCAGGACCCGCAGCGCTGGGGCGAGGTTACGCAGGCTCTGCTCGGCCTGCTCGAGGCTCAGGACGGCTTCCAGGTTGCGGCTATTGGCGGTAAGGACTCCATGTCCGGCACCTACGGTGAGGACCTGCACGTGCCGGCGACCCTGGTGACCTTCGCAGTTGCCGCGATGGACGAGACCGATGCCGTGTCCGCTGCAATCCCGGCCGGTAACTTCGACCTCTACCTGTTTGCGCACAAGCCGCTCGGGTCAGGGGAACCGAACTACGAGCAGCTCAACGAACTGTTTGCTGCTGTGCGCGAGCTGCGTCCGGCTGCGGCCTCGGCTGTTGCCAATGCAGATTTGGCTGCGACCTTGGTGAACATGGCTGTGGGCAATGGCGTGGGCCTGGGCGTGGTCCTGGAGGCATCCCTTCCGGAGGCTCCGCTGGGCTCCATTGTCGTCGCTGTTCCGGCTGGTCAGGTTGTTGATGGGGTCGTTGAGGGTGCTGTGAAGATTGGTACCGCCGACGAGTCGGGCACGCTGCGATTCGGTGAGGAGTCCTTCACTGTCGCCGAGGCCCTGGAGGCAATGGAGTCCGGTTACCGTGAGGTCTTCCCGCTCAATGACGATGAGGGCGAGGCCCTGCCGGAGTTCGCTACCCAGGTCAGTGCCACCGAGACCGCCCTGCAGAGCCCGGGGAAGAAGGATGTCCACGTGCTGCTGCCGGTCTTCCCGGGTACCAACTCCGAGTACGACATGGCCGAGGCATTCGCCGCAGCGGGCGCTACCTACGAGTTCCACGTGATCCGCAATCTGACCCCGGCGATGCTGGCGGAGGATACGAAGGTGTTTATCGAGAAGCTTCAGGACGCCGACATCCTGGCATTCTCCGGTGGCTTCTCCCTGGGTGACGAGCCGGACGGATCCGCCAAGTTCATCGCCGCGTTCCTGCGTTCCGACGACGTCGCAGCCGCCGTCAAGGAATTCGTGGCCGGCAATGGTCTTGTGCTCGGT
Organism: Corynebacterium amycolatum SK46; assembly: GCF_000173655.1. Taxonomy (GTDB): domain Bacteria; phylum Actinomycetota; class Actinomycetes; order Mycobacteriales; family Mycobacteriaceae; genus Corynebacterium; species Corynebacterium amycolatum_A. The sequence continues at coordinate 26,784 of NZ_ABZU01000008.1, read as the reverse complement.
ATTTGTAACGGTTTCCAGGCGCTGGTCAAGTCCGGCTTCCTGCCGTACGGCGACCCGGCGCAGCTCCGCGAGGACTCGCCGACCCTGGCCCACAACCGCCAGCTGCGTCACGTTTCGCGTATCGCTACCACTCGCGTCGCGACCGTGGATTCCCCGTGGCTGCGTGGCTTCAAGCCAGGCCAGACCCACCTCATGCCGGTTTCTCACGGTGAGGGCCGTTTTGTGGTTTCCGAGGACGAGGCCCGCCGCCTGTTCGAAGCCGGTCAGGTCGCTTTCCAGTACGTCGATGCCGACGGCGTGCCGACGATGACAGCGCCAGCCAACCCGAACGGTTCCTCCTACGCCATTGAGGGCATTGTCAGTGCTGACGGCAGGATTCTGGGCAAGATGGGCCACCCAGAGCGTTTCCGCGAGGGCCTGATGCGCAACATTCCGGGCATTGGTGAGCAGGACATCTTCGGCAACGCTGTCCGCTGGGTCCGCGGCGAGTAGAACTGGCCTGGTGCTGTGCGGCGGATAGCCTCCGCCGCACACAGCTAACGCTGCCACCCGCAGCGATAGCGGGTGGCGCAGTTGCAGCATAAGACTCTTTCTGGATTGCCCGGAATGCGTCTCTGAACAGCGGATTTTGTAAAACTTCGCAGGATGAGTAAAGTATCTATTCGTTGCAGGGGCCAAGGGAGTCACCCGGAGTCACTGAATAACAACAAAATGCGCCCGTAGCTCAACGGATAGAGCATCTGACTACGGATCAGAAGGTTAGGGGTTCGAATCCCTTCGGGCGCACAATGCAGACCCGCACCGATAAGGTGCGGGTCTTTTTGTCTGCCCGACTTATCGATGGTTTTCCGGCACTTATGCGCGCGGTATTGGCACTGCCTGCGCTCATGTCGATGAGCTATTCACTTGTGGCCAGGCTATAGCTCATCGATATGTGAATACCTCATCGATGAGTGAACACCACCCACGAGCCACCCGCATCCGCAAACCCCAAACCCCAAACCCCAGCGCCTTAGTATTCGAAGCATCTCAAACTCGCAATATCCGCCTAACGGTCTACACTGTGGAACCATGATTCGTACTGAGTCCATTCTTGACCTAGCTACCGTAGCCTCGGGACAGTCCCACGCCGACGCCCTACAGGGCTCCATCAATTTGGCGCAGACAGCGGAAAAGGCTGGTTATCAGCGTATTTGGTACGCAGAGCACCATAATATGAACTCCATCGCGTCCTCGTCGCCGGCAGTTCTTATCGCAGCCGTGGCTGCAAAAACCGAGAGCATCACCCTCGGCTCTGGTGGCGTCATGCTGCCGAATCATGCACCGCTGACGGTTGCGGAGCAGTTCGGCACGCTCGCGAATCTGTACCCGGATCGCATTGAGCTGGGGCTTGGTCGCGCGCCGGGCACGGACCAGGCCACTATGCGTGCGCTGCGGCGTGACCCGCGCTCTTCCGATTCCTTCCCGCAGGATGTGCAGGAGTTGCGCGGTTACCTCTCCGATGAGTCGCTGATTAAGGGCATCAACGCAATTCCGGGTCGCGGCACCCATGTGCCGCTGTACATCCTGGGCTCCTCGCTCTTTGGTGCTCAGCTCGCAGCGGCGCTCGGCTTGCCGTACGCATTTGCTTCGCACTTCGCGCCGGACGCACTCCTCGATGCGATCGCGGTCTACCGCGAGCAGTTCCGGCCCTCTGAGCAGCTGGATAAGCCGTACGCTTTTGCGGCCATGAATGTCATTGCGTCGGAAAGCGAAGAGGACGCGCAGCAGCAGTACTTCGCTACCCGCAGGAACATGGTCAGGCGGTTCCTCAGCCGCGGTGGGCATCACCTCACCGACGATGAGGCGGAGATTCTGATGGATACTCCGCAGGGGCGTCAGGTGCAGAATATGTTCCGTCACACGGCGGTCGGCACGGTGGCGCAGGTGCGTGAGCAGATTGCGCAGTTCGGTGAGTTCTCGACGGCGGATGAGCTGATTGTGGCTCATCAATCGCTGAAGGTTCCTGACCGACTGCGTTCGGTGGAACTCACCGCAGAGGCCGCAGGACTGACCGCGTAAGGCTCCAGGCCCCCGGTGCCCCCGATGCGCGCGGCCTTAAACTGACCCGCTTACTCCACCGCAGCCAGCGGCAGCGCCTTTTCGCTGGCAAGCTGCATGATTTCGGCGTTGGTGCGCTCGCCGAGGAAGGCTGCAAGCTCCTCGCGGCTACTCGCCCCCGTGGCCTCGGTCAGGGCGGCGGCAAAGTGCGGCTCCAGCGCCGCCACGGCCACATAACCGTCGGCGCTGGGGTAGAGACCATACGTCCACAGGCCGCCACCGAGTAGTCCGCCGGGTGCCGTCATGCCGTACTTCAGCGGCGCGGCCCCGGCCTCGCCCGCCTGCTTCAGGCCAATGCGGCAGTGCAGGCCAGGCTGCTTTACGACGTCCACACCCGCACCCGCCCGCTTAATCAACCCGGCAAGGGCAGCGGTGACCGCCAAGTGTGCGCCCAGGATGTCGCCCAACAACACCGACGGCATGGCTGGAGGCGTGAGGGTTCCGGCCTCCGCCTGGTAAGTCAGGTCATGGCCAGGTGTTTCTGGAGCGTCGGTGTCACCGACGATGTCAATATGCACCGGGCCATTCGGGCGTTCGTGGAGCCCCGCCAGACCCATGCGCTCCAGCGCGGAGGGGCGAACCGAGGTGATGACCACATCGGCCTCATCGATCAGCGAGCTCAGCTGTGCGCGGCCCTCATCGCTCTTTAGGTCCGCCTGGATAATCTCGTGACCTGCGGACATAGCTTCATACCAGGGGCGGCCGAAGGCACCGAGGGGGTCGCCTGTGGGTGGTTCGACCTTAATCACCCGGGCACCTAGCCGACCCAAGTACTGAGCGGCCAGTGGCCCCGGAACGTTAATGGCGAAGTTGACGACAGTGATGCCTGCGAGGCTGGTGTGCAGCTCGGGGGAAAACATAGTTCCACACTAGAACACATCTACCTGCCCGCCGACGCTTTCGGCCAACTTCAACTGGTTGATCCAATCGCCCTCGCCGACGCGCAGTCGGAAAATCGGGCGGTGAGCGGGGCGGGCCTCGTAGCGAACACGGGCAATCTGGCCGATTTTGGCCAGGTCCATAGCGGTTCCCTCGGTGGCCAACTGGGTGCGCGCGGCGGTGAGGCGCTCGATCACGTCGTCAAGCGCGGCGAGCACGGGTTCGGTGTTGTTCTCACACCAGGACATGACCATGTCGGGAGCGGCAGCGGCGACGCGAGTGCAGTCGCGGAAAGAGCCAGCTGCAAGCGAAATGGCCAGGGGGCCACCGGCTTCCCCAGCGGCGGCAATTGCGTAGGCCGCCAGGTGTGGCATGTGGGAGATGCGGGCGACGCTGGCATCGTGGTGATCGCTCAGCGCTGGAATGAGCTGACTGCCAAGAGCTGCTCCCAGGTTGGCGACCTGCGAAAAGACCTCAATCCAGCGCTCCGGGACGGGCTTTCCCGCAGCGTCGGCAGCAGCTGCCAGGTCGTAGGTGATGACCCAGGGGGCGCCGTCGAAAAGCCCTTCGAGCGTGGCGGACCAGCCCGCCTGCGCGGAACCCGCCATTGGGTGCGCGCCGACGAAGCGTTCCTCCATCCCGCGCGCGGAGACCTCGGCGGCGACGGCCGCCTTCACGGAGACCACATCCGTGATGCCACAGCTGGGGGCGTGCTCGTTGATGGCATCCAGCATTGTGCCGACGGCCGTCATGGGGGTGCCGATCACGATGAGCGCGCGGCTGGCCTCAGCACGTTCGAGCGTGGCTTGAAGATTTGTACTGGCGTCGAATCCCTCCTTCGTGGCCTCCTCGACCGTCGTGGACGAGCGATTCCAACCGAAGCATTCGACGTTATGGGCCCGCAGGTCGCGCATCATGGAGCCACCGATGAGGCCCAAACCGAGGATGCATACCGCGGGTAGTTGTGCAGCTGACAGGGAGGACGAAGCAGGGGAGGGGGACTCGAAATTGCTCACCTGACAAGCATGACATACAGCGACTAGCGTTGTGGGTTATGAGCACGACCTTTTCCGGAGGGTACACCTCCGATGACGACCGCTCCTTCGCGGTTGCCGTAACTATGGGGGAGCGCGGTTGGCGCGTCGTCGACCTCGGGGACGACGCCACCGATTCCCTCGCTGATGCCGCACAGGCGCTGCGCAATCTGCGTTCGGAACGCGCTGCTGTCGGAATGCTCAATATCGACGACGACTACTTCATTCTTGTGCGCCAGGGCGTTGGGTCGCTGCGCGTTGTGCTTTCCGACGCTACCGCTGCCGTGACCGATGACATTGCGGCAGATGTGTTCGACGAGCTGGATCTGGATATCCCCGACCTCGACGAGGACGAGCTCGACGATGTCGACGCCTGGGCCGAAGGAGACATGGATATCCTCGCTGACCTGGGCTGTTCGGAGGAAGCCCTGGAGTCCATCTGTGACGATCAGTCGCTGTGGGCGTCCGAGCAGCTTCTGGCCATTGCCGAGGAGTTGGGGTGTGCCGAGGAGCTCGCCGATGTCGCCGACCTGGACTACGACGGCGACGATGATGACTACGACCCCTATGACGACTAACCCTGACAAAGGTCATTTGCCCGAGCGGCCAAGCGCCCTGCCCCGTCGAAAACAGGACATTCTCGACGAAGAGTGGATGCGCCTGGCTATCGCCGAAGCTGCTCACACGGCACCCGGGGATGTGCCGGTGGGAGCTGTGGTCGTGGATGCCGAGGGCAAGGTTGTGGGCCGGGGCTCGAACCGTCGGGAAGCTGATGGTGACCCGCTTGCCCACGCCGAAGTCATTGCGTTGCGCGAGGCCACCCGCGCTGTTGGTGACGGCTGGCGGCTGGAGCAGTGCACGTTGGTCGTGACGCTGGAGCCGTGCGTGATGTGCGCCGGTGCGTGCGTCATGGGGCGCGTGGGGCGTGTGGTCTTCGGCGCGTGGTCGCCCAAGACCGGCGCGTGCGGCTCTATCGCCGATGTCATCCGTGATCCCGCCCACGCATTCACGCCGCAGGTGCGCGGGGGTGTGCTTGCCGACGAATGCTCCGTTTACCTGCGGGAATTCTTCGAACGGCAACGGCAGTCGGGAACGTGAGCGGGGTCACAGTTAGGTCACAATTCCCGTCGTGTCCGTGACGGGCCTTCTTTTTCACGTACCGTCGGAACTAGTGGAGCTGCTAGACGGTGGCTCTAGAGAATAGATAAGTCGTTTACATAGGAGGCTTACATAATGAGCGAGCTGCAGAACAAGGCCGACGAGTTGGGCGGCAAGGTTAAGGAAGCTGCTGGCGACGCCGTTGGCAACGACGACCTGGCAAACCAGGGCAAGGGCGAGCAGGCTGCTTCGAAGGTCAAGCAGGGTGCTGAGGACCTGAAGGACAAGGCTACTGAGACCCTGGGCAAGCTGACTGACAAGTAAAGCGCTTAGTTCTCGGGTAGAGATAACCCCAACCGTCTCCGCGTCTGATATGCGGAGGCGGTTGGGGTTCTTTGTGTTTCGATGGCCGGCTGCCAGCGTTGGGGCTGGCTACAGCTTCTGAGCCACCAGGTCATCCAGTGGTTCGGCGGACAGTAGGTACGGGGCGATCTCGAAGACGGTACGGGCACCGGACTCGCCAGCCTGCTTCAGACGGTAGGCAGCGCGACCGTAGGCAACCTGGACAGCTGCGGTGAAGTCGGGGTTGCGATCCAGGTCGAGGCCGAACTCGATGACGTGACCGGACGTACCGGCCTGGCCGCGGGTAATGACCTGGCCACCGTGCGGCATGCCCTGGTGGTTGCGGTCGAACTCCTCCTCGGAGATGAAGTCCACGATGGTCTCGTAAGGGGCAAAGTAATCCGGCATGGTCACGATGGTTTCGCGGATCTGCTCCTTGAGCTTGGCATCCTCGTCGGCGTTGCCGGTCTCTTCAGCGACGACGAAGCAGTGGCGCAGGTGGCACTCGTTGCCCTTCAGGTCTGCGCCCTCGCCCTTCTTCACGGCCTTGATAGCTTCCGGGTTCGGCTTGGTGTACTGGACACCCTTCTTCACTCCCGGCACACGACGCACGGCATCGGAGTGGCCCTGCGACAGACCCGGTCCCCAGAAAGTCATCTGGTCTGCGCCCGGCAGGATGGCAGCGCCCAGGACCCGGTTCAGGGAGAACAGGCCCGGATCCCAACCGGTCGAGATCATGGCGATGTTGTTACCCTCGCGGGCGGCGGCCTCCATGGCCGCGCGGTGCTTCGGAATCTCGTGGTGGTTGTCGTAGGTGTCGACCGTCGTAAAGTTCTTTGCCAGGTCAGGAGCCTGCTCCGGGACATCGGTGGCCGAGCCGAGGCACACGAACAGCACGTCTACCTCATCCTTATACTTTTCGACATCCGCCGCCGGGAGTACGCGGGCCTCGGTGTCCAGCGAATCGCGACGGGAGAAAACGCCGACGAGTTCCATGTCCGGCTGGTCAGCAATGACCTTTTCGACGCTGCGGCCCAAATTGCCGTAGCCGATGATGGCGGAACGAATCATGAGGGAGAACCCTTTCTGTGCGGCTGTACTTCTGTATCTAAGTTTCTAGATTTCAAGCTACAGACTATTCCTTCATATCTCAGCGGGCGTTGGCCACCCCGAATAGCGCGGTGGAGGGTTGACGGGCTTGGGGCGGCGCAGGTTGTAGTGCGGCGCGTACGGCTTGGCGAAGGCCTGGCCCCTCTGACCTGGGGATTTGGTAGATAAAGGGGCTACCTGTAACGTTTTCTAGCGGTGACGTGTCCGAGCGGCCGAAGGTGAAGCACTCGAAATGCTTTGTGCGGTAACCCCGTACCGAGGGTTCAAATCCCTCCGTCACCGCCAATAAACCCCCGGTGGTTCCTTTAAGTAGGAGCACCGGGGGTTTTGCATTTAATCGGCCCAGATTGTCTGGGGGCGGTGGGAGTGTGGGAGGTGTCCGTCGTAAAGCGGCAAATGGGGAGGCGCCCGACCTGGAGCGCCTAAATCACAAAAATAACATCAGTAACACACACCCCATTGTTCACGTTTATCCGGGAAGTCCGCTACTCTTAGCAAAAGTATTTCCGGTTTTTATGTCGTGCCCGCCCCCAATGACCGTGTCAGCGCCAGAGTTGATGTTGGCCAATCCGGGGTGGTCGCTAGCATCGGAGTAGCGAAGAGGCTTCAAACTGCAGGTGAAGTACGAGAGAGTGCTTGGTTAGCGCGAACTTGGGGAAGCTGCAGTTGGGGCGGTCCAGGCGAATATTAGACGTAAGGGAAACTTGACATGGCAAAGGCCTTGTTCAAACTCGGCAGGTTCTCCTACCTGCATAAATGGACTGTGATCATCGCGTGGTTCCTGATTTTGGCGGGGCTGGGCGGTGCAGTTGCCGCATTCCAGAAGGGGTTCATCGACCAGTTCTCGATCCCCGGCATGCCGTCGGCAACGGCTTCGCACGTGATTGAGGAAAAGTTCCCCGATGTTCCGAACCCAATTCGAGAGCAGCGTATTTATGTCGCCTTCGAGGCCCCCGAGGGGCAGAGGCTCGATGACCCACAGAATAAGGAAGCTGTTGACCAGGTCATTAACGGCATCCGCGACAATGTCGGCCAAATCGCCGACGATTTGCAGCTTCACAACCCGGTAGACCTCAACCCGAAGATGCAGGCGATGGTCAAGGAACAGGGCATGGCCGCCGGCCTGCCCAAGGATGTTGCCGAGGCCGATGCCAATGCCCTGCGTACCGTGTCCGATGACGGTCGCTACGGTATTTCCACCTTCGTATTCGATGCCAAGATGCCGCAGGACATCGAGCCGGAGAATATGCAGGCGCTTCTCGACGCCATGCAGGCCGGTCGTGACGCAGGTATCAAGGTCGAGGCCTCTGGCCCGGGCATGCAGCCCGCGATTGAGGTAGCGCCGACCTCGGAGATTATCGGTGTGACCGTGGCGTTTATCGTGCTGGTTGTCACCTTCGGCTCGCTGGTGGCTTCGTTCCTGCCTATTGTGACGGCGGTAGTGGGCATCATCATCGGTGTCTTCGGTGTGACATTGATGACCGCATTCACTGACGTCAACTCGATTACCCCGGTGCTTGCCGTCATGTTCGGCCTGGCTGTCGGTATTGACTACGCACTGTTCATCCTCTCTCGCTACAGGGCAGAAAGAGCCCGAGGGATGACCAATGAAGACGCCATCGGCATGGCTACGGGTACGGCGGGCTCCGCTGTGGTTTTCGCTGGCCTCACTGTGATCGTCGCGTTGGCAGCGCTGACGGTGGCCAAGGTGCCGTTCATGTCCCTGATGGGTATTTCGGCGGCAATCACGGTGGCCTTCACAGTGCTGGTCTCTCTGACCCTGCTGCCGGCAGTTATGTCTCTGCTGGGCGACAAGGTCTTCGCTGGCCGCGTGCCCGGCGTTGCTGGCAACCCCTCGCGTAATGCGCGCAAGGGACGCCGCTCTTCCTTCTTCGGCGAGATGACGATGGGGCGCCGTTGGGTCACCTTCGTGCACAAGGCCCCAGGATTGTTCCTGGTCGGCTGTATCGTCTTGCTGTTGGCGTTGGCCTACCCGGCTATGCACTTGAAGCTGGCGCTGCCGTCGGACTCTACTGCGGCGAAGGACAGCACAAACCGCAAGGCCATCACCATGATTGAAGAGGGCTTCGGCGCGGGACGAAATTCACAGCTCATCATTATTGCCAAGTCGGACGATGTGAAGCCCGATGCTCCGGTGCTCAAACCGCTTATCGAGTCCCTGAAGCAGACCAACCCGGAACTCTCTGACATAGAGGCCGCCCGCAAGGCTTCCTATAGCTACGCTGTCGACCAGTTCAAATCCAACGTCGGTGTCGAGCACATCCAGATGATTGGCCTGAATCATGACGGCACTGCGGTCAAGATGATCATGACCCCGAAGTCGGGTCCGCTCGATCCTGCGACCAAGCAACTGATGAACGCGGTGCGCGATCAGCAGAAGCAGATTGAGCAAACCACCGGCCTATTCACCGGTGTCACTGGCCTGGTTCCTATCGAAATTGACATCACCGACCGTCTCCAGGGCGCAATGCCGCTCTACTTGGGCGTTGTCGTGGGTCTGGCAGTGATTCTGCTGCTGATGATCTTCCGTTCCCTGATGGTGCCGGTAACTGCCGGCGTGGGCTTCTTGCTCTCTGTCGCAGCCGCATTCGGTGTCACGGTGGCATTTTTCCAGGATGGCCTCTGGGGTGTGATTAGCACTCCGGGTCCGCTGGTCAGCTTTGTGCCAATCTTCCTCATTGGTGTGACGTTCGGTTTGGCCATGGACTATCAGGTCTTCCTGGTTTCCCGCATGCGCGAGCATTACACCCACAACAAGGGTGAATCCTCGCCAGAGTCGAAGTACAACGCGGTCGAAGAATCGGTCGTTGAGGGCTTTACTCTCGGCGCTCGTGTGGTCACGGCCGCTGCGATTATTATGATCTCCGTCTTCGCGGCGTTCGCCGGGCAGCCCCTGGCGATCATCAAGGTATTCGGCTTCGCGCTGGGTGCCGCAGTGCTTTTCGACGCCTTCGTTATCCGCATGACCTTCATCCCGGCAGCCATGTTCCTGCTTGGCCGCGCTACCTGGTACATGCCGAAGTGGCTGGACAAGGTGCTGCCTTCTGTGGATGTCGAAGGCTCTGCCCTGGAAGAGGTTTCCGAGGAGCTGGTAGAGAAGGGCCGCCGCGAGCGTATGGCTCGCGGTGAGTCCCTGTTGCCCGAAAGCGAAGGCGCTGGGCGTGGCTTTGGCGACGCTGACGAGGACGAAGCAGACAGCGTCGATGGTGAAGTCGATGCTGGCGCAGCGGGCGCGGCTGGTGGTGCCGCTGTGGCTGTCGCGACCAAGAAGCGTAACCGCTGGATTCCGAAGCGGAAGAAGGCAAAGCTGAAGGAGCTTGAACCCGCTGACCAGGCCGAGCAGGACGAACTGTCTGCCCCGACGGCGCCAGCTGAGCCGGAGCAGCCGGCACAGCCAGAGCAGGCAGAACAGCCGGAGCAGGCAGAGCCGACCGAACCGACCGAACAGCTCATGCAGCCCGAGCCAGCTGAACCAACCGACGCCCAGCCGAACCCGGAAAATGCCACGGACGTCGAGGTCCGCCCGTACTACAGCCCGGCTCGCAGGCGGAAGAAGATCACTGTTGCGGAACTGATGAAACGCGAGGGTTTCCAAGAGGAGGCACCGCGTCACAACCGCGCCGTGTGGGACCCGGAAAACGCTGCCCACCCCGAGGAAAACGACAGCGCTGAGTAACTTGCGAATAGCACCCAGGTAACCTCAAGGCATTAGCACTGGACCACAACCAAGGAGCTTCATGTCGCAGTCGAGGACGACGGGCTTTGACGTCGTAAAGCAAATCGAAGGCGCGCGCGGACGTGCTGGCACCATCCACACCCCGCATGGTGATATTGCTACGCCGGCGTTCATTCCGGTCGGCACGAAGGCGACGGTGAAGACGCTCACGCCGGAGCAGGTGCGGTCCACCGGTGCGCAGGCGATGCTGTCGAACGCGTACCACCTGTACCTGCAGCCCGGCGAGGAGATTGTCGACCAGGCCGGCGGGTTGGCTAAGTTCTCCAACTGGAACGGCCCGACGTACACCGACTCCGGCGGATTCCAGGTGCTCAGCCTCGGTGCGGGCTTTAAAAAGACCCTCGCGATGGACGTCACCGGCATGCAGAAAGACGACATCGTCGCCGAGGGTAAGGAGCGCAACGCGTTCGTCGATGAGGACGGTGTGACTTTCCGTTCGCACATCGATGGCTCCGAGCACCGTTTCACGCCAGAGGTGTCCATGCGTATTCAGCACGCGCTGGGCGCCGACATCATGATGGCGTTCGACGAGCTCACCACGCTGATGAACACCCGCGGCTACCAGGAGGCATCCGTCGAGCGCACGCACCGCTGGGCGCGTCGATGCTTGGAGGCGCACAATGAGCTGACGATTGCGCGCGGTCAGGTTGACGCGCACGTCCATTCGCTTGACGACGGCCAGTTGCCCATCCAGCAGTTATTCGGTGTCGTCCAGGGTGCGCAGTACGAAGACCTGCGCCGCAAGGCCGCCCGCGGGCTGGTGGAGCTCTCCCGCGAGTTCGAGGACGCCGGCCAGCTCGGCTTCCACGGCTATGGCATTGGTGGGGCGATTGAGAAGCAGAACCTGGGCCTGATTTGCGGTTGGGTCAACGACGAGCTTCCCGACGACCGCGCCCGCCACTTACTGGGGATTTCTGAACCGGATGATATTTTCGCCGCTGTCGAGGCCGGTGCCGACACCTTTGACTGTGTGGCTCCGACGAGGCTTGCCCGACGTGGTGGTGTGTACACGCTCGATGGTCGGATGACCTTGACGAATGCCCGCTTCAAGAACGACTTCCGACCCGTGGATGCGGAGGTGCCCTCCTACACTTCGCTGAATTATTCCCGGGCCTACCTGCATCATCTGTTGAAGGCCAAGGAATACCTGGCTGGCACGCTGTGCACGATTCACAACCTGTTTTTCATGGTGCAGCTGGTGGAGAACATTCGCGCTGCGATCCTGGAGGACCGGTTCTTCGAGTACCGCGATGAGTTCATGGGCCGCTACTACGCCAACGGTGGCCGTGCGGTGGGGAATTAGGGGCCGGCTGGGGGCTGGGCTTCTACCTTTTCTCACTTCACGACAGCCATGTCACCTCGTGCCAGCTGTGGAGGTGGCATGAGGTGACACCCGTGGCGTGAAGTGGCAGGGAACACCCGAATCAGTCCAGTGGCGTGAAGTGGCGGCTGGGCGGGCCCGGGGGAAGCCCAGAAAACTAGACCTAGCTCTACTGCGCGAGGCAGTCTCAACCGGCATCATGGAGGACATGATCACGGTTGAACGACTCAGCAAGAAGTACGGTTCGAAATTAGCCGTCGATGACCTGTCCTTCACCGTTCCCGACGGTGTAGTGACAGGTTTTCTCGGCCCAAATGGCTCCGGCAAGTCCACCACCATGCGCTGCATGCTGGGCCTCGACGCCCCGACCACGGGCCAGGCCTTGTTCACCGGGACGGATTCCCTGGGCAACACCTACAGCAACCAGCCCTTTTCCACGCTGAAGAATAAGCCCAGCATCGCCGGCGCCATTCTGGATGCCGGATGGCACAATAAGGCTCGTTCGGGTCGCGCGCACCTGCGGGTTCTCGCCCGTGGTGCCGGCGTCCCTGACGCTCGCGTGGAGGAGTGCCTCGAGCAAGTTGGCATGACCGAGGCCGCAAAGGACAAGGTCGGCGGCTACTCGCTGGGTATGAAGCAGCGGCTGGGAGTGGCGGCAGCTCTGCTCGGCAAGCCGCAGCATCTGATCTTGGATGAGCCGGTCAACGGCCTCGACCCCGAAGGTGTCTCGTGGATGCGCCACACCATCAAGGCGCTGGCCGCACAGGGCTGCGCAGTCCTCGTGTCGTCGCACCTCCTTTCCGAGATGCAGCTCACCGCCGACCGCATCGTCGTCATCGGGCGCGGCCGCATGATCGGTGAGTACAGCATGGATGAGTTCCTCGCCGATGGCACGGTCATCGAAGTTGAGGTCGATGACCCTGCTCGGCTGCTACAGGCGTTGGGGCCGGTGGCGCAGGGGGTTGACGTCGATAAGCAATTGCGCATTCCGCTTTACGACGACATCAGCGAGCAGCAACTCCGCCGCGACATTGCGGCCGCTGCCCTGCGTGAGGGGCTGCTCGTGACGCGGTTGCAGACGAAGCGCGACAACCTGGAGGAAAAGTTCCTGGCTGCGACCCAGGAATCGCAGGAATACCGCGCGCAGGCGATTGGGCAGTAGGGGAGTGACTGAGATGAGTTTTGGAAACGCTTTGCGGTCGGAATGGACGAAGCTAGCCAGCCTGCGTGGCACGTGGGTGTATGTGGTGTTGTTGGTCGGCTCGATAGCTGGGCCGATGGCGGCTTTCAGCATGGCGGCGGACGTTGGTGCGACCGCTGATTGGGAAATGCTGCTGTTGGGGACCGTGATCTTCAACATGATTGTGATTGCCTTTGGTGGCTCCACCCTGGCGGGTGAGTACAACGATCAGATGAATGCGCATGCGTTCTTGACGCAGGACCGAAGGAGTCTGTGGCTGTCCGCGCGGATGACGCTGACGCTTGTGTTGATTGCTGTCTGTTGGGTCATTGGTGTGGCGCTTGCTTGGTTATCGGTGACGGTTTCCCCGCGCGTGGAGTTCAAGGGCGGCGACGCTGCCACGGACATGCTCGCCGGAGTGCTTGGCTTCGTTGTGTTTGGACTAATCGCGATGTCGCTAGGCGTTTTGACACGCTCGCGCGTGGCCGCTGTCGCCATTCCGTTGGTGTGGATCCTGGTGGTGGAGAGCATGCTGGAGTTCGCGGCAGCGGCGTATGCGATTTTCCGGCCACTGTGGCTGGTCACGCCGGGTGCACGCATTCAGCAGTTATCAACTCAGCTGGGTGGTCTGATGGCAAACCCGGAGAATCCTCGCACCGGCTTTGAGGCTGGCATGACGCAGCCGATGTGGTTCAACATCGTGGTGCTGGTGGCCTGGATCGTTGTGGCTGTTGGCGTTGCTCTTTGGGCCAATGCCAAACGGGATGTGAAGTAGAAAAACAAAATGAGCCGCGACTACTCGCATCTCAGGCGAGGTCGCGGCACTTTTCGTCGTTAAGCGGGAACGTGCGTGTCGTAGTAGCCTTCGCGGCGCTTGACCCACGCGATGACGGCGTAGGTGACTGGCATGACTACCATCTCGACGGCGGTCTTCCAGATGAAGCCGACGATGACGTAGTTGACGAAGGTACCCCAGGTGTCGATGCCGATAGCGGTGGCGGCGATGGAGCAGAAGATGAGCGTGTCGACGAACTCGCCAACCACAGTCGAGCCCATCAGGCGTGCCCAGAGAGCCTTTTCGCCAGTGCGTTTCTTAATTGCGTTGAGCGACCAGGCGTTGAGCAGCTGACCGACGACATAACCGGCCAGACCTGCGAGAACAAGCTGCGGGACGGTGCCGAGCACGGTGGCGAATGCTTCCTGATTTTCGTACCACGGTGCCGCCGGGAGCTTGATGGCGGCAAAGAAGCAGAGCATTGCGCCGGCGAGGATGGCGAAACCGGTCCACACGGTGCGGCGGGTGGCTTTGTAGCCATAGCACTCGGAAAGCACGTCGCCGATGACGTAGCTCAAGGGGAAGAGGAAGAAGGCACCGTCGGTGGCCAGGCCGAAGATTTCCACGCCTTTTGTGGCGGTGATGTTGGAGACAATCAGCACGCCGATGAAAATCGCCGTGAACATCGGGTACAGCGATTTCGGTACCGGGATGTGGCGTGGCGTGGTTGCTGTGGATTCGGACTTAGTTGCGTTCTCGGGCGCGTGCGAGGTGCTCACAGCGGCAGCCTCGGCGTTGCCCGGCCCAGACTTGGGCAGGTTTTCGTTATTTGTCACGGGAGGGAATGTTACCTGCAGCTTAGGGCTCCAAGCGAGTGCCGATGAAGTCTTCGAGGCCGACTTTGCCTTCCTCTGTGAGTTCGAGTCCGCGGGAGTCGGGGATTGGGGTCAACCAACCCTTTGAAATGAGGCCACGCAGGAGCGCGGCGCCGAGCGATCCGGCCAGGTGAGAATCGGCGTGTGTCCAGTCGTTGCAGAGGAATGCTGTCTTCCTGCTTGCATCGAGGCTGGATAGGCCTGTGCCGAGGTAGGCGAAGCATTTCTCGGCGTTGGGGCCAAAGGTGATGTCACCGGCGTCGGTGATGAGTGCTTCTTTGGCGAACAGAGCCCGCGTGAGTTGTACTCCGAGGGATCCTGCCAGGTGGTCGTAGCAAGACCGGGCGAAGGTAATTGCTGGTTGGTGCTCTGGGATAGGTGTGGCAGTGTCGGCGCCTGCAGCCTGGAAAAGATTGGCAATTACCTGGCGTATTGAAGGGTTAGCGATGGAATAGGTCGCGCTTTTCCCCTGTCGTTCGACATCGACGATTTCGGCTTCGCGGAGGCGTCGGAGATTGTTGGACAGCGTCGATTCGGCGATGTTGGTTGACTCGGCAAGGCTGCGCACGCGAGTGGGACCGTTTTTAAGGAGGTACTCCAGGATTGCCAGGCGCACGGGAGACGAGCATTCTGCGGCAATCGCGGCTGCCTGCTCGAAGTACGTGCGCTGTTTCATGGTGTTAGCGAATCACTTTGTGGTCTTTGAGGCAAGTGGTTGTGAGCGAAAGGGTGGGGCTGAACGGGCGTTTTGCGGTTTGTTTGGACGTGCCGACGTGAGGTGCTGCGGGTTAGTTCTGTCGAAAGTCTAGTCATCCAAACTATTTTGTGAAAACATACTTTCTATAACCGGAAAGTATGAAATGGCCGGAGGGGTGGAGATGACAGGTACGGCAGGTGACGCGAAGGCTGCGAGTACCGCAGATGCTGCTGATACTCGCGTGAACGCTACAAAGGCTGCGGGTGCTGTAAAAACCGCCAACGTCCGAGATGGAGCAGCACTCGCGCTGGGGCTGGTCATCGTAGTAATCGGCAGCACGATGCCTTCCGGACTCTATGCCATCTACCAGCGCGACTGGGGGCTGAGCACCGATAAAACCGTGGTGGTTTTTGCCTGTTACGCAGTAGGGGTCATCGTTACGCTGACCTACGGCCACTTGTCCGATTCACTCGGGCGAAAACCCATTGCGCTTACCAGCATGGGGTTGTCCTTGGTCTCAACACTGATGTTCTTGGCAGCGGCGCTGGTCGATTCACATGAGGCCGTCTTATATCTCGCCCGAATTGTGTCGGGCTTTTCCGTAGGGCTAGCAACCGGCTCGTTTACTGCTTTATTGCAGGAAAAATTGTTCACGCAGATTGGTGCTCTCACAAGCACGGTTGCGGTCTCCGGGGCATTGGCTCTGGGGCCGTTAGCCTCGGCTGTGGTGGCGCAGTTTTCATCGTCGCCGCTGCAGATGCCGTATTGGATTTACGCAGCGCTCACCGTGGTGTCGATGGTTGGTGTCGCTCGGGTGCGGGAGCGTAGCTTCGAGAGAAATTCGGTGAGCTGGCGGCCGCAGTTTGGTGTGGCTCGGGATGTGATTCGAGTTTTCATTCCGGGAGCGTTAGCGATTGGCTGTGCGTATGGAGTCAACGGTCTCTTCCAGTCCGTAGTTCCGCTGGCTGCGAAGGATATGGGCTTCGATACGCAGCTAAAGATTGCGTCGATTACGGCCTTGATGCTCGGAGCATCGGCAGTGACTCAGGTGATGCTCGGGCGGAGGGCGCAGCGGGTCTCATATCCGGTGGGGTTGGTGATTCTCGTGCTCGGGCTGGGCGGCGTAACACTGAGCTTGCTTAGCTCAACTGCTGTTTTGCTCGTTATTGCAACCGTTATCTGTGGTGTCGGCCAAGGAATCTCTTTCAAGTACTCTCTGCTGCGGGTTTCGGAAGCGGCACGTGGAAAGGATCTTGCTGCGACTGTTTCCAGCTACTACATCGTGGGCTACGTGGGAACGGCAGTTGGCCCGCTCGCGGCGGGTCTGAGTGGTGGAAGTAGCGCGGTGGTTGGAATTGTGTGTATCGCATTCGCAGCGCTATCCGTTGCGGTTGCAGTGGCGGGTAGTCGGCAAGCTGCGAAAGCCACGGCGGCTACGGAAACTACGGCAGCTACGTAGGGCGCGCGACATTAACTACCGTTGTAGCCATGTCGTCTAATCCAATCACCGGCCGCTACGCCCCTTCGCCGACCGGTCGGCTGCACCTGGGAAACCTGCGCACCGCATGGCGTGCCAGGTCAGTACCCCGTCACGTATCGTTCGCTTGACGGTGAGCGCCTCTCCGCGAAGACTATCGAATTTGTTTTCCTCTGTGAGCTCGAGTCCGCGGGAGCTAGAGGATGAGCGGGTTTAATTATTTTTTCTTGGCTCCACGCTTACTGCGAATCCTATTAACAATAAATGTAAAACAGCTCACAATCATGCCGGCAAGAGCAATTAGGCAGTAGAGCAGCGCACGATCTGTCTTAGCTGTAATAGCTGCTGTACTCATAACGGCAGTCTGGTTAGCTAGTTTGCTCAATGTGTACATCCCATTTGCGATGCCCAGGAGACAGAGGAGGCTCACGACTAGTCCGATAATGGAAATCGATGCTAGCCAATTTATGCGCAAACGTGATGACATTGTTCTCCTCTAAAAGATCCGCCTACAAAAGTCACGCATACATTAGACCCTTGATTTTATTGAGAGGGTATGAATGTCTTTCGAGTAAAAGATGAATTTCCTCCAAGATGATTTGAGTTATTCAACCGGAAATCTTTCCCCAAGATTTCAACTATCATCTTGGGGTCTCGCTAACATATTCCTGTGACCAGTTCCCAACGGTTGACTAATTTCACTTTACCCACCGGCCGCTACGCTCCTTCGCCGACCGGTCGGCTGCACCTGGGAAACCTGCGCACCGCTGTGTTGGCCTGGGCGCACGCCCGCGCGCAGGGCGGCCGCTTCATCGTGCGCATCGAGGACATTGACCGCCAGCGCTCCCGCCCCGAGCATGAGGCGCAGCAGCTCGCCGATCTCGAGGCCATCGGCATCGACTGGGATGGCGCCCCGGTCCGCCAGTCAGAACGCTCTGACCTGTATGAATCCGCGCTTGCCGACCTCACGCAACGCGGCCTGACCTATCCCTGCTTCTGCACGCGCCGTGAAATCCTCGCCGCCTCCTCCGCGCCACATGGCGTGCCAGGTCAGTATCCCGGCACGTGCCGTTCGCTTGACGACGAGCACCTCGCCGCGAAAAAGGCCGAATTTGCGGCGGCGGGGAGAAGGCCGTCGATACGCCTGAAATCGCAGGTGAGTGAGGGGGCCGCGACCGATGAACTGCATGGTGAGATTACCGCCCCGATCGATGACTTTGTCCTCCAGCGTGCCGATGGCATGTGGGCCTACAACCTCGCCGTCGTCGTCGATGATGCCGAGCAGGGTGTGACCGAGGTCGTGCGTGGTGATGACCTGATGTCTTCCGCCCCGCGACAGGCGTACTTAGCTGGTCTTTTGGGGAATGCGACGCCTTCGTTCGTGCACGTGCCTCTGGTGGTGAACTCTGAGGGGCGGCGGTTGTCCAAACGTGATGGCGACGTGACTCTCGGTGAGGTGCCCGTGGATGCAGCGCAGCGGTGGATTCTGGATTCGCTCGGTGGCGGTAACGGCAGTGATGGTGGCGGGAGTGCCGAGCTCGACTCCATCGCTGACCTCCCGGAAGCCCTGCGTGCGGGTCTGGAAATTCCTCGCGAGCAGGTGATTTTCTAGGGGCCGCTTCGTTACCCTCGGGGCATGCCTACTCTTCTCGTCGTCCACCATTCCCCGACCCCGCTCCTGCAAGAAGTCTTAAACCATGCGCTAGAGGGCGCCAACGACCCCGCGCTAGAGGGCGTGGATGTCAAGGTTGTCGAGGCTCTCGACGCCACCATCGATGACCTGACCAGCGCCGACGCCATCCTGCTCGGCACCTCCGCCAACTTTGGCTACATCTCCGGCGCGCTCAAGCACTTCTTCGACACCACCTTCCGGGAAGCTCAGGAAGTCACCAAGGGGCTGCCATTTTCCTACTGGATCCGCGGCGGCTTCGACACCACCGGCGCGGAAAACGCCATGAAAACCATCACGACCGGCTACAAGTGGGAGCTTGCGGCCGAGCCCGTCGTGTTTGTCGGTTCGCTTGACGACGACATCCCCGACCGCCTGGTAAATCTCGGTGGCACCATGGCTGCCCAAATTTTGGGCTGATTGAAGATTTAGTGTCGGGACCGTGAAATAATGGTCTGGTGAAAGATTCAGGGGCACAAGGGTCGCAAGTGACGTCGTCAAGCGAGAAAAACCATAAGCCCATGATGAGTCTGCTGGGGCCTGCGTTTGTGGCGGCGATCGCCTACGTGGACCCCGGAAATGTGGCTGCGAACCTGTCCGCGGGCGCGAGCTACGGGTACCTGCTGCTGTGGGTGCTGGTGGTGTCCAACCTCATGGCGATGGTTGTGCAGTACCTGTCGGCGAAGTATGGCCTGGTGACGGGGCGGTCGCTGACTGAGGGCGTTGCCGACCGCTTCGGTTCGAACCGGCCGGGGCGGCTGGCGTACTGGGTGCAGGCCGAGATTGTGGCAGCAGCGACGGATGTGGCGGAAATTATTGGTGGTGCCACCGCGCTGTATCTGCTCTTCGGAACGCCGATGCTGCTCGGTGGCGTCATTGTCGGTGTGGTCTCGCTGGGGCTGTTGCTGCTGCAGGGCGGGCGGTCGCAACGCACTTTTGAAGGCGTGATTGTGGCGTTCCTGCTGGTCATTACGGTGGGGTTCCTGGCCGGGCTGTTTGTCACGGGCTTGAGCCTCGGGGAGATGGCCAACGGAATTCTGCCGCGCTTCCAGGGCGCGCACACCGTGGTGCTGGCGGCGTCCATGCTGGGCGCGACCGTGATGCCGCATGCGGTCTACCTGCACTCCGGGCTGGTGCGCGACCGCGAGTACAAGGTGGAAGATGACGCTTCGCTGCGCCAACACCTGCGGGCCACGCGTATCGATGTCTTCGGTGCGCTCGTGCTGGCTGGGTCGGTGAATATTGGCATGCTGTGTCTGGCGGCCGAAGCACTTCCGGGAGTGGAGGGGACTGACTCCATCGAAGGCGCCCACGCTGCCGTGACCAGCGCACTTGGTCCTGTGGTGGGCGTGCTTTTCGGCGTTGGGCTGCTGGCCTCCGGGCTGGCGTCGTCCTCTGTCGGCTGCTACGCCGGCGACCTGATTATGCGTGACCTGTTGAAAGTGCACGTGCCGATGCTGGTGCGCCGCGTAGTCACCATCATCCCGGCGCTGCTGATTATCGTCAGCGGTGCGGAGCCGACCTGGGCGCTGGTGCTCAGTCAGGTGGTGCTGTCGATTGGTATCCCGTTTGCGCTGGTCCCGCTGGTGTATATGACCTCCTCGCGTGCTGAGATGGGCATCTGGGCCAACACCCCACTACTGCGCCGAGTCGCGTGGGTTATCTGTGGGCTCATTATCGCGCTCAACGTGGCGCTGGTGGTCCTGGTGCTGATGGGGAAGGGGTAGTCAGCGGACGAGGTGGAAGGCGGCAGCTTTCGGGAGTGGCGGGGGAGGGGCTTCGTCGTAAAGCGTGCTCTTGACGGTAGACAAAGCTGTCTAGTTGGTGTTAGGGTGGGCGACACGATCACTAGATATCGACGAGAAATGGCCTTTGACAGCGTCGATAGGCAACCGCCCGATTCGCGGATCCGGTGCCCCAAAGGAAGATCAGCCCCACAGATCGCCTGCGGGGAAGAGCGAATAGGAGCGCAAAATGCACACCACAATAAGCGACGTCCACATCGTCCACCTCAGCCGTCACACTGCTGACCTCCTCGTCGACGGCCGCCCCGTCGCCATCCGGCTGCAAGAAGCCGACATCGACCCCCACTCCCGGAATCTCGTCCAACTACCCGTCGACCCCGCCTTCTATGCCACCCTCCGCGGCCAACAACGCGCCGACTACCTCAGCGCCCATGTCCGCGACGGCGTGCGCTACGGTCGCATCCTCTGGCACGAGCTTGACGACGGCCGCCACTTCCTCACCATCCCCACCATCGGCGGTTACCACGTGCACCAGGTCTTTGAGGTTCGCCGAAGCCGCGAGGGAGTGTGGAGCCGGCACTGAGCGTGGTGCAGTGAGCTTCGCGTGATGGACGTGGCGTTGCGTGGATGAGCGTGGCGCGTCTGGTGTGATGAGCGTGGCGCGTCTGATGTAGTGAGCGCGGCATTGCGTGGGTGAGCGTGGTGATGAGCGCGGCGCGGATGCGAGCAGGAAACTCTCCGCCTAGCCTTGGGCTATGCAGGTACGAGACTCCGCAACGCCCCCGTTCTGGCCCACCGAAGGCGAAGGCGACTTTTACACCGACGCCGCCGCAGCCGTCGACCGGCTCACCGAAATCCACCGGGCAGGAATGGCCTACCTAGTCGAGCAGTACACCGCCGCCACCGAAGGGAATTCCGGGAGTGGGCCGGTGCGCGCCTACTACCCCGAACTACGCTTCACCGTCCCCGCTGGCAGCGCCGTCGAGGATGTCGACCCCTCCCTGTCACACGGCTTCGTCGACCGTCCGGGAGTGTATGCCACCACCATCACCCGCCCGGTGATGTTCCGTACCTACCTCATCGAGCAAATTACCGACCTGCTCGCCAATCACGGCGGCGAAGTCGAGGTGCGCGTCTCCGACCAGCCCATCCCACTGCGGATGTGCCGCGGTTTCGATGCGGCTGCCGAGGAAGCGGCGGGGAGGGAAGGGGCGTCGGCAAGCATGTTGGCGGCAGTGGAGAAAACGTTCACCCCCATCGACTCCGCCTGCATCGACGACACCATCGCCGACGGCGAAGCCGACTACCTGGGCCTTCTCATCAAGCCTTTGAGCCTCTTTACCGCCCAGCGCATCGACCTCGCCCTCCAGCGCCTCGAGCACTACACCGGGTCGCACGCCGCAAACATCCAGCGCTTCGTGCTGTTCACCAACTACCAGCTGCACACTGATGTGTTCCTCGAATACGCCGCCACCCTCACTCCCGGAAATCCGCACGGGTACACGGCGCTGGCGTGCCCGGGTGGGAAGCGCTACGACATCGGCGCCATCCCCACTCCCGGAATCTGCCGTCAGCATGCGCACGCCTCGCAGATGCCGGCGTACCACCTGCTTCGCGACGACCAATGCGGCATCACCATTATCGACATCGGCGTCGGCCCCTCGAATGCCAAAACCATCACTGACTGCCTGGCCGTCACGCGACCGCACTGCTGGATGATGGTCGGACACTGCGCCGGCCTCGACGGCCGCATGCGCATCGGCGACATGATTCTCGCCAACGGCTACGACCGCGCCGACGGAGTCCTCGACAACTACGTGCCCCTGGAAAAACCCATCCCACCGATTGCGGAAATTCAGCTCGCCGTCACCAACGCGCTCGCCCGCGTCTCCGGGCTTTCCGGCGATGAGCTGAAAAAGCGCCTGCGCACCGGCACCGTTCTGTCGACCTCCGACCGCAACTGGGAGTGGCGCTCCCAGGCCGACCTCTACCGGGAGCTACAGAAATCCACCGCCATCGGCGTCGAAATGGAATCCGCCACCATCGCCGCCAACGGCTACCGCTTCCGCGTGCCCTACGGCGCGCTGCTCAGCGTCTCGGACATGCCGCTACACGACAAACCAAAACTCCCGAAATCCGCCCGCGAGTTCTACCAATCCTCCAAGGAAGAGCACCTCATGGCCGCTGTACGCGCGTGCGAGGACATGGCCGCGGCTCCCGATGCCCTCCACTCCCGGAAGTTGCGCCGGCCAGTGGGGGAAGTCGCGTTCCGGTAGGGCACTTCCGGTAGGGCGTCGTCAAGCCCGTTTGTGCAGATTGTGCATGCTTTACGACGGCTGTGGACAACGCCAAAAAGCGATTGAAGCCGCCCACTCCCGGACGCTAGCCTTAGCCCCATGACGACATTGGGACTGCTCAGCGCGCTGGCGACACGGGGTATTGACGTGCTCGCCGACCTGCGCGCCGCACTCCCGGAAAAATCCACCGGACATCGGGAGTTGGCAGCCAGCATCGGCTTCGACCCCTTCCGGCTCAAGCGTCTGCTGCGCTGCGCCGAGCGACTGTTCGGCACCGTCGAGGGCGATGTCGATATTGAATCCCGCGACAAGGCCGTCGCGGTCGCCCGGGAGCTGAAGCTGTCGCTGGACACGGTCATGCAGATCGACAAGCGCTCCGGGCAGCTCAACAACGTCGAAATCCGGGAGTACTACCGCCTGGACTTCACCCGCGCCGCCGCTGCCTACGACTTCGAGGGGCTCGATACCTACATGCGTGCCAAGGTCAAGGAGCTCAATCGCGCCGACGAGCCGCCGCAGCACCTGCGCGCCCACGTCTCCCGGAATCCGGACATCCGCGGGATGAAGCATCTGCAGGTCACCGGTCCGGCGAACATGATTGATGACCTGGTCGCGCCGCTGACCGTGCGCGCAGCCGAAATCGCCAAAGCGCACGAGGATTACACCCGGGATCGGTGTATCGGTCAGGCGCTGGCAGAACGCTTGGCGTACGGGTCGGAGGGGCCGCTTGACGACGTCGACAAGCTCCGTTACCAGCCCGCGCTCATCGTAACCGCGCAAGACATCGTGGAGTACAGTCCGCGGTTTGCGGCGACCTCCAACGGCTCCGTCCTCACTCCCGGACAATTCGTCGAGGCATTGCTCGCGGATACCGGCTGGGTGCTGGTCTACGACGAGCACAACACGCCGACCGACCTACTCCCGATACACAACCCGCGCCTGGCGACGGAGGAACAGCGCATCGCGATGATCCTCGACAATCCCATCTGCGCGTGGCCCGGGTGCCCGCGCCCCGCCCACGCCGGGCAGGCCCATCACCTGGTCGCCAGAAAAAACGGGGGCACCACGACCATGGAAAACATGGTCATGACCTGCAAAGAGCACAACGCCGCCAACGATGACGACAGGCAAGGCCTCAACGGGCATCTCGAGCGTGACGACGGCTCCGGCGCGGTCTACCGTCACCCGCCGTCTCCGCACGCGCCGCCCGAATTCAACCTTGCCTTCCCGACAGCCCTCGCGGGGCGGGCCTACTCGGGCTACCGTCAGCGCGAATAGCTTTACAGATATACCCATAGGGGGTATATCTTGGGGTATGGCTAATCAAACTTTTACTGTTACTGGCATGACATGCGGACACTGCGAGGCATCGGTGCGGGAGGAAGTCTCTGAACTCCCGGGAATCACTGATGTCCAGGTTGACCGCTCCCGGAATTTCCTTTCCGTGACCTCGGATGCAGACATTGACACCGCGGCCATAATCGCAGCAGTGGATGAAGCTGGCTACAAGGCGGCCGCAAACTAACCCCCCCCAAACTAAACCCCCAAAGAGGAAAGCGGATGTCTGAGCAGCAACTTCTCACCCTTGATATCCCCGTCGGCGGGATGACTTGTGCGTCGTGCGCAAACCGTGTTCAACGCAAGCTGAACAAACTCGATGGCGTTAACGCGAGCGTGAACTATGCGACCGAGAAGGCGCATGTGGAGGCGCCGTCGGACATCAACCCGCAGCAACTGATCGACACAATCGTGGCAGCGGGGTACACCGCTGAGCTTCCGCAGGAGGAGCCCGAACAGGAACCGGGTGCTGCTCCCGAAGAGAAAGACCGGGAGCTGGAAGACCTGCGTAACCGTGTCATCGGCGCTGTCATCCTCACCACTCCCGTCATCGCAATTTCGATGATCCCTGCCCTCCAGTTCACTAATTGGCAGTGGCTGTGTCTCACGCTCTCGGCGCCGGTCTTTGTGTGGGCCGGCTGGCCGTTCCACCGCGCGACACTGAAGAATCTGCGTCATGGCGAGGTCACCATGGACACGCTGATCACCATGGGGACTACCGCCTCGTTCCTCTGGAGTGTCTGGGCTCTGTTTTTCGGCCGCGCCGGGCTGCCGGGGCTCAAGCACGAGTTCCACTTCACGGTCACTCCCGGTGATGCCGATATGAACATCTACCTCGAGGCGATGGCTGGCATCATCATGTTTGTGCTGATTGGTCGTTACTTCGAGAAGCGCTCCAAGCGCAACGCCGGTCAGGTACTCCGGGAGTTGATGAAGCTCGGCGCAAAGGACGTCTCCGTTCTCGAAAGTTCGGGAGTGGAGAAGCGGCTGCCCGTGGAACAGCTCCGTCCGGGAGTGGTGTTCGTCGTTAGGCCTGGTGAGAAGATCGCGACGGACGGCGTTGTCGTGGAGGGAGCGTCGGCGGTGGATGCGTCGATGCTGACCGGCGAGCCGATGCCTGTCGAGGTCGGCCCCGGCGATGAGGTGACGGGGGCGACGATTAATACGTCTGGGCGGCTGCTTGTGCGGGCGACGCGAGTGGGCTCGGAGACGCAGTTGGCGCAGATGGCGGCGATGGTCGAGGCGGCGCAGACGGGTAAGGCGCCGGTGCAGCGGCTGGCGGATCGGGTTTCGGGAGTGTTCGTGCCCGCCGTCATCGCGATCGCCGCGGTCACGCTGGGCGCGTGGTTGCTTACGGGGCACGGCGCGAGTGAGGCGGTCACGGCTGCGGTCGCTGTGCTCATCATCGCGTGCCCGTGTGCGCTTGGCTTAGCGACGCCCACAGCGCTCCTGGTCGGCACGAGTGAAGGTGCCAAGGCTGGTGTGTTGCTGCGTGGTCCGGAGGTGCTGGAGTCGGCGCGGAAGGTCGATACGGTTGTGCTGGATAAGACCGGCACGGTGACTACGGGTGTGATGGAGTTGACGGAGGTCCCTCCCACTCCCGAAAATTTGCTGCCGCTTGCTGCTTCGGTGGAGGCAGCGTCGCACCACCCGATTGCGCAGGCGATTGTGCGTGCGGCGGATCCGAATTCTCTACTCCCGGTTTCGGATTTCCGGGATATTCCGGGAGTGGGGGTTGAAGGCACCGTGGATGGCCACCGCATCGAGGTCGGCCGCTCTGGGGAAAATTCCGGGGTGGTTGCGGTGCGCCGCGACGGCGAGCTCCTGGGCACGTTGGCGGTATCGGATTCGGTGAAGTCGACGTCGGCGGCTGCGGTCGCGAAATTCCGGGAGTGGGGGGTGCGGCCGATTCTGCTGACCGGCGACGCCGCCACCCCCGCGTTTCGGGTCGCGGAAGAGGTCGGTATTGCTCGCGAGGATGTGATTTCGGGAGTGATGCCGGAGGATAAGGTCGCGACGATTGAGAAGTTGCAGGCTGACGGCGCGTGTGTGGCGATGGTCGGCGATGGCATCAATGATGCTGCGGCTCTTGCGCAGGCGGATTTGGGCATGGCGATGGGCACGGGCACCGATGTGGCGATGGAGGCTGCGGATATCACGCTGGTGCGTGGTGATTTGTTGGCGGCTGCGGATGCGCTGCGGTTGTCGCGCCGGACGCTCCGCACGATTCGGTCGAATCTTTTTTGGGCGTTTTTCTATAACGTTTTGGCAATTCCTGTCGCCGCGCTGGGGTTGTTGAATCCGATGTTGGCTGGCGCTGCGATGGCGTTTTCGTCGGTTTTTGTGGTCGGCAACAGTCTGCGTCTGCGCGGTTTTTCTCCGAGTCAATCAGATAGTCAAAAAGGAGTAGCTCATGAGTGAGTCTTGTTGTTCGTCGCAATCGCATTCGCTTGACGACGATTCTTGCTGCCATGACACCACTGATCCCGGTTATCTCGTGGAGAAGCGGCGTTATGAGTCCCGTATTCGTCGCATTGAGGGGCAGGTTCGTGGCATTGGTCGGATGATTGAGAACGAAGAGTACTGTATCGATGTTTTGACCCAGATTTCGGCGGTGAATTCGGCGTTGAAGTCGTTGGCGTTAACTCTTCTGGATGCTCACCTTCATCACTGTGTGGTGCATGCGGCTGAGGGCGGCCAGGAGGAATTGGATGCCAAGCTGGAGGAGGCGTCGGCGGCGATTGCTCGTCTGGCTAAGTAACTCCCGGAAAAATTCCGGGAGTGGGAAGGGGATGTCGTGAAGCGAAACGGCGAAACGGCGGTCGGCTTTCGCTTCTGGTTGTTGGTTGCGTGGGTTGTGTCGGGAGTGCCGCTTAAACGTCTCGTTTTCCCTGGTGATTGGCGTGTTTTGGGAAAACCGGGTTTGTTGGGTAGTCTTTAACGACGTTGGAGGATTCGACTAGCGGCCTATGTCACACGCCTGGAACGCGTGCGGGAGTCACATCCCTCGTGGGTTCAAATCCCACATCCTCCGCAGAGTGAAAACCCCCGGTATACGCCGGGGGTTTTCTTGTTTTTGGCCACAACGGC
>NZ_ABZU01000009.1 GCF_000173655.1 Corynebacterium amycolatum SK46 | reverse complement strand
GGATTGCTGCTCGCCTCAATTCCGATGTTGATTCTGGTTACTATCAGCCAGAAATTCCTCTCTCGAGGTCTTACAGCCGGTGCGGTGAAATAAGAAGGGTAGTGCAACAAACCATGAAGATTTCATATAAGAAAACACTGGCAGCTTTAACCATGATTACCGTCGGTGCTCTTACAACGGCCTCGTGCTCTGCCGCGGATGACGGAGGATTGAAGAGGAATGCTGACGGAGAGATCGTCGTTGATTTATGGCATGCGCAGTCTGGTGATGCTGGCAATCTTCTAGACAAGTTGGTTGAGCAATTCAACGAAGAACAACAAGGAAAGATTGAAGTCAATGCAGTCTACCAAGGCAGCTATGAAGATAATTTTGCAAAGCTAGCTGCGACTATTCAGACCGGTAATGTTCCAACATTGATGCAGGCATCCGACGTTCAGACTGCATACATGAAAGACTCTGGTATCACGTTGCCGATGCAGGAGGCACTGGGTGAACAGGGAGCCGAAATTAGGAATAACCTCCTGCCGGCAGTGAGCAATTACTACGTCATGGACGACGAATTGTGGTCGATGCCGATGTTTGTTTCCCAGCCGGCTGCCTATATCAACACCGATATTCTGAAGAAGGCCGGAGTTGATCCGACCACGCTCGTCACATTCGACGACTACCTCGATGCGGCCGACAAGATTTACGAGGTCACTGGCACTCCGGGACTGGTCTTCGCTACGTCAGCTTGGTTTAACGAGGAGTTCGTGGCTGGCCTCAATCAGACGTACTGCACACCCGGCAACGGCGTAGAAGGCGAGCGAGCTGATGGACTCGGATTCCTCAATGATGAGTTCTATGCGCTGTGGGACCGTCTTCAGCAAGGCTATGAAAAGGGTTCAATTGTGGATGTCGGTGATAGCGGCTCTGATGGCGCAGCGTTGCTCACTTCGGGAAATGTGGCGATGCAGTTCAACTCCTCGGGCAATGTAACGTCCGTCCAGGAAACTGGCATTCCATTTACTATTCGGCCGCTCCCGCGTGCCAGTGAGAAGGCCGGAGCAGTGCCTGGCGGAAACTCCCTGTGGATCCTTAAGAACAACAAATCCCAAGAAGAGATTGATGCGGCGGCTGAATTCGCCAAGTTTGTTGCATCGGATGGCTGGCAAGAGCGAGTTCTCCCAGAATCTGGTTATATTCCGGCAACCAAGTCCGCAGCAGAACACACTTCGGGTCTGCCTTCTCAGCAAATGGCATTGGTGAAAAATCTGGTAGAGACTCCAGCTACAACAGTTACAGCGGGCTGCCACATCGGCGCGATGAGCCAGATTCGTAGCGAAGTTGATACAGCCGTACAGTCTGTTGCGAAGGGAACCGCACCACAGGAAGCATTCTCCAAGGTTAATGAAGCAGCTGAGCTCGCAATCGAGCGTTATGAAACGCGGGCAGCTGTTACTGAAAAATAGAAAGGGACTCTCAATTCAAATGAATAACGCAGGCACTCGCATCGAAAGCCCACTACGCGAATTCAGCGATCAGTTGCGACACGAGCTAGGGCAGCCCCCGATTCAGGAGGATCGAAATGCTCGGCGTAAGTGGCTGACGGCGAGTGAGCCCAATCGCTACATCGGTTGGACAGTCGTTGCGAACGTTCCGATGGGTGCCCCATTTATGGACGCTGCAGTCAAAGTCCTGGACTCAATTAAGTCTGATTACCAGGCAGGTGAGTGGAGCATTCATCCGCTGACTAGTTTGCACATGACTGTGTTTTCTGGCCAGACTCAATATGACTTTGAGAAGACGGGAATCAACCTGCGTGAAGGTCTTGACCGCGCCACTGATGCCGTATCGGAACTTGTTTTTCCAGATGTACCACTGGTAGTAGAGGCGACGGACTTCGCGCGTTGGGATGAAAACCTCTCGCTTACCGTGGTCCCAGCGACAGCTGAACTCACTGAAGCACTTGCGGAGTTTCGGGACACTATTGCAGAGAAGACAGGATTCCGCCGAGCCAATCACGACGATGTCCGTTACCACATCACGTTTGCGTACCGGCTAACGCCGGAAGAGCAGGGAACTCAGGTCAATCAGGATGAGATGTTAAAGCCATTTTTGGAGGAAATTCAGGCACTGGGGCCAATTCGACTCGAACGCCCGATTTTTAGCATCTTTGATTCCATGGTGTCTTTCCCTCCAACACGAAAGATGTAGGTCCGGAAAGCTAAAGCTCGATTCGGGCTACTGTTGTTCCCTTAGTAATCCAACCACGAACAGACTCTCTAATGGGCGGGGTGGCAGGTGCGCGACCATCGATTAAATCATTCATGTTTGAGGCTGCTACTTCAGCTATTTTTTCCACTGGCTGGCGCAGGGACACCAAACCCAGCAAGTCGCCACCGGGCAATACTCCGTCAGAACCCATGATGGACAAGTCCTCTGGTACTCGAATGCCTTCGGCACGGAGTAAGCGCCACAACTGCAAGGCACGTTTGTCATGCAGCGCGACAACGGCAGTAGAGTCGCTTCCCCTGATGACACGATTGAGGATGTCAGAGTAATCAGGCTCATGTGTCACATCAACTGGATGCGTAGTCATTCCCAGTTTCTCAGCATGCCGAATAAGTGCATCGTTCCTAGCCCAGCTACCCATCGAATACTCCATTTCCACGGTTTCGATGACAATTTCTCGGTGCCCCATGGAATAGAGATGTTCGGCCATCATTTGGCCATGCGACTCTTGGGCGTAAGCGACATTGTGCAGAGTTTCATTGGGCTCAGGGCGACCAACTACCATAATCGGCAGTCGTTTCGCATAGTTGGCCACAGCTTCCGAGGGAATTGTGCCGGAAGCGACAATGATGCCTTTGACCCTCAAAGAAACCAGGTTTTGTAGAAGTCGTTCCTCGTTAAATTCCCGATACGGGCCAACGACGGATTCCTGAATAATGTGCCTTCCAAGTCGCAGAAATTGGTTTTGTAGATGGTAGTTCAGTTGGGCGTAGATGGGCGTATAGATATTTCGGATCAGGAGTCCGACGCTCGTATTTTCTCCGGACCGAAGGCCACGTGCTGAAGCAGCCGGAACGTAGCTTAGTTCTTGAATAGCGGTTTCTACTGCCTCGCGAGCTCGGTCTGACACGCGATCGTCGTTTTGCAGCACGCGCGAAACAGTGGACTTGGAGACACCTGCGCGCGCCGCTACGTCATAAATTGTGATGTTAGATCTAGCCATTTGGGGAATCCTTAACACACGTTCAAACAACCGCTGGCAAGCTAAAAAGCTATCTACACAACTTTATGTTCTTCGATGATGTCTGCAAGATGGTACGCATCATCCAACTTCAACTCCGTTGCCACCGGTGTGACGGTTCCTGGCACCATGTCAATCCGCACGTTCGCCACTCCCGCCGCTTTCTTCAGCGGAGAAATGGTTAGTGTATGCCCCTGGATGCGCTGCCAGGGGACCATGAACCGCGTATGCCAGAACCGGCCCTTTGTCACTAAAAGACCCCGCCGCGTGGCCTGCACCTTTTGGATTTCCAGTCAATTGGGCTGAGCCACCGAGCTGCACGTGGAGTCTGCCAGGAGCCCAACAGGTCATCGGCAGAGGCTGGTCCCGAAATCTCAGTCATTAGAAAGTCGACAATTGAATCCGCCTCCGCCGTCGGCGCCACTGGCACCAGTGTGTTGTTCGACTGCGTGCTGTCCAGGCCATAGCCCGCCACCGAGACATCGGCACGGGACCATTTCCACGGGCGCCACCACAGTGGCTGCACCACTTTGAAGCCATGAATGCGATCTATGGGAATGGTTTGAGCGCGCGTCGACAACAGTCCGGCGGTAATCGCCAGGCGTCTGCTTTCCGACGACACCTTCAGCGTGAAATCCCACGACTGATTTAGTACCCCGAAAAGGCCGACAGCGAAACTGCCAATCACAATCAGAGTAGTGATGGTTACGCCGCTGAGGATTTCCACGATGAGGTCGGTGAACAGCGCAGAGACAACGGCGAGGAGGAATAGAGCTAGGCCGACGAAAAGACCGGGCCCAATGGCCACGGATGCGGCCAACCGTCCGACATCGACCGGGCCAAAGATGGTCTTCGCGTCGGACATGTGGGAGGACATGTGGGTGTTGGAGTCTTGAGCAGCGGCGGGGCTGTCGCCGTCGTAAAGCGAATGTGCCAGCTCGGTGTCCAGCTTTTCTACCTCGCCCAACACGTCAGCGCGGAACTGTTCGCATTGCGGGGGAGTGAGGTATTTGATTGTGAAGTGCGAATCGGAGCCGCCGGCTGTTTCAATAACGATTTCGGCGAGCCCGAAAATGCGCGCCAACAATGGTTGGTTGATATCCACCGCCTGCACGCGGTCGAGCCGAGCCGCGCGTCGAGAACGCAGTAGCCATCCGGAGCCGTAGCGAACCTCATCGTCGGTGAGTTCGTAGAACGTATATCGCCAGGATAGCCACGAGAAAAATGCAATCAGGCCAATAATTATGGCGACCGCGCCGGTACCGATAAGCAGACCGAGCCATGCCCAGTCGTAGAGCTGAGTCACGACAGCAACGGCCAGTTGCCACTGATTTGCAACTGCGAATGCAGTCACCGCAGCGATTGTGGCGAAGCTCTTGAGCAGCGGAGATAGTGGATGAACTCTATGCCTCATTTAGAGACCTGCCATTCGGTCATGGGCGCGCTGAGATAGACGGGCGCGCAGGGCGAGAGCTTCTTCACGTGGCAAACCGTGGACTGCAGCATCCGAGCTTGCCGATGCCGTGTTGAGCTTCAGCGTCGCCAGCCCGAACAGTCGAAGCAGCGGTCCTTCATCGATGTCGATGAACTGGATTCGTCCGTAAGGGACGACAGTGACCGAGCGCCACCAGCGTCCGGACGCAACAATGAAGTCATTGTCCCCTTCGAGGTATCGGTGGGCGCGAACTCGGCGGCCGATGAGCCAGTAGATATATGCGAAGTAGAGCACGCAGGCGAGGACACCCAACCACATCCACGGAGTCCACATCACAGCGGTGACGACGGCGGCAATCGTGATAACTAGCAGAGGAGCGGCGTGCGCGATTCGCTTCACCTTAGCCAGCGCGGGGTCGACTGGCTGTAGCGCGGAATTCTCGGGGACTAATAAATCAAGAGGCTCCATAGTTGACAGTTAAACACAGAGGGTAAAGCTTGCGTCTGGCCTGGTGCTTCGGTAAGAACGGTGGCTATGGATCGCAGGAAACTCATAGCCGTACTCATCACGCTGATCACCATTTTGGTCTGCGTAGAGATTTATCGGTACATGCAGACTCTGCCGGCCTAAGTTGCTGGGCTCAGTTGTTGAGCACAACAGCACAGCGCTAACCAGCGCGGCCTAAGTCGAAGCCTCACCCGCCTTATGTCTTATGCGCCAAAGAGCTGGCGCGGAGCCGCCCACGCATCGATGGCGATGCCCTCGACTGCCTGGGCGTCAGCGCCGGCAAAGGTAGTCACCTTGCGGTCATCGTTGTAGCGGGGCATGTGTGAGGTGCCTTCGCGGATGAACTCGACCGCCACTTGGTGGAATGGATGGTTGGGCTCTTTCATACCGAAGAAGCGTGCAATGTCGATGCAATGCGGAGCACCACTGGTGCGGCCAGCAGGTGCATAGCCCAACCCTTCTCCCGGTTCGAACTGTGCCGCCCACACATCCAGCCCGGCCGCCACGGACCGTTCGGCGACTTTAACAGCGTAAGAGCGAATCGCTGAGTCAGAAATGACATTTCCCATCGGACGCTCGGCATAGGCGTTGGTGGGGTACTCGCCGTGGCCGCGATGCCCCTTGGCGTAGCGCCGAGCCATCCACTCCCGCATGGGCAACTTGTCCATCGCCACAACCGGCGGTTCTGAGAAGAACTCCTCACTGGTGGCAGTCACCATTGTGGGCAGTGTGGGAGCAAAGCTGTCAAAGCGAGGCCCAATTGCCGGATCCGAAGGCGAGGATGCCGACACCAGTTTCTGGGCCCGAGCGACCTTGCGTTCATCGGCACGCGAAAAGACCTCGGTGGACGGAGCACGTCCCACACCGATGCCCGCCAACGTGCGGCGGAGGCGCGAGCCTGACAGCAGTGAGAAGGCGGGCGACATGGCAATGGTGCGTTGGATCTGGCCGCGCGTGCGTTCGTCGGCTGCGAGGGAGAGCGCCAGCGCCGCACCCGCCGATTGCCCCGAGATAGTGATGTTGTCGATATCGCCGCCGAAGGCAGGCGCGTTACGACGAGCCCACTGCAGCCCCAGATACAGGTCATCAATGGCCCGGTAAGTCTCTGTTTCACTGTCGCGCCAGAAGCCCTCGAGGCTCTTGCGGTATCCAAGCGAAACGGTGACGATGCCCGCCTGTGCGAAGGCCGTCGCGTCCGTCCAGGGTTCGGAGGGATGCCCAAACTCGTAGCTACCACCGTGGATCCACAGCAATACGGGATAGGAAGCGTCCGCGGGCCCAGCCGGTGCGGTGACGGTGAGAACTAACTCGCGCTCGGGTTCACAGCGTCGAGTGCCCGACTGTGGGCCGTCTGCCACCGGTGCCGACGCGGCGAACGGAGCAGCATCTGCGTAATCAATATTGAAAACTTGTATTGCGCCATCGTGAATACGGCCGGTCAGTTGCCCGCAGGGAGCGGAAATAGTCGTCTCTGTCATGGCGGAAAACGCCTCCTCGTCACGGTTGGTCCTGCCAGAAGGGCGGGGAGTCTGTTTCAGACGGTAGGCGCACTCTGGATTTTCGAGCACGCTACAGTTGAATTCACTATGACCAATGATGCACGAAATCCACTGTTGACACCGTCGGAATTGTTCTGCGAATTGCCAGATTTTGCGGCAATCGATGACAGTCACGTTCGCGAGGCCTTTAGCGAAGCAATGCGCAGCCATGCGCGCGAGATTGACACCATCGCCACGTCGCCGGAGGCACCGACCTTTGTTAACACCATCGAGGCGATGGAGAAAGCCGGCCAGGATCTGGACCGCGTCGCTGCTTATTTCTTCAACGTTGCCGGTACGGACGCCACCGATGTCCGCATGGAAATTGAAGCCGAGATTGCCCCGCAGCTCACAGCACACCTGGATCAGATTCGCATGCGCAGTGACCTGTGGCAGCGCATCAATGCCATTGACAGCGTTGACGATGCCGCCAACCCGGACGAGGCGAAGCTGCTGCTGAAGAAGGTCCGCGAAGACTTCCAGCGCGCTGGTGCGGACCTCAGCGACGAGGACAAAGCCGAGCTCAGCCGCATCAATTCCCGCCTCTCTGAGCTTTCCACCGCCTTCGGCGAAAACCTGCTGAAGGACACCGTTGCGCGCGCCGTGGAAATCTACGACCGCGAGGAACTCGCCGGGCTTTCCGACGACGCCATTGCGTCCTTCGCCGCCTACGCGAAAAAGGCAGACACCGATGCGCCGTGGCTGATTCCGCTGGACCTACCGTCAACTCCGGCACAGCTGGCTGACCTGGATAATCCTGCTACTCGCGCCAAGCTCTACGAAGCCTCGCTGGGGCGCGCGGGTGCTGCCTCCGGCAAGTTCGACAACTCCAACATTGTGCTGGAAATGGCACGCCTGCGTGCCCGCCGCGCCAAGCTGCTCGGCTACAACACGCATGCGGATTACGTCATTGCCAAGGAGACGGCAACCACCGCAGAGGCT
Organism: Corynebacterium amycolatum SK46; assembly: GCF_000173655.1. Taxonomy (GTDB): domain Bacteria; phylum Actinomycetota; class Actinomycetes; order Mycobacteriales; family Mycobacteriaceae; genus Corynebacterium; species Corynebacterium amycolatum_A. Next base: position 102,073 of record NZ_ABZU01000009.1, on the reverse strand, counting down.
GCTCGGAAGCTCATTGCAGACCTGGCGCCAGCTGCCATTGCCAATGCTGAAGGCGAGTACAAGCGGGTCGCTGATCTGGCTGGCGATGAGACGGTCACTGGCGCTGACTGGCCATACTGGGAGCGCCGTCGTAAAGCGGAAGAATTCGCAGTCGACACGGAGGAACTCAAGAACTACTTTGAGCTGCACCGCGTCATCGAAGACGGCGTGTTCTACGCTGCCCGCAAGCTCTACGGCATCGAGGTAATCAAGCGCGAGGACCTGCAGGGATACGCGCCGGGCACGACCGTGTGGGAGGTACGCCAGGGCGGAGGCGAGACCATCGGCCTGATTATTACGGACTACTTCTCACGCCCGACCAAGCGCGGTGGAGCGTGGATGAGCTCGTTTAGGGATCAGTCCCGTCTGCTGGGACGTCTGCCAGTCGTGGTCAACGTGATGAACATCGCCGAAACCGAGCCGGGAACCCCGGTGCTACTGACGCTCGACGAGGTCACCACCGCCTTCCACGAGTTCGGGCACGCCCTCCACGGTCTGCTTTCCGACGTCACGTACCCGACCTTCTCGGGCACTAACGTCCCGCGCGACTTCGTGGAATTCCCCTCTCAGATCAACGAGAACTGGGCGCTTGAGCCATCCATTTTGGCCAATTACGCCGTCCACGTTCGTACCGGTGAGCCGATCCCGGCCGAGCTAGTCGAGTCGGTGAAGAAGGCCCGCACCGCTGGTGAGGGATTCGCCACAGTTGAATACCTCGCGGCTTGCGCCATCGATCTTGCCTGGCACAGCCTCACTGAGGAGGAAGCAGCTCAGGTCACCGATGTTGACGCTTTCGAAGCGGAAGCACTCGCTGAACTCGGCCTCGACGTTCCCCACCTGGCTCCGCGTTACCGCTCCCGCTACTTCAACCACATCTTCGCCGGCGGTTACTCGGCGGGCTATTACTCCTACCTGTGGGCAGAGGTGCTCGATGCGGACGGTTTCGGTTGGTTCACCGACAACGGCGGCGCCACAATCAGCGGCGGCAGCCACTTCCGCGAGGAGATTCTCTCCCGTGGTGGTGCCATCGACTTTATGGCCGCCTACCGTGCCTTCCGGGGTCGCGACAAGGACATCCAGCCGCTCCTCGAACGCCGCGGACTGTCGGGCACTGATGCCTAGCTTCACGCTTTACGACGATCCCCGCGACCGCCGCTCACTGGTTAATCCGGTCACCGGCAGGGTAGGTTGACACTCATGGCAGAAGCATTCGACAGAGTAGGGCAGTGGCTGATTCAATTGCCACTGCTTGCGCAGGTCAGCGTGCTATGCGTGGTTCTGCTGGTAGTCGGAGGGTTTGTTGCTTTCGTTCTCGTTGGTGCAATCGATGTTGTCAGCGGTCGTCTGTGGCAGAGGTCGGTGCGCCGGCGGGAGCGTTCGCAGGAGCTTCGAGGAGCGGGCAGCGAGAGCTAGCCGATGAGGTAGTGGCCTGCGGATAGCTCACCGGGAGGCCCGAAGAATTGAGCTGGGACAAGCCCCCTTTAAGCGTTGGATCGCTATCGCTGCCCTAAGGTATGTCTTAAAGTATTAGGAAATTTGCCCAACAGGCTAGAGTTGGGTAGTTCGCAAAAATCTCGCAGTAGGGAGCTGAGTTAGCATGCATCGGTCGAGGCACTCGAAGGTCCTACTTGCCCTAATCGTTTTGCTTCTTCTCATCCTCATCGCTGGTGCAGTCACCGATTTCCAGTTTTAGCCTTGGTTTTAGTGCCAGGCACATAGCCTGAAAAATCGGTGAACAGCAAAATGAGGGATTAGGCGCTCACGAACTAATTAACGCTTGAATCCGGAAAAGCGAGGCAGGTCCTCGACAAGCACGGCCTTGCCCTCGGCATCGGTTAGCGGAATGCACCAGTTCGGGTACTGGTCGTGGGTCGTGCCCGGCTGATTCTGGGTACGACGATCGCCGACCATGTCCACCAGGGCCTCACACTTCAGCGCGGATGGCGTCTGGTCGAGGAAGCGGTGCAGACCCGTGACCAGTGCGTCAATTGGTGGCAGATTATCGCGGGTAAGGGACTGAACATCCATGTTCGCGGCAGCCGTGTCACCAAAGCAGCCGGCTTCCTTGGCCGCGCCCAATACCTTTCGAATCCACTCGAAGTCCCGGCGGTCTTCCTCCGCGACGTCGGAAAGCAATAGCCCCAGGCGTTTCCGCAGCTTGATGTGCTCGCCTGCGAGGTAGCCTGCCGTCGGCGGCAAATCGTGCGTAGTGATGGAGGACAGGCACAGGCTGCGGTAAGCGCTCGGTGGTTTCGGCTGGTCGCCCTCGGATTCAAACCACGCAATCGAGGTGCCCATGATGCCCCGTGAGGCCAGGTAGTCCTGCACCCACGGCTCGAAAGTGCCCAGGTCTTCGCCTACGACGACGGCCCCAGCGAGCTCGGCCTCAAGTGCGAGAATGCCGACCATTGCCTCGTGGTCGAAGTACAGGTAGGTGCCATTGACGGGGGACTCCATCCGCGGCATGACCCAGAGGCGGAACATGCCCAGCACGTGGTCGACACGAATGCCACCTGCGTGGCGAAGGATTGTGCGCAGCATGTCGCGCCAGGGGCGGTATCCGGCCTCGGCTAGTTTGTGCGGGTTCCACGGCGGCTGCGACCAGTCTTGACCGCGCTGGTTAAAACCGTCTGGCGGTGCGCCAACAGAGATAGCGGGAGCGAGCCATTCCGCGAGGTTCTCGGCATCCGCACCGCCAGGGTGCACGCCGACGGCAAGGTCGGCCATGATGCCGATGCGCATACCCGCATCCAGGGCGGCTTCTTGCGCCTGACCGAGCTGCTGATCGAGAATCCACTGCACCCAGAGGTGGAACTGGAAGATCTCCTCCCGCAGTGATTCGACACTGGCATGGTTGCCCAACGGAGGGATCAACTCGATACCGTTTTCGGCTACGGCACCAGAATCGGATGTGGCAGCGCGTGCAGCATCGCGGGCAGCAGTTCGATCCGCGAGCTCGCGCTCGGTGCACCACGACGCGTAGTCATAAATGCCACGCCCCTCGGCCTCGAGCCAACGGTCAAATTCCGCCTGTCGTGCGCTGGACAGGGGGATCTTGTGAATTGCCCGCAATACCCTGAGCTTTGCAGCGTAGATGGGGTTGCGGTCAATCTCATCAGGGCTGTGATTGAGCTGGTGGAAAGAGTCCGCTAACGCGCGGGCTTCATCGGCCTCGTCCTTGTCCAGGTACCCGAACTCGTCGATAAGCTCTGGGCGCGCATACAGCGGATTGACATAGCGGCGCGTGGTGGGCAGATACGGCGAGTCTTCTACCGGAGGCAGCGGCTCTGCGGCGTGCAACGGATTGATGAGGACGAAATCAGAGCCCGCGTGCTGAGCGCTGACCTGTGCCAAGTCGCCGAGGGTAGCGAAATCGCCGATACCCCAGCTGCGGCTGGAGCGTACCGAGTACAGCTGTGCCATGACACCATGCGCAGGATTCTGCACGTACCTGTCGGCAGTGGCGAGACGGTTGGGGGTTACGGCCACATCGCACTCAGCGACGTTGTCGTCGTTGACTGCGCGCAAGCGGTGCCAACCAAGTGGCAGATCCTCTGGAATTGCGAAGGCGGCTTCTCCCATCAACACATCGCCGACCTGGCGTGGCGGTACCAAGTGGTGCACCTGAGCGCAGGGCCATTCTGCGCCGTCCTCCAGTTTCACAGTCACGCTGACATTGCTGCCGTGAGGGACGTGAACCAGAACTCGGTGAAAGGTGCCCTGGCGGGTAACTACCACGGGCGGGAGAAGGCGAGACCACTGCGTGTCTGCCCACTCACGACGGGCGTCGTTGATTTCGGCATCGCTGGGATCTGGGCCCAAATCGATGTCGAGAGCAGCGAGAGTTTTTAGCACTGTCTCACGAGAGACGTGCACGAGTTGGCCCTCGGTGGAGTAGTAGGAAACCCCAACTCCGACATCTTTAGCGAGGTCGGCGAGTGGAGAGGAAAGGGGAGGATTGGAAGCTGCCTGTGTCACTCTTTCCATCATGCCAGTTTCGAAAAACTTTGCCAGCAGTAAGACAAATCACTTCGTTATCGAAATATTTACTGAAATCACAACGGCGTAGGGTTTGATGTTCTAAGTTGATTCCTAACGAAACCAACGACGGACAGAACTACCGAAAGTAGGGGTTTGTAACTCGATGCGTGAATATACTACCGAGGCGAAATACGTCATCGGCGAGGACGAAACGATTATTACCTCGCTGCAGGAGCTGGTGCAGAAGCGCCCGAAGCTGGTGCTTTTCACCCGCCCCAAGAACTTTGAGTGGGTAAATGTCACCGCTCAGGAGTTTTATGACGAGGCAAAGGGTGTCGCTAAGGGGCTAATTGCCAACGGTGTGCAGCCGGGCGACCGCGTAGCGCTGCTCAGTGAGACTCGCTACGAGTGGAACCTAATCAATACCGCTATCTGGATGGCAGGCGCTGCTGTTGTCCCGATTTACGGCTCTTCTTCGTCTGGCCAGATTCGTTGGATTATTGAAAACTCCGGTGCTGTTTTCGCATTTACTGAGTCGCGTGAGCACACCGACCGCATGAAGCCTCTGCTGGTCGAAAAGGGCACTGAGAACCCGGAGGGCGAGTCCCAGCTGCGTCGTGTACTGGAGATTAACGCTTCCGCTACTGACACCATTAGCTACGAAGGCCGTGACATTGACGGCGACGAGGTCGAGCGTCGCATCAAGGACACCAAGGCCGACGACCTGGCAACCGTGATTTACACCTCCGGTACCACCGGCCGTCCGAAGGGCTGCGTGCTCCTGCATAGCAACTGGCTGGCGGAGGCTCGCGCCATCCTCACCAACGAGATTGGCCTGATTGCCCGTCCTGGTAACCGCATTCTGACCTTCCTGCCGTTGGCGCACGTGTTGGCTCACGCAGTGTCCCTGGCTTCGATGATTTCCGGTGCTACCCAATCTCACTGGGCAGATACCAAGACCGTCACCCTGGAGTTCCAGCGTTCCCGTCCGCACATGATTCTCGGTGTGCCGCGCGTGTTCGAGAAGGTTCGTGACTCCGCCTACGCCTCCGCTAAGGAGAAGGGCGCATTCGGGCAGGCCATGTTCGAGCGTGCTGAGGCCACCGCCATCGAGTACTCCAAGGCGCTGGATACTCCGGCAGGTCCGTCGCGTGTCTTGAAGCTGCGTCGCGAGCTCTACGATCGCCTGCTGTTCTCGAAGATTCGCGCGGCTATGGGTGAGGCCGTGCAGTACACCATTTCCGGTGGTTCGGCTCTGTCCTCTGACCTCGGGCACTTCTTCCGTGGTCTCGGTGTGCCTGTCTACGAAGGCTACGGTCTGACCGAGTCCACGGCTGCCATCACCGTGAACAACCCGAGCGAGCAAATCATTGGTACCGTTGGCCGTCCGGTCGGTGGCTGTTCCGCCGCTATCGCTGATGACGGCGAAGTTCTGCTCCGTGGTCCGGTTGTGTTCGACCGCTACTGGAAGAACGAAGAGGCAACCAAGGAAGCCTTCATCGACGGCGAATGGTTTAAGACCGGTGACCTCGGTGAGCTGACCGAAGAAGGCCACCTGAAGATCACCGGCCGCAAGAAGGACCTGATTGTCACCGCCGGTGGTAAGAATGTCGCGCCGGGCCCGATGGAAGACCGCATGCGTGCGCACCCGCTGGTGTCCCAGGCTGTCGTCATCGGCGATGGTCGTCCGTTCGTCTCCGTGTTGGTCACTCTCGATGAGGAGGCACTGGAGAAGTGGAAGATTGAGCACTCCGTCCCCGAGCACACCTCGATCCGTGAACTCGCTGCCTCCAGCGCAGTTTTGCGCGCCGAGATTCAGGACGCCGTCAACTCCGCTAACGAGCTGGTTTCTCACGCAGAGGCTATTAAGAAGTTCCATATTCTGGACAGTGACTTCACCGAGGAAAGCGGTGAGCTGACCCCGACCATGAAGGTCAAGCGCAACATTGTCATGGACAACTACTCGCGTGACATTGAGGCTCTCTACCAGCGTTAATTCACGGTCTGCCAGCCGTCGATAGAAAACGGCAGCGTGTTGTTACCGCGCTAGCGCCCCTCACCCCATTAAGGTGAGGGGCGCTAGAAATTTTTAAGGAGTTTTCAGTTTTCGAAAGTCGGCATTCGTCAATGTTCGTCGATATTCGAAAGCGGAAAACTGCGATGATGTCACCGACACCGAAGACGTCGTGGGAGGGCGGGCAATGATTAACCACTTCGATGCTCGGCTACGCCTGCGCGAAGTGACCCAAGAACTCTACGACATTGGTGACGAAGTTGCCGAACACATCGAGCACCTCGCTGAGGCGGTTGCTGATGTAGATCGTGAGTTGGTGGACGAATGTGTCCTCGAGCTCGCTGACATCGTCGACGAGGCCGTTGAGGACTGCCGCCCGCTAATTGGTGAACTTGATGGTCTACGCCAAGCGTTTACCTCAGGCATTCGCTCGGGGCGCATCGGTACTCTTTCCTCCGCTTCGACACCGCGGCGACACCCGCATCCGGCACCGAAGTCTCCGGATGTGCAGTCATTGTCGCTCATCCCGGCGCCATTGAAGCATCCGGTTGCAGTCCCTACGGTCACGCAGGCAATGATTGCCCGCTCCGATGCCGTGGCCTCCTACCTGGAGGAACTAGCCGACTGGGTTTCCGCCGAAAACATCCGAGGCGTGGAAAAGCTCGGTAGTGTGGTGCTTCCGCAGCTGTACGCGCAGTCTGGTCGCCGAGCACTATCCGCTGCCGCCGCTTGGTGTGTTGCTGTTCCCGAGACTCATCCGGCAGTTGCCAATGCGCTGCGCGGCCGCAGGCCTCCGGAGTTCCTGATGGAACGCGCCCGCATCGATGAAATTGTCCGCCGCGTCAAGCAACGTCGAGCCAAGGAGCATGCGTGAGCGAAGCCTCCGCACACACCGATTCCTTCGGTGTCTACTTACACGTACCATTCTGCGCCACCCGTTGTGGCTACTGTGATTTCAACACGTACACGCCAGGTCAGCTGGGCAGTGGCGCAACGCAGGGAGACTACCTCGATGCCATCGTGGCTGAGCTCGAGATGGCCGTCGTAAAGCACCCTGAACTCGCGCGTGGCGCCGATACCGTATTCGTCGGCGGTGGTACGCCGTCGATGTTGGGGGCGAGCGGTCTTCGTCGTCTGCTCGACGGTGTGCGCAATAGCTTTGGGCTTGCCGACGACGCCGAGGTCACCACCGAGTCGAATCCCGAGTCGACCTCTCCGGAGTTCTTCGAAGGCCTGGCCGAGGCAGGATTTACCCGTGTGAGCTTGGGCATGCAGTCGGCTGTGCCGCATGTGCTTACCACTCTGGATCGCACGCACACGCCGGGGCGTCCTGCGGCAGCGGTGGCGGAGGCACGCGCAGCTGGTTTTGAGCACATCAACCTCGACGTTATCTATGGCACGCCAGGGGAGTCGATGGCCGACCTCGATACGACGTTGGAGGCGGTCCTGGCCACGGAGGTCGATCATGTTTCGGCGTACTCGCTGATCGTCGAGCCAGGTACCGCAATGGCGCGTAAGGTTCGTCGCGGTGAGCTGCCGATGCCTGACGACGACGATCTCGCCGACCGCTACGAGCGCATCGATGCTGCACTGAGTCAAGCCGGTTTCTCCTGGTACGAGGTGTCCAACTGGGCAAAACCGGGCGGCCAATGTCGCCACAACATGATCTACTGGCGCGATGGAAATTGGTGGGGTGCGGGTCCCGGTGCACATTCGCACCTGGATGGCACGAGGTTTTACAACGCCAAGCATCCGGCTCGCTACGCGGCGACTATTTCCGGCGGCGAGTTGCCAATCAAGGATTCAGAGGAACTAACCGCAGAGGATCGGCACACCGAGAAGATTATGCTGGGCCTCCGCCTGGCCGAGGGCATCGATGCCAATCTGCTCGGTGAGGATGAGCTGGGCAAGGCACGTCGGCAAGCGGAAGCGGGCATGGTGGAGTTTGTTTCCGTCGATGGTGGCCAGCGGATTCAGCTGACCAATCGCGGTCGTTTGCTGGCCGACGCAATAATTGTTGACATCCTTAGTTAAACTATCCGCATGTCATCTCAGACGGATAAGCGCAGGCAGGAAGTTCTTCGGGCAATTGTCTCGGATTACGTAGCTTCCCAGGAGCCCGTTGGCTCGAAGGCTCTGGTGGAGCGCCACAATCTGGGTGTGTCCTCGGCGACCATTAGAAATGACATGGCGGTGCTGGAGGCCGAGGGGTATATCCAGCAGGAACATGCATCGTCCGGGCGCATCCCGACTCAGAAGGGCTACCGCCTTTTTGTGGACAACCTTTCGCAGATTAAGCCGCTGTCCCGGGCTGAGCGCCGAGCTATCCTCGAGTTCCTCGAAGGCGGTGTCGATCTGGAGGACGTTCTGCGCCGCAGTGTGCAGCTGCTGGCCCAGCTGACTCGCCAGGTCGCAGTGGTGCAGGTTCCGACGCTGGAAGTCTCCCGCGTCCGGCACTGCGAGGTCGTCCAGCTCGCCGACGCGCGGTTGTTGCTGGTAGTCATCACCGACACCGGGCGCGTGGAGCAGCGCAATGTTGAACTGCCAGCACCGATGGATCCCGATCTCGTGCCGCTCTTGCGCGAGCATTTCAACCGTGCAATGTCGGGGCACACGCTTGCCGACGCGTCGATTGCGATCTCCGATCTTGCGGCTAACGCCCCGCGTGATTTGCGGGATGTGCTTATTCGCTGCTCGACGGTGCTGGTGGAGTCGCTGATTGAGAAGCCGAATGACAGACTCATCCTGGCCGGAGCGTCGAATTTGACCCGTGGTAATATGGCCGGTCGCTTACCTTCTACGTTGCCCATGGTTCTTGAAGCTCTCGAAGAACAGGTGGTCGTGCTGAAACTGCTGTCGGCCGCGCAGGATTTGCACCACGTTCGCGTTTCTATCGGTGAGGAAAACGAGGACGAGGAGCTGCGCGCTACCTCAGTTGTTTCAACTGGCTATGGCACCGGCACCGAAATTTTGGGTGGCATGGGAGTAGTTGGCCCCACATTTATGGATTATCCGGGAACAATTTCCTCGGTTGCTGCTGTTGCACAGTACGTTGGCCGGGTATTGAAAGGAAGTAGCTAAAGTTGGCACGCGACTATTACGGCATCCTCGGAGTGGAGAAGGACGCTACGGACGCTGAGATTAAGAAGGCGTACCGAAAGCTGGCGCTCAAGTACCACCCAGACCGTAATCCGGGTGATGAAGAAGCTGCGGAGAAGTTCCGTGAGGCCTCTGAGGCGAACGAGGTCCTGCTGGATCCTGAAAAGCGCCGGATTGTGGATATGGGAGGAGACCCTCTCAATCCGCAGGGCGGTATGCCAGGCGGTGGCTTCGGCGGTTTCGGTGGCGGCGGAGTCGGCGATATCTTCGAGGCATTCTTCGGCGGTGCCGGCGGGACCCGTCAGCGTCGCTCGCGGGTACAGCCAGGTGCAGATGCTCTGCTGCGTATTTCTCTGGGCCTCGATGAGGCATTCACCGGTGTCCGCAAGCCCATCACGGTGGACACCGCGGTGCTGTGTGACCAGTGCGAGGGAACCGGCTCGAAGTCCAAATCCAAGCCGAAGATTTGTACCAGCTGTGATGGCACTGGCGAGATTCAACAGGTCCAGCGTTCCTTCCTGGGCAATGTGATGACCTCGCGGCCGTGCCCGACTTGTGAGGGCACCGGCGAAATCATCCCCGATCCCTGTGACAACTGTGGTGGCGACGGCCGCGTGCGCGCTCGCCGTGATCTGACGGTAAACGTTCCGGCAGGTATCTCTGATGGCATGCGTATTCGCATGGCAGGTCAGGGCGAGGTCGGCCCGGGCGGCGGCCCGGCGGGTGACCTCTACGTGGAAGTTGCCATGGACCCGCACCCTGTATTCGAGCGTGAGGGCGACGATCTGCACTTTAACGTGCAGGTGCCCATGGCTGACGCTGCTCTTGGTACCGAGTTTGAGGTCGACGACCTGCTCGGCGAGCCAATGACCATCAAGGTTGATTCGGGCACCCAGCCGGCAGAGCAGATTCGCCTGTCGGGTAAGGGCATGCCACATCTGCGCGGCGAGGGCAACGGCGACGTGGTCGCACACGTCGATGTCACGGTGCCGACGAAGCTGGACCGCAAGTCCCGCGAGCTGCTGGAGAAGCTACGCGAGCACCGCGATGATGATGCCAAGGTGGCAGACTCGAGTGAGCGCCGCGGTTTCTTCTCCCGTTTCCGCCGCCGTTAAAACACGCCATCCCCAACGCCCCCTCCAGTGAGTGTGAAGCACACATGAGTTTGCCCGTATTCCTCGGTGAGTTCACCGAGCTGCCGCGCCCGGAAGAAATCATTCGAATCCTTGGGTCGGAGGCAAAACACATCAGCGTTCGCAGACTGAAGGCGGGCACGGAGATTCTTCTTGCCAATGGTGCGGACAAGGTGGTGCGGGCACAGCTCATGCACGTAGATTCGCGTGAGGTCCACGTTCGCGTGATTGCCGCCGAGGAACGTCCACGTCCGCGCCCGCACGTCACTGTGGTGCAGGCACTGCCGAAGTCGGATCGTGCTGAGCTTGCGGTCGATTTGATGACCGAGGCCGGGGTCGATGAGATTATCCCCTGGGCGGCCGTGAATTGTGTGGCCCGATGGCAGGGTACCGCGAAGGTCACTAAGGCCCGCGCCAAGTGGCAGTCGGCTGCGCGCGAGGCAGCCAAGCAGGCTCGTCGTGCATGGATTCCGCCGGTCGCTGACCTGCATAGCTCCGCCGATATTGAACAACTCATCCGGGAAACCACGTCAGCAGGTGGTGTGGCAGCCGTTTTGCACGAGGAGGAAACCGCTCCGTTCGTGAAACTCGCCGCACAGGCAGCAAACGCTGACAAGGTTCTTTTCATCGTCGGCCCAGAAGGGGGAGTCAGCCCCGGAGAACTCGAGGCCTTTCGTGCCGCGGGTGCGAGCTCGGTAGTACTTGGCCCGACAGTTCTCCGCAGCGCCCTCGCGGGAGCTGCTGCTCTTTGCGCACTGGGTCCGTTGACAAAGCGCTGGGGCGGCGCACCCACGCGTGGTCAGTAGGATAGACGCATAATGACAAAGTATTCAGTAACTGCTCGTACCACCGCCGTCGTCGAGCTCGATGACAATCTCGCGCCGATTGTGGTCGGTCATGCGGACCAGAATTTACGTCTGTTGGAATCTCTGCTGGCAGCGGATATTCATGTCCGCGGCGGGGTTGTGACCATTAAGGGCGCCCCGGCGGATGTTTCGTTGGCTGTCCGTGCGTTCAAGGAGCTAGAGGCGATGGCCCGTCGTGGGCATGAGCTCTCGCCGGAGTCGGTGCGGCACGCGGTGGGCATTGTGGATCGCGGGGAGAAGTCCGCCAGCGAGGTGCTCGGTGGCGGCATCGTGACACATCGTGGCAAGACCGTGCGTCCCAAGACCGAGGGGCAAAAGAACTACGTCGATGCCATCGACCGCTATAACGTTGTTTTCGGTATCGGCCCCGCCGGTACGGGCAAGACCTTCCTGGCCATGGCCAAGGCCGTTGCTGCGCTGAAGAATAAGCAGGTAGAACGCATTATTCTGACTCGCCCCGCAGTGGAGGCGGGTGAGAACCTGGGCTTCCTGCCGGGTACTCTGCACGAGAAGATTGACCCCTACCTGCGCCCATTGCACGATGCGATGCGTGAAATGCTCGAGCCAGAGCTGATTCCAAAGCTGATGGAAACTGGGGTAGTGGAGGTCGCACCGCTGGCGTACATGCGCGGCCGTACCTTGAACAATGCGTTCATCATTCTCGACGAAGCACAGAACACTACTCCGGCGCAGATGAAAATGTTCCTCACCCGCCTGGGCTTCGGTTCGAAGATGGTGATCACCGGTGACGCCAGCCAGGTCGACCTGCCTCGAGGGCAGAAGTCCGGTCTGGCCGTCGCCCGTGAGGTGTTGCGCGGCGTGCCGGGAATCGCTTTTCCGGCGCTGGCCGCTGCAGATGTGGTGCGCAACCCGCTGGTAACCGCAATTGTCGAGGCCTACGATGACTACGATGCCTATAACGAAGGTATTGAGCAGGGCGCCGAGTCCCCACAAAAGCGACAGTCCGCCACAAAGCGATAAAGGACGCTGAAGTTACATGAGCATTGAAGTTTTCAACGAGTCCGGTCAGGGCGTCAATGAAGAGTCGCTTATCGACGTTGCCCGTTATGCGCTGGGCCGCCTGGACGTGCATCCGGCAGCTGAGCTGAGCATTCACATTGTCGACTTGAAGACGATCGAAGACCTCCATGTGCGCTGGCTGGATCTGCCGGGTCCGACGGATGTGATGAGCTTCCCGATGGATGAGCTCACTCCCGGCTCTGGCCGACCAGACGCAGCTAGCCCAGGGCCTGCGATGCTGGGCGATATTGTGTTGTGCCCGGAGTTTGCCGCGGGGCAGGCTGAGCGTGCAGGCCATCCGCTGAGCCACGAGTTGGTTCTGCTCACCGTGCACGGGGTACTACACCTGTTGGGCTATGACCATGTCACGGCGGAGGAAGAGCGCCAGATGTTCTCCCTGCAAAATGGCCTGTTGGCGGATTGGTACGACGACATCGATCGTCGTGGCGTGAGCTTTTCCGAAAAACCAATTAACCCCAATGCGTTCCCGGAGCGTTCTAACGAGCGATGATCACTTTGATAATTGTCGCCGTTGTGGCGATGATCTGCGCTGGCGGACTCAACACAGTCGAAACTGCGGTCGCAGGCATTTCCCGTGCGCGCGTGGCAGAACTGCAGCATGACGAGGTCGCAGGTGCTAATGCTCTTCTCAAGGTCGTAGAGAATCGGGCTCGGCACGTAAATGTGTTGGTGATTTTGCGTACGCTGTGCGAATCAATCGGTGCAGTGACGCTTGCGGCAGTCTGTCTCAAGCTTTTCGAGCCGGAACGCTGGGCCATTGTGGCTGCAGTGGTGTTGCTGGCTCTGTTCACCTTCCTGGTCCTCGGGGTGTTTTCCCGCACGATGGGTCGGAAGAATCCGTACTCGATTTCCCTTGCCACCGCGGTCGTCCTGAGTTTTATGGCCAAGGTGTTGGGGCCACTTGAAAAGTTGCTGATTTGGTTCGGCAACATCATCACCCCTGGTGGTGGTTTCCGCGATGGCCCGTTCGCCACCGAAGTCGAGTTGCGCGAGATGGTCGATATCGCCCAGGAGCGCGGCATTGTGGAGCACGATGAGCGCCGCATGATTCAGTCTGTGTTTGATCTCGCGGAAACGTCGGCACGCGTTGTTATGGTTCCGCGCCCAGAGATGGTGTGGATCGAGGCGGATAAGCACTGTGGTCAGGCAGTGGCTCTATGCGTGAAGTCGGGTCACTCGCGACTGCCGGTGATTGGCGAGAGCGTTGAGGACATCGTCGGCGTCATTTACTTAAAGGACATTGTCCAGCAGACGTACTCGCGTACTGATGGCGGTCGCGGTGTCCGTGTCTCCGAGGTCATGCGCGACTGCGTCTTTGTGCCCGACTCCAAGCCACTGGATGATCTGCTCGATGAAATGCAGCGCACCCGCAATCACATCGCCATTCTCATCGACGAATACGGATCGGTCGCCGGTCTTATCTCTATTGAGGACATCCTCGAGGAGATTGTCGGTGAGATTGCCGACGAATACGACGAGGCCGAGCAGGCCCCCATCGAACCGCTGGGGGATGCCTCCTACCGCGTGCAGGCGCGCCTCAGCTTGGGCGAGCTCATTGAGCTTTACGACGAAGCTCATGGGCGCGAACTCGTCTTCGATGACGAGGTCACCGATGAGGTGGATACGGTCTCCGGTCTGTTGGCATATGAGCTTGGACGTGTGCCACTGCCGGGTTCGTACGTAGAATATGCAGGACTGAAGTTTACCGCCGAGGGCTCGCGTGACCGTCGTGGTCGTATGCGAGTACGCACTGTGGTGGTGGAGCCGACTGCGGAGTTTTACTCCGAGGAAGAAGATACTGATGGGCAATCTTGATGACATGCTGGCCAATGCTGGACTTGGCGGAGCTGCTGATGATTACAGTGCGCCGGAGGGCTTTCGCTCTGGGTTCGTCTCTATCGTGGGGCGTCCGAATACCGGTAAGTCCACGCTGACCAATTCCCTGGTGGGCGAGAAGATCGCTATTACCGCTAACCAGCCGGAAACCACGCGTCATCCAGTCCGAGGTGTAGTCCACCGCGAGAACTGTCAGATTGTTGTCGTGGATACGCCAGGTCTGCACAAGCCACGCACGCTGCTCGGCGAGCGCCTGAATGACATGGTTCAGGAGACCTACTCCGATGTGGACTTGGTCGCGATGGTCGTGCCTGCCGACGAGAAAATTGGCCCTGGTGACCGCTGGATTTACGAGAATGTCTCCAAAGGTTGCAAGAACATCATGGGCATTGTGTCCAAGGTGGATAAGGTCTCGCGCGACACCATTATTGAGCGCCTGATCGAGCTGCAGGAGTTGCTCGGTCCGGATGCCGAGCTGGTGCCACTGTCGTCGAAGTCCGGCGAGAACATCAACACGCTGATTGATGTCATGGCTTCCCAGTTGCCGGAGGGTCCGCGCCTGTACCCGAAGGGGCACATCACCGATGAGGATCTGCACACCCGGATGGCAGAGCTCATCCGCGAGGCGGCCCTCGGCGGTCTGCGCGATGAGTTGCCGCACTCCGTGGCGGTCCAGATTGATGAGGTGCTGCCAAACCAGGACCGCGAAGGCGTCCTGGATGTCCACGCCGTTATCTATGTCGAGCGTTCGGGGCAGAAGTCCATCCTCATGGGGCGCGACGGTCGACGCATGGGCACCACCATTCACAAGGCTCGTAAGGAACTCATTGCGCTGCTCGGTCAGAATGTTTACCTCGACCTGCGCGTGAAGGTGCTGAAGGACTGGCAGTCGGACCCGAAGCAGCTGGGCAAGTTGGGATTCTAAAAAATTGGTCGAGCCGTATCGCGACCGTGCGCTGGTCGTGCGCCGCTACGACCTCGGCGAAGCCGACCGCATCATCGTCCTTTTCACCCGCGACCACGGCCTAGTCCGCGGTGTCGCCAAAGGTGTGCGCCGCGCGAAGAGCCGATTCGGCTCTCGCTTGTCACCATTCGTCGACGTGAATGTCAACATCTACCCACGCCGGGGGCTGTCCACTATCGCAGGCGCAGATACCGTGCGCACGTGGGCGGCACCGCTTGTCGACGACTATGCGCGCTACACCTGTGCGTGTGCAGTCCTGGACGTCGCCGAACGCATTGTCGGCGAGGAGCAAGTACCGGCTCCCGAATTGTGGGACCTCGCCACCCAATCGCTCGATGATATTGCAGCCAGGCGACATCGTCCCGATTTGTTGTTGACCTCCTACATCCTGCGGGCAATGGCGCAAGCCGGCTGGCAGCCGAGCCTGTTTGAATGCGCAGGCTGCGGCAAGGCCGGGCCACATCATGCGTTTTCCCCCGCACTGGGCGGAGCAGTGTGTACCAACTGCCGGCCACCGGGTGCGGATACTCCGCCGACTGAGGTTCTGCATCTGATGTGGCAACTTGCCCATGAGCAGTGGTCGGGCATCGATACGTCGTCAAGCGAATTCGAGGGACGGATGGCGACGGCGCGTACCCTGACGGCGAAGTACCTGCAGTACTACCTGGGCCGCCGAGTGCCAGCGCTGGAACACGTGGATGCTTTTTGGCAGTAAACAGTAGCGGTGGGGCACAATAGGAAGCGTGTTGAATCCTCCTGTACCGCAGCAATTCGTGCCCAATCACATCGCGCTCGTGATGGACGGCAATGGTAGATGGGCGCAGCAGCGTGGGCTCAAACGCACTGAGGGGCACAAGCGTGGTGAGGCCGTGCTGATGGAGTGCGTCGATGCTTGTTTGGAGATGGGCGTCAAGCACCTGTCGGCTTACGCATTTTCCACTGAGAATTGGCACCGTTCGGTCGATGAGGTCCGATTCCTTATGGGCTTTAATCGCGATGTGCTGCGCCGACGTCGTGATGAGCTGGATTCGAAGAACGTTCGCGTGCGTTGGGCAGGGCGTCGTCCGCGACTGTGGCGCTCAGTGATTAAAGAACTGGAGATTGCCGAGGAGCAGACGAAGGACAATGACGCGCTAACTCTGTATATGTGCGTCAACTACGGTGGCCGTGCCGAAATTGTCGACGCTGCCAGGGAAATTGCTCGTCAGGCAGCAGCAGGGGAGCTCAGCGAATATGACTTGACCGAGAAGTCTTTCGCGCAATTCCTGGACGAGCCAACCATGCCGGATGTTGATCTGTTCCTGCGTCCGTCGGGCGAGCAGCGCACGTCCAACTTCTTGATCTGGCAGTCCGCCTATGCGGAGATGGTCTATCAGGACAAGCTTTTCCCGGATTTCGGTCGGGATGACATGCGCGCCGCAGTGGTGGAGTACGCCAAGCGCGACCGTAGGTTCGGCAAGGCCTAAAGCTGGTTTTTTGGGGCGGGAGGCCGGGCTACTTCTTCTGGCAGTCCCTGCACAGGCCGAAAACTTCGGCAGTGTGCCCGGTCAGATTAAAACCGTGCTCCTCCGCCAGGCTTCGAGCCCACTGCTCGACTGGTCCGCCAGCGACTTCAACGGTGCTGCCACAATCGGTGCAGACCAGGTGATGATGGTGGTGGTCACCGCACAGCCGGTAGAGAGCCTCTCCGGAGGCATTGTGCAGAACATCGACAATGTCCATTTCCGCAAGGGACTGGAGCGTCCGATAGACCGTCGTCAAGCCGACCTTGTCCCCCCGCTCCGTCAGCGACTTATGAATGTCAGCAGCGGAGCGAAAATTAGGGGCCTCACTCATAATCGACACGACGGCGCGGCGTTGGCGAGTACTGCGCTGGCCGATGCGGGTTGCGGCCGGCCGCGCGGAGGCGTGTGCCCCGGCGCTAGCGGGGGAGCCCGTATCGCGTGGGTTTTCGCCAGAACTAACTTCGTGCATATCTTCGCCAGCCATGTAACCGACACTACCCGGTATCGGTTGGACAAGATGCGCTAGAGTATAGGGGAACTTTTAACTGGCCTGTCGGGGTCAGTACATTTTGCTTTTCATTATGTCGTCCGCCGCACGGAACGGGCTGAATTGAGTGTCCGGAAAAGGCGTGTGGTGTGCGATGCGAAGCCATTTATAAGGAGTGGTCTAGACCGTGGCACCTAAGTCAGTTGTCGATACCGTCGCCAACCTGTGTAAGCGCAGGGGATTCGTTTACCCGTGTGGTGAAATTTACGGCGGTACACGCTCGGCATGGGATTACGGTCCCCTGGGTGTGGAGCTGAAGGAAAACATCAAGCGCCAGTGGTGGAAGACCTTCGTCACCGGCCGTAAGGATGTCGTCGGCCTGGATTCCTCCATTATCCTGCCGCGCCAGGTCTGGGAAGCTTCCGGCCACGTCGCTACCTTCACCGACCCGCTGGTGGAGTCCCTGCACACCCACAAGCGCTACCGCGCTGACCACCTACTGGAGGCCTACGAGGCCAAGCACGGTCACCCGCCGGCCAATGGTCTGGCAGATGTTCCGGATCCGGAGACCGGTCAGCCGGGTAAGTGGACTGAGCCGCAGATGTTCTCCGGTCTGATGAAGACCTACCTCGGCCCGGTGGACAATGAGCAGGGCCTGCACTACATGCGCCCGGAGACCGCTCAGGGCATCTTCGTCAACTTCAAGAACGTTATGACCACGGCTCGTATTAAGCCACCGTTCGGTATCGGCCAGACCGGTAAGGCATTCCGCAACGAGATTACCCCGGGTAACTTCATCTTCCGTACCCGCGAGTTCGAACAGATGGAGATCGAGTACTTCGTCGCACCGGATCAGGCGGAAGAGAAGTTTGATGAGTGGGTCGACGCTTGCTGGAACTGGTTCATCGACCTGGGCGTTAACCCGGAGAACATGCGTCAGTTCGACGTTCCGGACGAGCGCGCTCACTACTCTGCACGCACGATTGACTTCGAGTACCGCTTCCACTTCCAGGGCAACGAGTGGGGCGAGCTGATGGGTGTCGCCAACCGTACGGACTACGACCTCGGCTGCCACATCGAGCACTCCAAGGAAGACCTGCGTTACCACGACCAGGTCACCGGCGAAAAGTACGTTCCGTACGTCATTGAGCCGTCCTTCGGTCTGACCCGCGCCCTGATGGCCTTCCTGTGCGATGCCTACACCGAGGAAGAGGTGCCGAACGCAAAGGGCGGCACCGACACCCGTACCGTGCTGAAGCTCGACCCGCGTCTGTCGCCGGTTAAGGTTGCTGTTCTGCCACTGTCGAAGAAGGACACCCTGACTCCTACTGCTGAGGCTGTCGCGGACAAGCTGCGCCAGTACTGGGCCGTCGATTACGACACCTCCGGTGCTATCGGCCGTCGTTACCGTCGCCAGGATGAGATTGGTACTCCGTTCTGTGTCACCGTTGACTTCGATACTCTCGAGGACAACGCTGTCACCGTCCGCGACCGCGACACCATGGAGCAGGAGCGCGTCAAGATTGACGAGCTGGAAGGCTACCTCGCCGCTCGCCTGGTGGGCTGCTAATGGCCGAAGAAGTTTTTTGGGAATCCTATAGTCTCGGCGACGGCTCTCGGGAAAAATCCGAGCAAACCTGGCCGATTCTGAAGGAAAGCACCGAAATCGGCACGTACATCCGTGATGAGCAGGGCGATCGCCTCAACACCCCGGAAGGGGAGTGGGTCATTGACGCCTCTGCTAATCACCGTGTTTCCGCCACGCTTCCCGACGGCCGCGTGTTCTCGACCGTTGCTGCTGACCGCGACAAGATTTCGCGAGCCAAGCAGCTTTCAGTGACCTTCGGGCCGAATCGTCCCGAAGGCAAGCTGGTGTGCGAGGGATCGACGAACTACGTCATCGAGAACGCGAAGACCGGCGAGAAGTGGGGCCAGTTCACCGGTGCGTCCCGTGGCGTGCGCCACGCAGAGGTGCAGTTCGACACCGACGAGGGCCGTGCGCTGCCGGAAGAGGAGAAGATCTTCCTGGTCTACAGTGCTCGTCGAGTGCTGGAGTCCCGCATGGTTTCCTCGACCTGGATTCTCACTGTCTGCTTGCTCTTGTTGATTGCCTATATGATTTGGGTGTGGATCGTGTAGCAACTATTGCAGACGGCGTCGTTTACGACGAGAACAAAAAGACCCTGTCCGACGGCTGGAGCTGTCAGGACGGGGTCTTTAATGCTTTCTGGATTACCTCGCCACAAGGGCGTGGCTGGCAGGTGAAAGCCCGCTTTTTTAGCACGAACGCGTTAGTAATGACGAATCCGGATGAGGGGGATTCTTTTGTCCTAAACAGAGAAGGACGAGGAATTCGCACGGTCTACGACATCGAGCGGCCAGGCTATGAGCTCGCCCGAATCGTCAGAGAGGACAGCCTAGGACGAGGGGTATTTGGTGTCTATGCCCAGGAGGGAGACTTCCGGGGGAGTTTCGAAGACTGGCTGATTGCCGCCGCACTGGCGACGTGGTCTGTGGATGGACCACGCCAGATGCGGATTTAGAGTCCTGCGAGTGGCTTTCTTGACCGGCTAGAAGCCCATTGTGCTGCCGGAGCCTCCTGGTCGGCTCGAACCTCCGCCGAAACCGCCGAAGCCGCCGATGCTGCCACCAAAGCCGCTGTTGTTGCTGAGCATGCTGCCCAGCACCATGCCGACGACCATTGAACCGTTGCTGCCGCCACCACGGCGCTGATCCTGGTAGCGGCGGATGTCGCGGCGAGCCAAGTCAGCGGCCTCAGCCGCGAGCTTGCGCGCACGACGTGCGTAGGCCAACGCCTTTCTCGGCTCGTCATTGGCCAAGCCCTGTGCAGAGCCGTAAGCACGCTGCGCCTCCGCGAGGCGAGTGCGAGCCTCAGCGCCAACCACACGACGGCGGGTAGCAATCAAGTCAGCCGCGGCGCGAATGTGATTGTCGGCATCTTGCATGCTGTGCTGCAAAGTGGCGGCAGCTCGGGCGAACGACGCGGCCTTGTCTCGAGCGGAGTCCAGGGCTTCGTCGAGCAGCTCATCGGCATCGGTCAGTGCGGTCCAGGAACTCAGCGGATCCACTTCGGACTTATTGGCTGCCACGCCGAGTGCTTCACGGCCTGCTTCGATGGCCGCATTGAGGCGCTCGCGGTTGATGTTGGCGCCTTGCGGTGCCGACATCAGGTGCGAGGCCTCATCGATTTCACCGCGGACCTCGGCGATAAGGGAAGCCAGTCCAGCGACTGCAGCGTGAATATCGCTATCGGCGTGTTCAATGGCCTCCAGAAGACTCTCTGCCTGTGTGAGCGCAAAGTCGGTGGCCGACAGCGCATCAATCAGACCACCTTGCTCACCGGCGGGCAGGTCAGCTATGCGTCGGGCCTCAGACATTGACTGGTCAGCCTGATTCAGGTGCTCCGTGGCCATGTCAATATTGTCGGTCACAGAGCTGAGCATCTGCTCTTCGTAACGTGCGCGCAGACCGTCGAGAATTCCGCCGGCACGCGGCATACGTGAACGCAGCTCGACACTTCGTTGAGTGAGCTTCGAAATGGTCGCTTCAGCATTCATCAACTCCTGGCGGAGCTTCTGGAAGTTTGCGGCCTCGCCGTCGAGCTGGTCATCTGCAACACCACAGGTGGAGATAATCTCCAGCAGGACACTGCGGCGCTCGATTTCGTCGGCTACGGAGCCGTCGTCAAGCTGTTGGCGAAGTGCAAACGCGCGCTCGAGCGTGGACTGAGAGTGCTTCAGTGCGTTGTCGAAGCTGCGGATGCGTTCGGTGCCGAACTCAGCGCGGGCGAGGTCGAGCTCGGTGTTGGCCTTGCGGATGGACTCATCGGTACTGACAATCTCATCGCGCGCAAGAACATCGAGCGAGCTAGTGCTCAGCGAGTCCAGCGAAGAGACATCCCTGGGGTCGATGTTGCGGCCACGAGCGATCTCCTCCTCATCGCGCTTCTTCTTATTGCGACGGCCCACGGCCCAGGTGGCGCCACCGACAACGGCGGCACCACCGAGGCCGGCGCCGAGTGCCCACCCACCGGCGGAGCCGCTGCCACCGCCTGCCTCGGCGATGGCAGCTTCGCCTGCAGCCGCCCAGTTGTCATCCTCTAACAGCTGTCCTTGAGCTGCACTGTTGACGGCTTCTGCGTTGCGGGGGAAGGAGTCTCCGACGAAAGCGCCGAGGTTTCGGTCTTCCACGGCGACGACCAGGACACCGCGGTTGTCGGCAGCTCCGAGGTGCTCCCAGGCCTGCTGTGCCCACTGTTCGCCCTGAATGCCGTCGAAGCTCTTGATGTAAAACACCGAGAACAGGAGTCGCTTCTCTGCCTTGAGCTGCTGAATCTGCTCCTTCAGACGAGCTTCATCGCCGCCGCTCAGCACACCTGCGAGATCGTCCACGTCGCCCGATACCTCTGTCGGTGTCTCGGCGTGTGCGAGTGATGCTGACGGTGCGAGTGCCAGTAGCGATGCGGGCGCATCAACCGGAGGCTGTGTTGGAAGCGCAGCTGTGATGAGCGGCATGCTCAGGCCGAGAAAAGCACCCGATGCGGCAAGGTAAAGGGGGCGAAACACGCGATTCCTGTCAGACATAACTACCAGGATACGTAACAATAATTACGTGGCCGGTAAATTTTCGTATTCATCTTTTGAACTCGCTCGTATTGTCGAGGAGTCTCCGAAGCAGTCGTTGCTGCCCGGGGTGCAGTCCTTGGAAACCCACCGGGCGGCGTTTGCGCGAGATCGCGCTCGCGTGCTGCACTCCGCAGCGCTGCGCAGGCTGGCTGACAAAACTCAGGTTGTGGGGCCAGGGGAGGGCGATACTCCGCGCACACGCCTGACTCACTCGCTGGAGGTCGCGCAGATTTCCCGCGGAATCGCCAGCGAGTTGGGTGCAGATGAGGATCTCGCAGAGCTGGCCGGCCTGACGCATGACATCGGGCATCCGCCGTATGGCCACAACGGTGAGCGCGCCCTCAACGAGATTGCCGCTGGTTGCGGCGGGTTCGAGGGCAACGCTCAGACGCTGCGTATTCTCACTCGCCTTGAGCCAAAGGTGCTCGATGGTACAGGTGAGCCCTGTGGGCTCAATCTCACTCGGGCGGCGCTCGATGCGGCTTGTAAGTACCCGTGGACACCGGTTGGTCCCGATGGTCAGCTCCGCCACAAGTACGGCGCCTACCAGGAAGATGCTGCGATTCTGCAGTGGATTCGCCAGGGCGTTCCGCACGGCAAGCAGTGTCTTGAGGCGCAGATCATGGACTGGTCTGACGATGTCGCCTATTCCGTCCACGATGTCGAGGATGGCATCGTCTCTGGCCGTGTTGACCTGGGTGTTCTCTGGGACACGGTGGAATTGGCCGCGCTCGCTGACAAGGGCGCTGCCGCGTTTGGTGGCGATCCGGCAGAGCTCGTCGAAGCTGCCGGGCGTCTTGCCAGCTTGCCGGTGGTATCAGCTGCGGCGTCCTATGATGGTTCGCTGCGCTCGCTGGTCGCGCTGAAACGGATGACCTCGGAGCTGGTCGGCCGTTTTGTCACGGCTTCCGTCGCGGGTACGCGTGCTGCCTCCGGATCGACGCTTCCGCTCGGGCGTTACGACGCGGACCTCGCCGTGCCCAGCTCGATTCTGGCGGAGGTCACCATGCTGAAGACCATCGCCGTGCTGTACGTGATGGATCTTCCGCGTCATATTCGCCGTCAGGAGCGTGAGCGCGATCGTCTTTTCCGGCTGGCCGAGTATCTGCAGGAGGGTGCTCCGGGAACTCTTGATCCGATGTTCCAGTGGCTCTACTCCCGGGCGGAGAGTGACCAAACGCGGCTGCGGGTTATCGTTGATCAGCTAGCGTCGATGACGGAGTCGCGTGTAGAGCGGCTTGATCGCCAGATTGCTGGTGTGGCCGCGGCGTGGGGATAGTTGTCTACTCCTCCGCGTCAGGAATTTCGCAGAAGCTCTCGTAGTGGTCGTCGGTGTAGTACCAGACATCCGGGTCATTTTCGGAACCGCCGCCGACAACAATGCGACGTGCACCGCGGCTGGAATTACCCGGGGTGGTCACGGTGTACTCGCGGTAGTAGTCACCGCGCTGCTTCGGCAGGCGTCCCTCGTAGTTGCCGAAGTGCTTGCCGTCGTGCTGCGAGTAGATATGGTCCTGGTCGGTCAGGATGCGGTCGATAACATCGTCGGCCTCCTGCGGCAGGGTATCTACTGCGCAGGTGGCACCCTTGGTGCCCGACTTGTTGCTTCCCGAATTAGTGCCAGGCTTCGGGCTCGATTTCGAGCTGGGCGCAGCGGAAGTCTGCGATTCGGTATTCTGCGTCCCCTGTGAGTCCTCGGATGCCGTAGAGTTCTGATCTCCGCCATCGAGCCCCAGATAGCTACCAGCTAGCACCAGGGCGGCAGCGCCTACGCCGCTCGCAATCTTCTTCCACTCAGCCATGGCTAGTATCTTTCCATATCTGTCGCCGCCGGCACGTTATGGGTTGGGCGCGGGCGGCTCGTCGGCAAGCGAAACCTCTACGGCGGAGTCGATTGGACGGTTTGGGTAAGGTTATTTTCATGGCTAGGGGAAGAATTCCGGACTCCGATATCGCGGCAATCCGCGAACGGACTCCGATTGAGGAGATCGTTGCAGAATACGTGAACCTCAAACCGGCTGGCGCGGATTCTCTGAAAGGGCTTTCGCCTTTTAAAGACGAGCGCACGCCGTCGTTCCACGTACGCCCCAATCATGGCTACTACCACTGCTTTTCCACCGGAAAAGGCGGTGATGTATTCAGCTTCCTCATGGAGATGGAACACCTGTCTTTCCCGGAGGCTGTCGAAGCCTGCGCGGAGAAAATTGGCTTCCACATTAACTATGAGGGCGGTGGCACGGGCCGTCGCGAGGAACCGGGAACTCGCCAGCGTCTCATCGCCGCAAACCGCGAGGCACAGAAGTTCTACCGCGAACAGTTCTCCACGCCAGCGGCAGCGCCCGCGCGCGAGTTTCTGGAGAACCGCGGCTTCACCGCCGAGCACGCGGCCCAGTTCGGCTGTGGTTACTCGCCGGCCGGATGGGACACTCTAACCAAGCACCTGCAGCGCCTAGGCTTTAGCTTCGAGGAGCTGGATAAGGCGGGTCTTTCCAAGATGGGGCGCATGGGGCCGATTGATCGTTTCCACCGTCGTCTCATGTGGCCGATCCGCAATATGTCCGGCGATGTCATCGGCTTTGGTGCCCGCAAGCTTTTCGACGATGACAATCTGGGCAAGTACATGAACACGCCCGAGACCATGCTGTACAAGAAGTCCAAGGTGCTCTTCGGTCTGGATCTGGCAAAGAAGGACATTGCCGCTGGTCATCAGGCTGTAATCGTGGAGGGCTACACCGACGTCATGGCCATGCACGCCTCAGGCGTGACCACAGCCGTCGCGTCCTGTGGTACCGCTTTCGGTGAGGAACACCTCCAGCTGCTGCGCCGTCTCATGCTCGACGATAACTTCTTCCGCGGCGAACTCATCTACACCTTCGACGGCGACGAGGCAGGGCAGAAGGCCGCCATGCGCGCCTTCGAGGGGGAGCAGAACTTCACCGGCCAGTCCTACGTCGCTGTCGCGCCGGACGGCATGGATCCGTGTGATCTGCGCCAGAAGAAGGGCGAGGCTGCAGTGCGCGATCTCGTCGCTTCACGACGGCCATTGATCGAATTTGTCCTCCGCACACTTCTGGCCGACTATGACCTGACCACCGCTAATGGCAGGGTCTCCGGGCTGCGCCGCGTGGTGCCTGTCCTGGCCCAGCTCAAGGACGCGGCGCTGCGCGATGAGTATGCCCGCGAAGTTGCCGGCTGGATTGGCTGGAATGATGAGGCCGAGCTGGTGCAGCGCGTCCGTGAGGAGGCCAGTCGGCCACAGAATGAAAAGCGCACTCCCTACCAGCGTCGCCAAGAAGAGGCCCGTGCCCGCGAAGAGGCGGAGGAAGCGCGGCGCCGGCGCAACCCGGCACTGCCGTATCCAAACCCGCGGGACCCTGTGCTCTATGCGCAGCGGGAGGCCCTCAAGCTGGCAATTCAGGAGCCCGCCACCACCGGCCCGGTATTCGATGCGCTCGCACCCGAGACCTTTGGGCATCCGACCTACCGAGCGGTATTCGACGCCATCATGGCTGCAGGTGGTGCCTGCGGGGAAGCGGCCACACAGCCACATAGTTGGGCGACCGCAATTATGGATCAGGCGCGGGAGGACGTCGTCAAGCATCTCGTGACTGAGCTGGGAGTGGAGCAGATCGCCGTCGATACAGAGACGCTGCGCCCGTATGCACAGGCGATTCTGGCGCGGCTGCAGGAAGTGTGGGTCGGTGACCAGATTGCGCAGCTGAAGGCGATGCTATCGCGGATGCGACCATCGGACGACGAAACCGCCTACAACTCGCTGTTCGCGGATCTGCTCGCGATGGAGCAGTACCGCCGCGAACTGCAGGCAGAGGCGGTCAAGGTCGTGTTTGAGTAGCTAGTGGCTAGCGACTAGTAGCCGCGGCGAATCCACTCTTCTAAGTGCGGAGCCTCGCGACCAATCGTCGTGTGGTCGCCATGCCCCGTGCGGACAGTCGTTTCCGCAGGCAGGGTCAACAGGTTGTCGCGGATGGAGTTAATAATCGTGTCGAAATCCGAGTAGGACCGACCGGTCGCTCCAGGACCGCCGGAAAACAGCGTGTCACCCGAGAACAGCTCCGCGGCCTCCGGCACGTACAGGCAGCACGAGCCAGGGGAGTGGCCCGGAGTATTAATAATGACAACCTCCGTGCCTGCAATCTCCAGGCGCTGACCGTGCGCCAAATCCTCGTGCGCCAGGTCCGGCCAGGACTGCTCCCACAGCATCTGGTCGCCCGGGTGGACGAGCAGGGGAGCGTCGAGCTTCTCCTGCAGTTCAGGGGCCACAGTGATGTGGTCGTTGTGCGCGTGGGTGCACACGATGGCCTTTACTTTTCGACCATCCACCGCATCAATAATCGGCTGCGCCTCATGTGCCGCATCGATGACAATGACCTCACGGTCATCGCCGAGCACCCATACGTTGTTGTCTACGTCCCACGCGCCACCATCGAGCGAGAACGTGCCCGACGTGAGAACGTGGTCAACCCTCAAATCCTTGTTCACAGTGTGACCACCGATCGCAGTACTTTACCGGCCTTCATAGTTTCGAAGGCCTCATCAACATCCTCAATGCCAATGCGCTCCGTCACGAAGCCCTCCAGCGGCAGGCGATTCTGCAACGACAGATCCACCAGCATCGGGAAGTCGCGCTCCGGCAGGCAGTCGCCGTACCAGGACGACTTCAGCGCACCGCCGCGGCTAAACACATCCGCCAGCGGGATGTCTAGCTCCATCGTCGGCGCGGGGACACCGACCAGCACAACGCGTCCAGCCAGGTCACGGGCGTAGAACGCCTGCTTATAAGTTTCCGGACGGCCGACCGCATCAATCACGACGTCAGCACCGAAACCATCGGTCAGCTCACGCACTCGCTTAACGACGGGATCCTCTTCCCCGGTACCCTTATCGCTCTTAGCCAGCTCCGCAGAGTTAATGGTCTCGGTCGCGCCGAATTCACGGGCGGTGTCCAGCTTCTCGTCTGAGATGTCGATGGCAATAATCTTGCTAGCGCCGGCCAGCTTCGCACCGGCAATAGCTGCGGTACCAACGCCGCCGCAGCCGATGACGGCTACCGATTCACCGCGCTTGACTTCACCGGTGTTAATGGCCGCACCGATGCCGGCCATGACACCGCAGCCCAGCAGGCCCGCAACGGCTGGGTCTGCTGCCGAATCGACCTTGGTGCACTGGCCCTCGTGGACGAGGGTGGCATCCGCAAAAGCGCCGATTCCAAGGGCTGGGGTGAGGACGGTGCCGTCGGCAAGCGTCATGGGCTTGGAGGCGTTGAAAGTGCTAAAGCAGTACTGCGGTTCTCCCCGCTTGCAGGCGCGGCACTCGCCGCAGACGGCGCGCCAATTGAGGACAACGAAATCGCCGACGGCAACATGCGTGACCTCTTCGCCAATCTCGGAGACCACGCCTGCGGCCTCGTGGCCGAGGAAGAACGGGTACTCGTCGGTGATATCGCCGTCGCGGTAAGCCAGGTCTGTATGGCACACGCCGCAGGCCTGGATGTCAACAATGACATCGTTCGGGCCCGGGGACGGGATGTGGATATCAGTAAGTTCTACAGGTGCGCCTTTTTCGCGTGCGATAACGCCACGAACAACGCGTGCGGTTTGCTCGGTTTGCTCGGTATTTTTGGTTTTGTTGGTTTGTTCAGACATAAGCCCCATCGTATGAACGCGCTATGAAAAGTGCATGATGGAAAACGTTTTCAGTACTGGTAGGGGCTGTTTGTGTGCGTGGACTGGGAATGTCGGTTGTGTGCCTGGGGTGTGCGCCTGGGGTGTGTGCCTGGGGCGTGCGCCTGGGGTGTGCCCGGATTGCGTGGCTCCGAGAACTCACAGCGGTGTTATGGAGTGTGGGTAAAAGAAGTCTAAATTGACCTGTGACCTGGCGATTTGTGAGTTTCAAGGGGTCTGGGTAAAGTATCTATCCGTCGCAAGGAACGGCATGGCCGAAGTTTGGTTCAGCTGGTTCTGTGCGGTGGATATTCCTCCATAGCTCAATGGCAGAGCATTCGACTGTTAATCGAAGGGTTGCTGGTTCGAGTCCAGCTGGAGGAGCAATTAGGCCAGGTCAGAGAGTTTTTCTCTGGCCTGGTTTTTTATTCGGAGTGTTAATCCACTAAAACAATCATTAAATATTCGGGCCAAAGGACAAAAATCGTGTCTTTCCCCCGACGCGCCCCGGCTGGTTATCGAGGGGTTGGGCCGTGGGAGTGAGCGGTCTATTTTCTATTCCGCCACTTATGGCCAAGTTTCGGGGTCTTGTCGATGGTGTCGGGGTCTTGTCGATGGTTTTTCGGCACTTATGCGCACGGTATTGGCCGGGTCTCTCACCTGTCGATGAGGTATTCACTTATGGCCACGCTCCAGCGCATCGATAGGTGAATACCTTGGCCACAAGTCGCTGGAGTCTTGGGCCAGAGCGCTGGAGCCGAAAGCTTGCCACTTACTCGCCACTTATGCGGGGGTTCTAGAATCCCAATAGCGCAATGACAAGTGAAGAGGAGCCATCACGGCATCGCGGCAGCACGCCACGTATGGCTCGAAGATGACGTATGGCTCGACAGTAACGTTTGGCTCTGTATACGCGACCATATGTACACATTTGCGCCACAGGTCACTTTTGGGCCATAGGCGGACAGTTAAGCCATAAGTGGACAGGCGCATAGGAGGCGATGGAGCACTTTTTTTTGGGGGGCACAAAGCTGCCCGAGCTAGCCAGTACCTGAGTACTTAGAGACGTGGGCGCTATGAGTTCCCCAGCCGAAGCCGCAGGTGGCGCGGTTGGGCTGGGGCGCGGGGACCGTCGTAAAGCTAAAGGTTAGACCTGATCTAGGAGGTCCCAGAGTGTCGAACTGTGGATAATCTGCAGGTCGTGGGCTTCGGGCGCGACGTTGACGTGGCCGGGCATGAGCGTCACGGACGAATGCGTGTGACCGTGAACGATGCCGGTCCAACGATTAGCGTGCGGAGCCCAGCGGACGGCATTCTTGGACGCGGTCCGATCCATCAGCGTGGGGTAGTGGTTGAAGAGATAGGCCTTCTTGACCTGTTTAATCTGGAGATTCAGGCTGATGAGGTCAAAGACATTCTGGAAGGCGCCCATCCATTCCATCTGCACCGCAGGCTGGAACTTGGGGTGAATCTGATCGTGGTTACCAGGAGTCAGAATCATGGTGAGGTTGCGCGCTGACTTGACCTCGGCCAGCTTCTCCAGCGCGTAGGTATCTTCGTGAACCGAAATATGGGTTAAGTAGCAAAAAGTGTGTCTGGTCGGCGTTTCGCCGGTGGGCACCTTTTTCCGTTTAGTCCCAATGCGAGTTACTGACCACGTTTATGACCGGTGGCGTTGGGCCGATCCGAGTTACTGACTGTGGTTATGTCAAAAATGGCCCGGAAAATTGCCTGAAAGTGTCATAAGCTCGCACAGTTTCACATTTGCAGCCCGTAAGTTTTTCGGGTTGTCAGTTTTTCTACGTAACCCACTTTATGCTCGGAGGATTGTGCTCTTGTGGGTGTGACTCGATTCTTCACTGGGGAGGGGAGATTCGGTCTTTCTTAAGGTCATCTCACGTAACCTGGGACGCATGAGGCTCGACAGTATAACCCGCCCCTTGCTGGCGTCCTTTTTTGCCGCGGTCGCGTGGAGTGTTTTGGGTGGGCTAATCTTGCCGGAGCCCAATCTCGCCTACGACGAAGGAATTGCGTCGTGGATTGTGTCCATGTTGGTCTCAGTAATGCTGGTCGGAGCAATAGCCGTTTTCGCCGGTGATGGCTCGTCGGCTCGGGGGATGACCGGCGCGCGGAGCATTGTCGCAGCAGCTACCGGCGCAGGAATTGCCGCGCTTGGAGATCTGGCATTCCTATTTCTCACCACGCCGCCCGACGGGCAGGACGGTCTAGCCGTCGCCTATGTCGTGTTCTTCTACATCCCGCTACTATTTCTCGGCGGATGGGCCGCCAGTGCCGCGATTAATCGGATGCGTAGGTGGTACCGGCAAGTGAAGAAAGAGAGGCCTAGCCGTCGGCCGTGAGCTAGGCCTCTAACTCTGGAGTCGCCAGCGCCTGATGCGTCAGGTTAAGGCCGACCATCGTAACCTGCCAGACGCGGAGGTTTTTTTTGGGGGGGGCAAGGGCAATCGTCGCCACCTTCATCGGGCGTGAATCGGAATCGAAAGATTGCCCAGCCCAGAGGGGGTGGATTCTTTAGAACAGGCCAGTCGGGTTCTCGTCGTAAGAGACGAGCATGCACTTGGTCTCCTGGTAGTGCTCGAGCATCATCAAGTGGTTCTCGCGGCCGATACCGGACTGCTTGTAACCGCCGAAGGCTGCGTGAGCAGGGTAGCTGTGGTAGTTATTCACCCACACGCGGCCGGCCTGGATGCCGCGGGCAGCGCGGTAGGCGTTGTTCTGGTTGCGGCTCCACACACCGGCGCCAAGGCCGTAGATGGTGTCGTTGGCAATCTCGAGAGCCTCGTCCAGAGTCTTGAAGGTTGTCACGGCCAGGACCGGGCCGAAGATCTCCTCGCGGAAGAAACGCATCGAGTTGTTGCCCTTAAAGATTGTCGGCTCGACGTAGTAGCCTCCCTCCAGCCCTTCGAGCTTGGCGACGTTGCCGCCGGTGAGAACCTCCGCGCCCTCCTTCGGTCCGGACTCCAAGTAGCCGGAGATTTTGTCCAGCTGCTCCTGGGAGGCCTGGGCGCCCATCTGTACCGACGTGTCCAGCGGGTTGCCGGTCTTAATCTGCTTGACGCGCTCGACCGCGAGCTTCAGGAACTCATCAGCAATGTCTTCGTGGACCAGGGCTCGCGACGGGCAGGTGCAGACCTCGCCTTGATTAAGCGCGAACATGGCCAGGCCCTCGATGCACTTCTCGCGGAACGCGTCGTCGGTGTCCATGACGTCGGGGAAGAAGATGGATGGGGACTTGCCGCCGAGCTCCAGCGTGATTGGAATAATCTTGTCGGACACTGCCTTATTGATCATCTGGCCAACGGCAGTCGATCCGGTGAACGCAATCTTGGAGATCCGGTCGCTTGCGGTCAGCGCAGCACCGGCCTCGGTGCCGAGGCCATTGACGATGTTGAGGACGCCGTCCGGAAGCAGATCGGCGATGATCTCGGTGAGCATGAGGATCGACGCGGGGGTCTGCTCTGCAGGCTTGAGCACGATGCAGTTGCCGGCAGCGAGGGCCGGGGCGATCTTCCAAGCGGCCATCAGGAGGGGGAAGTTCCACGGGATGATCTGGCCGACGACGCCGAGTGGCTCGTGGAAGTGGTAGGCGACCGTGTTGTCGTCGATCTGCGAGATGCGCCCCTCCTGCGTGCGGGTGGCGCCGGCGAAGTAGCGGAAGTGGTCGATTGCGAGCGGGATGTCAGCGGCGAGGGTCTCGCGGATGGCCTTGCCGTTCTCCCAGGTCTCGGCGACGGCAATCTTCTCAAGGTTTTCCTCCAGACGGTCCGCGATGCGGTGGAGGATTAGCGCCCGCTCGGCCGCAGGAACCGAGGCCCAAGAGTCCTTCGCTTTGTGTGCGGCGTCGAGGGCGAGCTCAATGTCTTTCTCGTTAGACCGCGGAACCCGGCAGAAAACCTCGCCCGTGACCGGGGTGGAGTTGTCCATGTATTGCCCGTCTACTGGAGGTGTCCACTTACCGTCGATGAAATTCTCGTACTGCTCCTTGTATGTGAAGATTGCATCGAGGGTGCCGGGGTTGGCGTAAACAGTCATGTAGACACGTCCTTTCGATAGGGAAACAACAAACGTACGAGCCAACTTTAATTTGTGACTCGTGCCACAATCAACACTTATTTTTTCATCGCCTTTGCGAGAGATGCGATTGCTGCCGACCCTAAATCTGCCCCGACGTCGCCGTGAGAAATTCCAAAATTGCCCGCACACGGCGGTTTTCCTCCCCGGGCTCCAGATGCAGCTTCATAAAGATATTGGACACGTGTTTCGCCACTGCCGCCCCGGAAAGCACGAGGTCATCGGCAATCTGCTTATTCGACTTGCCACGTGCCATCAGCTCGAGCACTTCGCGTTCGCGCGCCGTCAAACTGGCTAGCCCTGATTTGCCGGACTGCATCAATGCCGTCGCCACATCAGGGTCAATCACCACGCCACCACCGGCGACAACTTCGAGCGAACCCAAGAAGTCCAACACCTGGCCAACGCGGTCTTTGAGCAGATACCCGGTCCCGCCACTCGAGCTGCTGCCACTCGAGCCGACCCCAGTACCAACCCCAGCGCTACCTCCAGCACCGCTCGACGAGAACAATTCACGCGCATACGCCGGCGCCACATACTGCGACAGCACCATCACATTCAGCTGCGGATAGCGCTCGCGCAACTCGACCGCCGCCCGCAGGCCGTCATCGCTCATCTTTGGAGGCATGCGCACATCGGTAATCACCAAGTCTGGCAGCTCGCCCGTGTCATCAAAACGGTCATCGATGTCCGCCACCAGGCCGTGGGCAGTGTCGACCATCGCAATCACTTCATGTCCACGCTTTTCGACGAGCCCCGCGACCCCCTCCCGCAGGAGTGCCGAGTCATCCGCAATGACAATTTTCATTTCTTCTCCGCACCTTTCATTTCCACGCTTTCCATTTCCGCACCTTCCATTTCTCCAATGCCCGATTCCCAGCGGTTTAGCATCAAGGGAATTCTGGCTATTACCTGCGTTGGTCCGCCTTCGGGAGAGTGCATGGTCATCGCACCGTCGAAAGTGGCCAGACGCTCTTTCATGCCCCGCAATCCGCGCCCCAATTTTGCCCCGCCTGGACCTTGGTCCGTAATTGAAATATTCAGTGTTTGATCTGAGGTGAGCAGCACAGAAACTGGGGCATTCGGAGCATATTTCGCCGCATTAGTCAGCACTTCTGCACAGAAAAAATATGCCGCGGCGAGCACACTTTCTTCCAATTCCGGCAGGGGATAGGGAGTGTGCACAACAACGTGAGGGCCGTACCCTTCAGCAATCTCTTCAACAGCCGCTTGCAGACCGCGATCGCGCAACACCTGCGGGTGAATTCCGTGGACTGTTCGCCGCAGGGCCCGCAGTCCATCCTCCAAATGGCCGCGCGTTTCCGCCAGGAGCTGCATTAGTTCCTCATTGTCCGTATTGGAGGCCTCTAACTCCGCAAGGCCCAATTTCATTGAAGCCGCAACAATATATTGCTGAGCTCCGTCGTGGAGGTCATTTTCAATGCGGCGACGTTCAATCTCGAAGGCTTCGGCAATTGTTCGTCGTGAAGCGGTAAGTTCGGCGATGCGAGCGGCGGCGGATTCCTCGTAGCTGCGTTTATGCGCTTTTTCGCGGCGGTTCGCGCCGATATATTTGCGGAAATAATCCTTCAGCTCCATAGTTTCCTATGGTACGAAAGCTCTGCGTGCGGAGGAATTAATTTCCGGCATAGTAGACCTAGCACTACCGCAAAAGGAAAGTGGGCACGGTGTTGAAAACGCCTCCGTGCGAGTGAAATGAGTGCCATGACAGACAACAACAGCCCAAGAAACGCACGACTTTGTATTCGTGACATCACTAAGTCCTACAATTCCGCTCCCGTTCTCACCGGCATTTCGCTGACCATTGAGCCCGGCGAAACCGTTGCAGTCATGGGACCGTCAGGTTCTGGTAAGTCGACACTGCTGCACTGCATGTCCGGCGTGTTGCTGCCGGACGACGGCGATGTCATCTTCGGTGACACCAAGATCAATTCGCTTTCCGATGCCGACCGCTCCGCCCTCCGCCTGCACGACTTCGGCTTCGTTTTCCAGGATGGCCAGCTCCTTCCCGAGCTGACTGCCAGGGAAAACGTTGCTCTGCCAATGATTCTGCAGGGCAAGAAGCGCTCAAAGTCACTCGAGCTTGCCGACGATGTCCTCAACCGCCTGGGGCTAACAGACCTCACGCGCCGTCGCCCAGGACAGATGTCCGGCGGTCAAGCGCAGCGTGTCGCCATTGCTCGCGCGATGGCCGGTGAGCCAGGTGTCATCTTTGCTGATGAGCCGACTGGCGCGTTGGACCAGTCCACAGGTCATGAGGTCATGCAGCAACTGATTGCGTTGGTGGAGCAAACCGGCACGACGTTGGTGATGGTTACTCACGATGTGAAGGTGGCCGACTGGTGTCGTCGACGTGTGGAGATCCGCGATGGCCTGATTCACGATGATCGCATGCTGGCAGGAGCGGAGGTTACAAAGTGAGCACCGTAACTGAATCAGCGAAACCCCAGAGAATTCCTACCGGTGCACTAGCGGACTTGAGCACGCGGCTACAACGCGCCGGGCGTGAATCGCATTCGGGAAACGGCTGG
This sequence comes from Corynebacterium amycolatum SK46, assembly GCF_000173655.1. Lineage (GTDB taxonomy): Bacteria > Actinomycetota > Actinomycetes > Mycobacteriales > Mycobacteriaceae > Corynebacterium > Corynebacterium amycolatum_A. Next base: position 68,137 of record NZ_ABZU01000009.1, on the reverse strand, counting down.
TTATCCGCACTGTCCGTGGTAGCTATGACCGTGAGTACGTGGTTGGCGTTGGTCGTGGTTGGCGGCACGGCGATGTTTTACCGCCGTTGGCAGGCTGAGCCGAAGCTGCCGCCGAACCCAACCCCTGAGGATTACATGAATCAAGGCCAGGGCGAGATGTACCTGCAGTTGGCGCTGGTGGCCTGTGTGTTTGTGATTCCGGCAATGGTTTCGCTGGTGGCACAGTCGGCGGTGCTTGGCGCTGCAGGACGTGAGCAGAGGTTGGCAACTCTGCGCTTGATTGGTCTCTCCAACGGGGCAGTTACACGCATGGTAGTTATCGAGACCCTCGTGTTGGCTGCTGTTGGGCTTGTGGTGGGCACGTTGTTGTCGGTTGCCACCGCACCATTCTGGGCGATGATCAAGTTCGACAATGACTACCTGGATACCTGGGACATGTTGCTGCCCTGGTGGGGCTACCCACTGGTCTGGGTAGCGGTGGTGCTCCTCGCGCTCTTTGCGGCTGTGGTCGGTTTGCGAAGGGTGATGATTTCGCCACTTGGTGTTTCTCGCAAGGAAGTGCCTAAGGCGATGAAGTCATGGCGCATGATTGTGGCCGTTGTCATCGGTGCGGGCGTCCTGTACGCGGTAGGCAACTCCAATATCGCGGGTGGAACCGTGGCTACCACGCTTGGTGTCGCAGCAATGATGTACCTGATGGTCTGGGCAATTGGCCTGGTGGCGCCTTTCTTCATTCAGGTGGTTGCTCGTATCGCCAGCTTCTTCGGTACTTCGAGCGACTTTGTGGCGACAAGGCGAGTGGCCACTAATGCCAAGGAATCATGGCGTCGAGTCAGTTCCATGACTTTCCTGTCCTTGCTGCTCGGGTACACGATGATGATGCCGAGCGAAGACAAGATTGAAGAAGTTGCGGATGTTACATTCGCGCACGATATTGCAACCGGTGTGACTATCACCTTTGTAATTGGCTTCATTCTGCTGCTGGTATCGACGGTGTTGACGCAGGCCTCAGCCGTCTATGAAGAGGCCTCGCTGACAAAGGCATTGGACTTCATTGGTACGCCAATCACCTTCCATCGCACGGTCACTTTCAAGCAGACATTCTTCCCCATGTTTGCGACCAGCATCATCGGCTTTGTCATGGGTGCGCTGTTGGGAGTGGTCATGTTCGGTTCGGGCGCGTATGAAGTTTCCTTTAGCCAACGCTCACTTGTTGTTGCGCTGGCGTATCTCGTGGGAGTTGTAGCAGTTGGCGTTGTGACCTTGGCGGTTGATCCACTTCGCCACAAGCTGCTGGGGCGACAGATTCGCCACAACGACTAGTTGTCATTACTGAAGACAGTGAAGAGGCCGGGCAGCGGTGCTCGGTGCTCGGCCACTTCCTTAGGGTTCAACTTGAGGATTAGAGCCTGTAACCAATTGTGGGTCATCTGATAACCAAGCATTCATCTCACAACCACGTAATTTCTACCTCTGACTTTTAGCCTGAAGTCATGCGTACCTACGTGCTTGATACCTCGGTCCTGCTGTCCGATCCCCACGCCACCAAGAAGTTCGATGAGCACCAAGTTGTTCTTCCACTGGTCGTGGTGAGTGAACTGGAGGCCAAGCGCCACCACCCAGAGCTGGGGTGGTTCGCCCGAGAAGCGCTCCGTTTTCTCGAAGAGCTGCGTTACCGCTACGGCCACCTGGACCGGCCTGTGCCCGCCAATGATCTTGGCGGGTTTATGCATATTGAGCTCAACCACTCTGATCCCTCCATCCTTCCCGCAGGCTTCCGCACCGCCGAAAACGATCACCGCATTCTCGCTTGCGCCCTCAATCTTCAGCACGATGGCCATGATGTCGTGCTGGTCACCAAGGACATTCCGCTCCGCGTTAAGGCTGGTGCGGTCGGTTTGCCTGCCGACGATTACCGCGCCCAAGACGTCGTTCTAACTGGGTACTCAGGAATGGTGGAAGTGGACGTCGACCCGGAGGAAATTGATCGTCTTTTCGCCAATGGGTTCCTTGAGCTCGAGCAGATCCAGGATCAGCCGCTGCACTGCGGTGTGCAGCTCAGCGCTGGTAGCCAGTCTGCGCTGGCACGAGTGAGCGCCCCGGGCGTCGTCAAGCTTGTGCGGGGCGATACTGAGGCATTTGGTCTGAAGGGGCGGTCGGCGGAGCAGCGTGTTGCGCTCGACCTGCTGTTGGATGACTCGGTGGGAATTGTCTCCCTCGGTGGTCGAGCCGGTACGGGTAAGTCGGCGCTCGCGTTGTGTGCGGGGCTGGAGTCGGTGTTGGAGCGTGGGCTGCACCGCCGAATCGTGGTGTTCCGTCCGCTCTACGCGGTCGGTGGCCAAAACCTTGGCTACCTGCCCGGTAGTGAGGACGAAAAGATGAACCCGTGGGCGCAGGCTGTCTACGACACTCTGGAGGGGCTGGTCTCGGAGAATGTCATGGATGAGATTGCCTCGCGCGACATGCTGGAAGTTCTGCCGCTGACCCACATTCGCGGTCGCAGCCTGCATGACAGCTTCGTGATCGTCGATGAGGCGCAGTCGCTGGAGCGTAACGTACTGCTGACGGTGCTGTCTCGTCTTGGTAGCAATTCGCGGGTCATTCTCACTCATGACGTCGCACAGCGCGACAACCTGCGCGTCGGCCGCCATGACGGTGTGCAGGCGGTGATTGAAAAGCTCAAGGGCAACGAGCTTTTTGCGCATATCACACTGAAGCGCTCGGAGCGCTCGAAGATTGCAGAGCTGGTCACCAGCATGCTGGATTAGTGGCGATGCCTAAGTTTGGCATCGCCCTCTAGTAAGAAGGTAAGCCGTCGCCTACCCAGAACCGTCGCTTAGAAAACCACTAATAAACGCGGATAGCGGGAAAATCCTCCGCCTCGACCATCTCGAGCAGCTTGTCGCGGCGGACAAACGCGGAGCATGCGCCAACCGCCTGTACGGCTGCCGCACCTGCTGCGGTGGCCAGAGGGACGGCGTCGTAAAGCGAGGTGCCCTTAGCCAGCTCTGCGGTGAGCGTGCCGACGAACGCATCGCCGGAGCCGGTGCCGTCGACAATCTTCTCCTCTGGCAGTTTGAGCGCAGGATGTTCGTAGATTGTCGGGTCGTCGTCGAGGCCGTCGGAGTGCTGTGCGAAGAGACAGCCGTTGTCGCCGCGGAGCATGACGACGCTGGGGCAGTACTGCAGTAGCGCCTCGAGCTGTGCGCGGTAGTCGGTGGCGCGGATGCCCTCGGCGATGTCCAGACGACGAATCGTCTCCCAGGCACCCTTCATATTGACGATCAGCGGATCAGCATGGTCAATCAGCGCAGGTGTGACGGTTGTGACCGGGTTTAGGTTCAGCACCAGTCGTGCGTTGTACATAGACGCGACGGACGCGATCGCCTCAGTTGCTTCGGGGAGGAGCTCGCCCTGTGCGAGCACGACATCTGCAGATGCGAACTCGTCGACGAAATCGGTGGGGTCCGTCAGTGCGTCGGCACCGCGCTGGACAAAAATGACTGGCCGCCCCTTACGGTTCGTTGCCACAAAAGCGCTGCCGGTCGGCAGATCCCAGGAAGTCTGAATGGAGTGGACATCCACGCCGTGTGCGTTGAGCTCCTCGACTACGACATCGGCGGCGCGGTCCTCGCCAACCGTGCCGGCCATGACCGCACGAACACCGTCGTAAGCAATAGCAACGGCCTGGTTGGCCCCCTTGCCACCTAGCGAATTAGTGCCGTCATCAACGATGAGCGTGCCGCCTTCGGCGGGGACGCTATCGACCTTGACCAGGGTATCTAGGTGGATAGAGCCACATACAACAACGGTTGGATTCTCATTCAGGTCAGGAATCGGCTGCATAAAAACATAGGATAGTCGGGATTTCAGATCCGCGTTGGCCGCCCGGTCTCACGCCCGTCAGAGCCCGCGAATCGATGCCCTACAATCAATGGCTATGGCAAAACTGTACTTCCGCTACGGAACCATGAACAGCGGAAAATCCATCGAGGTCCTCCGCGTCGCCCACAACTACCGCGAGCGCGACATGCGACCGTTGATTGCCAAGCCGGCCGTCGATACATTGGCTGACGGCGACGTGCACTCCCGCATCGGAATCGCGGAACGCGCGCACCTCATCCACGACGGCGATGACCTTTCCTCGCTTGCCGACGGCTACGATTGCCTAATCATCGATGAAGCACAGTTTCTTACCCCTGGCCAGGTCGATCAGTTGCTGGGCATCACCCTTCGCGGTACCCCGGTGCTCTGCTATGGCCTGCGTACCGACTTTCGCACCCACGCCTTCCCGGGCTCCCAGCGCTTGCTCGAAGTCGCCCACACCATTGAGGAAATTAAGACAATTTGCACCTGTGGGCAGAAAGCGATTTTTACTGCACGGTTGAATCCGGACGGCAGCATTATCCTCGACGGTGAGACCGTGGAAATTGAGGCACTCGAAGCGCCGAAGTACATCTCCCTGTGTGCCAGCTGTTACAACCGGATGTCGGGTAAGTGGGCGTGAGTAGAGCCCGGAGCTTTTAGTGCCCCCACCAGGGCTCGAACCTGGGACAAAAGGATTATGAGTCCTCTGCTCTAACCGACTGAGCTATAGGGGCAAGGCTTGGGAACTGTGAAGTGGAAAGAAGGAACCAGCAATCAGCGCCCAAGGCCTCATTGCATCATAGCAATCAGTCACCGTGCATTGATAAAAGGCCGATATCCAGAGGCTTCGTTAGCATTTTCGGTGATTTTTTCTTCAGATTATCCAACTAATTTGGAGGATTTACGACTTTTGGTTGATGAATCGGGCTTAGAGCATTTTTAAAATTGTTCCTATGAGTACGAAACCTTCCTTGAGCAGCGCCGACGTCTCAGCCGACGCACAAACCGGTGCCACAGCGAAAGTGAAGGGCACCACCGCTACGGCAATCGCCAACGAGGATCAGATCGCTGAGTTCGCGGCGTCGCCACAGCGATGGTGGGGGTTGCTCGTGCTCGCGGTTGGCCTCGGCATGATTGTTCTCGACGGAACCATCGTCGGTGTTTCATTGCCGACCATCATTTCGGAGCTGGGCCTCGACATCGTGGGCGCGCAGTGGATTACCACGATCTACTCCGTCGTCTTTGCTGCACTGCTCTTAACTTCCGGACGTGCTGGTGACCGCTTCGGCCGTCGAACGCTTTTCCTCGTCGGCCTGGTCATCTTCACGGTCGGCTCCGTCGTGGCCGCACTTTCCACCGCCTTGGCACCATTGGTCATAGCCCGCGTCATCCAGGGCATTGGTGGTGCGTGCATTCTGCCGTCGACACTGTCCAGCGTGAACGCACTGTTCCGTAACAAAGATCGTGCCACTGCATTCGGCATCTGGGGCGCGGTCATGTCCGGCGCAGCGGCGGTCGGCCCGCTCCTGGGTGGTGTGCTTACGCAGTTTGCTGGTTGGGAAGCTATCTTCTGGGTCAATGTGCCCATCGCAGTCGTGCTTTTCGTCCTTGCGCTGCGCTGGGTGCCGAACACCGCAGGCGATACCAATGGCGATGGCGGTTTCGACGTCCTTGGCCTGGTGCTGTCGGGAATTGGCTTTGGTGCCGTGGTCTTCGGCATCATTCAGGGCGCCAAGATAGGGTTTGCTTTTCCCTCCGCACCCGTCGTCACGCTCTTGATTGGTGCGGTGGTGCTCGTCGCCTTCGTGCTGTGGGAAAACCGTCGTCGGAAGAACGCGGATCCCGCCCTTTTGGACGTGTCGATGTTCTCCTACGCCACGTTCAGCTGGGGAAATACCACGGCGATGCTCGTCGCGGTGGGGGAGTTCGCGCTGGTCTTCGTGCTGCCACTCTATCTGGTGTCGGCGATTGGCTTATCGACGATTGCAACCGGCCTGGTCCTGGCAGCAATGGCTCTCGGTGCGTTCTTCGCAGGTGCCATGGCGCGTCATCTGGCAGCTCGGATTACCCCGGCCGGCGTGGTGATTGTGGGGCTGGGGCTCGAGGTCTTTGGTTCGCTGCAGTTGGCGGCGGAAGAGCGCGTTGACCTGCCGCTGTGGCTGGTTGTGTTTGCATTGATTGTCTACGGTCTGGGGCTTGGTCTGGCATCGGCGCAGCTGACCTCGCTGGTGCTTGGTGATATTCCAGTGCGGCTGTCGGGGCAGGCATCGGCAACGCAGTCGACAATTCGGCAGATTGGTTCGGCGCTCGGTGCTGCGCTCGGCGGCATGGCGCTGACGATTGGGCTGGATCGTGAGATTGCGAAGCTGTCGCCAGGATTGGAACAGATGGGGGAGGGGTTGAAGGATTCCGCCGGCTCCATACTGATTGGCCTGCGCGCGCAGGGTGCTCTCGACGGTGTGTTGGTGCCGCTGACAAATGCGTTTGCACATGCCACACAGTTTGCGCTGTACTCCGCTGTCGGCGCGTTGACTATTGGCTTCCTCTGCTCGCTGAAGGTACTGCACTTGCGCAGGCAGGCTGAGAAATCGAATTAAAGATGAATTAAGGATTCGGAATATTCGGGTGAGGATCCGTGTTGGAAATTGGTGTCACAACATCAATCGTGGCAGTCTTATCGTTTGTCTCTTAACCGGACTTGCTAGATAGAAATGACCAACATGAAAATGCTCACAAAGCGGCGTTGGCTTGATTACGGCCGAATCTCCACTTCCTCCTGTCGCTAAACACTTCGGGCTTCCGCCTCGCTGCGTCTGTCTCTTCGAGACTGAGTTCAGCGGCTTCGGATTCCGTCGCACGCATTTGTCAGACGGCATAAGGCGTGGCACAAGTGTTTTCAGAGAAATAAAAATCCAGGAGGAAAAGTGAATAAATTCAAATGGGCGACCGGCTTCGGTGCCCAAGTTGTCTATGGCCTGATTATTGGTCTTATTTTGGGCTTCATGGCCCGCAGTACTGGCGATGACTCCTCGCTGCGCACAGCGCTCGACGAGGTCGGCAGTACCTACGTCACGCTGTTGAAGCTGCTCATCCCGCCGCTGGTGGTCACTGCGGTTGTGGTGTCGATTGCCAACCTGCGCCAGGTCGCAGGTGCAGCCAAGCTGGCTGTTTCGACGCTTATTTGGTTCGCTATCACATCCTTTGTATCGGTGGTCATCGCCATCGTGCTTGGCTTGGTCATCAAACCGGGCGTTAACTCCGGCGTCGATGCCTCGGCTGCGCAGGAACCGGATTCCGTGGGCTCGTGGTGGGGATTCCTGCAGAGCATTGTCCCGCAGAACTTCCTCGGCCTTGGAGTGAAGATTAGCGAAACCGATGGTGCTGTCTCCGGCTCGCTGAACTTCAATGTCCTGCAGCTGCTGGTCATCGCCATTGTCTTCGGTATTGCTGCAGTGAAGGTCGGTCCGAAGGCTGAGCCATTCATCGAGTTTTCCGGTTCTCTTTTGACCATCGTTCAGAAGGTGCTGTGGTGGGTCATCCGCCTGGCACCAATCGGTACTGCGGCTCTGATCGGCCATGCGGTCGCTGAGTACGGTTGGGAAGCACTCGGCAGCCTGGGCAAGTTCGCCATTGCCATCTACATTGGCCTGTTCCTGGTTATCGCAGTCGTGTACCCGGTGATTCTGAAGATGCACGGCATTAGCCCAATCGACTTCTTCCGTCGCGTCTGGCCAGTGACCTCGCTCGGCTTTTTCACCCGTTCGTCTATGGGCGTCATGCCGGTCACTGAGCGTGTTGTCTCCCGTCGTCTGGCAGTACCGGATGAGTACGCCTCCTTCGCAGTACCGCTGGGCGCCACCACGAAGATGGATGGTTGCGCCGCCATTTACCCGGCTATCGCGGCTATCTTCGTCTCGCAGTTCTACGGTGTGCCGTTGGACTTCACGGACTACCTGCTCATCATCTTCGTCTCCGTTATTGGTTCGGCTGCAACTGCTGGTACCACCGGCGCTACTGTCATGCTGACCCTGACCCTGTCGACCCTTGGCCTGCCACTTGCCGGCGTCGGCCTCCTGCTGGCTGTTGAGCCGATCGTGGATATGGGTCGCACTGCGGTGAACGTCACCGGTCAGGCCGTGGTCCCGTTGGTCGTCGCAAAGCGTGCGGGAATCTGGGACAAGGACGAGTGGGACGCCAGCGCCAACGCCGACCTGTCGCCAGCCGACGAGTCTGCGGATGCGCCTGCCGAAAAGTCCACGTCCGCCGCGCTTGCGTAGTCTTGAGGATATGACTTCTTGGAAGCCCTCTGTTCTTGCGCAAGTTGACCAGTGGCCAGTTGACACGGTCGCGGCTGCCGTGCGTGCCGACGATGGCGGTTGGCACACCCACGGTGATAGCGGTCGCGTTTTTGAACTGGCCAGTGTGACCAAGTTGCTAGCCGCCGTGGGAATGCTTGTGGCCGTCGAAGAGGGTGCGGTGGAGCTCGACCAAGAGCTCACGCCACCCGGTCACGGGGCGACTGTGCGACACCTCTTAGCGCACTCCGGCGGGGTGGGGTTTGCCAGGCGTGATCTGGAGAAAGAACCAGGGGAGCGGCGCATTTACTCCTCCGCGGGCTTTGACATCATCGCCGATGTAATCGCGGCTGAGGCGGAGATGCCGTTTAGTGAATACCTGCGCCAGGCAGTGTTTGAGCCGCTGGGGATGGATGATTCCGTGCTGGATGGCTCGGCAGGGCATGGCGCGCGGAGCAGCGTCGCTAATTTGATGGCCTTCGTCGATGAGATCTTCACCCCGACTCTTCTGCATCCCGATACCGTGACCGAAGCGTTGACCGTGCAGTTCCCGGGCCTGAATGGTGTCGTGCCGGGCTATGGTATGCAACGTCCGGCCGATTGGGGCCTGGGCTTTGAGATCTTCGGACACCCCGATTCCAAACAGGGGCTGTGGTTTGGTGCTTCGATGCCCAAGGATGTCGCAGGCCACTTCGGGCAGGCGGGCACGTTCCTGTGGTTGCATCGTCCAACCGGACGGGCGGCGATCGCTTTAACCGATCGAGCATTCGGCGAGTGGGCAAAGCCGCTGTGGACAGATTTCAATGATGAACTCTGGCGTGAGCTGGAAGAACACGCTGAGGATTAAGGAGATATGAGCTAAGTCGGCGTCGCTTGTGGCGCCGATTTTTCGTCTCGGCGCTAAATCACATCTGGGGGATTAAGGACAACTTGAGGGTTGCCAGCAGCCGTCTCGGAAATAACAATCAGAAACACGTGCAACGCAAACCTCAGAAGTGTTGTTTAACCGCAGTGCTTTTCTGCAGTGTGGCAAGTGTCGTTGGATGAGTTCGTAGGGGAAGACGAATCTCGTCTTACACCAATTGACCGCAACTTTTCCGAGGACCTTCGTCTATGCGCACCCAACTTTCAGGCGTTCTGTGGATTCACAGCATGCCAGGGCCGCTGCAACCACACATCACGTGGGCGCTGGCCCGACTCAGCATGCCCGATGGCACTAAGCCAGGCCGGGATATTTGGCGTGAGACCGACCAGGATGCCACTTTGTGCGCCGAGGTGCCTTTCACTACAAGTGCTGACACCATCGCCACACTGGTGGACAAACTGGCTAGGTGGCCGCGCCTCTATTTCGAGCTGGCGCAAGACCCAGCCGTGGATGATGACGGCTACGTCATCGATGGCATGCGCTACTGCCATACCCCGCAGCTGGGGACTTTCGCCGGACAGACCGATGCCGCCGGAAACATCGTGGTCAACGAAGACGCGCTGCGTTCCATCATGGCACGCGGCGGCGACATCGAAGACGCCCTCGACGCGGCCATCGGCGGGCCGTGGGACCGCGTGTTAGAGCCGATGCGCATGATGACGGCAGGCTACGCCCCCGAAGAGTGCTTTACGACGTCCACCCCTTCCGGACCCGACAGTGTCAGCGGCAACTCGACCGCTGGCAACGCAGACCTCGGTGGGATAGAGGCAGCTAACGTGCTGCAGCTCTACCCGCGCCGGGCGGCGATGTAGTCAACTACATCGCCAAGGGTCTTAAACGAGGAAATGTCCTCGTCCTCAATGCGGACTCCCAGTTCTTCCTCACAACGGACGGCCAACTCTACGACGCTCAAGCGGTCAAAGCCGTAGTCGGTCAGTGGAGTGGAGAGCTCTAAGGACTCCACCTCGTCGTTAGCCATCTTTTTGACGATTGCGGCGACATCGCCGTGCACACCTGCAGGCAGGTCTGCGTCGGCGGAACCCTTCTTCGAGCCCGCGTTCGCTGCATTGGGTGAGGCATCGTCAGCGTCACCGGCACCGGTGACCTGTGTGCCCAGTAGGGCGCTGAGCTGATCTCCAAGACTAGAGGTCATTATTCAGCGTCCTGAGTGGTTGCGGTTGGATCGGTAATCTGCAGCTCTTCAGCTGCTTCCTGGGCGACATTCATGTCGAGCTTGCCAGCACGTGCCAGTGCGGCCAGAGCTGCGACAGCGACTGACTCACCGTCGGAGTTGAAGTAGCGGCGAGCGGCCGGACGGGTATCCGAGAAGCCGTAGCCGTCGGTGCCGAGGACGGTGTAGTCACCCGGAACCCACTTGCGAATCTGCTCCGGCACTGCACGCTGGAAGTCGGTCACTGCGATGAACGGCCCATCGGTGTCGGACAGCTGGCGAGTAACGAAGGCGTCTTCGACCTCTTCAGTCGGGTTGTGCAGACGCTCAGTATCACGCTCGTGGCCGTCGCGCGCCAGCTCATTCCACGAGGTCACGGAGTAAATCGAGGATGCCACGCCGTAGTCTTCCAGAATGTCCGCGGCGCGCAGCGCCTCCTGCATGCCAATGCCGGAAGCCAGTAGGTTGACATGCTTGTCGCCCTCGGCCTTGCGGAAGCGGTAGATGCCGCCAAGCAGCCCTTCTACATCGAGATCTTCCGGGACAGCCGGCTGCGAAGTCGGCTCATTGTAGATAGTCAGGTAGTAAATGACATCTTCGCCGCGCTCCGGGCCGTACATGCGGTCGATACCGTCGCAGACGATGTAGGCAATCTCGTAGGCGAATGCTGGGTCGTAGGAGACCACGGACGGGTTCGTAGCTGCCAGTAGCTGGGAGTGACCGTCCATGTGCTGCAGGCCTTCACCTGTCAGCGTCGTGCGGCCAGCAGTAGCGCCGAGCAGGAAGCCGCGGGACATTTGGTCACCAGCGGCCCAAATGGAGTCAGCCGTGCGCTGGAAACCGAACATCGAGTAGAAGATGTAGAGCGGAATCATGGCCACGCCATGGGTGGCGTACGCAGAGCCGACAGCGGTAAAGGACCCCACGGAGCCCGCCTCGGAGATGCCCTCGTGTAGAATCTGGCCGTCCTTCGCCTCCTTGTAGGACAGCATCAGCTCATGGTCGACCGGGGTGTAGTTCTGGCCGTGCGGGTTGTAGATCTTCAGCGTCGGGAACCAGGAGTCCATGCCGAAAGTACGGGCCTCATCAGGGATGATAGGCACGAAGCGGTCCTTGAGGTCCTTATCGCGCATCAGGTCCCTGAAAACACGCACCGTCGCCATAGTGGTGGCAACCTTCTGCTTACCTGATCCCTTGAGGAGGTTTTTCAGGCTCTCAGGCTTTGGCACTGTCAGAGGCTCGTAGCTAGTGCGGCGCTCTGGCACGAAACCGCCGAGCTCCTTGCGTCGCTCCAGCATGTACTGCACTTCCTCGGAGTCCGGGCCCGGGTTGTAGTACGGCGGCAGGTATGGATCCTTCTCCAGCTCCTCGTCGGAGATTGGAATGCGCTGGTTATCGCGGAAAAGCTTCAGATCATCGAGCGTCAGCTTCTTCATCTGGTGGGTCGCGTTGCGCCCCTCGAAGTTGTGGCCGAGGCCATAGCCCTTAATCGTGTGCGCCAGAATGACGGTCGGCTGGTCCTTGGTCTCCAAGGCCTTCTTGTAGGCAGCGTAAATCTTGCGGTAGTCGTGTCCACCGCGACGGAGGTTCCAAATCTCCTCGTCGGTCATGTCCTCGACCAGCTTGGCAGTGCGCGGGTCACGTCCGAAGAAGTGCTCGCGCACCCAAGCGCCGTTGTTAGCCTTCAGCGTCTGGTAATCGCCATCGCAGAACTTATTCATTAGGTCGACTAGTGCGCCGTCCTTGTCCTTAGCGAAGAGCTCGTCCCACTCGCGGCCCCAAACGACCTTGATGACATTCCAACCAGCGCCGCGGAAGAACGACTCCAGCTCTTGGATGATGCTGGTGTTACCGCGCACCGGGCCATCGAGGCGTTGCAGGTTGCAGTTAATGACGAATGTCAGGTTATCCAGGTTGTTCAGCGCCGCATGCTGAATGGCGCCACGGGATTCCGGTTCGTCCATTTCGCCGTCACCGAGGAAAGCCCAAACGTGCTGCTGCGAGGTGTCTTTGATGCCGCGGTCATGGAGGTAGCGGTTAAAGCGGGCCTGGTAGATCGCGTTGAGTGGGCCAAGTCCCATCGACACCGTCGGGAACTCCCAGAACTCCGGCATGCCATGCGGGTGCGGGTAGGAGGGAAGGCCATTGCCCTCGCCGAGGGAGACTTCCTGTCGGAAACCGTCGAGGTCCTCTTCGGTCAGACGCCCCTCTAGGAATGCGCGGGCGTACATACCCGGCGAAGCGTGGCCCTGGAAGAAGATGTGGTCACCGCCGCCTGGGTGGTCCTTGCCGCGGAAGAAGTGGTTAAAGCCGACCTCGTAAAGCGGTGCGGCGCCCGCATAGGTGGAGATATGGCCGCCCACGCCGATACCCGGGCGCTGTGCGCGATGGACCATAATTGCCGCATTCCAGCGGATCCACTTGCGGTAGCGGCGCTCAATGTCCTCATCGCCTGGGAACTCCGGCTCCATCTCAGTCGGGATGGTGTTGACGAGGTCTGTCGAGGTCAGTGGCGGTAGCGCCACGCGCTTTGCCGTGGCACGTTCCAGCAGCCGCAGCATGAGGAAGCGTGCGCGTTCCGGACCTGCCTCTTCTAACAGGCCGTCGAGAGACTCAAGCCACTCCTTGGTCTCTTCAGGATCTGCATCCGTGAGATAGGAGGCGACCCCGTCACGGATAAGGGCAAAGTTTGACTCATCGGAGTGGGCTTGTGGCGTACCTGACGAGGTATCGGACATTGTGAGCTCCTTTCAGTCCCTGAAGGAAAGGCAAAGGTTATTTTTCTCCACTCTACGTCTGAATCGTTTGTTGTGCCCCTAGCCGTTTCTTACACACGCTTTCACCGAATAATCCGCTCCGCTTTACGACGAACACTGCGAAGAACACTGCGAAAACTGCACCTTTTTGGGGAAATTCTTATTTTGCAGCTGTGAAAAATGTATTTGAGCGGTAAAATTTCTCCACATAGTTCGAAACATCGAGCTGAATATTTTTTCTAGAGGAGGAAAAGGGAAGTGGTCAACGCCACAGGCGCTGCTCATGAATATGCGAGCAGGCTCGGCATCAAGGAAGGTCAGCTAGTCCAGGAGGTTGGCTGGGATACAGACTGTGACTCAGCAATCAGTGAGTCGGTCGAGAATTTCCTGGATGCAGATCTGCTCGACGAAGACACGGATGAGGTTGTCGACGTCGTATTGCTGTGGTGGCGTGAAGAAGACGGCGACTTGGTCGATGGTCTTGTGGATGCTTCCCGCCCTTTGGAGGATGAAGGCCGCGTTTGGCTGCTCACGCCGGGCGCAGGTCAGCCGGGCGCCATTGATCCTGGCGTGATTGACGAGTCTGCACAGCTGGCAGGTTTCTCCAACACCTCGGCGCTTCGGCTGGGGGATTGGCAGGGCAATTGCCTGGTGCAGCGCTCTAGCTAGCCGACGTTAGCTGCCCCGTTTGAATCGGCTGCTAGCTGAGCTGTTGAAATAATTTGTATAAACGCTGTGTGTAGTGCGCAATTGGCAATCTATGTTTGCCGTGTGTTAAAGTTTCGCAGCAGCGCGGCGATAGCTCAGCGGTAGAGCTCTGGTTTTACACACCAGCGGTCGGGGGTTCGAAACCCTCTCGCCGCACAGACATAATCCGCCCGGATTCTTGTAAATGAGAATCCGGGCGGATTTTTGTTTGTGCTAGACTTCCGGTCTGTGCGTTTTACAAAATCGCTTGCCACCATTGTTTTCGTCGGATCTCTGCTCGCTGGCCCACAGGCCTACGCAACCGGCGGAGATGGCAAACCGATAATTGACGCGGCCACCTGTAAGGCAATGGTCAAGGCCACAAATGCGGGCGAGCCGCTCGATGTCGTAGCCGTTCTGCAGGGACAGTTTGATTAGATTGCGTAAACATGCCAGAAGCCGACACCTCTGTCGGCGCGGTGCGGCTATCGCTGTGGGGTATGTACTTGATCGCATTTTCGCAGATCCCAGCAATCACCATCCGGTGGCCCTCTACGGGCAGGCTGTCAGTAAGCTTGAGCGCCGAATCTACGCCGACTCCAAAGCGCGCGGGATAGCTTTCACCTCAATCGCCGTGGCCACACCAGTAGCGCTAACCGTCGCGGCCAGCACAGTCGCTCCGAGCCTCACGCTGGCTGCCGTCACGTGGGCGTCTCTTGGCGGCACCACTCTTCGCCGCACTGGTGAACGCATGGCCGACCGACTCACCTCCGGTGACATCGATGCCGCTCGTGCGCTAGTGCCGTGGCTGTGCTCGCGTGATCCGGAAGCTCTCGACGCTGATGGTATCGCCCGAGCCACCGTCGAATCGCTCGCCGAAAACACCTCCGACGCAGTCACCGGCAGCCTCATGTGGGGCGCCATTGCAGGAGCTCCTGGTGTGGTCGCTCATCGAGCGGCCAATACCCTCGACGCGATGGTGGGGTACCGCAACGCTCGCTATCGCCAGTTCGGGTGGGCTAGTGCACGGCTTGACGACGTCGCCGGGTTCCTCCCCGCGAGACTTACTGCTGTCGCAACTGTGGTTGCAGGTCCGGACCGTCGTCAAGCATTGGCAGCGTGGCGACGAGACGCCGGCAATCACCCAAGTCCGAACGCAGGCGTCGTGGAGGCAAGCGCTGCAGGCGCGCTGGGGCTGCAGCTGGGAGGCGCGACGGTGTATCCCAGTGGAGTGGAGATGCGCCCGGTGCTGGGCAGTGGTCGGAGGCCTGAGGTGGTCGATGTGCGGCGTGCGGCTGAGCTGAGCAAACGAGTACAAAACACTGTTGCGCTCAGCTGCGCCGGAGCAGCCGTAATCGCCGGATGCGTCCGAGGCGTGAAAGCGCGCGCTGAGAGTTAGAATCGTTCGTCGTACCGGTTGTCGCGGTAACCTGCGGCGCGGTGGCCAGTGTTGCCGTAGCGCTGCGCCATGCGCTGACGGTGCAGCTCGGCGGCGCGATCCTCTTCGGGCTTAGCCTGCGGAGGAGTGGGAGTGGTGGCATCGTCCGATTCGGGTGCCGCGTCCTCGGCGCCATCAGCGTCATCTACTGGTTCCGCGGCTTCGGCATCGCGGAGGTTCTTCTCCATTTCCTCCTGCTCCGCGCGGTCGCGTTTGCGCTCGACAATCTCGGCGCGAATGAACCACACGACGGCCAGTGGCACGAGAGCGCCGAAGAAGATCCACTGAATGCCGTAGGAGAGGTAGGGGCCGGACTCCAGGGTGGGCAGCGGAATGGCCTCGATGACGGCATCGGATTTGTCCGAGAGCTGAAGCCAATCGGGGTTGAGTTCGGTGTCGACTAGCTCGGACACTTCCTTGGTATTGATTCCGTAGACCTGCGGCGGGGTGCCGGGGATTGGGGCGGTCTCGGCGGGAATCTCGTTTCGGCGGGTAAAGGCCGAGATAGTCAAGGTGCCCTTCGGGGCTGGCTCAACATTGGGGGTGCTGGAGTCTGTCGGGCGTACAAAGCCGCGGTTGACCAGGTAGTTTTCGCCATTGTTAGCGACGAAGACATCGAGTACCTGGACGGCAGGAGCGCCATTGACCGGGCGGTTACGCAATAGTACGCGGGTATCCGGCAGGAAGGACCCGGTGGCGGTAACGCGACGCCATTCGTTGCCCTCGACGAACCCTTTGCCCTTGGGCATTAGCTCATTGACGTCTACGGGGTCGAGCTCGAATGAGCGCTCAAGCTGCTGATTGCGATGTTGCGTCGCGGTGTTCTTACCCAACTGCCACGGAGCCAGAACAGTAAATGCGAGATAGGAAAACGCAATGGCGACAATGGCAGTGAGAACCCATCCGGGGGTCAGAAACTGGCGCACATTCTTAAACACATTCATTGAGCTTACCCGGTGCCGTGGAGGGCACTAGAGCAGCTGGTGGTTGGCGGTGCGGAGATTGAGTGAACTTCGGGTAAAGTTGTTTGAGCGTATTTGACGGGGGATCTACCCGGGGATAGATGGAAAGAGAGGTGTCGTGGTGGGCACGCAAGCAGCGAATTCTTCGCCTTCACGCCGCTTCAGCACAGTCTCGCGCCAGTTCATTAAGTTCGGTCTTGTCGGCGGCACAGGTGTGGTTGTCAACCTGATTGTCGTGATTATTGCCCGCAAGTTGGGTCTCAGTCTGGACATCAATGAGCACGATGTGTTTATGAACTTGTTCGGGACACGGTGGAATATCCGTTATTCCCACGTCTACGCAACCCTGGCGTTTGTCGTGGCTAACATCTGGAACTTCCAGCTCAATCGGTCCTGGACCTTCCGAACTGACAATCGCCCGAATTGGTTTAGGCAGTTCTTCCCGTTCCTATTTGCCGGTGTTTCAGCGCTGATCGTAAACCTGATTGTCATCACGCTGCTGACTAACCCCACCTCGCCGCTGGCATTGCCGATGGACATTTTCGATGATTCCACCGGTTTGAGGAACCGCCTCTACTGGGCAAACCTCATCGGTGTCATCTTGGGCACGCCCGCTAACTTCATCTTGAATAAAATCTGGGCGTTCCGAAACCGCGGCAATGCCAATAAAGAAAAGGTTGTTTTGAAGCCTTAACGCTCAGAGGCCAGCGCCAGAGTCTCACGCAACCATGCGATGATACCCGGCGTCGCGGCCTCAATTTCGTTTCTAGTTCGGACGAATCCCTCCGGGCCTCCGTAGTAAGGATCGGCCACGACGGCGCCTTTCGGGGATGCCGGGTCGAAGGAACGCATCAGGCGAATCTTTTCTTTTGGCACGCCAGCGCGGAGTAGACCATTGATGTGCGATTCATCCATGGCGATGAAAAGCGTTGCATCCATGTGTTCATCGCCCAGCTGTGCCGCGGTGTGGTTCGGATCATAGCCAGCATTTTCCAGCTCGGCTTGTGCCCGCTCGTCGGCGGGTTCGCCGACATGCCAGCCGCCGATTCCGCAGGAGGCGAGCAGGACATCGTCGGCAAGCGCATTGGCTTCAACTGCGTCACGGACGATGATTTCAGCCATGGGGGAGCGGCAGATATTTCCGGAGCAGACAAACACGACGTACACGGACTCAGTACGATGCGACGAGTTCATAAGCATAATAGGCAAAACCAAACTTCTCGGAAAATAAAAATAGGATTGTCACTATTCGTTGACGAGTCTTAAAGATACAACATTTCCCGGACAACTCGATTCAGGTCCTCAGGCGACGACGCCACCGCCGCTGCCGATGCCCACTCAGATTCTGAGCCGTAGCCCCATTTAACAGCGATGGCGGGGATGCCGAACTGTGCGGCGCCCTCAAAATCATGGATGCGATCGCCGACCATTACGACCGAACCAAGTGGGCGCACTGTTTCATCGGTTTCAATGCCCAACTCTTTGAGCGTGTACTCAATGACCTCGGTCTTTGTCTGTCGTGAGCCGTCGTCGCTGGCGGCGCCGATGAAGTCAAAGGCATCGAGAAGTCCGAAATTGTCCAGGGTCTTGCGGGCGAAGTACTCGCCCTTGGAAGTCGCAGTGGCTAGCTGTACGCCTGCTGCTCGCCAATCGCGCAGGAGCTCCGGCCAGCCGGGGAACATCTTGGCACGCTGCCAAGCACCGGCGTGTTGATGCTCCATATACACAGCGAAGGCTCGGTCGACCTGTTCGTCGGAAAGTCCGAGGGATGCGAGTGTCTCCACCATTGGCGGGCCGGGGATCGTGTTGATAAAGCTCGCGGGCGGAAGTGGGTGGTCAATTGCCTCCAATGCAAGGCGGAATCCATGCGCGATTGCGGGGAGAGAATCGGCGATGGTGCCGTCGACATCAATAAGGACAGTGGGGCGATGGCCAGTGGACATATTGTTCATCCTAAAAGGTCATTAGGCTGGATGGCATGTTAGACGACCCGCTGCGCTATCACGGCGACCAGGCTGCCCATGGCGCTGACCTGGACTTTGCCGTCAATGTTCACGGCACCACACCGCAGTGGCTGCAGGACTCGCTGGCCACCTCCCTCGGAGAACTTGCCGCGTATCCGTCTGAGCAGCTCGATGCCGACGTCCGCGCCGCAATTGCCGCGGGCCACAATCGCAGCGCCGACGAGGTACTGCTTCTCCACGGCGTCGCTGAGGGCTTCTCGCTCTTGCCACACCTGGGCTTGCCCGCCATCATTGTCCAGCCGCAGTTCACCGAACCTGAAGCCGCATTCCGCGCCGCGGGAGTCGAGGTGGATTCGCTGGTACTGCCGTCGCCGTACACACTCAGGCCTACGCTTGCCGACGTCCACGAGAACGTATCCTCCCCGCATTCCCAGCAGCTTGACGGTCGGATGGTCATCATCGGCAATCCGACCAACCCCACCGGCGTTGCTCATTCGGCGGATGACCTGCGGGGGCTCGCCAGCCATTGTGGAATCCTGGTCGTGGATGAGGCGTTTATGGATGTCGCCGATGGTGGGATTATTCAGCGGTGCTCGCTAGCCGATTGCAGGCCGGGGGAGGCGAACAGCATCCCCGAAAATGTCATCGTTTTCCGCAGCATGACTAAGACCTGGGCAATCGCAGGTCTGCGCTGTGGTTACGCGCTGGGGACCCCTGAGCTCCTGGCGAAGTTGGCGCGACTGCGTCCGCACTGGCCGCTGGGCACGCTGCAACTTACCGCTATGGCGGCAATCGCTCGGCGCGAGGGAGAGCTGTTGCCACAAATCCGTGTTGAGATCGGCCAGCAGCGCGAGGCTATGACACAGCTGTTAGTGGCCGCCGGTTGGCAGGTGTTGGATTCCGAGGCTCCCTTTGTGCTGGCACGTCCGGATGCTGCCCTGAGCACGCATGATGGTCCGGGCGCTGCGGAGGTTGACGTCGTCAAGCACGAGCGTCTGAGGCAGCGGCTCGCTGCGCGCGGAGTAGCCGTGCGGCGTTGCGACACCTTCGCCGGTTTGGACGGTTCGTGGTGGCGGCTGGCTGTGCGGGACGAGGCGAGTGTGCGGCGGCTTATTGCGGAAGTAGCGGATTTGCTGTCGCAGAACTGATGGGGCGGGGCAGAGTTCACTACGCTGGAGGAGAAGCTGGAGAGAAATGCATGTTGAAGGGATGGATGTATGACGGACTCTGCGCAGACCCGTGCCGAGGGCAATACCACGGTGGTGACCGTTGCCGACGTGCGTGCGGCGATGGATGCGGCCTACCCACCGGCACTGGCGGAGAGCTGGGATAAAGTTGGCCTGATCTGTGGTGACCCGCAGGATGAGGTGCGTCGCATCGCGTTGGCGCTGGACTGCACTGACGAGGTCGCAGATCGCGCGATTGCTTCCGGTGCTCAGATGCTCGTTGTGCACCATCCGCTGCTTCTGCGCGGTGTGAATTCCGTGGCGGCGGATACACCGAAGGGCCGGATTATTCATAAGCTGATTCGGGCAGGTGTGGCTCTCTTTGCGGCGCACACCAACGCTGACAGCGCACGACCGGGTGTCAACGACCAGTTGGCCACGGTGCTCGGAGTTGAACCGGGTGCGCCGCTAGCTCCGCAGCCGGCTCCCGGCTTGGATACCTGGACGGTGAAGGTTCCGGCAGATTACGTCGATAAGGTCGCGCAAGCCATGTTTGAGGCGGGCGCGGGCACTATCGGCGAATACGACAGCTGTGCGTTTCGCATTAACGGCCGCGGCCAGTTCCGCCCGCTGAGCGGGGCAAATCCCTTCATCGGCGCCGAGGGCCAGGTTGAGTATGTCGAGGAAGTGCGCCTGGAGATGGTCGCGCCACGGGCCGTGCGCGCGGCGATTGTCAAGGCTCTCGTTGCAGCGCATCCGTATGAGGAGCCGGCCTTCGACATCGTGGACAATCAGGCCACCGGCTTGGATCCACAGCAGGCCGTGGGCATTGGGCGAGTGGGCACGCTGGATACGCCGATGCCATTTAAGGATTTCGTCGCCCGCGTGGCTGAGCGCCTGCCCGCAACGGCATGGGGCGTGCGTGGCGCAGGCGATCCGGAGCGGATGATTCGCACGGTTGCCGTCGCATCTGGTTCAGGCGACTCTTTCCTGGACACTGTGGCGAAAATGGGTGTCGATGCGTTTGTTACCTCTGACCTGCGGCATCATCCTGTCGATGAGACGCTGCGGACCGCGGACTTCTGCGTGGTGGACACGGCTCACTGGGCCAGCGAGTTCCCCTGGTGCTACCAGGCCGCAGACATGCTGGCCGAGAGGCTCGGGGTCGCGACCGAGGTCCTGGAGGTGCGCACCGATCCCTGGACAGTGGCAGAATCGTCGACACAGGCAAGGAAGTGAAGACCATGAGGCTTAGTCCACAAATCCAAGTGGCGATGTTGGAAAAGGCGGAAAACCAAACTCTGTTGGATGGGCTCACCGCCCGCCAGAACGTTCTGCCCGAGCGTGCCGAGTTGCAGGAGCTGCGAAAAAAGCACAGCCGTCAGGCCAGTGAGGCAGCGCGCTCCAAACTCAGCGCCTCCGATATCGGCCGCGATATTGCCAAGCTGGAATCAGACATCAACAAGCTGAAGGCCCGCGAAAAGGCTGACCGTCTGTCGCTCGGCGCCGCAGAAGACGCATCCACGCGCCGTGACCTCGAGCACGACCTGCGCTCCACCAAGCGCCGCCGCGAACGCGCTGAACAGGAACTCCAGCAGTATGAGCGCATGCAGGAGGCCTATCAGGTTGACGCTGAGCACGAATATGACGCCGACGAGGCGCACGATGACATCGTCGCTGCCAAGCAAAGGCTTAACGACGCCGAGGTTGACATCATTGTGCGTATTTCCATCGCTGAGACCCGAATCGAAGAGGCTGACAAACTCATTGATGGTTCAGCAGCCAAGCTTTATCGTCGTCTAGCGCTTGCTAACGGCATCCCCGTTGCACGCTTGAACGGACGCACCTGCGGTTCCTGCTTCATGGAGCTC
Source organism: Corynebacterium amycolatum SK46 (assembly GCF_000173655.1). Lineage (GTDB taxonomy): Bacteria > Actinomycetota > Actinomycetes > Mycobacteriales > Mycobacteriaceae > Corynebacterium > Corynebacterium amycolatum_A. Next base: position 47,035 of record NZ_ABZU01000009.1, on the reverse strand, counting down.
GATGTCGGAACCGTGCATGAATTCACCACGCTCGCGCCGGAGGAAGTGACGTTTTGTCCTGAATGTGGCGCGATGATCGTGCGTGCGGAAACGCTGGGAGAGGTGAAAGGCAAGTAAATGAGGCAGGCTGCAGACAAGCGCGATAGCGCGCCGGGCTGGACGGGTGCGACTACGGATCCTACGCGGCTGGTGCTGCTGCGCCATGGGCAGTCGCCAATGTCGATTCGCCGGGAGTACTCGGGAAGCCGTTCGAACCCCGACCTGACAGAGGTGGGCAGGCAGCAAGCGGAAGCGGCGGCACGTCACTTGGCGGCGCTGGTCGATAGCGGCAACCTGAGTTTCTCGGCGATTGTGGCCTCTCCACAGCGTCGTGCACAGCAGACCGCAGAGGCGGCAGCCAAAGCGCTCGGCCTGGACATCCACGTTGAAGAGGATCTGCGTGAGACCGACTTTGGGCAGTGGGAGGGCATGACTTTCTCCGAGGCGCACAACGCCACCCCTGAGCGGCACAGTTCCTGGCTTGCGGACCCGACCGTGGCGCCGCCGGAGGGGGAGGATTTCCGCACGGTCGATAGCCGAGTGAGCGCCGCGCGTGAGCGCATCGCTCAACAATTCGGCGCCTCGGATGTGCTGGTAGTCAGCCATGTCACGCCAATCAAGTCGTTGCTGCGCCAGGGGCTCGGCTGTGGCTTTGAAATCTTCACCCGCCTGCACCTGGACCTGGCGAGCCTCTCCATCGCGGAGTTCTACGCAGATGGGCCGACATCAGTGCGACTGATTAACGACACCAGCTACCTGCGTGGTTAGCAGCTGGGCACGGCGGGTTATTTGAATTGCGGTTGTGGCGGGTACACTAACCATTCGAGCGAGCCGGCCGGGTGATCGCGGCAGTTAACGGAACCGGACGCCTCTTTTACAGAGTGTGTCCAGGCCGCTGTCGAGGAAAGTCCGGACTCCACTGGGCATGGTGGTTGCTAACAGCAACCCAGGGTGACCTGCGGGAATAGTGCCACAGAAAATAGACCGCCGGGCCCACAGCCGAAGTCTTCGACGTAAAGCTGTGGAGATCCGGTGAGGGTGAAAAGGTGCGGTAAGAGCGCACCAGCGGGGCAAGTGATTGCCCCGGCTAGGTAAACCCCACCAGGAGCAAGGCAAAATCGCGCATGCTTCGTCGTGCGCGTGCGCGAGTGTTTGAGGGCTGCCCGTCCGATACTCGCGGGTGTGCTGCTTCAGGCTGTCAGCAATGGCAGACCGAGATGGATGATCGCCACCCGGCGCTTTCCGAAAGGAGCGCCGAGGGACAGAATCCGGCTCATAGGCCGACTCGTTCACATAAGCTTTTTTACTCGACCACCGCGCCGGCCGAGGTGTTCTCCACGCGGATGGTCTCGGAACCTCCGTCGTTAAGCGCGGAGGCAATCCGATCGGCGTCGTCGACGTGGGACCACATTACAAGCGACGCACCCGGGCATGGCGCACAACGGGCGATCTTCTCGCAGTCGATGGTGTCGGTCAGCTCGGCAATCTGCCCCAGCACAGAGCTTGCCGACGGCGCGGAGCCACGTTCACTGACGTCGCGCGAAACCCCCGCGATGGCTGCTTGAATATCGCTGTGACGGATGTGGCCGATGACTGCGCGGGCGCGGTCGGAGGATGCGTCGGCGTCGTCGAGCCACTGAATGGCACGGCCGATGGTAGGGATGTCTTCGTCGTCCGGGTGCACCTCGTGACGAGCACGCACCCAGTCCGCGACCCGCTCCTGTGAGTCGGGCAGGCTAGCGAGAGTCGGCACGCCAAAAGCGGCGCAGGCTTGCTGGAAGAACTCGTAGCGCTCCTCGTCGGGCGAACCGCCGGTGACATCGGGGGAGTAAGCGACAGTCAGCGCCAACGACTGCGGGAACGCCGTCTGCGTGACTGCCTCATCCGAGTGGTTGATGCACAGTAGGCTGTCCGGGCGGCTGCGCAGTGCCGTGGTGTAGGGGTACAGCGGCCACGACTGCCCCTTGATCTGCACCATGGTCTCGTGGAGAGCGGTGGCAATACGCGTGCGGGTGGGCACATCATCGCGGTCGCCAAAACGCGCATTGAGAGCCAGCGCGAGAGCACACTGAATTGCCGGAATCTCTCCAAAACCGCGACCTGGCGCGATAGTGGAAGCAATGGTGACCTTCAGGCCGTTGCTATTGCGCGGAACGAGATGCAGCGAGTGCTGCAATGCGACGATGGCAGCCGCGACAGCGGTCGGCACCTGAGAAAAAGCGGCGGGGACGCTATCCGGGAAATCCATCTTGGTAGTTTCGCGCTTGTACACGACAACGAGCTGCTGCTCGTCGATTTCCTCGATACCGACCGCGGCATAGGCCGGAATGGCGGTGGCTAGGAGGATGCCGCCGGAGGACGCGCAGTCCTCACCCAACAGGTTGATGGAACCCGGGGCGTATGCAACTGAAGCATTAGAACCGACGGCATCGAAGACGTCGTTTACGACAGCGGGTGCGGCGGGCATGGGTGAAACCTCTCCAGAGATCGGACTCATAGTGCTGGTGTGCAGTGTTCGCGTTCAACGCTTGTGTTCTAAGGTGAACAATTCCGTCGATAATACCCGCCTCAGGGATGAGTGACAAACCTCTATACTGGGATTTTATGTCGCCGCAGTGCACATGGCAGGCAAAAGGTTGCGTCTTTGCAAGTTTGCTTGTGTGCGGAGTTAGCGGTGGCAGAACCGCTTGATAACTCGACATGTTCTCGATGTAGAAGAGGAGAAGAATCGTGAGCGACAACAGCAGTAAGTGGTACTACCAGCCGTCGACGGGCACGGTGTTTCAGGGGAAGAAAACCGGTTGGGACGACCGAATGGGCCCCTACGATTCCGAAGAGGAAGCCCGCGCTGCCATGGAAAAAGTCGCCGAGCGCAACAAGGCGGCCGACGACTGGGATGAAGAGGATGACGATTGGGGCGCAGCTGAGAAGTAGGCTCTACGCCCTTAGGCCTTCTTGCCCTTCTTAATCTTCTTTTCCATCTTGCGGAAGGCCTTGAAAACCTTTGCCACGGCATCGTCGTACTCATCCAGGGCCTTCAGGCCGTCGTAGTACTCCATTTGGTAGAGCACGCCGTAGCCGAACGTGTCCCTGCCTGCACGGGAGGCACGCTTAGCGCGAGCAAGCACGAAGTCACGCGCAGTGCAGGTGTCCTGGAAGTCACCGAGAACCGACTGCAGGTTCTTGCAGGCAGCGTAGAGCTTTTCGGTCGGCAAGTCCGCATTCTGGGCGGCCTCTGCACTGTAGCGCAGCTTCTTCGCAGCCTTGCGGACATCGTGGTAGCGCTCGTCTAACTCGGCTTCTGGCAGGTCGGCATCCTCGCGACCGTCCAGCACCAAGTTGTGGCGGCGCCTTAGCTTTGAAAATGCCTTGCCCAGATGGTCAAGCAGTACCGCCGTGGTGTCGAGTTCCTCCGCAGCTGCTGTCTTAGTTGTTGCGGGCTGAGATTCAGCCTGCGGAGTCGGGTCTGAGGGCTCAGTGGTGGCCTCAGTATCAACCTCAGCTGTGCCCTTGGCGTCTGCTGCCGAAGAATCCGCCGTGGCTGCGTTCTCCACGCCGTCGCCAAGCGGGTCGCCCTTCTTCTTGGGCTTCTTTTCAGCAGCCTCGGCCTCTTCCGCATTTGCGGCAATCGGCGGGTTGGCGAGGAACTCATCGAGGTCGTCGAGGAGCTGTAGGTACTCACCGGAATTCAGTGCGAAAACGACGCGGTGATGAGCGCGCTCATAGTCCTTTTGTACATCGGCGACGAGATTTGCACGTAGCTCTTCACCCAGAGCGGCGCTATCACGACTAGCCAGCAGCTCTTCCCAGCGCATAGCGACGACCTCGGCGTCACGGGCCACGCCGAGAACTCCCGCCAGTTGTTTGAGATTGTTTTCGAGATCCGCGACCTTATCACCGACAACAATGCCGTGGAAGGTCTGCATGTGACTGCGCAGCTCACGAGTAGCGACACGCATCTGGTGTACCGAGTCGAACTCATCGCGGCGCACCTTCGGATCGTATTCGACCATCTTGGCCACGTTAGCGGCCAGTGCATCGACCACGGTGCGCCCCGGAGTGCCCTTCGGCAGCTTCGCTGGAACCGGCGGCAGGGGAGCGGAGTTGATGGAGTCACCCAACGCCGTCGCCAACTTCGATGGGCTTTCCGACGGCACGGCGCCGGCCACCTCAGCGACCTTGGACATCGCTGCCATTACGGCCTTGCCGTCCGGGTGATTTGCCCAATCCCCCAAAAGCTCAATCTCCCACTCACGCCAGGTAGTGGTTTCGCCGCCGTCGAGGAAGGAAGTCGCCGTGACGTGATCATCCGCGAACTCCGCCATGGGCGCGCCATCGATGGCAAACACAGTGGTGACGTGGCGCTCATTGTCTACCTGCGCGATTGGTTGCAGCGGGTGATTGCGCACAATTGCACGGACCGGGGCAAGCAACTCAGTCGGCACGACGTAGTCGGCATCGCGCCCTTCACCGTTAACAGAGCCCTCTTCCAGACCAACGCCATATTCGAGGCGACCGCCGGTACCCGGCGCCTTCAGATGCCAACCCTCATCGGGGCCGCCAGTGCGGCGACGCAGAGTGTGCTTAGACCGGGTCAGACGCAGGTCCGCCGTGTCCAGGTAAATCGCGGAGAGATTTCGCACCTCAGTGGTGGTGGAGCCAACCTGTGGAACGAAATCGAACGATGGGGCTACCACTTCTGGGGTAGCTGAGAACTTAGATTCCACCTCCAACGCCGCAGTTGGAGTTTTGGACTTAGAACCAGACTTAGATGCCATAAGCACCAAGTCTACCCCGAATCGAAGAGCTAACCCGAGAAGTTCTGCGCCTCAGTTGGGAACTCGCGGGAGTGCACCTGATCGACATACTGCTTAGCTCCCTTGGTCAGCATCTCACCGACCTCTTCGAACACCGAACTAAACGACGGCCTGCGGCCATCAGCCGGAACTGCAAAGGCATCCTGCCAGACGAGAACCTGGCCATCGCACTGATTACCAGCGCCAATGCCGCAGGTCGGGATCGATAGCTCGCGGGTAATCTCGGTGGCCAGATTCGCAGGCACCATCTCCAGAACCACGGCCGCGGCACCAGCATCGGCTACCGCGTGGGCGTCGGCACGCAGTTGTTCCGCCCCCGCACCGCGTCCCTGAACCTTGAATCCGGACAGTGCGTTGACGGACTGTGGGGTGAAACCGATGTGCGCCATTACCGGAATACCGGCGTTGACCAGTGCTCTGATACGTGGAGCGATACGCACGCCACCTTCAATCTTGACCATGTGCGCGCCCGTTTCGCGCATCATCTTCGCGGCCGACAGCACGGCCTGCTCATCGGAGGCCTCGTAGGTGCCGAAAGGCAAGTCGGCCACAACCAGTGCGTTACCAGCACCACGGACGACACCCCGAACCAGTGGGATCATTTCTTCGAGCGTGATCTCAGTGGTGGTGTCATAGCCGTAGATGACGTTTGCTGCAGAGTCACCGACCAACAGCAGCTCGATACCGGCGGCGGAAAAGGCACGCGCGGTGGAGTAGTCGTAGCAGGTCAACATCGCCCAGGGGCGAGACTCAGCCTTCCATTCGGCAAGGTTGTTCAGACGAATCTTTTTTCCGCTCATGTCAATAGAGCATGCCATAGTCACTCGCAATTCGAGGCCACGAGGGCAGCGGTAATGGCACGGGCGCGGCAGTTGGCTAGCCACGCCGGATGGCCAAAATGTGTACCGCGAATCCGGGCACCTGGGTAACGTTGGAAAGTATGAACAGTCAGCAGGAATTCGTCCTCCGCGCAATCGAAGAGCAAGATATCCGCTATATCCGTCTGTGGTTTACCGACATTTTGGGGTACCTGAAGTCCGTTGCCGTCGCACCGGCTGAGCTTGAAGGTTCTTTCGAAGAGGGCATCGGTTTCGATGGCTCCGCGGTAGAGGGCTTTTCCCGTGTCTCCGAAGCTGACACTATTGCGCAACCGGATCCCTCGACGTTCCAGGTCATGCCGCGCTTGCATAAAGAAGACACAATCACCTCCGCGCGCATGTTCTGCGACATTGTCATGCCCGACGGTCAGCCGTCGTGGGCAGATCCACGCCAGGTGCTGCGCCGCCAAATTAAGGCGCTTGCCGACGAGGGCTTCCACGCGTTCATCCACCCGGAGATTGAGTTTTTCCTAGTAGAGAGCCTGGCTACTGATGGAAAGCCGCCGGTGCCAACGGACAATGGCGGTTATTTTGACCAGGCGGTCTACGACCGCGCACCGCGCTTTCGCCAAGAAGCGATCACCGTGTTGGAGGACATGGGGATCCCCGTGGAGTTCTCCCATCACGAAAATGCGCCGGGGCAGCAGGAAATCGATCTGCGCTACGCCGATCCGCTGACTATGGCGGATAACGTGATGTCCTTCCGCTACATCATTAAGCAGATTGCAATGAAAAACGGTGTGCAGGCGACATTCATGCCGAAACCTTTCCAGGATTTGCCGGGCAATGGCATGCACACTCACATTTCCCTCTTTGAAGGGGACACCAATGCATTCCACGACCCGGATGATGAAAACCAGCTCTCCGACACCGCAAAGGGTTTCATTGCCGGCATTCTGACTCACGCCAGCGAAATTTCCGCTGTGACCAATCAGTGGGTCAACTCCTACAAGCGCACGGCATTTGGCGATGAGGCTCCGACGTCCGCGACCTGGGGCATGGCCAACCGCTCGGCTCTCGTGCGTGTGCCCATGTACTCGCCGGGTAAGGCACATTCGCGCCGCGTGGAAATTCGTTCCTTGGACTCGGCCTGTAACCCGTATCTTGCTTACTCGGTGATTTTGGCCGCCGGTCTGAAGGGAATTAAGGAGGGCTATCAGCTTCCGGAGCAGGCAGAGGACAACATCTCCGAGTTGACCAAGCGGGAACGACGTGCGATGGGCTACCGCGATTTGCCGACATCCCTGGAGGTGGCGCTGCAGGAGATGGAACGCTCCGATTTGGTGGCCGATGCTCTCGGTGACCATGTTTACGAGTTCTTCCTGCTCAATAAGTGGCGCGAGTGGCGCGAGTTCCAGCGTCAGGTGACGCAGTGGGAGCTGCGCACAACCCTGGATTATTAGCTTCTCCGTACCGCTCCCTTCCTTTTCTCGTCTTTAATTTGTTTTTTGGGTGACCAGTTTCAATGGTGATGAATCGACCTCGCACATCCCGCCAATCAGTGCCGCGGCCCGCAGCGCTGGGCTTGCGTAACGACGATCGGACGCGCGCTGACCTGGAAGATTTGGGGTGGTACAACGAGGAGTCCCTACACCTGTTGTGGGGGCTTGCCGGAGCCAGCGATCCCAAGCTGGCGCTCATGGCGCTAGTGCGGCTGAAAGGCGCTCTCGACGAGCTGGAGCAGCAGGGAAAGCTGGAGGGCTGGGCCACCTGGTCCGGTCTAGATGAAGCCATGCGCGAGCAGGTGCCGCTGCGTACGCGTATGTTTGCGCTGCTCGGCGGCTCGAGTGCACTGGGCGATCACCTGGTCGCACACCCAGAAAAGTGGGTTCTGCTCCAAGCTGAGCTCCCAACTGAGGCGGACATGTTCCGCGAGATGCTTTCCAGCGTCGGTGCTGTGCCAGAGGCCATCGAACTCACTGATGAGGCCAGCCTGGAAAAGCAGGAGGATCCGGAGTATCGCAAGCCCGTCGTTGCGCCCGCCACGCTCGAAGGCCCCGGTTTATACCGTGCGAAGCTCACCGGCCGTGAGGCGGAAGTTGCGATGCAGTGCGCCTATCGCGATTTGATTATGCGTATTGCGTGCTACGACTTGGCTGGCACGTACCCACGGGGCCCTCGCCGTCCGGGACAGCCACAAGTCCCATTTCGTCAGGTCTCGGAGGCACTCAGTGATCTGGCTGATGCGGCGTTGACGGCTGCGCTCTCGGTCGCGGTGCAACAGGTATTTCCTTCGTCGCCGGTCTCAACACGCCTGGCCGTAATCGCCATGGGTAAGTGCGGTGCGGAAGAGCTGAACTACATCTCCGATGTGGATGTCATATTCGTCGCAGAACCGGCGGATGCCCGAGCCACCCGTTTGGCCAGTGAATTTATCCGGATTTCTTGTCACTGCTTCTTTGAGGTCGACGCGAATCTCCGCCCGGAGGGCAAATCAGGTGCGCTTGTACGCACGGTGGATTCCCACGTCGCCTACTACAAGCGTTGGGCCGAAACCTGGGAGTTCCAGGCGTTACTGAAGGCGCGGCCGATGACGGGCGATGTCGAGCTGGGCCGCGAATATATCGATGCTCTAGCCCCGATGGTGTGGACCGCCTCTCAGCGGGAATCCTTTGTCGACGATGTTCAACGTATGCGCGCCCGCGTGGTCCAAAACGTCCCTGAAGAGCTTCGCTACCGAGAGCTCAAACTCGGTCGCGGTGGACTGCGCGATGTCGAGTTCGCGGTGCAGCTGCTGCAGCTGGTCCATGGTCGCTATGACGATAGCCTCCGCGTGCTGCCAACTGTGATGGCGCTCGACGCACTTGTCGAGGCTGGCTACATCGGTCGCGAAGACGGTGCCGCGCTGATTAACGCCTACGAGTTCGTCCGTCTACTGGAGCACCGCCTGCAGCTGCAGAAGATGCGGCGGACGCATTTGTTGCCTGCCGAGGACGACACCGAAGCTCTTCAGTGGCTCGGTCGGGCCTCTGGCATCGTCGGTGAGGGCGGCACCGATGCCAGCAAACCGCTGGCCAAGCAGGTTCGACTGGCCAGCTCACAGATTCGCTCCCTCCACAACAAGCTTTTCTACCGTCCACTGCTGAACTCCGTGGTGGAGCAGGACATTGGAACCCTGCAGCTATCGGCCGATGCGGCAAAGCGCCAGCTGGCCGCGCTGGGCTATCAGTACCCGGATCGCGCCTACGAGCATCTTTCTGCGCTGGCGGCGGGGACCTCGCGCAAGTCGCGTATTCAGGCGATGCTGCTACCGACGCTGATGGAGTGGTTATCGTCGACGTCAGATCCCGACGCGGGTCTGCTCAATTATCGCAAGCTCTCTGAGAAGCTCCACGACGAAACGTGGTTCCTGCGTACGCTGCGCGATGAGGGGGTCGTCGGCCAGCGGCTGATGCGTGCGCTCGGTTCTTCGCCGTACGCGTCTGATCTGATTATGAGTGCACCGGACGTAATTAAACGGTTCGGCGACGGTGCGTCCGGGCCGAAGCTACTGAATACCGACTCCGATGCAGTCGGGCGTGCGCTGGTCGCAGCGGCTGCCCGTCACAACAGTCCCGCTAAGGCCATTGGCGTGGCACGTGCGTTGCGCCGTGCGGAGCTCGCGCGCATTGCCTCCGCGGATCTCTTCGGGCTGATGGATGTGCAAGAGGTCTGTCACTCTCTGTCGATGGTGTGGGACAACGTGCTCGAAGCTGCCCTCGCCGCTGAAATCCGTGCGTGGTCGCTGGAGCATCCTGACTCGGAGGTCCCGGGCGTTATCTCCGTGATTGGTATGGGGCGGCTCGGCGGTGCTGAGCTGGGCTACGGCTCCGATGCCGATGTGATGTTCATCTGTGAACCCCGCAAGGACGCCGATGGAACGCCGCTTGTCGACGATTCCGAGGCGGTCAAGTGGGCAACCAGGATTTGTGACTCGTTGCGTCGTCGGCTGGCAAAGCCAAGCCAGGACCCGCCATTGGAGGTTGACGTGGACCTGCGTCCAGAAGGACGCTCGGGCCCGATTGTCAGGACTCTGGATTCCTATGTGACCTACTACGAGCGCTGGGGTGAAACCTGGGAGATTCAGGCACTGCTACGTGCTACCTGGATTGCCGGCGATAAAGACCTGGGCACCCGCTTCCTCAAGGCCATCGATCCGTTGAGGTACCCACAGGGCGGAGCTGATGCCAAGATGGTCCGCGATGTCCGCCGTATGAAGGCGCGTGTTGATTCCGAGCGACTGCCTCGCGGAGCTGATCGCCGTACCCACACCAAACTCGGTTCCGGTGCACTGACCGATATTGAATGGACTGTGCAGCTGCTGATCATGCTGCATGCCCACGAAGTGCCGGAGTTGCACAACACTTCGACGCTGGAGTGTCTGGAAGTGCTGCAAGACCGCGGAATTCTAGATGCGGAGGATACCGATGCGCTTCGGGATGCCTGGCTGATGGCGACGAATGCTCGCAATGCGCTGGTGCTCACGCGTGGTAAGCGCACGGATCAGCTGCCACAGCCGGGGCGTCAGCTGACTCAGGTCGCCGGTGCGGCGGGGTGGGAAGCATCGGATTCCAACGGTTTTATTGAGCATTATTTGCGTCTGACTCGTCACTCCAGCCGTGTCGTCAACCGCGTGTTTTGGGGTGAGGAGAACCCCGACCACGAGTAGACCGGGCAGAGGTCTGCCGAACCTCGCTGCGAGGCTGATTATGTGGCAGCGGGGTGCAGCCTTTGTCTTAGCACGGCGACCGGGCATAATGGTGGGCTATGGAACGCAACGTCGATTACTCGGTACGCCCTAGGTATGAGGATTTCATTCTCAACCTCGATGGCACTGACCTGCGTTTTCTATTGAGCCGCACGTGTCCAGCAGCTGACACTTCAGCTGCTGGGCAAGAGGCGGTGGAATTGCTGATGTCACAGGATTCAGCGCATACGGCGCTGTCTTTTTGTGATCCCGATGTTCTCGATGTGGCCCACTTGGTTCATATTCTGGAGGACTCCGCATCGCTGGATACCCTCACGGAAGTGGCCTATTGGGCATCGGATGCGGACGTGATGGCGCACGATACGCCGAAGGGTGTTGACCGCAAGCGTCGTCGCGTCGGCAAGCAGCAGCTTGAGCATGTGCTACGCCGTGGCCAGCGTCAGGGGCTCGTGTGGGAGGAACCGGCGGGTGTGTGGCATGTGCCGCCACATATTTCGGAGGTGTTCCCGGCGGAACCGAGCCTCAGCTTCCGCGTCGCCGACTTGGTGGCGAATATGCCAGCGGATGTGCTGAGTCGCCGTATGGAGCGCATGGGGCTGGAGCCGTATAACGCTCCGGGAGAGGGCACATCGCGAGCACTGAGCGCCAGCGATTTAACGGTGCGAAATTTGCAGGCTCGCCAGGTGGAGCAAATTGCAGGCTTCCTCTGCGATCCGGTGAAGGTGCGGGCTCTGGTGATGACAGCTCCGGTGGATATTCGCAATGAGCTGCGCTGGATGGCAACCGACGAGAAGTACTTGCCCTCCTACATGTGGTCTGAACTGCGTGCCGACGCGGTGCGCTGGGCCGAAGAGCGTCTGCTGCTGACTGTGCTAGAAGAACCGGCGATGCCGGTATCCGAGCAAGAATCGGAAGCACGCACCGAATCGACAGTGGTTGCCCGCCTGGTGGGTGCAGTCGCGTTGGCGCTCAAGGGCGACATGTGGTCGATTCGTAAGCCCCATCCGACGGAGTCTTTCCCGGCAACGCTGCAGTCGAGGGAATTAACCGAAGCTTCGGTGGCTGCGGTGGCGTTTGCTTCGGCGTTTATGGATGCTGCGGGCAGCGGCGACGGGCGTCTGAAGGACCCGTTGCACATGTATGAGGAATCGAGCCTGCTGTGGATTCAGGACTTCGCAGCATCAATAGGTGCGAGTGCTTTCGCGGCGCCCTGGATCGTCGAGATGCTGGTCAACGCCGGATTGATTCACGCTGACAGCGGGCATCCGACTCCACGCGCACTGCAGTACTGGTACAACGCGGATGCCTCGACCCGATGGGCGTATCTCGCGGCGGGCTTCCTCGTTGGTCGCGGTCCGTGGCACGGCGAGTTTCCGTGGGTGACTATGGGCGTCGATGATTTGTCGCATGCCACCCTTGCCTACGGCTACCCGTATGCCGCACGCGAAGTAGTGTCGCTGGCCGCGCAGCTGGAGGAAGACCAGAAGTTCTATGGCTGCTGCGTCGAAGGGCATATGGCTTGGAATGTCGACAACCTCTGCGCTCGCAACGGCGCTGATGGGGAAGCGATGGTCGGTTGGCTGCTGGAGCAGGCCGGCATCTTGGGCATTCTCTACCAAGGGCACGCCTCCTGGCAGGCCATGGCTATCATGTATGCCTTGCACGACATTTGGCTGACGGATCAGCACGTCGGTGCTCAGCGTATGGCCGAACTCATCGCTGAGTATGCCGCTGGCCAGGTGCCGACGGCGGAAGCAGTCCAGATTGCCCGCCTGTTCAAGGATGCCGCACCTAACGAGCGCCTGGCTGCCACACTGGATGGCGTCGCCAGCAACCAGGTTGCCCTCGCATTGGACTTCATCGGCGACCGCGAAACCTGCGCGGAAACCTCCCGCTGGATTATTTCCGAGGAGAGCCTGCGTCGCGCATGCCTCGCGGTTGACGGTGATGTCGATGTCCTGTTTTCCCAGCTGGGACCACTGGTCAATAGTTCTATGAAGCTGGTCATCTACGCCGAACTAGTCCGTATTACCAAGACCGAGAAGCTACAGGAAATGTATGAGCGTGAGGCCGTTACACCAACGCCTTCGCTTGACGACGTCCCGGAGAACGCAGCCCCCGAAACTGACACCGGTGAGCGCATTTCTCATGGTGCTCAGACTGATGGCAGTGAACGCACGGAGGATAGCGGCCACGCAGGCTCCTCCGAGCAAGCGGAGGACTCGGACGACTCGGAGGGCCTGGAAGGGCCAGAGCAGCTTTCGCTGTTCTAGCCGCTCTGTCTCTCGGCTTCCTATAGTTCCTACTCAGTAGGTTCCAGCTCAAAACGGCTCTGCTGGGCGACAAAGCGTGCCGCCGCACGCTTTGCGACCAGTAGGCCAACGAAACCAATCGCCCACACACCGACGACAGCCAACCAGCCAATGCGGAAGGTCTCCCAGGTGTAGTTTCCATCGGGAGCTGCAATATCCAGCAGGAAGCCGACACCTTGTGCTGCGAGCATGGTGGCGACAAAACCGCCCATATTCGCCAGCCCAGTGCCGGTCGCGAGTACCTTTCGATCGACCTCTTCGCGCACTGAGTCGAAACCGAAGTTGGACATCGCGCCAAGACCGGCCATTAGGATGTTGACCACAATAATTGCCCAGTATGCTGGTGGGTTGCTCGGTGCCAGGAACACAATCCAGACGGCCATGTTGATAAACGCGATTGCGACCACAACCTTGATACGGTCGCGGCCGGTGCGTGCCGAGACCATACCCATCAACGGCCCGGCGATAATTACTGACAGCGTGTTAATGACCAGCACCACACTGGCCTCGGAGGGCTTAAGACCCATACCCAGCATCATCAGAGGCATGCCCCACAGCAATGTGAAGATGCACTGATGCATCAAACCAGTCCAGTGAGTGAAGAAACCCTGCCAGCACACCGGGTGGGTAGTGACAATCTTGAGCGTCTGGCCGATAGTCAGTTTCTCATCGGCTACGGCAGGGGCTCCGCCATCAGCAGCCGTCTTCGCGGCCTTTTTGGCAGCGCGGCGTTCACGAAGTGACATCTTTACCGTGGAGGAGTTCTCCGGGACGTCGGCAAGCGCGATCATGCCCACGATGGCGATGAGAAGACCTGCGGTGCTCAGCGACAAGAACGCGGGCACCCACCCCGCGGCGTGCAGAATCGCGAGGAACGGGACCGCAGAGATGAACTGGCCGAGCTGGCCAAGACCAGCCGTGAGCTGCGTGAACAGCGGAGTGACACGCAGCGGGAACCATGCGGGAAGCAGTCGCATCGCACCGAGGAAGGCGGTGGCATCGCCGGCGCCGATGAATACACGAGCGATGACAGCCAGCGGATACGATGTCGTAAACGCGATGATGACCTGGCCCAGCGCCATGATCAGTGCGCCGACGACCATGGTTTTCTTGGCGCCGACGCGGTCAATGATGATGCCCGTCGGAATCTGCGCCAGGGCGTAGACGCCAACCTGCACGGCTGTGAACAGCGCGAGTTGGGAGGCGTTGATATGGAAGCGATCGAGCGCCTCGACGCCAGCGACACCCATGGAGGTGCGGCCGACGATGGCAACGATGTAGGTAATCAGCGCAGCCAGCCAGACGGCAACCGCGCGGCCAGTGACGTGCTCGCGCGGGTCCTTTGCCATTGTGGTGGCGGGCTGATCTGTTGATGAAATCTGATCTTTACCGTTACACTGCTTTACCACTCGCCACATTGTAGACCCCATCAACCAACCGGCCTGAAGTGGGGTTGAACCGGGGGTCTAGGCGACCCCCGATTATGCCCGCGACAAACTACCTTTGTGCCTTTGCCAGAACTTCCTTCACGAAGTCCGCAACCACCAGCCGTGAGACCTTGAAATCAATTACGGCGACGGAAGCCTCAGCGGAGTTGGACACGTCATGGAAATAGGCGTCGAGCTGGGCAAAGTCCTCAGGTGTGCCGACACTGAAACCGTGGGCGCCATAGGCACGCCCGACTGCGGCGAAGTCGTAGTCGGCAATCTCCATCGACGAGGTGTCCAACCCGACATCGCCAAACTGATGCAGCTCCGCGCCGTAGGCAGCATCGTTAATGAACACCACGCAACCGCCACGCCCACGCCGCAGCTGCTCGATCGCCGCAGGTAAATCCGCAATGCCCATCGTGCCGCCACCGTCGCCGGCGACTAGCACGCAATAGTCCTCGGGCCGCGCCGCCGCGAGGCCGACAAGCGACCCCATGCCCAAACCAATTGACTGAATCGCCGTGCCCACAATCACTTGCTGCTGCGGACCAGGCACATCGAGATACTTCGGAACCCACCCCAGGAAATGGCCACCGTCGGTACACACAGCGCGCTGATTGGGCAGGACACGATTCAGATACTGCAGGCACGCCCGCGGATCCAACCGGCCATCCGCGCACGTCAGTGATTCGACCTCCGCTGTCGTCGGCAGTGTCTTCAACTCCGCACGCCATGTGCTTGACGACGATCCCCGGGGCTTCTCCAGCTGCTCTGCCAGTACGGGCAGAAGTTCCTCCAACTTAGCCAATAACGGTGTCACCGACGGCTGAGCGGCAGGATGGGGCTCGTCGACAACCTGGATAATCTTCGCGTCCGGTGCAAACATGTTGCCGCCACGGTTTTGGAAAGCGTTGAAGCTTGCTCCCAGGAACAGCACCACATCGGCCTGTCGAGCTAGCTCCACCTGCCACGCATGCGCAAAACCGCCCACGGTGCCAATCTGCCACGGACTGGAAAGCACATGACGAGCCATCGCTGAGTGCATAAACAGTGCCCCCACACTGTCCCCGATGCGGCGGACTAGGTCTGCGGTATCAGAGAGCAGCACACCTCTACCAGCGATAATGAGTGGGCGACGGGCAGTCTGCAGTTCCTCTGCCAGCGACGTGACAGTTGACTCCAACCATTCTGGTCGGCCGGTGTGTAGATGCTCCTGATTCGTCGACTGTGTTTCAGACGCAGATGCCGTTATCGGTGCTTCTTGGATGTCATAGGGGAGCAGCAGCACAACAGGCTGCCGAGAACTCAGTGCGTGCTGGACCGCAAAGTTTGCGTCGTCAAGCGCGGACTCGGGAGTGACGGTGCGATGACAGACGTCGAGGGCGTCGAGGAGCGCCGCCTGATTGAGGTCAAAGGGACGTGGGCGTTCCGGGTGCGTGCCGACGACAAAAATCAGCGGAATACGGGCTACTCGAGCCTCGGCCAGAGTGGTTAGCGCATTGGTGAATCCTGCGCCGCAAGTGGCGGTCGCGATAGCAAGCCCTCCGCCTGCGCGGTGAAAGGCATCGGCGGCACCCACAGCAGCCGATTCGTGTCGGACGGAGGAGTAGCCGAATCCCGATTCAGTAAGGGCTGACGTGAAGTGGGAGTTCGCGTTGCCGATGAGACCGAAGCAGTGGTCGCAGTGCTGGGCCAGTGTGTCGGCCAGCGCCCGCGAGACCGTTGTGGTCTTTTGGGAACCTTCCTGCGGGGAAGAAACGGGCGCGTGGGGCATAGGACGGCTATTAACTCGAGTGAAACTCATGTGAACAATTGTGAGGTAATCACGGGGGTAATAACAGCCCTATAGCCCAAGATAATGCTGTTTGCCCTTAAAAAAGAGGGCACTATTCCACATCGTTGCTGCGCGGATGGGGGTGACGTTGGGCTCTGTCCGGTTTTAAGCCACGTTGTCGTCGATGAACTTCTTCACCACATCGGCATCATTCGGCAGCTCGGTGACGCGGCGCGGGGCATTCATGATGTCCGCGAAACGCTCCGGGCAATCCGGCTCGCGTCCGGTGGCCTCCAGGATGGTCTCGGAGAACTTTACCGGCAGGGCAGTCTCCAGACAGACAATTGGGGTGGATACCTGGTCTACCAAGCCGCGGGCGACGTGGATGCCGTCAGCGGTGTGCGGATCGACCATGACCTCTAGGCGCTCCCAGCAGTCCTTGATGGTTTCGACGCGGTCAGCGTGAGTCGAGCGACCGGAGAGGAAACCGTACTGGGCAGAAGCCTCCGGGAAGATCGGATCAGCAGTAAGAGAGAAGCCGCCCTCCTTGACCTTGACACCAAAGAGGTCTGCAGTGCGCTCAGCATCGCGTTCCAGCAGGTCGAAGATGAAACGCTCGAAGTTAGACGCGCGGGAGATATCCATCGATGGGGAAGAGGTAGCCTGCGTCTCCGCAGCACTGCGCACGCGGTAGGCACCCGTGCGGAAGAACTCATCCAAGACATCGTTTTCATTGGTAGCCACGATCAGGCGGTCAATTGGCACACCCATCTGACGTGCAATATGGCCGGCGCAGATATCACCGAAGTTGCCGGTCGGCACACTGAAGCTGACCTTCTGCGCGTTATCGGCTTCAGCGCCGTTGCCGCCAGTGACACGAATCCACGAGGAGACGTAGTACACGATCTGAGCCATCAGGCGAGCCCAGTTGATGGAGTTGACTGCGCCAATGTGGCGGCTGGCCTTGTAATCCAAGTCACCGGAGACCGCCTTAACGATGTCCTGGCAATCATCGAAGACACCGTCGAGGGCGACGTTGTGAATGTTGGCATCCTGCAGACCAAACATCTGAGCTTGCTGGAAAGCTGTCATTCGACCAGCCGGAGTAAGCATGAACACGCTGATTCCCTCACGGCCGCGCATTGCGTACTCGGCCGAGGAACCCGTGTCACCAGAGGTGGCGCCGAGGATATTCAGGGTCTCGCCACGACGAGCCAGCTCATACTCGAAGAACTCACCGAGAAGCTGCATCGCCATGTCCTTGAACGCCGCTGTGGGGCCCATGGACAAGTGACCGATGTAGAGCTGATCTTCCAGTTTCGTCACCGGCACAATATTCGGATCGGAGAACTTCGGGTAGGTGTACGCCCGTGCGCAGATACCGCGCAAATCCTCCAGTGGAATGTCGTCCACAAAAAGGCTGACGACCTCTGCAGCCAAGGCTGCGTAACCGTCGTCGACAAGCACGGAGCGCCAACGCGTCAAAGTGGCATCGTCAACCTGAGGGTACTCGACCGGCAGGTAGAGGCCACCGTCGTTAGCGAGACCTCCCAGGAGAATGTCTGAGAACTTGTGCGGCGTGCGCTCTGGGTCGCGAGTCGAAATGAAGTCCAAGGCGGGCCCCTTACATGTATGCCAACACCCGCCGCATCGACCCATAAGAAGGCCTTTTGAAAGTTTGCGACGGGGTTGACCGGTGGATGTTTTCTTTAATTTTTACATATGCACCGAAGCCTGTTAGGCCTCGGTTGCTGAAGATGCGGAATTGGCCTCTTCAGCATCGAAGCTGAGCTCTTCGGAACGGTCGATGACATCATCCTTGGCAAAGCGGTTAACAATCATGGCAATTGCACCGTCACCCGTGACATTACATGCGGTACCGAAGGAGTCGATGGCGATGTAGGCGGCGATCATCAAAGCGACCTGCTCCTGATCGAAGCCCAGCATGGACTGCAGCACACCGACCGCAGCCATAATTGCGCCACCCGGAACGCCCGGAGCAGCAATCATGGTGATACCCAAAGTGAGAATGAAGCCGATGGCCATGCCCGGCGAAAGCGGCTTGTCCGCCATGAACATCACCGCAAACGCGAACAGCGTGATCTTCATCATCGAACCGGCCAGGTGAATGGTCGCGCACAGCGGCACGGTAAAGCCAGCGACCTTCTCCGAGACACCATTCTTCAGCGCGGCCTTGTACGTCACCGGAATGGTAGCGGCCGAGGACGACGTGCCCAGTGCAGTGGCGTAGGCCGGAAGCATATTCTTCAGGGACGTCCACGGGCTGCGGCCCGCGATGGCACCTGCGATAGAGAACTGGATAGCCAACAGGAGCACGGTTCCGATGACGGCCAGAACCAGCACCTTGAAGAACATCGACAGCGTCGTGGTCAGGTTGCCGTTCATGCCCATAGACAGGAACATGCCGAAGATGTAAATCGGCAGCAGCGGGATGATAAACGCCGAGATGATCTTCATAATCACGTCGCGCAGCTGCGTCGCACCGCGGTAGAGCGAGTCCGACTTCACGGTGGTCATCGCCACACCGACTGTGAAAGCCAGCAGTAGGGCGGTCATGACGTCAAACGGCGGTGGCATCTCCACATTGAAGAAGCTCTCCAGCGCGCCCTCATCAATATCCACCGATGCGCCGGCTTGGTCAGCGCCGAGCAGCCAAGGGTAGAGCCCCTGGGTGGCGGCGTAGGCCAATAGACCCGAAAACACCGTCGAGCCGTAGGCGATAGCAGTGGTAATCCCCAGCCACTTTCCGGCGCCGCGTCCCAGGCTGGCAATTGCCGGCGTGATGAGGGCAAAAATCAGCACCGGGATAAAGAAGCCCAGGAAGTTACCAAAGAGGCCATTGAAAGTGACAAAAATTCGAGCCAGCCATTCTGGGAAGAAAAAGCTGCAGACAATGCCCAGAATAATCGCGACAATAACGCGGAATAGGAGCGTTTGCGTAAAACGCATTCGGGTACTCATAGTCAATCCTTGTTCGGATGGAAATTACTTTTCTAGCGTGCGGTATTTACGTTATGCAACGCAAATAACCGGGTGTGGTTTTACGCCTTTTCGGCTACCTCTTCTGCAACGGCCGCGTCGGCAAGCACACTCGCCGGGCGATTTGCGCGCTGCTTTCGCGTGACGACGTCAATTGCGTAACCAATCACCGTCGCTGCCAGAGTCGGCAGGAACCATCCGAACTCGATGGCCTGACCAGGTACGAGACTGAGGAAGTCCGCCAACGCAGAACCGCCGACACCCAAACCGGAGAGTACTGAGATACCCGACCAGATGGTGGCAACCCAGACGCCCAGGCGGTAGGTGTAATGCAGCTTGAAGGAGTAGGAAATGACCGGGTCGAGAAGAGTCAGTGCGATCAGCGTGATAGCCGGCGGGTAAATAAAGGTGATAATCGGCGCGGCAATCGCCAATACCTGAGACAGCCCCTGTGTTGCCATTGCGAAGGACATGACCGTGAAGATAATGGCCCAGGCCTTGTAACTGATCCCCGGAAGCAGCAGGTTGAAGAATTCACTGGTGGCGGCAATCAGGCCGACAGCCGTGGTCATACATGCGAGCAGAACGATGAGACCGAAGACGACCTGACCGCCCTGACCCATGGCCTGTTTGGAAGCCTCCGCGAGAATGCCCGAGCCGTTATCGAAGGAGGCGGCATTCGGCAGCACCTGGCCGATATAGCCCAGGCCCAAGTAGATGATGGCCAGCAAAATGCCGGCGAACAGGCCTGAGATCATTGTGCCGCGAACCATACGCTTGCCCTCTGGGACACCGCTGACGCGGAGGGAAGAAATGACAATGATGCCGAATGCCAGGCCGGCGATGGAGTCCATGGTGAGGTAGCCCTCGACTAGGCCGGAGGCAAAGGGGGTAGAGGAGTACTTCTCAGTTGGCGTAGCCGGAGCGGCATCGAATTTGAATGCGGACATTCCAACCAACACAACCAAGAGAATAAGCAGAGCCGGGGTGAGAATCTTGCCCAGTTTGGACACAATTTCATTCGGATTCCACGCCAATGCTAAGGCGATACCGAAGAAAACGAAGTAGAAGGCCGCAGCGGCGGCCAGCGAATCACTGCCGAAAATCGGCTGGACACCAGTTTCGTACGACACAGCACCGGTACGCGGCAGAGCGTAGAAAGCACCGATGGAAAGGTATGCGATTACCGGGAAGCCCAGGGAAAAGATGCGGCCCGCGCGGAACGCTAAGTCACGCAGGTTGTTGCCTGAAATGGCAATGGCGATGATGGCCAGAACTGGCAATGCCACACCGGTGAGCAGGAAGCCGGTGATTGAGGGGCCAAAGTTGGTACCGGAATCCACTCCGAGCTTCGGCGGGAAGATAAGGTTGCCCGCGCCGAAGAACATCGAAAACAGCATGAGAGCTGTAACAACGATAATGGAAGCGAAAGACTTCGGGGACTCCACTCCGCTCGACTTGGTCATGAGAATTGTGTTCTTTCTAAATTAGTGTCGCCCGTAAGGTCAAGGGCGATGCTGCATGCTGCTGTGGCGACGCCGTTGTTGCCGGTGCTGTGGTGGCGCAAACGCCCGTTACAGCAGCCCAATTGCAGTTCGCGTGCCCCTGTAGATGAAGGGCCACGATGTCGAAAACTGACACTTTTAATGTGAAATTGTGAATTTTCACGGGCTGGGTGGAGCCTGATGCGTGAATTGAGTTGCGGCTTGTATGAGCCGTCTTTATTTGAATTATTAAGGGGCTTCGACGGCGTTGGTGGTGCTGACGAAGGCACTCTATTTATCCTAATGGGGCGTTCGAGAGAGGGAAAATCAAGAAAATTCCCAGAAAGTTTGCTGCCTGGAATGGGGCAGCGAACAAAAGAGAAAGAGCCTGGCACACACATTTACGCTGACTGCGTGTGTACGCCAGGCTTAGTACTAATTCCGTCGCTCTACAGCAGATCCTTCACCTTCGGATCCACCAGCGCGGTCACTGCGGCCTTCGCATCGGCCGCAGTTTCGGCATCGACAGCGTATGCTGCCATCTGCTGGCAGGTAGCGCGGTCGTGGAGGCGGAGAGCGGCGCGGACGGCCGGCACTTTCTTGGAAGCCATGGACAGCGAGCTCACGCCGAGGCCCACCAGGACCAGTGCCAGCAGCGGGTCACCGCCGGCTTCACCGCAGACACTAATGGGCTTGCCGGTAGCATTGCCGCCCTTGCATGCGGACTTAATCATTTGCAGTACCGCTGGTTGCCACGGGGAAAGCAGATCCGCCAGAGCCCCCTGCATACGGTCGGCCGCCATAGTGTACTGCGACAAGTCGTTAGTACCAATGGAGGCAAAGTCCACAATGGACAGCAGCTGCTTCGCGCGAATTGCTGCTGCGGGGACCTCAATCATGATGCCGACCTTCGGCAGACCACGCTCCCGTGCCTTGTCCGCAAACCACTTTGTTTCTTCGACCGTTGCGATCATCGGAGCCATAACCCGCAGGTCAGCCTTGCGGCCGGTGGCGTCAAATGCAGCGGCGAGTGCATCCAGCTGCGTATCCAGCAAATCTTCCCGAGCCTGCGACAGACGCAGTCCGCGGCGACCCAGCGCCGGGTTTTCTTCCTCGCCTAGGTCGGCAAAGCTCAGCGGCTTATCCGCACCCGCATCCAGTGTGCGCACAACCACCCGTCGCTCACCGAATGCCTTCAGCACACGAGTGTAGGTTTCCGTTTGTTCCTCCAAACTCGGAGCCTTGTCTCGGTCGAGGAAAAGGAACTCAGTACGGAACAGGCCGGTGCCCTCATTATCCTGCGCTGCCGCAGACTCACCATCTTCCGCCGTACCAATGTTGGCCAGCAGATTCACCGGGTAACCATCAGCGGTCTTGCCTGCGCCCACAGACTGCGACAGGGCAGCTTCCCGGCGTCGAGCGCGCTCTTCCAACTCGGCGACCTCATCGGCGGTCGGATTCGCAATCACCTCACCGGCGCCACCGTCAATGGCGACAAAGGTACCGGCCCCAAGTTCCATGACGCCCTTCGCCTTAACGACGGCCGGAATGCCCAGCTGTGCTGCGAGGATAGCCGTGTGGCTGGTCGGCCCGCCACCAGCGGTGGCGATGCCTACGACCAACTCGGGGTCAAGACCCACGGTTTCGGCGGGCGCGAGATCGTCGGCAAGCAGGATAGTTGGGGTGGTGACATCCGGGACGCCCGGTTTTGGCAGGCCACGCAGCTCGCAAATCGTGCGGTCGCGAACATCGTAGAGGTCGGTTACACGTTCAGCCATGTAGCCACCGAGACTTGCAAGGAGCTGCGCGTAGTCCTCAACGGCATCGTGAACGGCCTGGGTGACACCGGAGCCCGCCTTGAGTTTCTTCACCACAGCCTTGGCGAGCGCCCTATCGGAAGCCAGTTGCGCGGTGGCCTCCAGAATCGGACGTGCCTTCGGGCTGGAGTGCTCAGCCTGCTTCTTCAGCGACTCTGCGACGTTGGCCATCGCTTCGCGGACACGCTCACCATCGGCGACAGGATCGGTCGACGACGGCTCTTTGGTATCAACTCCCGGAGCGGGGAGTACCTTTACTACTTCAGCGCTGGCCGTACCGGTCGAGACACCGATGCCATAGATGACAGTGTGCTGCTCGTTCATTGCTTCCGATCTCCTTTTCGGGACCTCTGCGGGGATACTCGTCGGGCGTGGTGTGCCGTGGTGTTATCCAGGAGTGTTTTAGCTGGGCTTACTCGGCATCCAGGTCGCGCTCGAGCATCGCAGCAAGCTCGTCCAGAGCTGCAGTCGCGGAGTCGTCCTCGCAGCTGAGCGTAACTTCGTCACCATGCTTAGCGCCGAGAGTCATGACCTCCAGAATCGAAGCGGCATCGGCCTCTTCGTCGTCAAGGGAAATGACAATGTCGTAGTCGTACTCAGCGGCAGCCTGAGTGAACAGGGAAGCCGGGCGAGCGTGCAGGCCTACGGAGGAACCGATGGTAGCGGTACGAGTAATCATGGTTGAATCCTTTCGGGTCGAATATGTGAAATTTTCTGACTCAGGCACAGTGCCTGTACACCCCACCGCGGGTGCGCCGCCCGCTGGTGCATCGCTCGTTGGTGCTTGCTTAGCATCAACGTCGCGCACGCTCCGGGAAGCCCTGGAGGCGGTGGGAGATACAGCCGCTGCCTGCACGATGCGTGCAATGTGCAGGGTGAGGTAGGAAACTTCGTCTTCCGTCAACCCCGCCCCCAGACGCAGTTCAATGACTGCGGAGATGCGCTGTGCGCAGCGAAACGCCTCTGGGGCGGAGTCACGGATAGCCCGGCCAATAGCGGAGGAGTGATCTTTCAACTGCTCATGCTTGGCGATCCGGACGAACAGGTAGCGCAGGTGCGTGATGAAGCGCCCCACATTGACAGTCTCTGGCTCCAGTGCGATGCCAAAATCACTTTCAATGATTGCGAGCAGCTGCTGCAGCATGCCTGTCATGGTGTAGGTGAAGCTCAAATCACCCGTGGAAAAACCGGCATTGACCAGGTGTAACGTAATCGCCACCGCTTCTGAGCGGGGTAATGGCGCTATACGACGGTCATTGAGGGCGCGATTGATATACGACAAAATTGCCTGCGCCTGCGCGTATTCTTCACTATAAAGTTGGCTGACTTCTGCGAGCAGTGGGTAATCGGCGCGCTGCCCGTTAGCTGCCCTCATGATGGCGAAACCAATGTGATCGGCCAACGCCACAAGGAGGGAAGCGTTCTTCGTCATTGATTCCGGCAGGCCGGCTGCGGTTACCGCATCGGTCACAAGGGTGATGTGAGCCAGCGGAATTTCTGTGAGCATCGTGGCAATATAGTCCGGATCGCGGCCTTCCGCGGGGACAAAGACGCGAACAACTTTGCTCGAATCAACCGACTGTCCCGGGCGGGCCTTGAAGCCAATGCCGCGGCCGGTGAGGATTTTTTCACCGGTAGCGTCCTTGGCCAGGACCACGTTGTTATTGAATACTCTCAGGATTTCCATGTCGGTAACCGTGAACTCCTCCATAAGTTGAGGGATTTCAGGCCGGTATGCCTTCTAGAAATCAATTATGGCTGAACTTCGATGACCATGTCGCCGGCTTGGACGGAGATGCCGGTGACCGGGGAGACCTTGTTCAGCTTCTTGGTATTGGTGATGGTCATCAGTGTCGTGGTTGGGTAACCAGCTTCCTTGACCTTGTCGAAATCGACCTCGGCAAGAACATCGCCGGCCTCGACGTGCTGCTTCTTGGAAACTTGGACATCGAAGCCTTCACCGGCCATCTTGACAGTGTCGATACCGACGTGGACGAGTACCTCTACACCGTCATCGGTCTTGATGCCGAAGGCGTGACCGGTCTTTGCCACAGTCATCAGCGTGCCCGATACGGGTGCGACCACGGTAGAACTGGTCGGCTTGATACCGACACCGTCACCGAGAGCACCGGAGGCAAAGACCGCGTCGCCGGCCTCGGCAAGGCTGACAACCTCACCGGCAACCGGGGCCTGAACCTGTACAGGTTTGGTATCAACGGCAGTTGCGATGCCACCGATGCCAGCAGCCACAGCAGCCGGTGCGGCAGCCTCGACGTTGGCACCGTTGTCGCTGGAAGCCTCCGCCGGAGCGGAATCGGAGTTGCTCGAAGCACGCGGGGTGTCGTCGCTGGGCTCGTCGTCAAGCTCTGCGGCGTGTGCGGCCTCCGCCTTCTCTTCCGGCGTGCGGTAGTCGGTGAGAATGATGGCGAACATGGCAACGAAGAACGCCACAGCGATGGAGATTAGGTAGACCCACATCGGCTTGAACACGACGGTGGTGATCAGGGAGGTGAAGACGAAGGCGTTGGTTGTCACGCCACCGTACGGGGCGGAGAGGATGGCGATGGTCAGACCGCCGGCGAAACAACCGAGCAGCATGCGTGGGTAGATCCTCTTAAAGCGCAGGTGAATACCGTAGAGGGACGGCTCGGAGATACCACCGAAGAGACCGGCAGCGAGTGCACCCGTTGCAGTTTGGCGCATCTGAGTGTCGTGGTCGCGCATGGAAAGAACCAGCACACCGGCAGTTGCTCCGAAGCAGGCGAAGTTCCAGGCACCCATCGGGCCTTGGATGAAGTCGTAGCCGAGAGTCTGGATATTGACCAGCATCAGCGCATTCAGTGGCCAGTGCAGGCCAAGCGGTACGAGGAACGGGTAGAGCATCGGGATCAGAATTGCGAACACGAACGGTGCGTTCGAGTTCATCCATGCCAGACCGGAGCCGATGCCGTTACCAAGCCAGATGCCCAGTGGGCCGATGAGGAAGGCGGTCAGCGGAATCATAATCAGCATGGAGATAAACGGTACGAAGACCATCTGAACATTCTCCGGGAAGATCTTCTTCAAACCGTGGTAAACCACTGCCAGGATGGCCACCATGATTAGTGGTACGAAGACCTGTCCGCCGTAATCATTGAGCTGCATTGGCAGACCGAAGATGTTGGCGGTGAAGTTTTCGGTACCGAGTTCCTCGTTGACTGTCTTGATAGTGTCCGAGAAGCGCTCGGTATCCTGCAGACTCATAAACTCCGGCGTCATTAGAGCAGTCATGATGGCTGCGCCCAGCCACGGATCTACCTGCAGCTTCTTCGCTGCGTTGTAGGCGACCATGATTGGCAGGAAGTAGAAGACGCTGCGCCACATGGCATCGACGAAAACCCAGGTGGCGGACTTATCCTCAGCGCGGAAGTCGACGATGTTGAGGCCGTCGAGAACCGCGGCAATAGCGATAATCAGTGATGCGCCGAGCAGCACGCCCAGGATTGGACGGAACGAATCCGAGAGGTACTCGAAGAAGTTGTCCATCCACGCGTACTTGCCGCGTGCCTTTGAACGGGCTTCTTCCTTTACATCTGCGTCGGACTTAGTGGCGACTGCGCCGGCACCCTTCATTTCCGGTAGGTGCTTAATTGCCGTGTACATCGATTCGACGCCACCGCCACAGATGACCTGGTAGCGGTTATCGCCCTGGTGAACGACGCCGAGCACGCCCGGCACCTTGTCAATTTTGTCCTCGTTGATCTTGGAGACATCACCGAGTTCAAAGCGCAGACGCGTCGCACAGTGCGTCAGACTGGTGATGTTCCCTGGCCCACCGAGGTTTTCAACTATTGACCTCGCGCTGGAATCTTTTGATGATCCCATCGTGACCTTCTTTCACGGTAGACAGGGCCGTTAAACGCAAAAAAGACCCGAGGCACCACGAAATGTGGGCCTCAGGTCTTGCCTCGAAAGAGTAACAACCCTGGGTTGATATCTATTGACTTCGACCCTACTCCGCTTTACATAGTTTTGACAAGGCAGTAATTCAAGCCCAAATTTTCACATTTGGGGATAGCCCGGATTGCCTGTGGACAACCGCATGCAACCTACTTCGCGCGCAGTGCGGAAGCCGTAAGGTGGCAGCTATGAGGATCGGAATTTTAGGTGTAGGAGCCGTCGGAGGCTGGTTCGGCGGTCGCCTCGTTGAAGCTGGTTACGATGTCGTCTTTCTCGCCCGCGGTGAGACCCTGACACGTCTTTGTGAGGTGGGGCTCACGCTTATCGACGAGCACGGGGAACGCAGCATTATCCCCGTCAAGGCAGCCGACAACTGGGGTGAGCTCACTGCCGATGGAGTCGATGTCGATGTTGTGATTGCGGCAACCAAGGCGCTGCCGGGCAACGATCCTTTCCCACAAGTTCCGGCTGGTGCAGCAGTGGTGATCACCCATAACTCGGTGGAAATCCCTTATTTGGCAGCGGGGCGGTTCGGTGAGGACAAGGTGTTCCCGGGTGTTATCCGCGGTTTCTTTATCCACACTGGCCCGGCAGAAGTCACCTTCCGACCAGGACCGATGAGCCTGAACATCGGCACATTCGATGGCTCCACTAATGACCTGGTCGGGGAAGTTATCGAGGCATTACTCACGGCTGGGCTCGGTGGCGAACAGCTCCCGGATATCTGGGTCGATATCTGGGCAAAAGCGATGTTCGTGGCCAACCTCGGTGCACTAGGTGCCCTGGCTGATAGTCCGATTGGTTACTTGCGTTCGGAAATGCGCGACAGCTTGACGCGGATGTTTGAAGAAACCGAGGCAGTTGGTCGAGCCTGCGGCGTCGCGCTGCCAGAGGACATCGTGTCGCGGACCTTGGCCTTTACTGATGCTCAGGGGTACGACAACACCTCGTCGATGCAGCGCGACTACACCGCGGGGCTTGCTAATGAGCTCGATGCCCAGATTGGCGCGATCCGCCGGATGGGGCAGAAGGCGAAAGTGGAAACGCCGACGCTGGATCTGGTGTATGGCGCTCTGGTTGGGCGTCAACACAAGCATAAGAATTAAGAGCTGCGGTGCTCAGCTAAGTCAAACCGGAATTGGGGGATTGGAAAGACTGATGAAAATTGGATCGGACTACACGGAAAACAATGGGCTCATCATCGGTGAGGATGGATTGGCTCGACCGGCATGGGCTGCTCACAGTGAGCTGCTGAGAGAGTACTACGACACCGAGTGGGGGATGCCGGTGCGCGATGAGCAAGGACTATTCGAACGGCTCAGCCTGGAAGTATTTCAGGCGGGACTGTCGTGGGAGACAGTGCTGAAGAAGCGTCCCGCTTTCCAGGAGGCCTTCGCCAACTTCGACCCCGATGCGGTAGCCGACTTCGATGACGAAGATGTCGAAAGATTGATGAATGATGAACGAATCATTCGGAATCACAGGAAGATTACTGCGGTAATCAATAACGCCGCGGCGACTATTGCTCTGCGTGAAAACGGCGGCTTAGCCGAGTTGATGTGGTCGTTTAAACCGGAGAAGTCTCCGGAGCCACGTTCAATCGAAGAGGTGCCCAGCTCCTCCGAGGAGTCCAAGGCGCTTGCCAAGGCATTGAAGAAAGCTGGTTTTAAGTTCGTAGGCCCCACCACGGTCTTTGCATCAATGGCTGCCGTGGGGATTGTCGATATCAACATTGTCGGCGCACATCGGCGCGGTGCCTTTGGCGTTTTTGACTAGGGGACAAGGGAATTTGACTAGCTAGGGAAAAGAAAAAGAGCGTGCCACCCGGCACGCTCAAAATCTTTCGGTTCGTGTAGAACTACTTGTTCTCGTAGGAGTCGGAGTAGTTCTGGCCGTCCTCAGAGGTCCACTTCATGGTGTCCTTAGTGAACGGCTGCTCCCAGCCGTTTTCAATCTCGGACTCCGGAGCGGTCGGCAGACCAATCTCGTTTTCCAGTGCACCGTTGGCAACCCAGGTCTCGCGAATCTTACCAATCAGCGGCTGTGCACCGTTGGTCTCCGGGGACTCAACGAAGGTGACGTTCTCGTATTCAGCGGCAACTGCATCGCCGACCTTCTTAGCGGACTTGAACTCGCCAGCCTCAGTGCCGTACGGGGAGGTGAAGGAAGAAGCTGCCTCGGTGATGGACTCAGGCAGGTCAGCCTCTGCCACATCCTCGCCAGCAGCGTCGCCCAGACCCAGACCGTTCATAGCCTCGTTAGCCTTGTCCTTAGCGCCATCAGCAGCCTCGCCGGCCTTGTCCTTAGCGCCATCAGCAGCCTCGCCGGCCTTGTCCTTAGCGTCGCCAGCCTTATCAGTGGCGTCGGTTGCTACCTGGCCAGCCTGATCCTTGGCGTTGTTAGCAGCATCCTGTGCATCATCGGAAGAACATGCAGCCAGGCCGCCGAGAAGAGTAGCGGAGCCAACGATTGCGGTAGCGATACGGGTCATCTTCTTGTTCTGCATTTCAAAATCACTTTCTTTAGAGCTAACTAAGTTACCTATTCAATTATTGGTATCTTCCACTATTTGCCCGAATTAAATTCAAAGAGAAATTGACAATTCTTTTGAATATCAGGCATTGGAAGAGGTCGTGGCTTCAAAGCCGTACAGCAGGAACACTAGGTAATTCTGAGGCTTGCGCAAGTCAAGAGGCGTGAATCTGTGCACTTTATGCACTATTTGTTACCAAATTTGCGTGATTGCGAAATTGGAATAGCGCTGGTGAGGGCGTTGCGAGTAACGGAAAGGTATCAATCTTATTAAGCTTGACGTTTATTGCTTATTTTCTTTCCCTGCGGGGTTGGAGCCGCGGGCATCGTCGTCAAGCGTGTACTCGCCATCTGGCAGGACGAACCAGGCCAAGAGGTAAAGAGCGAGGAATCCAGCGCCAATTTTCCAGCCGAGCATCGATCCAACGCAGGGAAGGATGATGTAGACCATTCGTGTGAATGTGATATCCCAGCCTTGGCTTTCCGCGATTCCTGCGAGGACGCCGCCGAGGAGGCGATCATGGCGCGAGCGGTAAATTTTCTTGGTGGATTTTTCGGGAGCGACGTCGCTCATTAGATAAATTCTCCAAGGTATGGCTTTTAAGTATTTTTCAGTAGAACGCGCTTATACGTAAGTTTCCTTTGGCATGATAATCCATGCTGCCAGGTAGAGAAGAAACTGCGGACCAGGCATCAGGAAAGACGCGACAAAAATAACGCGCAGCAAAGTCGCATCCCAGTCGAAATACTCAGCGAACCCACCGAGCACGCCGGCGACCATTTTGTTATTGGTGGAACGGGTCAGTGACTTGTTGTTCATACTTATCGAGGGTAGCCCTGATCCGTTTAGTTCGCAGTGGTGCTAGCTCTACTAATTGTGCCGACTATAACAGCATGTCTCAGTTATACGGACCTCTTCAAGCTGAGGGAACTCGTTCTTAAGCCAATCGACAGCCTTCTGAGTGGAAGCCTGGGAGCCTAAACCTTCTTAATGTTCATCGGCCACCGTATGCGGCTGCTGTGCTTAAAAAATTCCAACGGGCGTGATTGCCTGGCATCCTACCTTCGCGGCATGCCCCATCCATCCTTGGTAGCCCCGCGCCCCCGCATCCGTCACTCGCATCCGTCCCTCGCGTTGTCCCTAGCGCCCCCTCTCGCACTTATGGCCAATTTTCTGGCACTTATCGATGATTTTCCTTCACTTGTCGACGATTTTTCGTCACTTATCGACGGCTTTCCGGCTCTTATGCGCGCGGTATTCTCCTCACCCTGTCACTTGTCGATGCGCTGTTCACTTATGGCCACGCTATAGCGCATCGACAAGTGAATATTGCATCGATAAGACTGGGGAGGAGAGAGCGCGACTCTACTCGTGCAGGAGGTTCGGCCCTTTTGTGGTGGTGTATGGCTCTGTTCAGGGAAGTGGCCCGGAACCGCGCACAAATTCGTGCTCACATACGCGCGCATATGCGGGCCCAGGCACCCGCAGTCAGCATGGCCGCAATGAAAAACCGCCTGGCCACATTAACTGTGGTCAGGCGGCATCTAACAAGCCCGTTGGGCGGCCATGAGAAGCATTGGGTGCTGCTCGCTGTGGCCGTCGTGAAGCGAAAACTTTAGCAGTCGTAGTACATTTCGAATTCCTGCGGAGTCGGGCGCAGGCGAACCGGCTCGATCTCGTTTTCGTACTTGTAGTCGATGTAGGTCTGGATGAGGTCCTCGGTGAAGACATCGCCCTCGAGCAGGAACTCGTGGTCGTTGCGCAGAGCCTCGAGCGCGGCCTCGAGAGAGGTTGGAGCCTGTGGGATGTCGGCGGCTTCCTCTGGCGGGAGCTCGTAGAGGTCCTTGTCGACCGGAGCGTGCGGCTCGATGCGGTTCTTCACGCCGTCCAGTCCGGCCATCATCATGGCAGCGAAGCCAAGATACGGGTTGCCCGACGGGTCCGGGGCGCGGAACTCGATGCGCTTTGCCTTCGGGTTGGAGCCGGTGATTGGAATACGAACAGCGGCAGAGCGATTGCGCTGCGAGTAGACCAGGTTAATCGGAGCCTCGAAGCCCTTGACCAGGCGGTGGTAGGAGTTCAGGGTCGGGTTGGTGAAGGCCAGTACCGCACCGGCATGGTGCAGGATGCCGCCGATGTACCAGCGAGCGATGTCCGACAGACCTGCGTAACCGGCCTCATCGTGGAACAGGGGCTTGCCGTCTTTCCATAGCGACTGGTGGGCGTGCATGCCCGAGCCGTTATCGCCAGACAGTGGTTTCGGCATGAAGGTGACCGACTTGCCCTCTTCCCAGGCGGTGTTCTTGATGATGTACTTGAAGGACTGCAGGTCGTCTGCGGCGTGCAGCATCGTGTTGAACTTGTAGTTGATTTCCTGCTGGCCACCGGTGCCGACCTCGTGGTGGGCACGCTCCAGCTCGAAGCCGGCATTGGCCAGCTGGAGGCACATCTTATCGCGCAGATCCTGGTAGTGATCATATGGAGCGACTGGGAAGTAGCCGCCCTTCAGGCGGGTCTTGTATCCAAGGTTTGCAGAACCGTCCGGGTTCTCGTCCTTGCCGCGGTTCCACCAACCTTCAACGGAGTCAACTTCGTAGAAGCCGCGGTTGGTGTCGGTTTCGAACTTGACGTTGTCAAAAATGTAGAACTCTGCCTCAGCGCCGAAGAAGCAGGTGTCGGCGATACCGGTGGAAATTAGGTATTCCTCTGCCTTCTTGGCGACGTTTCGTGGGTCGCGGGAGAATGGCTCGAGGGTAAATGGATCGTGGACAAAGAACTTAACGTTCAGGGTCTTTGCCTTGCGGAACGGGTCAATGCGCGCGGTGCTCAGGTCAGGCAGCAGCGCCATGTCGGACTCGTCGATGGAAGTGAAGCCACGAACCGAAGAGCCGTCGAACGCCAAACCCTCGGTCATCGCGTCCTCGTCGAATGCGGATGCCGGGATGGTGAAGTGCTGCTCGGTGCCGGGAACATCCGTGAATCGGACGTCAACGAATTCGACGCCCTCTTCCTCGATATACGCGACTACTTCCTCGGGAGTATTGAAGGACATGTGCGGTCTCCTTAGTTGGCCTTGTTTCGTACGTGGCAGGGGACTTTTGTACGACTCTTCGTACGCCTGCCACGCTGTCAAGGACTGGCCGGTTGACGCTCTCAAGCTTAACGAACTGCGCAATCATTCTGGAATTAGAACCACGAATTCCTGTCATGGCGCGTGATAAATTCACCAATACGGAACGTATTACGCAAATAGGGAGCAAGTTATCTGTTTGTGGAAACAAGGCAATACCCTGCGCATTCGCGTCACACACGCTTTACGACGAGCCTTTCGCTCCCATGCTGATAAGAAAATGGAAAAGGCGACGCAACATCGCCCCCGAATTACCCCCGCACGCGCTGTGTGGCTGTCCCAGCCCGTGATTTGATAGCCGGGTTGCTGCATTAGACTATGACCCCATGGAAGAAAAGCACAGTTGGCTAGATGGCCCTCAGATTCCGGGAGAGTTCGATAATCCGGACAAGCTCTCGGACTATCCCGGCCAGGCGTTGGGTCTCGCCCCCGATGGCCCAGGCTCGCAAGCGACGCTGATGCGTCGCGTCGGCGGCATTCTCATTGACTGGATCATTTCCTTGATGATTGCCGGCGCTTTTTCGATGTTCTTCGGCTCGAGCGAGGAGCAGATTGAACAGTTCGGGGATTCGTTTATCGCTTGGCAGTCATTCCTTGCAACCTATACGCCAGTTGTCTTCCTCATTATTGGCACGGTGTCGGTTTGGCTGTTCGCCCGCACTCCGGGCCAGTGGATGATGAAGATGGGCGTCGCTCGCGTGGACAAGCCCGGCGAGCGAGTTGGCTTTGTTCGTGCCTTCTTCCGCAGCTTGCTTACTCTTTTCCTGCTGCCGCCAGCAATCACCGACTCGGATATGCGCGGCATGCACGACCGTGCCACTGGCACAGCCGTCATTTTGGGTTAGCCGCAGTTTCGGCTAGCGCTTCAGTAACCGGGAGCGCTGCGACGAGCGAGTGCTATAGCACCAACACGACCAGAACTTGGGCGAGAATGATCTTCATGATCATGGCCATTGGATACACCGTTGTGTACCCCATTGCCGGCAACTCGTTCTTGGCCTGGTCGTTGACGTATGAGAGCACTGCCGGGTGAGTCTGTAGACCCGAGAGAATACCCGCCGTCTGGCCGAACGGAATCTTCAGCACTCGGTGACCGACAATGAGGGTCAACAGCGCGGAGCTGAACGCGATGATGGCGGCAAGGCCCAGAACTGTCAGTGATGCCGGGTCAGACAACGCAGCCTGGAATCCCTTACCGGCAGTGGTGCCGATACCAGCCAGGAACAGCGCTAGCCCCATCGTGCGGAACGCCAGGTTAGCCGAGTAGGGGATAGGCCAGACCAACGGGCCAGTGCGGCCGACAGCACCCAGAATCAGCGCCACAACCAGTGGACCACCAGCAGATCCCAGGGCGAGCGAGCTGCCGCCCGGAAGCGGAATCTTGATGAGACCCACCAAGACACCCAGCGTAAGCCCAAGGGTGAGTGGCAAGAGGTTGACGTCGGAAAGCTTCTTGTAGGAGTCGCCGAAGAACTTTGTTGCGTCCTTGATTTTCTCGGGCGTTGCAACCACACGGACGCGGTCGCCAAGCTCAAGGCGCATGTTTGGTTCCGCGACGATGTCGTGGTCGCCGCGGCGAATACGCGTAATGATCATGCCGTCCATGCGAGTCTGAAGCTCCGCAATGGGTACGCCAACCACGTCAGATGCAGAGACGAAGATGCGGCGGAAGTCCAGGCGGCCGTCGTGTGTCGGATCACCTGGCATAAGCTCGCCAATGTACTCGGAGGCACGAGCAATTTCTTCCTCTGTACCGACGACGGAAACAATATCGCCGACGGAGACAGTGTCACCCGGAGATGGAATGTAGAGGTGGCCCTTGTACTCGATGCGTGAAACCGTGATGTCCAAACCGAACTTCGACGGAAGATCGGTGATGGAAGGCAAATCCTCCTTGAGGACCTTGATGTCCCGAGTATGCAGCGGAAGCGCGGCGACACCTGCGTCAATAGCTTCCTGATCGTGATCGACGCGGAAGACCTTCGACATAATACCGATAGAGGCAATCACTGCCAGCACACCGATTGGGTAGGCCAGGGAGTATCCAATCACCGGCATATCGTGGGCAGCGGCCAGCTCGCCCTTATCCGAAATGAGGCTAGGAAGAGCATCGACGATTGCTGCCATAGCCGGGGTGTTGGTCAGGGCGCCTGTGAAGGCGCCTGCGCCCTCCACCGGGTCGATAGGCAAAAACTTGATTAGCAAGAAAGACTCGATAGTGACAACTGCGAGCACACCAATGCCGAACAGGTTGTGCTTGATACCGCGCGAGCGTAACGAGCTGAAGAACTCGGGGCCCGCCTCCAACCCGATGGTGTAGACGAATAATGCAAGGCCCACGATGTAAATCAACGGGGAGATTTGAATTTCCGGCTCTATAGTTGCGAGGATAAGGCCGACGAAGAGGACGGCAGCCACGCCAAGCTTGAAGCCGAAGATCTTGATCTGGCCAATTGCCAGGCCAAGAAACAAAATCACTAGAAGCGCTAAGAGTTCATTTTCAGCCAAGAGTTGCACATATCCCATGGTGACACAACTAGCAGTAATCTTCATTAAGCATTGTTTTCCAGCAAGGATATAACCTTTGCTGACGTCGTGATAAGTGGGAGCAAACACTTCAACAAGACATCAGTAGCTGTGTTTGAAGGCATGGTTTGGACTTCGTTGCAGAGCTTTAGAGCACAAAAAAGGGGCCCGAAAGCCCCTTTTTTGTGCTTCAACCTAGATTGCCCCTCGGCGGGTTGCCCGAGCAACCGACCTGGTTCATCCTAGCTAAAACCTCTAGTGCTTCTTGCCGCGATTGGCGGCACGGCGTGCACGACGGTTCATGCCGGCCTGTGGGTTAGCGCCCTTCGGCATCGGCCCCTTGGGCATGTTCGCGCGCGCATCGCGAATACGGTCCATCGACTGGATGCGCTCATTCAGAGCATTGGCCTGATCTTTATTTAGGTTGCGCGGCAGACGCATGAGTTCGCGCTGCAGCTTCTTTGGCGGGACCTGGCCCTCGTCGCTGCCAGCAATCATGTCGTAAATCGGAGCTTCGCCCGCAATGCGTGCGAGCGACTTCTTCTCACGAGCAATCATCTGCTTGACGCGGTTCGGGTCACCTTCACCGACCAGTACAACACCGGCGTTACCAATAACACGGTGAACAGCATCCATGTGCTGATTAGCGACAACACCGGTCTTGACGTGCCAGACATAGCCAACGCCCTGACGCATATTGTCCAGCGTCCACGCTGCGGCACCGGCCTGGCCTTCTGCCTCTGTGTAGAAGGAAGCCTCAAGACGCTTGGAGAAGATGTACATCGCGACCATAAAGCCGATCGAAATACCAATGATCGTCAGAACCCAGGGCCAGACTCCACCAATCAGCAGACCAAGCAGTAACAGCAGGATAATCGGACCGAAGAAGCCCAGCGCCATGTAGGGCACGAGCTTGTTGTCCCGCGAGCGCTGCAGCTTAAACGCCTGCCACATCTGGCTACGAGTCTGCTTACGCTGAGCGCGCTTGGCGGCGCGGTTCGCCTTCTTCATTTCTTTCGCATCATTGGTCGCCATAATCACCAACTTTAGGGCATGCGATGTAGTTTTAGGCAATAGACCGCGCCGTAGCGCCGTTTCGCTTTACGACGGCGCTGCGGCCGTCAGCCTCTAGGAAGCCGGAATAGCCGAAGTGACTGGCGTATCCTCTGATGCACCATAGCGGTCGAGCAGAGTCGAGGCTTCCTGAAGCGCGAGGTTGTTGTCGCTGTCGTCGGCAAGCGCGGACAGATGCGCAGGCAGTTCCTGACCGCGGTGCGCCAGTGCGCGGGCGTAGAGCCGTCCAGCGCGGTAGGAAGAGCGGACTAGCGGGCCGGACATGACGCCGGCAAAGCCCATCTCTTCAGCGGCCTTGGATAGCTTGACGAACTCTTCCGGCTTGACCCAACGTTCAATTGGGTGGTGCAGCGGGGTGGGGCGGAGGTACTGCGTAATTGTCAGGATGTCGCAGCCGGCTCCGTGCAAATCTTCCATAGCGGAGATGATTTCGTCGTAGGATTCGCCCATGCCCAGGATGAGGTTGGACTTGGTAACTAGTCCAGCTTCGCGAGCACGAGTAATGAGCTCCAAGGAGCGCTCGTAGCGGAATGCTGGACGGATGCGCTTAAAGATGCGCGGCACCGTCTCCAGATTGTGAGCGAAGACCTCAGGCTTGGCGTCGAAAACCTGCTGTGCGGCGGATTCGTCGCCACGGAAGTCGTCGACAAGGAGCTCGACACCGGTATTCGGGTTGAGTTCGTGGATCTGGCGGCAGGTTTCGGCGTAGAGCCAGGATGCGCCGTCGGGCAGATCGTCGCGGGCGACACCGGTGATAGTGGCGTAACGAAGACCCATCTCGCGGACGGATTCCGCAACTCGACGCGGCTCATCCTTATCTAATGGGTCGGGCTTGGCCGAGTTAATTTGGCAGAAGTCGCAGCGGCGGGTGCATTTATCGCCGCCGATAAGGAAGGTGGCCTCGCGGTCTTCCCAGCACTCGTGAATGTTTGGGCAGCCAGCCTCCTGACAAACTGTGTGCAGGGAGGCGCCCGAGACACGGTTTTTCATGTCTTTGTAGCTGGGGCCCGGACGGACTTGGTTGCGAATCCACCGGGGCTTGTTCTCAATAGGGGTCTGGGCATTTCGTGCCTCGACGCGCAGTAACTTACGTCCTTCTGGCTTAACAGTCACAGTTTCATCCTACTTTTTTGTTGACGAGTACTCGAATATGCCGGTGGTGGAGTTGTGCTTCACCCGGTGTGGCAGGTCCCTCGTGGGGTCGGGCGCGGAGCCGAAAGAATGGTTGGCAACGGTCAGACGGCCCTCCAAAGCATCTTGCAAATCCGCCAGAAGCGGCTCTGTCATCTCTGACACGCTAACATCTCGGTCAAGCTCCCGGGATAGGGTGGTCACTCCAGCGTCGGAGATGCCACACGGGATGATGTAGTTGTAGAACTCCATGGAATTATCGCAGTTCAGGCTGAGTCCATGCATGGTCACACCATGAGTGACGCGGATGCCCAGTGCGGCGATTTTTCGATCGCTTTTTCCGTTTGATGCGGGAACCCATACCCCCGAGCGGCCATCGATACGGCCAGCAGCCGCGATGCCGGCTCGGCGAACGGTTTGAATGAGGGCTTCTTCCAGTCGGCGGACGTAGTCCACCACATCGACCGGCTGAGCGAGCTTGATGATGGGATACATCACCAGCTGGCCCGGGCCGTGCCAGGTGATGCGGCCACCGCGGTCGACATCGACGACCGGCAACCCATTGGTAGGACGGTCCTCCGGCTGGGTGCGCTTTCCGGCTGTGTAAAGACTCGGGTGCTCGAGCACGAGAACCTGATCTGGAATCAGGTCTTTCGCACGCTTGGCAGCAAGGTCTGCCTGCAGGCGCCAGGTCTCCTCGTAGTCGACAAGACCCAGGTGCTGAATCTCGATGTCGGAGTTTGATTCCCGAATGGATTTATCTGCGCGAGTAAAAGGTTTTCTTGGGGCAGTCATGGTGGCCTATAGGATACGCCGATTTTCTCGGGGGCTCAGATTTCTTGTTACTGGGATAGCGCTAGACGCAAAAACCCCGGTGGTCACGAGAAAGTGACCGCCGGGGCGAAAGTGGCGTGCTTTTGTGGGCTTAGCCGAAGACGACGCGCAGGATGGAAACAGTGATTGCCGAGATACCTGCAGCGGCCGGAAGGGTAATAACCCAGGCCAAACCAATCGGCTTCATCAGGTTCCAGTTAGCGGCGCGGTTAACGATACCGACACCGAGAACAGCACCAATCAGAATGTGGGTGGAGGAAACCGGCAGACCCAGCAGGGAAGCGACCATGACGACGACCGCAGCGGAAAGCTCTGCAGCGAAGCCCGATGCCGGGTGCATCTTGGTCAAGCCGGAACCGACAGTCTGAATGACGTAGCGACCGATGAACCACAGACCGGCAATCAGAGCGACACCCATGGTGGCCATGACTGCCAGCGGAACACCGGACTCGGAAGAGATCTCGTTGGTACGGAGAACATCCAGAATTGCCACGAACGGGCCAAGCGCGTTAGCAATATCGTTCGAGCCGTGGGAGAACGCGAACGCGGAAGCGGTGAAGACCTGCATCCAGCTGAACAGCAGGAAGGTCGAGCGATCCAAATCCTGGCGCTTCAAAGTACGCGCGAAGATGTAAACGGCAAGCCACACGGCGGTGGCGATCATGCCCATAATCAGGAAGCTGTCCAGGCTGGACAGGCCCAGGTGCAGGTTCTTGAGACCCTTGAACAGCATCATCGCGGAGATGACAACGGAACCCAGTGCAGCCAGACCTGGAACCCAAGCTTCCAGCGCGCGGTGAGCGCGGACATCGTCAACCTTGGACTCGATGTCAACGAGCTTGCGGAAGTACTCAGACTCCAGGTCATCCGGAGTCCAGTCGTTGTCACGCATCGTCGTCGCGTCCCGAAGCATCGCGTTGGTGTACGAAATCTGATCGTGCTCAGGAAGCCTCTCGAATTCCTCGCGGTGCTGAGCCTTGAGGTTCGCCTTCTCCTGGTGGATGGCCTGCAGCTGCTGTGAAGCCTTGTCATTGTAGACGAGAATCGATTTCTTAATGCCGCCGAACAGGAGGAACGCGACTAGGCCACCGAGCAGTGGGGACAGGACCCAGGAAATCGCGATCTGACCGATCTGATCCCACTGGACCATGCTCCAGCCACCCTTGCCGGTGATGAAACCGACCGTCAGTGCGGCACCGACGATACCGCCGACGATGGAGTGGGTAGTGGAGACCGGCCAACCCATGCGGGTGGCAACGAGGAGCCACACTGCCGCGCCGAGAAGTGCGGACATCATGATGAAGGCGAACTCCATCGGGTCCAAACCATGGATTGCGCTCAGGTCCACAATACCGGAACGGACGGTGTCAGTAACCTCGCCACCAGCGAGGACGGCGCCCGAAACCTCAAAGACTGAAGCGACAACAAGCGCCTGCTTCATGCTCAGGGTGCCGGCACCGACTGAAGTACCGAAGGAGTTAGCAACGTCGTTACCGCCGATGTTGAACGCCATGAAGATGGCGAACGCGATGGTAATCAGAAGAATTGCCGTATTTGCCTGCGGTCCGACAAAGTCATAAGCCCAGAAGACAAAAATTACGATGTTGATTGCGAGAAGCCCGCCGAAGAAGAGGTGCCACCACTTATCTGAGGAGCTCGATTGCTCAGACGATGTGGTCCCGGTCGACGAACTAGTATTCGCTGGAGCCGAGGACATGCTCCACCTTTCTAAGTTACGTACAGAGAGCAAAAAATAGGCACGCCAAAGAAGCCTGCTGCCTAATGATTTCTTAGATTGGTAAAGGCTAATTGCTAACTAGGTGACGGCTAGGTTAACAAATAATGAATTTAATTATCGT
Organism: Corynebacterium amycolatum SK46; assembly: GCF_000173655.1. Classification (GTDB taxonomy): domain Bacteria; phylum Actinomycetota; class Actinomycetes; order Mycobacteriales; family Mycobacteriaceae; genus Corynebacterium; species Corynebacterium amycolatum_A. The sequence goes on along the minus strand of NZ_ABZU01000009.1, from coordinate 7,771 downwards.
TATCTTCTGCTCTCGTTGGCGTAGCTGGAAGCGATAGCCGGAACTGTGTGCGGGGGTGTGTGGCGTTTTTGCATTTCGGCAGTACAAAAAGCATGCACATTTGCTACTTGCGGCTTTGCTTTCGGTTAGCTCCTCCTGCAGTCCGCTAGTGGCTTAATGGCACAATAACAGCACGTAAATTCTTTGTGCCGATGGAGCCTTTGTTAGCTATGTGTGGCTAGGCGAAATCTGAGCACTAGCCAAGAATAGGGTACCTGCGCATTTGAAGGAATCGCTGATTCGGTTCAACTGTGGGACGAATGTGGCAAAAGAAATACCCGCGTCAGCCGCAAAGTGCGACTAACGCGGGCCGGGAAGAGACAGAACCTCCTGTTAGCAAGCTAGCTGGATTCCCACGGCGCTACTACCCCAGGAGGGGAGCAGGCGGCTTAGAGCTGCAGGTCCGATTCGAAGTTAGCAACCTCGAGGCGATCAACAACGGTCGTCATGAAGCGACCTGCATCAGCGCCGTCGATCAGGCGGTGATCGTAGGTAATTGGCAGGAAGACCATGGCGCGAATACCAATGGCATCTGCCTCATTCTCGGTTACGACTACTGCGCGCTTCTTAATCGCGCCGGTGCCGATCATTGCGGCCTGCGGCGGAACCAAAATCGGGGTGTCGGTCAGCGCGCCCTCGGAGCCGATGTTGGTAATGGTGAAGGTGCCGCCGGACAGGTCGTTCGGGGTCAGCTTGTTGTTGCGAGCGCGGTCTGCGATGTCCGCGATAGCAGCAGCCAGTTCCGGCAGGGACATATCCTGAGCGTTGTGGATGACCGGGGAGAGCAAACCACGCTCGGTATCGACAGCGATACCCAGGTTGACCTGCTCGTGGTAGGTAATCTCCTTGGTCTCTTCGTTCCAGGAAGCGTTGACGTTCGGGTGGCTGACCAGAGCCTCAACGATTGCCTTTGCAAAGAATGGCAGGAAGGTCAGCTTCGCGCCGTGCTTCTTCTCGAACTCAGCCTTCTTTGTAGCGCGCAGATCCCAGATGGCAGTCATGTCGGCCTCGTGGACCTGGGTCAGCTGTGCGGAAGTCTGCAAAGACTCGAGTGTCTTGGCAGCGGTAATCTCGCGGATGCGATTGACACGCTGGGTGGTGCCGCGCAGCTCAGCCAGCTCAGGGCGAACGCCCTTGGTGGACCAGTTGGAGCCAGACTCAGCAGCAGTCTCCTGGCCACCCTCAGCAGCGCGCAAAACATCCTGCTTACGAATGCGGCCGCCGATTCCAGAGCCCTCGACCTTAGTCAGGTCAACACCGTGCTTGTCAGCCAGCTTGCGGACCAGCGGGGTGACGTAAGGAACGTCCTTGTTAGCGGAAGGCTTGGATTCAGCCTTCGGAGCCTCTGCCTTTGGAGCTTCCTTCTTCGGCTCTTCCTTCTTTGGTGCGTCCTTCTTTGGTGCGTCCTTCTTTGGCTGGCCACTGCCAACGCGAGCGATGACCTCGCCGACGTCAACGGTGTCGTCTTCGTCGTAGAGGACCTCGAGGAGGGTACCTGCGACCGGGGAAGGAATTTCGGTGTCGACCTTGTCGGTGGAAACCTCGAGCAACGGCTCGTCGACCTCGACGGTGTCGCCGACCTTCTTCAGCCAGGTGGTGATGGTGCCTTCGGTGACGGATTCGCCGAGCTCCGGCATCTCAACGTCAGTAGCGGAACCGGAAGCGGCCTTCGGTGCTTCCTTCTTTGGCTCTTCAGCTTCTTCCTTCGGAGCCTCTTCCTCGGTCTCCTCAGCGGAATCGTCAGCGCCTTCCGGTTCTTCGCCCGGCTCGCCGACCTTTGCGATGACCTCGCCTACATCGACGGTGTCGTCTTCTTCAAAGAGAATCTCGGTGAGAACACCTGCGACCGGAGATGGAATTTCGGTGTCGACCTTGTCGGTGGAAACCTCGAGCAACGGCTCGTCGACCTCGACGGTGTCGCCGACCTTCTTCAGCCAGGTGGTAATGGTGCCTTCGGTAACTGATTCACCGAGCTCCGGCATCTCAATAGAGGTCGCCATGTTTGTGCACTCCTCGAAAAGTTAAGAAATCTCGTTTTAAGACGGTTATTACAAACTAGCTTACAGGTTGAATACTCTGCTTGCCCCGTGGGCTGCGCCCGCTTTCGGCTGGTGCGTGGAATAGCTCATTTCAGCCAGGAATCCAGCCGGGCGGGGCGCAGTCGGATGACCGGCTACTTCGTTGCCAAATCCTCAATCACAGAGAACATCGTCCGAACCGGAACACCAGTGCCCCGCTTCGGGGTATAACCATACTCGCCGGTGGTGTTGAAGGCCGGACCGGCAACATCGATGTGAACCCATTCAACATCCTCGCCAACGAATTCGCGCAGGTATGCAGCTGCAACGCTCATACCGCCAAAGCGAGAGTTCGTGACATTCCGCAGGTCAGCTACCGGCGACTTCAGGGCCTCTGCTAGCTCAACTGGAATTGGCATTGCCCAACCATTTTCACCAATGCTCTGAGACAGCTCTGCAACACGGTCACGGAACTCGTCGTTACCCAGAACACCTGGGGTGCGCTCGCCAAGAGCGACCAGCTGCGCACCGGTCAGGGTGGCGGTGTCAATCAGGTGAGTCGGCTTGTCTTCGCAGGCGCGGACGATGGCGTCTGCGAGAACGAGGCGGCCCTCGGCGTCGGTATTCAGAATCTCAATGGTCTTACCGCCGTACTGCGTAATGACATCGCCCGGACGGTACGCCTTACCACCCGGCATGTTTTCCGCCATTGGAACGGTTGCGGTCACCGGGGTGGATACCCCTAGGCGAGCAGCCAGGACGACTGTGGCAATAACAGCCGCAGCGCCGCCCATATCGGAGATCATGTTCTCCATGCTGGCGCCCGGCTTCAGCGAAATACCGCCGGTATCAAAGGTGATGCCCTTACCGACCAGGCCCAGCGAATTTTCTGCCGACTCATCGCCCTTCCAGATCAGACGTACCAGGCGCGGCCCGCGCGAGGATCCACCACCCACGGCATTGAGGCCTCCGAAACCGCCGGCGCGCAGAGCGTCGTCGTCAAGCACCTCGACCTCGAGCCCAGCGTCACGGCCCAGCGCTGCGGCAGCATCAGCAAAAGTCTCGGGGTAGAGGTGCGACGATGCTGTATTGACGAAGTCGCGCGCGGTGGCAACGGCATCCACAATCGCTGCAGCGCGCTTTACGACGTCGTCATCGGCGCCCAACACGACCACCTTCTGGGTGGCCTCGTTGCTTTCTTCGGTGCTCTTCTGGCCGGAGTAAGCGTAAGCGCCCAGCGCAAAGCCCTCGGCTGCAGCCTGCGGATCGATGGCGCCGAGAGTATTAAAGACCACCTTGGCCTTGGACATACGGCGGGCAGCGGCGCCGCAGGCACGGCGGATATCCTCTGCATCCAGGTCCTCAGAACCCACGCCAACGCCCGTGACACTGTCGACATCCAGGCCAGCGGGAGCCGGGATGGTGGTCACGGACTCGGCCTTAGCGCTGGCGGAGACTGCCTCAAAGGAGGCGAGCAGCTGCTCTGCAACCGAGCCGATGGCCTCGGGGGCGACCAGCTCGAGGCCATCCTCGCCGTCGATAAGCGCGACGAGAACCGCATCGGTGTCTGCGGGCAGAGACTTGTCGGCAGCGATGACCACGCGAGTGCCGATAGCTGGCAGGTAATTGGACAAAACAGCGGCGTTGCGAGAGGCTCCGAGCTGTGCCGAATCATTGTTAGCGGGGACTGACATGTAGTTGCATCTCCTTGTAGTCGTACTATGTGGTACACCACCGTATCCCTATTTGCCGGTTCGTGTCCTTCACCCCTGGACAGCGGACTGACGAGCCAGCGCCACGACTATTGGAATGTACCCGCGCCTAGTGCCCGCGACGCTGACATTGCCCTGACTAACACGGTCTTTCGGGGGCGAGTATTGATACGACTCGATCCTCGACGGTTTAGGATGAAAGACATGTCTGCTTTGGAATTTGCAATCGAACGTAACCCGAATCCACTCTCTGATGCCGAGCGCGAAGAGATTCTGGCCAACCCTGGTTTTGGTAAGCACTTCACCGACCACATGGTCCGAATTGACTGGACTGCAGACAAGGGCTGGCATGACGCCAAGCTGCAGGCATACGGTTCGATTGAAATGCAGCCGTCTTCTTCGGTCCTGCATTACGGGCAGTCGATTTTTGAGGGCCTGAAGGCGTATCGCATGCCGGATGGATCCATTGTTACTTTCCGCCCGGAGCAGAACGCTCGTCGCTTCCAGCGCTCCGCTGACCGCATTGCAATGCCGCAGCTGCCGGAGGAGACCTTCCTCGAGGCAATCCGCCTGCTGGTTGAGGTCGATGCAGCATGGGTGCCGCCAGCTGGTGGCGAAGAATCCCTGTACTTGCGTCCGATCATGTTCTCCACCGAGAGCACCCTGGGTGTGCACCCGTCGAACTCTTACACCTTCCTGCTCATCGCTTCACCTGCCGGCGCGTACTTCTCCGGTGGTATTAACCCGGTGACCGTGTGGATCTCCCACGAGTACGTGCGTGCCGCGCCGGGCGGCACCGGCGCTGCGAAGTTTGCGGGAAACTACGCAGCTTCGCTGGCGGCCCAGCAGCAGGCAGAGGAAAAGGGCTGCGACCAGGTTGTGTGGCTGGACGCTGTCGAGCGCAAGTACATCGAGGAGATGGGCGGAATGAATCTGGCGTTCATCTACCCGGATGAGACTGCTGACGCTGGTGTTCGGCTGGTGACTCCAGAGCTGTCTGGTTCGCTGCTGCCGGGCATTACTCGGGCATCGCTGCTGCAGGCTGCCAAGGATCTGGGCATGAATGTCGAGGAGTGTCGCATTTCCACCGAGGAGTGGAAGAATGATGCCACCTCCGGTGTTATGAGCGAGGCATTCGCCTGCGGTACCGCTGCTGTCATCACCCCGGTCGGTTTTGTGAAGTCCGCTGAGGGCGAGTTTGAGATTAATAGTGGCAACACTGGCGAGTGGACTATGAAGCTACGCGAGCGCCTGACCGGTATCCAGCACGGCGAGGTTGAGGACACCCACGGTTGGATTTACAAGCTCGTGGAGGCTTAGTTTCGTCGTAGGTCGGCAAAGAATAATTTAATAGTGGTTACGAGAATTAGTACTTTCGCAGCCCCTGGTCAGTATTCGCTGGTCAGGGGCTGCGTTTTTGCTTTGCTGGTTCCCCAACAGCTGCGCGGTTTTCTCATGGTTCATGAATTGTTCAGACGGCATTTGTTTAGCCGTTAAAAACACCTCTAGCGTGACCGGGGTCACTGTGAAAAACTACCAACACGATTGATTTTTGTAGTTGGGAAAACAGTTTGAGGCGCTGTGATGGTGGTAGTTCAAGACTTTTTTAAAGTTAGTTTTTCGTCAAGTAGTTCAAAGCGCCTAAGGGTAACCATCGTTGTCACTCTGTTGTTGGCTGCATGGACGATTGGGTTTAGTGCGATTCCGGCTCCGGAGGCGGCAGCCCAAGATTCGCCTTCGCCGTCCGGGGCGGAACAGCCCGCTCCTACGGGCGAAGGGGGCACGGGCAAAGCAAAAGCAGAGCTAATCATGGATCTGTCTGGCTCGATGCTTGCCGACGACGCCGGAGGCACCCGCCTCGATGCGGCAAAGCGCGCATCCACGGAGCTGATTGACTCCCTCCCGGATGATGCGCTGCTTGGCATGCTGGTTTATGGCCAGCGCGAATCCAGTGATGAATCCAACCGCGAGCGTGGTTGCCAGGACATCGAGGTGTTGTCGCCGGTTCAAAAGGTCGACAAAGAAGGCCTGAAGAGCAGAATTGCCGGGTTGGAAGCTCAGGGCTACACGCCGATTGGCAATGCACTGCGTAAGGCGGCGGACGAGCTCGGCTCAGACGGTGAGCGATCAATCATCTTGGTTTCCGATGGAATTGACACGTGCGCACCGCCACCGGTGTGTGAGGTTGCGAAAGAATTGGCGGGGCAGGGTGTTGGCCTGACGATTCACACAGTGGGCTTCAAGGTCGATGAAGAAGCTCGCGCCGAGCTGGAGTGTGTTGCGCAGGTATCCGGTGGACAGAGCATGACTGCGGACGATGCCACCCAGCTCGCAGACCACATGAAGTTCTTGACTCAGCGGTCAGTGCAGGGCTACGAAACCACGGGCACCCCGTTCGAGTTCTCCGAGACTAAGGAGGACGCGAAATGGCTTGGTGAGGGCAAGTACCAGACGACGCTGGTGCCAGAGGTTGCCCATGATGACCGCACCCCGCTTTACTACCGAATCGCAGTTCCGAAGGGGCACAACGCGATTGTTACCTCAAAGGTGTTAGCGAACATCGATGCTGAGGGTAAGGGGCAGCAAGAGGTCCGAACTGAAATTGAAGAAATCATCAATGAAACCGGCGGAGAATGCCAGGACGATAGTCGCATGGGGTCGTTGACCGGAGCCACAGCAACTGCCGATTCGTGGACTCCAAATTCAGCTGATGCAAGCATTCTTGAATGGGATAGCGACAGCATCGAATCCAGCTGCGATCAAACCAAATGGCTCGTCGAAAACAACGTGTGGGTCTATGACAGTGAATCAGTAGCAGACTATCGTGATGAACCCGTGAAGGTTGAGGTTAGCGTCCAGTTTGAGCCAGTGCTGAAAAAGCAGGAGGCTGACAAGCTAAATGAAGGTCGGTTATCCTCCGGCGACAAAGCCTACAACAAGGCCACTTTCGGGGAAGCTAAACCTGTGAGCGGTGGCAATAACGCAGCTCAGGCACCGGAAGTTAAATCTGGGGATACCATCTCCGACACAATCGTGCCCGGTGAGCAGAAGTTCTACAAGATTCCTGTCGAGTGGGGTCAACGACCAGTGATTGCTGCCCGCACTGGAAATTCGGAGCGCGACAATGCCGATTCCATGGGAGTTGCGCTGTTGAATCCATTCGAGGTTTCCGTGGCGGATGGAACGATGCACTTTTATCAGGACTCCGAGGACCTGAACTTGTCAACAGATCGGCCGGTCGAATACAACAACCGAAGCACCAATGTTGGCGGACAGTCTATAGCCAACGCCGGCTATTACTACGCGACTGTCCGAATGGCTAACTATCGCCCTGATGAAGAGGTCAGTGGTATCGATCAGCCGTTCCAGCTCGCATTCCTCCTGGACAACAAGCCAACTAAGGGGCCTGACTGGCGACCGACCGACAAGAACGGCCCGACTCCATCCGATAAGCCGATTCTGGCCAAGGGAGAGTCGGAACAGGAATCGTCAAGGGACTCGTCAGACGATGCGTCGAAGGAATCCGACTCTTCGGATACGGATTCTCAGGCATCCGCATCCTCGTCGGACATGGAAGATGAGGGCATGAGCCCGTTGGTCATTGGCACAGTTGTGGCAGTGGTCGCCGTGTTTATTGGCATCGCAGGCGCAATCGTCTACCAGAACAAGAAGCGCAAGGAGTAGACAAATCGTAAGCTTAGGAAGCTCCTGAGCAGGAGGCAGAGCGCAGGGGGCAGGCAGCAAAATTGTGTCCGCTTGGCGTATCGCTGGCGGACACATTTTGCTACTTAGCCACAAAAACTGACAACTCCAAGAAGTACGGGCCGCAGATGTGAAACTGTGTGAGTTTATGACACTTTCAGGCCATTTTTCGGGCCAGTTTTGACATAAGCGCAGTCAGTAACTCGCATCGACCCACCGCCGCCAGCCATAACCGCAGTCACTAGCCCCCCCCACTGAACCCAAACCCCACTGAACCCAAACCCCACTGAACCCAAACCC
>NZ_ABZU01000010.1 GCF_000173655.1 Corynebacterium amycolatum SK46 | reverse complement strand
TGCGATGTTGTCTAATGCGGTAATGCGAAATACGGAAAATCCCAGGTCACGGTGATGTGGCCTGGGATATTTTTGTGGAGCTATTTGTGGAGCTAAGGGGAATCGAACCCCTGACCTTCGCATTGCGAACGCGACGCTCTACCAACTGAGCTATAGCCCCATTGCCTTTCGAGCAACCTAGTTGGAGCTGCTGTAAAAGCTCTGTTTTCAGACGTTACTCCGGTGGGGTTGGGGCTCCAAACTCGCTGGTAGTGATCTGGCGGAGGCATAAAAAACTCCACCCCGTCCCTCGGTGCAATACCGGGTTGTGTCGGGGTGGAGTGAGATGTCTTAGCTGGTGATGGCCAAGACTTCTGCAACTGAGGGCAACTTAGCTGTTCGGACGCTTGCCGTGGTTAGCCTTGTTCTTACGGCGATCCTTGCGCTTACGGCCACGCTTGCTCATAGTTGGGCTCTCTTTCTATCGGGTTAAACAGGTATCAACCGGTATAGATTACACGGTGAGAAGTAAGTCTCTTAATTAGACTGCGGTGCTGGTGCGAGTGCGTCGAGTGCGGCCACGGTTGCGACGACGCTTCAGTGCGCGACGCTCGTCCTCGCTCATGCCGCCCCAGACTCCTGCATCCTGGCCGGTCTCAAGTGCCCAAGCCAGGCACTGAGCAGTAACAGGGCAACGGTTGCAAACGACCTTGGCCTTAGCAATCTGGGCGAGAGCTGGGCCGGAGTTACCGACCGGGAAGAACAGCTCCGGATCCTCTTCACGACAAACGGCCTTGTGACGCCAATCCATGACAAACTCCTAAAACATTACGAGCCCCGGGTGAGGGCAGAGTTAAATTTCCTTGCGGGAAGGCAGCTCCGGAAATGGATTTCGTCAGACACGACAAATCGCCGTATCTCAACGAGGGTTGGGGTTCATTCCCGGTTGCCCAGGGGGTATTAGGCATCTTGGGAGGGGCTACCAGTTTCATCGCCTATGCAACGTGAAAGGTAGTGGGGACTCACCAAAGAGTTTGCGCCTAAAAAGGCGAGACTTGCATGGTTGCACATCCAGTGAACTGCGTGCCTGTCTCGCTGACGATTTACATGTTTTCACGACTGGGGCGGTTCGTAAAGAGCAAAATGAATAAAAGTGCCAAACCTCACAGAAAAGTGAAATTTTGGTTAAAACGCCAGGTCAAAACTAACCTCTTGTGGGGGTAATTTTAGTTTTGGTAATTGCAGTAGTGAGGGTGTATAGCGCATTTTTGTTGGCTTGTCAGTAAACAGTTGCAGCTTAAGTCGGGTTTGCCTCGGTCTTTTGGCTAGCACTGAACAGTCGGCGTGTGCGATCCATGACCCTTTTGGTCACCACAACGAGCAAGCGCTCGTCCACGGGGCGGGTAGCGACTTTCTTGGTGAACTGGTCCTCGGTGTAATCGTCGGCACGCGCCACAAAATTGATAGCGCCTTGCTTAACGCGGATGTTGAGGGACTCACGCTGATTGATGTACTCGCCGTCCAGTTGGAGACGAAGTGGGGCAGTAGCGGTGAGTTCGATGTGCTGGGCGTTGTCGACGCGTCGTTCGCGGGCTTCTACGTGGAAGGGGGAACGCAGTCGGGTGAAGAAACCGGCCAAATTGGCTGCGGCGATAAGCCCCGTCACTCCCTTCAAGGAAGTGAAGCCATAAAAGCCCAGGCCCCTGCGTACGGACACAGTGGGGTTGGTGACGATGGGGAGGTCGCCGAGGAATGTCCAGGGATTGGAGTTGGACACTACGGCCATTGCGAGATCACGGCCAAATTCCTTGCCGTCGATAGTTGCGGTGATTTGTGGCGGGCTTTTGCGCAGCTGGTTCCATGCGGTGAAAATTGCGGGCAAATAGCGCACAGCTTTGGCGCGGGTGCCGTTTTGTCGGAGCTGTTCCATGGTGGAAATGACTTCCGCATCGATGCCGATACCGGCATTGACTACGAAGCATCGTTCCGCTGCATGTCCAACGCTGATAGTGCTGCGGGTTCGGGAGCGCAGCAGGCTTGCGATGTACCACGCGGCATCTACGGGGTCGCGGGGAATGCCCAACGCACCTGCCAAGACGTTGGCGCTGCCGGTGGGAATTGTCGCGATGGCAGGCAGTTCAGTGGCAGGCAGTGCGGAGAATGGGTTGGAGTCCATGAGCCCATTGACAATCTCGTTAATAGTTCCGTCGCCGCCGAGAGAAATAATGACGTCGTAATCGCGAACCGTTATTCCCGCCACTATTTCCGCAGCATGGCCAGGGTAGGCGGTAAACATGGACGTCAAGCGAATCCCCTCGACCGAGCGAAGCGCCCGCACAACGCCGGGCATTCGTCGAGCAGTGTTACTGGTCGAATTCGGATTGGAGATTAGCAACGCACGCACAGGCACCAAGATTAGTGCATGAGCAGACTTGTGATGGGCGCATTGGCCGACTTGCCTCCAGGGTGTATTCATCGTTTCGCACCGGGCTAACATGTAGGGCGTGAATAACCAGAAAAATAGCAGCAATGCGCCCAAATCGCGTACTACCGACCAGCTTGCGGCAGCCGACGGGCCGATGGCCGCACCTCAGGTTGTCATGGTCGGCGCGTGGATTGGTGTCGCCGAATGTGCCCTCGGTCTGGGCTACGGAATCTTCCTTCTGATTCGTGATTTGATGGGGTACCGCGACGAGGCCGCAGTCATTTCCGGTTGGGGTACCGCGCTGTGGTTCCTTCTCATTTTCGGCGCTGTTCTCGCTGGTGCGATCATGTTGCTGCGTGGCGCCCGTTGGGGGCGCGGACCGATTATTATGCTCAACCTCTGTTTGCTGGGTGTGGCCTATTACATGTTCCGCTCGAGCGCTTTTCTGCTTGCGCTGCCGACGGCGGCAGCTTCAATTGCTGCGCTGGCCTGCATGTTTAGTCCAAAGGCGATTGACTGGGCTGCCCGCTCTTTTTAAGCTTCGATGGCGAACGCGTCGACTGACTCACCGCGCTGAACCAGCAGCGTGTCACCGACAACCGCAAGGCGCACGGGCAGTTCCGGCTTGTCCGCATCATTTGCATGAGTGGACTTCGCAGCTGCAGGCAATGGGAGTGTGCCGATAATTTCGAGAGTTTTGGCATTCAATACCGCGACTCCGTCAGCGACTGGCATGAAAACATGCTCACCCCATGGAGCTGGGGTTCCTGTGGCCTCAGGAAACTCGAAATCCGGCGCCAGGGTGCTCGGGCGGAAGCCAAGTAAACCACGTGACGACCACCACGTCATGTGATGGGGAAGGTCCGTTGTAAAAGGCGCACGCGGGGCATCGCCCGGGGCATCGACCGGGGCATCGCCGTCGGAGTTAGCTTCCGCCGGTGCTGGGCGCAGGGTAGTCTCACCCAGCGCCAATTCAGTTAGCATCGTGCCGTCCATACGAAAAACTCGGATGCGATTGCCTGACAGTACCGCCGCTGTGTCCTGACCAATCGATACCAGCGACATATCTGCAGTTACTGGACCAAGGTCAATGTCGCTCTTGACCTCTGGTTTCCGCGATTCCTCCGGATTTGCAGCCTGCATGACCAGGCGTCCGTGACCATCGCAGTTGTTTACGACGGCCAGCAGCTCCACGCGTGTGAGCGCACTGATAATCGAACACTCTGGATGCGGCTGCATCTTCGGTTCCGGAGACGCTGGAATCTTGCCGTACTCGACTACTCGGACCAAGTCAGAGCGCCACAGTTCCAGGAATCCAGAGTCGTAGACACCCGCGTATGAATTCGAGCGCACGGCGGCAGGACTGTCAGCCGCAATCGATTTTCGGGTCGCGACATACTGCCCCGAGTCGGGCTTGAGTGCAACGGTCTCACCGCAGCCAGCTGCCCCACGAAAAGTCGCGAAAATTTGGCCATCACTGCCTGAGAGCGCACACAGTGGAATATCTCGTCGATAGTGCCAGCGCTCCGTGCCGTCGTTAAGCGAGATAGCACGCACGCCCCGGTCCTCAGCAACGATGAGGGAGTTGTCCATCACCAGTGGCGCCGGGGAGACGGTGCGCATGTTTGTGCTTGCCGACGATTCGGTGGACCACACCGGCCGGAGAGAATGTGGCATTGCCTCCGGATCGTTCGCGGCCGGAGCTTGCGCTGTGCTGCTTGTCGGTGCCGTGGATTCAGTGCGATCGACCTTGCGAGCCGGAGAAGTGACCCATGTCCAACCGATGACTAGCACTACGGCGATGATGAGAACTACTGATGCGATTCGATTGCGGCGCAGTCGGGTCTCTGCAGTGGTGGGCTCAGCGTTGGCTTGTGGTGGCTGCAGCACGGTTGGCAAGTCCTGTCGACGAGTGGTCGTGGAGTGAAGTGAGGTGGGGGAGTTGGCACGCGCAGCAGCCTAGCTGCGACGATGAGAACTGGAGTGGCCGTCCCGCCTTGAGCTTCGTCCTTGGCCACGATTGCGATGATGGGACTGTGAGCGGTTGTTTCGCGGGCCTCTTCCGCCACGCCCGCGAGGTGGTCGGGAACCCAACACCGGGCGGGCTGGCCCGACCTTCTCATCGATCCCCTCGGGGAAGTCAAGAGCTTCGGCAAGCTCGGGGGAGGTGGAAAACCACGTCGGAATCTCGGCCATGTCCAGGTCGAGAGCATCGGAAATAGCTTTCCACTTTGTGGTTTCATCCCAGCCGACGAGCGTAACGGCGACACCGCTGTGTCCCGCGCGGCCGGTGCGGCCGATGCGGTGGACATAGGTCATTTCGTCATCGGGCACTTGGTGGTTGATAACGTGGGTGACATCGTCGATATCGATACCGCGAGCCGCGACATCGGTTGCGACCAGGACATCGACGTCGCCATTGCGGAACGCCGTCAGCGAGCGCTCACGTGCAGGCTGGCCCATGTCGCCGTGGACGGCGGTGACCAGGAAGCCGCGCTCGCCGAGCTGCTCAGCAACCGAGGCGGCGCCGCGCTTCGTACGAGCAAAAATGATGGTGCGACCACGACCGTTGGCTTGCAGGATACGGGCAATGACCGAGACCTTATCCATCTGGTGCGATTGGAAAACAATCTGTTTAGTGGTCTCGTGGACTGTGGCCTCTTCCTCGCCTGATTCAGCGCGGATGTGCACCGGGCGATTCATAAAGGTACGTGCGAGAGTCAGAATTGGGCCCGGCATTGTTGCCGAGAAGAGCATGGTCTGACGTTCATCCGGCACCGCAGCCAGAATCTTCTCGATGTCCGGCAGGAAGCCCAAGTCGAGCATCTCGTCGGCCTCGTCGAGAACCAAAATCTTTACGCCTGACAGCTCTAGATTATTCCGCTGGTAAAGATCGATGAGACGGCCGGGAGTCCCGACAATGATGTCCACACCGCGGTCTAGCTGTTCAATCTGTTCCTCATAGGGGCGGCCACCGTAAATGGTGCACACACGCAGATTGGTTGAGTGCGCAGCGCGGGCTAAGTCCTCGCCGACCTGCACGCATAGCTCACGGGTGGGAACGATGATGATTGCGCGGGCAGTGCCATCCGGTTCTGGAATGCGGGCGTCATCGAAGACGCGGTCAATGAGGGGAACACCAAAACCAAGAGTTTTTCCCATGCCAGTACGGGCTTGGCCGATGATGTCCGTGCCGTCGAGCGCCAAGGGCAGCGTCAGTTCCTGGATTGCAAATGTGCGGGTGATTCCTTCGTCGGCGAGTGCGTCGCAGATTTCCGCGGCGACCCCCAATTCGACGAATGTCGGGGACTGGGACTCTGCCACGGCGACTCCTTTGCTGTTTGTAACCTCACGTGACACGACGGCTTAATCGGTCTCTCTAATCCTAGCCGCTTTGGGAATGGTTATGATGTCACCTATGGACATCACTATTGGATTTGCAGACAATACGCGTGAGCTGAACATTGAAAACGTCGCTGGTGGTGAGGAGGTCAAGGCTGTGATCTCCCAGAAGTTGGCTGCCGGCGAAGGTGTGATTGAGCTCAGCGACGGCGCTGGTCAGGAGTACCTGATTAATGCCGACAAGGTCGCCTACGTCCGTACCGGCAATAACGCAGACCGTAAGGTTGGCTTCTTCGCCTAATGACGCAAGAACCCTTTCTCGTACGCATTGCAAGGAGTTGGGGGTGGCGAGCCTATGTCATCCCCGTACTTGTGGTGCTCACAGTCATCATTCTCTTTGATATCTTCACTGCCGAAGATGATTCTGCAGGTTCCGGCAATGGCACTGTCGCCTCACAGAGTGGCAATGGCCGCTCTGGTCCGGTGCCCGGTGAGGGGTACGGTGATGGTTACGAGGGAGGGCAGTTGCCACTTGGTCCAGCCTTTGCCACGGAACCCTCGGGAAATTTTAAAGATGTCACTGTGGCACATCCCCGTGTCGGGGAGGGGCACCGCAATGCGGTCAGGTATTCCGTGGAAATTGAAGACAATATCGATGTTCCTTCGATTGGTGGCGAGCGCGCCTTTGCAGAGACGGTGAACTCCATTCTGGCCGATCCACGTGGCTGGACAGCCAATCCAGATTTTTCTTTCGAGGCAGTGCCTCGCGATCAGGATCCGACGATTGTCGTGCAGCTTTCCGCGACCGGAACCGCACATCAGCTGTGCGGCAACACGTTGGGAATGGAGACCTCCTGTTACCTGTCTGGGCAGCGGGAAGGTGAGCCTGGGCGCGTGGTCGTCAGTATTGCCCGGTGGGTTCGAGGTGCCCTGCCTTTTGAGGGGGACCTGGGATTGTATCGCCAATACCTTATTAACCACGAGGTTGGTCACGGACTTGGGTACGCGGTTCACGAGCCCTGCGCGAGGGACGGCGGTATCGCGCCAATCATGATGCAGCAGACCCTGAGCGTGTCGAACGATGAACTCCACGAAATCGACAGCAGCGAGGTCTATCAGGTCGATGGTAAGACGTGTTCTGTCAACGGCTGGCCGTACCCGTTTGGGGCGGACGACGATACGGCCGCACCGACTCAGAAAGCTAGGTAGTAGCAGACTATGATCGCCACTCCTCCCAACCGTGTTTTAGAGGCCTTTGGTGCCGAGGGCGAGCCGCATCGTGCCGGGCGAGCTTGGGACAATGGCTGGGTCTACGACGATTCCATTGTCCTTTCGCCGGTACATAATTCGGCGCAGGCGCTGTGGTCTGCAAAGGTTCGCAGCGCGCTAGATGTGGATGGCGTCCGAGTGGCGAAATCCGTGCGTACCAGTGACGGCCGCTTGGTCATTGCTGGGTGGCAGGCTCGTCATTTCATCCCGGGGGGATTCGCGCCACGTGCCGATGAAACTATTGTTGCCGCTGGTCGCGTGGAAGAGTCGCTTGCCAGTATTGAACGGCCGCAGTTCCTCCTTGATAAGGAGCCCGATTACTTCGTCATGTGTAATCGCGCAGCTTGGGACTCTGACCCAATCGGAATCCTCGAGCAGCTTCTCGACGCGGATAGCGTCCCTCGCGCCGATTGTGCCGAGGCGCTCACAATCTCCGGTGATCTTCTCCAGTTGAGGGCAGAGATGGTAGTGCCAACGGAGCTTCTGCAGGTCTGTCACGCAGATCTCGTCGGCACGCTGCTTTACGACGGCACGGCCGCCCCGGTTCTCACCGATATCGTGCCAGCATGGCATGTTCGTGGTTGGACAGCTGCCTTGGCGGCAGTGGATTGTCTGTCCATGATGGGTGCTGATGAGGAACTGCTGCGGCGCTTCGATCACCTGCCGGATTTCGGTCAGCTGCTCGTTCGTGCGATGTGTTATCGACTTTTTGTCCACGCTGTTAGTCCGGAATCGCAGCCGGGTGCGTATCGCGGCCTGTTCCGCGCGGCTTCGCTAGTTCGCGCGTTTGTGTCTAAGTAACGCCGGGCAGTATTTGCGGGAGTTTTTGGGGCGGGGGTACTTTTCTCCCTAAATCGAATGGGCGTTCGAGTTCTGGTCCGGGGGTTGTGCCACAATGGTGCACATGAACGTAGATGGAATGCCGAAGGTTCGGTTCGTCCAGGAGGAACCGCCTCGTCGTCGGCAGTGGTTGGGTACTGCGGTAGAGACGCTTTTCCCTTCCCATAATCAGACGCTCGTGGTAGCGAACAAGCTTGTAAACCAGCCTGTTGTGCGCGTTTTAGGCGGCCCAGGGACTGGTAAGAGTTCGCTGCTGGCAGATCTCGCGGTGGACTACATGCAGGCGGGCATTCCGGCGGACAGCATTTTGGTGGTGTCACAGTCAAAAGAGGCCGCTGCGGAATTGAGGCGGGATATTGACAGGCGTTTTGCCTGTGAAGTGGGGGAAGGTGGTTCGGTCGGGGCAGGCCAAGGTGGCATGGTGCGTGCCGTGCATTCACTTGCCTATGCAGTAGTACGTGATGCCGCCGTTAGTCGAGGAGAACCTGAACCATCGTTGACCACTGGTGCACGCCAAGATGCTGTCGTGCGGCAACTTTTGGCCGGTCATGCGGAAGATGGTGGTGCGTATTGGCCAGAGCGGTTGCGCCCGGCTCTTCCACTAGTCGGTTTTTCCCGTGCGGTTCGTGACTTTCTACTGCGTGCAGCTGAGCGGGGGATTGATGCCCCGAGGCTTCAACAGCTCGGCGTGGACTATGGCATTGAGTCGTGGTGCGCGGCTGGCAAGTTTATGGCGGAGTATCAGCAGACTATGCGGTTGGCGTGGGAACCCAGCCTGAACGCAGCAGAGATTGTCTCTGCGGCATTGATGGAACTGGATGCAGACGCGCAAGCACTGGCTCGGTGGGGAAAGTCGGTGGTGTTGGTCGATGATGCTGAACACTTATCCCCGGAGGCTGCACGTCTTGTGGATCGGTTTGTGTCGCAGGCGGCGGTAGCCGTCATTACTGGTGATGAAGATCAATCGGTATTCCACTTCCGCGGTGCTAATAATGACTATCTCCGGGGGACTGGTAAGGCCGAGTACAAGGCAATCCACTTGCAGCAGTCGTACCGCTGTAACGCTGATATAGCCGATTTAGCGAACGCTGTTTCTCAGCGCTTGCCTAAGGCTCCTGCATACCGTGGCATTGCTGGTTCAGTTGGAACACAAGAAGCTCGTGAATCCGAAGTTGGAAGCAACAGTGAGACAGCCGCAGCGGAAGACTCGTACGCAGCTAAAAGTGCAGTAAAAATAGCTATTCATCCCTCTGAACGTGCACAGCGAGCCACAGTCGCGGACTACTTCCGGCGCCTTCATATTGACGAGGGGGTGGCATGGAAGGATATGGCGGTCATCGTCCGGTCTGGTGCAGGGGAGTCCTCTCTGTTCCGCGCGTTGTCGCGTGCGGGTGTGCCTGTGCAGATTGACCCAACGGACATCGTGCTAAGTCATCAGCGATTGGTGCGAGCGCTGATGGTGGCGTTGCGGGCAACTATGAACCAGCTCGATGACGTGGAGTGGGACGAGTTCCTCTCCGGCCCACTGGTCAACATGGATCCGATTGTCAAAGAGCGTCTGCTGCGCGGAATTCGAAAGGCGGATCTGTTCGGCGGGGCCGCGATGACTCAGCTCATCGGAATCTTGAAGGCAGATGGACTCGCAACTGAGCAGCTGGAGCTTATTGAGTCTCTGTCGCAGCGTGAACGTCAGGCGCTGCAGGTGCCGCTGGATTTGTTGAGCGCAGCTCGTGAAGCGTTGCGCGATGGTGTGGAAGCAACTTTGTGGGCTATTTGGCAGTCCACTGGTTTGGCAGACCATCTGGTGGCGGCATCGTTGCGCGGCGGTACAGCTGGAGCATCGGCTGACCGCGATTTGGATGCTGTGATGGCACTGTTCGACTTTGCTGGTGACCGTGTGGAGCTGAATCCAAAACTGACGGTTGACGGTTTTATCGCTTCGGTGGAAGAGCAGGAGCTGCCCATCGGCGCACGTGACCGTAGCGGGGTAGAGCGCGATGCCGTGCGCATTCTCTCAGCGCATGCGGCTCTGGGCAGGCAGTGGAAAGCAGTAGCAGTTGTTGGAGTCCAGGAAGGCCAGTGGCCCAGCCTCGGTGTGACTGGTTCGGTGATGAAGCAGAACGAGTTCATCGGTCTCGTCGACCACGGAATTGAGCCGCGGGAGTACATCAATTCCATGGCGGATGCGCTGGCGGAGGAACGTCGTTTGCTGCACGTCGCGGTATCACGGGCTAGCGACAGGGTACTGCTGACCGCAGTCGATTCTCCTGATGATGTTGGAGTTCCCAGTCCGTTCATTATCGAGCTCGTTGAAAAGCTCGGTAATTCGGCGACGGAGCTGGCGAAACAGTCGGAAGCCTCGTCGGCTGCGAATGGAGTCGGGGCTACGGCTAATGAAGCAAACGTCGGCAAACCGGATGTTGCAGAGGCAGAAGATGTCGCATGGGCCGGTGAAGGCCTGCCACGGGTGCTCTCTGTGGAGTCACTGCTGGCAGAACTGCGTGCAGCCGTTGTGGACGATGCGGAGACTGAGACGCGGCGTCGACAAGCTGCACGTCAACTCGCACGATTGGCGCAGGTTGAGGTTGCTGGCGCACATCCAGACACCTGGTGGGGGCTCCGTGCACCGTCGACTTCGAAGCCGGTAAATGACAAGAAGCCGATGAGAATCAACCCCTCCAAGGTGGAAGCAACCCTGAATTGCCCGCTGAAGGCCATGTTGGATAAATCAGCACCGACATCGGCCATGTATTTGGGCTCTCTACTGCATCAGGCGGTAGAAGCAGTAGCCAAGGGAGTGACTGTGCCTGAGGCGCAGTCCGAGATCCGGCGTGTTTTTGGTGACCTGTCCGATGATCCGGAGTGGCGTAAGCGTACTGAGGAAGAGACCTGGTTGACCGGGCTGGAGGATTGGCAGCGGTGGATTGAGACCAAGAAAGATATCGGAACCGAGGTTCCAGTAAAAGTCAACATCAACGATGACATCGTGATTGTCGGACGAATCGACCGGTTGATTGAAGACGCTGATGGGGCAGTTCAAATCGTCGATATTAAAACCGGTAAGACAGCGCCCTCCGGTAAAGAAGTAGAAGGACACGCACAGCTAGCTACATATCAGCTGGCGTTGTCGAAAGGGAAGCTCGTTGAAAGCGGAGATGGGCTTGCTGTGAACAACGGCGAAGGCATTGAACAATCTGGGGCATACCTGGTATTTCCGCGAAAGTCACACAATAAGACCATTATCACTAGCCGCGAACAGTCAAAGCTTACGGAAGACAAATTGGCTGACTGGGAGCGTCGCGTGGAGCAGGTAGCACGTGCGACGTCTGGCCCTCGTGCCTTGGCGCTCGCTGGTGATCATTGCAAGTTCTGCACGCTTTCGAAGGCGTGCCCGGCAGCAGAAGGGAATCGGTAGTCATGTCGGAGGAACGAACCATCATTGATCCCGTCACGCTGTCGGAGATGATGGGGCAGGACTTTCCGCCCACCCCGCAACAAGCGGCGGTAATCGGTGCACCGATGGAACCAATGCTTGTTGTTGCCGGTGCCGGTGCTGGTAAAACAGCGACAATGGCTGCCCGTGTTGTGTGGTTGGTCGCCAACGGCTTTATCCGCCCAGAAGAAGTGCTAGGTTTGACCTTCACCAGGAAGGCAGCGCGCGAGCTCGGTGTCCGTATCCGCCAGCAGCTCAATGCGCTTGCTTCCTCCGCTGCATTTCGTGCACAAGCTTCACCAGAGGTACTAGCAAGCCTCGAGGTCATTGCCCCAACCACGCTTACTTACGATGCCTATGCCTCTGAAGTCGTGAGCAATTATGGTCTTTTGCTGCCGACGGAGCCGGGGGTCACCATTATGGATGGCGCGACGCAGTGGCAGTTGGCCTGGGAAACCGCTCGCAATGTGACCGAAATTGATGTCGACATTGCACCATCGACGCTGGCTAGTCGCATTATTGAGCTGGGGTCGAACATCGACTCAAACCTTTCTTCACCGCAGGCGATTCGCGAGGAAACCGAAGCATTCATCAGCAATATTGAGCAGACCCCGCAGAAGGGTAAACGCGAGGGGCTAATTGGCGATCTACAGGGCATCGTCGATAAGCAGCGAGAGAGATTAGAGATTTTGCCGCTGGTTGAGCAGGTTCGAGCTCGGTGCAATGAAGAAAATGTCGCCACCTTCGGTATGCAGATGGCTCGTGCGGCCCGGCTAGCCACCGACTTCGCGGAAGTCGGGGAGGAGGAGCGGCGTCGCTTTAAGAACATCATGCTCGATGAGTACCAGGACACGTCGCACACACAGCGGCTGTTCCTGCGTGCGCTGTTCTCCGGTGGTTGTGTCACCGCTGTCGGCGATCCGATGCAGGCAATTTATGGCTGGAGAGGAGCAACTGCCGAAAACCTTGTGCAGTTTGTGAATGATTTTCCGCGGTCGGATGGGCAGCCAGCGGAGAAAAAGCAACTGACCATTTCTTGGCGAAACCCGCAGTCAGTGCTGCAGCTTGCTAACGCAGTCTCCGACCGTGCTTTCGCGGGACAGGCTCGTACGGTAGAGGCACTGGATGCCGGTCCAAAAGCAGGTCAGGGTGAAGTGCAGCTTGCTTTCACCGCAACCGGTGAGGAAGAAGTTGCATACATCGCAGATTGCATGGAGGCGCAATTACGCGAATGTGAAGCAGCTGGCAACAAGCTCGATGCCGCCATCCTGGTTCGGACAAATGCTGAATCGGCTGTCTATTTAGATGCACTGTCTGAGCGGGGTGTGCCTGCAATCATTGTGGGACTCGCTGGATTACTGCACTTGCCCGAGGTTATGGATATCACCTCGGCGATGAAGATATTGGTCGACCCCAGTTCAGACCAGGATGCTCTGCGTCTGCTGCTCAGCCCACAGTTCAATTTGGGTGCCGCAGACGTGGAGGCACTTCGTACTCGTGTAGACCAGCTGGCAATGGCAGGAAAGGACGAGTTGGCCCGAAAGATGGGCAACGTCGAAGAGACTTCAGACTCCTCACCGCTTTCCCAGCTCGCTCGCCAGTACGACAAGCTTGTGGAAGATGCCGAAGCGGCATCGTCCGCGGTGGGGCTGGGGCACGCCATCGCCGACCCGGATATTCGTTTTTACGACGGCACCCCGCTGGCGCGCGGCAGTGTGGAGAAAAATGGGCGGTTGGTCTGCAGCGAGTCACTGAACTATACAGATGAAGCAATGGTGCGCATCGCACAGTTGGGTGCAAGCCTACGAAAACTACGTCGGTTCTCGCTGAATAAGCCTCTGCCGGAACTGGTCGAGGACATCGCTACTGAGTTCGGAATTCGCGTAGAAGCAGCGGCTGGACAGTACGGTTCCGCTACTGCGATAACCAGGCCGACGACCGCGCATCTGGATAGGTTTGTCGATATCGCTGCGACGTATTCTCAAAATATCTCGGACGATGTGACAGGGTTTTTAAATTATCTGGAATTCGCCGTCGAACACGATGATGGTTTGGAACGGGCACCTATGAACATGCCGGAAAACTGCGTCCAAATCATGACTATGCACAAGTCAAAAGGGTTGGAGTGGGAAACGGTTGCTGTTCCGGGCATCACCACCAGCAAGTTCGATAAAGTTGATTTGTCATCGTGGCTCACCAATTCAGTTCAGCTTCCTCCCGGGGCAATTACCCAGGTGGATCCGCTAACGGCTAGTGCAGAACCAACAGAGGATGCAACACGGCTTGCAGCAGGCGATTGGGCTCCTGTCGCTGATTCTGTCGATAGCAACGCCCCCGAACTGGACATATCAGGCGCAGATAACCAGACGGACCTCAACAAGGTGATCAAAGCATACAAGGAAGAGCTGCGAGAAGTGGAAAGGGAAGAGAAACAGCGCCTCTTCTACGTTGCCATGACTCGCTCTGCAAAAAAGCTCATTGTTACTGCAAGCAGGCGGCCTAATCCGAGCTTGAAGCATCCCACTGACGTGTCGGCAGACTTCGGAGCCATCGCCACGCAATTCAGTGACTATGTGGTGTCTTGGACAGATGGCGAGGACCCTGAGGTAGAGGACACCGAAGTCGATTTGGACTGCGACACTGCGGTTGATGGGGTGGTCTGGCCCGTCGATACCCTGGGGAACCGTCGAGATAGTGTGCAGCGAGCAGCCGAAAGCGTCATGCGCTATATGGGCGAGGACCAGGATGAGCGCCCCATTGCAGGTGACCTGTCTGAGGTATGGGAAACGGAAACGACCATTCTCGTGGATGAAATCCTTCGAGCTAAGGCCGCGGAGATTCATCTACCAATGCCGACAAGCATGTCCACTAGCGAATACCAAGCCATGATTGCGGATCCGGTCGCGTTTGCTCGTCGGAAAGCACGCCCGGTGCCGTTTAAGCCAAACCGATTCGCGCGCCGAGGTACGGCATTCCACGCTTGGTTGGAGAATCGCTTCGGTGCACACAGTCTGCTGGACGATGAGGATCTCTTCGGGGATCAACTGGATGACTTCCTCGGCACAGAACAAGTCGCGTCCGAACGCGAACTGGAGAAATTGAAGGCGAATTTCGAGGCATCTGAGTGGGCTGACCGCACGCCAACGCATGTGGAGGTGCCGTTTGAAATTGCCATCGGGCAGCGGAGGGTCGTCGGCCGAATCGACGCGGTGTTTAACGACAACGGGAAGTGGAGCGTCACTGACTGGAAGACAGGCCAGATGCCGCGCGGAAAGGAAAGGGAAGTAGCGGCGCTACAGCTGGCGATTTACCGCCTGGCGTGGTCGGATAGGCTGCGCGAGATGGGAATGGAAACTGCCCCCGAAGAAATTGAAGCCGGGTTCTTCTACGTTTCGGCAGGACGGACGCTAATACCAGATGAAGCGCTGCTGCCAAGCAGGATAGAGTTGGACAGGAAAATGCGCGAGCTGATTGGATAATCATCTACGTATGTAACTGCCGCGTGGCCGTGGCCAGTTATCCAGGTGAAAGCAGCAGTTTGTATGCGCTATTTTTCACCGGGAGGAGTTTTTATGAAAGGCAGGCGAGGAGCGGTTGCGTAATCCAACTCGGAAATCTTCGGGATACGAAACCGGGCTCAATGATCTTCCCGGGCATGCACTGCTGGGAGTCATTGGCCTGCCTGAGTCCGCGCCGAAGAATCCTTGGCGGCTAATCATACGTCGTTTGAACTACGCCGTATTTTTGCTGCTGATTGCATCCGTCGTGGTCTACTACGACCGCAACGGATATACGGAGCCTCTTACCTTCATCGATTCGGTGTATTACTCGGCTGTCAGCCTGTCCACGACGGGCTACGGTGACATCACGCCGGTGACACAGAGGGCTCGATTACTCAATATTTTGATCATTACGCCACTGCGTGTGGCCTTCCTTGCTCTCTTGGTCGGTACTACTCTGACCGTTTTGACCCAAGAGTCTCGGAAAACCTTGCAAATTCAGCGCTGGAGGAGACAGTTGCGCAACCACACCGTCGTTATCGGATACGGCACCAAGGGGCGTTCTGCCATTGCAGCGCTTCTCGCGGACGGCGTAGATCCGGCAGAAATCGTTGTCATTGATACGGACAAGGAAGCACTCGACCACGCTTCGAATCAAGGCTTGGCGACGGTGCATGGGTCGGCTACTAAATCCGATGTGCTGAAGTTAGCTGGTATTCAGCGTGCTCGCTCTATTGTCGTTGCACCGAACAAAGATGACACAGCGGTGTTGGTCACGTTGTCTGTCCGTGAGCTGGCACCGGGTGCCTCCATTGTGGCTTCAGTGCGTGAATCAGAAAACCGCCACTTGTTGACACAGTCAGGTGCAGACCAAGTGGTTATTTCTTCTGAAACCGCCGGCCGAATGCTGGGGCTGGCCACGGTGACTCCTTCGGTGGTGGAGATGATGGAAGACCTCCTGAGCCCGGATGAAGGATTCTCTGTTGCAGAGAGGCTGGTCACCGAAGAGGAAATCGGTGCCAGCCCACGGCACCTCGCGGATATTGCACTCGGCGTGGTGCGCTCTGGTGAGCTGTACCGAATTGATTCACCGGAGTGTGAGTCGGTGGAGCCAGGCGACCGGTTGCTGTACGTCCGCCGTGTCTACAGCAATGACGAATAGCACTCGACCAGTTTAAAAATGGGGTCTAACAACTTTTGACTTACTCAGAGGCGGATGTGAACGAGCCGGATTATCTAGCTGGGCTGGATCCAGATCAGCGCGAGGCAGCCACGGCTCCGATGGGGCCGGTGTGCATTCTTGCCGGAGCCGGTACAGGTAAGACCCGAACAATTACTCATCGCATCAAGTACCTCATTGACCAGGGGTTTGTGCAGCCGCAGAAGGTATTAGCGGTGACATTTACCTCGCGTGCAGCAGGGGAGATGCGCGACCGCCTGGCAAAGATGGGCACGCCTGGAGTCCAGGCGCGTACTTTCCACTCGGCAGCACTCCGCCAGCTGCGCTACTTCTGGCCCCAAGTCGCCGGTGATATGCCTTGGCAGCTGTTGGATGACAAGAAATTCCGTGTTGTCGCCCAAGCAGTACGTCGGGTGGGCCTGGACACCTCCAAGGAAACAATCCGCGATGTCATGGGCGAGATTGAGTGGGCGAAGGCCACTCTGGCCGGTGCGGATCAGTACCAAGCCGCGCTGCGGGAGCATGGGCGCACGGCGCCTCTGTCTGCGGAGAAAATTATCGATTGCTATCGCGCTTACGAGGACATCAAAACCACTCCTGACGGGCTATTACTTGACTTCGACGACCTGCTCATTCACACCGCCGGTGCGATGGAGAATTCCCGTGCAGTGGCGGAGGAATTCCGCAACCAGTATCGGTGCTTCGTCGTCGATGAGTACCAGGATGTCACCCCGTTGCAGCAGCGAGTTCTCAACGCCTGGCTGGGAGACCGTGACAACCTCACAGTTGTCGGGGACGCCAACCAGACGATTTACTCTTTCACAGGTGCGACTCCGCAATACCTGATGAACTTCTCTCGGGACTACCCCGAAGCCACAGTGGTCCGCCTACAGCGGGACTACCGATCGACCCCACAGGTCGTTGAGCTGGCCAACAATGTCATCGGCCGTGCGCAGGGGCGTATCGCCGGCTCGCGGCTGAAGCTAATTGGACAGCGTCAAGACGGCCCGGAGCCGACTTTCAACCAGTACGACGATGAGCCGATGGAAGCTCGCGCGACCGCGCGAAGCATTAAGCGACTTATTGACGCGGGTACGCCGGCATCGGAGATTGCCGTTTTGTACCGCATCAACGCACAGTCCGCAGTTTTTGAGCAGGCTTTGTCCGAGGTAGGAGTCGCCTACCAGGTTCGTGGCGGGGACGGTTTCTACCAGCGTCCCGAGATCCGCGATGCCATCGCAGCACTTGTGCGAGTTTCCCGTTCCTCACGGACTGTTCCGACATTGCAGGGCACGAATCTATTGGATTTGGTCAAGCAGGTTTTCGCGGGGCTTGGCATGACTGACCAAGAGCCGGAAGGCGCTGGTGCCAGGGAACGTTGGCAGTCACTCCGCGCCCTATTTGACTTGTGTAAGGACATCGTTCATGCCAACACCGAGGTCAATATCCAGGCGCTCCTCGGTCAATTGCACACCCGGCAGCAGGCCAAACACCCACCGACGCTGGATGGGGTGACGCTGGCTAGCCTGCATGCAGCCAAGGGGCTGGAGTGGGATGCGGTGTTCCTCGTTGGGCTTACCGACGGTTCGCTGCCTATCCAACATGCGCTGAATAAATTCGACCGTTCTCCTGCGCAGGGGGCGGAAGCCATCGAAGAAGAGCGCCGTCTGTTCTATGTCGGCATTACGCGAGCCCGCGAACATCTGGAGCTATCTTGGTCATTGTCGCGGACAGAAGGCGGCCGCAGGTCACGTCGCCGCACACGATTCCTCGATGAACTCGACATTGATGTCTCTGACTACTCGGCTGCGGCACACCGAAGCTCAAGGAGCTCTAGCTCCCGCAGTAAGCGTCAGCAGTCCAAACAGTGCAAGGGCTGCACTAAGCCATTGCACACCGATGCGGAGCGGATCTCAGGGCGCTGTGAAGAGTGCCCAGTCAGTGCGGATCCTGCACTACTGGAAGCATTGCGTGCATGGCGTCTGGAAATGTCGAGGGAAATGACCGTCCCCGCATTCGTGATCTTCTCCGACGCGACTCTTCTGGCCATCGGTGAGCAGCAGCCGACTACGCCGGAGGAACTTCTGCAAATTCCCGGAATCGGAGAAGCGAAGCTCAATCATTTCGGCGAAGGAATCTTGGGAATCGTCAATTCTTTTGTGAATTCCTAGTCAAATTCTGCTCAAGGCACTTCGAATTACATGAACTGCATCTGCGAGTTGCCATGACCACACACTGGGCACTGCGGGTGGGGAGCAACAGTAGTGCGGGTGATATCGAGGCTTTCCAAATCTATGCGCACCTCCGTTGCACATAGATCTGAGAGATCCGGCCGCCGTAGCTGCCCAACCAACAGTGGCACCGCTGTGTTCAGCCATTCCGGTGCGGCCACCGGCGTAAAAGTGCGAAGCTGTAGCGCAATCAGTGCCCGGACGGGGTCGCGGTCTCGTCGATAAGCTTCGAAACACATCGAGCAGGGTCCTTGACCTGACCGAACAAGCGGCCCAAGAATCAGTGCCCCATCGCGGAAATGTGTGTGCAGATGCTCAATTCCACGATGAAACAGAGCGCGAACCAAGGGCATGCTCGGTACTTCCATGCCCGTGACCACCGCGAGTCCGATGTCTTCCGGCGTGGATTGAGATATTTTCAGCGTCGCATTGCGAGTGGGTGACATTGACGTCGTCCAACTACCACAGCCCGTGCGACGAAGCTCTTTTAAAAGTCCGGTGCGCAAACTGTCCCGACCGATTAGCGTAATCCTCCGCCGGGTCGGTGGTTTTTGGACCAGTGCGGCTCGGTGAAGGTCGGAGATAAGTGCGGTAATGAACTGCGGTGACAGCTTGTCGTGACTGTCAGCAAAGACCTCGCCTAAGGTGCTACCTCTATGCGCTGCAAGAAGCGCCGAGAAGACAGGCCCCGGCGGGGTGCCGTCGGAAAGCGGCAGAACCATGCTGCGCTCCGGTTCCACGCCGAACTGAATCCGCGCGCCTGGGCGCATGACAATCGGTATCTCCGGTCGCAGCGCGTAGTCCGTGGCAGGCGCGGAAAGTGTTTGTGCCGCGGGTGCGTCCGAACCCATTACGCCAGCCGTACCATCCCGCCCCCGAGACGTATCCCTGTATTCCCCCATGAAAATATCTTTTACCCCGGGGCCAACTTTTGCGCAATCGCAGGGCAGAGCATATACGCTTAAAAAGCATGAGCACCAAGCGACCTGAGTACGGCCCGGATGTTGAGGTTCGGCGCTCGAAGCGCCGCCGCCGTACTGTGTCCGCCCGCGCAGAGGGAAACCGGATCATTGTCATGGTTCCGGACGACCTCAGCGCCGCTGCGGAAAAACAGCAGGTCAATGAAATTGTTGCACGAGTGCGGAAAAAAGTTGGCAGCAACCTGGATAATTCCGACCTTGAGCGCCGCGCACGGCTGCTCTCTCGTACGGTGCTGGAAGATCGCCCGCGGTTCGAGTCAATCAAATGGGTCAAGAACATGTCGCGCAGGTGGGCATCGGTCACCGGCGGCGTCGATAGTCCAGGGCGCATTCGCATCTCACACCGGCTTGCCGACGTCCCGGGGTACGTCCTCGACGATGTCATTGTGCACGAATTGGTCCATACCTTCGTCGACGGTGGTCATACCGAAGAGTTCTGGTATTGGGCGGCAAAAGCCCCGTACCACGAACGGGCACGGGGCTATCTAGAGGCGTATCAGCGCTGGGGAACCCAGAGCTAACTCGCTACTTATCGTCGTCGGTGTCGCCAGAATTGTCCTCGTCGGTGTCGCTGTCCTTGCCCTCAGCCGCGCGCTTTTCGGCTTCTTTGCGCAGCTGCTCTTCAAGCTCTGCGATCGGGTCGAAGTCATCGTTGTCCGAGCCGCCAAGAACCGAGTCAATAAAGGCCGCGGGTTCATCCAAATCCTCTGCCACGGGCAGAAAGTCCGGGTGATCCCAGACCTTGTCGCGGCGCTCGATGCCCACAGCGGTGGTCAGACGGTGCCACAAGTTGGTTGCCTCACGCACCTTGGGGGAGCCGAGGTCAATGCCGGTGGCCTTCTCCAGCGCCTGTTCAGCACCTTCGGTGGCGCGGCGACGACGCCAGGCTTCATCCAGCTGTGCGGCACCTGGTAGACGCTCACCGAGGGCATCGGTGACAACCATGTCCACCCACCCTTCGACCAGTGCAAGCAGCGTCTGGAAACGAGTACGAGCATTCTCGTTACGAGAACGAATTTTCGGGCTCAGATCCATATTCTGCAGCTCGCTCATAGCTTCCTGCATACGCTGCGGATCCTGCATGTTCTCAATATCCAGACCGCGGGCGGCCTCTTCGATTGCGGAATAGTCGATGACGATGCCGGCAGCGTATTCCTCGACAGAGGAAATCATGCGTTCAGCCAGCCATGGCACGCGGTCGAAGAGACGCTGGTGGGCAGCTTCGCGGGCAGTGGCGTAGATAAACAGATCGCGCGCTGGAACCTCGAGTTCCTCCGCGAGAGCTACGAGATGCGTTGGCAGCAGTACCGCCGCACCAGTGGTGTGTAGCGGCAGCCCGAGGTCAGAACCAGTCAGGCTCGTCTGTGCCAACTCAGCCAGCGCATTTCCTAGCTGAGTACCAAAGCTCATCGAGTTCATCTGGCGCATGATGCCCAGCATCGGGCCCATCATCTCGCGAGCTTCCTCTGGAACGCCTTCGAGGGAGGCATCACTCATGCGGCTGGCGACGGGATCGACAAGGCGAGTCCATGTCGACTTGGTGTTCTCCAACCACTGCAGGCTATTCCACGCTTCCACGCGGTTGACACCAGCCGGCAGGGAGGTGGCATCATCTAGCCACAGTTCGGCCAGGCGCAAGGAATCAGTCAGCGCCTCGCGAGCCGAGTCCTTCACCGGAGCCGGGTTACCAAGACGGGTCCGCGCAACGCGCTCGGCCGCGTCGTAGTTGACAGGGCCAGAGTTAGACTCCTGGAATCGCTGCCCCATGCCGGAGAACATCTCGCCAAACTGGTTGAGAATATCGCCCAAGTTCGGCTGGTCTCCCTTGCCAGAGGCGCCGCTGCCGGGCTGCCCGGGGCCGCCGAAACCGAAGCCACCGGCGCCGCCCATGCCACCGAAGGGAAACCCGAAGAAACCGAAAGGACCGCCCTGGCCGCCCTGACCGCCCTGGCCGGAGTCATTGTTGCCAGCGTCGTCGCGATCGTCATCATTGTCGTTCGGACCAAAGCCAAATCCGTTAGAACTCATGCTCCCACCGTACCGGGCAATGACCCGCGTGAGTACTTAAAAGCACCACTTTATTGGCAACTTCGCGCCCAGCGAACAGACACGGACAAGATTCATCAGGTGTCCAGTAGGCAGATATCGAGAATGTAGGGTGTTATTTGTGAATCGTCGTACCCAAACTCTTGTTGCGGGCGCTGTGCCCATCGCCGCGTTGGCAACTGTGCTTTCGCTGCCAACGCTGACAGTGCCCTATGCAGCGCAGGGGCCTGGCCCGGTCTTCGATGTCCTCAGCGATGTCGAAGGAAAGAACATTATCTCGGTCAGTGGCAGTGCTGCGGACTCCGAACGTTCTAAGGGCACGCTGGATATGACAACCGTTGCAGTCAGGCATAACCTGACATTGCCGCAGGTCATTGGCCTGTGGTTCGATCGTGACAACGATATCGTCCCCATTGAGGCGGTCTTCCCTCCGGGCCAGAGCCAGGACGAGGTGGAAGAGGAGAACAAGGCTGCATTCACCGAGTCGGAGGCCAACGCCACGTCCGCCGCGCTGGCACATCTCGGGTTGCCGATGGAAGTCACCGTCGCCTACACAGTGCCGGATAGTCCCGTCGATGGCCGACTGCATGAAGACGATGTGATTCTCGCAGTGGATGGGGTGGCAGTAAGCAAGCCCGAGCAGGTCAAGGCGATTATTGCCGGACGCAACCCGGGCGATACGGTCACGTTGAGGGTCAAACCTGCGACCGTCGATAAGCAGAAGACTGCTAAGGGCGAGGACTCTGACCCCGAGAAAGCCGTCGATATCTCGGTGACACTGGCGGAAAACCCGCATCAGAAGAATACCGCGCTGCTCGGCGTTGGGATGGGGGCACAATCCGCGGACGACACCAAGGTTGAGTACCAGCTCAGCGGCATTGGAGGTCCGTCGGCGGGTCTCATGATGACGCTCGGAGTGATCGACAAGCTGAGTCCTGGCGATCTGACCGAGGGGCAGCGCCTTGCTGGCACCGGCACTATTGACGCTGCCGGGAACGTCGGCGAAATCGGTGGCATTACACACAAAATCTCGGCCGCCCGAGATGAGGGCGCCGAGATGTTCTTCGTGCCGGAAGGCAATTGCGCAGAGGCTGTGACTGCCGACCGAGGCGATATGAAGTTGGTAAAGGTCTCTGTGCTTGACGACGCGCTTGCGGCAATCGAAAAGCCGGAGACCGCGCAGACCTGCTCGTAGTTTTGCCGTAGCCCCTACGGGCAGCTGCTAGTTGCAGCTAGTTCTTGCTGAAGGCCTCGAAGTCTTGCTGAGCCTGCCATTTATCGATTTCCGCAGCCGTTGCGCGCAGCTGCGGGTCAAATCTGAGGTAGGCCTTTGTCTCGCGTGCAATGAGTCCGGACAGGACAACCAGACCGATGAGGTTCGGTAGTGCCATCAGACCGTTGAGTGCCGAGGCGACGGACCAGACGGTTTCCAGATGAGTAACAGCTCCGACGAAGACCACGCAGGTGAAGACCGCGCGGTAGAGGCCGGTGCCGCGGCGACCGACCAGGGACTCGAAGGCGCGCTCACCGTAGTAGGACCAGCCCAGCATGGTGGAGAATGCGAAGAAGACAACCGACAGCGTGACGATAGTGCCACCCCAGTGGCCAGGCAGACCGCGGGAGAATGCCTCAGCAGTCAGAGCGCCAGTGTCGACGTTGCCATCCTGCCAAACACCGGTGCTGATGATAACCAGGCCGGTGAAGGACACGACGATGATGGTGTCAATGAAGGTCTGAGTCATGGAGACCAGACCCTGACGAACCGGGTGAGTGGTCGATGCGGCGGCAGCGGCGATAGCGCCGGAACCCAGGCCCGACTCGTTGGAGAACAGACCGCGGGCAACACCCATCTGCAGGGCGAGAATCAGCGTGGAGCCTGCGAACCCACCAACGGCCGCGGTGCCGGTGAAAGCATCGGTGAAGATGAGCTTGAAGGTCTCGGGCAGCGCCGAGACATTGGCGACGAGCACCCACACTGCCGCTCCGATGTAGAGCACAATCATCATCGGCACAAAGCCGGCGGTGATGCGGCCAATCGACTTAATGCCACCCATCAGAGCTGCGCCTACCAGGATGAACATGATCATGCCGGAGAGCGTCGGTTCGATGTCGAAGCTGTTTTCCAGGTTCGAGGCCACGGCATTGCCCTGGGTCAGGTTGCCGATACCAAACGCTGCCAGCGCAGCGAAAACGGCGAAGAGAATGCCCAGCGTCTTACCAAAACCATTCGGGATGGCCTTGCGCAGGTAGTACTGCGGACCGCCGGACTGTTCGCCAGCCGCATCGACCTGACGGTACTTCACACCCAGGAATGCCTCGGAGTACTTCGATGCCATACCTAGCAGGCCGGTCACCCACATCCAAAACAGCGCACCGGGTCCACCCAGGCCGATCGCGGTGGCGACACCGACAATGTTGCCGACACCGACTGTTGCCGCGAGAGCCGTCGCAAGCGCCTGGTAGTTGGTGATATCTCCCTCGGCATCTTCGTCGTTACGGTCGATGAGTCCGAGGCGCAGTGCCGGGCCGAGTTTGACCAGGTGAATTGCACCCAGGCGAATGGTCAAAATGATTCCGGTGCCGATCAGCGCGGGGATGAGGAGATACGGACTCCAAATAAAACTATCCGCCGCTGAGGCAAAATCGCTGAAGCTTTCCATGCTGTGGAACTTTACTGGTAGAAAGCCTAAATCCGATCATTAAATTCTCAGAAAACGATTATGTGCTACTAATTCGCCACAAGTGGGGGTAAACACATTCCGGCGAAAGCAAAGATTATTCCGCCAATCAGTGTGAGAGCAACGTACCCGCATGCCCTCCAAAAGTGTTGGTTCTTAAGGCGTACGATCTCTCCAGCGAGCGTCGACCACGTCGACAGGCCGCCGGCGAAGCCGATCATTACCGCCGCATAGGCCAGGGCAGACGTCATGCCATCGCTTATCGACGTTCCCCGCGGCCACACCACAGCAGCGACACCGGCGACGAAGCAGGCAATCATATTCGCGGTCCACGTTCCGGGCAGTTTGGAATCAGCCCACTTCACCGCAAGTTCGGCCAGCGCATAGCGCAGCGCTCCACCTACTGCGGCGCCAGCTGCGATAGCGAGGATGGCAGAGAGCGCCGAGGGAAAAGAACTGAGGAGATCGCCGGTCATTCCGCGACCTCCCGTACGCACTTGGTGCCCAGCCAGTAGGCGAGAGGGCAGCACAGCAGGTGAATAAGTCCAACGCTCACAATCAGCATGACTGACGCGTCCGCCTGCGCCAACAAAAGAATGACAAATGCGGAGAAAGTGGTGAAACCACCACAAAAGCCGGTACCGCAGAAAGCGGCAAGCCGGGGATTAGCAAACGCGATACTGCTGACCAGACCAAAGAGAAGGCATCCCAACAAGTTGATGACAGTGGTCGAAACTGCGCTAATTCCCGAACTCACAATCGCATCAATTGCCGCGCCGAGCAGAAAGCGACTCACTGCGCCAATAGCGGCTCCGCCGGCCACAACCAGGGCCATGAGAACCTGCGCTCGTCCTGCTGATGGCAGTTTCGCAGCGACAGATTCCTCATTCACGGTGAAGACGCTAGCACAGTGGCGAAAGGGGAGGTAGGCGCCGACAATTCGGAATCTTTCACGAGAAGGTGTTTCCGTCGGCACGCGAAAATCTACCTACTGCACCCTATTGCAGGGGCGAGTTTGCCTTACCGAGTGGTTCTTGCCATGCGCGCTGACCCTAAAACGGGGACACTGGGGAAGAGGAAGCGCATTTAAATCCGGTTTCCCCATTCCGACCGGCTCGTCGGCGGTGAAATCGGTGGTTGCGCAGTTCGCCGATTCAGCAGGAGGATACCCACAATGGCTCATGAGCGCGCCGGGCAATTGGCCCAGCCATCCGACCTTATCGATGTCGCGGAACTGGTGACTGCTTACTACACAAAGCACCCGGACCCGAATAACCCCGACCAGAAGGTCGTCTTCGGTACTTCCGGTCACCGCGGTTCCTCTCTCGACGGCGCTTTCAACGAAGACCACATTCACGCCACCACTCAGGCCATCGTGGATTACCGCAAGGGCCAGGGCATTGAAGGTCCGCTTTACGTGGGCCGCGATACTCACGGCCTGTCCGAGCCGGCAATGATTTCCGCCCTCGAGGTCCTCACCGCCAACGGCATCACCGTGATGGTTGACGCTCAGGATCGCTACACGCCGACTCCGGCCGTCAGTCACGCGATTCTGACGTACAACCGCGACGTGGAGGGAGGCCCGACGGGGAGTAGTTCCGCGCGTGCCGACGGTATCGTGATTACCCCTTCCCACAATCCGCCACGGGATGGTGGTTTTAAGTACAACCCGCCGACCGGTGGTCCGGCGGACGCGGATGCGACGGACTGGATTGCAGCTCGTGCCAATGAATACCTGGCTAAGGGCTTGGATGGGGTTAAGCGCCAGCTGGTGGACAAGGCCGGAGACCTCGTCGTAAAGCACGACTACCTCAACGCATACGTGTCGGACCTGCCGAATGTTGTCAACCTCGACGCCATCCGTGATGCCGGCGTGCGTATCGGCGCTGACCCCATGGGTGGTGCGTCGGTGGATTACTGGGGCGCAATTGGCGATGCGCATAACCTCAATCTGACTGTGGTCAATCCGCTGGTTGACGCGACCTGGCGTTTTATGACGCTGGATACAGACGGCAAGATTCGTATGGACTGCTCCTCGCCGAATGCGATGGCGTCCCTGATTGGTAACCGCGATAAGTTCGACATCTCCACCGGCAATGACGCGGACTCCGATCGCCACGGAATTGTGACACCGGACGCGGGTCTGATGAACCCGAACCACTACCTGGCCGTTGCCATTGATTACCTCTTCGCGCATCGTCCGGGCTGGTCGCAGGAGACCGCGGTCGGTAAGACGCTGGTGTCTTCGTCGATGATTGACCGCGTCGTCGCCAATTTGGGCCGCAAGCTCGTGGAGGTTCCAGTCGGCTTCAAGTGGTTCGTCCCGGGTCTGCTCGGCGGCACCATCGGTTTCGGTGGTGAAGAATCCGCTGGTGCATCGTTCCTGCGTCACGACGGCACTGTGTGGTCTACCGATAAGGACGGCATCATCCTGGACCTCCTGGCCAGCGAGATTAAGGCCGTGACCGAGAAGACTCCATCGCAGCTCTACGCAGAGCTCGCCGATAAGTACGGTGCCCCGGCTTACGCCCGCACCGATGCGGACGCAACCCGTGAGCAGAAGGCAATCCTGAAGAAGCTCTCGCCGGAGCAGGTCAAGGCCGACACCCTGGCAGGGGAGACCATCACAGCCAAGCTGACCGAAGCACCGGGCAACGGCGCTGCGATTGGCGGCCTCAAGGTGGTTACGGAGAACGCTTGGTTCGCGGCACGTCCGTCGGGCACTGAAGATAAGTACAAGATCTACGCGGAGTCCTTCAAGGGCGCAGATCACCTGGCGCAAGTTCAGGCTGAGGCGCAGGACGTGGTCTCGGCTGTTCTGAACGGGTAATCGGTAGCCGTTGGGCTAGCTGTAAACAGTTAGCCTGTATTAACATTTCTGTGTATGAAGAATTTCGTAGGCGTGGTAGCACGATTCGGCCTGGCTGCAGTTTGGTTGTACTCGGGTCTTATCAAACTGCTGAACCCGCTGGAATCGCGTCAGGCAGTGCAAGCTTATGAGCTGCTGCCGAGCGATTTGGTGCCGATGGTAGCGGTTGCGCTGCCCGCCTTCGAAGTCATCCTTGGACTCCTGCTGGTATTGGGGCTTTTCCTGCGCCCGGTAGCAGTGTTGTCTTGCGCGCTCTTGCTGGTGTTTATAGGCGGCATTATCTCGGCGTGGGCGCGCGGCCTGCAGATTGACTGCGGTTGCTTTGGTGGCGGTGGCTACGACGAGAACGCTGGCCCCGCTACGTATCTGACGGAAATCGCCCGAGATATTGGTTTTCTGGCCTTGGCTGTATTCGTGTACGTGTGGCCGTGGAAGAAGTTTGCCATTTACGCCTAGTCCGCTGGCTAGAGGGGAAGCCTAACAACCATTTCCGTTTTCTCAGGCGCAATTGTGCCATTGGCAAGAAAACACCGCTATCGTAAGCGGTGTGAGTCAGAAGATTAAGAATCCAAATGAAAAGGGCAGTGGTTTCGTCGTCGGCCTGATTGCTCTTCTTGCTGTCGTTGCAGTTGTTATTGGTGGCGTTATTTACATCGGTCGGTCGCAGCCGATTGAGGGACTGCCAGATGAGGACGTCGACTTCGCCGTCGCACTCGACGGCGATGTCATCCGACTAAGCAAGGACGGCGCCGAAGGGGCTAAAACGGCCACGATTTTTGAGGACTTCTCGTGCCACTACTGTGCTCAGATGAGCGAAGAGGGCCACGGTGATGAGCTCAAGGCGCTAAACGACGGCAAGCTTGTCGCTGAATACCGCACGCTGAACTTCCTGGATGGTCAGGAGAAGGAGCAGCGTGACGGTCACTCCACTCGCGTCTACGCGATTGCCCGCAAGATTGCTGAGACCGGCGATGCTCGCGCATATTGGAACTTCCACACAATGATGATGGCTGACCAGCAGAACTCCGTCACGTGGAGCAATGATGAGCTGGCTGACCGCCTGGAGCAGCTCGGTGTTGCTGACGAAATCGTCAGCGAGGTCCGTTCCGGCATCGACACCACCGAGGCCAAGGCAAGTGCAAATGCCAACTTCGATGACCTTGAGAAGCGCCTGGGCAAGGTTTCCTCGCCACACGTCTTTGTCGATGGCAAGGATATTCTGGAGAACATTTCCGGTGATGGCGGACTGGGGCAGTGGGTCAAGGTGGCCCTGCGCTAGGTTCCGTGCACGCTCACACGATTCATCTTCAGTTCATGTTCGGCAGATTCGCTCTGGGGCACTCGGCGAATACGTAAAAGAGTGTTCTACATGCGGATT
Source organism: Corynebacterium amycolatum SK46 (assembly GCF_000173655.1). GTDB lineage: Bacteria > Actinomycetota > Actinomycetes > Mycobacteriales > Mycobacteriaceae > Corynebacterium > Corynebacterium amycolatum_A. The sequence goes on along the minus strand of NZ_ABZU01000010.1, from coordinate 77,178 downwards.
TGGTGATACATGACAGTGCCATGTAGCCTTTGAGGAGTCCACAGCGGAGGGTGAAAGCCACTTCGATGTTGATTCTGGGGCTATGGCGCAGCTGGTAGCGCATCACACTGGCAGTGTGGGGGTCACGGGTTCGAATCCCGTTAGCTCCACCAGTATGAAATCCCTCGGTCGTTATGACCGGGGGGTTTCTTGTATCTACCCCTGGGGGTGCTCGCCGTTTACCTCAATGATTGGTAATCCGTATGGCTGTAGCAACTTTGTCTGAACGGTGGAATACTGGGGGTATGGCACACAACGACTCCATTATTCAGAAACTGTCCACCGAAGAATCCCTTGAGCTGCTGGCTTCGCAGACTTTTGGGCGCCTGGTCGTTCGTCGTAAAGACGATATGGATCTTTTCCCGCTGAACTACGTTGTTCATGAGGGGAGCATTTACTTCCGCACTGCCGAGGGGTCGAAGCTCTTTACTGTTTCTCTGAACCACGATGTTCTTTTTGAGGCCGACTTTGTTGACAAGGATGCTCAGAAGGCATGGTCGGTCATCGTAAAGGGTGACGCAGAGGTTCTCACCTCCCGCGCGGATATTAACGCTGCAGATGAGCTGCCGCTGAAGCCCTGGCTGCCGACGTTGAAGTACAACTACGTGCGCATTACCCCGAATGATGTTTCGGGTCGCCATTTCCACCTCGGTGAGGAGCCGAATCGCTACGAAGTGTAGCGGCGACATCCGGCACTTTTGCTTTACGACGTTGGGGGCTCCGTCGTAAAGCAAAGCTTGCGGCGTGCAAACGCAGCTTTTCGTTACTGAGCACCGCCGTTAGCTGTTTTTTTAAAAATTGTTGGGTTAAATTACCCAAAAGCGCCCTAAGCGAGATTCAACCCGTTACAGTCGCAAATGTGACGTGCACCATAGAATCGACCGATGGGGTGCCAGCGCAGCCCGATGTGCGCAGGCAGTCCCCACGTATGCAGAAGATCGTAGATGAAGCGCGCGCGATGCTGCGCGAATCGGGCTGGAGTGCTATCAGCATGCGCCGCCTAGCGGCGCGGCTCGATGTGAAAGCGCCATCGCTGTACAAGCACATCAGTGGCAAAGAAGAGCTCCTCCAGCTGCTGCTGACCGAGAGCCTCGAGAACCTGGGCAAGCGTATTCATGCTGCCATTGATGAGGAATGCACTTCGGCATCTCTGCTGCAGGCGTACCGCCAGGCAGTTCTCGACGATCCGCATGGTTACCGGCTGATGAGTCGCACAAATTTCGTGAATGTCGCCTCGCCTTCGTCGTTGGACGCCTGGATTCGCGATGCATTCATTAAGGTTGCCGGCGATGAGTCTAAGGGATTGGCCATGTGGGCGTTCGCCCATGGTTTGGTGACCGCCGAGCTCGTCCAGGATGGTTCACCTGTGCTGGAACCCAGCGCTGAAGCCGGTGCGGCAGACAGCTTGGCCGCAGTTGGAGCTATTTGGGACGCTGGCGCGGAAGCCTTCTCTTAAGGGGTTTTGTCTTTAGAGGTTTTGCTGCTCTGCCCAGGACGTTGGTCCAGCCCGCTCAGGTGGGCGATAGCAGGCGAGGAAGTTTTTGGGCAGTATGACAGTGCTGGATCGGTGGCCCTGGACAGTAACCTAGCACCACCAGGAATCGACCGGCCCGGGAGGGACGGCTCGCTTGTGCCGGGAAATGGAGTAGAGGTGCTCGATTCGCGCGGCATCCTCATCTGAGACGGCCTTGCCTTCGAGGTAGTCGTCGATGGCGGTATAGGTCACCCCGAGTGCAACTTCGTCGGGAAGCGCAGGGCGGTCTTCTTCCAAGTCGGCCGTCGGCACCTTCTCCCACGTACTGGCTGGTGCGCCGAGGTGACGGAGTAAGGCCGCGCCCTGGCGCTTGTTCAGCCCCTGCAGCGGAACGAGGTCGCATGCGCCGTCGCCGTGTTTGGTGTAGAAGCCGGTGACTGCCTCCGCGGCGTGATCTGTGCCGATGACCAAAGCGCCGTCAACACCCGCCACTGCGTACTGGGCAATCATTCGCATGCGGGCCTTAATATTTCCCTTGTTGAAATCGCTGATAGCGCTGCCGGCCAGGGCATCGGTGACCTGGGTGGTCATCGCGGCAGTGGCCGGTTCGATATCGATAGTTAGCCTTTGGTCAGGTTGAATGAATTGCAGTGCCACCTGTGCGTCGTCCTCATCGGCTTGCACGCCGTGGGGGAGGCGAATGGCAATGAAAGTGGCATCCTCACCGCCGTCGCGAAGCTTTTCGACGGCCAACTGCGCTAGACGCCCGGCCAGTGTGGAATCTTGACCGCCAGAAATTCCGAGCACGAATCCTTTGGCGTGCGCAGCGTGGAAATAATCGCAGAGAAAATCGACTCGGCGGCTGATTTCCTCGGCGGCATTGATGGTGGGCTGGACGTGGAGGTCGTTAATAATCTCCGGCTGGAGGGGGTGTGGGAAAGCCTGTGTGCCTACTGGTGTCATGAGCCTCACTCTACCGTTAGTTCCGGACGGGAAAAGGGATGATTTTCCTCCCCTAAGAGTGCCAAAACTCTCATCTTTATCGAGTAAGTGCTGTTCGGATAGGGGGTCTTTGACCGGACGGTGGCAAGATTTCCAGCGTGAGTATAACCGAACAGAATAAGACTGGACCGAACCGGGAAACCACCACAACTCGGTCGATAGCCGTGGCTATCATCGCCGCTCTGGGCGGCCTCCTCTTTGGTTACGACACCGGTGTCATCTCGGGCGCGCTGCTGTATATCCAGCGCTCGTTTGAACTGACTCCAGGACAGGAATCCACTGTCACCGCCATGCTCTTGGTTGGTGCGGCTATCGGTGCGTTCCTGGGCGGTCGCGTAGCGGACTCCCTGGGGCGCCGTGGCACCATCCTGCTCGGAGCGATCGGCTTCATCATCGGCAGTATCTGGTGTGCTTTCGCTACTAGTGCGTTTTCGCTGGGTGCTGCGCGTACTTTGCTTGGCGTCTGTATCGGTGGTGTTTCCATCGTCGTACCGATGTACATCTCCGAAATGGCACCACCGCATGTGCGTGGACGCCTGGTCAGCCTGAACTCGCTGATGATCGTGATTGGTCAGCTGGTGGCGTTCCTCACCAACTCCGCCCTAGCCTCCTCCGGTAACTGGCGACTCATGCTTGGATTCGGCGCTGTCCCCGGCATCGTGCTGCTCATCGGCATGCTGGTTCTGCCGGACACACCGGCCTATCTCGTCCGTCGAGGGCAGGAGGGCAAGGCGCTGGACGTGCTGCGTCAGATGCAGGGAGATGAGGCGACGTTGGCTGAGGTTGCCGTTGGTGAGGCGTCGTCAAGCGCCGATCAGCGTGCAGCAGAGCGTCGGGCCGTGAAAATCCCGTGGGTGCGACGCACCGTCATCATTGCGATGCTTATTGGCGTGACGCAGCAGGTCACGGGCGCGAACGCGATTATGTATTTCGCGCCGACGATGATGAACAAGGTTGGCTTGTCGACGGAAAGTTCTGTCTATACCTCCATCATCATCGGTATCGCCTCGGTGATTTCGTGTGCAATTGGTATGAGCATTATTGACCGCGTTGGTCGCCGGCGAATGCTGATTATCGGTTTGGTGGGCTGTGCAAGCTCGCTGCTCGTGCTGGCGCCCGTCTATGGTCTGTCGAGTAACTCATCGACCGGTGCCATGATGTCGCTACTGCTGATGACTGTATTTATCGTGTTTCAGCAGGCGGCTGTGTCAGTGGCGACCTGGCTCCTGATTTCCGAGATCGTCCCGACAGAGGCCCGTGGTCTGGGGATGGGGCTGGCAGGACTCGCGCTCTGGGTTGCGAACTGGTTTGTGGCGCAGGCATTTCTTCCGATGGTGGATGCTGTCGGTGGTGCGTGGTCGTTCTTCTTCTTTGCCATCACGGGCGCAATTGCGCTGGTATTTACCATCAAGGCGGTGCCGGAGACCTCGGGTAAAACGCTTGCCGAGGTCCGCGAGTACATGATTGCCGCTGCCAAGTAGGGAAGCGGAGGCAGTTGCAACGTGGGGAGTCGCAATCTTGGGGTTGACCGTCAAAGGACATGTTTCCCCGGATTTTTGGAGTTATTCCGCTTATTAGGTAGTATGGTAACTCGTGTCGTAACGCATACTCTTTGATAATTCTTCGGATTATCAGGAAGGGTGCGTTGCCAGGCAGTCACTGGGGTGATTGTCCGGGGAGAGTGCAGTGTGCACATTCCCGTTTCGGAGCCGAGTAGAAAGGAGCGCCCGAATGAAGGTCCGCAAGTCCCTTCGGTCGCTGAAGAACAAGCCGGGCGCTCAGGTCGTGCGCCGTCGTGGCAAGGTCTACGTGATCAACAAGAAGGAGCCGCGCTTCAAGGCCCGCCAGGGCTAAGCCTTATTCAGGCTAGCGCGAAGCAAATAGCTTCCTCATTTATTGCCAAAACCGCAATCTGAAGCCGCAGTTTTACTGTGGCTAAAGGTTGCGGTTTTTGGTTTTTAGAGGGGTAGGTTCAGGCGGTGACAGCGTTTATGTCTGGCGGCGGTGGGGCGATGGAAGTTACTGACTACGGTTATGGCAAAAATTGCCCGAAAAATGGCTTGAAAGTGTCATAGACTCGCACAGTTTCACATGTGCAGCCCGTGTTCACATGTGCAGACCGTGATTTTGAGTTCGCTGCTGGATCCGAAGTTGGGCAGGGGCGGGCAGGGAGGGGAGGGGTGCTGCGGTGTCTGGCATTGGTGGGTTCGGCCTCGGGTCGTCTTGCAGTAATTGGGTTAACCAAAAAGCACCGATAGTTGTTTTTCTACGATTTTCTAGAATTTTTAGCGTGAAATTACAAGGTTGTGGTGCGTCTGTGTACAACATCTTGTGCGCCAGAGATCTCCGAACAGGGAATACCATGGTTGTGAGTACTACATCTAGTATGACTAGAGTTTTTTAGGCACCAAGTGTAGTGTTTTCGATGTCGAGCCAAGGATAGCTAAAAGGATCTGTCGGCCACCCGTACTCGGTTTCTCATGAACCTCCGGGAGCTTTCAGTCATTCAATCAATCCGCTGATTCCTCGGCCGCTTCCGTTGTTTGTACGAAGTCGATCTGATTCATTGGTCTTACCCAAAGCCAGAAAGTTTGTGAGAGTCATGGTTACCGTTTACAGCAAGCCTGCATGTGTCCAGTGCCGCGCTACCACTCGTGCCCTCGATAAGGCTGGAATTGCCTACGATATCGTCGACATCACCATGGATGATGAGGCTCGGGATTACGTCATGGCTCTCGGTCACCTCCAGGCGCCGGTCGTTGACACTGGCACTGAGACCTGGTCGGGTTTCCGCCCGGACCGCATTAAGGCTCTCCAGGCAGCTTAAGATTCACACACCTCCCCGCAGATTTCGTTGACCACCCGGGAAACGAAGATTGCGGGGGTTTTGCGATGTAAAGGGTGAAGCTCTCATGCTGGTGGTGTATTTCTCCTCGGCGACGGGGAATACACACAAGTTTGTTGAAAAGCTAGGTATCAAAAATGCCCGCATTCCCATCCGTCGTAATGAGCCGGAGCTTATCGTCGATGAGCCCTATGTCCTCATTTGTCCGACTTATGGTGGCGGCGCTTCCATCAGCGGTGGTAACTCAAGGCCAGTTCCACCGCAGGTCATTAAATTTCTTAATAACGAGCACAACCGCTCTTTCATCCGAGGTGTGATTGCTGCCGGCAATATCAACTTCGGTGAGGACTTCTGTAAAGCAGGGGATGTGATCTCCTACAAGTGCAAGGTTCCATATCTATATCGCTTCGAGCTGATGGGAACCGACCACGATGTGCAGCGAGTCCGAGAAGGGCTAGAGGAGTTCTTCCACGGTAGGGCCAGCGCTTAAGTTGGCTAGCCTCAGTGTCGAGGGAAGGGGCACTGAGGACAACCGAATGGGAACGCTCGCGGAAGCCGTCGTAAAGCGGTGCGCGAGGAAAATAGCTAGATTGGATTGCTCTGGGCAGTGTTTGAACAGACCCTGCGCAGGCAAATGAATATTAAAGGAGTCAACGTGTCGGAAATGGGCAAGCAGGTCGCGGAGCCGGTGGGCGAGGACAAGCTGGATTACCACGCGCTCAATGCGCTGCTGAATCTGTACGGTGAAGACGGCAAGATTCAGTTCGATAAGGACCGCATGGCTGCGCGGCAGTTCTTCTTGCAGCATGTCAATCAGAACACTGTGTTCTTCCATAACTTGCGGGAGAAGCTCGATTACCTGGTAGAGAACCATTACTACGAGGCCGAGGTTCTGGAGAAGTACGAATTTGAGGACGTCAAGGCACTGTTCAAGCAGGCCTACGCCCACAAGTTCCGTTTTCAGACTTTCCTGGGTGCTTACAAGTACTACACCTCATACACGCTGAAGACCTTCGACGGCAAGCGTTACTTGGAGCGCTACGAAGACCGTGTCTGCATGGTTGCCCTCACGCTTGCCGACGGTGACTTGGGGCTCGCGCAGCACCTGGTCGATGAGATCATCGCCGGACGCTTTCAGCCTGCTACTCCTACATTCCTTAACTCTGGTAAGGCCCAGCGCGGCGAGCCGGTGAGCTGCTTCCTGCTGCGTATTGAGGACAACATGGAGTCCATTGGCCGCGCCATCAACTCCTCGCTGCAGCTGTCCAAGCGCGGCGGTGGTGTAGCGCTGCTGCTGAGTAACCTGCGTGAACAGGGCGCTCCGATTAAGCACATCGAGAACCAGTCTTCCGGTGTCATCCCGGTTATGAAGCTGCTGGAGGACTCCTTCTCCTACGCTAACCAGCTGGGTGCTCGCCAGGGTGCTGGCGCTGTGTATCTGCACGCGCACCACCCGGACATCATGCGCTTCCTGGATACTAAGCGTGAGAACGCGGACGAGAAGATTCGCATCAAGTCGCTGTCGCTCGGCGTTGTCATTCCGGACATTACGTTCGAGCTGGCCAAGCGTAACGACGACATGTACCTCTTCAGCCCGTACGATGTCGAGCGCGTCTACGGTAAGCCGTTCGCGGACATTAACATCACCGAGAACTACGCGGATATGGTCGAGGACCCGCGTATTCGTAAGCAGAAGATTAACGCGCGTCAGTTCTTCCAGACCATCGCTGAGATTCAGTTTGAGTCCGGCTACCCGTACATCATGTTCGAGGACACGGTTAACCGCGCGAACCCGATTGAGGGCCGCATTAACATGTCGAACCTCTGCTCGGAGATTCTGCAGGTCAACACCCCGTCGACCTACAACGCGGACCTGTCCTACGAGCACGTGGGCGAGGATATTTCCTGTAACCTCGGTTCGCTGAACATTGCGATGACCATGGACTCGCCGGACTTCGGTCGCACTGTAGAGACTGCCATCCGTGGCCTGACGGCGGTCAGTGAGCAGACTTCTATTGACTCGGTGCCATCGATTCGCAAGGGCAACGACGGATCTCACGCGATCGGCCTGGGGCAGATGAATCTGCACGGCTACCTTGGCCGCGAGAAGATTATGTACGGCTCGGAAGAGGGCCTGGACTTTACCAACGCCTACTTCGCGGCAGTGCTCTACGCTGTCCTGCGCGCATCCAACAAGATTGCTCGCGAGCGCGGTCAGAAGTTCGTCAACTTTGAGAACTCCGACTACGCCAGCGGCAAGTACTTCGATAACTTCGATCCGGCAGAGTTTCAACCGAAGACTCAGCACGTCAAGGAGATCTTCGAGAACTCCACCGCGCACATTCCGGACGCTGAGGACTGGGCGCAGCTGAAGGCCGACGTCATGGAGTACGGCCTGTTCAACCGCAACCTGCAGGCAGTGCCGCCGACCGGTTCGATTTCCTACATCAACAACTCGACTTCGTCGATTCACCCGATTGCGTCTCAGATTGAGATTCGCAAGGAGGGCAAGATTGGTCGCGTTTACTACCCGGCTCCGCACTTGGACAATGACAACCGTGAATACTTCCAGGATGCCTACGAAATCGGCTACGAGAAGATCATTGACACTTACGCGGTCGCTACCAAGTATGTTGACCAGGGACTGTCGCTGACCTTGTTCTTCAAGGACACGGTGAGCACTCGTGACCTCAACCGTGCGCAGATTTACGCATGGCGCAAGGGTATTAAGACTCTGTACTACATCCGCCTGCGTCAGGTTGCGCTGGAGGGTACTGAGGTCGAGGGTTGCGTATCCTGCATGCTTTAAGCAAGCGTGCTTGAGGGCTAGGCATCTGATGCTTCAGCTGTAGCGCATGGAAGGCGCGAGAATTTCCCCGAGTTTTGACGGGAGGTTCTCGCGCCTTTTTCGTCACTCCACCCGATTGGGAACAAATGTAAATATTACTATTGACGGTTGTAATGCAGGTAATTAACCTTGGCGGTGGTACACCAATGTTCGCATAATTTTCACCCACGGCTAGTGGGAGAAGGGGCTGGAAGCCATGTCCGATACCACTGGTAAGAGCACTCCACACATCAACCCAAAGGGTGCGCCGATTGCAGAAACCATTTTGTTGCCAGGTGACCCGCTGCGTGCGAAGTTCATTGCGGAGACCTATTTGGACGATGTCGTTCAGTTCAACGAAGTTCGCAACATGTTGGGCTTTACCGGCACCTACCAGGGGCAGGAAGTGTCCGTCATGGGCTCCGGTATGGGTATTCCGTCTATCTCGCTGTACTCCTGGGAACTTATCCATGTTTTCGGCTGCAAGAAGCTGATTCGCGTCGGTTCGTGCGGTGCGTTGCAGCCGGAGCTGGACCTGTATGACGTGGTTATCGGCCAGACGGCGTCGACTGACTCCAGTTTTCTATCGCAGTACAACTTGCCGGGAACATTCGCCCCGTCCGCATCTTTCCGTCTGATTGAAGATGTTCGCGATCGTGCCCGCGAGCAGGGCATCACTACGCACGTCGGCAACATCTTGTCCAGCGATGTTTTCTACAACTTCCAGGATGATGTGAACGACCGTTGGGCACGCATGGGCGTGCTGGCTGTGGAGATGGAATCAGCTGGCCTTTATGCCACAGCCGCCGAGGCCGGTGTGGAGGCCATGGGAATCTTCACCGTGTCGGACAACATCGTCACCGGTGGAAAGACCACTCCGGAAGAACGTGAGAAGGCCTTCACGACGATGATGGAGCTGGCATTGCCGCTGGCTCGACTCTAGTGTCCTGGTCCGCAATCAATTGGCTTGAAGTGTGAAATAGGTAAAGTGCGATGAGCAATCCCGCCAGCAATACCAGCTTGAACGTGAATCCCCGTGAAAGCGCAGCATCCAAGGCTGCCGCGCCAAACCCTAAGGCCGCAGTCCCGGTCTTGCTGTTTTCCTTTGTATTCTGTTTGGTCTTGGACAATGGCTTTAAGTTCATGACCAAGCCGATTGCGGAATCTCTGGATCTCAGTGTCTCCACGGCCAGTCTGCAGGCGACACTCGCCGGTATTTTGATTGGCATCGGGGCGGTGGTGTATGCCGCATTGGCGGACAGTATCAGTATCCGCAAATTGATGATTGTCGGTATCGGCTTTGTCGCCGTGGGCTCTCTACTGGGTTATTTCTTCCAGGGAGTATGGCCAATGGTGCTTACTGCCCGCATTATTCAAACTGCCGGTCTGGCGGCGGCTGAGACACTCTACGTCATCTATGTCACCAAGTACCTAAGCCCAGAAGATCAGAAAACCTACCTCGGCTTTTCCACCGCGGCCTTCCAAGCTGCGCTGCTGATTGGAACGTTGACCTCGGGAATTGTGGCTACCTACGTTTCCTGGCCGGCTATGTTCCTGATTTCGCTCATTTTGATAGTTGCCATTCCGTTCCTGATCAAGACAGTTCCGGAGGAGCAGCAGCAGAAGAGCCACCTGGATATCTTTGGCCTGTTCCTCATCGCGGTCATCGCCACTGCGGTGATGCTGTTCATGCAGAAGTTCCAATGGTGGTGGCTGGTGGTCGCTGCGCTGGGTGTCGCGCTCTTTGTCTGGCATATCCGGGCGCACGACAACGCCGTGGTCAGCCCGTCGTTCTTTACCAATGCCCGCTACGTTTGCGCGCTGATTGTTGTGCTTGTGGTTTACATGGTCCAGTTGGGGTATTCGGCCATTCTGTTGCCGTATATGGTCGACGAGCTCTATGGCATCAATCTCGACGGTGCTGCCTATATTCTCGCGCCGGGCTATCTCTGCGCTGTCATCGTCGGTGTAATGTCTGGCAAGGTTGCGAAGTTCCTGCCCTCGAAGCAGGCCATTGTCGTAGCTATCAGCATCATCATCGTGGCGTTGCTCATCCCCGCAGTCCTGCCGGGGGCCGGTGTTGCCACGGTTATCGTCTCCATGATTCTGTTCCCATCAGGGTTCGCGCTCATGTATGCGCCGTTGGTCGCGACCGCACTGCAAAGCATTCCCGCGGCCAAGTCCGGTGTCGCAATCGGTTTCTACAATCTGACTATCAACATCGCCGTCCCGGTTGGTATTGCGTTAACGGCCATGCTTGTTGATTCTCGACCGGCCTTCTTCAGCGCTCTCTCCATCGCGCAGTCTGAAGCAGAGGGGGTCTCCGCTACCATCGCTTGGTTGCTGGCGCTCATGGCTGTCGTAGGTTTGCTGGTGTACGTCATCTCCGACCGTATCATCAACGACACCGCTGAAAACCGAGAGAAGGTCCACGCCTAGGTTCGTGCAACATTTTGCGCTTGGTGCTTGACGACGGACGTTGCGTCGTCAAGCACCTTTTTCTTTGTATGACGTGGGCGCCTGACGGGGAGGGGTGCAAATAAAAGGCGTTCATTGGAGAGTTGGCCAACAGCGGTGTGCTGAAAGAGGGCAGTGTGGGTAAGCTGCTAAGGGTAGTGGCTCCTTTTATCGGGAGCCTGACGTTTTGTAGTGGGACAAGGCTGGAATAGCCACCGCTGCAGCCGCTGTTTTGAACTCGTAAAGAGTGAAGGGCGTTCCTTATATATAAGGTGTGTTCGAAAAACGGCAATATCAATGAAAAAAGGGAGAGGTTTCCACGTGAGTTTCGATGATTGCCCACCCTCGACTCCGGCCCACCGTGAGAAGAATCCAGAGTCGCGTGCATGCCCAGTTGCGGCTATTGACTGGAACACGATTCCTGATGACAAGGATCTCGAGGTTTGGGATCGTCTGACCGGTAACTTCTGGTTGCCGGAAAAGGTGCCGCTGTCGAATGACATCAAGAGCTGGAATACGCTCAACGCACTGGAGCAGCGCACCACGATGCGAGTGTTCACTGGTCTGACCATGCTGGACACCATCCAGGGCACAGTTGGCGCAGTATCGCTCATCCCGGATGCGCTGACTCCGCACGAGGAAGCTGTGTATACCAATATCGCCTTTATGGAATCGGTACACGCAAAGAGTTACTCGTCGATCTTCCAGACGCTGGCGTCGACCCCTGAAATCCAGGATGCGTTCCGTTGGGGCGAGGAGAATGAGTACCTGCAGAAGAAGGCCAAGATCATCCTCGACTACTACGAGGGTGATAATCCGCAGAAGAAGAAGGTCGCTTCCACCTTGTTGGAGTCCTTCCTGTTCTACTCGGGCTTCTACCTGCCGATGTACTGGTCCAGCCACGCCAAGCTGACCAACACCGCGGACATTATTCGCCTGATTATTCGTGATGAGGCAGTTCACGGTTACTACATTGGTTACAAGTACCAGCGCAACCTGGAGCGTTTGACCCAGGCCGAACGTGACGAGCTGAAGGATTACACCTTCGATCTCATGTTTGATCTCTACGACAACGAGATTCAGTACACCGAAGAGATGTACGACGAACTCGGTTGGACCGAGGACGTCAAGCGTTTCCTGCGCTACAACGGCAACAAGGCTCTGAATAACTTGGGTTATGAAGGTATGTTCCCGGCCGACGAGACTCGCGTTTCGCCGTCGATCCTTTCGGCCCTGTCGCCGAATGCTGACGAAAACCACGACTTCTTCTCGGGTTCCGGCTCTTCCTACGTTATGGGTAAGGCTGAAGTAACCCAGGATGAGGACTGGGACTTCTAAAAGCACAGGTGTAGGGAACATTCCGCACTGAGACCTACTCTGGTAACAGCACACACGGGGGTAGTAGTCCTAGCCTCGACGGTTCTTGCTAAAAAGGCGTTAGCCCAGGTTAAGACAATTCTCAGGAAACTAATAGTGTGCTTAGCTGAGTGGGGAAGTGAGCCGGAAAATCCCTTAGCCTTAACTTTTTCCAAGGTTCAGACTAGAATCTGGCACATAGCGGTAGGTGGGTTCGCCGTCGCGTACTCGCCTGCACTATTCTCACAAGGACAAAACTTGAAATCCCTGTAGTGAGTTACAGGAAATCTTCGCGTAGTAAGGAGGAAGAATGACTGCAGTAGCGCCTCGTCCAGATCATGGCGTTGTAGCGCCGGAACGGCCGCAGCCGTTCGGACATGAGCGTAAGGGCAGCTGGGCGTGGGAAATGCTGACCACGACTGACCACAAGAAGCTGGGCATTATGTACATCATTATGTCCTTCTCGTTCTTCTTTGTCGGCGGTCTGATGGCTCTGCTGATCCGTGCTGAGCTCTTCGCCCCAGGACTCCAGTTCCTTTCCAACGAGCAGTTCAACCAGATGTTCACCATGCACGGCACGGTGATGTTGCTTCTGTTCGGTACCCCGATCGTTTGGGGTTTTGCTAACTATATTCTGCCGCTTCAGATTGGCGCTCCGGACGTGGCTTTCCCGCGCCTGAACGCTTTCGGCTTCTGGCTGACCACCATTGGTGGCATCCTGATGCTGTCGGGCTTCCTGACCCCGGGTGGTGCTGCTGACTTCGGTTGGACCATGTACTCTCCGCTGTCTGACCCGATTCACTCTCCGGGTGTCGGTTCTGACCTGTGGATTGTCGGTGTCGGTGTTGGTGGTGTCGGTACCATCGCTTCCGCTATTAACATGACCACTACTGTTCTGTGCCTCCGTGCACCGGGCATGACCATGTTCCGTATGCCGATCTTCACCTGGAACATCCTGGTTACCTCGATCCTGGCTCTGTTGATCTTCCCGATTCTGACTGCAGCTGCTCTTGGTGTTCTGTACGACCGTAAGCTGGGCGGCCACATTTACGACCCGGCTAACGGTGGCGCAATGCTGTGGCAGCACCTCTTCTGGTTCTTCGGTCACCCAGAGGTCTACGTCCTGCTGTTGCCGTTCGTGGGCATCATCACCGAGGTCGTTCCGGTCTTCTCCCGTAAGCCGCTGTTCGGCTACGCAGGTATGGTCTTTGCAACCCTGTCTATTGCAGGTCTGTCCATGGCTGTGTGGGCACACCACATGTTCGTGACCGGTGGCGTTCTGCTTCCGTTCTTCTCGTTCATGACCTTCCTGATTTCGGTCCCGACCGGTGTTAAGTTCATCAACTGGATGGGCACCATGTGGCGTGGCCACATGACCTTCGAGGCTCCGATGACCTTCGCTCTCGGCTTCATCGTGACCTTCCTGTTCGGTGGTCTGACCGGTATTATGCTGGCTTCCCCGCCGCTGGACTTCCACGTCTCCGACACCTACTTCGTCGTTGCACACTTCCACTACACCCTGTTCGGTACCCTGGTCTTCGCTTCCTACTCGGGCGTCTACTTCTGGTTCCCGAAGATGACCGGTCGTATGCTCGACGAGAAGCTGGCAAAGGTTCACTTCTGGCTGACCTTCATCGGCTTCAACCTGACCTTCCTGGTCCAGCACTGGCTGGGTAACGAGGGTATGCCACGTCGTTACGCCGACTACCTCGAGACTGACGGTTTCACTACCCTGAACATGATTTCCACCGTTGGTGCGTTCATCCTGGGTCTGTCCGTTATCCCGTTTGTCTGGAACGTCTTCAAGTCCTGGCGCTACGGTGAGGTCGTCACTGTTGATGACCCGTGGGGTTACGGTAACTCTCTCGAGTGGGCTACTTCTTGCCCGCCGCCGCGCCACAACTTCACCTCGATGCCGCGCATCCGCTCGGAGCGTCCGGCGTTCGAGCTGCACTACCCGCACATGGTTGAGCGTCAGCGCGCAGAGGCCCACGTTGGTCGTCAGCTCTAAGAGCTAGTGGCTACATGGCTGATGCAACTCTGAGTTAATAACTACGCGAAGCTACGGCCCCATCACGGTTCCCCGTGATGGGGCCGTAGTCTTGTCTTTGAGAGTCTTTCCTGGGGGATGGGCAGCGGGAGGGCAGGGGGGGGCGAGCTAGCGGCTCCACTGGCCACCCACTGAAGTGCGGAATCTCGCTATGCGATGAGCACTTCGCCGGGGCTTCATGCGATACTGGATTAGTGAATGAACAGGTAATTACCTCTCCCAGTCAGTCTGTAGATACCGATGCTCTGTCGGTTTCGTTGGCACCGGGACTAGCTCCGGTGCTTATTACCGCTGTTGGCCGAGACCGCCCGGGTGTCTCCGCAGCTTTCTTTCGCGTGCTCGCGGCCCACGGAGTTCAAATTCTGGATGTGGAACAGTCGGTTTTCCGCTCTAATCTGAGCCTCGGTGCGCTTGTTGGTGTCGCAGAAGAAAAGGTAGGCGTTCTCCGTGAGGGGCTCATTGAAACACTGAAGCCTCACGGCATGACTGTCAGTTTCCAGCTGGATGCTCCGATTGAGCGCAGCGATGGATCTACCCACGCACTTGTCGTGTTGGGCAATCCGGTCAACGCTGAGGATATCTCCCGTATCGGCCGCACTCTTGCTGATTACGGTGCAAACATCGATTCCATTCGCGGTATTGCTGACTACCCAGTTACTGGTCTGGAATTGCTGGTCTCTATTCCGGACCCGAAGCCGGGCGCGGGCATTCCGCTGCGTAAGGCGCTGGCCGAGCTTGCACAGGCCCAGGACATCGACATCGCAATTGAACGCGCCGGTTTGCAGCGCCGCTCCAAGCGCTTGATTTGCTTCGATGTGGACTCAACCTTGATTACCGGTGAGGTCATTGAGATGCTGGCCGCCCACGCTGGTCGCGAGGCGGAGGTCGCAGCGGTTACAGAGCGCGCTATGCGCGGTGAGCTGGACTTCGCTGAGTCACTGCACGAGCGAGTTAAGGCTCTGGCTGGCCTGCCGGTCAGCGTCCTGGAGGAAGTTACTAACTCCATCGAGCTGACTCCAGGCGCCCGCACCACGATCCGCACGCTGAAGCGCCTCGGTTACAAGTGTGGTGCTGTCTCCGGTGGCTTTATCCAGATTTTGGAGCCGCTGGCAAAGGATCTCGGTTTGGACTTTTACAAGGCCAATACCCTTGAGGTCGAGGACGGAAAGTTGACTGGAGGTGTGGTCGGCGATGTCGTCGATAGGCAGGAGAAGGCCCGCAGCCTCAAGGCGTTCGCCGCAGAGTCGGGGCTTCAGATGCATCAGACCGTCGCGGTCGGCGATGGGGCCAATGACATCGATATGTTGTCGGTCGCAGGCCTTGGTATTGCTTTCAACGCCAAGCCAGCGCTGAAGGAAATCGCTGACACGTCGGTCAACGTTCCATTCATGGACTCGATTCTGTTCATGCTGGGCATTTCCCGCGATGAAATCGACGATGCCGACCGCGAAGATGGCACCTTCCGCCGCGTGCCGTTGGAGCAGTAGTGCAACGCGAGGATCACAAGAATCCAGCTGTCACGGACGCATCATCGGTACCGGAGTGGTTCCGCATCGCCCATAATCTCCTGCCACAACCCGATAGGGAAGATCGTGGTGAGGATGTGCCGTGGGCAATGGCTATTGTGCTTGAGGTTCCGAAGAAGGAACGCCCCTCGCGCACTGCGCTGCTCCGCGCCACCGCGATGGCTGTGGTTGCTTGTTGCCTGGACGAACGCGCAGGCGATGACACTTCTGCCTATCAACAAGGTCTGGCGTCTTGGTATGGGGCGCGCATCCGCAAGCTCACACGTCGCGCTCGCAATATCGGCTGGCAACGCGCTCAGCTTGCACCGGGCGTCACCATGGAGGTCGACGGCGCGCAAGCTCGCGCACTAGTGCCAACTCCTGTCGACGAAACCTATCCGGAGATTGCCAAACTACAAATTTCCGGCACCGATTTGCCTTACGACGACCCGGAGAACGCATCTTCCGACAACTCGGGCGGCCATGGGAGCGCTGATACCTTTGCTCCGCCAGTGATTTGGGTGGACAAAAACCTGAATATGTCCGTAGGAAAGGTGGCCGCGCAGGTTGGACACGGGTCGATGCTCTATGCGGCCACCCTGTCGGTTGAGGATGCCTGGGCGTGGGCACAAAGTGGCTACGCGCTGGATGTGAAAGAAGTACCGCGGGAGCAGTGGCCAGCGCCAGAGCTTCGCGCGGTCGAGGTTCAGGATGCCGGGTTTACCGAGATTGCTCCCGGTTCAGTGACTGTCGCTGTGACCCCTGGGGCAGTAACTCACGACTGAGCGCGTGCTGCCTCCATGGCCTTGAGGTCCTTGCGCAGGATTTTGCCCGTCGCCGACTTCGGGATTTCATCCATGAACTCGACTGCTCGCACCTTCTTGTACGGTGCGACGCGGTCGGCGACGTAGTCCATAATCTCGTCTTCAGTCACCTGCTTGCCCGCCTTGAGGACGACGTAGGCCTTAGGAATCTCCTCGCCGTCGGAGCGAACGACACCACTGCAGGCGGCATCGGCAATATCCGGGTGGCTGAGCAGCACGGACTCGAGCTCAGCCGGTGGAACTTGGTAGCCCTTGTACTTAATCAGTTCCTTGAAGCGGTCGACGATGTACACATTCCCGTGTTCGTCGAGTTCCGCAACGTCGCCGGTACGCAGCCAACCGTCGACAAGCGTCTCTGCCGTCGCCTTCGGGTTGTTGAGGTAGCCCTTCATCACCTGTGGACCATGAATCCATAGCTCACCTGCCTCCGAGCGCCCCTCGGCGGGAACCGGGATTTCCTCAAAGCTGTCGGAGTCGAGGTTGACAATCTTGTACTGAGTGTTGGGGACTGCGCGACCGATCGAGTCCAGCGGACTATCGTGGCCGATGCGGATGTGGGCTGCTGGCGAGGACTCGGTCATGCCGAAGCCCTGTGCGACCACGCAGTCAAGGCGCTTTTCCACCTGTTCCGCGAGGTCAAGTTGGAGAGAAGCGGCACCCGAGAAGATTGTCTCCAGGCTGGACAGGTCAAAGGAATCGACAGCTGGGTGCTTGGCCAGGCCCACAGCTACAGGCGGTGCGATGAACGCGAACTTCACCTTGTTCTCGGCGATGATGGACAGGAAATCGACGAGGTCGAACTTGCCCATGGTGTACTGCGTCGTGCGGCGCCACAGGCACAGATTCAGCAGCGCAGTCAGGCCGTAAATGTGGAAAAACGGCAGGATTGTGACAGCCGGGGTGTCCTCGGTCAGCGCGTTGACTGTAGCTCCACCCGCCTGAGCGACGTTGGCCACCAAGTTGCGGTGAGTGAGCTGGACGCCCTTCGGTACACCAGTGGTACCAGAAGAGAAAGGAATCACAGCAACATCGTCGGGCGAAACTACTACGTCCGGGGCAGCGTGGCCTTCCGCAAGCAGCTCGCCCATGCCGTGGAGACCCGTCAGGCCGATAATCATCTCTTCCGGGAGGCCAGCGGCCTCAGCGCCGTTAGCACCGGCCCAGCCAATCGACGAAGTCGTCAGCATCATCTTGGCGTCAGAGATACGCAGCTGCTTTTCAACGTCCTCGGCAGTTGCCAGCGATGCAACGGTCGTGCAGACAGCCCCCGCGCGCAGGACACCGTGAAGGGCGACGGCGAAAGTTGTCGAGTTGGGGCAGTGGAGTGCCACCACATCGCCCTTCTTAATCCCACGTGCTGCCAGCGCACCCGCGAACTTTTCAATGCTGGCCTTCAGATCACCGAAGGTGACCTCGGAGCCTGAGTCAACGATTGCAAGCTTGTCCTGGTGACGTGGCGAAATTTCTCCGAAGAGGAACTCAAAGAGTGAGGTCTCCGGGATGTCGATGTCGGGGAGGTTGCTGGAAAGGGGCATGCAGGAAATCGCCTTTCTAATCTCGTGCACGGCTGCCAAGTGTCCTGCTTCATTAGCTCGGGCACTGTAGCAGTGCTGTGTTTCACATCACAATAATGTGTTGGATAGAAAAGCGTGGGTTTTTCAAGAAACTATGCCTAATCCAGCATCACCTAGTGAGGCCAGACAGCCCCCTCTGAATCAGCTTTGGGTCAGCCGCTGTAACGCTCCAGCCGCAATATCCAGGTTGGTCGTCCGCCAGAAGTCAGGCATCGACGCGGCAATCCAGGAACCATAGCGCGCAGTCGCCAACCGTGAATCCAGCACCGCAACAACCCCGCGGTCATCGACTTGACGTAGCAGACGGCCAGAACCCTGCGCCATCAGCAGCGCTGCATGTGTCGCTGAGACCTCCATAAAACCGTTTCGGCCAGCAGCATTAGCCGCATCGGAGCGCGCGGACAGTAGCGGGTCATCGGGGCGGGGGAACGGGATGCGATCGATGATGACACACGATAGCGATGGGCCAGGAACATCGACGCCTTGCCACAGCGTCAGCGTGCCAAACAAACACGTCTGCGGATCAGCTGCGAAGCGATTAACCAGAGCACCGATAGAGTCATCGCCTTGGCACAGGACGTCGTAAGGCAGGCGCTTGCGCATTTCCTCCGCCGCTGCCTCGGCACCTCGGCGGGAGGAAAACAGCCCCAGCGTTCGCCCACCAGCGGCGCGGATGAGGCGTTCCATGATTGCGAACTGCTCCGGTGTGGCGCCGTCGCGTCCAGGTCGTGGCAGGTCGCGTGCGACGTAGAGGATGCCAGATTTCTGCGGGTCAAAGGGCGTGCCGACGTCCAAGCCATCCCACCCAACGGAGGGAAGCCCCCAGGCGGCGGCCATAGCATCGAACTTGCCGCCAAGAGCAAGTGTTGCTGAGGTCAAAACGACGGTGGATTCGCCGAAGAGGCGTTCGCGAAGCAGTGCTGCGATGGACAGGGGAGCGACATAAACTGTCTTGTTCTCGCCAAGCCATACGACATCGTCGCTACTGAACTCTAGAATCCGGACGACAGTGTCGTGCATATTCTCCACAGCAGCTCGGACGGTCTGGCGCTCAGTGTTGTCAGAGTCAGAGCCCGAACCATCAGAGCCCGACCCGCCGGAGCTGCCTGAGCCAGAGGTGCCCAGCGTGGTCTGCAGTTGCCACAGGCTATCGCGGAGCGAAGCTAGCGCCGCTCCCAGCTCACCGGGAATTTCTTCGAGTGCGCCGCTGTAGGCGTCGGCAAGCAATGCGACGGTCTCGCCGAGTAGATCCGTGGCATCGGTGACATCATCGACCTGCTCTGCGGCGCCGAACTTGCGGGCGCGGCGGGCCATCATGGTGATACCGGCAGGGGAGAGCTCGTCGGTGGCAACAGAGGTGATTCGACCGTCGAGCTCGTGAGCCTCGTCAATGACAACGCAGTCGTGCTGCGGCAAGATCATGGCGTCGGAGAGCGCATCGATGGCCAACAGTGCGTGATTGGTGACGACGATGTCGACGTTGGAGGCCTCGCGGCGGGCTTGTTCGGCGAAACACTCCTCGCCGAAAGGGCAGGAAATGGCGCCGACGCATTCGCGAGCCGTGACGGAGACCTGTCGCCAGGCTTCGTTGGAAACTCCCTTGTCCAGACTGTCGCGGTCGCCGGTGCCGGTGTCATTGGCCCACTCGCGTAACCGCATGACCTCGGCAGCGGTTCGGCTGAGCTGCGCTTCGCTGAGTAGAGCAGTTGGGCCGCCCATACCGGTCGGCTCGGATTCGTCACCGTCCATGACAGGATCTTTGATGACATTTCCAACCTTGGACTTGCACAGGTAGTTCGAGCGGCCCTTGAGGATTGCGAAGGTTGGCGTGCGGGACAAGTGTGGCTCCAGCGAACTGACTAGCCGCGGCAAGTCGCGTTCGACCAACTGGCGTTGCAGCGCAATGGTCGCCGTGGAAACAATTACTGACTCGTCGGACTCCATTGCTTGCACAATGGCAGGCACCAGGTAGGCCAGCGACTTACCTGTACCGGTACCGGCCTGTACCGCTAGGTGCCGCTCGCGCGCAAAGGCGGAGGCCACTGCCCGGGACATTTTGACCTGATTCGGGCGAGTCGTTCCGCCGAGGCCCTTCACTGCCGCATCGAGAAGACCTTCGATGCTATCCGCGTTATGGACGCTGGCTCTCGGCGAAGCTAGCTCGTCAGCATCGTCAACATCGTCAAAGTCGTCAAAGTCGTCCGATAGATCAGCAAAATCTGCGTGCTCGGGAGTATCCGACACAGTTCCCCCGCCGCCTAAACGCCGTGAAAACGGACGGACAGTACCGGCTCGTCACGGGAAAGTGCGAGCCCCTCCCATGGGAGGCTGACCAGCGCTTTAACCAAGTGATCGCGGGACTCCTCCAAAGTCGGTAGTCCATCGACGACCTCGCCATTGCGCATCATCGGAATGGTCAGATCGCGGTAGTGCAGGTTGCCCACATCGGGGATTTCCGAGCCGAGCGGGAAAGCGATTTCCTCCACGGCGGTACCGGAACGACGGCAGGTACGAATCGCCGCCTTCACGCCACCGTGGCTTCGCTTGTCCAACGAGCGCTTGGCGACGGGCACCCCATCAACTTCGACCATCTTGTAGACCAGGCCCGCAGTTGGCGCGCCGGAGCCTGTGACTACAGAGGTGCCCACGCCGTAGACATCGACCGGCTCTGCCCTCAGCGCCGCAATGGCGAATTCATCGAGGTCAGAGGACACTACGATGTTGGTGTTGTGTGCCCCTAGCGAGTCGAGCTGCTGACGCACCTGGCGAGCGAGAACTCCGAGGTCACCGGAGTCAATACGTACACCGCCGAGTTCCGGGCCCGCGACCTCAATAGCGGTATTCACGCCCTCGGTGATGTCGTAGGTATCCACCAACAAAGTGGTGTCGGTTCCCAGCGTGTCAATCTGGGCCTTGAAGGCTGCAGCCTCGTTTGTCGTGCCATCTGGGTTGGTGTGCAACAGAGTCCACGCGTGCGCAGCGGTACCGGAGGCTGGGATGTTGTACCGTGCCGCTGCCTCCAAGTTGGAGGTGGCGCTAAAACCTGCCAGGTATGCGGCGCGGGCAGCAGTCACAGCTGCTTCTTCATGAGTACGACGCGAACCCATTTCAATAATCGGGCGCCCGCCGGCAGCCGTGACCATTCGGGTTGCTGCCGAGGCGATGGCGGAGTCCGCATTGAGAATGGAGAGAATAACAGTCTCCAAAATGACGCACTCGGCGAAAGTGCCTCGCACCGTCAAAATGGGCGAGGCGGGGAAGTAGAGCTCTCCTTCGCGGTAGCCGTCGACTTGGCCGCTGAAGGAATAGTTACGCAGGTAATCCAGTGTCCGGTCATCGAGGAAGTCCAGCGAAGCCAGCTGCTCCTCGGTGAAGCGGAAGTTGCGGATAGCTTCCAACACACGCGCTGTACCAGCGACAACGCCATAGCGGCGCTCATTCGGCAGACGACGGCCAAACACCTCGAAGGCGACCTGGCGCTCGCCAGATCCGTCGGCAAGCGATGCCTGCAGCATCGTCAGCTCGTACTTATCGGTGAGAAGGGCGGTGGAGGAATGCTTATCAATCACGGTCAATAGTCTAGTCGGCTGAAGCTGGCCGGGGCAGTCAGTTCCGGCGAGCGCGCGCCACTCCGTACTATCCTGGTGCCTATGAGCATGCCAGCAGCAACACCGATGCCCACTATGGATGCCGATGTCGTGACGGAATCGAACCGACCCTGGCAGTGCATTGTGTGGGATGACCAGGTTAATTCGATGAGTTATGTCACCTACGTGTTCCAGATGCTCTTCGGCATGGACCGAAAGAAGGCGCACGCGCTGATGATGACGGTTCACACGGAAGGCAAGGCAATCGTGTCTTCCGGTGAGCGTGACAAGGTGGAGGCCGATGTGAAGAAGCTCCACAAGGCAGGCTTGTGGGCAACAATGGAGCAGGCTGACTAAACCGATATTCGACAGCGGGAGAGAATTTACATGCGTCCTTGGAAGCGCAAGCGATCCCTTCTCGGCGGTGGCGTCAAGTACGTCACGGCTTTCGAAGGCACGGAGCGAGATTTGCTGCTGAATCTGGCTGCTACTGTGGCGGACTCGCTGATGGAGCGAGCCCGGTCGGCGCCGAAGGATGAGCTCGCGGAAATGACGGGCATGCCCGTCGGGCACTCCGAGGCCCCATCCGATCCGAAGCTTGCGCGACTGTTGCCGGACTTCACCAAGCCAGGTGAGGAGAGCGTGGAGGGGGAAAACGCCCTCATGCGCCAGCTGCATGAGTCGGAGATTGTAGAAAGCAAGCTCCATTCTCTGCGTGCGATTATCGACGCCCTGGAGCCCGCCGAGTCGGGGCAGGTATCCATTTCGGAAAGCGATGCCCATGCCTGGGTTGCAGGTATCAATGACCTACGTATTTACCTGCACGTTTCCATGGAGAACCTCAATGGCTCCATCGAGCAGATCGAGCAGACCGACGCGATGTACCAGTGGCTGTCCTACAACCAAGAGTCACTACTGGATCAGCTCATGGGTGAGTAGCGAATCCGAGCAAAACCCCGAAAGATGCAGTAATCACCTAAGGCTAGCTGCAATGAACTGTGGTGAAAGGTGCCGTGGTCGACAATGAATTCTGAGATCTTCGCAATCAGCCCCACCGACATTCGACACCAAGCCAGCAGTGCTGCGCTGGGCACGAGCATCGACATCGGCGCAGGCTGTCTCGATTCCATCGAGGGCATCTCCATCGGTCATGCTGCTGAGGGGGATACCGGAGTCACCGTTATCGCCGCTCCAGGCGGTGCGATCGGCGCTGTCGATGTTCGCGGCGGCGGGCCTGGCACCCGCGAGACCGACCTGCTCGCACCGGAGAATACGGTCGAACGCGCCCACGCTGTCGTTTTGGCTGGCGGCTCCGCGTACGGCCTCGCAGCTGCCGACGGAGTTATGCGTGAACTGCGCGACCGCGGCATTGGCTTTGAGGTCACTCCCACTCGTCCGGATATTCTCGTGCCCATCGTTCCCGGTGCGGTCATCTTCGACTTGCTGTTGGGTGAGCCGACGCTGCCCACCGCTGAACTCGGGCGCGAGGCGTTGTCGCACGCGCTTGACGACGTCCCGGAGGGCACTCCCTCCGGCACAGTAGGTGCCGGTGTCGGCGCTATGGCCGGGGCAATCAAGGGTGGTTTTGGACAAGCCCGTGTGACCTCCGCCGATGGTAAGTACTTTGTGGCTGCCGCAATGGTGGTCAACTCCTTTGGTGCGGTCATTGACCCGGAAGGACGCCTTTACGGAATGCCCGCGGCTGCCGGTGCCAGCAAGGAGGCATTGGCCCAGCTGGACCAGGTTTTCGTCGGTAGAACCAAAATTCTCGCCGATGCGGCTGGCGATGGGGAGTCGTCGGCAAGCACGCGAAACACAACGATTGGCACAGTGATAACCAATGCGCCGGTGACAACGGCGCAGTTGAAGCGGTTGGCGATGTGCGGTCATGATGGGCTGGCACGAGCGATTCGGCCGGCCCATGCGCCGATGGACGGTGACACGCTGTTTGCACTCAGCTCGGCTGAGGCGGCGGATGGCGAAAACGCTGAACCCGTGAGCTCGGATCTGGTGGCCCTGTTGGCTGCGATGGCGGCCGATGCGGTGCAGATGGCTATTGTCGATGCCGTGATGAGTGCAACGGGACGCGCGGAAGTAGCCGCGCTGTCAGAGATGCTGGACAAGTAGTGAGGGAAGTTCGCCAATGAATCCGCAATGGAGCACGGGACAACAGCAGAATTACCAGAACTATGCGCAGTACCCGATGGGCGGTCCCGTGCAGACGCGGCGGAATAATCAGATTGTTCCACAGGATCGCGACGGCGGGCTCGGGGCGGCCATCAGTACGGCTATTGGGTACCTGGTACTTATCTGGACGGTCTTTCTTGTCAACGAATTCATCTTTGGTGGGGCGCTGAACAACTTCGGTGTGCGCCCACGCGAAACCTCGACGCTGTGGGGAATTTTGACCGCACCGCTGCTGCACGCAGATTACGGGCACATTATGGCGAACTCTCTGCCCGGGGCGTTGTTTGCCGGTTTGATTGCAATGTCGTCGAAGCGGCTATTTTGGCAGGTCACACTCTTAATTACGGTCGTTGGTGGCGGTCTGACATGGCTGGTCGGCGGTGTAAATACCGTCCACATCGGTGCGTCCGGCCTGATTTACGGCTGGCTGGCGTTTTTGGTCGTACGCGGTTTCGTGAATCGTCGGGTGATGCAGATTATTTTGGGCGTAATTCTGGCATCGATGTATTCGGGCCTTATTTGGGGAGTGCTGCCAACACAGGCGGCTGTTAGTTGGCAGATGCACCTCTTCGGTGGGCTTGCGGGCATCTGGGCTGCGGTGATGTTTAAGCGCGGTCGTGCACGTGGTTAAGAGTGCGCGTGGCTAAGAACCCGAGGTGCGTGGCATCAGCTCCTGGCGGAATCGGCCTAGAATAGTAGCTTCGGTGTTTGTCCAACGATACGAGGAGTCCAGATAGCGGTGGGAGTAGGAGCAGAAACTCAGGCAGTCAATCAGCTGACGGCGCAGGATAGCGGCTTCCCCGACCGAACAGCGCCGATTGGCATCTTTGACTCCGGCGTCGGTGGGCTGACAGTGGCGCGTGCCATCATGGATCAGCTGCCGCACGAGTCGATTATGTACATCGGCGATACTGCCAACGGCCCTTACGGACCGCTGCGCATCGCCGAGGTTCGTCAGCACGCTGAAGCGATTGCCGATGAACTGGTTGCACGCGGCTGCAAGATGATTGTCATTGCCTGCAACACTGCTTCGGCCGCATTTTTGCGTGATGCCCGCGAGCGCTACCCAGTCCCAGTAGTCGAGGTCATTCTGCCCGCTGTGCGCCGTGCTGTCTCGACCACCAGGAACGGAAAAGTCGGCGTAATCGGTACCGCCGCCACAATTCGCTCCCGTGCCTACCAAGATCTCTTTGATGCAGTGCCCGGCGTGGATGTCTCCGCGGTCGACTGCCCGCGATTCGTGGACTTTGTCGAGCGAGGAATTACCTCCGGTCGCCAGATTCTGGGACTTGCAGAGGGCTACCTCGCGCCATTGCAGGCCGATGGTGTGGACACCCTCGTGCTGGGCTGCACCCACTATCCGCTGCTGTCTGGTGTGATTCAGCTGGCCATGGGGGAGGACGTCGCCCTAGTGTCCTCGGCGGAGGAGACATCGAAGGATGTTCTGCGCATCCTCACAAAGACCGACATGCTCGCCGACCCGGAGAGTAATCCAAACCCTGTGCGTACATTTGAATCCACTGGAGATCCGCAGGTTTTTGCATCACTGGCAAAGCGCTTCCTCGGGCCGGGTATTAGCCAGGTCACTATGCATTCCCAAATGTGACCTTTCTTATTAAACCCAGACACTCCATCGGTTTTTTGCTCGTTTTTGATCAATTACATGGCAAGCTTGAAGTATGCGATTGAAGGTTCTGGGATGTACAGGCAGCATGGGTGGCCCATCGGCGCCAGCATCTGGCTACCTCATTGAGCTGGATAACGGTCGAACCTTTGTCATTGATTTGGGTCCCGGTGTCCTCGCCGAATTGCAGAAGATCTCTGATCCTGCAGCTTGCGATTTGTTACTAACTCATGTGCACCCAGACCACACTGCAGACATTCCAGGGCTGCTCGTCTGGCGTCGCTTCCATCCGACAGCCCCGGCGAGTTCCCGGAATCTCCTGGTTGGCCCCGGAGACATTCACGACCGGATAGGCACCATGTGCCAAGCACTGGGAAGTGAAGAAGATGCCAACCTGGAAGACACCTTTGACCAGGTTGTGAGTAACCCCGGTGAGCCATTGTTAGTCGGTGGGGGCGAAGCGGACGGAGGTGCCGTCGTCACGCCGTATAACATGGTCCACCCGGTGCCAGCTGTTGGGTATCGCATTGAAGCAGATGGCCTGACCATTGCGTACACCGGAGATACTGCTTGGACCGATGAACTGGTGGAGCTGGCGCGGGATGCGGATATCTTCATCTGCGAAGCCACCTGGTGCAGCAACGAAGAGGGCACCCCGCCGGACATGCACCTGACGGGCTATGAGGCCGGAAAGGCAGCGACGTTGGCGGGGGTTAAGAAGCTGGTGCTGACTCACATTCCGCCGTACGCCGACGGTGAAGAAGCACTACGTGCCGCGAAGAGTACCTTTGCCGGCGACGTTGAATTGGCCTACCTGGGCATGGAGCTAGGCGGCTAGTCTCAGCGAATATTCGGTTTCCGTACAGCTGTCGCACTGCTTCCGCGCCGGGCGGTAGGGTAGTTGGCATGACTACAGCTAATTCCGATTTTCGCCGTGCAGATGGACGCGCGGTTGATGAAATGCGCAAGGTGACCATCACTCGCGGCTTCACCGACAATCCGGCCGGTTCTGTGCTGGTTACTTTCGGCAATACGCGTGTGATGTGCACCGCTTCTGTTGAACAGTCGGTGCCGCGATTCAAGCGTGACTCCGGAGAGGGCTGGTTGACCGCTGAGTACTCCATGCTGCCGGCCTCTACCCACGAGCGCATGCCCCGCGAGTCGATGCGCGGCAAGGTCAAGGGTCGCACTCACGAGATTTCCCGTCTGATCGGTCGCTCTCTGCGAGCTGCTATCGACTTGAAGGAACTCGGTGAGAACACCATCAACATCGACTGTGATGTTCTGCAGGCGGATGGCGGTACTCGTACCGCCTCCATTACTGGTGCGTACGTTGCGCTGGCAGATGCCCTGACCTACCTGCATGCAGTGGGCGCAGTTCCGGGCACCCCGCTGAAGGCACCAGTCGCAGCTGTTTCGGTCGGCATTATTGACGGCCGTGTCTGCCTGGATCTGCCTTACGAGGAGGACTCCCGCGCTGAGGTCGACCTCAACGTGGTGATGACCGCAGAGGGCAAGTTCGTCGAAATCCAGGGCACTGGCGAGGAAGGCACCTTCGACCGCGATCAGCTGAATGACATGCTCGACTCGGCGGAAAAGGGTCTGCGTGAGCTCATCGCCCTGCAGCAGGAAGTGCTGCGCGCACCGTACCCGGGTGAGCTGCCGTGAAGCTCCTCGTCGCTACTCGAAATCCCAAAAAACTAGTCGAGCTCGACCGCATTCTGCGTGCGGCGGGTATTGATTCGGTGGAACTTCTTTCGCTTAGCGACGTCCCGGAGTACCCAGAGCGCCCCGAAACCGGTCGCACTTTTGCGGACAACGCCTACATCAAGGCTTTCGATGGCGCGACACACACCGGCTACGCGTGCTTGGCAGACGATTCGGGGCTCAGTGTCGATGAGCTAAACGGCATGCCGGGTGTGCTCTCGGCGCGTTGGTCCGGCACTCACGGCGACGATGTCGCTAACTACGAGCTGCTGCTCGCTCAGATGGGGGACTGCCCAGATGAGCGTCGTACGGCGTCTTTCCGTACCGCCTGCGCGTTGGTCGTCCCCGGTGTCAAGGAGGTGCCGTCCGCGCTTGTCGACGGCGGTTTCCCAGCCGTCCTCGATGAAGCCGGTAACCTGCTGCTGGTTGTAGAGGGCCGCTGGCCTGGCTCCATTCTGCGCGAGCCTGTTGGGGACAATGGGTTCGGCTACGATCCGGTGTTCGCGCCCGCAGTTGGTGAGGGCAATGAAACTGAAGGGGCCTTGTCTGCGGCACAAATGAGCGCCGAAGACAAGGACGCTTTTAGCCACAGGGGGCGTGCACTGCGTGCCTTGACTCCGACGCTGAAAATTCTGGCTGAGGTTGAGGCGAAGGGGTAGCCCTGGGGTGAGCTCTCGGGCGAACCCTCGGGCTGCCGAGAGCCCGCTACTTCAGCTGGAAAGCGGTCTCGACTTCCTCACGGCGCTTCTTCTCGACAAAGAAGGAGAGGAACGGGACGACACCGCCGAGCGCGGTGATGATCCACTTTGCTGGTTCCCAGCGGGCCTTGGTGCCCAGGTTTACGGTGGCAATGAGGAATGCCATGTAGCCGAAGCCGTGAATCTGGGCGGTGTAGAAGAACCACCGCGGCGCATCGGCGGAGTTGTCGAGGATGAGGTACTTGTAAATCATCTCGGCACACAGCAAGAGCAGCATTACACCCGTGAAGTAGGCGGTGACGGAGAAGTACGTCAGTGCCTTCCTTACGCGCTCTTGACGATCTGGATTGATGTTGGTCACTAAAAGTCCTTTTCTCGAATAAGCAGTTATCGCCTAGGCGTTGGTGCCAGAATCCGTCGATTGTGTCTCATCCACACGCTGCACCTTTCGCGAGCCATCTGGGTTGGTCGGCAGGAACTCGTCCGGGATTTCCGTCATGACATCGTCTTTAGTCTCAAAAGCGGCCTCGCTATTGCCGCTCAGGCGTTCGCGTTCGTACTCCATGTACTTGCGGTAGGCCCAAATAAAGAACAGGCCGAAAGCAGGCCACTGCAGTGCGTAGCCCAGGTTTTGGAATGAGCTGGTTGTGTTCCACCTGCTGAGCTGCCAGTAGGCGAGTGCAAGAGTGGCCCCGACTGCAAGAGCCAAGAAGATTAGTTGCACCACGCGGGTACGAGTGGGAATCTTCGCTGGCTTGTCAGTGGTATTGGAATGCTGTGAAGTGGACACATAACCACCATAGCTAGTCCGTGACCTGCCAAGCTAGCGCGCTCGCTGGTTAAGGCAGGGGATGGGGCATTAGGAAATCTGCGGCAAACCCGTTAAAGTGTGTACAGTCCAAATGAGCTGTGATGGTTCGTTGCGCCTGTAGGTGGCTAATAAGTAGTCCATGCTTACGGGGACTGTACGGAACTATCACGGATTCGCGACGGGCGCCTGTGGCGGAATTGGCAGACGCGCTGGATTTAGGTTCCAGTGCCTTAGGGCGTGGGAGTTCAAGTCTCCCCAGGCGCACACATAAATACCCCGTGACTATGCAGGTCACGGGGTGTTTTCGTTCTCCACCCCGCCAGATTTTTCGCCGATGGAAAGCCCTGGCCGCCAGACCAGCTGTAGACCTGCGACAGTTTTCGCATCGGGAAGGGGAACACAAGACGGGGCAGTCGCACAGCGCGCGTGAGTGCCATTCTGGGAAACCTTTGTTCGCTCATTCCACTGCGTAGGGCAATCGAGTCTGTCGATACAATGACGCTGATCGAATCGTATCTTGAATCGTAAGGTGGAAGCAGGGAGGCAACATGAGCATCTCGATGCATCTGGATGAGTACATGGCGCGTCGTGGCATAGTTCCCGACGACACTGTGGTCAACGATGATCCCTGCGCAATCTTCGATGGCAAGGTCGAGCACGATGGTAAATCGCAGCAGGACCTTGAAGAGTCGGAGCGGCGCTTAGAGGAAGCGGAGTCCGCAATTCTGGATATGCTAGGCGATTAATCGAGGAAAGATTGAGCGTTCTCGACGCTCATTGACACACATTCCGAGTGTGATGTTCATCACCGATTAGGTATAAATCGGCGCAGTCTTCCCGGCTTCATTTTCCACCGCTGATGCTGCCAGAGTGGTGGAGCGCAAGCGATTTCTCGACAGGGGAACACTGTTTCCTACCTGCGGCGTTCTTTCACTTTCGAAGTGCTGTGCTCGCTGATCTCGCAGCCGTGTCCAGCCTCTCGTTTTTGGGCTGAAAATTATTTTTACGTTGATGGCGTCGCAAAACTGCACGAGAAAAACATGATGGATTCCTCATGATTTATGGCATAGTGTCCTGGCAAGGATTTGGAAACAAAAGATGTTTTCATTTCGTACTCCACAAGACAAGGACCTCAGCCACGTGAAATACGAAAAACTCGCCACTTTGCAGACCAACGTCGTAACTGCTCCAGACCTGGGCACTTTTGCAGTCACTTTCGCCGGTCAATCGCAACCATGGCTGGACACTCTCTCCAGCGTTATGGCCAGTGGCAACTCAAAGAAACTACGGGAAGTTTTCACTCGTGCTGAGGAACTGCTCACACCGCTTGACGACGATCTCATCGGCCAGCTTCCCGCAGGTTTCGACCCCTTCGGTTGGGCAATCTCACTCGTTACAGACGAGCCATTTACCGGAGATACAACCAACCCTGCGGTCAGCGTTCCGGGCATCGTCTTGGCACAGTTGGGCATTGTCGAGTTGCTGGCAAAGCAGGGAATTAATATCACCGAAGCGGTAGCGGTAACCGGTCATTCGCAAGGTGTTCTTGCCGCTGAGATTGTCGCTCACCCAGAGAAGGCGGCAGAGCTTCTGGCACTCGCTCGCCTCATCGGTGTGGCGTGTGCGCGCGGAAGCCGAGTAGCCGGATTTGGGCGCGCGCCGATGATGAGTATCTCTGGCCTAACGGTCGAGGAGCTGGAGCCTTTCCTTCCCCAAGGCTGTGTCATCGGTCTGAAGAATACGCAGACCACCAGCGTAGTTGTCGGTAAGCAGGATGAACTAGACCAGCTGGCAGAGCAGCTCGCAGCGCAGCAGCCGAAGGGGCGGGAAGTCGAATGTACAGTTCTGCCAGTTAGTGGAGCATTCCATCACCCAGCGCTGGCACCTGCTGTGGCATGGGTAGTGGAGCGAGCTGAGCGCATTGGGCTAGATGCGGAAACGGCGGACCGGCTTGCGCGTGCAATCTTGGTTGACCCCAGTGACTGGAGCGCCGAGGTACGAGGGCTCATCGACCAAGGGGCAACCACCATTTTGGATCTTGGGCCGAACACAGGTGTCGTCAAGCTGACAGAACGTAACGCTGAAGGCTACGGCGTGGCGGTGATTGCTGCGGCAACAGCTGCGGGCAGGGGCGTCCTTTCTGAGAGCGACATTGAGCACCCAACATCGTGGCTGGAGTTTGCACCGCGTCTGGTCACTGGAGACAAGCCCCGTGTCGAGACGAAGTTCACTAAGTTGACCGGGCGCTCGCCAATTCTGCTCGGCGGTATGACCCCGACAACTGTTGACCCTGAGATCGTGGCGGCTGCTGCGAACGCGGGGTTCTGGGCGGAGCTGGCCGGTGGCGGCCAAGTCACGCCGGAAATCTTCGAGGCTAATGTGGCACGACTGTCCGATCTACTCGAGGAGGGCCGCAGCGCACAGTTCAACACCATGTTTTTGGATCCGTACCTGTGGGGTTTGCACATTGGAAGCCGGCGTTTGCTCCCGCGCGCGGTGGCAGCGGGTCGACCGATTGATGGTGTCACCATCTCCGCGGGAATCCCCGAGGTGGACGAGGCAGTTGAGCTAGTAAAGCAGCTGCGTGAGGGCGGAATTCCGCATGTCTCCTTCAAACCGGGCACAATCGCTCAAATTGAATCGGTGCTCGAAATTGCAGATACCTTGGCGCAGCAGGGCACGCCGTATCCAATCATCATGCAGGTTGAAGGTGGGCGTGCTGGTGGCCACCATTCCTGGGAAGACCTCGATGACCTGCTAATTAACACCTACGCAAAGATTCGCAGGCGAGATGTGGTGCTTGCTGTGGGCGGCGGTATCGGCAAGCCAGAACAGGCCCGTGATTATCTGATGGGCACGTGGTCGACACGGTACGGATTGGCGCCGATGCCGGTTGACGCTGTCATCATCGGCACAGCTGCGATGGCGGCAAAGGAGTCGACCGCCTCTGAGTCCGTGAAACAAATGCTGGTCGACACCGTCGGCACGGACAACTGGATTCCCGCCGGTAGCGCAATGGACGGCATGGCTTCGGGGCGCAGCCAGTTGGGTGCTGATATCCACGAGATTGATAACGCCGCAGCACGCGCAGGCAGATTGCTTGACGAAGTCGCAGGTGACCTCACTAAGGTCACCGAACGGCGCGCAGAGATTATCGAGGCGATCAACGCCACCGCGAAGCCCTACTTCGGAGATGTCAGCACCATGACGTATGCCGAGGTGCTGAACCGCTATCTCGAATTGTGTGCGCCCGAAGGGACATTCCTCGATCCGACGTGGTCGACGCGCTTTGTCGCACTCGTCGATCGCGTAGAGGCACGACTGAATGCAGTCGACGCGGGCACGTTTGACGCGCTTGCCGACGGCGACAGCTTGCGCACCCGGCCGCAGAATGAAATCTCTCGACTATCCGGCTTGCTGAACCTGGATACCCAGCTCCACCCGGCAGATGTCACCTTCTTTATCTCTGAGCTCTGCCGCACACCTGGCAAACCTGTGCCATTCGTTCCGGTTATCGATGATGAGGTTCGTCGCTGGTGGCGATCGGACTCCCTATGGCAGGCGCATGACTCTCGCTACGATGCGGATCAAGTCTGCATCATCCCAGGGCCGCAGGCTGTTTCGGGCATTACCCGCGCGAATGAGCCAGTAGCGGAGATTCTGGGTCGGTTTGAAAAAGCTACCGCACAGGCATTGATGGATACCGGTTACCTGCCGGAGGCTCCTGTTGACGCCCTCAGCCGGATGCTCGCAGCACCTGTGATTTGGTGGGCTGGTCGACAGCAGCCAAACCCGGCGCTGGCACTTGGGGCGGAGCATGAGTGGGTATGTGTATCTGACACAAGTAATGGCTCTCGTTCGCAACGCCTGGAACACCCAGGTACGGGTGCCATTTTGGAGACCATCGGAGCTGATGACAGCAATGATGAAGGCGGGGAGGACCTCGTCTGGGCACAGCTGACCGTTCCGCTGCCCGATGCTGCGGGGGAGAATACGCAACTGCGAATTCGCCTGTGCCAGAGTGCAGCGGTGGGCGCAGTGCCCGTCGTCAAGCATGAGGATGCGGCAGCGGTGATGCGGGAGCTTACGCGAATCGCGGCTGGCGGTGGGCTTGCAAACATCGTCGATGGGGTCGCGGAGTGGGAATCCGTGTGGGATCCGATGGCGATGGCTGACTACGATGCGGTCACTATTGCAGCTGCCGGCGATGAGTCACAGGCGACGGTGCCAGACGCGTTGGTCGGGCATGCTTGGCCAGCGATTTTTGCGGCAGTCGCGCAGGCGCGTACTGAGACCGGTATTGATGTTGTTGAGGGCATGCTCGCACTTGTTCACCTTGAGCATCACATTCGTATGATTGGGGATCTGCCGCAGGAAACCACAACGTTGCGGATTAGTGCGCGTGTCGATGAAGTCATTGATACGGACTTAGGGCGACTAGTTGTGGTACGCGCGGAGGTTCGTGATGGCGATACGCTGCTCGCCACCTTGAGTGAACGCTTTGCCATTCGGGGCCGGAACGGCGGCGAGACAGCGCGGACTAATACTGTGCCATTTCCAACGGTCACGGATACGCCCCGGAGTTTCCGCGGTGCGTTGACCGTGGAAGCGTCTAAGGCGATGGAGCCATTTAGCTGTGTCACGGGCGATCGCAATCCTATCCACGTCGATTCCCGTGCAGCAGCGCTAGCTGGCCTACCAGGGGTTATTGTCCATGGAATGTGGCTGTCGGCGATGGCCGAGCATGCGGCTGTTGCCACGTCGGATGCCGGCATTGGCAATCGGGTGATTGAGTTCACTGCGACTATGCTGAGCCCGGTTCTGCCTGGACAGGAAGTGAAGTTCTCTGTAGAACGCCGTGGTTTTGATGATCGCCCAGGCGCCGGTGAAGTCCGCGAGGTCACGGCCACAGTAGAGGGCGAGCTGGTACTGACTGCCACTGCTGTAATCGCCGCACCGACGACCGCATATGTCTTCCCCGGTCAGGGGATTCAATCACAGGGGATGGGGCTGTCTGCTCGGACTCGCAGCGTAGCGGCCCGCCGCGTGTGGGACCAGGCTGATGCGATGACCCGAGAGAAGCTTGGCTTCTCCGTACTGGCTATTGTCCGGGACAACCCGGTAGAGGTGGTCGTGGATGGTGTGCGCTATTTCCACCCAGAAGGTGTCCTGAATCTGACTCAGTTCACCCAGGTTGCGATGGCGACGTTGGGGCTGGCACAGGTTGCGGAGCTCCGTGAAGCAGGGCTGCTGGATGAAACAGCTCACTTTGCGGGACACTCTGTCGGTGAGTACAACGCGCTGGCGGCGTTCGCTGGTGCGCTTGACGCAGACGCCGTGTTGGAGGTTGTCTACCGCCGCGGTTTGACCATGCATGAACTGGTCGAACGTGATGAGCGGGGCAGGTCCAACTATGGTTTGTGCGCCCTGCGTCCGGACAAGATTGGCGTAGGCGAGGACGAGGTCACCGAGTTTGTTAATCGGTTGTCGCAGGAAACCGGTGAGTTTCTCGAAGTCGTAAATCTCAACCTGGCAGGCAAGCAGTACGCCGTCGCCGGCACCGTCGCGGGGCTAGCGGCATTGGCTGAACAGTGCGAGCGCCGCAGCTCGGACGGCAAGGGATACGTGCGTATCCCGGGTATTGATGTGCCATTCCACTCCAGCGTCCTACGCGACGGTGTGGATTCCTTCCGTAAACACCTGGAGCGGCTGCTGCCAGCGGAAATCGCTCCAGAACGCCTGGTGGGACGCTATATTCCGAATCTCACCGCGACCTCTTTTGAACTGACTGAGAAGTTCGTCCGCCAGATGGCTGCAGTCGTCGACTCAGACATTCTGGAAAACATCCTTGCCGATTTCGACTCTGCCGCTGAAAACCCGGCGCGCTTGGCCCGCATGTTGCTGGTCGAGCTGCTGGCCTGGCAATTCTGCTCACCGGTGAGGTGGATTGAAACGCAGGACCTGTTGCTTGAGGATCTCGGTGTCAGCCGCATTATTGAAGTCGGTGTAGGTACAGCGCCCACACTGGCAAACCTGGCTTCCCGTACCTGCCAGTTGCCCCGCCACCGAAGCCGTGACATTCGAGTGCTCAATCTCGAACGTGATGCTGATGCAGTGTTTATGCGCGACCAAATTCAGCCGGAAAAGACTGAGCCCGAGTCGGAGGTGACACCAGAGCAGGACACGGCGCAGGCTCTACCTGGAGAAGTAGGAGCAGCGGGAGAAACAGGAGAAACAGGAGCAGCGGGAGCATCGGCGTCGGCGGTATCCGCCGACCAATCCGCGGCGACCGAACAGGCAACCACAATTACGAGTGCTGCCACCCCGGCTACCGAAGTTGCTGATATTGCCGTCAGCCCGGCACAAGCGCTGGAAGTTCTTATTTGCCAATGGACGAAGGTGCGCCCCGACCAGCTCGGTGCCGCCGACTCCATCGAGACTCTGGTCGACGGAGTCTCATCTCGCCGCAATCAACTGCTGCTCGATCTCGGAGTGGAATTCGACCTCGGTTCAATCGAAGGGGCAGCAGATGCGGAACTGGCTGATCTAAAGGACAAGATTGATAGCTTGGCCAGTGGGTATTCGGCATTCGGCCCGATTCTCTCCGAAGCCATTGCCGACGGTATTCGCCGGATTACCGGTCCCGCCGGTGCAGGCGCGAATTACATCGATGACTATGTGGCCAATGAATGGCAGCTCGGCAAGGGGTGGGCAACCGCGGTCAGCGCTGAGATGATGCTCGGTACTCGCGAGGGTGCATCCCTTCGCGGCGGCGATCTTGCGCATCTGTCTCCGGCCGCCCCAACCAGTACTGCTGAACTCAACCAGCTGATTGATGAAGCGATCCTTGCGGTCGCCGCGCAGCGAGGTGTATCTGTCGCTAAGCCGTCGGCAAGCGACAGCAGTGCTGGAATGGTCGACTCGGCTGCACTCACTGAGTTTGCAGATAAACTGACAGGTCAGCGAGGCATTCTTGCCACCGCTGCACGCACGATTCTGGAGCAACTCGGCCACGAGATTACCGGTGCCGTTGACTTCGATGCCGAAGACGCCGACAGCAACCTAGTAAATCTCGTCACCGCTGAACTCGGCGCGGACTGGCCGAAGCTGGTCACCCCGACGTTTACGCCCACCAAGGCAGTGCTTCTCGACGACCGCTGGGCCACCTCCCGCGATGACCTAGCACGCCTATGGGCAGCCGCTGATGAGGACGTGGCTGAAACCGCGCCGGGCAGTATCCATGAAACCGCAGTCGAGCAGGCACAGTGGTGGGCTGCCAAGGCGGACGCGGCAGGGCGGACACAGTTGGCGAGTATCTACCGCCAGCTGGCGGATGAGGTCATCACGAATGTGGACGAACTGCCGTTGAATGCCGACATCGCTGTTGTTACCGGTGCATCGCCAAATTCGATTGGTGCTGCCGTGGCTGCACAGCTTTTGTCTCAGGGAGCAACCGTTGTTGTCACTACCTCACGCCTTGGACATGAACGCCTGAGCTTCTACAAGCAGCTTTACCGCATGCATGCGCAGGGCGAGGCGAAACTGTGGGTAATACCGGCGAACCTGTCCAGCTTCCAGGACCTGGATTCCCTTATCGACTGGATTGGAACCGAACAGACTACGACGATTGGTGCGGAAGTGGTCGTGACCAAGCCCGCACTGTCACCTACGCTGCTATTCCCGTTCGCGGCACCTACGGTCTCAGGCTCGCTTGCCGACGCCGGTCCTGCGTCCGAGACCCAGATGCGTCTGCTTCTGTGGTCGGTGGAACGACTCATCGCAGGGATGTCAGCACTTGGCGGGGACAATAATCTGCAGCATCGTTTGCATGTGGTGCTGCCGGGTTCACCGAACCGTGGTCGCTTCGGCGGCGATGGTGCCTATGGTGAAGCCAAGGCTGCGCTCGATGCAATGGTGGCGCGCTGGAATGTGGAGGACGCTTGGCGTACCCGCACCACTCTCGCTCATGCACAGATTGGTTGGGTTCGAGGAACCAATCTGATGGGTGGAAACGATCCGCTGGTTGCTGCAGTGGAAGCAAAGGGAGTTCGCACCTTCTCCACCGAAGAAATGGCAGCTGAACTCATTGAGCTGGCGAGCTCGGAGGCTCGGCAGAAGGCACAAATCCGCCCGATTCAGGCCGATCTCACCGGCGGATTGGGTGACGTTGACCTCAACATTGCGCAATTGGCGCAGGAGGCTGCGCAGGTGGCTGCCCCAACAGCTCAAAACTCCGAGACTGCCAGCGGGGCGCGCTCGCAGGAACCGTCGTCAAGCCGTGTTTTGAGCGGCCTGCCAAGTCCACGCCGACCAATTCCGCAGACAACACCGACCTTTGGTGATATCGCGGCGGCTCCGGAGGACATGGTGGTCATTGTGGGCGCCGGTGAGCTTGGGCCGTACGGTTCTTCCCGGACGCGTTTTGAGGCTGAAGTCGATGATATTTCTGCAGCAGGAATTGTGGAATTAGCCTGGTCAATGGGGCTGATTTCCTATGAGGGTGGCTGGCGCGATGCCGACGGGCAACCGTTGGCAGAAAGCGACATTGCTTCGCGTTACCGCGATGAAGTGCTGGCGCGAGTTGGTGTGCGTCGTTACGCCGATGATGGCGATTTGGTTGACAATACGATGACTGAGCTGACCACGGTCTACCTGGATCGTGCGTTGAGCTTTGCGGTGCGTGACCGCGCGGCAGCGGAGACATTTGTCAGTTCCAACCCGGACAACACCACTGCGAGCTTCGATGCCGAGACAGGGCAGTGGCTTGTGACACGAGCCGCTGGCACGCCAGTTCAGGTTCCACGCCGAATGGCGATGAGCCGCTATGTTGGCGGTCAAATTCCGCAGGGCTTTGACCCGGCACGCTACGGTATTCCGGCAGACATGATGGACAATCTGGACCGCGTGAGCTTGTGGAACATTGTCTGTACTGTCGATGCGTTCCTGTCATCGGGCTTCAGCCCAGCGCAACTGCTGGAAGCGGTCAACCCGGCGCGAGTGTCGTCGACACAGGGCACAGGCATCGGTGCGATGGAGTCGCTGCGCAGTCTCTACATCGACGGTCTGCTGGGGCAACCGCGAGCCAATGACGTCCTGCAGGAGGCATTGCCAAATGTTATTGCCGCCCACGTTATGCAGTCGTATGTCGGTGGCTACGGGCAAATGATTCACCCTGTCGCAGCCTGTGCGACGGCAGCGGTGTCGGTGGAGGAGGGTGTCGACAAGATTGCCCTGGGTAAGGCAGATTTTGTTGTCGCAGGTGGCTTCGATGACCTGTCCACAGAGGGAATCACAGGTTTCGGCGACATGGCCGCCACCGCTGACTCCGCCACCATGGAAAACAAAGGCATCGACCATGCGTACATCTCCAGGCCGAATGATCGTCGACGCGGAGGCTTTGTGGAATCGCAAGGCGGTGGCACGGTGCTGTTGGCTCGCGGAGACATCGCTCGTGACTTGGGGCTCCCCGTGCTGGGTGCCGTCGCATACGCCCAGTCCTTCGCCGACGGCGCGCACACGTCCATTCCGGCGCCGGGTTTGGGTGCGCTAGCGGCAGCTCAGGGCGGCGAGAAGTCTCGCTTGGCTCGCGCCCTTGCATCACTCGATGTCACTGCGGATCAGGTCGCGGTGTTGTCCAAGCACGACACCTCGACCAATGCCAACGACCCCAATGAGTCCGAACTGCATGAACGCATTGCAGATGAACTCGGTCGTGAGCGCTCTAACCCGCTGCTGGTGGTCTCTCAGAAATCGCTGACCGGACACGCTAAGGGTGGAGCTGCAGCGTTCCAGATCATTGGTCTGACTCAGGTATTGCGCAGCGGCATTGTGCCAGGTAATCGATCGCTGGACTGCGTCGATCCCGCATTGGCTGAGCATTCGCGTCTGGTATGGCCAACGAAGGCAGTCGATTTCGGCAATACGTTGCCGCTGAAGGCTGGCTTTGTTACCTCGCTCGGGTTCGGACATGTCTCGGCACTGGTGGCAGTCGTGCATCCGGAAGCTTTCTACCAAGCGATAGTGCAGCACGATGGCGCTGAGGCTGCGGAGCGTTGGCGGTCCGCGGCGCACAACCGCGAAGCGGCTGGTCTGCGTCGCATTGATGAGGCTATTTACGGTGGAGAAGCCCTCTACGAGCGTCCACGCGAGCGAAACCTCGCGGACGGTGGTCGGTTCGGTTCACCCGCTGCTTTGGAAAAAGCAGTTCTGCTTTCCGACGGCGCCCGTCTGATCGATGGTGTCCTCCAGCCATGATTGGCGTAGACCTCGTCTATATTCCGGGCTTCGAAGAGCAGCTGAAAATGCCAGGCAGTCAGTTCGCGCAGGCGGTTTTCACGCCTGCGGAGCTACTGGTAGCTAGGCGCCGCGGAGCAGTCGGCGGCGCGCTGGCGCGTCACTTAGCGGGCCGCTGGGCTGCGAAGGAAGCCTTCATCAAGGCCTGGTCGCAGACTCTCTTCGGCAGCCAACCGCCGATTGCGCGAGATCAGCTGGACTGGCGGGAAATAGAGGTGCAGCCGGATGCCTACGGTCGCGTGAGCATCAGTCTCCACGGAGCTGTGAGCCGCCATTTCCACGATCAGGAATGGCAGCTGGGGCCGTCGTTAAGCATCTCGCACGACGGCGACTACGCAATCGCCGTCGTACGCTTGGACTAGTCCGGCGCAGTGCTAATCGACGGACTTTTGACGGCGACCGACCAGGATGCCGGCACCGAAGATTAGCGCGCCCAGGATTGCGCCGGTTCCGGCGACTGCGGCTGTTTGGAGCGGAGAGCTGGTCGCGGCCTGCTGAGTCTGCACATCAGCTTCGTCGAGCCCATTACCGGAAGCGTTGGACTTTGCGGAAGCCTTGCCAGATGCCTTGGATGCGCCGCTGGCCTTGGCCTCTCCGGTCTTGGAGGCGCCGGCCTTCACAGCTTCTTCGCGTTCCTTGGCGGAGCCGCCGACGCTGAGGTCCGTGGCCGTGTCCTGGCTGCGGTCGGAGGAACC
Organism: Corynebacterium amycolatum SK46; assembly: GCF_000173655.1. GTDB lineage: Bacteria > Actinomycetota > Actinomycetes > Mycobacteriales > Mycobacteriaceae > Corynebacterium > Corynebacterium amycolatum_A. Next base: position 37,623 of record NZ_ABZU01000010.1, on the reverse strand, counting down.
GTGAGCAGCAAAGGTGTAGAGTGCGCAGTCATTTTCGACGCAGTTGGCGGCCGAGGTGACGGCCTCGACGTTGAGCGTTGTAGAGAAGCTGCCGTCGGAGGACATCTGGGAGGTGCGGACAAACTCAGCGGCGGAGAAAGCATCAGCGTTGGTGGTGGAGAACTTGTTCTTCTCGGCCACTGCGACGTAGATGCCGTTGCCGCTGGTCTTGAATCCGGTGCCGGAGACGGCAATTGCGGTGCTGCCCGATGGGTTCAGTTCCGTGGTGGACAGGCTCACCGACGGGGCGCCGGTCGAGGAGCTGCTGCCGTTGGAGCTGCTGGAGCCGCTGGAAGCGCTGGTGCTACTCGTTCCACTAGACCCTGTGCTGCTACTGGTGCCGGAGCTTGCGCTGCCTGCGGACTGTGAGGAGCCACCGCCGGAGGGCAGGGTAGCGTCCTGCTTGGCAGCTCCGCCGGCAAACGATACCGCGGTCGCTGTGTCCTGGCTGCGGTCGGAAGAACCGTGAGCAGCAATGGTGTAGACCGAGCAAGCGTTCTTCATGCAATCTGCCGTGCCGAACTTCGCGCTGACCGGAAGATCCACGCTGAAGCTGCCGTCGGACTTCAGGTTGCCGCGAGAGGTAGACACAAACTGGGTATCCGGGCCGAAGGAATCGGCGTTGGTCACATCCATCTGGTCATTTTGCGCGATACCGACGTAGATGCCCGGTCCAGAGGTTTTGAATCCCTTGCCTTCGACTCGAATGGTGTCGCCGCTCGGGTCCAAGTCTGAGGTCTTGGACAGGCTCACCGATGCGTTACTCCGTGACTGCGACGGTGACTGTGCGCCCGAACCAGCGCTTTGGCCACCGCTCGGTGCTGTGCCGTTGGCTCCCTGCGATTGAGCAGCATGGGAAGTAGCACCCGCCTTGAAAGTGATGGGTACCCACTGGTCATTGCTGCGGTCCGAAAGATTAGGGAACGCGGTAAAGGAGGCTACATAGCACTGGGTAGAGGTGCAGTCGACATCGCCAAAGCTGGTCGCGACCTTCATCTCCTGCGTAAAACTTCCGTCAGCGCCGACCGTCACCTTGGCCGCTTCGCCGTAGGTCGAGGGGTAGCCCGACTTTGGCTTCTCGATTGTCTGGGCCAGGTAAATATTTGCGTTAGCGGGGTAGCCGACTCCCTTGATGGTCACGGTGGCGCCGTCGGACAGATCGGTGGCGGGGGTCACGGAGAGCTGGCGCTCAGACTGATTGGTGCTACCGCCGAGAAGGTCGCCGATGCTGGGGAGCGAACCGCCGAGCTGTCCAATCGATGGCAGTGACTGTGCCGATGCGGGGACTGCGGGTAGGAATCCCGTACTCACTACGATTGCCGAAGCTAGAACAATAGAGCGGGGAAGCAGGCTCCGTCGGAAAGCGCCCTGCGTCGTGGACATGTGAACCTCTGATTCTGTTTGGGAGTTCCGGCGCAGGCGCGGTGAAAAACAGGGAACCCCACCGCGCTGACCAGAGTAAAGCGTAAACTAAGGCAAGCCTACCCTCCGCGTATTGATAAGGGCAATAAATGCCCCTGCCGAGGTGGGCGAGGGGTGCTCTCTAGTCTGCTGCCTCTGCGACGCTCATGAGATAAGAGATTGTCATGCGTTTGATTTCCTGCACCGTCAGCTCGTAATGAGCTTCCCGCTCAGCATCGCTTCCCGGATGATCCACCGCATAATTCAGTAGGGCGTACGTGGCGTTAATCATGAGGTCGGAGATGAAGTTCAGTTCCGCATCGCTTGACGACGGCACCAGCGGGCGCAACACCTTTGAAATCTCGGTGACCAGGCGTGACTTCGTGTCTTCTGCGGTCGCGCGTGTGGCGGGCGTTGATTGAACGGCCAGCCATACGGCTCTTCTAGAAACGTCCTCGCGCCAGAGCTTTGCCAAGTGGTCGATGAACTCCGAGAGAAACTCCGGCCATTTCAGGGTCGGGACTCTTTCTCCGAAACGTGAGACTTCCTCGATGACGGCCGCAGTGTCCTGGCGGTCGAGCTCGCAAATCATCACATACTTGTTTGCGAAGAATTGGTAGAGCGTGCCAATGGGGATATCTGCGATGCGAGCGACTTCGTCGAAAGTGAAAGACTCAAACCCGTGCTCGATGAGCACTGTGCGTGCCGAGCTGAGCATGCGCGCGTACCGCTCGCGGCTACGTTGCTGAGCCGGAGTGCGACGGGGACGAAGAATGTTCGGTGCGTCCTGGGATTGAGTCACTACTACGAAACCGTCTAATCGGGATGATGTGAGATGAGAGTTGGGGGCCGGGGCCAGAGCAGGCCTTGCGGCCAGCTAGCTTTCGGAAGCCTGTGATTCCACGCCCAAATCACGCAGTACGCGCTGGACGTGCCCCTTGGCGCGAACGTTGTACCAGGCCTTTTCAATTTCGCCTTCGGCATCGACCAAGAAAGTCGAGCGGATGACGCCCTGAACAACCTTGCCGTAGTTCTTCTTCTCGCCGAAAGCGCCGAACGCGGTCATGGTTTCCTTGTCTGGATCGGACAGGAGGGTGAAGTTCAAGCCGTGGTCCTCACGGAACTTTGCGAGTTTCGCCGGCTTGTCCGGAGAAATACCTACGACAGGAATGCCGGCATCATTCAGGGCTGCGGATTCATCGCGGAAGTCGCATGCCTCAGTGGTGCAACCTGGGGTGTTGGCCCGCGGGTAGAAGTAAATCAGCACGGGCTTGCCCGCGTAGTCCGACAGAGAAACCTGCTCTTCGGCGTCGTTGAAAAGAGTAAACGCTGGGGCAGGGTCGCCAGCTTCCAGACGGATGTTGTTCTGGCCGTATTCTTTGTCGCTGGAGGAAGAAGTAGTCATGGCTTCATCGTATCGACTCTGGAGCGGTGCGTGTCGACTCTGAAGCAATGCGTTGAGTTTTTCCCCGTGCTCGCCCACGTTGCTGTAGTGGAAGTGTTAGTCTTTTAGGCGAACAATCACTTTAGATATTCAACTTTTTAGGGAGTTTACGTGGCTCGCAGCATTGAAGATATCCAGCGCGATATTGAGCGTAACCGTAACCAGCTCGCCCGTACTCTGGATGAGCTAACCGTGCGAACGAATCCGAAGAACGTTGCGGATGACGCAAAGACCCGCGTTCTCGATGCTCTGAATGAGCCGAAGGTGCAGGCAGCACTGGGCGTCGTTGCCGCACTCGTTGTTGGCGGCATCGCAATGGGCATTCGTCGCAACCGCAATCGCAGCAAGGAAATCGACCGCATTCGCGAGATGATTGAGACTGCTGCTAAGTAGTTTTTCGGGATATAGCGCACGCGCTTCGGGTGGTTACCTGGGGGCGTGCGCTTTTGCGTATCTAACCCTTGTTTGAGCAGGTGTGGGGCGCAAGCGTGGGGTGCAAGTTGGCGCCTGCGCTTGTTATACAACACAAAGACCGGGAGGGTATTTCTACCTTCCCGGTCTGTACTGTGCGCCATCAGGGACTCGAACCCCGAACCCGCTGATTAAGAGTCAGCTGCTCTGCCAGTTGAGCTAATGGCGCTTGCTGTTTCCTGCTCGGTGCTCTCTGTGTGAGCTCCTCGCTGGCAACGAAGAGATATATAACCAGGTTTCTGATTGTTTGTAAAATCGGCTGGTCAGGTGCTGTTTTTGAGTTGATGTTTTTGCATGTTTTTTGAAGGGTTTTGCGCAACCGTTTGAAAAAAGTTCAAAAAAAGTTTGAAAATCCTCAAAGTGGGGTGGGGCTGTATCAAGGTCATCAACGTCGGGAGCGTGCATAGATGCCGTAGTGACGTTCGGCGGTGTTTAGTAATGTCCGGAAGCGTCCGGTGGCACTTTTGGATAGCGAACTGATTACTTTTCGGTAACGCAGCTTCAAGGGTGCGCTGTTTTCCCAGGTCGGTTGAAGTGCCCCGTTTTTTTGGGGTTGCACAGCAATTTTTCAGAGGGTTAACTGTAGGAACCGTTGGGCTACTTTGCGTGCTGCGCCCTGTGAGGAGTTGAAAGCTGCGATTGGGCAATCAATAAGGCTTTTTAGTTAGGGCGAGCGTTTTATCGGCAGCTAGTGCCGCTGCAGGGTAGTCAAACCTTTTTCGAGGGCGCACCAGGGGCTGTAGCAGGACTCCGCTGTGTGTCGCAGTGTGTCCCCGGGACTTACTACTTAATAATTGCACTGTTGGAGTGAAGCACGATCATGCGGCAATCTTTTAAGCGCCTGTCGATGGCGGTGGTGACATTTGCGACCACCGTCTCGCTAGCTGCTTGTACCGTCGGCGGAGATAATGCCGAGCAGCAAGAGGCGGAGAAGCCAGACATTGGTCTTGTCGCCAGTGTGAAGGATGACGCCACCGATGTTTCGGTGGTTGACCCGGTTTCGGTTCAGGTGAAAGAGGGACATCGCCTGGACAAGGTTGTTATGACCAACCCTGAGGGCAAAGAGGTCAAGGGCAAGCTCGACTCCAGTGGTACTAAGTGGACCACTGCAGAACCCCTGGGCTACTCAAAGACCTATGAGATTAACGCCACCTCGGGCACAGAAAAGCTGGCTACTTCTTTCACCACCGTCGAGCCGACTTCTCAGGTAAATGGTTACCTGTCCCCGTTGGATGGTTCCACCGTGGGTGTCGGTCAGACTATTGCTGTGAAGTTCAGCGCGAGTATTTCGGACCGCAAGGCCGCTGAGGAAGCAATTAAGGTGACCACAGAGCCTAAGGTGGAAGGCGCTTTCTACTGGCTGAATAGCAGCGAGGTGCGCTGGCGTCCAAAGGAGTACTGGAAGCCGGGTACCAAGGTTACCGTGAAGTCCGATATTTACGGCACGGATCTTGGCGACGACATGTACGGTGCGGAGTCCGCCGAAACCAGCTTCACCATCGGTGATGAAGTCATCGCTATCGCTGATGATGCGACGAAGACCATGGTCATTAAAAAGAACGGTGAAGTCGTAAACTCCATGCCAATCTCTATGGGGTCGAATGTTCACCCGACTCCGAATGGCCAGTACATCATCGGTGATCGCAACGAGACCATGGTGATGGACTCCCGTACCTACGGCCTGTCTCTGGAAAACGGTGGCTACGTCACGCCGGTTAACTACGCAACGCAGATGTCTTACTCCGGTATCTACGTTCACGGTGCACCGTGGTCAACGTGGGCACAGGGCAGTGTCAACCAGTCTCACGGCTGCATCAACGTCACAGACGCCAACGCTAAGTGGTTCCTGGACAACACTAAGCGCGGTGACATCGTGATTGTGAAGAATACGATTGGTGAGACGCTCTCTGGTGTTGATGGACTAGGCGACTGGAACATCCCGTGGGAGACCTGGAAGAAGGGCAACGCCGACGAGACCAGCTCTTGGTAACCCCCCATGTCCTCTAAGTGAGGCCATCATTTAAGCCACGCGGGTCAGTCCGCTTCCTATTCACCCAACATTCCCAGCTCCTGCGCCCGAGCAACAGCCGCGGTGCGGGAGCTGACGTCTAGCTTGGTGAAAATATGTACCAGATGCGATTTCACAGTCGCTTCGGTGAGCACCAGCTGTTCTGCAATTTTCCTATTCGACATACCCCGCGCGACCAACTCGAGCACCTCAAGTTCGCGCGGGGTTAGTGCTGTATTGGGGTTGCGCATCCGCCCCATCAAACGTCCGGCCACCTGTGTGTTCAGCACGGTCTCGCCGCGAACGGCGCGACGGATACCATCGATGAGTTCTTCCGGAGCGGCATCCTTCAGCAGATAACCAACTGCGCCAGCGGTCACAGCGCCGAGTACATCGGAGTCCGAAGAATAATTGGTCACCACCAACACTTCTGGAGCCTTTACGCCGCGCCCGGCCAGTGCACGGATGGCTGCGGTGGCATCAACTCCGCCTGCGCGGGTAGCAGCGCCAGGGGCCTCACCAAAGCGAAGGTCCATGAGTACCAGATCGATGCGGTCGCAAGAGTCGTCGTCAAGCAATGCACGCACCTTCTCGACCGCCTCGTCACCGCTGGCAGCCTCGCCAACCACGACGATATCCGGCGCCGATTCAACGACGGCGCGAAGACCAGCGCGCACGATGGGATGATCGTCGGCGATGAGGACTCCGATGGGCTTGGTCACCTGGCTAACTCCTCGGGTGATGTGAACGTTCGTTTCCTACCTGCTTACCAGGCGGGGCCTTAAGGGGTGAGCTCGTGCGGGATGCTGACGCTGACACCGCAGCCGCGCCCCGGTTCCGATTCGATGGTGAAGGTGCCGCCGAGCTTTTCCACGCGTCGGCGCGCGTTGGCGATACCCACGCTGTCGTCGTTCGTTGGTGCAGTGGGGTCGAAGCCGATGCCGTTGTCGACGCAGTCGAGCAGAACCTCGTCGGGCTGGTAGGTCAGGGTGACACGGCAACGGGTGGCGTGTGCATGCTTGATGACGTTCGCCAAGCTCGCCTGGGCCACCCTGATGATGGTGGCTTCGACGGTGGCCGGCAGTCGCGTGGGTGTGCCGTCGACGCAGAAGCTGACAGCATCGCCCAGCACCGTGGAGGAGCAGACTTTCTCCAACGCACCGGATAAGTCTGCGCCTTCGAGGGGAGCCGGCTGAAGTGCCGCGATGATGCGACGGGTCTCGGCGAGGTTGTCGGCCGCGACCTTGCGGGCGAGCTGCAGCGAATCCACCGAGGCCTGGTCATGCTGGGTAGGAGCACTTTTCATGCGAGACTCCACCGAATGCAGCAGCAGCTGGATGGAGGAAAGCCCCTGCGCCACGGTGTCATGAATGTCGGCTGCGAGACGTGCGCGTTCGTCCAGCTCACCGGCACGACGGGACAGTGCTTCCGAGTGGGCGCGGGCGGCTGAGAGCTCCTCCAGCGCCTTGGTCTTTTCGATCGTCTCCTTCTGCAGGAGCCGGAACCCCAGCCCCACGGTGAGTACAAACGTTCCGCCCAAAATGGGGCCGAGGACACCACCAAAAGTCAGCGGAGTGTGGACGGCAATGGCACCGATAGCCGTCGCCGTCGTTGCGGCCACCATGATTACGGCCGTAAGGCCACCGGTTACCTGCAGAATTACGAAAAACAGTGGGAAAACCAGGAACGAGGCATCCAGCGTTGCAAACGCCAACGCCGCCCAGCACAGCAGCAGAATCACAAGCCAGCCCAACAGCAGACCACGCGGCTTAGTCAGTGCGACCTCGTTGGCCACGTCGCCATGCCGAGCCCGCCCAATCGGCCCGACCGAACCTGCGATGTACACCGCTAGAAAGCACGCCGCGTAGGTGATGATTCGCCACTGCGGGTCCGGAACCACGCATACCGCCAGCAACACCAGCACCAAAACATCCAGGGCAAACCGCAGTAATTGCCAGCTGCGGTTCAGAGTCTCAGGAGTATCCACGCCCTCGAGCTTAGGACAGTTCCACCTGCCAAAACACCGCTGACAAGCTGGATCCGTCAACATCAACCGAAAGTTGGAGCCGAAGTTCAACCTCCATGGCGATTAAATCCGCCTTTGAATCCATGACCATAATGAGTATGTACCAGTCAATGAAAGAACTTCGAGCCGCTCCAGGCCGTGCCGCACTAATCACCATCACCGTCGGCATGATTGCTGTGATGGTCACATTCCTCTCGGCTTTGGCCGCCGGACTGTCAGCCCAGTCCGTCTCCGCACTTGACGAGGTCTACGGCAAAAACGACGCCGTCGTCATCTCGGAGGGGGCCACGTCGTTGTCGTCGTCAAGCATGGGTGAGACGGCGCGTAAGAGCGTCCAGACATGGGCGAACGATCACAACGCCACCATCCGCGATGTCTACGTCAATCGTGCGCGCGTCGATGAAACGCCCGTCACCGTCATCTCCGACTTTTCGCTTAACGACGACCAGGTGGCCGTCACCGACGGTGTCAGTGAAACCGCCATTGCGGAAGGTGACTCGCTGACCCTGTCTGGCGCGATGGGCGAGCACGAGACCACCGTTGCGCGCGTGGTGGGGGATAAGTGGCTGGATCACCAAGCGGTCATTTATGCCGGGCGCGGTGTGATGGAAGACCTGACGCCGGGACAGATGGTGCCGGCGGCGATGGTTGTCGACGAGTCTGCGGCACAGCTGCCGAATGTTACGGAAGGAACCATTATGCGCGATGGCGAGCGCAACAACCTGTCGGCTTCCTACCAGGGCGAGCAGACCTCGCTGAACGCGATGACCTCGATGCTGTACGTGATTTCCGCGCTGGTAGTTGGCGCGTTCTTCACCGTGTGGACTGTCCAGCGCCTGCGTGGTGTGGCCATTTCCTCGGCGCTCGGTGCATCCCGCTCCGTGCTGGTGGCTGACTCTCTAGCGCAGGTCCTGGCCGTGCTGGCAATCGGTGTCGGCGGCGGTGTTGCAGTGACTGCAGCGGCGGGCTGGGCTTTGCAGAGCGGCGATGTCATGCCAATTGTGGTCGATGCTTCCACGGCTGTCGTGCCGGGGCTCATTCTTGCTGTGACCGGCGTAGTTGGTGCGCTGCTGGCACTGGTGCCGGTATTCCGCGTCGATCCGACCACCGCACTGGCGAATGCGTAGTGGCTCGTTAGTACGGCCTAGCGCGGCTTCCCACAGAACACTCACATCGCGTTAGTCATGCACAACCTGCACAACCAGCAACTTAAGAATTGAGGACCAAATGACTACCTACATCGACAACCAGGCTCCCGTGGCGCTCGCTCTGAAGAACATCTCGCTGACCGTCCAGGATGGCGACAACAAGCGCACCATTTTGGATGACATCTCGCTGAAGATCCGGGCAGGCGAGGTAGTGGGACTGGTCGGACCATCGGGTTCCGGCAAGTCGACCCTGCTTACCATCGCAGGTTGTTTGAAGAGTGCCGACTCTGGATACGTCACGCTGTACTCCACTAAGCAGGACTCGAACGGTGCAGGAGCGGACGAGAGTGCGGAAAGGACGGCCATTGACCTGAGCGCTCGCGGCGCGGATGCTGCCAAGATTCGCCGCGAACACATCGGTATCGTCTTTCAGCAGCCGAATCTTCTGCCAGCGCTGACGGTTAAGCAGCAGCTCATCGCAATGCGGCGACTGGGCCGTGTTTTCGGGTGGCCCGCGGGTGGCCGTCATGAAGCGGAGAAGCGCGCGGGTGAGCTGCTAGAGGCAGTCGGACTGGCTGGGCTGGGAGAACGTCGCGTGAGCCAGCTTTCCGGTGGTCAGCAGGCACGCGTCAATGTTGCGCGCGCACTGATGAATGAGCCGGAAGTGCTGCTAGTCGACGAACCGACCGCTGCTTTGGATCAGAAGAGTGCAGGGGCGGTGACGCGACTGATTATGGATGTGACGCGGAAGATGGGTGTGGCCACCCTGTACATCACCCACGACCTGGGGCAGCTCCACGGTGCCGACCGAATCGTGGAGATGGTCGACGGCAAGCTGCAGTCCGCGGATTCAAGCTTGGTAGCTACTCGGTAGGCACTGTGGGGGGGTAAGTAGCAAAAGGGTCCACCCCGGCGACGCACCGGGCGGACACACAAAAACCCCGACCGGGAAAAATTCCTGGCCGGGGTCTTATTTGGGGTGACTGACGGGACTCGAACCCGCGACACCCAGGATCACAACCTGGTGCTCTACCAACTGAACTACAGTCACCATTACCGCATTAAAGGAGCTGTATTCTCAGCTCATCTCTGCAGCGAACTATATGGTAGCCCACAGTGGGCTGGAAACAAAAACAGCAGGTCAACCCGGATAAATTTGGGAAAGGGTGGGGTTTGGGGTCGTCGTAAAGCGGACTAGCCGCGAATCTCACCGTACTTTTCCGTTGATTCCTTGCTTGCGGCGGAAATAGCGTCGCCTTCGGGGCCGGGGTGGGGCAGAAGCATGGCGCGGCGGTAGTAGTCCAGCTCGCGGATCGACTCCTTGATATCGGCAAGAGCTCGGTGGGCAAGGCCCTTCTCCGGAGCGCCCTTGAGGACCTGTGGGTACCAGCGGCGGGCCAGTTCCTTGAAGGAAGAGACATCAACCATGCGGTAGTGCAGGTGCTGGTCGAGCTCTGGCATGTAGCGGTGGATGAACTTGCGATCGGAGGCAATCGAGTTGCCTGCCAGCGGAGCGGTGCGGGGCTCGGGAACCCACTGGCGGATGTAGTCCAAAACAGCCTGTTCGGCATCGGCGACATTAGTCTTGCTGGCGCGAATTTCCTGATCCAGGCCAGACTTTGCATGCATCTTGGTGACGAAATCGTCCATCTGTGCCAATTCAGTCTCGGACGCGTGCACGACGATGTCCACGCCTTCACCTAGGACGTTGAGGTTGGCATCGGTGACGAGAGCCGCGATTTCGACAATGACGTGGCGCTCGGGTTCGAGGCCCGTCATCTCACAGTCAATCCACACGATGCGATCGAGCTCAGGGGAGAGCTGGAGATCGGGGTCGGGCTGAGCCATGATTTCACCTTTCGCTGAGATTCGGCATCATTCGGCAGTGCGCCTCATTTTGTGCCCGGACTGGGCTGTGGGGCACGTGCTGACTACGCCCAGCTTAGCGATGTGGATCGTGGTGTGGTCGGGCGTGTGGTTTGCCGTGTGGTTTGTGCGGCGAATTGTGGAGCGAATTGTGGGGAAACGAAATTAACTGGAAAGTGAGGTTTTAGAATTGGGCAACGGGGCATGAACTAAATCGACCTATTTGCCTGATAAAATTACTTCTGAGTTCGGATTCCAACGGGAGAAATAGTTACATGGATGAGACAAGGCGTGTCGGCGACGCTGCTCAAAGCACCACCGTGGCACAGAAACCATCCGTCGATGATGTCATTATTGCCGCTGCGCGCGAAAGCGTAATGACTGTGGGCTTGCGTAGGACTTCGATTGCAGAAATTGCTCGCAAGGCTGGGGTTTCGCGTCCGACCGTATATCGTCGATACGCCGACATTGGTGAGCTTCTGGGGGAAGTGACCAACCGCGAAATCCTACACATGCTCGAGGGGCTTCGTTATGTCCCCGGCGATTCGCGCGCTCGTATGTTGCTGCGTATTCGAATCGTCGTTCAACGCATCATCGAAGGTGACTTTTTCCCTGGCCTGGTCAAGACAGACCCTGACCGCGTATTAGAAGCGCTCACTGGAGAGATGAGCGACACGCAGCTGGAAATTGTGGAGAAGTTCATTCTCCCCGGTGTCCGTCACGGGCAGGAAGACGGCACTATTCGCGAGCATGATCCATATCTGCTGGCTCGCAACATTTACCGTCTGATTCAGACGATGGTGCTGGTGTGGCGCCCGGATGGCAAGGACGCGACGCTAGACAAGAAATCTGTCGAAGAGGTCGTCGACATGGTTGACCGCTACTTGCGCCCGGATCCTGCGGATAACAAGAAGAACTAAGAGGTAAAAACCCGCCTGATGCTGGTATAAAACCAGGCCAGGCGGGTTATTATTGCGCCCCCAGAAGGATTCGAACCCACCTGGAAAACCCCAACTACCAGTATAAACAGGGCGAATAGGCGCCACCCCACGACATTCCCACGACACCTAAACTAGAAAGCGACGGGCGGATTTAACCTACCCGGCCATAACCAAGCAGATTCGATACCTTATGCGACGGTATCGAGGTAGTCTTCCTTGAGGTCTACGTAGATATCTAGGCTCATTGCGGCAGAGTGGTGGCCGGGCTGGCGCTGTTCAACCCTTGGGTTAGCGCCGCTGCCTTTCGTCAGTCCCGCAGGCCATGCGGCATCACATGCGCGTTCCTTACTCCTTCATCGCCCGCTCAAGATTTCAGTAAAACCAATCCGGCTCACTCGGTGTCGGCAACGGGTCACCATCAATCGCAGGCCACAGAAACGCATCCGGAAACTTATCCTTCAAATGTGGCTTTAGCCTCCGCGTGATCCGCTTCGGCGCCGCCACCATCGGCTGCTCATATATCTTCGGCGTGCCGGTAATGACCTCCCACGGAACCGTCACGGCGTTTCGCTCCATATGCATACGACCGCGCAGAACAAAAAACGTCACGTACTCGCAGTACCGTCACCTCGCCCTACTACAGTCCGGCGGTCGCCAGAAGCGAGGTGGGCTCAACGCGCTTGGAGTCTTTGTCTAGTTTCTTGCCCCGCTCAGCGGCCAGGTACATCTTGGCTGCTTCCGGTTTGCTCGGCAGGCGCACACCAGGGCCAGCGCCATTTCACCGGCTGCGACGTCGAGAACTTTTTGCAGACAGCTATGAGCTTTCCTCACCGTGGACGTCCCAACGCTGAAAGTAGACAGCAGGGTTTGCACATCCGAGCGTTTAATCTGGCCAAACTGCTAAACCTCAGTACGGCTCCACATGAACACGCGACGCGTTCATCTCTTGCGGAGGCCTTGATTTGGCTGGGTGGTGCCGTCTGGTGCGCGGTAGCGGTCCCTCGTCACTGAGCCTTTTTGCTTTCTGTATTGTTCACGCTTGCCGAGGGCTGCGGGATGGTTCTTGGGATGTGTCCGTTTGCTACGTAGTTGATCCGTGCGCGGAGTGATGTCACTACTGGGGCTCAGTCTGTTACGCGCCAGGGTTCGCAGGCGGAGTCTGCATCGGTCATGTTGGGGCGCGTTAGGTGGTGTCCTTTGCGTAGTTTTTCTGGTGTGGGTAAGATGAGGTTGAAACCGGCGATAAGTCCTCCAGGGGGGGACTTCCCACCCTGATAGGTGAGATAGCCGGTTTCAGCATGTCTAAGGCCTTCCCCAGGGCGTGAAAGTACTAGCAAGAGTTGGCTCGATACACGGCTTGTACCAAGAGCATTTTTTGCCTTCAAGATTCCGCTGCACTGCCCATAATCCGTAATCAGCAACTTGGAGCCCCCAGGCTGATTGTGATGTCCATACACACAAGGTGATGTTTCGTTTAATTTGTTGGCAGACCTCGTGGACCGCCTCGAATGCGGCCTTTCGAATTCCTTTGGTTCCGAACTCGGCCACGATTACGAAAAGCTCATCCTCAGGTCGGGATACCTGTAGTGCAATCTCCTTTAAGTGCAGGTACCACGCCATCTTGTATAAACGCATAGGTCCTGCTTGCTTAACAGATTCGTAAGCGTTGGATTTGTAGAGAAAAGTTGTGTCGAACCGTGGCGCTTGTCTTTTGATTTCTTGAAACATTTCATTGCGGGTTCGCGCGGAATCATCGACAGCGTGGAAGCCCCTAGTGAGCTTGATATTTTGTTTTGCGCACTGAGCCCTTAGATGAAGTCCCTGGAGCAGATTGTCGCCGTGATGATCGGTGCTGAAGGTTGCGGTGCCGAAACCGAAGTATGTTGAGGCGCCGCCACCCTGGGGGTTAGGTGTTCCTGTGTAGTCGAGGTTTCCTGTTTCGTCAGCGTAAAGATAGACACGTTTTGCCAATGGAATCTCACCTTATTGAGCGCACTTTTTGTTTCCGTCGATACTGTGGGGGCGTAGGAGTGGGGCGCTCCCTGATGCTGTATCGGATTGAGTGCCCCTGCCCATTACCGTTAATACTCAAGCAAACCCAATTCACGAGCATCAGACGGCTTAAAATTCCGCATCTCCTCGTCATCCCAATTCTGCTCACGGTACTTATTCCACAGCCACCCACTGCACGACCCGTCACCAGCAGCGTCAATCTCCAGGTTCTCTCCACCGATAGCCTCGGCGCCCTCCAGATGCAGCATCTCCTTCATCGCGGCCTTGTAATCTGCATGCGAGTAATCATCTTTGTTAGTAAGGATCTCTGTAAACACCTGCTGTGCTGCCGTGTCATCCTTAAGTGCCCGGCTGCATAGAAGAGATGCGTATGCATCGCGTTCGTCTTCAGCGCTTGCCCATTCGTCAGTGCCACAGGCGCTGACGAGAATCGTGGTTAATAATGCGACTGCGAGGAATTTCTTATTCATGTGAATCGTCATTCTAGATAAGGGGAAGGGGGGGGGGGAGGAAGACGGTCTTACTTTTCGTGGACATATACATCGAGCACTTTGTATCCGCCGGAGCCGAATACGATGATGTTTGGGCACTCAAACGTCATCCGCACCGGTGTCCCGAATCCATTTGGGAAGTCAGCTTCACCAGTTACACGAACAGCGTGGTTGGAATTTTCTACAGGAGAATGTTCCACGTCGTAGTCAACGATTCTCGCGCCCCCAGGGTATTTAGCGCGGTTGATGACCTGCTCCTTGCAATCATCAACTGAGGCGTCGATATTACTGGCGATGCGCTTTGCCTCGTATAACACCACACCGAAAAATACGAGGGCGAGAACGATTAGCACCGTCAGTAAGATGAACCACCAGCGCTTATAGAACGGCTTCCTTGTGGCGGCTTGCGTAGTGCGGTCTTCGAAAGTCATTGCGTTTCCTTTGTCTATTGAGAGCGCCAGCGGGCTTGGCCGTCCGGGCCGGCGGAGCAGGTCATAGGTGTGCCGTTCTTACTGACTCCTGTTCCTCCGCCTGAACAGTAAGCGCCTGGGGTTACGTAGTATTCCTGCTGTTCAGGAGCCGGCGCGGCGGGAGCTGGAGCTGGTTCTGGTGTTGCCGCCGGCTGCTGCGCCATCATCTGGGAGGCGCACTGTTGTGTCCAACCGCTTGAACCGTCGGTGAAGAATGTTGTCCCGGTCTCATGCAAAGCGGGGTCGCCGCAGGATGCCACGGTTTTGTTGATTTCAGATGGTTCTGCCTGGCCTGGGGCTTCGGTATACCGGGTTGGGCGTGCGGACGTGGACTCACCTCCACGGGGTGAAGAGGTAGGTTCGGTGGTGTGCTCGAGGGTGGGGTTGGGGCTGTCCTTTGGGCTTGATGATTCAGACGGAGAATCAGTGGTGGTTTCAGTGGTCGTGGTGCTTGACGGCGAGGACGTTGATGTCGAGCTGGTCGACATGTTGCTGCTTGATGGGGCAGGGGTGTTGTTTGATCCGCAGGCAGCGGCAAACGGAATTGCAGCACAGGCTGCGATGATGAGGGCTCGTTTGGCGGCGTGGGCGGCCATCGCATGGTTCCTTTCTTGGCGTGCTTTATGGCTGTCCTTATTCTGCGTTAAGGTGAACGGTTTTCAATCTTTGACCGCGCGATGGGGGTAAATTTGACCTCAAAACCTACTGTAAAACACCCCCGATACATCGCCCGCCGCATGTTCGTGTCCTCTCGAGCAATTCTCGCCACACTGGCAGTAGCTGAGTGGCGACATCAAATTCTCGGGCTATGGCCCCAGTGGCTGGTCCGTAGATTGCCTCCGCTGCAGCGCACTTGGTATGGGAGATGAGTAGCCCGGCAGCTATCTGGGCTGCGGAATGTTCTGCTCTGGTGTCGAATGCGGGTTACCAGAGCGGGGTGCGTGAGCCAGTTCACGGGCTCGGTTGTAGCGCCGGTTTGCGGCACCAAGTGTGGGGATTTTGCATGCGTTGCCGAATGCCTGGAATCCACCGATCGAGAACTAACCAAGAGCCGTTGCTTCGCTGGTTTGAGCTGTTCAGGATTTCCGAACGGTTGGTCAACGGGGCGTTTTTCATGCCTAAAATCCACGACATTTTCACGACATGCGGCGTTGTTTAGAGCTGTATCTGACTGTATTAGGGGGAGTCGCCAGATAGGGCAAACCCCGCCTGAACGTGGAAAACGCCAGTTCACGACGGGGGTATAAAAGCGCCCCCAGAAGGATTCGAACCCTCGACCAATCGGGTAGAAGCCGACTGCTCTGTCCACTGAGCTATGGAGGCTAGCTAAGAAGAGCATTGTAGCGTCTCTAATGTAGCCAATCACAACCGGTTCTCATCCCAGTGGTGTTACCGGTTCTGTTCTAGGGGCTTTGGTCGCTAAGCTTAGGGCTATGACTGCCACGACCAAGGCCGAGACCTCTCCGCCTGTTAGCAAGGATAAGAAAGTCCGTAAATCTGCTGGTTGGTACGTTGTTTTTGTGCTTATCGGCGGCGTTCTAGCTGGTTTGCTCTCGATGGCGTTCAACATGGATTCGCGCGCCACGTTGGGTATTCCGGATCCCGGCACAATCACCACCTTCGGGTTCCCGTTCGCCAAGGCGGTCGGTGAGCTGCTCGCCTGCCTCGGTGTCGGTTCGTTTATGCTCGCCGCTTTCGGTACGAAGCAGCGTGCCGACGGCACTTTGGGCCTCGACGGCTACACTGCATCCCGCACGGGTATGTGGGCCATGCTCGGCTGGGGTCTCATGGCGCTGATGGAGATTCCGCTGGTTCTCTCCGATGTGTCGGGCCAGCCGCTGTCAACGACGATTCAGCTGAGCAACTGGGCTGTGTCCTTGGAGCAGACCAAGGAGGGCTTGGCGTGGCTGTGGGTAGCTATTTTTGCGGGCATTGTGGCGCTCGGCTCATCGCTGACTCGTAAGTGGATTTGGCAGCCGGTGTTCTTCGCCATCAGCTTGGTGTCGATGATGCCGTTGGCTGTTGTGAGCCACAACGCCTCCGGTGGTGCGCATGACTACGGCACCAACTCCTACATCTGGCACTTGACTTTTACTGTGTTTTGGGTCGGCGGTTTGATGGCGTTGGTTGGCCACGCGCGTCGTCGTGGTGAGTGGATGCCAGAAGTCGTGAAGCGCTACTCCTTCGTGGCGTTGGTTGCATTCATTGCAATGTCTGCCTCTGGCTTCATTAACGCAGCCATCAATATTGGCTGGTCTGATTTGGTCAGCAATAACTACGGCATCTTGGTGCTGGTCAAGGCGGTGCTCACCATCTTGCTGGGCCTGTGTGGCTATGTGCACCGCAAGATCACCATTCCGGAGATTGAGCGCGCTCAGTCGAATCGTCCATTCTGGCGTCTGGCCATTGTCGAGGTCATCATCATGGCGCTGACGATTGGCGTTGCCGTGGCCCTCGGCCGTACTCCGCCGCCACCGAATTTCTCTGAGCAGGCCGGTGGTGAGGGCCTGCCATCCATTACACAGATGCAGGTCAAGCTCGGCTACAACCTGGAGATTCCATTCGGTTGGGAGGCCATGTTTACGCAGTGGCGCTTTGACATCTTCTTCGGCTCTGCCGCCATCATTGCCGCGTGGATTTACCTGTACTGGCTCTACCTACTGAAGAAGCGCGGCGGTACCTGGCCGCTTTCCAACACCCTGTGGTGGCTCGCCGGCTGTGCCACGTTGCTGTTTACTTCGTGCAGCGCGCTGGGCGTATACATGCCGGCTCTGTTCTCGGTTCACATGATTGCCCACATGCTTTACTCCATGGGTATTCCGGTCATGCTGGTGCTGGGCGGTCCTGTCACGCTCGCGCTGCGTGCGCTGAAGCCGGCCGGCCGTGATGGTCTGCCGGGTATTCGTGAGTGGCTGGTGGTCTTCATCAACAACCCCGTGTCGCGTTTCCTCACTCACCCGGTGGTAGCAACGGTGCAGTTCGTCGCGGGTTTCTACCTGCTCTACATGACACCGATTTATGACTTCCTGGCAGATGAGCACGCGGGCCACGTGTTCATGAACATCCACTTCTTGATCTCCGGTTACATTTTCTACTGGGTCATTATTGGTGTCGATGCTGCACCACAGCAGATTGAACCGTCGGTCAAGCTGGTCACGCTGATGGGCTCGTTGCCGTTCCACGCTTGGTTCGGTATTTCGCTGATGCAGTCGCAGAAGGTGCTTGCCGAGACCTACTACGCCAGCCTGGATCTCCCTTGGGCAGTCAATCTCCTGGAGGATCAGAACGTTGGTGGTGCCGTCGCGTGGGCTGCCGGTGAGGTTCCGCTCTATATCGTCACCGTTGCGCTGTTTGTGCAGTGGCGGCGTTCCGATGAAAAGGATGCAGCCCGCTACGACCGCGTCGCAGACCGTAACAACGATGAGGAGTTGGCCGCTTACAACGAAATGCTCGCACGCATGAGCCAGCAGGTCGGTGTTGGTGGCGAGGATGAGCGCGATTACTACACCTCGGAGGTTGACGCGCAGCATCCGGTGCACATGGACAATCCGATTGATGCCTCGAAGAGGCGTGGAAAATAACGTCGTTAAGCTGATTTCGTTCGCTTGACGACGAGGAGTGCTGCGACTTCGCTCCTCAACTTCATACGTAGCCTGTGGATAGTTGTCTTTTTGACGAACTTATCCACAGGCTTTTTATGTACCTCTTTCATTTGTTTCTCGAAGCCGGAAAAGTAATTGGCACGGCACGAATTAGACATCTTCGGATTATTCGGCCGCAGTAGGTAAACGCTTTCTTTGGGGGAGGAGCCCGATGTCTGAGGCAGTTATTACCGTGGTGGGCAATGTGGTCCATCATGTGGAAAATCGAAATACCAATTCTGGGGCAAAGGTCTGCAAGTTTTCTGTGGCATCCAGCAAGTCATGGAAGGGGGAGAATGGTTGGGAGCAGTCGGAGACGTCATATTTTGATGTTGAATGCTGGGGCAAACTAGCCGAGAACGTGAATAACACGGTGTGGAAGGGCCAAGCCGTTATTGTCCACGGTCACGTTCGTACGGATCGTTGGGAGGGCGATGATGGTACGAAGCATCAGCGCCAGAAGATCATTGCCAAGGCGGTGGGGCCGAATCTGCGCCGTCACCTGGCAACGGTGAAGACTATGACTGAGAAGCCGCATGAGACCCCAACTGGTCTTGGTGAGGCATCGGCTGGGGATTCGGAAGCCTCGGTTACTGAGACAGTTGCGTCTCAGGCCGGGGCCATGCGCACCTTCACTGCTGGTACGGGTGGCGCTGGTGAGGCTGGGGACACCGGTGCAGCTAATTCTGAGCAGCAAGAGATGGCTGGTGCAGGAGTCAGCGCGCCGTTCTAACCCAGGAGCCAGTACATCGTTGTAGAGCGGAATGAGGGGGAGCCGCGGAAAGAGCGAAAAAGGGGAGGGGTACTTGCTGCATGTGAGGTGACGCTGCTGAGAAAGGGGAGCGATCGCATACGATTCGGCAGCGTTATCTCGCAGCTAGTTTGCTAGCAGCCTGGCAGCGATTTTGGTGGGAAAGGATTGCGGGTACGCCCATGTAGATTGTGCCTTTTGGTGACTATGCGTAACCTCTACAGGGATTGCTTATTTCCTTTCTACGAGGGGACGAAATTCCACCATGGGTGAGTTCATCTACCAGATGAAAAACGTGCGTAAGGCGCACGGCGATAAGGTTATTCTCGACAACGTCACCATGGCGTTTTACCCGGGCGCAAAGATCGGCGTGGTCGGTCCGAATGGCGCAGGTAAGTCGTCGATTCTGAAGATTATGGCTGGCCTGGATCAGCCGAGTAACGGTGAAGCTTTCCTGGAGCCGGGCGCCACTGTTGGCATCCTGCTGCAGGAGCCTCCGCTGAATGAGGAGAAGACCGTTCGCGGCAACGTCGAGGAGGGCCTCGGCGACATCTTCGAGAAGAAGGCTCGTTTTGAAGCCATCGCCGAGGAGATGGCCACTAATTACACCGACGAGCTCATGGAAGAAATGGGCAAGCTCCAGGAGGAGCTCGACGCCGCTGATGCTTGGGAGCTGGATTCCAAGATCGAGCAGGCAATGGATGCGCTTCGCTGCCCGCCGGCAGACGAGCCGGTTACTCACCTCTCCGGTGGTGAGCGCCGTCGTGTAGCACTGGCGAAGCTGCTGCTTTCCGAGCCCGACCTGCTGCTTCTCGACGAGCCTACTAACCACCTGGACGCCGAGTCCGTGCTGTGGCTCGAGCAGCACCTGGCTAAGTACCCGGGTGCCGTCCTGGCCGTGACTCACGACCGTTACTTCCTGGATCACGTCGCTGGCTGGATCTGTGAGGTCGACCGCGGCAAGCTCTACCCGTACGAGGGCAATTACTCGACTTACCTGGAGAAGAAGGCTGAGCGCCTTGAGGTTGCAGGTAAGAAGGACGCCAAGCTGCAGAAGCGCCTGAAGGACGAGCTGGCGTGGGTCCGCTCGGGTCAGAAGGCCCGCCAGGCCAAAAACAAGGCCCGTCTGGAGCGCTACGAGCAGATGGTGGAGGAAGCCGAGCAGTACAAGAAGCTCGACTTCGAAGAAATCCAGATTCCGACCCCGCCGCGCCTGGGTAACCAGGTTGTCGAGGTCAAGGACCTAGAGAAGGGCTTTGATGGCCGCGTCCTAATTAAGGACCTGTCGTTCACCCTGCCGCGTAACGGCATCGTCGGTGTGATTGGCCCGAACGGTGTGGGTAAGTCCACCCTGTTCAAGACAATCGTGGGTCTGGAGCAGCCGGATTCCGGTGAGGTCAAGGTCGGTCAGACCGTTCAGCTGAGCTACGTTGACCAGGGTCGTGAAAACATCGATCCGGAAAAGACCGTCTGGGAGGTCGTTTCTGATGGTCTCGACTACATCGTGGTCGGCCAGAACGAGATGCCGTCTCGTGCGTACCTGTCTGCCTTCGGTTTCAAGGGTGCGGACCAGCAGAAGCCGTCGAAAGTTCTCTCCGGTGGTGAGCGCAACCGTCTGAACCTCGCGCTGACCCTCAAGCAGGGTGGTAACCTGATCCTCCTGGATGAGCCGACTAACGACCTCGACGTCGAAACCCTGTCTTCGCTGGAAAACGCACTGCAGAACTTCCCGGGCTGTGCCGTGGTCATTTCCCACGACCGCTGGTTCCTGGACCGCACCTGTACCCACATCCTCGCGTGGGAAGGCAACTTCGAAGAGGGCAAGTGGTTTTGGTTCGAGGGCAACTTCGAAGGCTACGAGAAGAACAAGGTTGAGCGTTACGGCGAGGAGGCTGCACGCCCGTCGCGCGTCACTCACCGTCGCCTGACCCGCTAATCTGTTTCTCGCGCATCTGATTTTTGCCGACGGCAAAGTCCGGAACCTTGTGGACTGGATCGCACCAGTGCACAGGTACCGGACTTTCGCGTATTCGCAGGCTCGTAGCTCCAGAAAACGCCTATAGTTCTGGATATGACTGAATCAGCACCATTTCGTACCAACGTCGCTATCCGCTGGTCTGATTTCGATCAGTATGGCCACGCTAACAACACCGCTTTCCTGGAATACGCCCAGCAGGCTCGTCTGGACTTTGTGATGCGCGGTCTCGGCGGCGGGACAGGGATGCCTGCTGCAGTGGTGCGTCGCCTGGAGATTGACTACGTCCGCGCTATTTTGCCGGACACCCAGGAAGTTGTGGTTGAGACTGAAATCATCAACTTCGGTCGCACCTCTTTCACACTCCGCCAGACAATCTCCGACCAGCATGGTCACATCGTTGCTGTGCTCGAAACCGTGATGGTGATGTTTGATCTCAAGACTGCGAAGGCAGTCGAGCTCTCCCCGTCTGCCCGTCGTGAACTGGAGCGT
Source organism: Corynebacterium amycolatum SK46 (assembly GCF_000173655.1). GTDB lineage: Bacteria > Actinomycetota > Actinomycetes > Mycobacteriales > Mycobacteriaceae > Corynebacterium > Corynebacterium amycolatum_A. Next base: position 16,446 of record NZ_ABZU01000010.1, on the reverse strand, counting down.
TTCGCAGCTCCCGCAATCGAAGACAACAAGGAAGACCAGGACAAGTAATTCGCCGTGACCACTTCCCATCCCGCTGCCGAGCTGACCTTCGGCACTCCCGATGCCCTGAAGAATCTGGGTGTCCTGGCCCATAAGGCCTACGCCCTCGACGAGAACACGTTGCTACGCATCCGAGCACGTAAGACCACCACCGGCACCGCCGCTGGTATCAGTTCCTCGTCCGCGCCTGCCACTGCGCCCGCAATGTCGCAGGTATGGGTGAAGACTCCGATTGGCCCGCTCGCCATGCGCACGATTGCGCTGCACGCGCTTCCCGACGACATCATCGTCACCGCCGCGGAGATTAAAGACATCGCGGTGCGTGCCTTTGCGCAGGCAAAATCATCCGACGATGCGGAGGATAAGGATGCCTCGCTCACCGCGCTGCCGTACCGCGTCCACGCGCAGTCGGCGTCCTCCTGGCCGGGATTCCTGCCAGTGCCGGAAGGATGGCAGGTTGTCGACTATGTTCCAGCCACTGCTTTCCGGACTCTCGAGAAGCAGGGGCGCGCGGTCGCCGTCGAATCGTCCGGCCCGATGGGCATGCCACCGTCTCTGCTGGACCAAAAGGTTCTCACTGTCAGCGGCGGTACCGGTGAAACCACTGTTGATACGGGGGAGGGGCAGTCGCAGGAGACGTCGAAAAGCGTGGTGGACGTGACCATGCGGGATGTGTTTGCGCTGTGCGCTATGGGCTTTATCCCCGAGCAACCGGATGAAAAAGAGCCGGTGCGCGTGTCCGCGAAGGGACGGTGGCACCGGCTGGATGGGCGGTTTGGCTCAATCTTTACGCTCGAGTCCTTTGGCGTGCTGCCGCTGGCGAACTAGCGAGGCAGGGGCCTAATTCCTACTACGCGTCGAAGCGGTTGATGAGCATGTCGGCAACCTGCACCATGTGGTTCCACAGGGCTTCGCGCTGGGGGCGGGGGAGCTCTTCATCGGAAATGTCTGCGAGTGAGGCGCTCATAATCTCCAGCCAGCGGTCGCGTTCGGCCTCGCCGATGGAAAACGGCATGTGGCGCATGCGCAGGCGCGGATGACCACGCTGTTCGCTGTAGGTGTGCGGCCCGCCCCAGTACTGGACGAGAAACATGCGTAGCCGCTCCTCGGCGCCCTCCCAGTCATCGCTGGGGTACATCGGGCCGATGAGGTCATCGGAACGCATGCGCGTGTAAAAACCATGGACGATGCGATTGAAGACATCCTCGCCGCCGACGGAGTCAAAGAGCGTCTGAGAAGTTGTCATGGCACCAAGTCTATCGACTTGATGCCACGAAAACGATAACGGCCAAAGTGTCGACCGAAACAATTGTTACTTCGCGTCGAACTCGCGGGCGCGAAGAGCGAGCTTCACCAGGAACTGCTGCTCAGAGATGATGCGCTTGACCGGCGACGCAGTCTCATCGCTGTCGAGCAGGCGCTGAGCGGCCGCAATTGCCGACTCGCTGATCTCCCAGGTGGGGTAGAAGCCTTCGAGCAGCGTCTGTGCTGTCTCGGAGGAGAACTGCTTCCACCAACTGTTGGCAATAGCGAAGAAGTGCTCCGACAGCGAGGTCGCCGATTGCTCCGCGTCGATGGTGGCGCGGGAATCGTCGTCAAGCGCCTGTACGAGCACCTCACCCGAGCCCGGCGCGTTGAAGCCGGCCAGTAGATGGCGAATGACAAGGTTCGACGGGGCGTCGTCGCCGGAGACCGTAGCCTCTGCCCAGACGCGGGCCTTGTTGGCGAGCGTCGGCACAGAGGCGCGGCAGGCGATGGCGGCCTGCGCACCTAGTGCCGAGTTGTCGGTCTTTTCAAGCTTTGCGATGGCTTCCTCGCCCTCGAGACCGGCGGAAACCAGCGCCTTCAGGGCGCGCCACTGCATGTCGGTGTCTACTGTGACAGCTGGGAAACCAGCCTTGTCTGCGTCGCCAGCGTAGATGGCGCGCAGTGCGTCAACGACGTCGCTATTCGACGAGCCCACGGTGGTCAAAGCGTTAACGAAAACCAGGGCGCGGTCGGCGTCGGTTTCCTTCTTCGCGTAGTCCAACAGGCCCTGAGCCAGCAGGTCGCGGCCGGTGGAATCAGCCCACTGTGGATCGGCGTAGACGTTGACGGCGCTGACTGCCTGAGCGATGACGCGCTCCAGGACGGAGAGCTTGTCCTCGCCCGGGATGCCGCGGAGCACGAGGTTGACGAAGTCGCGAGCGCGCATTTGACCTGCGCGAACCATCTGCCAGGTGGCGGACCAGCACAGTGTGCGTGCCATCGAATCGGTGAAAGCGCCAATGTTGTCGATGACGGTGGCAAGCGAGCCCTCGTCCAGGCGAATCATGCTGTAGGTGAGGTCGTCGTCATTAACCAGCACGACATCGCCGACTGGGGCGTCGACCAGCTCTGGGACTTCGGTGCGTGCACCGCGAACGTCGATTTCGACGCGCTTTGTGCGCTCGAGTACGGCATCCGCGCCGGTGCCGCGCAGGTTGTAGATGCCCACAGAGATTCGGTGATCGCGGAGTTGTCCGGCACCCGGCTCGGCACCATCCTGTGTGACCGCAAAGGAGGTGTACTTACCGGCTGACTGACGGAACTCCGGTGCCAGGGTGGTGATACCGGTGGTGGTCAGCCACTGACCGGCCCAGCCAGACAAATCCCGCCCCGAGGCCTCAGAGAGCGCGTCCAACAGGTCCGCGAAGGTGGCGTTGCCAAAGCGGTGGCGGGAAAAGTGAAGACGAGCACCGGCGAGGAAGGCGTCCTGACCAACGTAGGCGGCCAGCTGCTTGAGGGCGGACGCGCCCTTGGCGTAGGTGATGCCGTCGAAGTTCTGCTCGACGGTGTCAATGTCACTGGCATCGGCGGCAATCGGGTGCGTCGACGGCAGCTGATCCTGCTTGTAGGCCCAGGCCTTTTCGACGTTGGCGAAGGTGGTCCAGGCGTGGCTGTAATCGGAAACCTCGACCTGCGCGGCGGCGGCAGACCAGGTGGCGAAGGACTCGTTGAGCCAGAGATCATCCCACCACTGCATGGTGACCAAATCGCCGAACCACATGTGAGCCATCTCGTGCAGGATGGTGTCGTTGCGGCGCTCGTAGAGGTAATGGGTGGGCTTGGAGCGGAAGACGTACTCGTCGCGGATGGTCACGCAGCCGGCGTTTTCCATCGCACCCATGTTGTACTCCGGGCAGAAGATCTGGTCGTACTTGCCGAACGGGTACGGTTCGCCGAAGTGCTTGGCGTAGAAGTCGAAGCCTTCCTTGGTCTCCTTGAACAGGGTATCGGCATCGAGGTACTCGGCGATGGACTGGCGGCAGTAGATCCCTAGCGGAATGGTCAGCTCGCCGTCCGGCTGGTGCTCAGCAGGGGTTTCCGGGTGCGGTGCGACAGTGCCGGTCCACGAGTCAGTGACCTCGTACCACGGGCCTGCACAGATTGCGACGAGATACGTCGACAGCGGAACATCCACCGAGAAGTCGAAAGTATCGGCCGCATTGCCGTGGGCATCGGTGGTGGTGCCAGTCTTGGCCGCCGAGTTGGAAATAACCTTCCAGCCCTTTGGCGCTATGACGTGGATTGAGTACGTCGCCTTCAAATCCGGCTGGTCAAAGCAGGCGAACACGCGCTTGGCATCGGCAGTTTCAAATTGCGAGTACAGGTAGGTTTCGCCGTCGGCAGGATCCTGGAAGCGGTGAATGCCCTGACCGTTGTTGGTGTAACGGCAGTCAGCGTCGATAACGACGGTGTGGTCACCTTCGGTCAGGTCCAGGTTAATGCCGGTCTCACTGGCATAGCGAGCGGCCTCCGTGGCATCGACACCGTCGATGGTCACGCTCTTGACAACCGCATCACGCAGGTCAATAAAGGTGGAACCAGCGCGCTTCGCCGTCAGAGAAATTGTGGTCTTGGAGGCGAATGTCGGTGCGCTGTGAGGCGCGCCGACAGGTGCGGTGGTGAGGTCGAGAGAAATGTCGTAGTGGGACACCTCGAGCATGGCCGCACGGTCGGCGGCCTCGGTCCTGGTTAAGTTCGTGGAAGTCATGCGACAAGTGTAACCGCGACCCCGGATTGGGAATCGGGCAGTAGCGGGGTGGGCGGGATGACCTCGACTTCCTAGCTCGTTCCTAGCCGATTGGGGCGGTCGCATCGGCGGTCGAAGTGGCGGCCGATTGGGCGAGATTTTGGCTTCTTTGGCATGCGAGCAAAGCCGAACGTGAATACACTTCGTTTCATGTACGAACTCAGTGATGATGCAAGCAAGGTTGAACGGGTTAACGCGGCGTGGGATCGCATTGAAGCAAAGCTTGGCGACGATGCCCTGGAGGCCCCGGCGACAGAAGCGGAAGTGGATCAGCTCGAGGCTGACCTCGGAGTAAAGCTGCCAGACTACGTGCGAGCTTCGTGGCTGCGGCACGCGTCTGTGGACGGTGAGCCGTGGGACGGTGGCTGGATTGCGCCGCCGAAGTCGATTCTGAACGACTACAAGTTGTGGACCCAGCTGCAGGCCGACGGCGAGTTCGATGATTTTGAGGCCGAAGGCATGGACAGCGCCAACTCGGATGGCAAGTGGTATCACGAGGCATGGATTCCTCTGGTCATGGACTTCGGCGGAAACAACTACTGTCTGGACATGCGCTCGGGGAAGATGGTCTCCATGGACCACGAGGTGGGCCCGGAGTTCCTGGACTACGCAGATTGGCCTGCCTACCTGGAAGCTGCCGCTGACTCGCTGGAGGCCACGGGCTTGCCCTGGAACGGCTAGAGGCTTGTCGAGGGCATTTGTGCTGGTCTCGTAGCATTCGAAACTCACGCTTTCGCTTCAAGGAATCTGGGAGATTCCCGGGTTTTCTTCATGGCTAATCCCATGTGCATGGGGCGAAAGCGACAACGTCAATCTAGCGCGACCAGTTAGATATGCTCATGGTGTGGTGGACACTAAACAGACGAAGACAATCGGCGAGCACTACGTTGCCGCAGAATTAGCCCGCCGCGGCTGGGCGCCCGCATTCACGCGGGATGGGCTCGAAAGAACCGACATTCTTGCGGTGTTTACCGAGTCAGATAACAGGCGAATGATCGAGGTCCAGGTCAAAACAGCTCTACGCGCCCAGCCTCACAATGCCAACTGGCCTCTTGGCATCAAGGCTCAAGGTCCCAGCCAACATGAGCGGGAGTACTTCGTGATGGTCGCGGTGCCCCATAATCTTGAGATTCCACCCCGGTATTTCGTCGTTCCTCGGTCTCACGTCGCGGCAGCTGCATGGATTGAGCACATGAACTGGCTCACAGACCCAGAGGCCGAGCCTGGAAAACGAAACGCCCCTGTGGAACGCGCACGAGTGAAATTGCAGACGTTCAAGCTCTATGAGAATCGGTGGGATTTGATATTCATCGATGAGCACGATGCGCCAGTGTTGCTCCCACCGAATTATCGAACCTTGGCGCAGACAGAGCGAGTCGGTCTGCCACCAGGGCACGCTTGGCACACGTCACTGCCGGATTGGTAAAGAGAGACGGCGGCAGTGACGTACTCTCGAAGTTCCTTTATTTAGAGCTGACCACCTGGTCGTACAGCTCGAAGAGCTCGGAAACGATTCGGGTTTCTTTCTCATCCCATGACAGACCTTCGAAGTCCCAGCCGTAAGCCCGCTCGCCTGCTTCGTCTAGAAGTCTGTGTGTATCAGCCAATTCCGGGTAATTGGCTTCATTGTCAGGGTCGTAGAGCTTCGCCAGGGACGCTTCAGGGTACAGGTCACGGGCATCCAAAACCCCTTGTGCTGATTGTTCGATACTATCCCGCTGCTCCGGGGTCGGGTTCGGGAAAACGAAGTTGTTGTAGACGATTGTGTTGGCGTAGCGATAATCTGACTTCAAACGTCCTGCCACAGTTCGCATCCAGGCGTTATGTGCCTGGGATGACAAAACTCCGAAAACCAGGAGAGATTCAGAAGGAACAAAATAGAGCATGTTCCCAGGGATCATGCCGTTGCGTACAAAACCCAACGGTACGTATTTTCTTCTTTCGGAGCTCACACTCGGAATTCCGATGTAGGTGCCTTGCCCTTCGTATCGCACCTCATCAAATCGCCACGGGGTTGCAGCCTTCGCACGAGTAGGCGCTTTGGTAGAAGCTGCTCGTGCTTCTTCGACGGAATCTAGTCTTTCCGTGATGTCAGGATTCTCGCGAAGCTCAGCGGGAACACCGTTGGGCATCCAGAGGCAGTATCTATCTATGCCCTTCACAAACTCTTCACCCATCGAGAAAGGCCTGATTACAGAGGCGACGGAGGGGTCTCGCTTGATCATCTCTGTTCGCTCTGACGGACCGAATGAGAGCGGTTTCCCTGTCGGTTGATTACCCCTCGTCATCGGAGGTACTTCCGAGAGTGGCTTGTTACGTCGCTCAATAAACACAGAGGTAGCATCCGCCAGATAACCATTGAGATGAGCGGGTTGGCTCTCCACAACTCCGCGTGCTGTGTAATCCCAAGCCCGTTTAACAGGCCACTCATTCTGTGAGAAGGCCGTGATGACGCAGTAGACGTTAGCGGCGTGCTCGGACTCGCTGTTCCACACGAAGGATCGGTGGGCGAAGTTGATTCGGTATCCCATGTCGAAAATCGGTTCCCACAGCGGAGTAACCTGCTGGCCTTGGCAAATGGAATTAGTAGAGACAAAAGCGATGTCGCCACCGTGCCCATTGAGGAACTCTGCAGCCGTGCGGTGCCAGCATGCGACGAAATCGAGGACGCCGCCCTTCCTTCCAAAGACTTCTGTCCGGTCCTGCTTCTGCTCGTCGTTAAGCCGCGAGTAACCCACGAATGGTGGGTTGCCAATGATGTAATCGCAGTCCTCCGGAGCTACAACATCAGCCCAATCAATACGGAGCGCATTGGCATTGACAATCTCGGGAGTTTCTTCAATAGGCAGTCGCACGACCGACTGGCCGAAGGCCTGGTTACAGAGGTGATCCACCAAAAGCATTGCAGTGGATGCAACCTTCGCCGGCCACTGGTTGATCTCGATACCGTAGAACTGCCGCATGCTCATCTTCGATTTGCGGAGAGCCTGGTCGGCATACTGGATAGCGTTTCCGCTTTCAATCTCTAGCAGCCGCTGCCGCAGGGCACGCACTCCATCGACTTTTTTGCCCTGGGCATGAAAATCTAGTGCCTCACGGATTTCAGCGAGCTCAAGCTCCTCAGCACGGGTGATGATTTCAAACTCAAGTCCGCGCAACTGCTTGTACGCCTGGATGAGGAAGTTGCCACATCCGCAGGCTGGGTCGAGGAAGGCCAATCCAGCTATTTCATCCTGGAGAGCAAGCAGGGCAGTGCGATTGTCGTAGGCCTCTTCGAAGCGTGCCCGAAGGTCATCGAGGAACAGCGGCTCAATGACCTTGAGGATATTTTCTTCACTGGTGTAGTGCTCACCTTTGTCACGCAAATCATCCAGATCAACCAGCTGCTGGAACATTGCCCCAAAGATGTCGGGATTTACCCGCCCCCAATCGAAGTCGCCAGCATTCAAGACCTGCTGACGGAATTCTTCGGAAAGAGCTGGAAGCTCAATACGTTCCATGTACATGCCGTCGATACGCCTAAAATTGGCGTACTCAGTTCCCGCGTACTTCCCCTTACTCGAAAGCGCGAGGTCCAGCTCGGGGTCGCAAACGACCTCAAAAAGCTCGATGAGCTTCTCTGGAAGTGTTTCAGCGGTGGTGTGGTGCAAAACCCACTTTTGGAAGGTGTTGTCCGGCCACATGTTCGTGTCGTCGCCAAAAAAGAGGAAAAGCAAGCGGACGAGCAACGAAGAAGCAGTGCTGGTGTCGCACCCTGCGTCTAACAGCTGCTGATTCATGACCTGCATGTGGCTGGACGCCTGCTTAGACCGCTTAACTGCTTCGTCGTTGAAGGCCTTGGCCATTCGTTCTTGAATCTCAAGAATCCCAATGGTCTCGCCGATGGACAGTTCGATCGTTTCCAAACGACGTGCAAGATCCTCGGCTAAATCTTCATCGCCGACCGTGTAACGGTGATGCAGAAGCTTCGCGTTGGTTGACGCGGTTGCACCCCTACGTGGCCACCGCCATGACTGGTGCGTGCCATCAGTGAAGATGAGCAGTCGTAGCTGCGAAGCTTTTTGCACCTCCGCATCAATGATCCGTTGTTCCTTGGGCGTAGGAAGTTCATCAGCTTCAACCACCCATACGCGCAAACCAGCCTGGTCAGCGACAGGGCATGCAGTAAAGGCTCGGCCGTCTGTGATCTGTACCGTGATAGGACTAACACCGCGAGGAACGGGACCCCAGCCAAGCTCTTCGAAAAGCTCCTTGAAATGGCCTGAATCTACGAAGGAAAGAAAGCTAGACATTAGTTACTCCCATATTCGCGACGATGCGGATAGCATCAGCAGACTTACTTGCGGTGGTGGTCAGGATTCCCTGCTCGTTAAGGCTCACCATCAAATCGAGCAAGTCCAGAGTTGTAGTGGATGGACGCCGTCGAGCCGAGCGAAGTTGGTTGATGGCAATCGTGGTCAACGGAGACTTGTACAAAGCATCGAGGGCCTCCCTATAGCTAGGGTCGCTATGCGCTTCGGTCGTCTGGCCCAGCTTGTTCCACAAGATGCGACGTTCGCCGCGAAGCCTGCCCGAGGTTTCGAGGTTCTTAGCAATCACTCCGGTGATGAGCTCTTTCACTGATTCATCGTGACCATCTCGAAGTGGCAGGGCAGGGGTTTCTGGCGTGCATTTCAGAATCGCAAGAGCTTCGTGTCCTGTCAGCAACTTGTTGTCACCGTTTGCGTTCTGCCATGCAAAAGAATCAATGCCCGAATCAGTGGCGGCGCAGCACAGTACACCATCTCGGTCCCCTGGTAGGCCGGGACGGGTTGCGTCAATTAGATCAGGGGTGTGTTCGATGCGTCGCCGTAGCTCTGGATTATCCTTTGTGGCGGCTTTCCAGATTTCAAAGGCCAAAGAACTGGCATCGACGTCCTCGGTGGTGGAAACATCTTCGATTCGCCCGTCGTAGAGATCGGAAATCGCTTGTGTCTCCGTATCCGTTCCGAAGAACTTCTCATCAGAGCCGAAAGTTGCAGCATTCGCAGCCAAACGCTGCTGGATGCGACGACGGAGGTTCAGCTGCTCCTCAACCTCGCCGTGCACCATGGTGTACAGCAGCACTGTGTCGGCTTCCTGCCCAATACGATCCACGCGTCCTGCGCGCTGAATCAGTTTGATGATTGCCCACGGCAAGTCGAAGTTGACGATGATGTGGGCCTGCTGCAAGTTCTGGCCTTCAGACAGCACATCCGTCGCCACGAGAACTCGAATCTCGTCGGCTGGGGCAACCGGCTTCTGGTCGGCGCTCACAGGGGTAGTCTTTGGCGAAAAGCGACGTGCCAGGGTCGTAGCATCCTCTGACTCGCCAGTAGCTACGGCAACACTTCCGACACCGAGTTCGCGAAGACCTTCAGCGATGTATTTCGCGGTGTCTTTGTATTCGGTGAAAACAAGGATTTTTTCGCTCGGGTGCCGCTCATTAGCGAGCTTGGCAAGAGCACGAAGCTTGGAATCGTCTTGTACTTCCCACGGTCCGTACCAAGTCAGCAGGTCGCGAATAGCGCGTGAGTCTGCCAACAAATCCTGCATCAGACGAATATCGAACAGTGAAGGATTGACCCACCTGATTCCGCGGGGAGATTCTTCAGTCAAACGGTTGTAGTCATCCGCAATATCAGTAAACATCAGGCCGCGGGGAGACACCTCTGCAAGTAAGGCGTCGAAGTCAAGGTCATCTTCGGAAAGGGTCGCTGGATCAATCGTGCCCGCAGGTAGTGGCAACCTGTTCTGCAGCGCATAAATAAATAGCTCGTTGCGCCTCAAATGCCGCTGTAGGGAGAGCACAAAACTGTGTCCGCTGGAGCTCAAACGTTTGTAGAAGTTCGTGCGAACAAAACCCGCGACCTGGCCGCGAGATGCCTCGAAATCCTCAATGAAGAGTTTGTCCTCACCCGTGGCGAGACGCGGCGCATCGGGAACGAGGTAAGAAGTGAGGTCATAACGCGGCAACTTCAGATCCGCGAGCGCATCAAGGGTTCGTGCGTCTGCCATTTTCGCTGCGGCATCTTCGTCATCGAAGACGTGATTTACAGGAATCGCCTTACGCATCGGGAACGTGAATCGGCTGGAGACAGAACCATCTGGGTTCTTGAACTCCAGATACTTTCGGCCGGCGTCATCTTCCTTTGCATACGTGTTCAGAACGAAGCTGCGGGTACGTCGCACAAGGTGCTCACCCATCAAACGCTTCCAGTCTTCGGGCTCCTCAGACTTCCTGAACGCGGCGAGAGTCGAGTGCGCCATTTCCAAATTCTCGTAGAGATTTGGATTGCGTTCGAGAGCGAACTCGGGGGTGAGTCCGAGATCCTCATCCTCGTCGAGGAACAAAGCGAGCTGATTCGCCACATCGCCGTACTTCAGGTTGTACGGGGTCGCTGTCAGAAGAAGCACATTGCATTCATTCTCATGCAAATACGTCTGCACCGCGTTGTATGTTCGGGTGCCTTCGTTACGAAGAGTGTGGCTCTCATCGACAATGACAAAGCGGAAACGAGGCAACGTCGGAAGCACTGAATGGACCATCGAATACGGGACCACACGGCCTGGTAAATCATAAGCCTTCAAGTGTGATTCCCACATTGACTGAAGGTTCTTTGGGCAGATAACCAATGGTTGAAAACCGTGGTTATCACGGAGCATTAGGGCCACTGCAATCGCGGTCAGAGTTTTTCCAAGACCGACAACATCACCGAGCATCGTTCCGCGCCGCTGCATGATACGGCGAGCAAGCGTTTTCACAGCCGTTGTCTGATACTCCAGCAGCGTGCCCGAGATAAGGTCCGAGACCTCATACTGTGTGAGGCCAGCGCGCACATCACGGCTCATCGTGTGGCACACCTTGAGGTAAACATCGTAGGGAGAACGCGGTTGCGGGGATGCCCACGAGTCATCGATTACTTCCAAAATGTCAGCATCAATGGGAAGCGTGAAGCGGTCCGTCCACAGGTTTTCGAACCACTTGGTCAACTCTTCAGTAGAGGTGCTTTCCGTCGTGTGCAGATTCAGTTCCAGGTTCCTATTTAGACCTGCCCCGGTAAGGTTCGACGATCCAACAAAACCAGCACTTGGGATAAGCGGGTCCTGGTGGTGCAGCAAATAGGTCTTACCATGCAGCGGCTGGCGGGTATAGACACGAATTTCTACTGCACCGAGCTCGACAAGCTCTTGTAAAGACTGCAGGTTTTCACGGTCTTTGGCCGTCGGGATTCCGCTTGAAAGCTGTGCGCGCAAATGCGCCTTCAACGTTTCGCGCACCTGTGGTGCACGCTCCCGCAAAGACATGAATTCATCGTCGCTAGGCGAAATCTCGGACCTTAGCTGATCAATAATTTCATCGTGCTGCGCGGGCAACACCATACCAACGAGAATGCGCGCGATGGGACCTTCGACATCCCCAGATTCGAAGCTCTCCCGAACGAGTGGGTCTAATGAAGCCCATCCGCGGAGTGCAAAATATCCAGTCGCTACATCTATGCGTTGATAAGAAGGAAAATAGGTCCGCAGGCCGGAACTTAACTTCGTTTCATCAGTTTGGTTATCAAAAATTGAAGGCACAAAAACAGTTTACGATTTTCACTATGCCGGTACCTGTAGACCCGTTCGAATTCATGAATGCGAACCAAAAAATTCCGCCCTATAGTCGTTGATAAGTCAATCAATGCTTTAGGAGGACTTTCACATGAGCAATCGAGACAAGGTCACTTTTTACTTCGACGTTTCCTGCCCGTTTTGCTGGGTGACGTCGCGCTGGATTAAGGAAGTCGAAAAGGTCCGTGACATCGAGGTCGAGTGGAAGCCGATGAGCCTGTCGGTGCTCAATGAAGGCCGCGACGAGCTGCCGGAAGACTACAAGTTCATGATGCAGTGCAACTGGACCCCGGCACGCCTGTTCAACGCCGTGTTCTCCCAGGATGGTCAGGAGGCCGTCGACAAGCTCTACACGGCGCTGGGCACGAAGGTTCACAACGAAAACCGCATCGATCGCCATGCGCATGTCGACGAGCCGGAGCACGCATTCGACGAGCTGATTGAGGAAGCCCTCGCCGAGGTTGGTCTGCCGGAAGAGCGACTGGCCCAGGCCCTGACCACCGAGTTTGATGAGCTCATGCGTGAAAACCACGCAGAGGCCATGAAGGAAGTCGGCAACGACGTCGGCACTCCGGTGGTCAAGCTCAACGACGTTGCCTTCTTTGGCCCGGTACTGACCCGCATCCCACGCGGTGAAGAAGCCGGCAAGATTTTCGATGGCTCGGTTGCCGTGGCCAGCTACCCGTACTTCTTCGAAATCAAGCGCTCCCGCACTGAGAGCCCGCGCTTCGACTAAGAAAGCTGTAGCAGCTGGGGCATGCGGCTAAGAAACCTGAGCGGCCCCAGCTTCGGCATTCTGCCCGGTAGAGGCCTGCCGTTCTTCTTCGCTCATGGCAGCCCACCGTGGCGGAATGTAGATGCAGGTCGGGTCGGATGCCGTGTAATCCCCGGTCAACGCGTAGGCCGTCGAGCGGGACCCACCGCATACGCTGTGGTATTCACAGACGCTGCACTTGCCGTGCCAATTATCCGGATCACGAAGGGCCTTGAATACCGGAGAGTTGGCGTAGATTTCTTGGAATGGTGTGGCTTTGACACTTCCGCAGTGAAGCGGCAGGAAACCATTGGGGTAGACGTCGCCGATGTGGTCAATGAAGGCAAAACCTGATCCGGAATTGACGGCCATAGGGGAGCGCGGGCGGCGTGGCTTTTCCGGCACAGCGCCAAGCAGCTTTGTCGTTTCCTCGGCCAAGTAGCGGTAGAGCTCGCCGCCCTCATAAGGTGGCAGGCCCTTCTCCTTCGCTTCCTCCTGCTGCATGACGACGCGCCGATACTGCGGCGCCTCCGTCGTCTTAATGGCAATTCGGTTGGACACATCAGACAACCAGTGCAGAACGTCCTCGCGTTCCTCCGGCGACAATGCTCCCAAATCTGCGCCGCGACCAGTGGGAACGAGGAAAAAGACGTACCACATCTTGGCCTGCATCTCCATGACGGTCTTCAGCAGCGCTGGCGCCTCATGAATATTTCCCTTGGTCAGGGTCGAGTTAATCTGCAGCCGGTAACCGGCCTCGTTGATGTGCGGAGCCATCTTGAGCGTCTTTTCAAAAGTGCCCGAAAAACCGCGGAACTTGTCATGGGTCTGGGCAGTCGCGCCATCGAGCGACATCGACATCGCCTTGCCTCCGGCCTCACGCAACGACTTGATCCGCTCCGGCGTCAATCGCGGCGTCACCGATGGTGACAACGACATATTCAGGCCGTGCTCCGTGCCGAATCGCACCAACTCTTCGAGATCATCGCGCTCAAACGGGTCACCGCCAGTGAGCACCACGAGCGGCTTGGGCTTGCTATACGACGCCAAGGTCTCCAGCAAGACCTTGCCTTCGGCAGTCGATAGCTGAAGCGGATGTGGCTCATGTTGAGCATCAGCGCGACAGTGCTTGCAGACAAGGCCACAAGCTCGCGTGACCTCCCAAATGACAATAAATGGCTTCTTGTTGATGTCATGTCGAACCGTTCGCACCACCGGTGCGTGATGATTCCCACGGGAGCCATGAGCTTCCGGATCGACTTGGAAGTGAGCTTGCGGCGCAGGAGACACGGTAAAAAGCACCCAATTTCCGGTTTCGAAGACGTGCTGAAACGCAAATACAGTCACTTTTCACCCTATTCGGCTGCGCGGGAAACGTCGTCAAGCAATACCTAAAACGGGTGCAGGCGCCGTTGAATGCGCGGGAGCCGCTAAACTTGCTGCCATGCGTATTTACCTTGGTGCAGACCACGCCGGTTTTGAGATGAAGAACCTGATTAAGGCCCACCTGGAGAAGGCTGGCCACGACGTCGTTGACTGCGGCGCTCACACCTACGACCCTGCAGATGACTATCCAGCATTCTGCATCGAGGCGGCTTCCCGTACCGTCGCTGACCCGGGCAGCCTGGGCATCGTGCTCGGCGGCTCTGGCAACGGCGAGCAGATTGCCGCTAACAAGGTCAAGGGCGCTCGCTGTGCGCTGGCTTGGTCGGTGGAGACCGCGAAGCTCGCTCGCGAGCACAACAACGCTCAGCTGATCGGCCTCGGCGGTCGTATGCACTCTGAAGAAGAGGCTCTGGCCATCGTCGATGCTTTCGTCTCCCAGCCGTGGAGCGAGGAGGAGCGCCACCAGCGCCGCATCGACATTCTGGCAGAGTACGAAAAGACTGGCGTCGCCCCGGAGCTGCCGGAGGCTTAAAGGGTTGCTGTTCGCTATCTGTTGATAGGAATAAAAAAAGGGGTCTGGTTCCAGAAAACTCTGGGACCAGACCCTTTTTCGTGTGTAGACGGAGTAGGAATTGTCGTATGACAAATCCAGAAGTGCATCGCCGAGTAACTGTAGTACTGTTCCCCGGGTTCGAGCTCTTGGACGTATTTGGACCGGTTGGCCTTTTTGGCCATGTCCCAGAGATTGAGGTCGAATATGTCGCCAGCATTGCCGGTCCGATAACCAGCGCTCAGGGGGCGGAGGTTATCGCAACGGGCTGCACCGCTGAACTCGAGGCAGTCGATATTCTCCTGGTGCCCGGTGGAGCAGGGACCAGAACATTAGTTGAGGATGCAGAGTTTTTGGACTGGCTTAAGCACATCGGATTCCGCGCGCGGTTAGTGGCGTCGGTCTGCACAGGTTCGGCACTGCTTGCTGCGGCTGGGCTACTTGAAGGAAAGCGGGCAACTAGTAATAAGTTGGCTTTTGATTGGGCCACCTCGTTCGGAAACGAAGTGACGTGGGTGAAAGAAGCCCGATGGGTCGAAGACGGTAATCGGTGGAGCTCATCAGGAGTCGCAGCAGGTATGGATATGGCTGTTGCTTTAATTAGCAGCATCCTTGGCGAGGAAGCTGGGAGACTCGCCGCCAGAAAAATTGAGTATCGGCCCCAGACAGACGGCACTGTCGATCCTTTTGCGGATTGAGCGAAATAGCGGAGCCGGGCTTCTTCTAAATATCGAAACCGTCGAATCCGCCGTCGAAGAATCCGCCACCGTCGCCACCATCGCCGCCATCGCCGCCGCCGAAGAGGCCTCCACCGTCGCCTGCGTCACCGGCATCTGCAGCATCGCCACCGAAGTCGCCGCCAAGGTCATCTCCACCGAAGTCATCGGAACCAAAGTCCTCGGTGCCGCCGAAGTCGTCAGCGCCGGTGCCCATGCCGCTGGCGAATTCATCAGCGCCGTAGGCAACACCGGCCATACCGTGGAAGAGGGTAGAGAACAGCAGCATCGAGCCAGCGGTCCAGACACCGGTGCGGAGCGCGGACTTCCACCAGGGCTCGGAGTACCAACCGGCCGGAACCGGACGGCCGGCGACACGGCCGCCGGGGTAGTAGTTCGGAGTTTCCGGGGTGGCGTATGGAGAGGCGCTAACCGAGTGGCCTTCGTGCTCAATAGTCCGCATTTCGGTCACAGAACCAGCGGCCTTCTGACCCTCCAGCGGTGGCAGGGCTGGCCCCGCGGGCAGGCCCATAATTTCGCGAGCTGCATTGATGTAGTGCAGACCCTCCAGTGCCGATTCGCGCGCCATTCGTGCCTGTGATGGGGTCCGAGCAGTAGAAATCTGCGAGGAAGCGGCGTTGTAGCGCTCGGATGCATCAGCAAGAGCCTGCGTGGAAGCCGAATCGGTGCCAGCCAGGTTCAATACCTGTGAGCCCAGTCGCTCAATCCATCGGCGGGCGTCTGCGACGGCGTCTTCCAATTGATTGTTCTGGCGAGCATCAAAGGCCCTGTTTGAACGGTTTTGAGCCATCGACGCGATGATAATTGCGCCGCCGACGGTGATCGCGATCAGAATTAAAGCCCCCATGGGCTAGGCCTCCAAAAAGGAAATTGCGAGTATTGCTAGTAATTACTTGAAATAACGCACGTAGAGCGCAAAAAGTTCCCGAGCTGACATCTCTGTGCGACAGAGGCAGCTCGGGAACCAGCAAATGATTGGGTATGGGTAGGTATCTATGACTCGGCGGAGTCGGTGCGCTTGGTGCGGCTCTTTCGATTGGCGTGCCATGCGCGAACTTCTTCGGAATCCCACAGGGTCAACCCATGAAGCTTCGCGACGGGCTCAGGAGCCTTTTTGCGGCCAGCGTAGCTGGTGAAAGTGCCACGTGCGGTGCCGGAAAAAGCAGCGCATTCGACCGCGGTCCATAGTTCGTGTCCAGTATCGGCATCGATAATGGTGGGCTTCATGGTGCCCAGAGTACCCGTGGCACTGGATCCTGAACAGAGGGCAGAAGAAGTTCTGGCCACGGACATC
>NZ_ABZU01000011.1 GCF_000173655.1 Corynebacterium amycolatum SK46 | reverse complement strand
TCCCCTGTTGTGTGGGGGGTTGGTGGCTGCGGCCCGCTTTTTGTTTTACCCACAAGTAAACGTAGTTCAATTATTGGGTAAGGCGTGGCGCTATACCAAGTACTTCTGGCGCAATTGGTTGATGTCGGCGTCGGAAAGCCCGATGCCCTGTCGTGCGAAGTTGTCGAAAGAACCGTAGTTCTCTTCGATAGCGTCCCACGACATCTTGAGCCACTCTTTGTCTACCGCGTTCTCGCGATTCAGGTAAGCATTGCTGGCCAGGAAGTCCTGCTCGATAGCTTCGTAACTAACTCCTAGGATAGCCAAGAAGAACGCGGCACCGAGGCCTGTTCGATCTTTGCCCGCACTGCAGTGGAATACAACGGCACCGTCTTCGTATGCGAGGGCTTGGAGGAGATCTTTCCAAGCGGTTCGCGGTGCTTCTCCGGTAATCATCAACTCATAGCCAAGCAGTTGGCCGAAGTACTTCACTTCATCGTCGAAAATCTCTGCATCGTGCGCTTTGATGCTTTCTCCCGCCGCTTCGTAGAACTCCGGTGCATGGCCGTAAAGCTGCTCGCCAGTTGTTGCGACAGGACTTTTCACGAAGCCCAAGCCATTGCGAACATCGATGATGTCCGCTACTTGGTAAGTCACGCTGTCGGGCAAGATATCTGGGGCTTCGTTGCGCTCTTTAATGTTTCGCAAATCGACGACGCGTGTCACGCCTGCCTGCGTCATCCGGTCAAGGTCTTCGTCACTAGGTTCTCGTAAGGCGTTTGACCTGTATCCCAGGCCGCGGCGGATGTGGCGACCGTCCTCGGTCATGATTGGGTTGGCGCTACTGCCCGCTACATCGCGGAAGTTACTGAGCGAGGAAAGTGAGCCGGACTCGATAGGGGCTGGGGATCCGGTTGGCGCTGTGGCGGTTGTAGTCTGCCCGGTGACCTGTGTCTCGGTCGCACTAATTCCTAATGTGGCTGCATTCAACAACGAGGCGTCAGGGCTAG
Organism: Corynebacterium amycolatum SK46; assembly: GCF_000173655.1. Lineage (GTDB taxonomy): Bacteria > Actinomycetota > Actinomycetes > Mycobacteriales > Mycobacteriaceae > Corynebacterium > Corynebacterium amycolatum_A. The sequence continues at coordinate 98,083 of NZ_ABZU01000011.1, read as the reverse complement.
CCGATGCGGCCGATGGGGAAATAGTGCCGAGTGGTAGAAGAAGGGCCGCGGTTAGGGCAGCGGCTTTAGCGCGATAGTTCGCGCGGCTCAGGTTAGTTGTATTCACAGGTGTTGAGGTTAGCGTGCCTCAGGTTTTCGGCAACTTATAAGAAAAGCTCTTTCGTGCATAGCCATGCCCGCACAACAGACCGCTCTGAAACGCGGTAAGAACGTAACAGGGGTACCTGACTGCATTACTCAGAAAAGGCTCTCTACCAGCGCAAATTAGCCAACGCTAATCAAAATCTGAAACATGCCCTAAATATTGCGCAATTTCATAACGTATTTACTTGTTAAATAGGGAATCCTAAGCTAAGGTTGCGCAGGTAATGATTACCTAAGTAAGTGATTGGGTAATGGCGTCTAAGTGACGTTTGCTCAACAATCCTACTGTGACCGAAGGGATGCCTTTCAGTGGCGCGTTCTAACTCCGGCCGTATTCGTAACATTGTAGTCGCATCTGTTGCCAGCTTTGGACTCGTTCTTGGCGCATGTTCAACCGATGGCGGCAACGAGGATAAGTCTGCAGCTGCAGGTAACGAGGCAACTGTTACCGTTACCGACAACCACGGTGAGCAGACCGTACCGGCCGAAATTGACACTGTTGTGGCCACGGACAACCGTTCCTTCGAGATGCTCGATCAGTGGGGCATTAAGCTGGCTGCAGCTCCGAAGGCGATTATCCCGTTTACGGTTTCCGGCTACAAGGACAATCCCGACGTTCAGGACATCGGTAATCACCGCGAGCCGAACCTCGAGATCGTTGCAGCCGCCGACCCGGATCTGATTGTCACCGGTCAGCGTTTCGACAAGTACTACGACGACCTCAAGAAGCTCGCTCCGAACTCCGCCATCGTGGACTTCGAGCCACGCGAGGGCAAGCCGCTGGATGAGGAGCTCAAGCGTCACGCCAAGGGCATGGGCACCGTCTTCGGTAAGGAGAAGGAAGCCGACCAGCTTATCGCGGACTTCGACAAGGCTCTGGAGCGCGCCCGCAAGGCCTACAACCCGGACGTGACGGTCATGGCACTGAACTCGTCGGGCGGCACGCTCGGCTACATTGCTCCGACCGTTGGCCGTACCTTTGGTCCGCTGTTTGACCTGATTGGCATGAAGCCGGCGTTGGAGGTCGACAAGGCCAGCGATGACCACCAGGGTGATGAGATTTCCGCCGAGTCCATCGCTAAGGCGAACCCGGACTTCATCATGGTTCTCGACCGCGATGCTGGCACCTCGGTCCGCGGTACTGATGAGTACCGCTCGGCGCAGTCTGTGGTCGAGGAAGCTGCTCCGCTGAAGAACGTGAAGGCCGTCAAGGAGGGCAAGATCTACTACGCCCCAGAGGACACTTACACCAACGAGTCCATCATCACGTACACGGAGATTCTGAACGAGCTTGCCGACGCCTTCGAGCAGGCCTAATAGTTCTCTGACCAGTCACAGGAGTACCTCACCAACTCTATGCAGAAGTTACTGGAACCCCGATTAGCCATTGGGATTGCCTTCGTGGCAGTCCTGGTGGCTATGTCGCTGTTTGTAGGTCAATACGACATCCTGGGCGCCGACGACGGCTGGGAGATGTTCGCCACTACGCGTATTCCGCGCACCATTGCACTAGTGCTCTCGGGTGCCGCGATGGCGATGTGTGGCCTGGTCATGCAGCTGCTTACACACAACAAGTTCGTCGAACCCACCACCACGGGAACCACGGAATGGGCTGGTCTTGGCCTAATTTTCGTAATGTATTTCTTCCCCTCGGCGTCGTTGCTCGGCCGGATGAGCGGCGCGATTATCTTCGCTTTCATCGGCACAGCAGTGTTCTTCCTGTTCTTGCGCCGAGTGACTTTGAAGTCGAGCCTGGTCGTGCCCATTGTGGGCATCATGCTGGGCGCGGTAGTCAGTTCGATTTCGACTTTCTTTGCGTTGCAGACAGACATGCTGCAGTCACTGAGCGTCTGGTTCGCAGGCTCCTTCACTGATATTTATAAAGGGCAGTACGAATTCCTGTGGCTGGTCGTCATTGTGGTCGCAATCGTCTTCGTATTCAGTGATCGGCTGACGGTTGCGGGGCTTGGTGAGGATATTGCGACCAACGTAGGCCTGAACTACAAGCGAATCGTGTTCCTGGGCACGGGACTAATCGCTATTGCAACAGGCCTGGTCACAGTAGTGGTGGGTAACCTGCCGTTCCTGGGTCTTATCGTCCCGAATATCGTCTCCATGTTCCGTGGCGATGATCTGCGCTCCAACCTGCCGTGGGTGTGCCTGGTGGGAATTGGCACCGTGACAATCGCGGACCTGATTGGCCGCGTCATTATCGCCCCGTTCGAGATACCGGTATCGGTGATTCTCGGCATCCTGGGAGCTGCCATTTTCGTCTATCTGATTGTGGAGCGGCGTCGTGCTTAATCTCAGTTCAACTCACACGGTGGCCGACCAGGCTGGAACGCAAACGACGTCGTTTAGCACGGGTGCCTCGGCACGCAGGTACTGGATCATCATTGCTGTTCTAGCTGGCTTGGCGACGTTGTTTACCGCGGGCCTGCTCGCGTGGGACAACCCGTTGCCATTCGGTACGGATGGCTTTTGGCTGATTGCACGTCGACGTCTCGACGCCGTAATTGCCATGATCGTGGTTGCCTGCTGCCATGCCGTCGCGACAGTGGCGTTCCAGTCGATTGCGAATAACCGAATTATTACGCCGTCGATTATGGGTTTTGAAGCGCTGTACGTGGCTATTAGTACCGTTGCGGTGTACTTCTTCGGGGCGACGGGTCTGATGACTGCCAACTCGGTTGGGGCGTTTGTGCTGCAGCTCGTACTGATGGTGGGGCTGTCGCTTGTGCTGTATGCGTGGCTGCTGACTGGGCAGGGCGCGGATATGCACAGCATGCTGCTGGTGGGCATTGTCATCGGTGGCGGGCTGGCTTCGCTGTCGACGTTCATGCAGCGCATGCTGACGCCTTCGGACTTTGATCTGCTGACGGCGCGGCTGTTCGGGTCGGTCAACAACGCCGATCCGGAGTTTTTCCCGGTGGCGATTCCGCTGGTGATAGTGGCAATCGTGGTGATTGCACTGCATTCGCGGGCGCTCAATGTCATGTCGCTGGGGCGTGAAGTCGCGACGAATCTGGGCGTGAACTACCAGGTTCGGTCCATCACTGTGCTGGTTGCGGTGGCAGTGCTGATGGCAGTATCGACGGCTATGGTCGGCCCGATGACCTTCCTCGGCTTCCTGGTCGCGACCATTGCGTACCAGGCTGCGGATACCTATGACCACCGCTTTGTACTGCCGATGGCGGCGCTGATTGGCTACGTCACACTTGCCAGTGCGTATTTCATCCTCAACCACGTTTTCTATGCCCAGGGCGTGGTGTCCATCATCATCGAGCTGGTTGGCGGTTCGATCTTCCTCTACGTCGTTTTGAAGAAGGGACGGCTATGATTCTCCTCGATAGTGTGCGCAAGAGCTATACCAGCGAGGTGTCAATTGGCCCCGTTGACCTGGAAATTCCAACCAACGCGATTACGGCTCTGATCGGCCCGAACGGTGCAGGCAAGTCCACGCTCTTGACTATGATTGGCCGCCTCCTTGCGGTCGATTCGGGCGACATCAACGTCGGCCCATACAACGTGGGCAAGACCAAGTCGAAGGATCTGGCGAAGGTGCTGTCGATCCTGCGCCAGGACAACCACTTCGTCACGCGTCTCACCGTGCGCCAGCTGGTCAGCTTCGGGCGCTTCCCGTACAGCCAGGGGCGCCTGACCGCCGAGGACGAGCGCATCATTTCCCAGTACATCGAGTTCCTCAATCTTGAGGCGCTCCAAAGCCGCTACCTCGACGAGCTCTCCGGCGGTCAGCGTCAGCGCGCGTATGTCGCAATGGTGCTCTGTCAGGAGACGGATTACGTGCTTCTCGACGAGCCGTTGAACAACCTGGACATTTCCCATTCGGTCGACATCATGTCGTACCTGCGCACTGCAGTGCGCGAGTTGGGTCGCACCATGGTGGTGGTGTTGCATGACATCAATTTCGCGGCTCGCTACGCCGATTACATCTGTGCGGTCAAGGATGGCCAGATTGTTGAGCACGGCCCAACCGCAGAGCTGATGCGTTCGGAGGTTCTGAGCCCAATCTTCAATACCCAGATTGACATCGTCCAGGGGCCGCACGGCCCGGTCGCCTGCTACGGCTCTTAAGGCAATTCCTGGCCGGCCCCACGCAGCCGATACAATCTAGCCTCATGAATATTACTGCTGCCGTTGACGGTTCTGCCCTGCACAATCCCGGACCTGCCGGGTGGTGCTGGTATATCGACGACAGCTGCTGGGCCGCCGGCGGATGGAAAGAGGGAACCAACAACCGCGGGGAGCTCACCGCTCTTGCCGAGCTTCTCCGCGCCACCGCGCACATCCCCGACGAGCCGCTTTTCGTACTGTGCGATTCGCAGTACGTGATCAACTCCGTCACTAAGTGGATGCCGGGATGGAAGCGCAAGGGCTGGAAGAAGCGCGACGGCAAACCTGTCCTTAACGTCGACATTTTGCAGGACATCGACCAGCTTCTCGTGGGCCGCAACATTCACCTCGAGTGGGTCAAGGGACACTCTGGCCACGACATGAACGAGGCCGCTGATCAGCGTGCCCGCGCCGCCGCCACCGCGTATCAGAAGGGCACCGCCGTGCCGGAGGGGCCGGGTTTCGGCGGTGCGGGGAGTCGCGTCCAAACCAACAGCTCGCATCCGAAGAGCGCGCCCGCCGCCACCGCCACGCCTGCTTCCGACTCTAGGGCGCCCAAGACCGCAACCTTCGAGCAAGAAGGCCTCTTTGACCTCGCCGTCGACACCACCGTGACGCCCGAGGATGCCGCCAAGACCGCGCTCACCGTTTTCCGCCGCGCTGCACATCGCGCTGAGCAGGGCAACGCCCGCGCACTCAAGGCATTGCTTAACGACGCCCTGGGCGCCAACCTCGCGGTGCCAGACGGGCTTTCGGATGCCGAGCATGAGCTGCGCGTCGAGGGAACCACCGCCACCGCGCAGTTCACCACCGACGACTGGGTTGGCCTGGCTGTCTGGGATTTGTCCGAGGCAGTGGGGAAGGCCACAGGTTCCGCACGTTTGCTGGGCTGGAATGTGGGCAGGTCTTAGCAGTAGTATGAAAGTTTGGTCTTTTAGGTAGACCGCCAGGCAATCCGGGGTTACTGGTAGCCTGAAAACACATAAATTCTTTTACTCATTACATATAAGGAGCTCCGACTTCATGGCTGAGCACGAAGGTCCTCGTTCCGGCGAAGGCCGAGGAAATCGCGGAAACCGCGGGTCTAACCGTTCCCATGGTCGTGGTGAGGGCGGCTTTAACGGACGCAACCGCAACGATCGTCGTGGACAGGGCGGTGGCCCAGGTGGTCGTGGCCGTGGCGGTCACGGTGGTCATGGCGGTAACCGCGATTCCCGTGGTTCGCGGGGCTTCCGTCGTGATGATCGCGATGATCGTGACTTTAACCGCGGCGACCGCAATGAACGCAGTGAACGCGGTGGCCGTGGCGACCGCAATGAGCGTCGCGGCCCGGGCGGACGCGGTGGCCAGGGAGGCCGCAACTTCGACCGTCGCGGTGGCAGGCCACGTCGTTCCAACCGTGGTGGCCGCTTTCAGGATGAGAAGCGTACGCACCGCACCGGCCCGCAGCGCCCTGGTTTCCGCGAAGAGCGCATTGAGGCTCGCAAGAACGAGCCGAAGCTGCCAGATGACATTCGCGCAGACGAGCTCGACCCGAGCGTGCGCCAGGATCTGAAGAGCCTGGCTAAGGACAACGCCGACAAGGTTGCTCGTCACATGATCATGTCCGCAATCCTGATGGCTGAAGACCCTAAGCGTGCTCTGGAGCACGCCCGCGCAGCGAAGGACCGCGCAGGTCGCGTCGGTGTCGTTCGTGAGACCGCTGGTGTTGCCGCTTACCACGCAGGTGAGTGGAAGGAAGCCCTGGCGGAGCTGCGTGCTGCTCGCCGTATCTCCGGTGGCCCGGGCATGCTCGCGGTCATGGCTGATTGTGAGCGCGGCCTCGGCCGCCCAGAGAAGGCCATTGAGCTGGCTCGCTCCGAGGAAGCCAAGGAGCTGGACAACGAGTCCAAGACTGAGCTGGCTATCGTCGCCGCAGGTGCTCGCCGCGATATGGGCCAGATTGATGAGGCTCTGGTTGAGCTGGAGACCCAGGATCTGAACCCGGATCGCGAGGACTTCGAAGCAGCTCGTCTGTTCTACGCCTACGCTGATGCGCTGGCCGAGGCCGGTCGTAAAGACGATGCCAAGGTGTGGTTTACCCGCTGCGCCAAGATCGATGTGGACCAGATGCTCGATGCTCGCGAGCGCATCGAAGAGCTGAACAAGTAATCAGCCCGGCCGCCCGGTTCGTAGAACCAGCCACCGCTGGCGCACCGCTGACGCAATCCAGCTGCGCATCTACAATTCGTCGTAAAGCGTTCCTATTTCGTAAAAGGAGAAATGCACCTCATGGCTTCTGTCGCTTCTTCCTATGATGCCGCTCTGCTGGATCTGGATGGCACGATTTACGAGGGCGGCGCGGCGATTCCGAACGCGCTGGAGGGGCTGACCGAGGCGGCGCTGCCGATGGTGTTTATTACGAACAACGCCTCGCGCGCGCCGCAGACGGTGGCGGATCAGCTCAATGGGCTGGGCTATGACGTTCACGCGGAGGATGTGATGACGTCGGCGCAGGCGGCCATCGAGATGGCGGCGGAGGTCATTGAGCCGGGTTCAAATGTTTTCGTGTTGGGCGCGGAGTCGTTTAAGCAGTTGGCTCGTGAGGCGGGGTACACCGTGGTGGATTCCGCTGATGACAGCCCTGCGGCGGTGTTCCAGGGGCTCAACCGTGAGATGACGTGGAAGCAGATGTCGGAGGCGGCGCTGGCGGTGTCGCGAGGTGCGCGCTTCCTGGTGTCGAATTTGGATACGACGTTGCCGTCGGAGCGCGGTTTCCTGGTTGGCAATGGTTCGGTTGCTGCGGCGATTTCGACGACCACGGGCGTGGCGCCGCTGTCGGCGGGTAAGCCGAAGCCGCCGATGTTCATTAAGGCGGCGGAGCGTGTGGGCGCGAAGAAACCGCTGGCGATTGGGGACCGCCTGGATACAGACATCGCGGGCGGCAACGCTGCGAAGGTAGACACGTTTATGGTGGTCACCGGCGTTTCCACGCATATGGATGTCGTCGCAGCGCCGCCTGAGCACCGCCCGACGCTTATCGGTGCTGACATGACCGCGCTGAATCGTGAACTGGATCAGGCACGTCCGGCTCCGCAGGCTGGTTTCACCGCGCGTTACGACGACGCGGAGGCCGGTGTCATCGTTCTTTCTGGCGGTGACAGGGAAGATCCTCGGTTGGCGAACCCAGCGGAGGCCGCGGTGGCGGCGCTGCTGACGGTCGCGGATGCGGTGTGGAACTCTGAGGCTGGTCGTGCTGGCGCGGTCGAGGTCGCGCAGGTCCGCGCGGAGGGCCCGGCTGCTGAGGCGGCGCTGGCTGCCTGGCGGAAGTGATAGCCGATGAGTGAGGTTGCACCGAAGCCGGGGCAAGGGCTGGGGCAGGGGTCTGGTGTTGGTCCGGTGCCGGGACCGAAACCGGGTCCTGCATCTGTACCGAGCCCTGCGCCTAGCCCGGCAGCGATGCCCGGTGCGCGTGAGGTTACTCCGGAGCAGGTTCGCGAGCAGGTGGCGGCAGCATTGTCCGCGCCTGCGCCGACTCCGCAGGAGAGAGTCGCGCAGTTTGAGCGGGCGCATGAGATTTTGTATGAGGCCCTGGGCTCGTCACGCAGGGAAGGAAAGTGAACGCGGTGGCAAAGAAAGCTCCTAAGCGCAGGCTCGATGCGGAGCTGGTGCGAAGGAAGATTGCTCGCTCCCGTGAAGCGGCAGTGGACATGATTAAGGCCGGCCGAGTGGAGGTCGGTGGTTTTGTCGCCTCCAAGCCCGCGACTGCGGTGACAGGCGATGTGTCCATTCGCGTCAGTGGCCTGGAAGAAGACGAGAACTGGGCTTCGCGCGGTGCGCACAAGCTGCTCGGGGCACTGGAGGCTTTCGAGCCACAGGGTCTGGACGTGAAGGGCCGGAAGGTGTTGGATGCCGGTGCCTCCACGGGCGGCTTCACCGATGTGTGTTTGCGTCGCGATGTCGAGACTGTCTACGCCGTCGATGTCGGCTACGGTCAGCTGATTTGGCGCCTGCAGGATGACCCGCGGGTGGTTGTGCTCGACCGAACTAACGTCCGCACGCTGACCCCGGAGATTCTCGGCGGCACGGCCGATGTCATGGTGGGCGATCTGTCGTTTATTTCTTTGAAGCTGGTCCTGCCTGCGATTGTCTCCTGCCTCGATGACGGAGCTGACCTGCTGCCGATGGTCAAACCACAGTTCGAGGTAGGTAAGGAGCGGCTTGGCTCCGGTGGTGTCGTGCGCAGCGATGCGCTGCGCCAGGAAGTTGTCCAGGAAGTCGCCGAATACGCCCGCACGCTGGGGCTGTCCTTCCGCGCAGCCGTGGCCAGCCCGCTGCCGGGTCCGAGCGGCAACGTGGAGTTCTTCCTGTGGCTGGTGAAAGACGGCGGCGCCAGCGATATCGGTGATGAGGCTATGGCGGCGGCCATCGCTAAGGCTGTTGAGGAGGGGCCGCATAATGGCTAGCGCGAAGACCAGCTCACCGACCAGCGCCAAAACGAGCTCACGGGATAGCAAGCCCAAGACCAGCGCCGGCAAGCGCGAGATCCTACTGGTCCCGCACACCGGCCGCAGCGCCAACCTGGAAATGGCCGCCGAGGCCGCCGAGCTGCTTGAGGCCGCGGGTATCGATATCCGCGTGCTGGCCGGTAAAAACCCGGAGGCGCTGGCCGCGCACCCAACGCTCGGTAAGTACCCGCGATACTGGCATTCCCCGCAGGCGGCGTCGGGATGCGAACTCGTCCTCGTCCTCGGCGGCGACGGCACCTTCCTGCGTGCCGCAGATATCGCGCACTCGGCTGACCTGCCGGTGCTCGGCATCAACATGGGGCACGTCGGCTTCCTCGCCGAGTGGGAGCAGGAGTCCATGACGGAGGCGATTAGCCGCGTCATTAAGCGTTCCTGGCGTATCGAAGACCGCATGACCATCCGAGCCACTGTCCGTGACACCACCGGCCGCGTGATCGGCTCGGGCTGGGCGCTGAATGAAGTCAGCATCGAAAACGTCAACCGTCGCGGCGTGCTGGATGTCATCTTGGAAGTCGATGGTCGCCCGGTGAGTTCTTACGGCTGCGATGGCGTGCTCATTTCCACGCCAACCGGTTCCACCGCCTACGCCTTTTCCGCAGGTGGGCCCGTGCTCTGGCCGGAACTCGACGCCATGCTGGTCGTGCCCAACAACGCCCACGCGTTGTTCTCCCGCCCGCTGGTGATCTCCCCGCACTCGACCATCGCCATTGAGACCAACCACGACACCGCCGAGGCGGTCGCGGTGCTCGACGGCTTCCGCAACATCACCATGCCGCCGGGCAGCCGCATTGAAATCGAGCGCGGCGCGCAGCCGGTGCGCTGGGTGCGTCTGGACGATCAGCCGTTCGCCGATCGGCTGGTGCACAAGTTCCGCTTGCCGACGTCCGGGTGGCGCGGCCCCGCCGAAGCTCAATAGCCCCTAAACACGGCAGACGAGACCCGACACTTCAAGGGAAGGACTGATTGCAGGCGCCATGCTGACTGAGATTTCCATCCGCGACCTCGGCGTTATCCCCGACGCGACGCTTGAATTCAGCCCAGGCCTCACTGTACTGACAGGTGAAACCGGTGCGGGTAAGACCATGGTGGTCACCAGCCTCAAGTTGCTCTGTGGCGCGCGTGCCGACGCCGGCCGCGTGCGCACCGGCGCAGACAAGGCCCTGGTGGAAGGCCGCGTGTCCACCGAACACCTCTCGGAGGAAGAGTCCACCACCATCGATGCGGTGGTCTCCGAACTCGGCGGCGAGCGCGATGAGAACGATGAGTACCTGCTTGCCCGTCAGGTCTCTGCGAAGGGACGCTCCCGGGCGTGGGTTGGTGGCCGCAGTGCGTCGGCTGCTGCACTGGCGGATGTCTCCACGCGACTGATTGCGATTCACGGCCAGAATGATCAGCTGCGCCTGCAGAGTGCCGATGAGCAGCGTGCGGCCATCGACCGCATGGATGCCGAGACTATCGCGCCGACGCTGGAAACTCACCGTCAGCAGCGCGCACACTGGCGCTCCCTGGTCAAAGAACTGGAAGAGAAGACCTCTAAGCGCCGCGAGTTGGCCATGCGTGCCGACCAACTCAGCTTCGCCATCGAGGAAATCGACGCAGTCTCGCCCGAACCAGATGAGGACCAGGACCTGGCCTTCCAGATTCGCCGTATGCAGGATCTGGATGGTCTCCGCGACGCCGCCGCTGTGGCGCTTGCCGCCATCGACGGTGCCGCCGCCGTGGGCGTGACCGGTATGGATGCCGCCACCGAGGACTCCGGAGCCGCCGAACTTCTCGGTGCCGCAGCAAATGAGCTCGCCGCCGCAGACGACGAGGAACTCACCGAGTTTTCTAACCAGCTCAATGAACTGACCAGCCAGCTCTCCGAAATCTCCGCTGGTCTCGGCGCGTTTCTCTCTGGCCTGCCGGAGGAAACCGAGTCCCTGGACAAACTCATGCAGCGCCAGGTGGAGATTAAGAATCTCACCCGCAAGTACGCCCCGGATATCGCAGGTGTGCTGGCTTGGCGGGATAAGGCGGAGCGCAAGCTCGCCACGCTGGATGTCTCCGGCGAAGCGCTGGACAAGCTCACCGCGGAGATCAAAACCGCGGAGAAGAAGCTCGGCACCACCGCGCGGAAGCTCTCCAAGGCCCGTGCAAAGGCCGCGAAGCACCTGGAAGAGGCCGTGACCAAGGAACTCACGGGCTTGGCCATGCCACACACTTCGCTGGTGGTGGAGATCACCAAGGCCGACACCTTTGGCCCCGCTGGCGTGGACAACATCGAGTTCAAGCTCCGTGCCCACGAAGGTGCCGAGCCGCGTCCGCTGGCCTCCTCCGCATCCGGCGGTGAGCTCTCCCGCATCATGCTGGCCTTGGAAGTTGTCCTCGCCGAAGGACAGGCCGGGCACACGATGGTTTTCGATGAGGTCGATGCCGGTGTTGGTGGGCGCGCGGCTGTGGAAATTGGCAAGCGCCTGAAGCAGTTGGCGGTGAATAACCAGGTGATCGTCGTCACGCACTTGCCTCAGGTGGCGGCGTTTGCGGATACCCACTTGGTGGTCAGCAAGGATGCGCGTTCGGGTGCGGTGTCGTCGAAGGTGACGAGCCTGGGTGATGAGGAGCGGATTGACGAGCTCGCGCGGATGATGGCGGGTTTGGACGATTCCGACTCCGGACGTGCGCACGCGCAAGATCTTCTGGATCAAGCTCGGCGCGCCTTCTCGGCCAAGTAGCTGCACTTATGTTTCACTAAGTGCCATGAGTCTGTTCTCTCGGAACGAAAAAGATCTTCCTGGCATTTCGGGGACTGTGCGGGATGGTTCCCGCCTGGATCGTGCGCTCAAGCGCATGGGCGAAGGCGACATCGTGGTGATCGATGCGCCGGATATCTCGCGTCCACTGGCACAGCAGTTGATTGATGCCAAGGTCGCCGCAGTGGTGAACACCGGTGCGTTTACCACGGGGTTTGTGCCGAATTACGGCCCGCAGATGATGCGCGACGCCGACATCCAGATGGTGCAGAGCGTCGGTGACGAGGTCTTTGAGAAGCTCAAGGACGGCAAGAACGGCAGGCTTGACGACGGCAAGCTCTACCACGGTGACCGCCTGATCGGACAGGGCGACGCAGTCGACCAGGACGAGCTCGAGCGCGCCTTTGATGAGGGCCGCACCAGCATGGTCGACCGTCTGGAGGCTCTCTCCGGCAACTTGGTGGAGTTCGCCAAGACCGAGTCTCCGCTCTACATCGATGGCTTGGGCATTCCGGACGAGACAGAGCCGCTGCGTGGCCGCAAGGTCGTTGTGGTCAGCCCTGGTGAGGGACACCGCAAGACGCTGGAAGACCTAAAGAACTTCATCCGCGAGTACGAGCCGCTGCTCATCGGCGTCGATGCAGGTGCCGACACGCTCTTTGATCTCAAGTACCAGCCGGACTACATCATCGGTGATCCGGAGAACATCAATTCCGAGGCGCTGCGGTCTGCCGGTTGTGTGATCCTGCCTGCCGACCCGGACGGTCACGCGGTGGGCCTTGAGCGCATTCAGGACCTTGGCATTGGCGCCATGACGTTCCCGGCGCTGTCCGATTCCGCCACTGACCTGGCGTTGGTCTTCGCCGCGCATCACGATGCCGACATGGTTGTCTCCGTCGGTGCCTCGCAGAACATCGACAGCATTTACCACGCTGAGAATCAGAGCGGCGTGCCGTCGGCGCTGCTGTCGCGTTTGAAGGTCGGGGAGAAGCTTGTCGACGGTCGCATGGTCGCCGACCTCTACCAGGTAAACAGCCGTGGTTTCGGTGTGGCCTGGGCAATCCTGGCTATCTTTGTCGCCGTTGCGGTGATTTTCGCTATCGCTGGTACCTCCGGTGATGGTTCTGTCAGCGAGAATCTGATCGATACCTGGAACTCCATTGCACTGTGGTTCCAAGGGTTGTTTAAGTAGTTTTAGCGGTATTAGAGCACTACGAGCGCCTAATGCTCTCGGCTGTCAGAGCTGATTGAGGCGTCGGCGAAAGGAAAAAGGGACAGGCGATGGCGAAGAAGCGCAGGAGCGGGAAGTTTACAGCCGGTGTGACAGGCGCTGCCCTCGGTGTTGCGGCAGGTGCTGCGCTGGGTGCTTATGTGCTGAACCCCGCTGGTGCTGGCATTGATTTCGGCACTGGTGCCGCCTCTGAGCGCGATGCCGCTGTCGTACGTGCCGATGCGCAGCAAGCGCGTGCCGATGAAGCCAACCGCATCATCGAGCCCATCGTCGGGGAGATCGTCAAGGACGCTTTGAAGGATGTACCCGTCCTTGTTGTCGTCACTCCCGATGCCACGGATGAGCAGCTTGCGGGGGTTTCCGAGACGCTGCGCGCTGCTGGTGCTCCGGACGCGGGCGTGCTGAAGCTGACCGATAAGTTCCTCTCTTCCGCTGGTGCGGATGAGCTGAAGGACACGGTTTCTACCTCGCTGCCGGCTGATGTGCAGCTGGATCCGGAGCGACGCGAGCCGGGCCGCCAGGCTGGCCAGGCGTTGGCTCCGGTGTTGGAGCTGGATAAGGATGGGGGAGAGCGAGCTTCCGCTGCTGACCGGAAGCTACTTCTGGAGGCTCTGAAGGGCGGCGGGTTCGTCGAGTACGAGGAGGGGACGTTGCGCCCGGCTGCTGGCATTGTGATTGTTGGTAATCACGGCACTGTCTCACGCGCTGCGATTGATAAGGGCGAGGACCCGGAGTTCGGTGCTGGACTGGTTGCGGATCTGGCTGTGGCGCTTGCTGAGGGCTTTGGTGCTGGTGATGACGTGGCTGGTCACGTTGTGGTGGGGACAGATGGCTTTGGCCGTGAAGGTGTCAGTGCTCTGCCTGATGAGCGTTGGGGCGCCGACCCTGCCGTGAAGCGTGTGGACGCTGTGTCGGATGCTGCGGGGCAGGTTGGGGTTGTTGGGGAGCTAAAAAGGTAAAAAGTTTAGTATTAGTCTGCTGGTCTTTAATTAATATTTTTTCCAGATTCACGTACCAGTATTTGAGAAGAACTGTTTGCGGCGGGGCTATCTTTAATTTTTTAGGCATTAAGGTGAGTAAAGATTGGGTAATATATTCTATCGGGTCGGTCCGACGCCTGATTATATTTACGATAAATATACTCGAATTATCGCCGAATCGTCATATTTGAGAAATATATTCTCACCACGATTCGGGCTATGCGGGCTGCTTCTTGTTAGGTTATCGGTATTTCTAATTACAGTGCTTTTGAGCATTCGCTTTAGTGTGCAAGAGCTAATAAGTAATAACGATAACCTTGCAGAATTTGAAAATGGGTACTGTTTCAGCATGGCTTTATTTTATCTTATTTTTACGGTTGGTTTGATTGTAGTTTTCATTGGATATGGAACAGTCGATATAGGAGCAAAGAGGATATTTTATTTTATCAGTTTTATTTTTATGGCATTTACTCTTGCTGTTGTAAATAACATTGTTATCTCGGCGGTTGTGGAAGATGGCTTTTTAGTCGGATATTTGCTGGCTGGAGTGGCGGCAATCTGGTTGATAACAGAATTCGTCGCGATGAGAATGCAAGAGGATTTCGTTAATGCAGAAGTCGTTCATATGATTGAAATTAAAGAAGATTTTTATATTGAAATATTACTAGCGAATCAAAGAAAAGAGCAGCGGTTGAATGGTGAATAGCGTACTTGATGTGTGTGGTTGTACTTTTAATAGAGTAGGTCGACGTGAACTATACTTGCCTCTTGTAGTTCTTGCATCCTATTAACTTTGATGTTCAAGAATGTGTTTGGATGCTTTTAGGGATATAATTCTTATTTCTGCTATAGTCGCAGACTCTAGTGGAGATTGTTGAAGCTCCGAATACTTGGTGGTATCCGGTCTTGATTCTATTGCGCGTGTAGCATCCAGTGTGTTGAAGACGTGAAATATAAAGAATACAATTCGAGAGATGTTATTGCAGGATGTGTGAATGCTGCTATTGTGAAATCTGTATTGATTCCCCTTCTCTCTTTTGGGTCTATCCCTATGTTTTTGGCAATCCGTTGTCGTGATTTCTGAGTGAAATTCTCGGGGATAGATTCCAAGTACGGTGATATGGCCCATTAACAACTGTTGATGGGCCTGGTTTTCGCGGGGGTTAGGTTGCGACTGGTCGACCAGTCGGTTTCTCTCTGTAGTACTCCTTGTTCTTGAGCAGCGCGTAGATGACGTTGTACCGGCGTCTAGTTAATCGCATGAGCGGGGTGCATTATGGCGCTCGCCTTCTGCTCGTTTGCGCACGTAATAAGTTCGGGATGTTACATTACTTCGGACGGCAAGAAAAGCTTCAGTAGAACAGTGGATTGTTCAGTCATTTATTCCCTGCCCTAGCTGAATCCTCTCCGCGAATTGATGAACCTAATCGTCGTGTCACAGGGGCAATTCTTATGTAGGAGGCCAAATGGACCGAATGAGGAAAAGTCGGATTCGACACCGATAGAAAACCGGATCTGTGCTGCGGTCTTGATCCAGATTCCTGGGCTGCTTGATTCAGGACCTGGGAAAGAGGGCAATCCACGATTCTGTTCTCGACTTGGTTGGCAATAGTATCTCGTTGGGCTCTCAGTGTTTTAATATTGGCTGCCAATTTTTTCTGGGGGGGCAAACTCGGTGGCCTCAGCGCCTGGAACAGTAACGGTTTGCGCTGCTAACGCCGCGAAGATGTTATCGACCAGTGTTGCTGTGGTTTTGGTGGGGGCGACATCCAGTTGAGCCCCCTTGCCCGCCCCCTCTTTTTAGCCCTGTTGGACCCTTGTAGTGGATTAGTAAGTCCAGTACTGGGGTTCGGGTAAGTGTGTTGCCAGCGAAAGCATGCTCCAGGCCTAGGTAGATTTGGGTAAGGATACTGTGCAACCGGTAAACGATTTAGGTGCAGTCGCGGGCAATGTCGTCATCGAAGACGGACAATATATTCAGCTCGGAAAGTACTTCATCGTTGAGACTTACCGCACGTGGCGTATGGGGCATTGTGCGGGTGGTATCGGCGATGAGCGAGGTGCCTCGCGTTTGTCTGTTTACGCACACCCCGGGTGGAGGTCGGCAGCTTTGCGCAACGCCAGGCCGAGTAGGTATGCGACTTCGCAGTTACAGTCACGAGCTACAGCGATGGGAAGCGCATTAATAGTTTTGGGTTGGTGGGCGGTAGTTAAGGCTGCGCCTCGATCCTGAAAGTCATTGAACAGTGCTGCTAGTTCGGATTTGAGTTGTGGTAGCGGTTTGTCGAAAACCTTGTTGCCTTCACGGTCGAAGGTACAGGTCTGATAATTAGATTTTCTGATGTCTAGGCCGAGGAATATGTCAATGGAATGCTTCGGTGACATGTTGAGCTTCTAGAAAAAGGAGTTGGGTATGTCGTTGTTCGAGTTGCTGGCGTCATGACATTCGGGAAGCACACCCACGTCTACACTGAGGCCTGGATATAGGTTCCGGTCGTGTTCCTATTAGCTGTCATCGAATTTCTTGGTGTCGGGCGGTACCACCTCGGATTATTGAAACTACGTGACGATTGAGCCATACCGGGACCAGCGGCTATCCCCATTATCGGGGATGTTCTCAAAGTAACGGAGCAGCGAAAACTGTGCTTTGGCATTGCAGATTGTCTCGCGTTGCTCCGTGTTTGAATTCGAGTGGGGGTATGCGATTTGGTCAGAAAACGCAAATCCCGTTGGTTGAAGATGTTGATTCTAATGGAGGTAGGACGGTATGTATCGCAAAGAGCTTAACCGCTGTTTAGGCGAACCGTTGTGGACCGATACCGCAATCATTTTGTAAAATGACTACTTAACTCGTTTTAATTATTCCTGCGAGCAATGAGTATTTGGTTAAACTTCAAATTATATTTGCTTTTAGTATGTGTGATTAAGTTTCGATATAATTTTATCTGAAAGAAAATAGCTTTACCAATTAATGAATCGTGGTTTTATGGTCTCTTGAATACCTGAAAAAGGTCAAAGATAATAAGTGGTTTGTAAATCTTTGATCAAATTCAAATCCTGGATCCTTTGTTAGGCTGTGTAGTAGCAACGGTTGCACGAAGGTTTTCGAGAAGCTGATCAAACTTAACCTTCTCATTTGATTGTCTTCCAAGTATTGGGTCGTACATGAAGTTAGTTACTGGAAACTGTTGAGAGAGGAATTCTCCAAGCTCGTAACTGGCTTTGCGTACGTCGTGGTCGACAAGATCAAGATCCATTATTTCCCAAATTCCAAAAAGTCTTCGCTGGAATTCGTTTCGTGCTCGTATTCCTTCTTCACATAGGGTTTTGTGGTTAGGAGATACTTCCACCGTTTGATTAAGTTCGGGGCTCGTCATTTCTGACTGTAGGTTTCTCAAGGATTGAAAGAAGGTCTTAACTGCATCCTTTTGATTTTGTGATAGTTTTCTTTGGTGTGCCTTCACTTCGTCGTCGTTTCGTTGTTTGTCGTCGTGAAGGATCTTCAAATAGTTCATTCCGAATGTCATCACTGATCCAATAAAAGCGGTAATTGTAGGAATCAGGGTGTGCCAGATTTCTATTTCCATTTCTCTCCCGGCTTTGCAAGGCGCCTTAAGGCAACAGCTCCGAAGGCGCACCAACCATCGTTATGACCAGCTGGTCACGAGCACGCGAGGCCGCTACGTAGAGTAGTGCCCGCTCACGCTGCAGTGCATCGTTTTGCTCGGACTCGGCGAGGGCATTGAATCCGAAGATCTTCGGCATATTGTCCAAGGAAACATCCGCGAGAATGACATTGGTAAATTCCATCCCCTTCGCATTGTGCATGGTCATCACCGACACCTCGTTCTTCAATGTGACAGCTCCGGAGCGATCTCCGGAGACCGAGATACCCCTCTCACCGAGGAATGTCTTTAGCTCATCAGACTGTCGGTTGGTTCGGGTAAGAATACCGACATGCATCGATGGGGAATCAGAGTCGAGCCACTGTTTGACCGTGGTTGCGATGATGTCGAACTCTTCCTGCTTGTCAGCTGCGTGCGCGATGATTGGCGCCGGGCCATTGGCAAGCGAACGGTAGCCAACGAGAGTATCGTTTTCAGCTTCCGAGTCAATCCACTCTGCACCCTCCAGAATCGAGGTTGCGTAGGAGAGATTTTGCGCGGTGGTTCGGTAGTTGACGCGGAGTCGTTTGGTTGCACCACCTCGGGTTTCAATACCGTAGTTTCGCAATATAATGCGGCGTCCATAGATTCGCTGGTGAGAGTCCTCTGCGATGAAGATGTCATCTGCCCCCTTGGCTACCGCTGCCCGAAGGAAACGCCAATGACCTGCATGGAAGTCCTGGGCTTCGTCGATAAGCGCATGCTCGAACATTGGGACGCCGCGGTGCTCGAGCACTTCGGCACCGACGACGGCGAGGGCGGGGAAAGGGAGCTGCTCTTCAAGCTCGCAGGAACGCAGGAATGAGCGGCAGATAGCCCACACCTTCTTGCGTTCGGCGCGGTTGAGCGAGGTACCGCGCCCCTGACGGGAAACGCGCAGGTACTCCTTTTCGGTGCTGATGGATGAGGTGAGGATGACATCGACGAGCTCGCCGCGGAGGAATTCCGGCTGGAGCTTAGAGGGATGCATGCCTTCGCCGTGGAGCTCAGCGGCTTCCTGCCACATCTGATCCTCTTGATAATCGCCCAAGGGCCGGGGGACGAAAGAACCGTGGATTCCCAAAGCGGATTCCATAGCTGCTTCAAGTTCTGAGGTCTGGGCGTTGTCCAATACCCGGCGGACAAGTGCATCGATGCCAGAGATCCACAGACCCGGAGCGCCGTGGGAGGAAGCTTCCGGGAAGGACGGATCGAGTGTGCTCATCAGGGTCTTCAACTGGTTTGCGAGACCTCGCGTAAAGGTAGTCAGCAGAATGCTAGAACCGGGGTACTTCTCCGCCAGGTACTTCGCGCGGTGAACAAGCACAACCGTCTTGCCAGTACCCGCGCCACCTACGACGCGAGCGGAACCCTTGTGATCGCCAAAGGCGGCCTTGCGCTGGGAGTGGTGCAGGAATACTCGCCACTCTTGGAAGGAGCCCTTCTCCCAAATCTCCTGAAGCTCCTCTTCGGAAGCTTCAAACACAAGTCCCTTTTCCTTGAGCTGAGTGACAATCTCGTCACCGCCAAGCTCGGCTTCGTCGGTGGGAGAAGCGGGGGCCAGACCGAGGTCTTCCTTGACCTCATCAATGGTCAGTCCCGCAATCAGGCCGACGATGGCATCCTTCTCCCAATCTGGGCTCTTAGCCAGCAGAGATTCGAGGTCATCCTCAGATTCGGCCCGCCACGTCGCACCGATGGAAACCTTGGAGATTCCAAGCTGAGTTTCCAACGCTTCTTGGTCAATCCCCGCGTCCATCAGTGTCTTACGTGGGGGAACGGCTGGCATAACGACGGTCGTTGTCTCACCCTGTTGCGTCTCCGTTCGCGACGCAGGTGCCTCCGCCTCACTGTCCTCCGTGCTTTCAGATTCATCGTGGGCGGCTGCAGCCTCCTGTTCTGCCTGGAGTTTCGCCAGCTTTTCTGCTGCTAGCTGCTGAGCACGTGATTCGATTTCGGCCGCGACATCGGCTTCATTGTCTTCGGTTTCTTCGACGACAAAATCAAGAACACCATTGACAGGATTACTGCGAATACGAAGTCTGGCCGCATAAGCGTTGGCCTCATCGTGGTTGTCAATCTTCATCAGAAGAAAATGACGCTGTTTGGATCCTTCGAGCTCAATCAGCACAGCTCTGTACTGGTCTGTGACTCTCGCCGTCCGCACACGAGGATCTACGGCATTCTTCAGTGGCTTCACTTTTAGAGAAGGGTTTGACGGATTCTCCCGCAGCTTCTCAATGAACTGCATCGTTTGCTTTTCGAAGCCCTTAATGGACTTGAAATCGCTTGCAAAGAAAACGTTGGCGGACATTTATTTAGACCTTTCTGTACTAGCTACGAGAGAAGAGAATCAGGAATAGCAGATGTTGTGAATCCATCGGAGTCGATGATTGTCCAACCATCCGCCACAGCAGCGGCAAAGGACTTTGCATCGCCAGGGAAAACCAGGGCTACATGCTTATCTGGCCAACTTACCGCAGTGGGAATGCCGTTAATCTCTCCACCGATGTCTGAAGGCTCGATGACATGTGAGGCCACCATAAGTTGCAGTGCTGCGACGACCTCGGACTCATCGCCTCGATACTCATCGATAGCCTCTGCCCACATGCCGGTCGCTGTTAATGTTTCCACCACAGATTCGTCATGGTCTGTCACTTCGGCAGCCCCGAAAGTCTCGGACAATGTGTCAGTCATGCCAGGCGCAGTCGGTGTTGCGGGCGTGGCACTTGGAGAGACATTTTCCACGCTAATGACATTGCGGCCAGCCGCATAAGCATTGAGGTAGAGCAAATTAGCCAAGTTCAGGAACCAATTCCAGATTTCTGTATTTGGAGTGCCATCCTCAACACGGAAATCGAGGAAGAACTGTGACCCCTTAACGCCGCACTCAATCAGTGGCCCAAATGCGCCTGGGGCCGTCGATGCCTTCGCCAACGTGTGCAAACCAGCAGCTTTAGAAAGGATGTCCCAGGGCTTTCTCGGGTTCTCGAGTATGGCCAAAAGCTGCGTCATTGGGTCTGCCAGTAGTAAGGCGTGCAAGCTGTCTTCGAGGTTTAGCTTCCCGTTGAGCGGTTGACGGAAACTATTAACGAACCATGAAGGGGCGTTAGGGATATTCCCTTTCACTGTGTTTTGGCGAGCTTCCAGGTCCTTCATGGTCAAAGACCACGGCACGATACCGTCAGCGTAGAGCGCGTTACGACGAGCAATATCGTCTGCCACACGATTGTGAGTGGTACTCGCATGGAATTGCACACCGTCGACGTAAACAGCAATCCGGTCGAGATCTGCACCATCTACATCAAAGTAAAAATCCGGTATTGTGATGGAACCCAAGTTACCGGGGAGCTTCTTCTGCTCTTCCATCTTCCATGTCATCTTGGAGTTGGGGAACTTAATGGTCCATAGAGCATTAAGTCCGCGAGTCGACTCGTTGACCACTGCACCTGCAGATTTCAAGTCGGCACGCAGTTGCTCGAGGAACATCGCTTCCAGCTCAGACCTTTCAGACTGAGCTGGCTTCTCATTGGTGATACGGCCGTGCCAGGAGTCCTCTGGAATGTGTGCATCAGAATCTTCTGGGTGCGCGTCGTCGAGAAGAATTTTGATCAGGGTCGCCAGGGCAGATTCCCGTGAGACGACATCCACATCACGAGCTGGTGTGAAAGGTAACAAGTAATGAGGGCAGGCCTTTAGCGAGGTCTTGCCGCACTCACAGTTGCGGAGTTTGTTATAAGCCTTAATCAGTAGGCGATGAATATCAGCGGAATCGGTGAATTGCGAAAGATAACCTGTTCCGCCAGGAATAGAGTCGTGGAGCAGCAGCATCTGGTGGACGCTGCCGTTTGATGCAGTGAATACTGAAGTGACATCGAGATGATTGGGATTGCCACCCAGATATTCCTTGAACCCCATCTTCAGCGCGGCAATTAGCGACGGGATAGCGCTAGTGTCTGTCGTCGATACAGAGGTGGGAAGGTGCATGAGAACACCCTGTGTTTGTAAACGACGGCCTAGAGCGAACTCGATAGTGTCTTCGTCACGAGCGTGTCGCAGAGAACACCAGGGTTTGTGATCCTGCCAGCGGTTAGCGCCTGCTTCAGAATCGACGTGTCCGCACTCGCGACATACTCGGAACATTGGTGCTTCAACTTCAGTGCCGGCAAGGTATTGACGGGCGCCGCCAGCAGGTTTACCTAGATTCAGCCAGCGCAATTCCACTGTGGGGAGATACTGAATACCGAAGCCCGTGTCAGCCAGGTACCAGCTTTCGCCCAACCCTCCATCTGGAATCACCATCGATAGGGCTCGCTCAAATCGTGTTGGGCGGCGATCATCGAAACGGTCCGTAATAGCCGAACGCGAGTAGTCCACTGATGCGGAAACTTTCCGCATCTCGACGACACTCTTAACTTGCGAAATATCGCCGAATTTAGCTTCACCGCACTGTGGGCATGGCCCCTTATTCGGTACCTCTCCTGCACCTGGATAAATCGCTGAATAGGAGCAAGACGGGCAGATTCGCCACTTTTCTAAGGCTGAATTCTGTGGCCCAAGATCTACTGAATCCACAGTGGCTGCAATGCCTTGGGCATAGAACGTCGCGCCGGGCGCAAGCTCGAACAGGGCAGAGGAAATACCACGCGAGTATTCGCGTGCCTCTGTTTGAAATTCACCCGTCGTTGCGTCCGTCCTAGAAATTGAGACTGAGAATTCCACAGAGTCATCAAGCAAGGTGAAGTTTGGCAAGATACCAAATCGCTCTAGCGCGGAGACCCAATGCTCGGAGTCAAAAGAGTCCTGCAGTTGAGCGCGAGTGAACCTGTAAGCGGCGCGTGTTTTTCGCAGCTTCAACCTGATTTCATCATCAGCAATAGCTGTTTCAGCTTCTCTCTCAAGCTGGTCAAGCAACTCTTCGAGGACTTTACGGCGGCCGATAAGTACCTGACGTGCCGCGCGCCAGTCCTTTTCAGCCCTGCGCAGCTGCTCGGCGAAGCCTTCCCGTACCCATTCGCGAAGTTCATCGAGAACGCTCGGGCGGGTTAGTCCCTCAATCGTGGACGCAAATTCGTCAACTAGGCTCTCAACTCCTGCCTCGAGCCGCTGGACCAGCTCAGAAACCAGGTTCTTGCCGCCGATACCGAATACTGAATTCGCATAGCGAGGTTTCACTTCGGTTTGAGTGAAGTCAATCGAATCAATCAAATAGCCTGCAAATTGGCGATGAAGAATTTCGCGTGCGGAAAGAAACGCTGCCGGCGGTTGGACTTCGCCGCCGATAGTTTCGGTCGGGTTCGTCAGCCGAGCAAGTGCTTTCTGGCGGCCGACTACCATGGCCAACACCAGGGAATTACCGGTGAGACGCCCGGCGCGGCCAACTCGCTGTACGTACGACGCGACCGTGTCTGGCAAAGAGGCCAGCATCACCGTAGATAGGTCACCGATGTCGATACCCATTTCTAGCGTTGGGGTAGCGACGAGGATATTCGGTGCATCTGCGTTTTGCTTATCGACCGGTTTTTTGAATTCTTTTTCCAGCTCGACTCGTTCATCAGAGTCGAGAAGACCAGTGTGTTCCTTGGCCACCACGGTTCGTGAGTTTCGGGAGTGGTAGAGCCGACGGTAGTAATTATCGTGATTTTCGGTGATACCGAAAGTCCCTTCACATCCCAGGGAAATACACGGTGAGCCATCGAGCAGTTCACGTCCGTGGGAATCGACCGCAAGACGACGCTGGCACACTGAGCACTCGAGAATCTCGCTCCTTTCTTCGGGGCAGATCACGATACGGGATGGCGATAGCGTATAAATTGTTCCACCGCTATCGGTGGTCACAGCATTGACAATTGCCCGGTCAGCCAAAGTCTTGAACAGCGAAGTTACTAGGTGTGCTGCATCGCTGGTTGAAATCTTCAGCATTGAAGCGGTCCACCGCGCATACGCGCCGCGTGCACTGGAAAGTGGGTTGAACGAATAGTCTGTTTTCTCAGTTGGAAGGGGTTTACCGACGCGCGGGAAAGAAGGAGCGCCACCACGGGGGAACTTAGGGATTCCTCGAGCCGATGCTTCACGACGGTTCAGAAGATATGCATTGCCGTCATGCTTCAAGTAACTCCGAAGCAGGTTAGTCTCGATGCCACCTGCTTGACGCATGTATTCCAATATGCCTCGAGCCCAAGCAACGTCCCGTGCTCCGAGAGATTCCGCTTGCGATGCAGGACTATCTTCGCGGAGCATTCCCAGTTCGCCGATGACCTCATCGAGCTCTGCATCCGATACGTCGACGCCGACACTCAGAGCGCCGGTTGATACAAGAGATCGAGACAGATCAGAGCGATCACCAAATTCCAATGCCAAGTCGAGTTCGAGAACATCGCGCAATAGCTCGGTAGCGCGCTCTCGATCCTTTTTACCGGCAAGGGGGTCCCAGAATCCGCGGAAGCGTTGATTCTCGGCGACCCAAGGTGGCAACAGCTCAAATTTGGCGCGGCTCGGGGAGGAATCCTGATCCGTCGAGTCAATCAACTTACTCGGCAGTTCGCTGAGCCGAATTGGGGTATCGCCAACCATTTGTCGCGTGCGGGTTCGAATTGCAAAGGTGCGAGCTCGGGATTGCACAAAACCAGCTCGGTGTGCGGCATCCTGGACAGAGTCGACAAAGACAAGAGATTTCTTCTCACTATCATCCAGGTCGCCCATGCCGAACAGGTTCGAAATTGCTACCGAAAGTAAGGTTGCGACTGATGAGCCGAGGTAGCGAATGGAATTGGTTTCTCCGCAGGACGGGCATGACTGTTTCTTGGCTAAATCCTCTGTATTCTCGCCTGAATAAGTGAGTACAGGAACGATACCGCCCTGTTCTTTTTCCTCTTCACTTGGTTCCGAAGTTGAGAGTTGCTCTTCGCGGACATTGAGCCAAAAAATTCCCGCCGATTCATCTTCTGTCCTGTAGTGCCCGGACGTAATTTCGCTCGTGGCATCTAGCAGGGGACGCATGAGGAAACCATTGTAAATCGACTGTTGACGAATTTTTTTGCCGCTGGTTTCAATTGATTCTTCGCCAGCGGCCAGGGCAGTCATCCAGCCCGAGCGACCGCAGTTGCGGCAGTAGCATGCGGGGAGCCAGTAGCTCTCGTTGTAGGAATTTTCGGTGCCGTTATCCGACCAGCGGAACATCGCGTCATCATCGTTCAGACTGTCGGTTGCTCCCAGGCCCACACGCCGATCCACGCGGGAGACTTCTCTTACCCAGAGATGTGTTTCTACACCAGGAAATTTCTTACCGTTCCATCCGTGAAGCCCACCAAACTTCGCACGCAAGTACGCAATCTCAGTTAAAGCATGGGAAAGAAACTCGGCAGCACCATTGTCGGGTAGACGCTGCACTTCGGCATCGAAAACAGCTTCGACCAAAGTTCCATCGGAAGAATCAGCGCTTCCTAGCTGAATTGGAGTGGAGGTGTTTTCCAGAATTTTGACTACGAGCTCGCTTGTCGACGCTGCCGCGACCGCCACATCGACATCTTCATTGCATCCAAATACCCGCTCGCAGAACACGCGATGCACAATCGCATCATGCTCAGCGGTGCCTTCGGCGGATTGATGAGCAATTTCATCATTGATGGCCACCACAACATCGCGAGAAGGCATCGATGTAGATGTGGAGGCCACACCAGTAAAGTCTGCGATTGTATTTTGCCAGCTTGGAATATCCAGTGTGGTTTCACGAACAATGGCATCCGGAGAAAGCTTTTCACCAAAAATGGTGTGGGCAAAATGGAGGATTTCCTCGGTGGCTTTCTCTCCACTACCCAGCGTGGCAGAGGTTGCCACGGGCGTAATCTTGCCTAGCGGTCGTGCCGATTCAGCCTCATTGAGAAAACCTTCGGGCTGATGTTTCTTTAGACGCAATCCCATCCGGCGCAGCAAGAGTGCAACGTCTGTACCCTGAGCGCCGTCATAGGTGTGGAACTCATCGAGCGCCACGTACTGAAGTGTGGTGGCAGACCTCTGCCAGATTTCGGCATCTGCATCACGAAGCAATAGCTGATCCAGCATTTTATAGTTGGTCAGCAGGATATCTGGTGGCGATTGCCGCATTGTCTCGCGGTCAGTAATTAGCCCAGTTTCGCTGGCCGACATCTGGTCGCCCTGATTCTCACCGGTGTAAATACCTGCTCGAATCCCAGCTAACTCAGGCTCTGTAGAAATCAGCGAGGCCAGTCGTGCCGCCTGGTCATTAGCCAGCGCGTTCATAGGGTAGAGGATGAGCGCCTTTACACCGCCTGAACGACCGCGTAGTCGTTCCCGTCGGCAATGATCCAGAATCGGGTACAGGAATGACTCGGTCTTACCTGAGCCAGTACCTGTGACCACCAGAGTTGGTTCGGGGCGACGCTCTTTGCCATCGCTTAACGACGACAACCTTCTAAATGCTTCAGCTTGGTGGCGGTACGGAACAAACCACTCCGGTAGCCACTCCAGCAGGCCTTCCCATCGCGTTGCCGGTGCATAGGGTAGACGCGTGCGGATGTAGGGCCCGTGGAACATTCCATTGACTGGGTCTTTGAGGAAGCGCTCTAGATTTTCAGCAGTGTTTCGTTCGGCGAGCGAAAAACTCGTGGTCAAATATTCGCTCAACCCATCGAGTACATGCTCGGCAGCGTAGGCAGGCAGAAGGCTGGACACGGCTTTCTATAGCTCCTTCTCAAATCGTGCGTAGGCTGCGCGAAGATCTGCTTCGCGGTCTAGTGGCGCGAATGGATACTCAAAAGTGTATGTCACGCCTGACTGAGGATGTGTCCATTTCCGCTGTTCTTCGCTTAATTCCTCTCCGGGCTTCAGTTTTCCTTCGAGTTTTGCGATGTCCTTCGGAACCTTTCGCCCATTCGCGTCATACAGGTCTTCCTGGTCATACCGCCGCATCACAGGGAACTGAGTGCGGTAAATCATGCATAGTTCATCAGCCGTTACGCCAAGGGAAAGCGCGACAATTGCATCAATTTCATTTTGCGCATGCCATCGTTCTTTGGCATTCCGCAGCGGAGTATCCGTGGTCCACTGCTCACCAGTGATTTCTTCCCACAGTGGGGCATATGCAGACGTCAGACAGTTAAGGCGTAGATACCGCTGATTTAGCTTCCCCTGGAGGAAATCTGTCCTAAGTGGTGTGAGTTCGATGATTGCCGGCCATAAGTGTGAGCCAATTGCGCGAAGTTCGAAATCGGATAGGAAAGATGAGAGGAACGCTCCGACCGTTGCGAGATTGTTCCAAGGCACATTCGCGTCGAGCAAACCCGTAGAGATGACTCCATTAACATGTTGCGTGCCGGGAGGAATAAGGGATGGGTACATCGTTCGGAACCCTGTAAGTGCAGCCATCTGACGCCAGGCAACTCGGAACTGCTTGGAAACCAGCACCGGTCGATTTTCTGATTTCCAAGAGCCATAGTCGGCATCGTAGGTCGGTTTTTCGTCGCGGTTCGGAGCATAGGCCGTTGCCGGAATGAAGTCCTCTGGAATAGCCTCGAGATCGATTTCCGACCAGTCCTGGTTATGCTTCATTGTCGGATTGGGTTGCTTAATCATCGGAGTCGATACGCCGAGGTGAGGACCTTGAAGGATGACATCGTTCCATGACTCTGGGATCTGCCAAGAAGAATCAAAATATCCCTTCTTCTTGTCAATCGATTCATCCCATCCTCGAGAGAATTGCAGTCCAAGTTTTTTCACTCGTGGTGCAGCAGAGAGTTTTTTCAACACGGCAGCTGCATCAGTGTTGACTGTGTAGACAGTTCTCGAATTGATAATTGGCGACTCAGGTTCTTCGAGAATAGAGTGCCAAAGCTTCAGAGTGTCCATGTCTACCGTAATGATGCGATCGCGGTGTGGGCGAAGGTCCCAGTTGCCGTTGTCATCCTTTAGACCAGGTAGCGGACCGGTGCCATCGTGGCGAAGGGAATCGAGAACTGTCTTTGGATGATATAGCGAAGCAGCACTAATAAAACATGGTTCTTCCGCTTTAGTGCCATAGATATGAATCCCGTACTTAACTAGATCATGGACGTCAAAAAGGACGAGTTCATTGATAAATTGCCAATGCCTCCGGAGACGTCGATAAGCACCTGCACGCAGCGGTGCAGCTTTCTTCTCGGTGAAATGCGACTCCGGGTGAATCAGCGAAACAATACCGCCATGAGCTGCGTTAGCCCAGGTTCGTTCCATGAATCCTCGGTAGAGATCTGGCTGCTGACCAACTAAATGCGGAAAGCGAGTAGCGTCGCCAAGCACAGCAGAGGTCACGACAGAGTCCGACAATCCTCGTGCAAGGGTCGCCAGAACGCGTTCATCGTTTGCTAGCTGCTTTCGGCGAGCCTTTTTATCCGTCTGCGTTGGCTTATGAGCAAGGCTAAACCATGGGTCGTGTTCAGAATATAGAGCATCGACATCGGTGCGCGGACGAACCCAAGGCGGGTTACCGACCTGGAAACCGAAGCCTCCCTCAGCCATCACCGCAGCGAAATCAAGATCCCAATGGAAAAACGCCTGATCAGCTGACACTTGTCGAGCGGTTTTCAGCCAAGGATGCGCCTCAATCAACTTGGAATAGGGGAGTGCACTGAACTCCAGCTGCTCCACAGAATTGAGCTCATCCCACTTCAGGTCATAACCGATTGAGTACTGGCCCGTTTTGGCCGTCGATTCCGTAGAAATACCAAGAGCATCGACGAGTGTTGACAGCCATTCGTCCTTCGATGGAAGAAGACTGACCTCAGTCAGTGGCCAGAACCACAGTGCATTCCACGCATCCATCACTAAGCGCAGACGCTGATAGGCACCGTCCATGTTGCCGAAGAGCTCGTGTTCTATCTGCTCTCGAGTGACGGATTGACCGGATTCAGCAACTTCTTGTCCCCACACCGAAACGGTTCGGCTTACCTGGGATTCTGCGATACGCAGGCGTACTAGTGCCAGTTGCCACAGTCTTTCCACCCGTTCACTTAGTTTCTTCAACTGCTTGATCTCAGGTGCTGCGAAGGCTCTTTGAATGGACTTGCGCCAATTCTTCATGGAAGCAACTTCTTCGGGTGCGACCTCTTTGAGATCCTTCGAATCTGCCGCTGCACCCCAACCAGTTGATGGCACAAGGAAGTGGTGCACCCGACCAGCGACAGACGGATCTGGCTGGCCACTTTCAATTGCGCAAGAAATAGATTCCACTGAATGGTGTCTTGGAGTTTGTTTTAAGTAATCCCGTTTTTTCAGTGATGCTGAAGGAAAAGTCGAACGCTGGGCTCCAATCAGGGAGTTACCGTGACGCAGGTGAAGTCCGAACCATGGTGCCTTTAGCTCGGCAGACATTGTGTCGAGCCACAACGATATTTCAGCGAGCTCGACAGCAGTTTTATTCAGGTCCACTCCGTAAACCTGGTGGAGTGCGATAGAGGCCTTAACTTTCTGCAATTCTTCTGTAAGACGCTCAGGTTCAATCTTTTGACCGAGCTCTTCTTGCTTTTTGTTCAGGTAGAGCTCCGCTAACTGATTCACTGCTTCCACGGCGAAGGCGCCGGAGCCCATCGCCGGCTCACAAATACTGAGCGTGAGGATATCGTCAGCGGTATCGATGCGATGGGCAGCTTTGAGTTCCTCGATAGCTTGGCCAACCACAAATTCGGTAATCACCGGTGGCGAGTAGAAAGACGCGGAGCGCTCACGATCTCGGGATGACTGCCGGAAAACGAAGTCGCCTGGCGCATAGCGTCGGTTTCGAGTTGTGCCATCCTCGAGCTTTTCCTGAACGAATGAATCTGCTGGCAGGTTTTCTCCGAGCTCAGGTGTTACTAGCCACGTACCTTTGGAAGAATCTCCCTTTGGGGCGACCTCAAACATTTCTTCTTGAGCAATTGAGCCAGTAAAGGACATTAGTCCCTCGTAGACCTGCCCCAGCTGGGTAACCCCTAGGGTTGCGTAGGAGACATAGCCGCGTTCTTTCCCCGCGGCTTCACGAGTTAACAGAAGGTTTTGCAGTACGCGGTGAAGTGCAGCATTAGACAGCTTTGAACGAGAGATGTACGCGATAGCGCTAGGCACAAATAAATCAGCTGACAGATTGCGGAAGGTCAGGCCTTCTTCTGCGTGAGCATCATGCAATGGGTTTTCTTGGTCATTCGGATCGTGACCGGTATTGACCAAGTTAAACAGCAGATTCAGACTGTCATAAAGGTATGTGCCATTTGCCGCACGATCGGTGGGGGGCTCGACCAAGATCTGGTCTCGTAGATTAGCGAGCCCATAGCCCTCGTCATAGTCAGGCACACCTGTAGGCAGGATATTGAGTTCAGGGGACGCCTCGGCGAAGAGCAAAAAGAGAATGCGGTAAAGGTAGCGTAGAGCCTGCTTGGACAACTCATTTCCGTCGACATCATCGACGTCGAAGCCTTGATGGCGGTAACGGTCAAGGACATCGTTGCCGATAATCTCAATCGACTCTTTAATCGCTTCGCGCAAGTCTTCGGAGACTTTCACCGCATGTTCGCGGGATTCTTCAATCGTCTTCTGCCACCATGTTGTTCCGTCAGCAGCGCGCTCAATGTGTTCGCGGGCCAAGGAAGCGACCACCAGACTTAACTCGCCGCGAGCCTTCGTATCATTGCGCTCTGCAGCCAGGGCCACATCGATTGCTAGGAATCGGCCGAGAGGCCACGATTCCCGCTCGGCTAAGACAACCATGTTGCCTGCGATTAGAACGACAAAAGTCGGAGGGTGTTCAGATAGAAATACCTCAGTGATGATTCTTGAGACCGGTACGTCCCAAGGTTTTTCATTCTTAGTAGCTGCCTCGAGCGGTTTAGTGGTGGGAAGATCTTCTACGTCGGCAAGACAATCGGTACGTAAATAAAGCGTCGTTCCTGCTGCATCGCGTGCGGCAGACAGTTTGATGGCGTCCCCGGAGTAGTCGATGGAAACTTCTGTCGGCGGGGGATAGCCGAACGTCTTCTCAATTTGTTCGACGGCATTGATGACACTGATTTTCACATCGGCATCAATGGTCGACAGCGCAGTCTGCAGCTGGTTGCGATTAGAGGTCATTCGCCCCCACGGTGAGACCGCGGCGCCGCTTGACTTATCGTCAGCTTTCCACTGTTTAATTGCGGCATCGGCTCGCTTACTGAATGACTCACCCTTTTTGTCGTCAGTAGTGAGGTAGTAGTCGCTAATCCACTCGTCGACGTTGATGATGGAATCAAAACTTGCCATGGGAAGCTCCTACTTCTCTGTAGAGGGGATAATGACGGCGAGCGGACGAATCAGCGTTCGCTCAGGAACAGATGCGGTCAGTAGTTCTCGCTCCTGGTTAACGAACCGCTGAGACCTGATAAGACTCATAGTGCCGGGACGGTCCTCAGCATCAGCTTCCCAATTGGTGGCCAATTCGGACCAAGCATTCGTACGATTATTAGCGTCTTCGGTCGCAGCTTGCTTTGAAATATCCGTGAGAGACCGTGCTTCGCGGAGACCTTCGCGAATCAGTACTTCAGCGTCCGCAGGCACGGTCAACGTACCGGTAGAAATCGCATCACCCGCAAGCCCCGTGGACCTCAACCAACCAATCGGATCCGAGATAGTGCGACAAACAGCACGGGGCATTCCCTCAGGTGCATCCAGACCGAATGGGCCAGGCTGCGCGACAATGAAAGCACGCGTGATTACTTGGCCACGTGAGTTGGTGAGAGTCGACATGAAAAGAATCGACAGCTCATCGATTGAGCCAGAAAATGCGGGTATTTGAGAACGCTCCATGGAACTCAACGCACGGTCGACAGCCCAATTCGTTACTGGGTGCAGAGGGCTGAGGAAGTGCGCTTTTGGCCAGGACTTCTCAGACTTCCCCTCACGAGCCATTCGCAGCTGAGAGATACCCCGGTGCAGCGAAGTAGCGAGCATGAGGCGATCCTTGACCCTCCGATACGAGACGTAGTCTTGGGGGAGGTAATCGAAACGGCGCTGTAAATCTCTTGGTGGTGTGAGCTCGAGAATATCGCCTTCTTGAATTGTTAAGTCTACGCCTCCGGCAGTGGAACGTTGCTCCGGAACTTCGTTGAAGGCCTCAGTGAGAGCATCGACGAGATAATCCTTCTCCGATTGGTACAAGCTGAACGAACCAGGTCGCGATGTTGACTGTTGAGCTTCAGAAGAAGTATCAGCGGTGGATCCCGATGGGCTTGCCAACAAACTGGCTAGGAGAACTTCAATATCCTCTTCGTCGTCAACCAATTTTTCAGTCGATGAGGTGGGCGCTGAAGCAGCGTGCTTACCAGAACCAGGAGTAGAGTTGTCGGCCGTGGCCGCAGCAGCGGAACCGAGTATCTGCTGTGCCGTTTTGACAGTGGAGTCAAAGTCGCGAGCGCCGCGGAGGACATCTCGAATTTCGTCTTCTTCACGTTTGGCGGAATGTTGCCCCATCAAAGAAGAAGCGTCACCCAGCAACTGGTTTGCCTCATATTCGCGTTCAATCAGTTTAGTGAGAACGTGGATTTCCCCGACGGCGTCAGCATCAGAAGGGTCGAGAAGTAGAGCTGCAATACGCGGGTTGTTCTCCTGCCCGTATCGGTCAATGCGGCCATTGCGCTGCTGAATTCTGATGAGAGACCAGGGAATATCGTAATGAACGAGATCGTGGCACTGCGCATGTAAATTAACTCCTTCAGATGCCACATCGCCGGTAATGAGGACTCTTAGCTTCGTATCCGTACGTTTGAATTCGTCGATAAGCTCCATCTGCTCGATGTCAGACATTTGGCCGTGCATTGTCTTGACCGCGGCAGGGGAGAGCTTTAGATCCCGAATCAGGTTTTCCTGCAACCAGCCCAACGTCGAAACGCGCTCGGAAAAGATGACTACCCGGTTCTTGGAGCGCTTGCTGATCCCCACCGTTTCAATCAGATAATTGACTAAGGAGGCATATTTGTTCGAAGCCTCTGGGGTGACCTTGTAGTTGAGCTCAAGGAGTCGCTGTAAAGCCAGCTGCTCTTGATTGTTGGTCGTGCCATGCTGAGTTTCAATCGTGCGTAAACGATTCTTAATAGACGCTTCGAGTGCAGCTGGTGACGACAAGAATGCCTTCACCAGAGTCCATGCAAAAAGATGAGAACGCGAAGTATCAACCGAATCAGTGGCGGAGATCCATGTATCCCGAAGCTCGTTGGCTACTGCGTTTTCCTCAGCTGAGGCTTCGACCGGAATGTTAAGAGGCTCCTCGCGGGGAGCCCACTTAGCACCGACGACGGACTTTACCTCAGGCGAGTTTCGGTGACGGCGGATAATGAGTTTCTTCGCCAACCCCATATCGATGGAACCATCAGGCCGTACTGCGAGTGGGTCTAGCAGTTTGAGGATTTCCTTGAAAGACTCCGGATTGCCATTGTGCGGAGTTGCCGATGCCAGGATGAGCGCCTCGGTGCGCGGTGCGAGCGTCCGCGCGAGGTCATTGTTCTGGGTGCCCGAGTTAGTGGCATTGTGAATCTCGTCGATGACGACGATGTCCCAATTCACCTTTTCCAACTGCGCCTTATACTTCGCAGACTTCAGAGTGTCCATAGAGACAATGACACGAGGAAAGTAAGAGAAAGGGTTCTTGGAAGCGGGTAGCTTCTGGCGAACCTTTTGAATGCCGTGGGAATCGAGGCGAACGAGCGGAATCGCAAAACGAGTCCATATCTCCTGTTGGAATTGTTCAAGGACATGCTTAGGGGTAACAACCAGAATGCGTTCACCGCGGCCACGGCGAATGAGCTCGGCAACAATCATGCCGATTTCAAGAGTCTTGCCCAAACCTACGGCGTCGGCAAGCAAAATGCGCGGACGAATGTGTTCAGGGCTGAGCGCTTTACGGACGGCGTTGAGCTGATAGTCAAGAGGATCGGCCAACATTCGTGTGGAGACCTCAAGATTGTTCTGATACAGCGGCACAGGTGTCTGGCGGATTGTGGACTCAAGCCAGAGGCGGGAACGACGGAAGTGCGGGGAATTATCTGGCTCGATGGTGACTTTTGCTGGATCGAAAACTTCGAGGTCGCGATCGAGGGCTGTGTAAAAGGTTGCCGCGGTATCGCGCACATAGTCTGAAATGCCACGAGCTTTAACTTTGAAGCCGTCACTCGACTTGGTGACGTGGGTAACTAGCCAATACTCGTCACGAACTTTAATGGTGACGCCAGGAGAAAGCTGATCGAAAGCATCAGGAGTGTTCCCGCGTGACGGGGCTTCGGAAGTTGCGGCCATGGAGCCCAATCTACCGTTACAAAGCTTTAGGAATCGAAAGGGACACCTGTATGGGCGGGGCACTAGGTGGCTATAGTTTTCTTATGACTTCAGATAATACTCCGACCATCGATCAGTTCCGCCCCGCAGTATTACGAGTATTAGCCGACGGGCGAGAGCGTCGAATTAGTGAACTAGGCGACGAAGTAGTCAGATACATGGGGCTTTCTCCTGATGTCTTAGCGGAGACAGTTCCGTCCGGGCAGCCACGCTATAGAAATCGAATTGCATGGGCTTGTTCCTCATTTGCTCAGGCTGGTTTGGTGCTTCGTCCTAAGCGCGGGCGATACGTGATTTCGGACGATGGACGCGAAGTTGATTCAAGAAACCTTGCGGAGTACTCCGAAAAGGACATGCTGGAGTGGTCTAAGTGGCGGCAATATCAGGATGAGATTCGGGAGCGTAAGAGCTCTGGCCATGCAGCATCTGATTTGCCGGCATCCTCGGGTGAGCGTAGCGGAGGAACTTTAGCTGCATGGGGTGAGGCTTCGAGTAGTCCGGCAAAGTCGCCATTAGAGATGGTGGAAGATGCGCAAGCTGATTGGAACGCGAAGGTTTCAACTGATTTGCGGCAGCGCCTGCAGGACTCGACTCCGGAGTTCTTTGAACGTGCAGTTATTGAACTGCTGTGGGCGATGGGATACGGCGGTGTCCACGGCCAGAAGCAGCATCTGGGACGGTCGAATGATGGCGGCGTCGATGGAGTAATTCGTGAAGATGCCCTGGGCCTTGGGAAGGTCTATGTACAGGCCAAACGCTATGCTGACTCGAATTCTGTTGCGAATTGGGAGATTAGGAACTTTATTGGCGCTCTAGATTCCCGAGGTGCGAATAAGGGCGTATTCATCACGACTTCTCGTTTTACTTCTGGCGCTGTAGAAGCCGCAGCGAACTATAGGCATGGAACAATCGTTCTGATTGATGGCGTGAAACTATCCGCGCTCATGCTCGACTATGGCGTCGCGGTCCAAAAAGCACACGAGATTACTCTTTATGAACTGGATGAAGATTTTTTCGAAGAGGATCAGTAGGGCATCTCACAGCCGGGTGTGACCTGTCGGCAGGAGGGCCACACAGCTCATGCTGACTGAAGAGCGGCATGAGGAGATCTACTTGAGCAGCACGAATGATGAACAGTCCGAGCGAGATTTGTTGGCTAATACCGTCTACTCGCTGTTTATTCCGCTACGAGAAGGCGAGACCGATATCGAGCCCGATATCCGGCCAGTGCGCTCGGAGCGGTTTGGAGTCGATGTCCTGCCAGGACACCCGGCACTTTCCAACATTGAAGATGTCATGAGTGACGTATGGCAGTCATCGCTAGCCAAGAAGACCGGTGACTTTCGTCGAATCCACTGGGCCGGGCAGTTGGCGGTGGCTATGGAGGACGAAGATCGATATGACTACATCTTCTACGACGTGGGACCGTCGTTAGGCCCTTTCAATCGCACCGTGCTTTTGGTCTGCGACGCCTTCGTCACTCCTACGTCAACCGACCTGTTTAGCTTCCACGTCTTTGGAAACCTCGCCAAGTGGTTCAACGACTGGGTCACTGAATACAGCGAAATTTCTGAGGGGAACCTTGCCCAGTGGAGGAACTACTCGCCAGATATCTCGAAGAAAACTCGAAAGCTTCGGTTGCTCGGGCATGACGGACGTGGGCTTCAGTACCTTGGCTACACAACGCTGGAATACGTGAAGCGGCGCTCGAACGGTAAAGAACAGCTTGTCGGAGCCTTTGAACGATTCCGCGGCAAGTTTGACGACGAAGCAAAGCGGATCGGCGATAGTCTCGGGCATTCGTGTGACCATTACCTGATTGGGCATGTGCCGCACATGTACTCCGTGCCGACGGCTGCCCAGGACAGTCATTCACCAATTGCAGACCTGCAAGCAACCGATGGCGTGCGGGGAACTCAGCTGAACCAGCGCACTGGCTATGCAGAGAAAATTGATGAAGTCGCTGCGCTGGTTTTGGAGCGGTTGGAGAGCTAAGAAAATCAACACCGCGGAGCTCAGCTAGCTGAATGGCTAGCGATTGAGGCAAATATCTCATCGTCGAAACCAAATGACTTCTTCACAGGCACAATAGAGATATGGACTTCTGCATGCAGCCGCTGAATAGTTTTGAGGACTTGGTAGAGGTATTTGGTGCCGAGAGAGTTCGGCGTTGCCTTTCAATGGCGTTAGATGTTGCGCTCACCGGTCGAGGTATTGGCACCTATCTGGCTGAGGTCGACGGGGAAAGCGTTGAGTACGACGGGATGATGCTTCCTGGTGTCACCTCCTGTACGTGTGACAACTTCACGGTTAGACACTTTTGTGATCATGTCGCTGCTGTCGCCGTCATCGTATTTGGGCGCGGAAGCATGCCAGACGAAGCCGAGTTGGACTCTGAACTCGACAGTTTATCCCCGGTGGAAATCATCAACTCGCTTCCGGTGCAAGATTTGCGTGAGATTCTCTTATCTCAACTGGGAGCGACAATTCCCCTGGACATTGCGTTGCGATTGCGCGAGCAGACGGAGCAATCTTTGGCAGTTCCATACGGTTCTGATGACACTGAACGATTTGCTCCGGTCAGAAGCGCAGCAGAAATTTTCGATCAATTCGCCGGAGATTCCGATGCCTTAATTGCTGATG
Organism: Corynebacterium amycolatum SK46; assembly: GCF_000173655.1. Classification (GTDB taxonomy): domain Bacteria; phylum Actinomycetota; class Actinomycetes; order Mycobacteriales; family Mycobacteriaceae; genus Corynebacterium; species Corynebacterium amycolatum_A. The sequence continues at coordinate 61,744 of NZ_ABZU01000011.1, read as the reverse complement.
TTGAGAACTTCATTAATGTGGTCACACCATTCCTACAGGCAGGATACGGTCCACGGTTAGTGCAGCCTGTGATGGAAGCAGCCTCTAAAATTCAGAAACTAATCCAGAAAATTGGTCCTTCTGAACGGCTGTACTCAACTTGGGACTCAGTGGTCGACATAGTCAAGACTTGCTCTGTCCCGGCGGACGAACAGCTAGTCGGTTGGGTGGAAGAAACACTCGGAAATGAAAAGGCAGGCCAAGAGTTCCTAACCCTAGATAAGATTTTTAGCTTGCTCAGCGATAACCAGCTTAGAGAACTCGTTGATTGGCTATGTGAACAAAATGACGCTCGGATAGAGACTTGGGAACGCACAATCTCGATTTCCGAAAAATTGAGTCTTGACGATGTTTACAGCTATCAGATGTTGCACGTTCCTCGCGCGGCGTGGAACTTGGCGGCCGATAGAGTGTTGCATAAGAGTCCTACCACTGAGCGGGTTATGTATATCCGCAGTTTCTTTGAGCAAGGATTATTTGCCTTTGGTAGGAGTAGTGAAGCAACCTATGCAGCAAAGCCTGCACTCAAATGGCTAATGGAATCGAGCTTGCCGGAAGCAAACGGGCTGTATAACGACATGGTCTTAGCACTTTTTGACCCGCGTCACCCATGGGAGTCATTGGAGGCAGCGGCAGCAGTTGGGCCGATGACAGCAACCGACGAAGAAAAGTACCTGGCGCAAGCAGAAGAGATTTTAAGTGCAGAGCAGTTTCGCCTGTTCCAAGTGATATTGAAAACCTTTAGGTTAGAAGCCAAGCGTGATTCTGTGTTGATTAGTCGTGGCGATGCAGCAATGCTTGACTACGATCAGTCGTGGCTTACGTTTGAAAAATTGCGACACAGCTTTCCACTGACAGCAATCAATCTCGGATTGGGATCGATTGAATGCGAATACCGCCTATTCCCGTCCTATCATCACCAGGCAATTGTTGATCGTCTTTTAGAGGTCGAAGCAGAAGCAAGACTTGTTGGAAGGATTGAGATATTCGATGAGTTTCTCAATGAATTTGCGGCTATGACGTGCAGTGACGAGAGGATGGCATCTGCGCTCCAGGATGCGGGTTTGATACCAAGAACTGACGAGGGCGCAGATTAGAGTTTTAACTAACCTTTTGGAATTGTGGTTTGAGAAAACTACGAGGCACTGGTGATTCGTGTTTTGAGGGAATCGAAACCAGCAGTAAGTACGGCTAGTTGGGAAGAATCTCGCTTTCAAAGCTCGGTCTTACGATAGTTTGACTGCAGCCCGCAACAACGCATTCGGTGATGGCGCAGCTTCCACCTCTGCAGGCGCATCCTCCAGCGCAATTGGCTTTGACACAACGGTGTCCCAATCAATCTGGGAATCAGCAAGGAGATTCACAGCCTGCTCCAGATGCCGTGGCTCGTAGTTGTGGACGCCAGTGATGGTGCGCCAGCCACGGACGAGCCACTCGGGATCGAGGGCATAGCTCGGGGAAGTAGCAACACTTCCGGCCAGCACCGCTCGGCCACCTATGTCGAGGCTGCCGATGCAGGTAGTGACTCCGAATTCGCTACCGGACAATTCGAGGGTGATATCGAAAGGCTCTGGTTCGGAATCGGCACCAGCAGCCGACGGGTCGGGCACAACCGCACCCAACTGTCGTGCCCATTCAAGCCGTGTCTGATTGCGGTCAATGGCCACAACCTCAGCGGCGCCATCCCGAACAGCTGCCTCAACTGCGATAAGGCCAAGCATGCCGATGCCCATAACCAGGACTCGTTTACCTGCAAGGGGTCCAGCCTGTTCCATACAAGCCATCACTGTGGCGCCGGCGCAGGTGGCGATGGAGGCCGCTTCATCGGTAAGCGAGTCGGGGACTACTACCACCGGCTGATGGTTGCGCAGCACAATGTGGGAAGCATAGGTACCCGAAAGAGGCCAGTCGCTATCGAAAGCCTCGTGACCAGTCTTTTTCAAATTCCGGCACTTGGCGGTCATGCCGCGTTCACAGCGGTCGCACTCCATGCATGGCGCGGTGACAGAGAACACCACACGCTGGCCAGCCTGCAAATCTGGGTTGCGGGTGGCACGGACAATGCCGACTCCCTCGTGGCCGAGAACGCTAGGGCAAGGCGCGCTGCGGCGACCGAACACGGTGTGACGGTCGGAGCCACAGATGGTGGCGGTGGTGATTTCCACCAGGGTTTCGCCTTCCTGCAGTTCAGGAATAGGAACCTCCTGCATGCGAAAGTCGCCACCGCCGTGCCAGACAAGCGCCTGGGCCATTTCCACCGGTGCAGTAGAAGTGGAAGAGGTTGGGGGAGTCGGAGTCGTCATTACCGTTATGTGCTTACTTGTGCAGATTTACAGTCCAGGTCCTACTCTCCAACAAGGTCCAGCAGGTTCGCGGAAGAATCCAGCACGTGATCAGCGCTGAGGGATTCGAACTGTTCGCGAGTCAGGTGGCCGGTGAGCACACCGACGCTGGTGACGCCAGCTTTCTGTGCGGAACGAACATCGGCCTCGGTGTCACCGGAGCTGATGACAGCCGACTTGTCGGTCACACCGAGCTTCTCCATGACAGTCAGAATCTGGTCGGGCTCGGGGCGGCCGTGCTCGACTTCGTCACCGGCGACAACGGTGTCGATAATCCCGTTGTCCCACCCCATGGAGGAGACAATGATATCGACGATTTCGCGCGCAAAGCCCGTCGTCAAGCCGACTTTGATGCCCTTGTCGTGCAGTACCTTCAGCATGTCTTCGACGCCTGGTAGCGGGGTCGGCGGGTTTTCCTTGTATGTGCGAGCAAGCTCGGCGCGGAAGAACTCCCAAGCGTGGTTGTGAACCTCTGGCGTCGGCTCGATTCCACCTTCACGGAGCAGATTGCCGATTGCCCAGAACTTTTCGGTGCCCATGTAGCGCTGGAAAGCCTCGTCGGCGTAGCGGGCACCTTCGCGTTCGGTGGCTTCGCGGAGGACGCGGTAGACCTCGTCACGGTCGTCGATGGTGGTGCCAGCCATGTCGAAGATAGCGAGCTGGTAGGTCATGGAGTTTTCCTTTTCGGTAGAAGGGGACGGGGACTGGGGAGGGGATTAGCGGACGGCGGCACGCAGCCACATGGACAGCGCCTCGACGACGAGGACGACAGCGACCATAAGGATGAGGATGTAGGTGACGACGTCGAACTGGTTGACTCGAGAGGCATTGAGCAGCTGGAAGCCAATGCCGCCTGCACCGACGACACCGAGTAGCGTGGCCGAGCGGATGTTGGTGTCCAGCAGGTAGAGGCAGTGGGCAATGAAAGACGGGATTGCCTGGCGGACGGTGGCAGCGAAGAAGATCTGCGACTCGGTTGCGCCAGTAGTGCGCAGGGCTTCCTGCACGTCAGTGTCGGTTTCTTCCAGCGAGTCAGCGACCAACTTGGACAGCAGACCAACGGCACCGAGAGCCAGTGCGAGCGTACCGGCGACCGGGCCCAGGCCGGAGATGACCACGAAGATGATGGCCAGAATCAGCTCCGGGATACCGCGGATGACCACGATGAGCACGCGGAAGAAGCCGTGTACCCACTTGTTGGCGACCACGTTGGAGGCAGCCATGATGCCAATCGGGATGGCGAGGATAGCGCCGAGGAAGGTGGCGGCGAAGGCGATCTGCAGGGTATCGAGAAGCAGCTGGAAGATCTCGCCGGCAATACCGCCGGAGGACGGCGGCAGGAACAGAGCCATGGTCTCTGGCAGGTTGGCCAGGCCGGTGAAGAAGTTGGAGGCGGAGATTTCTGTCTCGGCAAATGCAGCGATGGTGATGACCACAAGTGCGATGGTGGTCAGCACGCGGGAGACTCGAGCAGCAGTCCACGGCGGGTTAATCGACGGCTTACCGTCGGTGGCACCCTGCTTAGCAGCCTTGCGCTTGTCCTCGATCTTCGTGCCCCACATGCGGTCGACCCAGGTGCCGGACAGCAGGGAAGAGTCGGACTTGCGCATAATGATTGCACGCAGCGAACCGGAGAGTAGCTCCATGACGATACACAGCAGCAGAACTACAAGCGCCAGAGCCATGCCCTCGCGGTAGTTGAGGGTGCGCAGCGAATCGGCAATTGCCATACCGATACCGCCCACACCGACATAGCCCAGGAGCACGGAGGTGCGCAGGTTGATGTCGAAACGGTGCAGCGCAGTGGCAATGAGCTGCGGGGTTAGCGCCTGCGGGATAGCCGAGACAATCTGCTGCGTGCGGCTACCACCGACCGACTCGATTGCTTCGCGGGGGCCGTCGTCAAGCTCTTCAATCGCGTCGGCGTAGAGCTTTGCGACCATGCCGACAGAGTGGATGCCCATAGCGAGGATGCCACCGATGGCACCGATGCCGAACATGCGGATAAACACGATGGCCAGCACCAGATCGGGAATCGCGCGAGCAAGCACGATGAGCGCGCGGGAAATCCAGCGGGCGGTCGGCGAGAACGTAGTGGTGCGCGCGGCGAGGACAGCCAGCGGCACAGAGAGAATCACCGACAGCGCAGTGGCGAGGAAGACGATAGCTAGGGTCTCGCCGATGAGGCTGAGCAGCTCGGCCATCGGCGGGAATTCCAGCGGGAACATGCGCGCGACAAAGTTGGCGGCATTGTCCGCAGACTCGCTGATGGTGACCAGGTTGATGCCAATCGAATTAACCGACCACGCGCCGATAGCTGCGAGCAGAATCAACACGGCAGTCGCGGCAATGGAGTTGTAATTGCGGGGCTTATTCTCAGGAGCCGACGTACGCGGCTGGGAAACAGCAGGAGCGGTCATTGGTTTTTACGCCTCCGCCTTGAGCGATGCGCTGGTGGTTGCATCCTCAGTGGCCTCGGATACCGACTGGTAAATGGTGGCGGCGGTCTCTGCAGTCATACCCCTGGTCTCGCGGTCAAACTTCACACGACCTGCCTGCAGACCAATGATGCGGTCCGCAAAATCCACCGCCAGCTGCACCTGGTGCAGAGAGGAAATCACGGTGAGGTTATCCTCGCGAGAAATCTGCTCCAGCAGCTCAATGACCTGGTTAGACGACACCGGGTCAAGGGCGGCGACGGGCTCGTCGGCAAGCAAGATCTTCGGGTGCTGCATGAGCGCACGCGCAATGGCGGCGCGCTGCTGCTGACCGCCCGAGAGCGTATCGGCGCGCTGATGAGCACGGTCAGCGAGGCCCACGCGGTCCAGCACCTCAAGAGCCTCCTGCTTAACCCGCTTCGGGTACGAGAGCAGGGAAATACGTGGCCCCTTCAGATCGCCCAGCGCTCCAGTGCAGACATTCTCCAGCACCGACATCCGGTCAACCAGGTTAAAGCTCTGGAAAATCACGCCGATGTCCTTGCGCAACTCACGCAGCTCGCGCTTCTTCAGCGCGTTCAGATTCTGGCCCAACACACGCACCGTGCCTGACGACGGAGTATGCAGCGCATTGATATGGCGGAGCAGAGTTGTCTTACCCGAGCCCGACAGTCCCAGGAGGACGGTGATCTCGCCGGTGCGGATACCGAGCTTGACGTTGTCAAGGCCGAGTGTGGAGCCGAAGTTCTTGGTGACGTTGTGGAATTGCACTGCGAACTGCTGATCGATGGCGCGCTGCAGTTCGGGTGTCATCTTCTCAGCGTTAGAAGGCATGGTGAAATCCTTATGATTTAGGTCGTTGGCCGGGATGTGGGTGTGCGGTTGCAAAAGGCTTGGTGTGGAGCGAGCGCGTGGGCAGTCTTTGCAGTGCTGCGTTTAAGAGACAGCGTTGCAGGCATCAGCTTTGGTGGTTTCGCAGATTTCTCGGATGGAGTTGAAATCAGCATCTGTGACCGGGAGGTAACCCCATTCGATTTCTTCTGGCAGCGTGCAGTCCTCTTCGCTGGAGCAGATTCCTTCCTTTACCAGTGCCGGCTTGTTTGCCTTATCGGATAATGCGGTCTTGATCTTGGCCAGATCCTCAGCAGAGATAGTCTCAGTGTTAAGCGCGATCGGGTCTTCGGTAATCGGTTCAGATTCCCAAATGGACTTCAACGCACCCGGCTTAATCTGGCTCGACTTCTCAAGGGTTTTCAGCATCGCGTCATGCGCGAAGGCCACGTCGCAGCCGCCGTCGTTAAGCGTGAGCAGCGATGCATCGTGACCACCAGCCATGACTGGCTCGAGGTCGGCATCCGGCTTCAGCCCTTCATCCATAAGCCCCTTGGTCGGGACCAAGTAGCCGGAAGTGGATGCTGGGTCGACGAAGCAGACCTTCTTGCCCTTGAGGTCCTTTAGCGATTCGATGTCGGAACCTTCCTTGACATAAGCAAGCGAGGTGTACGCCGGTGCCTTACTCTCATCATTGGTAGGGGAGGCAACAGCTTCGATTGGTACGCCGGAGTCATGGGCGATGACGTAGGAGAATGGACCGTAGGAAGCGATATCAATCTTCCCTGCGCGCTGGCCTTCGACAACGGCGGCGTAGTCAGAGGCATTCTGGAACTCGACCTCTTTGCCAGTTTCCTTCGCAATCAGCTTGACCAAATTGTCGTAGTCGGACTGGAGAGACTGGGAGGACTCGGCCGGAACAGCGGCGAAAGTGATGGTGTCATCGGCTGCTTCGTTGGAGCTGCTGCCACATGCCGCGAGGAATGGGGTAGTCAGGGTAACGAGAGCGAGGGACTGTGCAATCTTGCGGGTGGTGCGGGAGTTGTTGAACATGGCAGAACTTTCTGTGTGAGGCCTTGCGGGCGCGGGGTGTGGGGTGTGGGAACAAGGTTCTGGAATGATTGTCGAGCCAACTACGCAACCTGTCTAGTCGAGTTAGGGAAATTCATGTACAGGTCACTTTGAGTTCAGCTTGGCGGGCTGTTGGTCACCTTCTAGGGCTTTAGAAGTCGGCTAGCTCGGTTGGCTTGGTGCCTTGCAGAGCCAAGTCAGCAATGCCGAAGGACAAAGTCATTCCGATACCAGATGCGACGACGGCGACTGTGGTCTGAGAGTCTGGCTGTTCAAGAATAAGGTTGGTCTTGGTTGAGTCTGAGTAGCGACCCTGCCAACGCTGGATGACCTTCGGCTCCTTAATGCCGAAGTACTTGCAAGCGGTATCCAGCAGGAGATTCGAAGTCTTCTCTTGCAGGAATGGGTCGGGGGAGAGGTCGTAGGCGTGCGAGTCACCGATGAAGAGGCCCTCTTCGATGCCGGTAGACATCACATTTGCCACGCAATTGACCAGCTCTGGAGAGCTGTCTCGCAGCTCCTGTTTGAGTGCTGCAGCGCTTGGCAGGCCGGCGAAGCCGTCATAGCGCGCAAGTGAGGTGCCAGTGAATAGTGCGATGTCTTTCGGGATTCTGGTTGGGCGCTCAATGAGTGCCATTTGCAGGGTGCAGACGCGCACTTCATGTTCGTCGGCAAGCTCCGGGAATAGGTTGGTGAGCCAGAAGTTTGGGCAGCAGATTATGCGTTCTGCCTGGTAGCGCTTGCGATTGGTGTCAACGCGGCCGCCTGCGACAGTCTTAACTTCGTGGCGCCAATTGAAGATGACGCCCTGGCTTTCAAGCCAGGCGGCCAGGCGTGGGGCGGCTTCGCGAGGATTGACGCGCATGTCGAGGGGGAGGTGTGCGCCGCCGAGGCACTTGAGGTCTGGGTTGCCAATGGCGTTGGCGATCTCGGAGTGGCTCATCAGCTTGACTTGGTCGGAGCCGCGGTGGTTGGCGAACTCTTCAAGGAGTTGCATTTCGGTTTCGGTGACGGCCGGGATGTAGGTGCCGGAGGTGGCGGCCCACAGTCCGGTTTTTTGGGCGGCTTCGGTCCAGCCGGAGCGGGCGTTCATGGCGACATCTTGTACGGCGTCGGCCTGGCCGGTAAAGCAGGCGTGGCCGAAGTTCATAATGGATGATCCGACCGGGCGCTCGGCGCGGTCGATGACTCGAACGGATAGTCCTTGTTGGTGTGCTCGGAATGCGGTGGCGAGGCCTAGAATGCCAGCGCCGACGATGATCAAATCGGTGTGTGCATCTGTTTGCATGGCTTTATCTTGCGACATGGTTGCGAACCTGTCTATACAGGCAGGGGCTATTTCATTGAGAGTTTGCCAAGATGTCGTTTAGTTAACTGTTTGTACGAGTAAAGTTCCGTTTGGGTCGACTAAAACGGATCAAAATCGTGTTTAAACTTGGTTATTAGTTTTTCTACTTGTGTCCTAGTTGGTCAGAATCTCAACCAACTAGTGCTGCACATGGCTAGATTCGAACGGGCTGAAAGTGAACTAGCTCGATTGGGCGATAAGGACATGAAAGGATGCTGCGACCGTGGCACGCAAGCAACAGCATCAAGAAATTGCCTCGTACCTGCGTAAGGCAATTCGAGATGGTTCGATGCCGCCGGGTTCTGCTATTCCCTCAGAGGCGGAGCTGGGTCGGCAGTTTGGCGTGGCTCGTGGCACCATTCGGCAAGCTATTTCCACGCTGCGCTCCGAAGGCCTGGTTTCCTCCGGGCAGGGTCGACGGACTCGTGTGCTCGATACAGTGCCGACCTTCTCTTTCGACGAGGTCATTTCCTTTACCCAGTGGTGTCAAAAGACTGGTGCAGAGCCGGGGCAGCAGACGCAGTGGGTAACGCGTCAGCCAGCGGGGTCAGAGTTAGCTGCGCATCTGGAAATCTCGGACACGGATCAGATTGTCTCCGTACTCAGGCTGCGGCTTATGGATGGAGAGCCAGCTATGGTCGAAAGGCTGAATTACCCTCTGGACGTCGGCAAGCACATACTGACCTTTGATACTGATTCGGGTTCTATCTACCGGCACCTGTTGGATAGCGGTGTGGACATTGCGTATGCGACGCGCACGATTGACGCAGTTTCGGCCAATGAAGAAGATGCTGCACTGCTGAAGATTCAGGTCGGCGCGCCATTGCTGCGTGTCCGGCGCCGTGCCTTCACGCTGGATGGAGTGCCGATTGAGGCCTCTGATGACCGCTACCTGGCAAGTAAGGCCAATTTCTCGGTGACGACGGCGCGGGGCAATGCGTCACCGATCTCGCTGCAGGCTGGGGAGGGCGTGCGGTAGGGGGTATGGTACTCGTCGGTGCAAATATCCCGGTACTAAAACCCGCGAGAGAATTCAGAGATAAGGTTTGGTACGGCGGCGTCGAAACCGACGACATCAAGCATCCCGGCATCGTCAGGATTAGCGATGCTGAATTTGGTGGCAGTCATACCAGCAACAACCAACTTGGCGTCGATTCCAGATTCCTTGCGGTAACGCTGCAGTGCCTGGTGAGGGTGCATCTTGCCGGCCCAAGTCTCGTTGTCGGTATAGATAACGAAGGTGTCTACTTCCAGAGAATTCTCCAGTGCATAAAGCATTGGCAATGAGCAGTCTGTTCCGCCGAAGGGAAGCCCATCAATATAATCTAGGACATCGTCAAGCCTTTGACGTGGGGAGATGTCGAGAGGGGTGACGACATCTCGCAGGAACCCCTTAGTGAGGCTGTTTGTGGTAAAGCCTAAAACCATTGACTCGGATTCGGTGGCAAGTGTCACAAGGGAAAGCGCTGCAGACGCGTCGCGAGCCGTTAGCGGTGTATCGCCCAGCGGCCAATGCATAGATGCCGAGACATCAAGGCTAAGTAGGGTTCGCTTATTGGCTGGTTTAACTGCGCCGAAGGATAAATAGAACGCTTCATCCAGCGCATCAGATATGCGGGCTGTTGGCTCCCACTCCGTCATTCCGTGGAAGGACCGTCCCTTAGCGTAGGTGCGTTGAGCGGCCAGAACAGACACAGGGTGAATGCGAGCGTTGCGTAAGCGCTCCGCATTGGTAATTTGCGAAACGACATCGCTTGTCCGTCCACCTAAACCAGGAAGCAGCCCTAAGCGAGTAAGCCTCGGTAGCTGGCGAATCACTGCTGTCTGAGGAACGCCTGTCTCAAGCAAGGCGTCCCACACCTCGGGTTCGCCAAGGGCGGCATCTGGCAGCATTTCCCAGCTGAGCCCATAACCACGTATCAGGGCAGCCCACTGGCTGGAAGTTGTCGCGTGGCTTGCTTTAGTAAAACCCTCGATTATTGTGGGGATATTCTCGGATGAAGTGTCACCAGCGGAATCGCTTATTGAGGCAGAACCGGAGCCACGCACGATCCAGTCAAACGTTGCGCGGAGGCTCTCGTCGCTTGTCGAAGGGTGCGCTAAGCGTAGAAGATCACGGTGCGACCAACCACCACGATTGCGGTACTTGACCACTTGGTAGGCAAGATCATCAGAGTTCTTTGTGGAATACCAATTTCCAACTGCGCGGCGCAAGCCACGACCCCAGCCTCGGAACTTCTCTACGTAGGAGACGAACTGCAGTAGTGCCGATCCTGTGCGTGCGACACGTGGCAATGCAGCTAGCGCTGCCTGGGAAGACTGGGGAACCGATGCAGCAAAGGCTAGTGCAAAGAGCGCAGGCTGCTGCTTTGGGGCCGCGCCGCTGACGGATACATCGACAATCGTGTCGACCAAGGTTACTGGATCGTTGACCGCCATACGCTGGAGGATTTGAACATTGTCGAACGCAAGGTGTCTTGCATTTGCGTAAAACGTGCCACCTTCGACACCAAGAATGAGAAAACGACGCAGACGAGCTTTGTCATCTAGCTCGAAGGTAAAGCCCCCGGCAGAGTTCTGCACTTGCTTCTCGCTAGCTCTTACCTGTTGGGGAGTGTTTTCGAAACTAAAGTTGTGCAGAGAGTCCACGATGCCGTCTCCCCGTTTCCGCAATTGCATCTAAAAGAATGGGGTGTGAAACGGGCGTGTAAATACCGTCCGAAAACGCCCGACCAATCAGGGTCAGGCTAATCATTATAGTTTGATAACCGAACGACTCCGGCCCGCTTCACATATTCTATTTTGTAGGAGGATTGCGCATAAAGTCAATTCGGTTTGGTGTCGAAAGTGTTCGTATTTTCGAATTCAGTTGTGGTTTTCTGACGCGGAAGGGTTAACAGACTCATCAGCAGTTTCCGAAAGCACTGCCAACCGTTCATCCATGTGGTCGACTAATTGCTCGAGGTACCAATTTGAACGGTTCGTCGGATCAGCCAGCGATTCTCGGAGCTGTTCCACCCAGTCCAGGATGATTTTCATGCCTTGGGGGCCGAGTGCGGGAGCGTATGCCACCGGATCAAGCTTATAATCCCAGGCCTCTGCTAGACCGTCATAATTTATAAACCACTGAGCTAGTTCTGTGGGCGGCACCTTTGCAGCTGCGACAACTCTCGGGTGGATATCCAGAATTAGGTCTGCGCAGGCACCACCTATCTCGCAGCCGTCCCAGTCGTCCGCTAATTTGGCAATTTCGAGTGCGTCTTCCACTGCTTTGTTCGTGACATGAAGAATTTCTTCAAAATCAGGCCATGGTGCGGGGTCTTCGTTACGTTCCCTAGAGTCGACGGCATGATTGAGGGCGGATTCAATGTGCTCAACAGCCTTAGAGATTATTTCGCCCTGACTTATCTGGTCGTACTCCAGATGCCCATCTTTCGGTGGGGAGATTAGTTGATGAACCACCTCAGCAAACTGGTCGGCTCTGAGCAGTCGTGGCAAATTAAAAGGTGGCGGGGATGTTTCGTTGGGCATGTTTCTTTTTCCTGTGGAATTTTCTATGGGTAGCTCAAGATGAGAAATATGGGCCAAACGCACCGTCGTTAAGCGAAATGTTCAGAGCGGTGATGTTTGCGCCATCTAGCGAGGCGTAGGCCCGTTAATATCGCGTTCTTAATTCAACATCGCGCGGCACTCTTCCTCGGAATGGCCAGAGTTCAGGCAATCAGCCCAGTCGATTTGGCCTTGAACCCACGGGGATGGCTCGTTGTTCTGAGGCTCCGGGGCGGTGTTCGTGGAAGGGCCGTCATAGAAATTGTTGGCGCAATACTGTGTCCAGCCGGAGGTGCCGTCGGTAAACCAGGTGGTGCCTTGTTCGTAGAGTCCCTGCGAGGATTTCGCACAATGTGAAATTGTTTTGTTTATAGCTGTCGGCTCACCAGTGGGGGCGCCGGTGTAACCAGCGGCCCCGGGGCTTTCCGTTGTCCGGGTCGGGGGTGTCGACGGGTTAGGGGTCTTGGTAGTGGATTGTGTCGTCGATTCTGTGCTGCTTTCTGGGTTGGTGACGGTTTTTTGTAACGGTAGTCGGCTCCGGTGCTTTTTCCGGTTCTCCGTTGGAGCACGCCGAAAGGCACAGTGCTGGAATAGTCAGTGCGAGGGCGAATATGTGTCGTTTGCGCATGTGAACTATCTTAATGTACGGGCAGGTGAAAGGTGCTTTCGCTGTTTTCTGCAATCGGTGACTCGGTTTCCTTGCTGGAGGTATCGAGCACCCGCATCGCTCGCTGCCCAAAGTAATGATGGAACAGGTGTTTAATCTCACCGGCGATTTAGTTATCGGTAGCAATCCTGTGGTATTGCAACGAACGCGTGGCTTGTTTTGACCTGTGGTCGGTATCACTTTAAAAGCCTGCAGAGCTGGAGGCGGATAGTATTATAGTTATATTTAGTTCACATTTTATTAACCCTATTTAGGGGCTTTAATCGGCTGTCTTTCAGGGTACGATAGCTATTCATAGCCTGTTTTTGCTCTTGCCCATGCCGTAGTTCTTATTGGAACCGTTTTACTATTCACTGCTCTATGCAAGGAGTAATCATGGGCACTCATCGGGCATTTTCGAAGCTGGCACGGTCGGTCACAGCACTGGTAGCCGCAGCTGGTGTCGCTATGGCAGCGGCTCCTATCGCGGCTGCCGCACCGGCTTCGGCAACTGGTAATGATCAGGTCCTGTCCTGGACCGAAATGGGCGAGTGGGGGCCAAAGGCGAATGATTTCCCCACCGTCATGGTCAATCAGGGGATGACGGAAAACATCAGTCCAGAGGGCACGAATGTGCAGTGTGTTCCTGCTCCTGGTGAGAATCCGGTGGTCATGATCCACGGGATGAACTCGAACTCATACCAGACCTATGCCCGCATGGCTCCGGAGTTAAAGGCAATGGGTAAGTGTCTGTACGCATTTAACGTCGGCAAGCTTGGCCCTGACGAGTTTTCAGTACTGGGCTCTATTCCAACTATGCGCAACATGACCCCGCTGGACACTGCCTTGGCGGAGTTGACTGAGAAGATTGACACGCTCAAGGCCGAAACTGGTGCGACCGCGGTCGACATTGTTGGCCACTCTGCAGGCGGTGCTTTGGCTGCTGCGTACGCCAAGCAGGAGCAGGGCCGGGGTATCGGCACGGTAGTGTCCCTGGCGGGCGTCCTGCACGGCACATCGCTGCTCGGTATCTCCTATGGTTTGGAGCAGCTCGACCAGTTCGACAATGCTGGCAATAAGGCTGCGGGGTACATTGTCAGCCCGAGCCTGGTGGATCTGCTGCAGCATAGCGAGTTCATGGCCGAGATGAATGAGGGCGGCTTGGAGCAGCCGGGTGTCAACTATGTTGCAATCTCTACCCAGGTTGACGAAGCCGTCACTCCAATGGCTGCAAGCCAGTGGCAGGCATCAACGTCCAACAATATCCTCCTGCAGGACGGTTGCTCGGCGGACCTGTCGGGCCACATTGGTCTGACTTTCTCGCCGCGGGCAATTGCGCTGGTAGCCAATGCACTGGGGCGCAATGTTGAGGTTCCGTGCGTGCCAGTAACCGCTGTTGTTGAAGGCGGCATCAATGACAATGCTGGTGTGCGTTCAGAAAACGTCAATGCCGTTTCGGACGGCATCACGGAAATGGACGGACGTATTGCGGAAGCTGCAGGGGCACGGTAGCGATAGCCGCAACCGTGACAGTAACCGGCAGTAGAACCGGACAAGGGTTAGGGCGCGTTGTCGGCAGCAGTCACTAGCTGTCGGAGCGCGCCTTTTTCGCCATCAAATCCAAGGCGATTGCAGCGCCAATAATGGCTGCTCGTAGCTGTGGCGGCAAATCATTCTTGAGCTGGAGCATGTAACGCTCATTGCCGGATAGGAAATTTGTAAACCCCGACCACTTGCGTGACATCTGTGCAACTTCGATGTCATTAATCTTGAAGGTTGCGTCGTAATGCCAAACGTCGCCGTCGACCTCGCAATTGGCAAAACCGGGAATGGAAATTTCCAGCCGCCGCTTAAAGAACGCAAACTTCTGCTGAATCGTTGCCAATAGGCGCGAAGCCTCTGCTCCGGTCTGCTGCTTGCCTTCAGAGGATGTCGCCTGCGGGTCGGGGTAGTAGACCTCGTAACTGTCAAGGGCGAAATCGGTCGGATCGGTAATAACGAACACCGGAGTGCCGTCTGGTTCGGACACGGTCAGACGACGGGAGCCCATAAACATGCGGCTCAGCGTGCCGCCGGTAGTTTCAATCTTGCCGATGCAATTGCCCTCGGTATCCAGGATGTCGAAATCATCCGCCATGAAGTTTCGAATCTGCTGGATAACGATGTTGTTGTGCGAGAGCAATCCCTGGTAGCGCCCTTGCTGTGGCGGAAGCTGTTCAGGTGCGGGAGGTTGCTGCTCAGGTGCGGGAGGTTGCCCAGGAGTGGAGGGCTGCGGCGCGGAAGGCTGCTGCTCGGAAGCATCTTCCTGATCATTTTGTGGAATCTGATCCCACAGTGACTTTGGGTTATCCCAATATGAAGTCATGGCAACAGCCCTCCTTTGATGAGTCTTGGGACAGCCGAGTGGCCTAGAAGTTCTCTACGAGCGCCTTGTTGAAAGCCTCAAGGTCAGCCGGGGTGCGGGAGGAAATCAGGTTGCCGTCAACGACAACTTCCTCGTCGACCCAGTTGGCGCCAGCGTTCACCAGGTCGGTCTTGACGCTGATATAGGAGGTAATCGTGCGACCCTTCAGTGCATCCGCGTCGGTGAGAATCCAACCGCCGTGGCAAATCACGCCAATCGGCTTATTGGCTGCGGTGAATCCCTTCACCAGGGCCACGGCATCCTTATCGATACGAATCTGGTCCGCATTCACAGTGCCTCCCGGCAGAATCAGGGCATCGTAATCATCGGCAGAAACGCTGCTGGTGAGCTTATCGACGTCCACCTTCGTGCCATTCTTGCCCTCAATGGAGCCATCTTCGGTAGAGATAACGTGCACGGTCGCACCGGCATCCTTCACGGCCTCAGCCGGGCTCGTCAGCTCGGAGTCCTCGAATCCGTCGGTGGCCAATACTGCAATGGTCTTATTCGTAAAATCAGTCATAGCCCCGAGGGTAACGACGTAATCGCGTTTGTGCATTGATGCACCGCAGTCGCGGTTCGGGCTACGATTCCGGCTGTGCACCGCAACCGTGGCTGCATCTAAGGCCGTCGTCAAGCCCTGCGGAAAACCCCAAAGAGTTACCCAAATGTGAAAACATCCTCCGCCATTGTGAAAAGTCGCTTGCGCTCACACCCGCGCAGGCGATATTCTGAAGTCCCGTGGTTACGAAATACATCATCGTTACGGGAGGCGTTGCCTCCTCCCTCGGCAAAGGCTTAACTGCGGCTTCGCTCGGCCGCCTGCTCACCTCGCGTGGTCTGAAAGTGACTATGCAGAAGCTCGATCCCTACCTCAATGTGGATCCGGGCACCATGAACCCCTTCCAGCACGGCGAGGTCTTCGTTACTGAAGACGGCGCAGAAACCGACCTGGACCTGGGGCATTACGAGCGCTTCCTCGACCGCAACCTCTCCGCCGGCGGCAACGTCACCACCGGCAAGGTCTATTCCTCGGTCATCGCCAAGGAGCGTCGCGGCGAATTCCTCGGCCAGACCGTCCAGGTCATCCCGCACATCACCGACGAGATCAAATCCCGCATCGTGGCTATGGGGAATGCCGACGCGAACGGCGAAAAGCCCGACGTGGTCATCACCGAAATCGGCGGCACCGTCGGCGATATCGAGTCGCAGCCCTTCCTGGAAGCCGCACGCCAAGTGCGTCACGACGTCGGCCGCGAGAACGTCTTCTACCTACACGTGTCGCTGGTTCCGTACCTCGGCCCCTCCAAGGAACTGAAGACCAAGCCCACCCAGCACTCGGTGGCCGAGCTCCGCTCGATTGGCCTGGTTCCCGATGCCGTCGTTTTGCGATGCGACCGCGACGTCCCCGATTCGCTCAAGAACAAGATCGCGCTGATGTGCGACATCGACCGCGAGGGCGTGGTGTCCTGCCCGGATGCGCCGAGTATCTACGACATCCCGAAGGTCCTCTACGACGAGCACCTGGACACCTTCATCATTCGCCGCCTTAACCTGCCGTTCCGTGACATGGACTGGGCCGTGTGGGGTGACCTGCTCGAGCGCGTCCACAACCCGAAGGGCGAGGTCACGGTGGCTCTCGTCGGCAAGTACATTGACCTGCCGGACGCCTACCTGTCCGTCGCGGAAGCCGTGCGCGCAGCCGGTTTCGCCCACCGCGTGAAGGCGAACATCCGCTGGGTCGCTTCCGATGACTGCGAAACCCCAGATGGGCTGAAGAAGAACATGGCCGGCGTTGACGCGATCGTCATCCCCGGCGGCTTCGGCGGTCGCGGAATCGAAGGCAAGATTGCGACCATCCGCTACGCCAAAGAAACCGGTACGCCACTGCTGGGAATCTGCCTGGGCATGCAGTGCGTCGTCATTGAGGCGGCGCGCACCGCAGGTGTTGAAGGCGCGTCGTCGACCGAGTTCGATGAAAACGTGGCCGAGCCGGTCATCGCCACGATGGAGGAGCAGCTGCAGGCCGTCTCTGGTGAGGCTGACCTGGGCGGATCCATGCGCCTGGGCTCCTATCCGGCGAAGCTTGCCGAAGGCTCCGTCGTCGCCGACCTCTACGGCACCACTGAGGTCACCGAGCGCCACCGCCACCGCTACGAGGTCAACAACGCCTACCGCGACCAACTGTCAGAAGCTGGCCTGGTCATCTCGGGCACCTCGCCGGACGGCAAACTCGTCGAATTCGTCGAATACCCCACGGACGTGCACCCATACCTCGTGGCCACGCAGGCGCACCCGGAGCTGAAGTCACGCCCCACCCACGCCCATCCGCTTTTCGACGGCCTCATCGCCGCAGCTCTCAAACGCGCTTAGCTTAGCTCCGCGAGGTCGAATCCGGCCTACCTATTAGAGTAAATCTCATGGCGCACCAATTTGACGTTGTTGATTCCGAAATTGTTCTCGAGGCACCTATTATCGCGGTTCGTCGCGATCAGGTGCAAATGCCGGGTGGGAATGTGTCCGCCCGCGAGGTTGTGGAGCATTTCGGCGCTGTCGCAGTCGTTGCCGCAGATGAGGATAACCGCCTCTACCTGCTGAATCAGTGGCGGCAGGCGGCAGGGAAGCGTCTGGTGGAGTTGCCGGCCGGTCTTCTCGATGTCGCGGACGAGGACCCACTGGAGGCCGCCAAACGCGAGTTGGTCGAGGAAGCCGGACTGGAGGCCGAGTCCTGGTCCCTGCTTACAGATATGTTCAGCTCGCCCGGCTTCGCAGAGGAAGCGGTTCGGATTTATCTGGCCAGGGGTCTCCGTGCCGTCGATAAGCCGGAAGCCCACGATGAGGAAGCGGACATGACTGCGTCGTGGATCGCGGTGGATGAAGCGGTGGCGATGGCGCTGCGCGGGGAGATCCTCAACGGCATCGCGCTGTCTGGCATTCTGCTGGCGGCGGAGGTGCTGCTGAGGGGTACGACGCCACGCTCGGTCGCGGAGCCGTTCGACATTCGACCGATGGCCCTGGCGAAGCGCCGGACGGAGCGGCTCGGCGCCGGCGCGGACCTGAAACGCATCCGATGAGTTCGATCGATCCGCTTGTCGGCGCCTTCGTGACCTACCTCGCGGTGGAAAAGGGCCTGTCGGCGAATACGCTCGCCAGTTATAAGCGCGACTTGGAGAAGTACCGCACCTATCTGCGGGAGATTGGGCGCACGGAATTGGCGCAGGTCACCGAGCAGGATGTGTCAGAGTTCCTGGCGTATCTCGCGCGGGGAGATAAGTCAGAGGGCAGGCCGGCACTGGCCCCGACCTCGGTGACGCGATCCCTGTCCGCGGTGCGGAGCTTCCACAAGTTCGCGGTGGGTGAGGGCGCGTTGGATGTGGATGTCGCCAAGCGGGTGGCGCCGCCGAAGCAGCCCTCGCGGTATCCAAAGGCGCTCAGCATTGATGAGGTCACCCGGCTTATCGAGTCCATCCCCGACGACGGCACCGCTGTCGTGACGGATTTGCGCAACCGCGCGCTGGTGGAGTTCCTGTACTCGACAGGTGCGCGCGTTTCCGAGGTCACCGGCCTGGACATCGATGACGTGGACCGCGAAACCAACCTGGTGCTGCTGCGCGGCAAGGGCGGCAAGGAACGCATCGTGCCCGTGGGATCGCCGGCCATGGCGGCGCTGGATGCGTGGCTGACACGCGGGCGGCCAAGCTGGGTGCGGGCGAACTCCGGGCCGGCACTGTTTATCAACTCGCTGGGGCGCAGGCTGTCTCGGCAGTCGGCGGGAAATACGCTGGCGGAACTGGGTGAGCGCGCCGGGCTGAAGGTGAAAATTTCCCCGCATACGCTGCGCCACAGTTTTGGCACGCACCTGATTGAGGGCGGGGCCGATGTGCGCGTGGTCCAAGAGCTGCTGGGGCACGCCTCGGTGACGACCACCCAGATTTACACCATGATTACCGCGGAGAATATGCGACGAGTCTGGGCGGGGGCTCACCCACGGGCTGAATACTCGCGGTAATATGTGCCGTAATATATGGCGCATTAGAGTTAATGAGAAATCTTCAAGGAAGAGGGATTGACTGTGGCTGAAGAAGGGTTGTTTGAGGCCGATCGAGTTGAACTCGGTCTCACCGGTCGTCCGGCACGTGAGCTGTCGGAACCCGCACCCCTGACCAGTCATGGCCCCGCGGTCATCCTGGCAATGTGTAACCAGAAGGGCGGCGTGGGTAAGACCACCTCGACCATTAACCTGGGGGCGGCGCTGGCGGAGTTCGGCCGTAAAGTCCTGCTCGTTGACTTGGACCCGCAAGGCGCACTATCCGCCGGTCTCGGCGTTCCACACGAGGAACTCGACCTGACCGTCTACAACCTCATCGTCGACGACACCACCGATGTCCGCGATGCCATCCACCACACCAAGGTCTCCGGCCTGGACCTCGTCCCGGCCAACATTGACCTGTCGGCTGCGGAGATCCAGCTTGTCAACGAAGTCGGCCGCGAACAGGCCCTCGGACGCGCACTGCGCCCAGTGATGAACGACTACGACTTCATCATCATTGACTGCCAGCCGTCGCTGGGCCTGCTGACCGTCAATGCGCTGACCATCGCTGAGGGAGTCATTATCCCGATGGTGGCGGAGTACTTCTCCCTGCGCGGTCTGGCACTGCTCACCGACACGGTGGCCAAGGTCCGCGACCGCCTTAACTTCAACCTGGAAGTCTCGGGCATCCTGGTCACCATGTTCGACCGCCGGACCCGCCACGCCAAGGAAGTCATGGAACGCCTCATCGAGGTCTTCGGGGACAAGGTCTTCGACACGGTCATCACCCGTACCGTCCGCTTCCCGGAAACCTCCGTCGCTGGCGAGCCCATCACCACCTGGGCGCCGAACACCCCAGCTGCGGCACAGTACCGCAACCTGGCCCGCGAGGTCATCGAGCGCAAAGGCCGCAAATAATAGGTGGCTTCCCCGGATAGTTACACCCCCGAACCGTCGTCAAGCGAGGGCGTGCAGGAAGAGATCACCGGCTTCCGCGTCGCGCTCGCGAACTTCAACGGGCCTTTCGACCTGCTGCTGCAGCTCATCAGCAGCAAAAAGATGGACGTCACCGAAGTCGCGCTGGCGGCGGTGACGGACGAGTTCATCTCGTACACGCGCAGCCTCGACGCAGTCAGCGACCTCGACGAAATCACCGAATTCCTCGTCGTGGCAGCGACGCTGCTCGACCTCAAGACCGCACGGCTTCTGCCGCGTGGCGACGTCGACAGCGAAGAAGACCTCGAACTGCTAGAAGCGCGCGACCTGCTGTTTGCCCGACTGCTGCAGTACCAGGCGTACGGCAAGGTGGCCGACCAGTTCGAGGAGTGGCAGAAGACCGCGCCGCGGCGCTATCCGCGGGCCGTGGGGCCGGATAAGCAGTTCGAGGAGCTGCTGCCGCCCGTGCGCCTGGGCATGACGCTCGGGGAGTTTGCCGAGTTTGCGGCCGTCGTGATGCGACCGAAGCCCCCGGAGGAAGTCGGTGTCGGGCACATCCATGGCGTGCCCGTGTCTGTGCCGGAGCAGGCGGGCAAAATCCTGGACTCGCTGCGGCTGGCAGGCGAGGGGACCTGGCTGACGTTTACGCAGCTGACCTCGGAGTGCCGCGTGTCCATGGAGGTTGTTGGGCGGTTCCTCGCGCTGCTGGAGCTCTACCGAGCCAAGGCAATCGGTGTGGAGCAAGAGGAGGCGCTGGAGGAAATCCACGTGGCCTGGACCGGGTTGGACGTGGATCCGGCTGTCGTGGCGGCGGCGAACTGGGAGTAGGTGGCCTGTGCTGGCTGTTGGGCCGGCTTCGAGCTGGGTTCGAGTTGGGCTGGGCTGGGCTTGGTCGGGCTGGGTTGGGCTGGGCTTGGTTGGGCTGGTGCTATCAGCTGATTAGCGCCCAGTTGATTGGCGCCCGGCGCGGGAAGTTGCGTAATCTGACGCGCATGAGCGAAACCAGTTCCGCACCATCCGAGCAGGCCGTGGAGCCCGCGTCTGCTTCTTCGGCGCAGTTGCCGCCCATTGACCCGTTGCGCGCAGGCGTGGAGTCGATTCTGCTGGTAGTCGATACGCCGGTGGCGGCGGAGGATATGGCGCGGGCGCTGGATGTTTCCGCAAGTGATGTCCGTGACGTGCTGCGCGAGATTGAGTACGAATACCGTGCACGTCGCAGCGGTATTGAGCTGCGGGAGACGGATGAGGGCTGGCGCTTCTACACAGCTCCCGCGCATGCCAGCGCGGTCGAGCGATTCTTGCTGGATGGCTCGCAGTCGAAGCTCTCACGTGCAGCTATGGAAACGCTGGCAGTGGTGGCGTACCGACAGCCGGCCACGCGTGCGCAGGTCTCCGGTGTGCGCGGTGTCAATGTTGATGGTGTGATGCGCACGCTGGTCGCGCGCGGTCTGATTGCGGAGTCCGGAGAGGACCCGGCAACCGGCGCGCATTTGTACGTTACGACGACGCTGTTCCTGGAGCTGCTGGGGATTGATTCGCTGGACCAGTTGCCGGATCTGGCTCCGCTGTTGCCAGAGGTCGACTTGATCGACGAGCCGTTGGACTAGGTGGGGCTAGATGGAGGGGCGGGGCTAGTCGTGCTGAGCGGGGCGTAGCGGGGATCGCTCCATCGGCTAACCCACTTCACGACACGTGTGTCACCTCATGCCACCTCCACAGCTGCCACGAGGTGACATGGGTGTCGTGAAGTCGCATTTTGGGCTGGGTTTGCTGCTCGCTACAGCTCACTGCGAGCCTTTGCCCCCACCACACCCCCACCGCACTCACCGCACTCACCGCACTCACTGCACTCACCGCACTCACCGCACTCACCGCACTCACACCGCGCCCACCGGCTCCTGTGGATAACTCCCGAAAACTGCAAACTATCCACAGTCGACGCCCAATCGATGCCTCCTGAGCCTCCGTGTGAGCCCAAAAATGAGAACGTAACACTCACAAACTCGCAAACACTCGCCAACTCGCCAACTCGCAAACACTCACACCACCACCCACCAACCAGCAGTTGCCTGGACCTCAGGAGCGCAAACCGATGCCGCAGTGGAGCTACGACGCCGACAACATCATCCGTACCGGCCAGCAGCGCGAATGCGCCCGCCCCAGCACATTCGCAATTTCCCGAATCGGCCAGCACTCCGACCGAGATCTCCGCCAGCGAGCCAAAAGCGGCAGCCTCCTGTGGCTCGCACACGGCGCGTACGTGCCAGTCGACAGGTGGCTCCCCCTAAACACCACCGAACGCTACGTCCTGGAAATCAAAGCGCTCGTCCATCGCGGCACCGCCACCGTAATCACCCGCGATGCCGCCGCTGCTCTCCACGGTTTACCTCTACTCACGCACAACACTCCCATCGCGATAGCCAACTCCGGTCGCACGCGCGGGCAATCGCGAAGCACGCCGGACGGCTCCTACCGGCCGCACAATCGCCTCATCCGCGTCTCCGGCCGGATTCTCCCTGAGGACATCGTAGAAGTCGATGGCCGCCTCGTCACTGATGTCCCAAAGTCCGTCATCGACGTCTGCCGTTCCCGCACCCCGCACAATGCACTAGTGCTTGCCGACGCCGCCCTCCAGCGCCACACCGATACCGAGGAACTGTCGGCTACGTTGGCTGCATATCCTCGCGCTCCGGGAAATGCGCAGGCCAGGAGGTTGTTGAGGCAAGCGACAGCGTCGTCGGAAAGCATTGGGGAATCGCTCACTAAAGAAGCAATCGTCCAGGCGGGGCTAGCTTCTGTCGACGATTCTCGGGCTCCGTTGCTTCAGCAGGTTTCCTTTCGGGATGATCGTGGCTTCATCGCGCGTGTGGACTTCTACCTGCCCGAACTTGGGCTGGTCGTCGAGTTCGATGGCCGTATGAAATACACCGATGGCGGGGTCGCGGACACGCAGGTGGCAATCGCAAAGGAGCTGGAGCGCGAAAAGCGCCTGAAGAATCTCGGACTAAATGTCATCCGGATCGTCTGGGCACAGCTTTTCGACGGCACCGCCGTAGCCACTTTGCGGAAAGCGGCCACGGAAATCCGACGTCACCTGGCAAATGGTGGCAGTTGCTATCGCGGAAACTACGCCTTCGCACGGCAGCCCATCACGATCACAGGTAAGGCGGCCGAGTTGGCCATGCGTCGCCGACAGGTGTGGAGCCAGGCGGGGCGGCTGTACTAGGCGGCATCGGCACTGCCGCTCTCGGCCCGCTTCCACAGCCATCCGCAGCCCCAAAACTCCACTTCACGACACCGGTGTCACCTCATGCCACCTCCACAGCTGCCACGAGGTGACATGGGTGTCGTAAAGTCGCTGAGACTATCTGTAATCCTTGCGAGAAGTTCCACCGCCAACCCCGAACGTCGTTCAAGTCTGGCGCTGTACAGGTATTATGCTTGAGTATCATGACAGCCCCGAAAACCGCCCAACCGCCCGCACAGCCGCACTCCCAACCGCCCACCCAGCCAGCCATCGCCAATCTCACAGCCTTCGACGCCGAACACATCTGGCACCCATACGGCCCCATCCCGTCGCCGGTCGCGCCCAAGCTGGTCGAGTCCGCCGAGGGCGTGAACCTCCACCTTGCCGACGGCCGTACCCTCATCGATGGCATGAGCAGCTGGTGGGCCGCTTGCCACGGCCACTCGCACCCGAAGCTGGTCGCAGCCGCGCAGAAGCAGGCCACCACGATGTCGCACGTCATGTTCGGCGGACTCACACACCGTCCGGCTATTGAGCTGGCGGAGAAGCTCCTAAAGCTCGCAGGCCCCGGCTTTGATGCCATTTTATACTCGGATTCGGGTTCGGTCTCCGTCGAGGTGGCGATCAAAATGGCGCTGCAGTATCAGCAGGCCATTGGCCATCCCGAGCGCACCCGCCTGGCCACGTGGCGCGGCGGCTATCACGGCGACACTCGCGCGCCCATGACCGTCTGCGACCCCGAGGGCGGCATGCATTCGCTGTGGACGGGGCAGTGGACTCCGCAGGTCTTCGCCGACAAACCACCGGCCCGCGGCGCAACCGAAGAGGAACGCGCACGTTATCTCGCGCACTTCGATTCGCTTATCGACGACTCCGTCGCCGGCATCATCATTGAACCGGTAGTCCAAGGAGCGGGTGGCATGCGGTTCCATGACCACGAGCTGCTTGTGGGGCTCCGGAAACTGTGTGACCAGCACGGGATCCTGCTCATCGCGGATGAGATTGCCACCGGCTTCGGCCGTGCTGGCGACCTGTTCACGACGCAGGCGGCCGGGATTGTGCCGGATATTATGTGTGTCGGCAAGGCGCTGACCGGCGGCTTTATGAGCTTCGCAGCCACCCTCACCACCGCCGACGTGGCTCGTACTATTTCCAGTGGTGCAGGCGGAGGCATCATGCACGGCCCCACCTTCATGGGCAACCCCTTGGCCTGTGCGGTGGCTTGCGCACAGCTCGACCTGATTGCAGAAGGGCAGTGGCGTGAGGATGTCCCGCGCATCGAGTCCCGACTCCGCGAACAGCTCCAGCCCCTAGCCAGCAGCGATGCTGTGGCCGACGTGCGTGTTCTTGGCGCAATCGGTGTCGTGGAAATGCAGCGCCCAGTGGACATGGGTCTGGCCACCGCAGCGGCTGTCGATGCCGGGGTGTGGCTGCGACCATTCGGCAAGTTGGTGTACACCATGCCGCCGTATATCAGCACCAATGACGAGGTCGACCGCATCTGCGAGGCCATCGCCGCCATCGTCGCCGCGGAGGAAAAACGCAAGTAGCGCTGCCAACAACGCAACACAGCAACGCATCAAGCTGCACAGCCAACAACACAACAACGCAGCAAACAACACAGCAACACACCACCAAAAAGGAGCACCAACCACCATGAGCATCGTCCTTGTTACCGGCACCGGTACCGATATTGGAAAGACCATCGGTACGGCAGCCCTGGCGGCGACACTTCGCGAGGAGGGTAAGGAGGTGCACGTCGTCAAGCCAATTCAGACTGGATTTCCGGGCCCTGACGGCGGTGATCTGGATACTGTCGCGGAGCTGACAGGGATCGATAATCTGCATGGTTTCGAGCGTTACCCCGAGCCGATGGCGCCGGTGGCGGCGGCGCAGCGCGCGGGCATGCGCCTGCCGTCGGCCACGGAGATCGCGGAGAAGATCAAGCTTATCGACGGGCCGAATCGTGTTGTTCTCGTGGAGGGTGCGGGCGGTCTGCTGGTGAGGCTCGGCGAAGACTGGGCGCTGCCGGAGCTGGCGGGGTTGTTGCCGGGTAGTCAGATGGTGGTCGTGACACGGTTGGGTCTGGGGTGCTTGAACGAGGCGGAGCTTACCGTTGAGGTGGCGCGGGGCCGTGGGGCCAATGTCACGGCGCTGGTCGGGGGCTCGCTGCCGGCGGATGTCGACCCGATTATCGAGACGAACCTGGAAGAACTGCCACGCGTCACCGGGGTGCCGCTGCTGGGGTCGGTGCAGGCGGGAGCGGGAGCGTTGGGCCGGCAGGAGTTTGTGGCGAAAGCTTCGCAGTGGCTGCCGGGCGTGCGAGAGTGGGCCGCAGGGCTGTAGATAGAGGCCGCGCGGGACGTCGTTAAGCTGGCGTTTTGCGAGAAACGTGCTAAGGTGGCTAGACGACAAGGCGCGAGGCTTTCTCTGTAATTCTCTTAATTAACCTGCTTCCACCGGCCATTTTGGGCCCACGGGGGGAGAGAACAGCGTCGCCTGGCGCTGACGTTCTAACAAACAGAACATTCTCCAACGCTTGAAAAGGATGTAGGTCAAGTGGCTAAACCCGCTCGCCGAGAAGGCACACCGGCACACAAGAACCGTAAGAATCACTCCAACCGCGCACACGGCTCCACTAACGCGCAGCGCAATCGCAGCCGTCGCGACAGCGGCGCGAAGATGGAGACCTCCAACGTCCACGCGAAGGACATCTACGTATCCAACGCCCGCCCGGCGCGCCACCAGCACGTGGACTCGGACCGCCGCGGCTCGGGCAAGCGCGCTCACAGCGAAGCAGGCGAGGGTGTACGCCTCCAGAAGGTGCTCGCACAGGCAGGCGTGGCGTCGCGTCGCATGGCGGAAAAGCTTATCGACGAAGGCCGCGTCGAGGTCGACGGCAAGATTGTGACGCGACAGGGCGTGCGGGTGGACCCGAACACGTCTGTGATTCGCGTTGATGGTTCCCGCGTCATCGTCAATGAGGACATGCAGTACTTCGTCCTGAACAAGCCGCGTGGCGTGCAGTCGACTATGCATGATGACATGGGCCGCCCGTGTGTGGGCGACATCATCGGTGAGAAGATCAGCGCTGGTCAGCGACTCTTCCACGTGGGCCGCCTGGATGCAGCCACCGAGGGCCTGCTGCTGCTCACCAATGACGGTGAGCTGGCCAACCGTCTGATGCACCCGAGCTACGAGGTCACTAAGACCTACATGGCCACCGTTGTCGGTGAGGTCGACTCCAAGGTTATGCGCGAGCTGGAGAAGGGCATTGAGCTCGATGACGGCATCGCCAAGGCGGATATGGCGCAGATCATCGACGTCTGGCAGGGTCGCTCTATCGTCCGCATCGAGCTGCACGAGGGCCGCAAGCATATCGTGCGCCGGATGCTCAAGACTGCGGGCTTCCCGGTCGAGCGCCTGGTGCGCACTAAGATTCACACTGTCCAGCTGGGCGAGCAGACCCCGGGAGCGCTGCGAGCACTCAACCGCGCTGAGCTGACCTCCCTCTACAACGCGGTGGGGCTGTAAATGGCACTAGTGAAAAAGAACGAAGAAAACCAAGGAGCTGAAGGAGCCCACATGAGCGAGCAGAACACTGACGACATGCTGTTGGTTGCCATCGATGGCCCCTCCGGCACTGGCAAGTCGACTGTCTCCCGGATGGTCGCAACCGAGCTGGGTGCAAAATACCTGGATACCGGCGCTATGTACCGCGTTGCCACCCTGTGGGTGCTGCGCCAGGGCATCGACCCGACTGATGAGGAAGCCGTGGCCAAGGCGACGGCCGCCCTGCCGCTGGAAGTCTCCGATGATCCGAACTCCACCGCCGTCCTCCTCGACGGCGAGGATGTCTCTGGCGAGATTCGCGGCCCGGAGGTCACCCGCAACGTGTCGGCGGTCTCCGCGATTCCAGCCGTGCGCACCAACCTGGTCGCACTCCAGCGCTCGCTGGCCACATCGGCCGTGCGCTGTGTGGTGGAAGGCCGCGACATCGGAACGGTCGTTCTCCCGGACGTTCCGGCGAAGATTTTCATGACCGCCTCCGCAGAGGTCCGCGCTCGCCGCCGCTACGACCAGGACATCGCTGCTGGTCGTGAGGCTGACTTCGACACCGTGCTTGCCGACGTCATCCGCCGCGACGAACTCGACAGCAACCGTGCGACCTCTCCGCTGAAGCCAGCCGAAGATGCGTTCATTCTGGATACCTCTGAGATGGACATTGAAGAGGTCGTGGAAAACGTCCTCGATGTCGTTGAGGCTGGTTACCCGGGGTCCACCATGGACTGGGACGATGTCGACAACGAGGAGTTCGAGGGCTCCTTCGAGGACTATGAGGGTGACTCCGAGGACTCCGAGGACGACACCGCCGGACACCTGGTCGCAAACGTGGAGAGCGAAAACGCGCCGGGCACTGCAGGTAGCCACACCAATGCAGATGAATTCATCGACCGCACGATTGCTGATCACGAGACGATCATCTCCGAAGCCATCGAGCGCGCCGAAACCGGCCAGATCGACGACGATGCCGACTGGGAAGAACTGGAGAACGCTTTCGCGGCGCTTGGCGTGAGCGACGAGGAGGAAGAAGCTCTTCCGACCGTGGCCATTGTGGGACGTCCGAATGTTGGTAAGTCCACCATGGTTAACAGGTTCATTGGCCGTCGTGAAGCAGTTGTCGAAGACTTCCCGGGCGTGACCCGCGACCGCATCTCCTACCTGGGGGAATGGGGCGGACGCCGCTTCTGGGTGCAGGACACCGGCGGCTGGGACCCGGATGCCAAGGGTATGCATGCGGCGATTGCTCGCCAGGCGGAGACTGCGATGGAGACCGCCGATGTGATTGTCATGGTCGTCGACACCACTGTCGGCATCACCGCCACGGAAGAGGTCATGGCCCGCCGCCTGCAGCGCGCGGAGCAGCCGGTTATTCTCGCCGCCAACAAGTTTGAGTCGGATTCGCAGCTTGGCGACGTCGCGGAGTTCTGGGCCCTCGGGCTCGGTGAGCCGCACCCAACCTCGGCCCTCCACGGCCGTGGCAATGCCGACGTAATGGACGAAGTGGTGGCTTCCTTCCCGGAGGTGCCGCGTGCGAAGTCGCTGCCGACGGGACCTCGTCGCGTGGCGCTGGTGGGCAAGCCGAACGTGGGCAAGTCCTCGCTGCTGAACAAGCTCTCCGGTGAAAATCGCGCAGTGGTCAGCAACGTGGCCGGTACCACGGTTGACCCGGTGGACTCCCTGGTGCAGATGGACGAGACGCTGTGGCGTTTCGTAGATACCGCTGGTATCCGCAAGAAGACCAAGACCGCCAAGGGCCACGAGTTCTACGCTTCGCTGCGTACTCGTTCGACGATTGACAACGCCGAGGTCGTGATCTTCCTGGTCGATGCCTCCGAGCAGATTACCGAGCAGGATCAGCGCGTGCTGCGCATGATTCTCGACTCCGGTCGCGCACTGGTGGTGGCCTACAACAAGTGGGACCTCATGGATGAGGACCGCCGCGACCTGCTCGAGCGCGAAATTGAAGAGCAGCTCGCACACGTGCCGTGGGCTCGTCGGGTGAACATCTCCGCCAAGACCGGTCGCGCTGTGCAGAAGCTGGAGCCGGCGATGCTGGAGGCCGTGGAATCGTGGGATAAGCGCATCTCCACTGGTCGCCTGAACACTTGGTTGCGTGCGATCATGCAGCAGAACCCGCCACCGCTGCGTGGTGGCCGCCAGCCGCGCGTGCTGTTCGCCACCCAGGCATCCTCGCGCCCGCCGGTGATTGTGCTGTTTACGACCGGCTTCCTGGAGCACGGTTACCGTCGCTTCCTGGAGCGCAAACTGCGTGAAGAATTTGGTTTCGAGGGCTCACCGGTGCGCATCGCGGTGCGTGTCCGCGAGAAGAAAAAGCGCCGCTAGGAAGGCTGCTAGGGAGTGCCTCTAGGCAAGATCTGTTAAGCCCTGCTAGTCGCTCGAATTGAGCCGAGAAAAGCCCAAAATGTGATTTAGGCAATTGCATTTTGGGCTTTTCGTTGGCATTTTAGAGTTTCAGTAAATTAGCGATAAGGAGAACTGACAATGGTCAGGCGCGGCAACAACCGTGACGGCTCTCAGTACGATGGCCGAGACAACAGCTACGGACGCGATTCCTCAAGCTCATACGGCGATGACTCCGCGACTCGCTACATTCCGCGGGACGAGGGATACCGCGGATACAACCCGGATGCCGACTTCGCGGGCGAGCAGCCGACCGAATACTTTGGCGGTGACTCCTCTGAGACACAATTCCTCCAGCGTGGCGATGAAACACGTTTTGAGAACTCGCGAGGTGCCGGGGCGCAAGGCGCTGGCGCGCAGGGTAGCGGCCAGTACTGGGCGCCGCTTTCTGAAGAAGAACGCGGCTATGGTCAGGCGAGCCAGCAGCCAGGCGCAACCCAGCAGTACGCCGCAGGTGGCGCAGGCGGTTACGGCGACATGAACAACGGCAACTACCGCGGTAATAACCGTGGCAACAGTGGCAATGATGACTCCAAGAAGGGGTGGGGTAAGCCTGTCGCCATCGTGGCCATCGCCGCCATGGTGGCCGTAGTCGCGCTGGTAGCCTTGGTTTTGTCCTTTACTTCCGGAACCGAGGACAAAAACGACAATACGGCGGAGCCGACGCAGGAGACGTCGTCAAGCCCGACACCGACGACAACCTCGCCGGAAGAAACCACGACAAGCCCAACTGATCGTTTGGACCCATCGGGCACGATTAACGACACTCGTGAGCGCATCGAGCAGGAGCTCGACCAACTTCGCGAGTCGCCGCCAGCTATCCCCGGACCCGGTGAGCGCAGCAGCGGCTGGGGCACCATCCCGCAGGGCGTGGTGGGCAAGAGCCCGGCATCGGTCGAGGTGGAATTGCGTACCAACGGCTACCAGAACGTGACCGTCGTCGACGCGGAGGGCAATCAGACCAATTCTGTGGCCGCGATTATGGGCAAGGTTGCCTCGATCGATCCGCCGGAGGGACAGATGGCGGAGACATCCACGCCTGTGACCATCTACCTGCAGTAATGCCGCAGGAAAAGCAGGGGGCTGGGGCGATTTCCGCCAGCAAACACCAATGATGTAACCTATAGCTCGTTGCACTTTCGTGCACACGGGCTGTAGCGCAGTTTGGTAGCGCACCTCACTGGGGGTGAGGGGGTCGTCGGTTCAAATCCGGTCAGCCCGACAAAAATAACCGCCGTCTTCTGGAAGATTCCGGGAGGCGGCGGCTTTTGTTTACGGCTATTGCTTTACGGTTTCGTTTGCCGTCTAGCGCACAAGCGCACTAACGCACGACAATACCGTCGGAGTCAGCGTAGAGCGTCTCGCCCGGAACGAAGTCAATGCCGCCGAAGGAGACAACGACGTCGCGCTCGCCCTCGCCGGTCTTGGTGGACTTGCGCGGGTTGGTGCCAAGCGCCTTGCAGCCGAAGTCCATTTCACCGATTAGCTTGGAGTCGCGGATCGCGCCGTTGACGACCACACCAGCCCAGCCATTGTCCTTACCGAGCCCCGCAATAACGTCACCGACCAGCGCCGTGTGAACAGAAGCGTCACCGTCGATGACAAGCACGCCGCCCTCAGACGACTCGGAGAGAACCTTCTTCAGCAGCGCATTGTCCTGGAAGCACTTGACCGTGGAGATCTTGCCGCAGAACTCCAGGCGACCACCGAGGTTGCGCATCTGTGTATCGCAGGAACGCACGTCCGGGCCGATCTCGTCAACTAGGTCAGCGGTGGGGATGAATTCGATTGTCATAGGGGATTCAAGTCCTTCCGAAAAATGATCACAAGAATGTGCTCGTAACAAGTGTTAACTCCATTGTTTCAAACTCAAGATGTGACTAAAGACATATGGTGCAAATTCGCTGGCAGCGATTGACACTCCGAAGGCCGGCCCAGATTGATTACTCTGGTGAGTCAGAACGCGCCGACAACCACACGTGCGCAGGAAAGGGTAGAAGATGGCTGGGTTTAATTGGTTCTGGAAGGCTCTTAGCGGCAAGCAGGGGCGTAACCAAAAACGCAGCGTAGGGCTGGTGGCACGCGCCGCTGAGCTCGAGCCGCAGGTAAAGGCGCTTTCCGACGCCGACCTCGCCGACTTCACCCGCCAACACGCCACCGACGCACCGGAGCTTTTAGCCGCGCTCCGCGAAATCTCCCAGCGCACCTTGTCCATGCGCCCCTTCGATGTGCAGCTGCAAGGTGCACTGGCGCTCATGGAGGGAGACGTTATCCAGATGGCCACCGGTGAGGGCAAGACTCTCTCCGGCGCCCTGGCTGCAGCCGGGTTCGCGCTGCGTGGCCACCGCGTGCATTCCGTGACCGTCAACGACTACCTCGCAGGCCGCGACGCGCAGTGGATGCAACCGCTGTTCGGGTTCTTTGGGCTCTCGGTGGCGGCTATTTCGCCGCAGGATGGTCCGGGGGAGCGTCGTAAAGCATATGCGGCAGACATCGTCTACGCCGCCGTCAACGAACTCGGCTTTGACGTCTTGCGCGACCGTTGCGCGCCGACCGTCGAGGACCGCGTGCAATCGCCTGCTGACGTCGCCATCATCGACGAAGCCGACTCCGTGTTGGTCGATGAAGCGCTAGTCCCGCTCGTGCTTGCCGGCAATGAGCCTGGCACCGCACCGACCGGACAGATCACCGACGTGGTGCGTCGCCTGCAGCTCGGCGACGACTACACCGTCGACGAAGGCCGCCGCAACGTCTTCCTCACCGACACCGGCGCCGCACGCGTCGAACGCCTGCTCGGCATCGGCTCGCTGTACGACGCCGAACATGTCGGCACCACTCTGGTTCAGGTCAACGTTGCGCTGCACGCCCACGAGTTGCTGCAGCGCGATGTCGACTACATCGTGCGCGACGGCAAGGTACAGCTCATCGACGCCTCGAAGGGACGCGTGGCGGAACTGCAGCGCTGGCCGGACGGTCTACAGGCGGCGGTAGAGGCCAAGGAGGGGCTGCAGGTCTCGGAGGGCGGCCGAATCCTCGACTCCATGACCATCCAGCAACTCGTCGCCCGCTACGACATCACCTGCGGCATGACCGGCACCGCCACCTCCGCGGGCGACCAGTTCCGCGAGTTCTACGGACTCCACGTCTCCGTCATCGAACCCAACGTGCCATGCATCCGCGACGACGAGCCCGACCGCATCTACGCGACCACCGACGACGCGTTCGCCGCGCTTGTCGACGAGGTCGTGGAACTCAACGGCACTGGTCGACCAATACTCGTAGGCACCCGTGACGTGGCGGAATCGGAACGCCTGGCCGATGCGCTGGTCCTGCGTGGCATCGAATCCTCGGTGCTGAACGCGAAAAATGACGAGGTGGAGGCCCAAGTCATCGCCAATGCTGGCGATATTGGCCGCGTCACGGTGTCCACCCAGATGGCCGGACGAGGAACCGACATCCGCCTTGGCGGGGCAGACGAATCCAACCGCGATGCCGTAGTCGAGCGCGGTGGCCTGTGCGTCATCGGCCTGGGCAAGCACCGCACGGATCGGCTGGACAACCAGCTGCGTGGCCGCGCCGGGCGCCAGGGCGATCCGGGCTCGTCGGTGTTCTTTGTCTCCCTGGATGACCCGGTGATTTCTGAAGGCGCTGCTGGCGAGACATTGAGCGTGCTGCCCGAGGATGATGGCCGTGTCCGGGATAAGAGGGCCTACCAGTTCATCGACCGCGCACAGCGAGTGACAGAGGCGACCATGCTGTCGATTCATGCGACGACGTGGAAGTACAACAAGCTCATCGGTGACCAGCGCGAGATTCTGGATGAGCGCCGGGAGAAACTGCTGACTACTAATGCTGCCTGGGAAGAACTGTCCAAGCTGGCATCGGCGCGGGCGAAAGAAGTCGAAGCAGCGGTCGGGCGCGAAGTCGCCGAGGATGCTGCCCGGGAAATTATGCTGAGCCACCTGGATCGCGGATGGTCGGACCACCTGGCGGATCTCGATGACCTGCGGGAGTCGATTCACCTGCGCGCGCTGGCTAAGGAAAGCCCCATTGATGAGTTCCACCGCGCCGCCATCGGCGCCTTTAAGAACCTGGTGAACAATGCGGTTACCGAGTCGGTACAGACCTTCCAGGAGGTCGAAATCGACAGCGATGGCGCGCATCTGGAGGACACGGGTCTTGCTCGCCCGAGCTCGACGTGGACTTACATGGTCAACGACAACCCACTCAGCAATGGTGGCGGCTCGGTCGTCGGCTCAATTGCAGCGATGTTTAGGTAAGCCGTAACCACAGGTTTGGTAACAATTTGAAAATATTTCTCAGGTGACCGGCCTAGGTACACCCACAGAGAAAGCTCTCCAATGTCGGTATTTACGCATATCAATCATGTTGTACATACCTTGTCGGTGAGCTGTGTCACAGCATGGTTGGGATTAGATAACAACACGAAAGCGGTTGGGGCGCTATTATCTAACAAGTAACGAGTAAATCGCCCAAGGTTATCCCGGAGGGAAAGATATGACTAGCAATAGCGGCCAGCCAGAGGCATCGGTCGAGACCACCTCGGTCTTCCGTGCAGATTTGCTGAAGGAAATGGAGTCCAGCTCTAACACGGACTCCACGGTCTCCGGTGTTGAAGGACTTCCGGCGGGCTCGGCACTCTTGGTTGTCAAGCGGGGGCCGAACGCGGGTTCGCGTTTCCTGCTCGATCAGGCAGTCACCACCGCTGGTCGTCACCCGGACAGTGACATCTTCCTCGATGATGTGACTGTTTCCCGTCGTCACGCAGAGTTCCGCAAGAACGGTGACTCCTACGAGGTTGTCGACGTGGGATCGCTGAACGGTACCTACGTTAACCGCGAGCCGAAGAACTCCGCGGTTCTGGCTAATGGTGACGAGGTTCAGGTCGGTAAGTTCCGCCTCGTCTTCCTTATCGGTAACTAATTCGACATCGGTTAATGCCGACGTCTGTCGGCATTAACCCGCTTATTTTTGTAAAGGCTCGGAAAAGACCAGTGGCAGCAGTACGCAAATCAGCAGTTGCGCAGCCGGCTTCGTCGGAAAGCACTGCGAAGCAAGCACGCTCGGTGGGCAAGAAGAAGACCATCGGTGCTGTGCTGAAGGAAGTCAAGGTTGAGTTCCCTGATGTAACGCTGTCCAAAATTCGTTTTCTCGAGTCGGAGGGGCTGCTGTGCCCGTCGCGTAGCTCCTCGGGTTATCGTCGCTACAGTCAAGCGGACATTGACCGCCTGCGCTACATTCTCACCGTTCAGCGCGATAACTATTTGCCGCTGAAGGTTATTAAAGAGCAGCTCGACGAAATTGATGCGGGCAACGCAGGTGGCGATGGTCTGGCATCGGTCACTCCGCTGGTGACGGCGGATCAGTTCCGCGAAGCTGCAGTGGTTTCGCTGACGCAGGCGGAGCTGGCAGAGCGCACCGGCGCTAGTGAGAAGTTCATTACCGAACTGGTCCGAGTCGGGCTGATTACTCCGGACACGCTGAACATGTTCGACGGCGATGACCTGCTCGTCACTGAGACGGCAGTCAAGCTGGCTGAGTTTGGCCTGGATGCCCGCCACCTCAAAACTGTGCGTACCGCTGCGGCCCGTGAGGCAGACTTGGTGTCGCTCGCTGCTAGTCCGCTGAGTAAGTCGCGTGCGGCTAGCGGCAAGCAGAAGGCGGTGGAAATGGGCCGTGAGATGACCGCGCTGATGGTCACGCTGCACGGCACTTTAGTCAAGCGCCAGGTTAACAAGGACCTGGGGAAGTAGTCGGTAGTCTCGCGTAAATAGCGGCTCACTACAATTATCGCTGTTATGGACGAAAAACTCGTAGAAGTCAAGTTTCTAGACTGGATGGCGCATCCTCCTGAGGGCGATCCAGCGCTGCTCCTGCATGCCGAAGAGACCAACCGGATTATCCCGATTTGGATCGATTTAGCGACGGCGACGGAGTACTCCGCCCGGGAGACCGGCGCTACGCAGCGTCGCCCGGGTATGCATGAGGTCTTCGTCGATTCGCTGGACATGGTGGGGCAGAGCGCCCTACGCGGCCAGATCACGGGCGTGCATGAGGGCGTTTTCATCGCCAGCCTGGTGCTCGAGGGCGGCGCAGAGATAGATATGCGTCCCTCCGACCTCATCCTTATTGCTCGCGAGCTTGAGGTCCCGCTGTATGTTGCGCGCGATGTGCTCGACGCCACGTCGGTAGCGGCGCGTCTCGTCGCAACCAATGGCGGTTCGCTTGCCGACGAGTCGGAGACTGACTCTGTCGAGGCATCGGTGTCGGAGTTTGCGGAATTCCTCGACAGTATTGATGCTGACTACTTCGCCGAGCCGCATGGAGATGTGGAGGATAAGAGGTCTGATGGAGAAGCCGACGGTGGCACCGATTCTGCTTCCGATGGCGACCGTTGAACCTGTGACTGGAGTGAATAGCTGGCTACTTTTGAGGTAGTTGTGACGCTTATTTCTTCCGACGTGTCGCTGAATGTCCCCATAAAAGGGGTAATTTTTCTTAGGTTATAGTTTCATCCCGTCCTGCGGTTTTTCTCCCGGGTTGCTTTTGAGCTGGGGAAACTGTGACGTTAAACTCTAAACCTTAACTTTAGGTTTAGAGATTCGGCGTGTCGTGCTGTGATGTATTGACAGCCGATTAACCTTGGCGAAAGATAAATAACGGCAGTGAAACTACCTCGGGAGAATTTATATGGTCGACGACAACAGCGGTTCGCTCTTTGGCGACAATGAGCTCCGTGCGTCGGACTCGCAAGAGCCACGCGCGGTTCAGGAATCCCTGTTCGACATGGGGCCGGACGAGCAGGTTGGCTACCGCGTTCCCATCGCATGTCAGGTAGCGGGCATTTCTTACCGCCAGCTGGACTACTGGGCACGCACCAAGCTGGTGGAGCCTTCTATCCGTACCGCCAAGGGCTCGGGTACCCAGCGTCTGTACTCCTTCCGCGACATTCTCGTTTTGAAGATTGTCCGCGGTCTGCTGGACACCGGTATTTCCCTGCAGAACATCCGTCTGGCTGTCGACCGCCTGCGCGACCTCGGCGTCGATGACCTGGCTACCATCACTCTGGTTTCCGACGGTCGCACCGTCTACCAGTGCCGCTCCAATGAAGAGGTCATCGACCTACTCAACGGTGGCCAGGGAGTGTTCGGCATCGCTGTCCCGGGCATTATGAAGGAACTGACTGGCACCATCGCCTCCTTCCCATCCGAGCGTATCGACGGTACTCAGGAGAACCCGGGCACTGGCATCGACGAGCTGGCTGAGCGTCGTCGCCGCCGCATCTCCTAACAGCCAACGATACGGCTGGATAGCGGCGTCGCTGCTACGGCCGCCGCTCATAGAAGCGAAACAAACTAAACGAAAACCGCCTTCCACAACTGGTTCCGCCTTACCTCTCCCGAGGTTGGGCCAGATGGAGGCGGTTTTTGCTATTTACTCCGTGCCAATAGCCGCAGCCAACTGAGAGGCCAGGCCATCGCCGTAGTCAGCCGCAATGCGCAGAGAGCCAGTGGTAATATTTGTCACTTCCTGCAGCTCGGGGCTGGAGCTGTCCCCGTCGGGAAGCACGATGACCTCAATCGTTACCGGGCGGTCCGGGCTAACGAGTTCCTTGATTCGCTCGACAGACTCGGCGGCATCGGCGCCCGAGGCATCGCGACCCGAGGTGAGCACGACGAGACGGTTGGGCTTGTCAGGGGAGTAGGTGTCGCGGGCGGCCTGGTAGGCGTCGATAAGCGCTGGCCAGAACTGTGCCTCACCACCGGTCGGAAGTTCGGCCAGCGAACCCTTTACGGCGTCCGCGCCATTGTTGGTCTCGTCATCGGGGGCGGGAAGTTCCGCGAGGCGGTTCACCTCGGGTGCGAATGTCCACAGGCCGTAACGGCCGCCAGGTGCCGCATCGATAGCGCCGGTCAGTGCCGCAGACAGCGCCCCGACGTCGACGCCCTCGGAGGTGTCGGCGAGCAGGAGCGCCGAACCCACCGCAGTTGCGGGCTGTTGCGCGTCCGGCTGCTCCAGTGCTGGCGGCAGCGCAAAAGAATCCGTCTGAATCTGCGAGAGCACGCCAAAGTTCTCCGCTACTTCAGGGCTGAAAGTGCTCTCAGCAGCTTCGCCGTCGGCACCATGATCTGCTGCGAAGTTCCGGAAGTCCTCGGCCGCGCGAGCCGTGTTCTCGTCAATCTTGCCGCCGGAGCCAAAGGTGACAACTGGCGCGTGCAACTGGGGTGCATCCGCAGGGGAGACCAGCTTCAGCCCCTCGCCGGCCATCTGCAGCATGGGCTGGGTCGCGGCCACGCCGTCGAAGTCAGCGACATTCTGGCTGAGCATGGTCAGCAGAGTATTGGAGGTGTAGACCTCACCCAAGTCCGCGCGTTCGCGAGCGACATCCGGGCCACCGCCAAGTCGAGCACTGATTACGGCAGACAGTGCCGCATCGGAGCCACCGGGGGCGGCCACGCGCAATCCCGCAAGCTCTTCCCAAGTGGCGTTGTTCAGCTGGTCAGCACGATTGGTTGTGAAGGCCACGCCGCTGGCAATCGGTGGCAACCACGTCTTGGGGTTGTTGACCTTGACCTTGTCCGAGTTCTTCGCCTGGTCCACGAAAGAGACATCGGCGGGAATCCAGACTCCCGGAGTCATAATTCCGGTACCGGCTTCACCCGCAGCGGGGTCCTCCGGAGCTCCCTCACTAGCTTCAGCACCGTCAGCCTCATCCAGGGCGTTCACAACCTCCTGCGAGCCCGCCACCGTAATCTGTGGCCGCACACAGAAGTCCTTCACCACGGGATTCGACTCGCCATAGTCCTGCACAAGTTTCTGTGCCGAGCCCACCGCGGCAGGATCAGCGGTCACCACCAGTGTCAGGTCACCCTTCGTACACCGTGCACGGTCAGCGTCAATCGACGAATCGTTGCTCTTGCGCAAATTAACCCAGGCAAAAACCGCAGCCACTAGAACAATTACGACCAAGACGGCAATAAAAGGCCCCTTAGCCACTCGATAGTTGTTCTCACCCGAGGCGTGTCGTCCCATGTCGTTCTAGCCCTTTCTATGCTGAGTGTGCTCGGCACTGTCGACTCGCAGCAGACCTCGTCGTAAAGCACAAACGCGCACGTAACTCTTGCCAACTTTACTGCGTGGACAAGGCGACATCTACCACTTCGAGAAGACGTCCGCGCAGAACATCGGCACGCGCGCTGAGCTCACGCTGGCGGCGGACGTACTCTGCCTTGCCCTCGGGAGTTTCGATGCGAATAGGCGCAAAACCCCAATCCCGCAGATCATAGGGAGCGGCGCGCATATCCAACTCACGGGCACTACACGCGAGCTCGAAAGTATCCACCCACAGGTCGCCGGGGACCGCCTCGCCGAGCTTGGTCGCCCATTTATACAAGTCCATGTTGGCGTGGAGACAACCCATCTGCTCACAGTACGGCTGTGTCTCGCGCGTCGGTGCAAACTCGTTGAGCGGCACGGCATCGGGCGTGAAGAAACGGAAGGCATCGAAGTGCGTACATCGAACCGTGTGGGCCTCGACGACCTCGTCCGTGCCTGCCTGACCAAGCCGCAGGGGCTCCGGATGACGATGCTCGGGCTGGCGATACACCATCGCCCACTCATGCAGCCCAAAGCAGTCAAAGTGCGCTGGATTCGCGCGCGTCGAACGCAACAGATTGCCGATGTACGCCACCGTCTTACCTCGCTTATCGACGTACGCCGAAACATCCATGCGTGCCGTCCCGGAGGCGGTATCGGTGGGCTCCTTGCTGGCAGGACTGTCGGTAGCGCCGTCCGTGTCGAGGGTAAAAAACTTCAGGTGACTGATGTCCTTGGCCGTCGCACCGGGAAGCTCTACGCCGATGCCCGGTGACCAGCGGCGGAGTTGACCGGGCTTCACGGGGTAGTACTCGAAGATGAAGTCCCAGACCGGGTGGCGCTGGCCGCGACTGCGACGGGACAGGTGGTCGCGGGTCAGGACATCGACGCGGGCGATATGCCTTGCCTTAGCATCACGCCAATCGAAAGACGAATCGGGCGTAGGCGTCACTGCTGGCGTCCCTGCGTGCTGCCCGGTCGGGTCCGGGGCTGGTTCACGGTCGAGTGCTGCTTTGGCGCACCGCTGCGACGTGGGGAGACCTCGTGGGTCCAGTCGCGCACGACACCGACCTGCTCCTCGATGAGGTCCTCCAGAGCCACGATGCCGATCTGCTCCGCGCCGGAGAAAGCCCCGGTCTTCGGCGCGATACTTGCCGGGGCGTTTGCGCGCAGGTGCGGCTTTGGCATGCGAGCGCGTACAGCCACTGCCATGTGGGCGCTGTAGCGGCGCATGATACGCAGGGCCTCGTCCAAAGTGGCCTCGATGGGGATTTCAATCATCGGACGGATTTCACCATCGGGAATGACGGTCTCCGGGCCCGAGGCCGGATCCATAACGCGGTCGAGGACATCCTTGACGTGAACATAGCCACGGTACTCGTTGGGTTCATTGTTGGCCGCAGCGACGGGGAACCGGGAGAAGCCAGTTTCGGTGACCGCCGTCTCTAGGTCGCCCACAGTCGGTGCGGTGGGGACGCGCCGAATCTGCTCGTGCGGAATCAGCACCTCCTCAATGGTGCGCGTGGCCGAAGCCAGCGTGCGACGAAGACGGACGTGCTCCTCGCTGTCGAGTAGGCCCTCTTGACGAGATTCGGCGATCATCGACGCCAACTCAGTTGAGTCCACAGTGGTGTCGAGCTCATCGCGCTGTTCAATGCCGAACAGCTTCAGCGTATGCCGCGCTAACCAGTTAAACAGCAGCAACAGCGGTTTGGTCAGCTTGTAGAAAACCATGTGAACCGGAATAAGCAGCATGGCCACTGTCTCTGGGCCGGCTAGGGAAATGTTTTTTGGAACCATTTCGCCGAGCATGATGTGCAGCACCGACACCAACAGCAACGCAATGGCGAAACTCAGCGGGTGTAGCAGTGATTCCGGAATACCCATGGCGTGGAAAGGAGCTTCCAGCAGATGTGCCAGCGCCGGTTCAGAGACCTTACCCAGCAGCAGCGAGGCAATGGTGATGCCCAGCTGTGCGGCGGCGAGCATCATCGACAGGTGCTCAGAAGCATTGATAACTGTGCGAGCGCGCTTCTTTCCCTGAGCCAGCAGCGCTTCCAAACGGTCACGGCGAGCAGCAATAAGTGAGAACTCCGCGCCCACGAAAAACGCGTTGACCAACAGCAAGAAGAAAGTCAGGAGGATTCCAAACCAGTCACTCATAGGTTGAACATCTCCTTAGCTCGCTCGTTGGTCACAGGAATCAAAATGGCACGGTCGACGCGGCGGTCATCCATCGCTAGAATGCGGGCATACCAGCGTCCGGCGATACCCGATTCGAACTCGTCCATGAAGTCGCGTTCCGTCTCTGGGAGCAGGACGACGTCACCGACCTCCGGGATGCGACCGAGCGCAAACATAATCAGGCCACCGAGCGTTTCGAAGCTGCCTTCTGGGGCGAAGTATCCGACCTTGGTCGGCAGCTCGTCGGTACGCACGAGGCCGGAGCAGTTCCAGCCTTCGATTGCGCGTTTGACTTCCTGCTCGGACTCCTTGTCGTCGTACTCATCCCAGACCTCGCCAAGAATTTCCTCGACGACGTCCTCGATGGTGACAATGCCGGCGATACCGCCGTACTCATCGGCGACCAGCGCAATCTGCGAACCGGCCGAACGCACGGCCTCCAGCACGGCATCGCCGTCCAGAGACTGCGGCAGCGTCGGCACGGGCCGTGCAATCTCCCGCATGGTGGTGGTTGAGCGTTTCGCCGCAGGCACCGCGAATGCGTCCTTGACGTGGACGACACCGACAGTGGCATCGAGGTCGCCGTCAGTGACGGGGAAGCGGGAGTGCCCTGAATCGATCGCAACAGCCAGCAGGTCCAGCGCCGTGTCATCGACATCGAGGGAGGTAATCGTCGACCGCGGCGTCATTAGGTCCTCCGCAGTGGTCTCGCCAAAGCGTAACGACGACTCCAACACGGCGGCCTTCGACTCATCCAAAGCACCCTGTTCTGCAGAGTTGCGAACCAGTGCCTCCAACTCCTGCGGGGAACGCGCTGATGCTAACTCATCCGCGGGTTCAATGCCGAGCTTGCGCACCAGCCAGTTCGCGGAGGTATTCAGCGCCTGAATGAAGTAGTGGAACACCCAGTTAAACGCCATGACCGGACGCGCCGTAACACGCGCCACCGCTAGCGGCTGCGTAATAGCGATGTTTTTTGGTACCAACTCGCCATAGACCATCGACAACATCGTGGCCACAATCAACGCAAGTATCAGAGCCGTTGGACCGGCCGCGGACTCACCGAGCCCCATCCATTCCAACATCGGCGTGAAGTATTGAGCCAGTACAGGTTCAGCGAGAAAGCCAGTTGCCAACGTTGTCAGCGTGATGCCGAGCTGTGCACCGGAGAGGTGAAAAGAAAGCCGATTATGCGCCTTGTGAACGGACTCGGCGGCGGCGTCTGCAGAACGGGAACGATCGCTGTCAATCGTCGAACGTTCCAGCCCTGTCAGCGCGAATTCAAATGACACAAAGAGGCCGGTGCCGGCGGTCAGAGCAATAAAGCCGACAACCGCGACAATATTGAGAACAATATCCACTGATTATCTCTTCTTCTTTTTCCCACGTTTGGGGCGGTGCACTCGACCGCCAGCACGATTCTTCCCGCTTGCCGACGGGCCACCTCGCCTGCGGTAACCGGCACCACTAGCACCGCCTGCCGATTGGCTCTGATCTTGACGAGCCCGGCGCGGACGTCGTGCGCCCAGTTCCTTGACAAAACGCGGCAGCCCCGGAGCTGCACGCAGCTTTTCAGCTTCAACGCCGGCTCCAGCCAGCAGCTCACGGGCCTGATCAACTTGGCGATTACGCACAATCATCGCCACCGTGCCGGAAGCACCAGCACGAGCTGTGCGACCCGAGCGGTGAATGTACGTCGCGGAATCTCTTGGCGGATCCGCGTGCACAACCAAGTCAAGAGCATCGATATCAATGCCACGAGCGGCCACATCCGTGGTGACGAGGACATTGATTTCACCGTCGGCAAAGGCCTTGAGGACCGC
Source organism: Corynebacterium amycolatum SK46 (assembly GCF_000173655.1). GTDB lineage: Bacteria > Actinomycetota > Actinomycetes > Mycobacteriales > Mycobacteriaceae > Corynebacterium > Corynebacterium amycolatum_A. The sequence goes on along the minus strand of NZ_ABZU01000011.1, from coordinate 19,754 downwards.
ACGACGAGTTGCCTGGCCGCGATCGCCGTGGAGGAAACCTAACTTGATGTCGTAGAACTGTAGAAACTTAGCCAGCTGCACGACACGCGCCTTAGAGTTGGCGAAGATGACGCACTGATCCTTGCGGGAGGCAATCCAGGCGACCACTTCGTCTGCCTCGGCGTTGTCCTCCACGCGCAGCAGCAGATGGCGCATGTTGCGCATGGTCAACCGAGATGCGGTGACCTTGTGCTTCGCGATTTCGGTGTCTCTTGTACGGCGATCGCGAATCAGGTCCGCGGCATCGTCGTTAATCGTGGCGGAAAAAACCATGCGCTGTGCCGCCTTGGGGCACGCACGGACTAGGCCCAGAACATCAGGCAGAAAGCCCATGTCAGCCAGCATGTCCGCTTCATCAACGACGACAGCGAGGACGTGCTCAAGGCTGAGTACGCCGCGGCGGCGCAAATCGTGTGCACGCCCCGGAGTGACCACAGCGATGTCGACGGGGGCAGCGAGCAGTGTCTGCTGCTTAACGACGGAGTCGCCACCGACCAAGCTCAAGACACGCAGACCTGCAGCGGCACCGATGTCGGCGAGGACATCAGCAATCTGATCTGCAAGTTCGCGCGTCGGCGAAATGATTAGCGCCCGCGGGTAGCCGGGAAGCGCTGGAGAGGCGTTTTTGAGTAACGCGACCAGCGGAATGCCGAATGCGAGCGTTTTGCCCGAGCCTGTGGGTGCCTGTGCAAGAACGTCCTTGCCAGCGAAAGCATCTGGCAAAGTCGCCACCTGCACGGCGGTGGGCGAAGTTATGTGCTGGGCACGCAGAATACTCACAATTGCTTCCGGCGTGCCCAACTGTCTGAAATCACTGGACTCAGCAGGAGGGGGCATGCTTGTTAGAATACCGCTATCCCCGGACTGCCATGCAATAGGCACGTCCGGTGGACTGGAAAACTACCGGCGCATGAGGTTTACCAACCGCGACCGGGTTGCGCATAGGCCTCGCGCTCAAGAACGGCGGCTCGACGGAAGATGTTGCGGATGGATTTGAGCTCTGCATCGCTGGCCGTGGACATATTCTCTTCAAGGACCTCGAGAGCCTGCTGAACACTGTCAACATACTCGGGGTTGGAATATACTTCCGCCCATTCCGCAATCGTGGAATCCCCATCAACTAGGGATCTTCCTTGCAGTGTCAGCTCGGCTGCAATCCACATTTCGGCGACGATACTGGTCACGGCGACCCGATATGGGTTGAATGCGCTACAGGAAGAATGCACATCCAGCAAAAGCTGCGTGATAGTTGTCGGCTCGATGTCCTCGAGCGCCGAAGAAGCCTCTTCCAGCGCGTTATTGCTCAATTCCAACGCACGCACCAGTGCTTCCTGCGCGACCGATGACCAAAGGACTTGTTCCTTAGCGCAGGGTGCTTTGGTTGCCAGATGCGACAGGACTGGGAAAACCTGGTGCAAGTACCAGGCCTCTTGCGCTACGAAGAAGTTGGTTTCCTCCGAGGAGAGGTCGCCGCGGAGCAACGTGGGGACGCTGAACATTCCGCCAATCTCGGCAACGATGTCCTCGATGTCCCGCCACAGCTGGGAAGTAAAGGGGCCCGCCGGAGCAATCTGGAGTGAGTGGCCGAAGAAGGATTCCAACTCCTTCGGCGTCTGCTCAGTGTCAGTGCCTTCGATGGCCTCCGGGGAAAAACTGGAGTTCAGATGCACTGGTTGCATTCGGCGAAGCGCGACCTTTTCCAGGCGACGAGCCCTGTGGCCGTGGTCAATGGGGCCGTGCCCCTGGCCGACGTTGAGGTTATCCGCGAAACGAATGGACTCGCTGAGCCAGCGCGTAGTCCAGCGCAGGGCATCATTGATCGCAGAGCCCCCACCAATCCGTGTGGCAAGAGCAGCGGACAGCGAACAGCCCGTGCCATGGGTGTTCTCAGTGTGAATGCGGGGAGAAGAGCTGAAGAAAACCTGGCCATCGGGGAATGCCACGGCATTTCCGGCTTCCTCATCACTTAAGTGACCAGTCTTTGCAATCACGATGACATCGTTTTCGCTCGCGAACTCCAGCGCCTGCTCAATCAGCTCAGTGAAGTCGCTGGCCTCCGGGGCGTCGGCAAGCAATGCCAGTTCGGGAACATTCGGCGTGATGACGGTGGCTTCCGTGACCAGGTCACGCATTGCGTCCATAGCATCTTCGTCAAGTAGACGGTCGCCGGAGGTGGCGACCATAACCGGATCGAGAACTACCACGGCTGGCTTGGTCTCCCGAACCCAGTTGGTGACGGCCTGCGTGAGTTCGCGTGAACCCAACATGCCAATCTTCACCGCGTCGATGGTGACATCCTCGGTTACAGCAGCCAGCTGCTCGACGAGGAAGTCAACAGGTGGGGTGTGGACGGCACGAACGCCCACGGTGTTCTGAGATACCAAAGCGGTGACCACGCCCATGCCATAACCACCGGCGGCGGCAATTGATTTTAAATCGGCATGGAGCCCAGCTCCACCGGTTGGGTCTGTGCCGGCGATGGAAAGAACCCGTGGCACAAAATCAGGCTTTGCCTTCTTGGGAAATGGCATCTCAGACCCCTTTTAACTTCAAAAGCGTGAAGCGACAGACTTCGACACTACGCTTCAACCTCGGAGCGGTCGCCAGACCAGAGGGTGTGGAAAGCACCCTCGCGGTCAACACGCTGGTAAGTGTGCGCACCGAAGTAGTCACGCTGCCCCTGAACCAGTGCTGCCGGCAGATGCTCCGCACGCAGGCCGTCGTAGTAAGCCAGCGAGGAGGAGAACACCGGAGCCGGGATACCCATCTGTGCTGCAGTGACGACAACGTCGCGCCACGCGTCGAGGCACTCGGTGACCTGGTCACGGAAGTACTCGTCGAGTACCAGCGCCGGCAGCTCCGGATTGCGGTCGTACGCTTCCTTGATTCGGTTCAGGAACTGTGCGCGGATGATGCAGCCACCACGCCAGATGGTCGCCAGCGCACCGCGGTCAATTTCCCAGCCATACTCCTTGGCGCCAGCGTTAATCTCATCAAAGCCCTGCGAGTAGGCAATGATCTTGGAAGCGTAAAGGGCCTTACGGACGCGCTCCACAAAAGCATCGCGATCTTCCGGAGCCTTAGCCAGGCTTCCCGACGGCAGGTTGCGGGCAGCCTCACGCTGAGCAAGGGAAGACGACAGGGCGCGAGCGAACACGGCCTCTCCAATACCAGTTACTGGAATGCCCAAGTCCAAAGCGGCCTTGACCGTCCAACGGCCGGTGCCCTTCTGACCAGCGGCATCCACGATGACATCCACCAGCGGCTTGCCGGTCTTCTCATCGACCTGAGAGAGAACCTCAGCGGTGATCTCGACCAGGTAGGAGTCCAGGTCGCCCTTGTTCCACTCGCGGAAGATATCTGCAATCTCGGCAGGGGTGAGGCCAGCGGCCTCGCGCAGCAGGTGGTAGGCCTCGCCGATGACCTGCATATCCGCGTACTCGATACCGTTGTGGACCATCTTTACAAAGTGGCCAGCGCCATCGGAGGAAATGTGAGTACAGCACGGAACGTCATCAACGTGAGCGGAGATGGACTCCAGAAGCGGACCGAGGGACTCGTAGGACTCCTTCGTGCCACCCGGCATGATGGATGGGCCGGTCAGAGCGCCTTCTTCACCACCGGAAATACCAGTGCCAACGTAGTGCAGGCCGCGGGCGCGAATAGCCTTCTCGCGACGGATGGTGTCCGTGTAAAGAGAGTTACCGCCATCAATGATGATGTCGCCGGGCTCCATCACGTCGGCAAGCTGATCGATGACCGCATCAGTAGCGGCACCTGCCTGAACCATAATCAGAGCGCGACGCGGGCGCTCCAGCGAAGCGACGAACTCTTCAATGGTCTCGGACGGGATGAATGAGCCTTCATCACCGTGTTCAGCGATGAGGGTGCGAGTTTTCTCCGGGCTGCGGTTGTACACGGCAACGGTGTGCCCCTTGTGGGCAAAGTTGCGTGCGATATTCGAGCCCATGACGGCGAGCCCGACGACACCAATTTGTGCGAGTTCATTGTTATCGGTCATGCCCACCATCTTAAAGCCTGGCCAGGGTTCGTTGTATCTGGGACTCAGAAATTGTTACTGCTTTTAACGTTAAAACTGCAACGAGTGATGGCGTGCGCTGGCACAATGTTTGGCATGACTGACGAGACTATTGCGAATAATGGCAGTTCACAGGACTCTAACTCTGCAGCTTTCGCCGCCGAGCAGGCGAAGAGGAAGGCGCTGCGCAAGTATATGACGCTGGCGATGAAGGCTAGCCAGGAAGCGCTGAGCGATGAGGACCTGACTGTTTTTAACAGCACCTTGGGCGATAACGGAATCGGCGGTCTAGATACTTTGCTGGGCACGAAGTGTGTCCATGTCGGGCCGGAGCGAATTCAGATGGAGCTCGAGGTCGGGCCCGACCACCTGCAACCGTGGGGCCTAGCCAATGGCGGTGTTTACTGCTCGCTAGGTGAGACTGCTGGCTCTATTGCTGGTTTCGTTGCCTGCGGTGCGAAGAAGCCGGTCGTCGGTGTGAACAACAACACCGATTTTTACCGCTCCGCTCGAGCTGGCGAGGTAATCGTTACCACGGCGGAGCCAGAGTACCTGGGACGCACCATGCAACTGTGGCGCATTGAGCACACCCGCAAGGCAGATGAAAAACTTCTGGCCCGCACCAACCTACGAATTGCGGTACTCGACAAGCCGCTGTAGCAAATCGTTATAGGTGGTGACGGGCCCGGTAGGAAGCTAGCAGGTGGCTTGCCTTGATTAGCGGTTTTCTAATCTGGCCACCTGCAAGTTAACTACTTGTTCTTGTTTGCGCGGCGTTCGCGGCGGGTGTCGCGAACCTCCAGCGGCAGATCCTGCTCAGCCTTGTCCTTGTTGAACTCGGCCAGGCGGTCGATGGCGTTGCGTGCGTACATCTGCTGGCGGGTGGAAACCATCTGCCAACGGTTGCGGTCCAGGACGTTCAGGCCCCAGCTGACGCAGGAGACGAAACGGTTGCGGAAGCCCACGAGGAACATCAGGTGGACGGCCAGCCACAGGACCCAGCCGATAAAGCCGGTGACCTCAACCTTGCCCATCTTCGCCACTGCGGAGAAGCGGGAGACGGTTGCCATGGAGCCCTTATCGAAGTATTCGAACGGCTGACGCTCCGCGACATCGCGGCCGTCTGCCTCGGCAGCAATGTTCTCAGCGACGTACTCGCCACCCTGAATAGCAACCTGAGCAACACCCGGCAGGTTCTCGCGGTTGGACATGTCGCCCACGACGTAGACGTTCTTGTAGTCACCAGCTGTCATGTCCTCGTTGACAACGACACGGCCAGCGCGGTCGGTCTCGGCGCCGGTCTGCTCGGCAATCATCTTGCCCAGCGGGGAAGCGGACACGCCGGCGGACCAAATCTTGCAGAACGACGGGATGAACTCCTCGGTTCCATCCTTCATGTTCTTGTAGGTGACGCCCTCTTCATTGACGTCAGTCACCATCGCGCCCAGCTTGACGATAACGCCCATCTTTTCCAGCGACTTCTGAGCCTTGCGGCCCAGACGCTTGCCAAACGGCGGCAGAACCTGCGGTGCGCCGTCGAGCAGGACGACGCGTGCAGCGTGCGGGTTGTAGCTGCGGTAGGACGATGCAAGGGTACGGTTAGCCAGCTCGGCCAGCTGGCCAGCAAGCTCAACACCAGTCGGGCCGGCGCCGACAACGACGAAGGTCAGCAGGCGCTCGCGCTCAGCCGGATCGTCGGTCAGCTCGGCGCGCTCAAACGCGCCGATGATGCGGGCACGGATTTCGAGTGCGTCGTCGATGTTCTTCATGCCCGGAGCAAACTCGGCAAAGTGATCATTGCCGAAGTAGGACTGGCCAGCGCCAGCGGCAACCAGAAGGTGGTCGTATTCCCACTTGGAAGTCTGGTGACCCAGTTCCGAAGTCACAACCTGCTTTTCGACGTCGATGTCGGTGACATCGCCCTTGACAACACGAACGTTCTGAACACCGTCGAAGATGGTGCGAGTGGACGGAGCGATTTCGCCCGAGGACAGGATGCCCGTTGCTACCTGGTAGAGCAGTGGCTGGAACAGGTGGTGGTTAGTGCGGTCGATGAGAGTGACGTCGACTTCGGCGCCCTGCAACTTCTTCGCCGCGAACAAGCCACCGAAACCCGAACCGATGACGACCACGTGCGGGCGTCCGGAGTGCGGGCGGTACGGAGTCTCGGTCATGTATTTTCTCCTCACAGACTTTAAAGTTCTCGAAGTTTTAGATTCGGCTTTTAGCCGGCAAGCCACAATAGTAATCCTCTCGGTGTGCCACCGCCTATTCTGGGTGCCTGCGCGGTAGGCTGCGAGAGCAAACTCAGTTCGTTATTCGTACCTTTATGCGGCGCGATTGTTAGGAGGTTCGGGCAGGGTGAATTCGGCAAGCCGGCAGGCAATTGACGCAGAGCGATGGCCTCGGGTTGCGCGTATTCCAGAGGGGCGTTTTCTAGCGAAACGTGCCGAAATGATGGAACGCTCTTTTGAGCGGCTCTGCCAGGACAACGGCATTGAACTGGTCGAATCCGGTGAGTTTGTCGGAGAGTCCTTCATTACTCGGTCGACGGGTGACACCGATTTGGCTATCGACGGAGTCGGTGGTGTCAGCTCTAGCGGCGGCAGTGAATCTTCCACTAGTTCTGAATCGTTTCGTCCAGTCGTTTTCAGCGTCATTGATCCTGTTTTTTATTCTCGACTAGCTGATTCAGAATGGCTCGGATTGGGGGAGGCCTATCTCGCGGGCGAATGGTCCAGTGATGATTTGCCAGAGCTTCTCAGCCGACTGCTCAGCGCCGAGTTTGATATTGCCTCGTTGGGGCCGCTGGCACGAGGTCTGATGAAGGTTGCGCGTTCACGCCCGCGTCTCGATGGGCCCGATATGGCGGGAGAGTTGCCGACCTCATTGCTGGAGCTCTATTCCGGCGAATTGCTGATGGGCGGTTCTGGTCTGTTCGCCTCCGGAGTGCGAACCTCGTCGCGGGAACAGATTCAAAACTATGCCCGTGGTGCGGGCAAGGGTGGGGTTCCCTCGCACTGGTCAGTTGACGTGACTTATGTCGATGCCCCGAAATCCGTCGCGCGTGCCGATTTTCTGCATGCCCAGGTGCGCAATATTGAGCACTTGCTCGATCTTGCTCGAGTCCGGGCCGGCGACCGCGTGGCCGAATGGCCGTCGGCAGGCGGAGAAATTGCCCTTCGAGCTGCAGAAAGGGGAGCGGGCGCGGAGGTTATTACCGTCTCTGATGACCACACCGACACGGTGCTGGAACGGGTGGAAAAGGCCGGATTGCGCGGCGCGGTCGATGTAATCCAGATGGATCGCAACATTCCGTCGCCACGCGAATTCGAGTCCGACTTCGAGGCGGTTATCAACGTCGGGCGTCTGGAGACCTTCGGTCGTGCAGGGGCGTTGCGCTGGCTGAAGAACGCCGAGCGTTTGCTTGTCGATCGCGGCACCATCGTCGTCCAGATGGTGGTAGCGACGGAAAAATTCGATGCGCTCGCCGAGCGCAGCTTGGACCTCGTACGCGCTTACGTGTGGCCGCAGCTGCAGCTTTTCACCATGGAAGAGCTACGCAAGATGGTGGACCGGGAAACCGGCCTGCGCATCGCGGCGGAAGAGTACATTCCGGCGCACTTCGCGACGACTCTGCAGCTCCAGCGCGATTTCTTTGCGGCCCATGCGCGCGAAGCCGCTGGTATCGGCTACGACAGAGTGTTCCGGAGGATGTGGAATTACTACCTGTCGCTGTTTGAAGCGCTCGTGCGAGCAGAGAAAGTCACGCTCGTACAGGTCGAGCTCGTGCATGCGCCACGCAGGCCTCACTAGCAGCGGGCAGCTCCGAATGCGTTGGAGGTTCGCCAGATAAATAAGGCTTGCAAAAATAAATCACGTTTTTGGGCAAAACCACCTCAAAGGAGGTGTTTAGGGTCTAAAAACGAAACTATGAACGCACAGAGCACCACACGTACTGCAGACATTGTTGTCGTCGGCGCCGGACTTGCCGGATTGGTCGCGACGTATGAGGCCACGCAGGCCGGTAAGAAGGTCATTCTTGTCGATCAGGAGAATGCCAACAACCTCGGCGGGCAGGCTTTCTGGTCGCTCGGAGGGATCTTTCTCGTCGACTCGCCAGAGCAGCGCCGCCTGGGAGTCAAGGACAACCGCGAGCTCGCTGAAGCTGATTGGTTCAACTCCGCGCAGTTCGACCGCGAGGAAGACAATTGGGGACGCAAGTGGGCCAAGGCCTACCTGAACTTCGCGGCAGGGGAGAAGCGTGACTACCTCCGCAATCTCGGCGTGAAGTTCCTGCCTGTCGTCGGGTGGGCTGAGCGCGGTGAGGGGCGTGCCGACGGTCACGGCAACTCGGTACCCCGATTCCATCTCACCTGGGGCACAGGCCCCGAAATCGTCCGCGTTTTCGCAGAGCCAGTCGCCGAAGCTGCGAAGAAGGGCCTGGTGGAATACTGCCATCGCCACCGCGTTGACGAGGTGATCGTCGAAGATGGCCGCGCCGTCGGCGTGCGTGGCAAGATTCTGGTTCCCTGTGAATCTTTAGAGCGAGGAGTGGCGTCGTCACGCGAGGAAACAGGGGAGGACTTTGAGATCCGCGGGTCGGCCGTATGCATTGCGACGGGTGGTGTTGGCGGCAACCTGGAAGCCGTGCGTAAGTGCTGGCCGACCGAGCGCCTGGGTGAGATGCCGAAGGATATGGTCTGCGGTGTGCCAGAGCATGTTGACGGCCGTGGCATCGAGATTGCAGAGCAGGCCGGCGCAAACCTGGTCAACCGTGACCGCATGTGGCATTACACCGAGGGCATGAAGAACTGGGATCCGGTGTGGCCGAATCACGGTATCCGTATCATCCCGGGGCCGTCGGCCATGTGGTTCGACGCAGAAGGAAATCGCCTGCCTGCGCCATATATTCCGGGCGCGGATACTGTCGGCACGATGAAGCACATTCTGGCTACCGGACACTCTTACTCCTGGTTTGTGCTGAATAAGAACATCGTGGCCAAGGAGTTCATTTTCTCTGGCTCGGAACAGAATCCGGATCTGACCGATAAGGAGATCAAGAAGCTGATTGGCAAGGTGACCTCTGGTGTCGCCGCACCGATTCAGGCGTTTATGGATAACGGCGAAGACTGGGTGGTTGCCGACAATCTGCCGACGCTGGTCGAGGGAATGAACGAGATCGTGAAGGCGAGTTCGGGCGGGGAGTCCGGAGCCGCAGCGCCGAAGATTGACCTGGAGAAGCTCGAGGAACAGATTCGTCAGCGCGACATGCAGACCGGTAATCCCTTCTCCAAGGACTACCAGGTCAATTACGTCAACGTGGCCCGAAACTTCCTCGGAGACAAAATCATCCGCTCCGTGCCGCCATCACCGATTTTGGATCCGAAGAACGGCCCGCTGATTGCTATTCGTCTGCGCATGCTGACCCGCAAGACGCTCGGTGGCATCGAGACGACCCTCGACGGCCAATGCTTGCACCCGGACGGAACTCCCTTTGAGGGGCTCTACGCCGCAGGCGAGGCCTCTGGCTTCGGTGGCGGCGGCGTCCACGGCAACAACGCGCTGGAAGGTACATTCCTGGGCGGCTGTATTTTCAGCGGCCGCCAGGCAGGCCGCGCGATGGCGGAAGTGGTTAAGTAGCTCCCGCATACCGCACGGTTCGGTGCAAGAATCCGCTACTACTCCAGCCCGATGGAGAATGCACTTTCCAGGTCGTGCTGCGAGTAGGTGCGGAAAGCCAGCTGAGTCTGAGTGCGAATGACACCGTCGACCTTGCTGATGAGGTTTGGAATGATTTCCGCCAGATCATCGTGATTAGTTGCGCGCACCACGACGACCAAGTCCCAGTCACCAGTAACGGAGTAGACCTCAGTCACGCCGTCGATTTCGACGATGGTCTCGGCGGCCTCCGGAATCTTGTCAGCTTCGACATCGATGGACACAATTGCGGTAATCAAACTCATGGCTGCCTTTCCTCGGAGTTTAAGCGCGGGGCCCGCTGAATAGCGTGGCCCGGACCGCAAGATACGCAAGATTACTCAAGATACTGCGAGATACTGCGGTCCGGAATTTCATTTCTGTCACGATTCTACTGATTTCCAGGAAACAGCCTGGAGGATCCGGACGAAAGGCGGTAAAAAGGGCGCTATGACACAAACCGCATTTCAGTCCAACCCAGTCCAGCTTTCCGGAGACCTGCCTCAGGTGGGCAACAAGGCTCCGGAGTTTACCCTCACCGGTGGTGACCTCGGTGAGGTCACCAATGAGACCTTCGCTGGTAAGAAGGTCGTCTACAACATCTTCCCGTCGGTAGACACTGGTGTTTGTGCAGCTTCGGTGCGTCACTTCAACGAGGACGCTGCTGGGCTGGACAACACCGTCGTGGTTAATGTTTCCCGTGACCTGCCGTTCGCTCTCGGCCGCTTCTGCGCTGCAGAAGGCCTGGACAACGTTGAGGTTGCCTCGGACTTCCGCCACGGCTTCGGCGAAGCCTTCGGTGTTGTCCAGCAGGATGGCCCGCTCGCTGGCCTGCTTGCTCGTGCCGTAGTCATCGCTGACGAAGAGGGCAAGGTCATTTACAACCAGCTGGTCGATGAGATCACCACGGAGCCGGACTACGACTCCGCGCTGGCTGCACTGAAGTAATTAACTAACTAGCTTTCAGCAGCAAGTAACCAGCTGGAATCGACGGGGCTCGTCGGCGCGCTCGCTAGGCTGTTGCCTGGCGGACTTCGCCGACGAGCTCTTCTAGTACGTCCTCCAGCGCAACGATTCCGTTGACAGAGCTCTCCGAAGTACTATTTTCCTCCGTCACCAAGGCGAAGTGAGCCTGCTCGCGCTGCATAAGCCGCATGACCGACTGGAGCTTGGCATCAGGGCTGACGCTTGCGAAGGTGCGAATCAGATTCCGCGGGAAAGGTCGGTCGCGGTGACCGTCGTCAAGCGAGAGCAAATCCTTGACGTGAATGTATCCGATGAAGCTGCCGTCGGTATCAGTGATGGGGAAACGGGAAAAGCGCGTGCGTGCGCTGAGCTCTTCGATGTCGGCGACGGTGGCGTCGGGGCCAATGGTGACGAGGGTGTCGCGTTCCATAGTGACATCCGCGGCGGTGAGATGCTCGAAGCCGAGAGCTTTGTGGAGGAGCGCGAGCTCGTCATTGTCGAGAAGCCCCTGGCGCCCGGACTCGGCGACGAAATCCTGCACCTGACTAGCGGTGAAGGAGGAATCGACCTCGTCCTTCGAGTGGCGCGGAGAACCTTGCGAACCACGATGTTCGCGGTCGTATTCATCGCCCAGATAACCGGTTTGAGCACCCGCACGATCACATACAGCGGAATAGCCACGAACTTCGCCGTCGGACTGGGGGCCGCAATAGCGATGTTCTTCGGCACCATTTCGCCAACAACCATGTGTAAGAATGTGACAATCAGCAGCGCCAACACCAGCGCAACCACGTGGGCGGTGCCCGCGGGGAGTCCCAGTGCTGTCATATAGGGCTCGAAGAAGTGCGCAATCGCAGGCTCACCGACGGCACCAATGAGCAGGGAACAGGCGGTGATACCCAGCTGTGTTGCCGCCAGGGAGACCGACACGTTCTCGATACCGCGCAGCGCGTACTTTGCGCTGGTAGAGCCGCTGACGGCATCCGGTTCAATTTGATCGCGGCGAGCCGATACCATCGCAAATTCAGCGGCGACAAACCAGGCATTGAGGGCTAACAGCAAAATAAGAGTAAGTAGTGGCATGATTTAGCCCTCCTTTTCGCTGTTATGCTCGACGTGGTTGTGATTGGTGCCGTCCTGGTGAGCGCCTTCATTCGTGTGCGCGACCTTGTTGCCGGCGCGGTCCACCTGGACGCGAATACGGCCAACGCGGTGACGTGCCATGCGCTCGACGCGAAAAGCGACTTCAGCGGTGGTAGGCAAGTTCTCCTCATTGAGGTTTTCGTGGTCGGTGGCTTCGACCGTGACAGTGTCGCCGAAGCGAGGCATGCGGTCTAGGCGTTCGGTGATAAATCCACCAATCGTGTCGGATTCTTCGCCCTCCGGCAGGACCAGGTTTAGGATCTCTCCCAACTCATCAGGGCGCATGAGACCGGAAACAATCACCGTATTGGGGCTAATCCGGCTGTAGAGCAACGAACGATCGTCCTGTTCATCGTCAATTTCACCGACGATTTCCTCGACGAGATCCTCCAACGTCACAATGCCGTCCGTGCCGCCGTACTCATCGACGACCACCGCGAACTGGTATGCATCCTCACGCAGTTGACGCATCAGCGGATCAAGTGTGGTCGAGTCGTTCACCACGAGTACATCTTTGGCCAGGCTCGCAGCCGACGTCGTCAAGCGTTGTGCGTGTGGCACGCTGAGCAGGTCGGTGTAATGCACCACGCCGCGAATGTCGTCGACACTGTTGCCAACGACAGGGAAGCGGGCGTGCCCAGAGTCCGCGACGACCGTCAGCATCTCTGCGACGCTCTGATCTTCGATAAAGATAATCTGCGTGCGTGGCGTCATCACATCAGCCGCCGTGCGCTCGCCGAACTCAATCGATCGCGCCACCAACTCTGCGGTCTGCGGGTTAATCTTTCCTTCATCGCTAGAGTGCGTGACGACGGCACGGAGTTCCTCCGCTGTCCTGGCACTGGCAACCTCTTCCTCAGGGGAAAAGCCGAGCCGTTTTAGCACCCAATTAGCCGCGCTGTTGAGTAGCCAGACCAGCCAGCCGAATGCGAACATGAAGGCATTCTGTGGTCTGACCACGAGGTTTGCGACTTTAGTGGGCTCGGCGATGGCCCAGTTTTTGGGGACGAGTTCGCCAAAGACCATTTGAGTGAAGGTCGCGATAATGAAAGCGCCCGTAGTGCTGATTGCAGTGACGGTGGCGGGAGAGATGCTCGTGCCACCAAAAGCGGCTTCCAGGAGCACGCCCAGGGAAGGTCCGGTCAGGAAACCAGCAACAAGGCTGGTGACTGTAATGCCCAGCTGTGCGCCGGAGAGGTTTGTAGAGGTGCGTGATAGAGCTCGGTCTACTAAATATGCGGACTTTGAGCCGGCGTTTGCGGCCTTCTTGACGTCGTTCCTATTAACCGTGAGGTAGGAAAACTCGACAGCAACGAAAGTTGCGTTGGCGAAAACGAGAAAAAGAAAGACCGCTAATACGATGAGCGCGGATACAATCACGCGGCATCACCTGAAGTGTTTGCTGCGGTCGCTGAGGATGCTGCGGTTGCTACGGTGATTGCGCTTACTGTGGCTACAGTGAGCCTGTCTACGTTGGCTCGAGGCTCAGGGTCGTCGGACGAGTCAGGTCGATCTGACGTGTCGGTTCTGTCTGAACTACTGGATGTGTCTGAGAAATCAGGCATGGGGGAATCTTACTAAAAATTTCTGAATTCTGACGGCAATGGCGCATCGGCGGTAATGGGGAGGGCGGGACTCTAAGGCCAAAATGTCATAATGTATATTATCGGACAAATATTGAAAGTGGTCAGCCCTGGGGTTTTCTGGGATTCCAGAGCTGTCGCCTTTTCTGTCGCTATGTTTTACCTCGGCGCTTAATCTGCGCCGTCGAGCTTATTGCTCATTGGCCTTGGTGTCCGCTGCAAGCTCATCTGCGTTGCGGACGGCAATCTCTTCCCGCAGTCGCTTGTTCTGCCACAGTGTCATGCCAATCAGAAATATGCCGACAGCCACGAGCCACCACACACCCTTGTAGGCCACGAATGCAATGAAGATAATCAGTAGCACCATTCGCACCTTTCGTGCGAGCAACATTGCTTCGTAGGTGTTCATATCGTTGTGACTCCCAACTAGCCCACCAAAATTGTTTTTAGCGGGGCTTCTGTGGTGTGTGACTGAATGGGCTTATTACGTCACAGTGACGAAAAAGGGCATATTTTCGCTGGCTAGGAGCCTCTTTCGGATTAGCTCCGCTGCGATTCTCTTTAGATGGCGGTGCCTGCCAGCTGAAACCTACGCGTCCTGCTTCTCCGCGACAATGCGTAGATTCAGTTCGCCGTTCTCCTCGATGGATGCAGCTACAAACTGTGGCAGGCGCACGTTGTAATCCAGGCGGTTGATTGGCAGAGTGCCCGACAGTAAAACCAGGTTTTCGGTACGAGCAGCCTTCATTGGCACGGTGACATCATTGGTGACACCGCGGATGGTCAGGCGTCCCGGAATCTCGATATTCGCCCACTGACCGTTATCTGGAATGCTTGAAATATCGAGCGGCTCTGCAAGCTCAAACTTAGCTTCTGGGTACTGCTCAACGCTGAAAATATTGTTGCGGACATTGATGTCACGACGTTCAATATCGCTAGTCAGAGTTGCCATGTCAACAACAATGGATGCGTCCTCAAGCTTATTGTCAGCAACCTTTAGCTTGCCGGTGACATCGTGGGTCGAGCCGGACGTCGTCCTCCTGCTGCCCGGCAGTACTTCGTTAAAAGTAAAGCCAACGGAGGTGTTCTGCGAGTTGTCGCCACCGACAATCTTCCAGGTGCCATTCGCATCAGTCGTTGCTGCAGGCAGCTCCGTGGCCTCGAAATCCCCAGTACGCACCCCTTCATGCGTGAAAACGCGATACAAAACTGGCCCCACAATAACAATTGCGAGCGCAACAACTGCAACGGCTATCAAAGTAATAATTGACTTACGGACACCAGAATTCATAGTGCTCATCCTATCCTTTTAATCCGCTATGGGATAAACCGTTCCACCTCACGCGTTTTCATAATCAATTCCTGCGTAATCTCCTGCAGGACGGCGGTCTCCATGCCGTCGTCAAGCGCGGTGCGCAAGTCTTCGGCGAGACAACGTACTTCGAAGAGCCCGTCCCCTATTCGCTTTACGACGTCATCGCCCGCCGGCCTGCTCGTGGCATCGGTGGCGGTCTTCAGCGTGAGATCCGAATTGATTCGCTCGGCGATTGGCCTGGAGGCGCCTTTTGCTACGCCGGTGCGTTTTTCATACGCGCGCTGCCGGCAGGCTTGGCTGCAGAATTTGCGACGGCGACCGCGGATGGCGACCTCCATTTCGCGGCCGCACCACTGGCAATTGGCGGTAGTTGTGCTCGGCTTTTGATCTGACACAGAAGTCAATTATGGCATGAATACAGATTAAGGCGTTATAATGTGTGGTCTAGTATTTCTACCAAAGGGGGCACGTTCCACATGGCAGATCGAGTTCTTCGTGGCAGTCGCATGGGCGCCGTTTCGTATGAGACCGATCGCGATCATGACCTCGCGCCGCGAATGATGGTCCGCTACCGCACTGAATCCGGTGAGATCTTCGAGGTCCCATTCGCGGATGACGCGGAAATTCCAGGTGAATGGCTGTGCAAGAATGGTCAGATTGGTGAGCTGGTTGAAGGCGAAGGCACTGAGGCTAAGCCGGTGAAGCCGCCGCGGACTCACTGGGACATGCTCCGTGAGCGCCGCTCCATTGAGGAGCTTGACGTGCTGCTGGATGAGCGCGTTGACTTGCTGCGCAAGCGTCGTCGTAACGCCGCTCGCCTGCTGAAGGCTCAGAAGGAAGCCGAAGAGGCAGAGAAGAACGCTTAAGATTTGAGCTGGTTAGGTTCGAGCTTTAGAGCTTTGTAGCCGTCAATCAAACACTGAAGTTCGGGTCCGGATAAGGTTGTGCTCCTTATTCGGGCCCGTTTTTCCTTTATGGCTAGCGGCGGCGGACCGAGCCGAGTTACTGACTGCGGGCCGCAATTTTTAGGGTTGCCCTACTTGCGGAATCGCTGCTTAATCTCGTGACCGGCCAGGCGACCAATCTCCGACCCCAGGTTTTTCACCTGCTGCGAGCGGTGCTTGAATCCCCATTTGGTGACCTGCAGCAGAGACTGCTTCACAAAGCTGCCATCCATCTTGGACTCGCCGTACTCGCGCTCAGTAAAGGTGATCGGAACCTCTTCCACCAGGAAACCCGCCTGTACAGCCTCAAAGGCGAGCTCGGTCTGGAATAGGTACGCAGCCTTGCCAATGCTCTCGAGGTCGAGGGTCTCGAGAACTTCCCGTCGATAAGCACGGTAGCCAGCGGTGATATCCGAGATGCCCGCGCCGAGCGCCAGCGAGATGTAGAGGTTGCCGCCGCGGGAGAGAACCTGACGGCTCATTGGCCAGTTGACGGTCTTGCCGCCCGGAATGTAGCGGGAACCGATGACGACATCGGCGCCGTCCTCGAGCTTCTCCAGCAGCAGATGGAACTGCTCTGGTGCGTGGGAGCCGTCGGCATCCATCTCGCAGAGAACCTCGTAGTCGCGCTCGAGACCCCAAGCGAAGCCCGCGCGGTACGCACCCCAGAGACCGCCCTTGCCCTCGCGGTGCAGGACGTAGATGTGCTCTTCGCCATTGTTGTCGGCCTTGTCAGCGGCAGCGATTTCATCGGCGAGCTCACCGGTGCCGTCTGGTGAAGAGTCATCGACAACCAAAATGTCGACGCTCGGCTCCGCTGCGCGCAGGCGTGCAATCACGCCCGGCAGGTTTTCCCGCTCGTTGAAAGTGGGAATGACAACCAGCGTCGACTCATTTAGGGCAGTCACTCGTGATTCTCCTTAGTGCATGTTCTGCTCAGTATCCCGGCC
Source organism: Corynebacterium amycolatum SK46 (assembly GCF_000173655.1). Taxonomy (GTDB): domain Bacteria; phylum Actinomycetota; class Actinomycetes; order Mycobacteriales; family Mycobacteriaceae; genus Corynebacterium; species Corynebacterium amycolatum_A. Next base: position 3,075 of record NZ_ABZU01000011.1, on the reverse strand, counting down.
ATCAACTTCATCTGCGCCTGCCCTGGCATCTCCGCCACGGCGACGCAGGACGGCACCAACCACACAAAGAATACCGAATGCAGTCAGTAGACCTTCAATCCACGTCCCGAAGCGGGCTGCAATAGTCAGGTGGGAGTACTGCGGCAAAGTCTCGGTGAGTACCTTCTGCTCGAAGATTTTGCTCTGCTTTACGACGTCTCCGTGCGCATCCACAATAGCGCTCACACCGCTGGTTGCGGCGACGGCCGTGGCGCGTTGGAACTCCATGGCCCGCATGCGGCTCATGGCCAGCTGTTGGTAGGTCATGTCGGTGAAACCGAAGGTGGCGTTGTTTGTGGGTGTGGCCAGCATGGTTGCGCCGTGGTTGACCGCGTTGCGGAAGGCACCGTCGAAGACCACTTCGTAACAGGTAGCCACGCCTAGATTGACCTTCTTTAAACCATCTGTGCCTGGCGTTGTGACCACGGCATCGCCGTTGCCCGGAGTCATGTCTCCGGCGTGAGCGACCATGTCGGAAACGTGGCGCAGCAGTTCGCGGAATGGCATGGTCTCGCCGAAGGGCTGGAGATAGATTTTCTCGTGCTGGTCGCCGGGGCCGGTCTGCGGATCCCAGACCACCATGGTGTTTTGCACCCCATTGGTGTAGGTAAAGGTGCCGACCACGATGGGAGCGCCGATGTTCATCGCGGCATTTTCGATAATGCGTGCCGCTTCCCCATCCGTAAACGGGCTGACGTCGGAGGAGTTTTCAGGCCAGATAACGATGTCCGGTTGCTGTTCCTTACCTTGGTGGACACGTCGTGCCAGCTCATTGGTGGCATCGGCGTGGTTTTGCAGGACTGCGCGGCGCTGGGCATTGAACTCTAAACCGAGGCGAGGAACATTGCCCTGGATAACCGCGACACGGGTGTTATCAGCGGCCGTAGGCTCAGGCAGCGGTTGGGTCCACGCAGGAAGAGCCCAGCCGATGAATAACGCCCCCACCAAAAGCGCGGCGGAGGTTGCGTAGGAACGTAGCGTGAGCGCGACCAGTCCTGCACCAACGCAAGCAGCGAGGAAAGTGACCAATGCAGTGCTGCCGATCGCCACTGCTGGGGCCAACGGGCCGTCAACTTGCCCCCAGGCAACGCGGAGCCAGGGAAAGCCTCCGAAAGGCCAGCGGGCTAGCAGCGCCTCCCCCGCCACGAGCGCAGCGGCCATGCCAGGGAGCTTCAGCGCGAGGGGGAAACTGGATTGGGCAATCAGCCACATCGCAAGCGCCGCCGGAATTGCGAGGAGTCCCAGCACAATTGAGAGCGCCACGTAGGGGCCAATGCCGACGAAGGAGCCGATCCACGGCAGTGAGAAAAGTGCCGTCGCTGTTGCCCAACTAAAGCCCACCACGACGCTGGATTTCCAATCGGCTGCGCAGAAGTAGGCAAAAATGAGCAGGGCGAGGCCAATCCAGGCCGTCCACCAACAGCTCATGGGTGCATAGCTTAAGAATTGCAATCCACCAGCGAGGATTGCGATGAAGGCGAGAAGGAGGCGCTGCTTCAATAGCGTAAGCGCGCGAAAGCGCGCCAGCCAGCGATTCGGATTCTCCGGAGTGTCTTTCGAAGCGTCTTTCTGAGCGACGTTCCCGTGCTCGCTGGAGCGCGCTTGGCGGTTAGTGTGCACTTGTATAAGAGAGCTCTCTACGTTTGCGAGTTTTTGAGTTAGCGCTTGTCGCTGTCGTCCTGGTCATCATCCCAGGCGTTGTCCGGCGCCGGTGGCACGATTTTATCCTGTGGGAAGCTCTTGCCGTCCGTGCCCGGGAAACCACCAGAGAATCCAGGGAAACCCGAAAAACCGCCAGCACCAGCGCCAGCTCCTGTGCCTTGAGCACCTGGGTTCATGCCGTACTGAGAGACCACCATCATGCTGCGGTCACTGAAGTTGCGGAGCCCGTTGAGCAGTGCCACCGATCCGCTCTTACGAATCAGCCAGCGAGTCGGCGGCAGCACCATGAGAAAACCAACAACCGTGGAGACGACACCCGGCAGGGCAATCAGCCAGGAGCCAACCAACAGAATTGCCGAGTCTGCCACAAAGTGCCCCGCGCCCTTTGCCGAGCGCTTGATTGCCTCCTCCGGATGCTTCTGTCCGTACTCGGTAAGCGTACGAGAAGTATCCAGCAGTAACTTCTGGTAGATGCGCTTGAACTCGATGGCGGCAAAGACCAACCCCACAATGAACAGGCCCAAAACCAACAGGACGGTCCAGCCGTAGCCAATCCATTCACCAAGTGCGATAAAGGCCGCAATCTCGGCGATGAGGTAAATAATTGTGAACCACTTGCTCATAGTTCCCCAGTGTAACCGCCACCAGATGAGCAAGTGGTTACCGCTATCGGCCGGTCAGACGACGCCTAGCGGTCGCCTACCGGTCAGCTATCATTCGCCTAGCGGTCAGCGCGCTCCTCCAAGTCGCCCTCTGTATCCAGGTAGGTCTGGCGCAGCAGATCCATGCGTTCCTGGTCAGGGTTTTCCCACATACCGCGCTCGGCGGCTTCCATCAGGCGCTCGGAAATATCGTGCAGAGCCCACGGATTCGACTGTTCAAAGAACTCGCGGTTTTCCGGGTTCGCAACGTATTCGTCGGTAAGCGTTTCGTACATCCAGTCATCCATGACCTGCGCCGTCGCGTCGTAACCGAAGAGGTAATCGACCGTGGCAGCCATTTCGAAGGCACCCTTGTAGCCGTGGTTACGCATGGCCTGCATCCATCGTGGGTTGACTACGCGGGCTCGGAAGACACGTCGCGTTTCCTCGTGCAGGGTGCGGGTGCGCACGGCGTCCGGGCGCGTGGAATCGCCCACATACGCCTCCGGAGCGGAACCGGTCAGCGCACGGACCGTGGCAATCATGCCGCCGTGGAACTGGAAGTAGTCATCGGAGTCGGCGATATCGTGCTCACGGGTATCGGCATTCTTCGCGGCAACCTGAATACGGCGGTAAGCCGTCTTCATATCGTCAGCGGCCTCTTCTCCATCGACGCCACGACCATAGGCGTAGCCGCCCCAGGTCGTGTAGACCTTCGCCAGGTCCGCGTCAT
>NZ_ABZU01000012.1 GCF_000173655.1 Corynebacterium amycolatum SK46 | reverse complement strand
GCCTTGGGTTGCCTCTGGTTGTTGGGGTTTTCTTATGACTGAGGTGTCCTGGGGTTTTAGATGCAGGTTTCTGGTACCGGTATTCCGAAGAATCGGTACTTCCACCTTCCGCGTAGTTGGTACCGGCACAGGGGCCGGGCCGACTGCGGCAACCCGGCTGGATGCAATAACAGTTCGGAGTTAACGGGCGCTGGCCGCGCGCATGTTGAGGTCACCAATGTGGGTTCGGTTGTTCGGTGTCCGCTGTGTTGCAACCAGCTGTTCGACAGTAGTGTTGGCAATGGATCGGTAACGGTTTGGTTGGCCTCTTGGCAACTTAGGACGTGCGGGGCTCTCGGACTGCGCAACGAGATGTTGTCGGCCTGGTATCGCGACAGTGTTGTATCTCGTGGGCAGGGCTCCAGATGGATCGCTCGAAGCAGGAGCTGACGCAGACACAGACAGCATCAGACGACGGTACTTCCAACATCAACTATGAGAGAAAATCGTTTGCAGTTCCGGCTACACAGAAAAACAGGTACCAAATGCGCAGAATCGCGGTACCAACTATCCCGAATCGACATCCTGAGTTTAGTTCCGCATATTTTACGACCCTATGTTGATGGGCTGGGTGTGATAGTAATCGGTTTTTATTTCCTGTGGGGTGGCGTAGCCCAGTGCTTCGTGAAGCCGATTGGTGTCCCCCCAGTACACCCACCGCAAGGTGGCAAGCTCAGCTTCCCCGACCGTCGCCCACAATGCTAAGCGCGTGACATGGCAAAATTACGGCACCTATAGTGACTTCATAAAAACACAGCAGCCTATGCACTTGGCCCCATTTTCAATGATGACCGCTCAAGACGGTGGAAAAATACGACTCAAAGTGACAGCGAGTGCTTTTGAGGGGGGGCACAATGCATGGAATCACGATATCGTCATGGTTCAATTCAAAGAGGCGCTGCCTGAGCACATTCGAGGTGTCAATTACTCGCCCGTTTTCGTGTGCCGACTGACCCATTGCAAAATGCTTTTAAAGCTCGATGGTGCGATCCAGCGAAAGGTTCGAACAGAAGTATTCATCGTGGCTGACGACGAGTAACGCTCCGCGGTAGGCAGAGAGAACGTCGACAAGCCAGTCCACGGTGGGGATATCCAAGTTGTTAGTCGGCTCGTCAACCAGCAGGAACTGCGGTGCGGGGGACGCAAGCAGCACGCGCGCGCACTCGACGCGGAACCGCTCGCCTCCGGAAAGTTGCCTCACCGGTGCGTGGACACTGTCATTCTGGAACAACAGTTGCGCCAGCTTGTCGCGGATAAGCTGCAGGTCAGCCTGCGGATTGCTTTCCGCGACCAGCTCCCACACACTCTTTTCCGCCGGCAATGTGATGCGTTGGCGTAGGTAGCCGCAGGGCAGCGCATAGTCGACTTCGCCGCTGGCAATCCGATTGAGAAACGTAGTTTTTCCCGACCCATTGGCACCGGCGAGTCGAACACGTTCGGGGCCGACGATTGTCAACATCTCGCTGTCCAGAACGCGCGTGGCATTGGGAAGGCTGGTATCGGGAAGCTCGATGTGAACGTGAGTGTCCTCCCGCAACCTAAGCTGCGCCAAGTCATAACTTGCCCGAGCTTGTGACACCGAGGCTGCGGCATCACTGGCACGCTTGGCTGACGAGACCTGAGATCGGTTCTTATCGTTTCCCATGGCCATGCCGGGCTTGCGTTTGGAGGTAGCGAACTTTCTCCCACGGCGGGCGTCACGGGCGAGCCGTGTCTGCATCTCGGCACGTTGTCGAACTTCCTTGTGATAGGAGGCTCTGGCCTCACTTACTTCCGCCCGCACGGCTTCCTGTTCGTGGTCGATGGTTTGACGGTAGTGCTCAAAGTTTCCGCTAAACATACGTAATGAGCCGTGATAGAGCTCAGCGATCTCGTCAGCGTGGTTGAGCAGCTCCCGATCGTGCGAGATGACCACCATGGGCACCTGGGAAGCGTCAATCATATGTAGGAGGCGCTCCTTGGCGGCGGCGTCGAGATTGTTCGTGGGCTCATCAAGAACAATCATCTCTGGTTGGGAGAAAAACAACGCCGTCAGCGCCACAGCGACTGCCTCTCCTCCCGACAGGCTGCCGACGCTGCGAGTAAGAGAAAAATTCAATTCCGACGCGCTAAGGGCGGCCTGAATCCGTTCCTTTAGATCCCAGTTGTCAGCAACGATGTCCGCGAGTTCCTCGGAGTAGTTGCCCGCTTCGATCTCCGCTATGGCATCTAAGATCTCGCGGGCTTTAAATACATCTGCGATGGTGTCGGTCACTTTGAGCCCTAAATCTTGGTCAAGGTAACCGATTTTAGGGGCCTCCACCGTGCCAGAAGTGGGTTGATAGATGCCGGCCAATACCTTAGCGAGGGTCGATTTTCCTGAGCCATTAGCGCCCACAAGACCGGTGAAAGGCGCAGTGAATGTAGCGCTTAAGTCTGAAAAACAAGGAGTGCCGTCTGGCCAGGCAAAAGAGAGGTGGGAAAAAGAAATAGGCATGCCAAGTTCCGCCTTCGAGTCAACGATGAATAAGAGCGCGTCGAATTAGGAACGAATCTTCATAGGCCGAAACTGTACTTCAAACCAATCTGAGCGTCAAAGCTCACCAACTGTAAAAGCGCGCATGATGGTCTACTGGGGGTGGCCCTATGTTTTTGTCAAGCCCCAATCGGAGTTCTTAGGTGAAACTCTTGGGGATGGGTTCTAGGCACGGTTTATTGAGCCCATCAATTGGTGTTGGTGGGACTGATTGCTGCTCGACTTAAACTGCTACTGATTGTTTGGTAGGTGCGTTTCGGTAGAATTCCTTGTTTTGAGCATGGCGTAGATGACGTTACATCTACGTCTGGATAGGCACATGAGTGGGGCGCATTGTGGCGTTTGCCTTTTGCTCTTTTGCGCCCGTAGTAGGTTCGGGACGTTTCGTGGCTTCGCATGGCAGCAAACGCTTCAGTAGAACAGAGCATTTTTCAGTCGCTTGTTTCCTGTATTGGATGGGAACTCACCTCGCATTGATGAGCCTGATCTTCGTGTCACAGGCGCAATTCCTGCATAGGCGGTCAGATGACCAGAGAATGCGAAGTGGGATCCATCACCGATGGAAAGCGGCATCTGCGCTGCGGTCTTGATGCCGATTCCCGGCATGCTGGATCCAAGACCTCGGAGGCAGGAAAATCCTCCAGCATGTCCCCGACCTGGCTGGTGATAGTTTCGCGTTGGGCTTTTAGTGCTTTAATGTTGGCTGTCAGCGAGAACACGCTCCAGGCTGGGGTAGATTTGGGTGAGCACGCTGCGTAGCCGGTTGACGGTTCTGGTGCAGTCACGAGGTATGTCATCGTCAAAGCCGGATAGCATCTTGAGGGCTGAGAGTACTTCGCTGTTTCGACCAACCGACCGCAGGGTGTGCGGCATTGTTCGTGCAGTATCGGCGATGATGAAGGCGTCGCGATTGTCGGTTTTCGCCTGTACAGGGTAGGGATTCGTGGCTTTTCGCATGGCCAAGCCTGGTGAGTAGCCGACCTGGCAACCGCGTTGGCGGGCAACCGCAATGGGTAGCGCTCCGATGGTGTTGGGATTTGCCTACATCTAGGCCAAGGAAAATGTCGATGGGAGTATCCTGCGACATGGATGGTTCCTAGGGGGAAACGTGGTGGATTTGCCAGTCGCTGGTGTCATGGCATTCGTGGAGCACACCCACGTCTACATTGAGACCTGGAGATTCCGGCTGCGTCCCTATTAGCTGTCATCGAATGTCCTGGTGCCGGGTGGCACTACTCCCGGATTATTGAAACTACAGGGCGATTAAGTCATGCCCAGCCCAGCGACTATCCCCATTATCGGGGATGACTTCAAGGTAACGGGGCAGGTAGAGGGCTAAAAGGCCCGATCCTTAAGACCCCTCCGGCAACCAGTGCAGGTGATCCCTGATTGCCTGCACCACAGCCTGCGGTTTCTCTACCGGCAGGAAGTGCCCACAGCCCGGGATGACGCGCACATGGGTGGAGCTGAGCTTCACCAGCGCACGTGGGGTACGAGTGTCCTGCTCGCCGACGAGCAGCACCGTGTGCTCATCGCTTGTCGACGACCCCTCCATCGCACCCAACCACTTGCGGAAAGCGACCGGAGCCGGTCGCGTCCACCAATTCATGTGTGCCAGTGCAGGACGGAGTGCCCCACTGGCCAGGCTGTCAGCCATGAGTTCCGCGGTCTGTTTTCCCTTGGGGGCCTCGGCAAACCCCTGCCCGGTGGTGGACATGGACTCGCGCACGATGCGGTCAATGAGCCGCTGCTGGCGAGCCTCAGCCGCCTGTGTGCTGAACTTATTGCGACGCAACCTTGGTACTCGCGGTCGCGAGTCCCACCACGAACGGCGCAGCAGCGGAGCCAGGCTACTGCGGAAGTCCTCCGACCACGGGCTCTTCAACTGGTTGAGCCACACTTTCGGATGCGCAGCACCACAACCAATGATTCCGGCAACAAGGTTTGGCTGTCGCGAAGCCAACGTCCACGCCACCCACGTGCCGAACCCCTGGCAGACCAGCAGCGCGGTCGAGTGCCCCAACGAGCGAATCGACGAGGCGATGTCCTGGGCCGCCTCAAACGGGTCGTAGCCTTGCGGTGTTCGGTCGGACTGGCCGTAGCCACGCATGGAAATAGCCACAGCGTGCACGGGGAGGGGGTCTCCCGAGTCGTCGTTAAGCAGTGGCAAAACCTCGCGCCATTCAAACCAACCGCCAGTCGAGCCGTGAATAAACAACACGAGCGGGTCGGAGGGGCGGCCGCACTCGGCGATGTGTAGGCGCTGGCCGCGGACGTGAATGAGACGATGACGCCAGGGGCCAGTGAGAGAATCGCTGAGGGAGGTCATGAGGCGAAAATACCTTATCCGAAGGGCTTAAACCGGGACTGAATAAGACAAAAGGGTGAGACCAACAAAGTCCCGCCCAATTTCTTTCAAGCCTTTAGGTGTACATACCGTTCGGCTGCGAAGACTTCTTCGCCGACCCCGACGGCACGACCCCCTTCAGCTCCTGCATCGACTCGATGGTCTTCTCCGGCTTGCGGATCGACTTGACCTTCTTCAGACCCAGCAGTGCTGCGACACCGGCGATGACCAGCATCAGAACGAAAACGATGAGGAACGCAGCCCAGGTTGGCAGCCAAACATCCAGCAGCCAGCCGAGGAAGAAGAAAAAGAAGAACGAGGAGTACAGCGCGACGACGCCGGCAACCGCGAAGAAGCCACCGCCAACTGCGCCTTTCTTAGCCTCGCCAGCAATTTCAGCCTTGGCCAGCTCAATCTCAGAGCGAACCAGAGCGGAAATCTGCGAAGAAGCATTAGACACGAGCTGGCCGACGCTAGCATCGCCCGAAGCGTTGCTATCCACATCACTCAGCGGGATAGCGGTAACACGCGGTTCGGTGCCGTCGGTAAAGAGACCCTTCGTATCGTCGTTGCTCACGTGTACTTCCTCCTACGCAGATGGTTGGAAAAGATGGTTTGAAACTTTAAAACTGCAGTTACAAACTGCCATACTACCTCTGATTGTGGGTAGAGCGCGCCATAAGGGCGAAAAAGCCAAGAACTCGTTGAAGTTTTTCTCATCTTTGACCATTTCTATATAAGTTTGTCACTTACTTAGCGGTGAAGAATTAGGGTGTGGGATATGAACAATCAGCCTGAGAACGTGCGTGGAGCCGATGGAGTTGGTGCCGGTGCTAGCAATGGTGTTGGCAATGGCGCCGGTGCCGGAAAGAGTGGCCTAGCTGGCATGAGCCTGGGTGTGTCCTCCGTGTCGGCGAAGAAGCGCGCAGAGCGTGAGGCAGCGCAGGCGAAGGCATCTGAATCGGGTGCCGGTGGCGCTGACAGTGCTCCCGCCGCTGCTATTCCGCAGCTTGACCCCAAAGACCCCCTCGCGCCGCTGTGGCAGCTCGACGGCGTTGCGCACGCGGCAGATGTCGCGGCCAAGGCTATCCAGGCCGTCCACAGGCACAAGGCCAACCTGCGCAAGCACAACGTCACCGGCTCCGAGTCGGTCCTGCGTGGCGCTCGGGCATCGGCGTGGCTAGAAGGCGGCGAGCCATCGCTTCCCGACGACGGCAACATCACCGACCCCGTGCTCGCAGCAGCCCTGCGGGTTGCCGACACCATTTCCCCCGAGTCGATTGGTGAGACCACTCGCGTGTGGCAGCGCGCTCCGCAGCAAGTGCTGGCCAAGTTTGCGTTGAACGCATCGCCCGCAGGTGAGACTGAAGACGGTTCCGAAGCGCGGATGAAGGCCGGCCGTCCGGTCGGTGACGACAAGCTCTCGTCTGCGATGAAGGAGCAGCGTCTGCACGTGCTCGGTGACTTCATCACTGGCCGCAGTCAGGTCCACGCTGGTGTGCTCTCGGCGATTGTGCACGGTGAGCTGCTGACTCTGCGTCCATTCGAGTACCACAACGGCATCATCGCCCGCGCCGCCTCGCGGCTGACAACTGTCGCAACCGGCCTGGATCCGCGTGGCTTGGCCGTGCCCGAGGTCTACTGGACTCGCCACCGTCAGGAGTATTTCGAGGCCGCAGAGGGGTTCGCGTCGGGAAGCGCCGATGGCCTGCGTGCGTGGATTCTCCTGCACCTGGAGGGGCTGAAGGCCGGTGCCGTGGAAGCACGCGGTATCGCCGAAGCTGTGTAGGCGGGCCGGCTGCCGGATGGTGGGTTATTCGGCCTTTGACTCGTCGTCGTTTTTGCGCAGTGCCAACAGCGTCGCACCTGCGCCAAGCGCCAGTGTGACGCCGGCAAGAATTGCAGCATTGCGTTTCGACGGCGCGCGAAACAGCGGGACGGGATTCCGGAATTGGCGCACAGGCCACTCCCGCTCTGTCGCGATCTTGCGCAGAGCGCGATCGGGATTGACCACAACGGGATGGCCGACTGCAGCCAGCATGGGCTCATCAGTGATGGAATCCGAGTATGCGAAGCATTCGGCCAGGTCGAACTGGCGCTTTTCCGCTATCCGACGCATTTGCACGGCCTTGTTTTCGCCTCGGCAGAAGAACTCCGTTTCACCCGTGAAGAGCCCATCGCGGACCTCCAGCTCGGTGGCCACCACGTTGTAGACACCGAGCGCCTGCGCAATGGGCTCAACAATCTGCCGAGCCGAAGCCGAGATAATGAACACCTGATGCCCCTGTGCGCGGTGTTCACGAATGAGCTCCAATGCCTCGGCGTAGATGTACGGCGTGATGTTCTGCTCTAGGGTTTCGATGGCGACCTGGCGCAGCTCCCTGGCGCTGTGACCAGCGATAAGGGCGGAAAACTGCTCGCGGGTGGCCTCCATTTGCGCCTCATCGTGCCCCTGCGACATGTACAGGGCGTGGCTGAGCGCCATTTGCAGCATGTCCGTCGGCGAAATGATGCCGCGCTCGAGGAATTGCTTGTTGAACGCATATGCCGAGCTCTTGGCAATAATGGTTTTATCCAGGTCAAAGAACGCAGCGACGCGAGCGTCAGCGGTGGCGGGGGCATCTTCCGTGATGCGTGTGTCCGTAGAAACGTGCGGCTGCGGCGTTGTTGAAGCCTTGTTCTCGCCGGTGTTCATAGACTCTGAGCTTACCCATGGATGTCGGGCTCGTGGAGAGCATTATGAGTGTTTAACTGCTGGGTGGGGGACTGGGGGGCTGGGGCAGTCCGGTTGGGGCGGTGGCCTTCGGGGCAGCGCGATTAATCGAGGAGACGTGACATCGAACATATTGGGCATTAAATCCTTTAAAAGGTATTTGCAGATTCCTCGGGATATGTAATACTTGGACGTGGCTGGCCCCTTCTAGTTCTTTTTAGAAACAGACTGCGAGGCCGCCCCGGCTCAATCCCCCCCCGAGCCGGTTAAAGACGCCTCGCGCCAATCCCCCCCCCGGCGCGGGGCGTCGCCCCCTTTTTGGCCCAATGTTGAGGGGGATGTAGTAAAAATGCGGGCTGCAAATGTGAAACTGTGCGAGTTTATGACACTACCGGATCATATGCAGCCTGGAGATGATGCAAAACTGTACAAGGGGCGACATGACTGGTGTACCTCATCTCCTGACCAACCTGGTGTGGATTTCAGAGGCCCCTGCGCCCGCCACGACATGTGCTATGACGCTAATCCAAATGCCGTACCTACCGTAAAAAGTGAGGGCAAAATGAACTGTGACGAGGAGTTTCGTAGCAACTTGTATGCCAACTGCAACGAGAAGTACGCTACCGATCCTGACTCCGCGCTCGATTGTCGACGTACTGCGGATGGATACGTCTTTGCCGTTGAACAAAACGGTGGAAAGAGCGGAAACCCCAAGCCGCCAATCTTTAACTAAGGCTTAAGTATGGAACATTCGAATAAAAAACTCATATACCAAGTCGGTTACCCATTTGCACTGCTCGGATCTGCTGCCTGCGTTGCGCTAATTCCATCTCCAGAACGGGGCACCGGAATCATACTCGCTTACGCTTTAGCGTTAGCTATTCAAGTGGTGTGGCTGCTTTTGTTCTTCTCCGACCGGTCAAGCGGAAGGACGTTGTACACAAAATTCGCTGTAGCTGTTAACGTCTTAGCCTTGATTTTGGCCGCCATTGCTATAGTTGCCTATTCGATTAATGGTGAAGTCTTTGGAATTAACTTAGACTTGGCTTTCGGTCCCCCGGTAGCCGCTTTTATTGCTGTCGTTTTGCTACTCCTGTTGGTAATTGGAGCAGTAACCAGAGTTTTTCGAAAGTAGTTTATTCTTCTAGCCCCCTCTCAACCCCGCATGAATCCCTCATGTGGGGTTTTCCGGGTTAATAGACAAAAGGGGATGCGGATGGAATCCTCCAAGATTCCATCCGCATCCCCTTTTGTCACTTAACCCAACGCAGTCACTAACTTGTATTGGCCAGGCCGCGCAGCAGTCATAAGACCAGGGCAACGTAGCGTTCGGCAGTTATCCACAGTTTGAAAACTATCCACAGACAGCGAGGTTTTGGCCTCTTGCGAGCATCATTGAATCCGCCTTTTAGTGCACGCTATGGCCATGGCAATCAAGAAACTGTCCATGGCTCCGCGAACCGAGGCTCCAGCAAATCCAGTAGTCAACGCTGTCGATGATGAAGCGCTGCGTGAAGAGGTCGCACTCATAGTTGCTGCTACCGGTCGTGACTGTGTGCAAGAGACCATGCCACCTGTGGCTGCAGCGCCAGTGGCCGCACAAGCATTGACATCGTCGCCAGCATCACCACCAGTATCAGCCACAGCGTCAGTGCCCGCATCGACCGGAGCGGGAATTTCATCGGCCCTGTGGCGTCGGGCACCAGCGGTGTTCGTTGATGCGTCGGCAGCCCGAAGATTAGCCGGGCGGCCTCATTGCGAGGGAGCAATCTTTCTGGTCCGCAGTGATACTGAGGCGGAAGATACGCAGGTGGCGAAGGTTTTAGCTCCTGTTTACAGCGCCAGTTTGCCTGCGGATAACGTCGATATTGTCGAACTGCTCGGCCGAACCGAGGTACGCCCGAATGGCCCGAGGCTCTCCGATTTCCAACACACCCCAGCGTCACCTGCGAGCGCAGACGTGATTACAGCACCAGGTACAGAACCCGTACCGAACGTGCCAGCAACTACAACCGATTCCACGGCAACGTGCCTGATGTTGGTTCCTGCGGTCGGCGGTGCCGGTGCTTCCATTACGGCGGCAGCGAGTGCATTGGTTCTTTCCCGCGAAAGGCCCATCTGCTTGGTGGACGCAGATGCGCTGGCGGGAGGTATTGATCTGGTGCTCGGGATGGAAACGGAACCGGGGCTGAGGTGGCAAGACTTCTCGGCTGCTGATGGCCGTCTCGACGGGGCGGCACTTTACGAAGCACTGCCATCCTGCCCGCGATCACCCGCGCTGAAAGTGTTGACGTGGACCCGCAGTCGCACGCCCGAGACGGCTTACAACCACGCCTCGGCGGCCACCAAATTCGACAGTGCCGACAGACTCGGCAGAACCGACAGACCCGACGATGTTCGACACATTGCCAGCACCATTAGTTGCCTTATTCATGCCGGAATTACGGTCATCGTGGACTGCCCGAAGCAAGTGGAGTACGTCACCACTCTCGGCGCGCTTGCCGATGACACCGTCATCATCCTGCCCACCTCTGTCCGAGCTATCGCAGCCGGTGGACACCTGGCCAGCGTCTGTGCACAGGCAGGATTCACGCCAAGTCTTGCGGTTCGGCACCAGCAGCACCGCGATATCAGTGTCGAAGAGGTTGAGTACGCGCTCGATCTGCCCATTGCTGGTGAGATTGAGTACTGCAAGAAAGTAGCTCACGAGATAGATGTGGGCGGGCTCGCTGGGGCCGTCGGCAAGCTGACGCGGGGATTGGAAGCGATGTTTGCCCTTGTCGGCGGTGGTGGCGATGGATGATGTCAGGCTGTTGGCGGCGGTGCGGACGGCGCTTGCGGAGCGGCCTGGGGTGGCATCGCATAGCGAGGTCGCCGACATCATTCGCGCGGAGACCGCGGGGGTTGTCTCCGATGTGAAGGTGTTGGAGATTCTGCGCACAATTCGTGAGGAAACAGTGGGCGCGGGCGTGTTGGATGCGCTGTTGCGCCGCCCGGGTGTCAGCGATGTGCTGGTCACCGCGCCCGGCGAGGTCTGGGTCGATGCCGGCAACGGACTGGAGCTGGCCGAGATTTCCTTCGCGGACGAGGGCGAGGTGCGCGCGTATGCGGTGCGGCTCGCGTCGCGGTGCGGACGAAGGCTTGACGACGCGCAACCTTGGGCCGACGGCCATATTCCTGGTGGTGTCGGCGGCTGTGGTGTGCGAGTTCATGCGGTGCTTTCACCACCGTCGGCGACCGGCACTCAGATTAGCCTGCGGGTGCTGCGTCCGGCTCGTCGCGGGCTTGCGGAGTTGTGCGATGTCGGGCTGTTTCCACCGGAGATTCTGCCGGTGTTGCGGGGAATCGTGGCGGGACAGCTGTCGTTTATTGTCGCCGGAGGCACGGGTGCGGGAAAGACGACGCTATTGGCGGCGATGCTCTCAGAAGTTAATCCTGATCAGCGCATTGTGTGCATCGAGGACACTCCGGAGTTGCAACCGCAGCATCCGCATGTGGTGAAGCTGGTGACCAGAGCCGCCAACTTGGAGGGGGCCGGTGCGATTGGGCAGCAGGAGTTGCTGAAGCAGGCGTTGCGCATGCGTCCCGACCGCATTGTCGTCGGTGAGATTCGTGGTGCCGAAGTGGTGGATCTGCTGGCTGCGTTGAACACGGGGCATCGCGGTGGGGCGGGGACAATTCACGCCAACCGGATTGGGGATGTCGTCGCGCGCTTTGAGGCTTTGGGGCTGATCGGTGGCCTTGGTCGCGCTGGGTTGCATGCGCAGTTGGTCTCTGCGGTGCAGGTGGTGTTGGTGGTCGAACGCGCTGATGTTCGCCGGCTGGCACAGATCGGGCTGCTGTGCGGTAACCCACCGGAGGTGGTGGAGGTTTGGACTGCTCGGGACGGGCCGGGGTCGGGGTGGGAAACGTTGCAGAAGTTGCTGGTCGGCAGGGAACAGTCGGTGGAATAACCCGGGGGAAAGTCAGGGGATTAGACGGGGAGATTAACAGCTATGGGGGAGGGATTTAGCGTGACCGTACTCATTGGGGGCGCGGCTGCGGCAGTCGCTATCTGGCCGGACAGCTCGGCGGCGGTGCGCTCGCGAGCGCTGGCAGGCCGTGCCCGTGAGGTGTCCTGTGGACTGAAGTGGTTGCAGCGCATGATTGGACTTGGGGCTGGTTCCACGGGGTCGAGTGCCGCAAGCACTGGCAGTGCGAATAGAGCTGCAGGGCTATCAATCCTCATCGTTGCAGGCCCGGCACTTGTGTTGCTGTGGCTCGCCGGGATTCCAGGTGTCATCGCCGGGCTATTGCTGGGCCGCACCGCAGGGGCCGTAGTGCGCGCTGTGGGGGAGAGGCGCTGTGAACGTCGGGAAGCGGACAGCGCTGCGGTAGCGCTGGAAACCTTGACCGCGCAGTTGCGCGCAGGTGCGGCGGCCTCAAGAGCGCTCAACGCGGCAGCAGCGGAAGTGCGCAGGGCAGAGGACATGACTGTGTTGGCCGATCATCTTGCGCACGCGGCGCACCGCGCGAACTTCGCCGACCCGTGGGAGACCGAAGAGTCTTCGGAGCAACTGCGTCGGATTGGGCGTATGTGGACGGTGGCGCAGCAACATGGTCTAAGTTTGGCCGGGTTACTGGACTGTGCGCGGGGTGATCTGCAGGCTCGTCAGGCACATCGCTCACAGACATCGGCCGCGCTGGCGGGACCACGCATGACGATTGCCATTTTGGCTTCGCTCCCAGTCTTCGGGCTGATTATGGGGCAAGCTTTCGGAGCGTCCCCCTTCGAGTTCCTCAGCCGCGGTATCGGAGGAATTGTGCTGGTCATCGGTGTCGGGCTGGTGTGCGCGGGCATCGAATGGGCCGTCGCCATCATCGATCGTGCGGAGGCCGGACAATGATTGCCGCCGCACTTCTCATCGCCGCCTACCTCTGCTTGCCGACATTCAATCCCGTCCGCAGCCGACTGCCCGAATTGGTAGCCGAGTCGGATGCTCGTACGCGAGGAAGCGTGCGCCGGCAGGTGACCAGTCGGGTGGCGCAGATTGCCGCACAGGTGAGGGAACGTGTGCGAACTGTCATTGGCGGTGAGCGCATCAGCCCGGCTGTGCTGCTCGATGCCGCGGCGGCCCTCGACATCATTGGTGCTTGTTTGAGCTCCGGTATGCCATTGTCCCAGGCCATGGAAGCAGCCGCCGATGGCGCAAACCCTGAGCTGGCCGAGCCACTTCGACAGTGTTCCGCCAGGTTAGCTGTGGGCGCGCACTCGGCTTGGGACAGTCTTGCTGCCACGCCCGCGCTCGAGCCTCTGGCGACGGCTGGGCGCCGCGCAAGCGAATCCGGCACCGTTCTGGCGCAGGCATTGGAGGACACCGCTGCCACATACCGCAGTCAAGCGCACGATGCGGCGCAAGCCGTCGCTGAAAAGGCTGGTGTCCTCATTGCCGGGCCGCTGGCATTGTGCTTTCTACCCGCGTTTGTGGTGCTGGGATTGGTGCCCACAATCGCCGGGCTTGCCGACGAAATGTTTGCAGGACTGATGCCGTCATGAAGCTCGGACAGTTCTGCGCCCAGCTTCGCGCGCTGGCACGCGCCGGATGCAGTGCTGGTTGCGCTTTCGGTTGCGTTCTCGCTTGTGCACGCGGGCCACCTGCCACGCTGCAATCCACCATGCGTCAACGCGGGTCAACGCGCGTCAATGCACATCACACCTCACAACTGACCTGTCACTCGACATCCACATAGGGGGAAACATTCATGACCACTCAAAACTCCAACCGTCCAACCAATGTTCCAACCAATCTTCCAACCAATCCGCTGACCGCTGCACAGTCCCAGCTGCGCTCGTATTTGCACAAGCGTCTGCACGCTCTGGCAACTGAGGAAAACGGCATGTCAACCGTGGAATATGCTTTGGGAACGATCGCGGCCGCCGCTTTCGGGGCCCTGCTTTACACCGTCGTGACCGGCGGGGATATCACCCAGGCGCTCACCGACATCATCGAAAGGGCGCTCAACACCGATGTCTAGCCGCATCCGCTCTACGCTTCATCGCCTGTGCGTCGGCGACGAAGGCCAAACCACGGTAGAAACCGCTTTCGGTCTCGCGGCACTGGTCACGGTCATGGTCACGGCTTTGTCAGGGCTGGTCACCATCGCAATGTACCTAGGGCTTACCGACGCAGCCGGAGCCATCGCACGGGCTGAGGCGCGGGGCGATGCGGAGACAGTAGCCGAGCTCCGCGCCGACGCGGATGGACAGGTCGCGATATCGGAAACCTCCGGTACCGTGCGCGTGACCATTCGGCGCTCAGCGGGGCCATTTTCGCTGGAAGCACGTGCGGTCGCACTGCGGGAAAGAGTGGCATCGTCATGAGAAACGTGACAGCCCGCCTTCTTCGCGAAGAAGAAGGTTCCACCACAGTCGCAGCCGCACTGTTCATCGCCGCTTTCGTCGTTCTGACTTTGGTTGGAGTTACAACCGGGGTGAGGGTGGTGCAGGCTCGGCAGGCAGCGGTAGCAGCGGATCTGGCCGCGGTGGCCGGCGCCGTGGCTGCGCAAGAGAGCGACGACGCCTGCAAAGCTGCGGGGTCAATCGCAAAATCTAACCACGCACGCCTTGTGGCTTGCGAGATTGATGGGGAGGACGTGCAGGTCAGCGTCCAACGAAAGGAGAGAAAAGCCACGTCCAGGGCAGGGCCGGCAGCGGTGGAGGATGCTGCTACTGGCCGTCGTTAAGCGCGCGAGAGACCCCACTGAGCACCTTGATTGCGCCGGCCTTGTCCAACGGATCGTTGCCATTGCCGCACTTGGGCGACTGGATGCACGATGGGCAGCCAGATTCGCACTCGCAGGCAGCGACAGCATCGCGGGTCGCGCGAACCCACTGAGCGAAGGCCTCGTAGCCGCGGTCGGCAAACCCCGCACCACCAGGGTGCCCGTCGTAAACAAAAACGGTGGGCTGCTGGGTATCGGCGTGCATGACCGTGGAAACACCGCCGATATCCCAGCGGTCGCAGGTGGCAATCAAGGGCAGCATGCCGATAGCCGCGTGCTCGGCTGCGTGGAGAGCCCCCGGCGCGATGTCGGAGCCCACACCCCACGAGCGCAGGGTGGACTCGGGCATTGTGTAAGCCACGGCGCGCGTGACCAAACGCTGCGGAGGGTAGTCAAGTTCAACACTGTCGAGAATCTCGCCGGTATCCAGACGACGAAGATAGGAGGTGACCTGGTGAAAGACCTCGACCTGGCAGGAAGCGACCTGTAGGCCCTGGTAGTGGCGCATATCGTCAACGTCCAGAATGCGGATGGTGGTGTCCATGCGCGAGCTGGTGGAATAGCGCGGCTGCTCGGGGTGGACCAGGGCGACGAGGCTGTCGAAGTCCAGCTGGTCGACAAGATAGGACTCACCGCGGTGCAAGTAGACGGCACCGTCGTGGACCTGCTGCATCGCACGGCCTAGATCGATGGTGCCAAGCAGTCGACCATCGGTCTGGTCGACGATGGCTACTTCCTGGCCATCGCCGCCGCGGACGTTCACGGCGTCGTGGGCAGTGGCAATGCGCGGCCCCTCATCGCGGTCGGTCGGGTAGTAGACGGGTTCTTGTCCTTCCCAGGTGCGCTTGCGCAACCAGCCCGCTGACACCATATCTTCGGCTACGGGTAGGGTTCCCCATGCCTGAAGCTGGCTGGTGGTGACGGGTTTCTCCACAGCCGCGCAGTAGAGGTGTGACCACACCACATGCGGGTTGCGGGGATCGAAGACGGTCTTCTCCACCGGCCGGCCCAACAGCGCGGAAGGGTTGTGGACCAAGTAAGTGTCCATGGGATCATCGCGAGCCACCAACACCACCAGCGCGCCCTGACCACGACGGCCCGCGCGGCCGGCCTGCTGCCAGAACGAAGCCACCGTGCCCGGGAAACCGGCCTGCACCACCGCGTCGAGGCCACCGACGTCAATGCCCAGCTCCAGTGCATTGGTGGTGGCTACACCAAGCAGGGTGCCGTCATCGAGCATGCGCTCGATGTCGCGGCGTTCTTCGGCCAGGTAGCCGGCACGGTAAGACTCGATGCGTTCGGCGATATCGCTGCGGCGGCGCTTCTCCAGGCGCTCGCGCACGCCGAGCGCTACCTTCTCGGCACTGCTCCGCGAACGGGTGAAGGTCAGGGTGCGGGCGCCCTCGACGAGCAGGTCGGCCATGATATCTGCGGCCTCTGTCGGGGCGGGGCGGCGCACGGGGGCACCGTTCTCACCTTGGAGATCAGGGAGCAGGCCGGGTTCCCACAGGGCGATAGTCCGCTCACCGACTGGGGCGCCGTCTTCGGTGACGGCCTCGACAGGCTCGCCAATGAGACGACGAGCCTGGTCAGCAGGGTCGTTGGTTGTCGCAGAGGCAAAAATCACGGTTGGCGAGGCGCCATATTCCCGGGACAGCCGCAGGAGGCGACGCAGAATTTGGGCGACGTTGGCGCCGAATACACCTCGATAGGCGTGGCATTCGTCGACGACGATATAGCGCAGGTTGCGCAGCATCCGCGTCCACCGAACATGATTGCCGAGGACCGAAACATGCAGCATATCGGGGTTGGTAAACACCCAACGGGCATGGTCGCGAATCGCGCGCCGGGCGTCTTGCGGGGTGTCGCCGTCGTAAAGCGAAATCAGCGAGCTCAGCGACACCGGTGCCATCGCGCGTGCAGTGTCCAGCTGATCGGCGCCCAGCGCCTTGGTCGGGGAGAGGTACAGCGCGGTGGCCGCGGGGGTGGCGGACAGTTCTGTGAGCACGGGCAGCAGATAGCCGAGCGATTTACCCGACGCCGTGCCCGTCGCGACGACGCAGTGCACGCCCTCGCGGGCGAGGTTCGCGGTTGCTGCCTGATGAGTCCACAGGTTCTCAATTCCGCGATCTACCAGCACTTCTTTCAGCCAGCCCGGCACCCACTCAGGCCAAGGTGCGGTCACGCCAGCGCGTGCAGGAAGATCCGCAATGTGCGTCACCGTCGCCCGCGGATGCGCACGAATAACCGGCCCCAGCAGCTCCCGTCCAAATGACTCCACCGACACCACCCTTTCCTATAAACGCGCACTTCATATGCTTGACGACGCTTCCTGCCAGCCACATTTTCGCTATTCGGCAACCCAGTTTCTCCGAACCCCGAACACGGGTTTACGGGGGTGGCAAGAAGCTGTTCCTAATCGGCGCTCGCGCCCCAAACGTGGCAGACTTTTTGAGTGTATCGCCCGCCAAAGGGCACCCAGCAAAAGCCCGTGCGAGGCGGAAAGGGTGTTCTGGCCGTGTTTACCCCATTGTGTGTGGCCGGATGTGCGTGGCGAATACTTGTTTTATCGAATCCTGAAGTTGGGAAGTTTTGTAATGGCACAGGGTACTGTGAAGTGGTTCAACTCGGAGAAGGGCTTCGGGTTTATCGCCCCAGCTGACGGTGGCAACGACGTGTTCGTTCACTACTCCGAGATCCAGGGCACTGGTTTCAAGACGCTGGAAGAGAACCAGGCAGTCGAGTTCGAGATTGGTGAGGGCCAGAAGGGTCCGCAGGCTCTGGATGTCAAGCCTCTGTAAAACTTAGTAGTTCGGGGCTAAGTTCGGTTCTGAACTGGGCTTTTGTTCAGTTTGGCTCGCGGAATGTTTGGCTTTTTCAAGGTCCATGTTGTGTTCATGGGGTGAGCCTTGATTCTCCCACGTGGAAAGTAATTTCTGCGTGGGTTTTGTGTTTCTGGGGGTTTAGGGTGCGCGGCAATCGCGGGGTAATACACAAAAGTGTGTCTGCTCAGCGTGTCGACCGGCGCATCGGCGGGTGGGCGCCTTCGATACTTACCTCAATGCGAGTTACTGACTGCGTTTATGGCAGCGTCGGCGGGTCGATCCGAGTTACTGACCGCGTTTATGTCAAAAATGGCCCGAAAAATGGCCTGAAAGTGTCATAGACTCGCACAGTTTCACATTTGCAGCCCGTATTCATGTGTGCAGCCCGTATTCACGTGTGCAGCCCGTAATTTTTGGGGTCTGACCAGTCGCTATCTTGAGAATCAGGCGCACTTTTTGACTATTGGCCCGCAGCACGTGCCCGTTTTGACCAGCCGCTGACAGTCACTGGGATGGTCATGGCCAGCCGCAGAGCAGTCGTCGGGCCGGCCACCGGGTATCCCCCAGCCCCCCACAGCAGCCCCTTCAGTCACACCCAAAATCCGCCCGATACTTGAGGATTCCACGCGACAAACTAGATTGTGTGTACGGTATTCCTTATATTCTTCATATTCTTTCCAGATAATCTTCCGGGAGAACGCGGCCGGGAACTGATTTGAACTGATCGGAACCGGTTGGAACCGATTGGAACCGATCGCGGGCTTCTCACAGCTGAAGCCCGGCCAGAGTCCGGCCAAGAACTCCAAGATTTAAACGAAAACAAGAACCTAAACAGTCAAAAACATTCAACGTTGCAGGATAGAAAAACTTCTATGGCGAATTCAGACGGCCTCAAGCGCCTTGTAATTGTCGAGTCGGCGACGAAAGCTCGCAAGATTCAGCCGTATCTCGGCGATGATTACATCGTGGAGGCGTCGGTGGGCCACATTCGCGACTTGCCCCGTGGCGCAGCCGACGTTCCGGCTCGTTACAAGAAGGAGCCCTGGGCTCGTCTGGGTGTGAATGTCGACAACGGATTCGCTCCGTTGTATGTCGTCAGCGCTGATAAGAAGAAGAAAGTCGCCGACCTGAAGGCCAAGCTCAAGGAAGTCGACGAGCTCTATCTCGCAACTGACCCCGACCGTGAGGGCGAGGCTATTGCCTGGCACTTGCTGGAGGTTCTGAAGCCCAAGGTGCCGGTGCGTCGCATGGTGTTCCATGAGATCACCAAGCAGGCCATCTTAGAGGCCGCCGCCAACACCCGTGAGCTGGACCAGAACCTGGTCGACGCCCAGGAAGGTCGCCGTATCCTCGACCGCCTCTACGGCTACGAGGTCTCCCCGGTGCTGTGGAAGAAGGTCATGCCGCGCCTGTCGGCAGGTCGTGTGCAGTCGGTGGCAACGCGCGTCATCGTCGAGCGTGAGCGCGAGCGCATGGCGTTTATCTCCGCTGAGTACTGGGATGTCGCCGCCACTCTGGACACCGGCTCAGCTTCTGCTGACGCCAACCAGCCGAAGGATTTCGTTGCAACCCTGACCAGCGTTGATGGTCAGCGCGTAGCGCAGGGCCGAGACTTCGATGACCGTGGCCAGCTGAAGAAGTCCGATGGCATCCGGGTCGTCGATAAGCAGCTCGCCGAAACCCTGGCGGCGGACCTCGTGGGCTCTGAGCTCAAGGTCGCGTCGGTGGAGGAGAAGCCGTACACGCGCCGCCCGTACCCGCCGTTCATGACTTCTACGCTGCAGCAGGAGGCGGGCCGCAAGCTGCATTACACCTCTGAGCGCACGATGCGTGTGGCGCAGCGTCTGTACGAAAACGGTCACATTACTTACATGCGTACCGACTCCACGACGCTGTCCAAGGCCGGTATTGACGCCGCGCGTAAGCAGGCGCTGGAGCTCTACGGCTCGGAGTACGTCGCCGATGCGCCGCGCCAGTACTCGCGCAAGGTTAAGAACTCGCAGGAAGCGCACGAGGCAATTCGTCCGGCTGGCGAGACATTCGCAACGCCGGGGCAGCTGGCGGGATCGCTGGATGCCGAGGAATTCAAGCTCTACGAACTGATTTGGCAGCGCACCGTCGCCTCGCAGATGGCCGACGCACGCGGCACGTCCATGAAGGTCACCATCGCCGGCGCCACCGACACGCACGCCGTCGAGTTCGCCTCCACTGGACGCACGATTCGCTTCCCGGGCTTCCTCAAGGCATACGTCGAGGTCTCCGCGCTTTCCGACGGCCGCAAGGTCGCCGACAACGCCGAGAAGCGTCTGCCACAGTTGACGGAAGGCCAGGGCCTGACGGCCACGGACTTCAGTGCCGACAGCCACTCCACCAACCCGCCTGCGCGCTTCACCGAGGCCAGCTTGGTGAAGAAGATGGAGGACCTGGGAATTGGTCGTCCGTCGACATACGCGTCGATTATCAAGACCATTCAGGATCGCGGTTACGTCTACTCCCGCGGCAACGCTCTGGTGCCCTCGTGGGTGGCCTTTGCCGTGGTGGGGCTGATGGAGGAAGCGTTCTCCGATCTGGTCAACTACGACTTCACCTCCGAGCTGGAGGATGAGCTCGACGGCATTGCCGCGGGCAATAAGGACCGTACGACCTGGCTGACCGGTTTCTACTTCGGTGATGAGAAGGATCACCGCCACAAGGGAGCCGACGCCATTGCGACCCACGGTGGCCTGAAGAACATCATCGACGTGAACTTGGAGTCGATTGATGCTCGGAAGGTCAATTCTCTCCACCTTTTCGACGATGCCGAGGGCAACCCAATCATCGTTCGCGTTGGCCGCTATGGGCCGTACCTGGAGCGCACGCGCCCGGGTGCCGGTGAAAACGGTGCCGACGAGGTGCAGCGCGCCAACATCCCGGAGGCCATGACTCCGGACGAGCTGGATCTGGCTGCTGCCGAGAAGCTGCTGGCGATGCCGCAGGGCGGCCGTGAGCTGGGCATTAACCCGGCCAATGGTCGAATGATTGTCGCTCGTGATGGTCGCTACGGTCCCTACGTCACCGAGCTGGTCACCGATGAAGAGCGTGAAGGTGTCGTAGCCAAGGCTGAGGAGATCATCGCAGCTGAGCGCGCCGAAGAGGACGCTCAGCGCGCTGCCGAGGGCAAGCGAAAGAAGAACTGGGAAACCAAGACCGCTGCCAAGCAGAAGGAAAAGCGCACCGCGGAAATCATCGAGGAAACTCTGAAGCCGAAGACGGCCTCGCTATTTTCCTCCATGGAGCCGTCGACTGTCACGTTGGAAGAGGCTCTGAAGCTGATGAGCCTGCCGCGTGAGGTCGGTGTCGACCCGGTCGATAACGAGGTTATTACTGCTCAGAATGGCCGTTACGGCCCGTACCTGAAGAAGGGCACGGACTCGCGTTCACTGGCTAACGAAGAGCAGATTTTCACCGTGACTTTGGACGAGGCTCGTCGTATCTACGCTGAGCCGAAGCGCCGCGGTCGCGCTGCTGCGAAGCCGCCGCTGAAGCAGCTGGGCGACAACGATGTCTCCGGTCGCCCGATGTCGGTGAAGGATGGCCGCTTCGGTCCGTACGTCACCGATGGCGTCACCAATGCTTCGCTGCGCAAGGGGGATACGCCTGAGACTCTGACCGATGCCCGCGCCTGCGAGCTGCTGTCTGAGCGCCGCGCGAAGGAAGCCGCAAACGGTGGCACTAAGAAGGCTGCGAAGAAGTCGACTCGCAAGACCACGAAGAAGGCTGCGAAGAAGACCTCAAAAAAGACCGCTAAGAAGACGGTCAAGCGCACCACCAAGCGAGTGGTGAAGGCAACGCGTAAGGGCAAGTAGCGCATTGACCGTTAGCCGCGGCAGGGGCTAACTGGGTGCAGAGCACTTAAGCTGCCGCCGCGCCCGCCACACCTGGCGTGTCCGCAGCACCCGGCATCTCCTGTGGAGCAGGCTTGGGGCCACCGAACCCGGCCAACTCCGCACGCATCGTCGGCCCGTACGACAGCCGCCGATGCACCTTCTCAAACGGTCCCTGCATCCCGCGTCGCTCCATCGCCCACGCGGCCAACAGGGTCACCAACCAGACGCCTACAGCGATGAGGGTTTGCACGAACGCGCCCATGTCTCGCGGTATGTCCAGCATAAACGGGTACACCAGCACAAAGAAGATGACCGACTGCATCAGGTAGCCCGTCATTGAACGCTTGCCGAGCGCCACAATCGGCACCAGCCAACCAGGCACAGCGGCGCCCTCGTTCAGGCGTCGCTGGAGCGGCTGCAGCGCTAACGCCAGCCCTGCTAAGATGCCAGGAGCGGCGAACACTCCGGCAAAACTGTTGATTGTTAGGTAGATCATGTGCTGTTCGGACGGAAGAACATCAATCGCGGTCAGCCCCATGGGAATGCCCACACCGAAAGCAACGACCACTGCCACCACGAGCCACCGAATAAGCAGGGGGCGGTGCGCGTCAACGTCGTCAAGCACGCCTTTGCGCGCCCACACGAAACCAATCATCATCACCGGCAGGTAGAGGAACAGCTGTAGCGGCAGAGTAGTGATGCTCATTGTCAGGGCCTCGAGATTCGCGGCGAGCATATCCGGATAACTTGTTTCAATCGCACCGCCGTTGACGAACTCGCTCATGTCGGAGCCGACGAACTCGGCGTCGGGCATCGCAATTACGAATCCCAAAAACAGCAGGCTCAGTGCAGCGTTGATCGTCAGCGCAATCCACGCGAGAATCGTCAGTACCTTGTTGCTAAGCCCCATAAGCAGCCCCAGGATGATGCCGCAAATGCCATAGAGAAACATGATGTCGCCAAAGAACAGAAACAGCATGTGCGCGATGCCGAACAGCCCCAGGAACGCATATCGCTTTACGACGACCACTCGCGCCCGCGACCGTGGAAAGTTCCTCCTGGCCAAACTTCGGACAATGAGCCCGACACCGAAACCGAGCAGCGTTGCGAACATCGGCAGCCCGCGATTGTGTGCGGTCACAGCGGTAAAAAGTACGGTGACCTTGTCGGCGATGCTGTCGTTTATGACGCCGCCGAAGAATGCTCCGGGCAGCTCGGGGCTTGCAACCAACCAGGCAGTGGCAATGTTTGCGATAGCGATGCCGAGAAGAGCGAATCCGCGCGCAGCGTCGGGGACGAGCATGCGAGGTCTGGGGTTGGTGCTAGAGCTGGAGCGGCTGTCAGTCATTCCTCCAACGTAAAGGATTTGTGGGAGGGTACGCAGGTTGGTGGCGGATGGTGAGGTGGGGACGGCGGTTGTCGTGACGTTAAGTTGTAGAAGTCTTGCGACATATCGAAAAGCGATATAGTATCGAAAAGCGATACATCGAATAACGATGTGTCGGGGTTTGGCTGCAGCTCCAAGCGACCCGTAGGAAAAAAAATTCACTAACCGCGCCAATGACGGTGCAGCAAGGAAACTAGCTATGACATCTCCCCAGGCCAAGAAGCCAAATGGCCCATATGTCAATCAAACTAAGGAACGACGGGATGTAGTTGCGGGCCTTTTTGTCGGAGTGCTTGCGCTGGCTTACATCCTTCTTGAGCTCCGCCACCCGGTTCTTCACCAACAGTTCCCCAGCGATCTGACTCTGCTCCTGCCTGAAGTCCTGGGAAGTGACAAAGGGGTTCCTATCGAGGTTATGAGTGGTGGAGCCCTCTCCTTGTTTATTGCCGCGACTGTTGTTCGATGCGTTATTGTCGCCGCGATTGCCGTGCTCTGCGTGTTGTTCTCACTCTCGTACCTGAAGGGCGAGTTCTTTACGGTTAAGACTGCGCGACGCGTTATGGCTATCTCCTGGCTGGCAGTGATCTATCCGGCAAGTGGTTTCCTGCAACTTATGGGCGAAAACTGGGTCGCGGGTGACCTGATTCTGAGCACGTGGTTCCAGCGCGACCATGCCGATTTCTATCAGCACCTAGGAATATGGTTTGTCCTTGTGATGGTCATCTCCACTCTCGGAGTTATGTTGTTCCGAGCCGCGCGAATGCAGGAAGACCAGGAGGGGCTCATTTAAATGGCGAAGGTTGTGTGCCACTTGGATGAGCTACTGGAAAGCCGCGGTATGACGCTCGCAGCCCTTTCCGAACAGGTCGGGGTCACACCGGTCAACCTCTCAGTGCTCAAAAACAACAGGGCGAAAGCCGTGCGCTTCACGACGCTCACTATGTTGTGTGAAGCCCTGGACTGCCAGCCAGGGGATTTATTCTCGGTGGAGTAGTTGCGCTCGCCGTCTGAGAAGTCTAGGGATGCTAGGCGTCCAACGAGCACAGCATGAGCACCGCGAGACCGACGAGTCCGCTGCCCCCTAGGCCTCGTCGGCAAGCGTCGGGCGCACCGGGCGCGCAAGCTGCGTCATGTGCGTGCGGCCGCGCAGCTCCACGGACTTCAGGGTGGTCCAGCGAGCCTGCTCGTCCTCGTTGGCCAGGCGGATAGTGGAAGCCGTGGCGAGCACGCGGCCCGGGGTGTCCTTGGCCAGCTCGGTCAGACGAGCAGCCTGGTTAACCGCGTCACCAATAACCGTGTACTCAAAGCGGTCACGAGCACCGATGTGGCCGGCGACGACATGACCGGCGGAGACGCCAATGCCAGCGCTGAGTTGGAGGTCGAGCAGTTCCTCGCGCAGTTCACGGGCTGCGGTGAGAGCGTGACCAGCCGTGTCGTCGAGGGGCAGGGGAGCGCCGAAGACCGCCAGAGCTGCGTCACCCTGGAACTTGTTGATAATGCCCTTATTGCGGTGCACACAGTCGACAACGTGGTCGAAGAACGCATTGAGTTCGCGGACAACGACCTCTGGCGAGTTCTTCTCCGCGAAGTTGGTTGAACCAATTACATCCACAAACAGCACCGCGACCAGGCGATTCTCGCCGCCCAAAGTTGGCTTTTCTTCCAGAGCCTTGCGGGCGACCTCAGATCCGACGTAACGGCCAAAGAGGTCACGGACCCGCTGACGCTCCTGCAAGCCACGCATCATTTCATTGAAGCCCGCTTGGAGGACACCCATCTCGGAGCCGTCGTAAATAGGCACGCGCGTATCCACCTGGCCCTGGCGGACCTTGTTAATTGCGCCCGTGAGATCCCGAATCGGGTCAACGATGGACATGCTGGCCAGCATCGTGCCGAAATAGCCGGTAATCAGAGCCAGAATTGCCAGCGCGGTGATGGTGGGCAGCAAATCTGCCGCATCATCTGTGAACATGCCACGGCGCTGCCCCAGGAGCACAAGCAAGATTGCCACTACTGGAACACCGCTGGTCAACACCCACGTCTGGCGCAGACGGTGACCAATCGGCGGCTCCAACGAAGAATCCGGAGCCCTACGTGCCAGCGCCTCCACCGCGACCGGACGCACCATGCGCTCTGCAATTAGGTAGGTCAACAGCGCCACCATGGCACCGCCGAGCACCGAGGTAATCAGCACCATCATGCCAATCTTGCTGTCATAGGCGAACGCGACCGCGCTGAAGACAATCACGCCCAAAGACCAAATGACCGTACCCAAAAGCGCCTGATAAATTGGCACGCGCATGACCAGATAGCGCACCCGCCGCGGATCGTGCAGCTCTGGATGACGCTGCCACTTCAGTAGTGGCTTGAACAGAATCCAGGTAGTGCCGATACCCGCGATAATTGCCAGAACCAGGTACCCAGCCAGGCCATAGATGACCCCATTAGCCAACCGCGGCAAGTGAGTTTCTTGGTTCAGTGGCAACAGCATGCCGAGGAATAAGCCGACAATCATGGCTCCGACAAGGTTGCAGACGAAGATAAATGAGGCATAAGCAGGCCACATTGTCCCGCTTAGCCATTTCAGATTTCGCCAGAGCCGTTGCATGATTACTACTTTAGTGGCAACCCCGGATTGCAGGGAGTTGTTACCTCACAAGATGCTCGTGGGGCGCGCTAGAGTTGTGGCCATGACAGAGCCCATGACAGAGCGCAGCGTGTTTTCTCGTATGCCCGAAACCGGTGGGGTTCGCCAGCGGCTACAGGCTGCTGTGCGCGCTGCGCATTATCGCTTTGCCAATGGTCAACCGCTGGCAGGCGATGGGGTGGAGGTTTCGCCGGAAGGTGGGGACGCGGGGTCGTCGTTAAGCGATGTGCCACGCGACTCGGACATGACGCACGCCTGGCTGTTCACGGGACCTGCGGGGTCGGGGCGGTCGGTGACGGCGACGGCGTTTGCGGCGGCGCTGCTGTGCACGCGACATGACAACCCCGGATGTGGCGAGTGCGAGGGCTGCCGGACGGCGCTGGCGGGAACGCATGGCGATATCAAAATCGTGCGCCCGGAGGGCACCATCATTTCCGTGGCGACGGTGAGGGACGAGCTGCGGCCCTGGGCCTACAAGATGCCCACGACGGCGGATTGTCGCGTGCTAATCATCGAAGACGCCGACCGTCTCAACGAATCCGCTTCAAATGCGCTGCTCAAGGTGGTGGAAGAACCGCCGCTGCGCACTGTCATCATCATGTGCGCACCAACGACGAACGCGGAGGATTTCTCCGTTACGCTCCGTTCGCGCTGCCGCCACGTTTATGTGCCGACGCCGCATATCGACGACGTTGCAAACCTCCTGCGCGCCGAGCGGCCAGAGCTTACCGACGAGCAAGCGGTCTGGGCCGCGACGGTGTCCAACGGTCATATTGGGCGTGCGCGTGGCTTTGTCTCCGATGAGGGTTCGCGTGCCTGGCGGGGTAAGGCCCTGGATTTCGTGGAGGCCGTGTTCGACCCGGCGAAGTCGTATTTGGCGGCGCGAGAGCTAGCCAACGAAGTGGCTGGCGAGGTTAAGCGGCGGATGGAGCCACTAGAGGCTGAGGAGCTGGAGAACCTTGAGCGCTCGTTGGGTGTAGGTGCGTCTGGCAAGGGTGCGCAGGCGGCGCTGCGCGGCTCTAAAGGTGTGATTAAGGAACTGGAGGATAATCAAAAGCGGCGGCGCAGGCGCGCGGAGTCAGATCTGATTGACCTGTCGTTGACCGACATTATGGGTCTTTACCGTGACGCCCTGGTGCTGGCGTTTGGGGCGGAACGTGCTGGGTCGGCTTCTGGTGCTGATTCCGAGTTTGGGAATGGTGCCGTCTACCTCATTAATCCAGACCGTCGTCGGACAGCGACGGAGCTTGCCCGACGTCTTCCGCCGGAGGCGATATTGGCCTCCATTGATGCTGTCACCGAGGTGCGCGGCATGCTCGTGACTGCAGTGAAGCTGACGGTCTTGATGGATGAATTGATGGCTAAATTGCAGATCGCAGGGCAGGTTGGTCGCAGGTAAGCCGGGAAAAGCACCTAATTCATCGGACTGCAGTCCCCATTTTGGTAGCGATGGGGGCAGTGCAGTAGTATTACCGCTTGTACATTTTGTGCAGGGTTATTTCTGCTTGCTTGAAAGCTCGGCGCAATGTGCGTGCCGCCTTAGCTCAGTCGGTAGAGCATCTCACTCGTAATGAGAAGGTCGCGAGTTCGATTCTCGCAGGCGGCTCGGTGTGAAACGGGATCCTTTAAAAGGGGTCCCGTTTTTTATTTTTTGGATCGGTCAAACATGAGGAGAGCGAATCCGGCGGCAGGCCGAGGAGTGGGGTGGTTCCCCGGAAACGAAGAGGGAAGAGTTTTCGGAGCCGGGACTCTCAATCGAGTGTTTGCTACTGTTACTCAGCACATGGCAGGTACGCGGAAACTAGGAGAACGCACTATGAGGCAGCCCGGACACCAGCGACGAGCAGTACAGCAATCAGCAGGACGACTAGCTGTGGCTTTGGTGGCTGCAGCAGTTGTGCCAGCCGGTCTTGTAGCCTGCACCATCGACACGGAGGCCTCCAACGCGCGAAGCGCTCAGCAAGCTGCGTCGACGGAAACTCAAACCTCCTTGGCAGCTGAGGAAGAGGCCATGCAGATGCCGAACCCCACTCCGCCGAATGAGGAGTTTGCAATGCCTGATTCTGCTAACCCTGACGCAGTCGCTCCGGGCGACGCACCACAACAGCAAGCTAATCGCTCTACTTCGCGTGCCGACGGCTCCAGCGCTGTAGCCGGTAAGGTCATCTACCTCGATCCGGGGCACGCCGGCACCCCACCACCTGCTGACCTGATGGTCACTGACGGTCGCGGTGGACAAAAGCCGTGTAATACCTCCGGAACCGCTTCCAATGACGGCTTCCCGGAGCACGAGTTCAACTGGCTGATGGCGCAGGAAATCAAGCAGCTGCTCGAACAGCGCGGTGCTCAGGTGCTGCTCAGCCGCGAGGATGACGCTGGTCGTGCAGATTGCATAGATGCCCGCGCAGAGAAGGAAAATGCTTCCAACGCCGATGCCGTGGTGAGCCTCCACGCTGACGGCGCTGGAGAGGGCAACCGCGGATTCCATGTGTCGGCGATTTCTCAGCCACTCGCCAATAATGACGAGCAGGGCTCTACCGCGCTGGCAACCGCCCTGCGCGATGCCTTTGTTGCCGCTGGTTTTGCTCCGTCTAACTATCTTGGCAGCGAAGGGCTGAATCCGCGCGCAGACCTCACCGGACTCAACCTATCGACGAAGCCAAAGGCACTGATCGAATACGGCAACATGCGCGACAGCAGCGATATTGCCCTCTTAAACTCCAACGAAGGCCGTCAGCGCTTGGCAGAGGCCACTGTGACTGGGCTGGAAGGTTTCTTGGCGCAGTAGCCAACCCGCTAACTAGCCGGGTTGGCCTTAGCCTTTGGCGTCATCGCTTCATAAGGCTCCATCATGGGGATATCCAGCATGGTGCTGGGGACACCAAAGGCGTCGACAAGTACCTCAGACCAGGGACCAAGGGAATCAACCAGATCGGCCAAGCCCGCCCGCGCGCCCTTGGTACGAGTACCGGTGAGTAGTGACTGCTCCAAGAACCAGCCGGCGTTATCGCAGACAACCGACAAGAAGAACACATCACGAACCTGCTCGAGCACTTCTTGAGAGCGCTCGTCTGTGAGCGTGGATTCGGCTTCGAAGAATGCTTCCAAGATCATGCGATCGATATGCGCCCACGCACAGGAAATCATGTGATCCTGGACCTTGTCCACCAGCTTCGCGGCCTTCTCAACAGGCAATTTCCGCGCCGGGCGCAGCCTGCGAGCAAGGGACTTGAGAAGTCGGTTCTCGCGCTCGATGAGCAGTTGCATCTGGCTGGCGGGGTCAAAGAGCGAGGACTCATCAGCGTCAGTCAGTGCGTCCAAGAGATTCTGGACGACGGCATCCGCACCGGTGCGACGGCGCAATATGCCACTGAAATTGTCGAGGCCGAAGCGCACCATTTCCAGGTTGGAAAAACTCTGCACCTCCCGAGCGAAACCACCCAAGAGTTCTTTGGTGACCAGCTGTAACATCACCACGTTGTCGCCCTCAAAGGTGGTGAATACGTCAGAGTCTTCCTTGAGGATGGTCAGCAGGTTTTCTGCCATGTAGCCAGCTCCACCGGTGGCCTCACGCATCTCCTGGATGGCATCGGTGGCATGTGCGGTGTTGGCAACCTTCAATGCGGCGGCATGCGCCTCCGCTTCACGCAGATCGCGAGCCTGCTCCGGGGTTAGATTCGCGCGGTCCAGACCTTCCGCTTCGAGGTCGTGAATCCGCTTGATTAGCAGGTTGGTGGCAAATTGCAGACCGTACGAACGCGCAATGCGGGGGAGTAGTCGGATTCGGTGCTGGCGGTGCTCAATGAGTTTCTTTTCCGGCATCGAATCGTCGGGAGCAAATTGGCGCCGCAAGTGTGCGTACTTGGTGCCGATGGTCAGTGCGGTGCGGGTTGCCGCACCAGCGGCCGCACCGACTGTCACGCGGCCGCGAACGAGGGCACCGAGCATTGTGAAAAACCGTGCATTGGGGCTGTCAATATCGCTGCTGTACTCGCCAGTGGCCGAGACATCTGCAAAACGGTTAAGCAGATTCTCCCGTGGCACGCGGTAATGATTGAACATGAGAGTGCCGTTGTCCACGCCCAAGAGGCCCCCCTTGGTGCCGTGGTCGCCGATAGCAACCCCGTCGACAGGCGAACCATCATCATTGCGGATTCGAACGACAATGCAGTGCACACCATGGGATTCTTCCTGCCCTGGTGTGTAGAGCTGGCAAAAGACCGCAGCCCAGCGCCCATCGCGCGCGGCGTTGCCCAAAAACCACTTCTCGGAGGAAGCCGTAGGGGAATTGAGGATGAATTCTTCCGTCTCGGAGTCGTAGTGCGCCGTGGTCTCGAGTGATTGCACGTCGGAGCCGTGGCCGCGTTCGGTCATCGCAAAACAACCGAGTGCGCGCAGTTCAATGAGATCCCGCACCAACTCACCGTGACGCTCAGTTCCCAAGTTGCTGACAGCGCCGCCGAAGAGCCCCCACTGCACTCCGGACTTCACCATCAACGACAAGTCGGTGTGGCCAAGCATTTCAATCCCGGTGAGAGTGCCACCGGTATCTCCTGTGCCGCCCTGGTCAGTGCGGAAAGCACCATAGGGCATGCCGGTCTTAAGCACCTTGGAAAGCGCCTCGGTGGTGTGCTGCCTGGCCTCCTCCACGGTCAGCCCAGAGGTGGGCCGTAGAGAGGGGTCTTCTAAAAGGGCGCGGACATCAGCGCGCGCCTCGGGGAAATAGCCGTCCAGGACCTTTTGCAGCGCGCTTGCCACTTCCGGTTCAGGACGGGAGGGGAGTGTCTTCGGAGCGTCGGTCGAGCGACGGCGGGGGATTCGCGTGGAGCTGGAAGAAGTCTGTGCCATAACCCAACGTTAATGGGATATCTGGGGCTTGTCAGCCGCTTTCGACTGAGAAGCTCATGAGGAAATCGGGGCCGCGGCAAGAGAAAAACCAGTTACCGAGATAAAAGAAGGTGGAAACGCAAAAGCCGTCGTCAAGCAAATGCTGCGTTGTGCAGTGCTTGACGACGGCTCGTGAAATCAGGTTCCCGAAATGGGAGACAAACCTTTTTGCCAGGGGTGCTAGACGCGTGCCTTGACCTCGGCGACCGTAGTTTCCGGGTGCTCAATGAGGTCTCGGTCCTCGAGGCCCTTCGGCAGCAGGAACAGCGCAATCAACGCCGGGACGGCCATAATAATCAGGTAGACCGAAATGTAGAACGGGTTACCAGTGGAGTCCATGATCATCTGGGCAATCATCGGTGCGAATGCGCCACCCAAGACGGCACCGATGGCGTAGGCGATGGAAGCGCCGGAGTAGCGGACCTCCGCCGGGAACATCTCAGAGTACATAGCCGGCTGTGGGCCAAAGGTCAGGGCCAGTGGCAGGGTGAGGATTGCCACGGTCATGACGTAGAGGAACGGACCCTGCTCCAGGAGGTTCCACATGACGACTTCCCAAATCATGATGAGGACGTAGCCGATGATGAAGGTCTTGGCGCGACCAATTCGGTCGGACCAGGCGCCAGCGAGGAACATGAAGATGGTCCAGCAGATACCTGCGACGAGAGTACCGGTCCATGCAACGGTTGCGGGGTATCCCAGAGTCTTCTGCGCGTAGGCACCGAAGAATGCAATCACAAGGTAACCGGTGGCCTGCTGAGCGGCAAAAATCAGCGCGCCCTGGAGAACCTTGCCCCAGTGGTTGCGGAAGAGCTCCGGCAGCGGGGCAGAGCGCTCTGCTGCCTCAGCCTGCATTGCCTGGAAGACAGGGGACTCGTCGACGCTGCGGCGAATCATGTAACCAATCAGGACCAGAATGAAGGACAGCAGGAACGGAACACGCCAGCCCCACTCCATGTAGGCCTCCTCGCCGACGATGGACATCACAATCAGCATGGTGCCAGTGGCCAGAGTCAGCCCCAGCGGGACACCGGCCTGCGGGAATGCACCGTAGAGGCCACGCTTTTTCTTCGGTGCGTACTCCACGGACATCAGGGCTGCGCCGCCCCATTCGCCGCCGGCGGAAATGCCCTGGAAGATACGGAGGAGAACCAGCAGGATTGGTGCAGCCACACCAATCGATGCATAGGTCGGCAACAGGCCGATGCAGAAAGTAGCGGTACCCATACCGATGAGGGTGAAGACCAAGATCATCTTGCGGCCGTAGCGGTCACCAATATGGCCGGCAATCACTGCGCCGAGTGGGCGGAAGAGGAATGAAATGCCCAAAGTGGCCCATGCGAGCACCTGAGCTAGCTGTGGATTCGCTTTCGAAGCCGGCTCAATGAAGTTCGGAGCGAGCACAATGGCCGCTGCCTGAGCATAAATCAAAAAGTCGTAGAACTCGATGGTTGTACCCACGAGAGTTCCCGTGAGCACCTGGCGGCGCTGTTTGGGATCAGTCGCGATAATCGAAGTGGTCATAAATAACAAGACTTTCTTTACATACCCGTCCGCACGGCCATCGAGGACCTTGGCGATCTTAGCGGTCGTGCAGAAATCGCCCCAGGTTTTTCTCAGCCAGCGTTTGGGGAATGGACAGATTGTTTGACGGTGTCGAATTCTTACACAGTCAGACCGGTAGCGACTAGCGTTCGAACTTCAGCGAGCGATGACAAAAAGTGAACAACGGGGGTAATTGGGGGCTGGTGAATGGCGGTAAAGTTCCTTTATTTGTGACTGATTTCATTCCCTGCATGTCTGGAAAAGGGGGGAATCGGGGGTAGGTGAAGAGTATGGAAAGGGTGCTGCTTAGCGACGGGTCGTTTCGGGCCTAATATGCGCGATCTGATGGCTGTTTGTGTGTGAGGCCGTATTAAATGCGGGAAATCTGCGTTTTATGGCAGTTCGGCTACCCCTATATTGGACTGATTTGTAATTATATAATCAGAAATTGTGTGAATGGTGTGACAAAAGTGACGCAAGACATGAAAGAAGTAACGGAACAATAACGATGTAGTGTCGAAAAGGTCATTGCCCCCGGATGGGGCAGGGATGCAAGGTCGGCAACGCGCCACCCTGAGACGGGGGTGTGAGCCCCAGGTTTCAGGGGCATTTGTGCCGAAGACAACCCGAGGTGACCAAACTGGGCACGCCACTGCGCTAGCCGCCACTCCACTAGTCGACTCAGTTGCCCCGCTCCGCTTGCTCAGCTACCTCGGCACGCCACTTGTGGTTAGCCCCTGTGACTCAATCTCCGCGATTGTGCGTAAGGCGCTGGGGACCGTCGTAAAGTAAACGACATGTCTTCTCACGCAGGAACTAACGGCAATGAAAATGAGGTACCTCACGGCAGGGCCAAATCCAATAAGGGCACGCCGTTGTGGTTGCTCGCCGCAATTGCAGTTTTCGCCGTCGCGTGGGGTGGCAATGAATTCACACCGCTGATGGTGATGTACCGCGAAAACGCCGACCTGGCGCCAGTCTTCATCGATCTTCTATTGCTGGTCTACGCCCTCGGCATCGCGCCGGCGCTGCTGATTTCGGGCCCAATCTCGGACCGTATCGGCCGTAAGCCGGTGATGCTCGCCGCGCCGGTGCTCTCGATTCTGGGCTCGACCCTCATCGCGCTGGGTGAGACTACCGCACCGCTCATCCTCACCGGTCGCTTTATCTCGGGCTTGGCGGTCGGCATTGTCATGGCCGTGGGTGGCTCGTGGGTAAAGGAACTTTCCGATCCGCGCTTTGACCTCAAGGCCAAGTCCACCTCGGGTGCGAAACGTCAGTCCATGGCGTTGACCTTGGGGTTTGGCCTGGGTGCGGGTATTGCCGGCACGCTGGCGCAGTTCGCGCCGCTGCCGGGGCAGTTGGCTTATATCATCCATATCCTGATTTCCATACCGACAATCTTCGGTCTTTTGGCTGTGCCGGAGACCCGCCAGTCGCCGCACCTGGGCGGCAGCAATGCTCCGCGCGAGACCGTCTGGGAGTCCCTACGTACCCCTTCGGTAACTAACCGTCGCTTCCTGCTCGTCGCCGCGATGGGAGCGCCGTGGGTCTTCGGTGCAGCCGGTGTTGCCTACGCAATCATTCCGTCGTTGCTGCAGGATCACGTCTCCCAGCCAGTGTTCTACTCCGCGATGGTCACACTGTTTGCGCTGCTCTGTGGTTTTGGAATTCAGCAGATTGGTCCACGCTTTGTGACCGAGTACAACGCCCGCGGTTCGCTTATCGCAATTGGCATTGTGGTTATCGGTATGGGCCTGGCCGCATGGATGTCCACCAACCCCACCGCAGTGACGGCGTTTATTGCAGCGCTGGTGCTGGGCGCTGGCTACGGCCTGTCCATGTTTACCGGCCTCAATGAGGTACAGCGCATCGCCGGCCCGCGCGATATGGCTGGGCTGACCGGTATCTTCTACTGCCTGACTTACATCGGCTTTGCATTCCCTGCAATTCTGACCAAGCTATCCGAGTCCATCTCCTGGATGACCTACCCGGTCATGCTCGGTGGCGGTATGGTCATCGCCATTCTGATGGGCTTGGTTATTTTCTTCAATTCCACTGTCAACCTGCCACAGCGCGCTGAGTAATCTCGCATTCCTCGGAAGACTAATCAACCCCGTCAATGTGAGGTTGGTACACGTACAAGCGGTTTTCCTTACTAAGCGCCTATAGTTCTTCCTATGGAGAAGCACAAGAACGAATCACCGGCCACCGCGATGACAGAATCGTCGGTAAGCGCGAAACCGCGTGCGCTGGTGACGGGTGGTGCGGGATTTATCGGTTCGACGCTGGTTGACCGGCTGCTGGCTGAAGGGTACGCGGTCACGGCGCTGGACGATCTCTCCCACGGAAAGCTGGAAAACCTCCAGCAGGCATCGCTTAACGACGACTTTGAGTTCATAACCGCCGATGTGCTGGAGGTGGACTGGGACGAGCTGCTCGAACGTAGCCGCCCGGAGGTTATTTTCCACCTCGCAGCGCAGATTGATGTGCGGATTTCCGTGGCCGACCCGGTGCGGGATGCGACGCTGAACATCATTGGCACAATCAAACTTGCCGATGCGGCTCGAAAGCACGGTGTCCGCAAGGTTGTGTTTACATCTTCGGGTGGTTCCATCTACGGCACGCCGGAGGAGCTTCCGGTGTCGGAAAGCGTGCCGGTCAATCCGATGAGCCCCTATGCCGCTTCAAAGGCGACGGGCGAACTGTACTTGAATATGTTCCGCAATCTTTACGGGCTCGAATGCTCGCACATCGCGCCGGCGAATGTGTACGGCCCGCGGCAGGATCCGCACGGTGAGGCCGGTGTGGTAGCTATTTTCGCCCAGCGACTGCTGGCGGGAGAGCCGACCAAGGTATTCGGTGACGGCGGAAATACCCGCGACTATGTGTATGTCGACGATGTGGTGGATGCTTTCTACCGCGCATCCGGCGAGGTCGGTGGCGGGATGCGCTTTAATATTGGCACCGGTGTGGAAACCTCGGATCGGCAGCTGCACTCGTTGGTGGCACAGGCTGCGGATGCCGAGGATAATCCGGAGTTTGCGCCGCCGCGCACTGGTGATGTGGCACGGTCGGCGTTGGATCCCACGCGGGCACGTGAGGTACTCGGCTGGGAGCCAGCTATGAGCATTCACGAGGGTGTTGCTCGTACTGTGGAGTACTTCCGGAATCAGGGCTAGCGCAACTTATGCGGGCGGCTTCGTGCACTCGCCCGCGTAAGTTAGCAGTCAGTCAGCGCAGCTTACTTGCCAGCTTCTTCCATGCGCTTAGCGTGGATGAGAGCCAGCTCGATATTGTCCTCGAACACATCGAGAGGCTGTGCGCCCGAGACGAACTGAGTACCAACGAGGAAGCCCGGAGTACCGGAAATGCCCAGCATGGAGCCGAACTGGGTGGCATTCTCTACCGCCTCGGTCCACTTGCCGTCCTTAAGTTCCTTTTCAAAGCGCTTCATGTCCGGCACACCGGCCTCGCGAGCGACGGCAATCAGTTCCTTTTCAGTGAACTCCGGGTGGCCCTGGCCCTTTTCCCCGGCCTTCTTAAACAGTGCACGGGAGAATTCCCAGAACTTGCCCTGAGCTGCCGCAGCACGTCCGGCCTCAGCATCCTTGGTAGCCTTCTCGCCGTTGATGGCCATGTCGTTCCACTCCAATCGGACCAGACCCTCATTGACATACTTTTCCACGAGGTCAGGCTCGGTTTCGTTTGCGAACTTCGCGCAGAACGGGCATTCGAAGTCCGAGTAGATCGAGATTACGACCGGCGCATCCACTGCACCGAGAGCAAAAGGATCATTTTCATTGCGGCGGTGGACATTATCCATATCCTCCGGGGACTTCAGCTGTGCTCCCGCCTTTGGCC
Source organism: Corynebacterium amycolatum SK46 (assembly GCF_000173655.1). Lineage (GTDB taxonomy): Bacteria > Actinomycetota > Actinomycetes > Mycobacteriales > Mycobacteriaceae > Corynebacterium > Corynebacterium amycolatum_A. The sequence continues at coordinate 25,551 of NZ_ABZU01000012.1, read as the reverse complement.
CGTAGATGCTGGCATCAAAATCCCCGTTCGGGCCAGGTACAGGCGCAATCTCCCCCTTGCCTGGTGCAACGCCCGCCATGTTGACGGTGCTCACGCCGTTGAAGCTAGCCGAACGCGAACCAGCGAAGAAGCCCGCTGCGCCGACAATAATCAATGCGACGACAGCTAGCGCCCATGCAGCGTTCGGAATCGAGTACCACGACTTGGTTTTTCCATCACTGTCGGCAGACCAGGACTCCAGGTCCTGCTCAGTGGGTACCGGCTGAGAAGCCTGCTGGGGTTCCTGCTGTGTCCCCTGCGGCGCTGCGTCTGCCGGGGGCTGCTGCGGATCGCCGCTGTTGTCAGCGGCGGCGTTGTCCTTATTTGCTTCGCTCATGGCTTCTATGGAACCACAGCCTCAGATTCACATGCGCTTAGCGTGCCGATTAGTCCGACGGAGCGTTCTTCTCGACATTCGTCGAGCTGTCTTTTTGGCTGCTGTTCTGGCTGCCCGAAATCACAATTTCTTCTTCCGGACGCACAGCGGTCTTCAACGCCACTGCACGAGCCAGTCGTGCGTAGCGTAGCTCCTGTTCGCGGAAGCGAATGTAGGACGACACCGTGGTAAACACGAACGCCAACACCAGTACGTAGAGCAGCAAATCGGTGCCCCGAGTCACACCAATCCAGTTGGCCACCACGGTCAGATCGTCGGGACGCACGATTGCCCATAGGCACGCGATGACGAAAACGACGAATCCCAGCTTCACGCCCGCCTTGGCGCGCGCTTTACGACGGTTAGCGACGAAGTAAGCGACCAGGCCCACCATCGCCAGCAGCAAAATAATTTGAACGATGGATGCGGTCATGGCAGCCTCTTCGAAATCAGGGAGTCGGCAAGGATATTGACACCGTTGAACAAGGATTGACCTTTAGACATGGAGTATTCCGTGTAGAGGATATCCACCGGCTGTTCAGCGGTGCGCCAACCTCTGCTGTCCATGACCTCGACAAATTCGGAGGCATGGCTCATGCCGTTCATGCGTAGGTTCAGTTGCTCTGCCACCGTGCGGTTGAAAGCGCGCAGGCCGTTGTGGGCGTCGGTAAGCCCGAGCCGGCGCGTGCGTGGTGACAACATGACCACCGTCTTGAGGACAATTCGCTTAATCAGCGGCACCTGGTCATCCTCGGCGCGACGGCGGCCGAAACGGGTTCCCACGATGATGTCGATTGGTTCGGTGCGCAGTCGCTGCACCATAGCGACGACGTCCTTGACCTGGTGCTGGCCATCGGCGTCGAAGGTGACAAAGTACTTCGAGCCAGCCTGCGCGCGGGCGTATTCCACGCCGGTTTGGATAGCGGCACCTTGACCCAAATTGACAGGGTGGTTGACCAGGTGAGCGCCGGCCCTGTGGATCTCCAGGCTGGAATTATCCGAAGAGCCGTCGTTGACCGCGACAATGTTGGGGAAGGTCTCGCGAGCGTGCTCGAGAACCTCACGAATAACCTGGCCCTCGTTGTAGCACGGCACAATCAGCCAGGTGTCCGAGAAATCCATGTTGTCAGTCATCGCTCCGAAGCCTACCGCACAAACAATCGTCGATATGCGCGTGACATGAGCTGAGTTGGCAAAAGTCGGAAAAGTGTCCGCACCGCCAAGTTAAACACCGCCCGCGGCCGGGAAATCAGTCCCTCAGCTACCAGCGTGCGCTGGAGCTGGCGTTCACCGCGGATGATGCCGCGCGAGGTTCGTCGCTCGAACATGCCGTCGGCGCGGAAGTACACCAGCGGCTCGGGCAGATTCTCAAACTTCGCGCCGGCGGCCATGAGGCGCACCCAGAGGTCATAGTCCTCCATCAGACGGATGTCGCGATACCCTCCGACCTCACGCACCTTCGCCGTGCGCAGCATCGAGGAGGGGTTATTTACAGGCGAATTGATCTTGATATAACGCGCAATCTCGGCGTGCGTCTGCGGCAGAGTCCGCACGCGTACCACATTGTTCGGCGTGCCCTCGAACTCCGCCATTGCACTGCCCAATACATCCAACTCCGGGTCAGCGGTCAGCGCGTCCCACTGCTTTTCAAATCGGTCCGCACGCGCAATATCGTCCGCATCCAGCCGCGCCATCCATGGTGTTTCCACCAGCTGAAGACCCGCCTGCGAAGCCACTCCCGAGCCACCATTTTCCGCACATCGCAGCACTGTCATCTCCGAATGCGCCTGCTCATGCTTGACGACGACCCGGTCGAGTTCCCGCCCGATCGGGCCATCGATGACCACAATGACGTGCGCGGCCGGACGCGTCTGGTTCCACAGCGACTGCAGCGCAGCATCGAGCTGGTCGGGGACGACGCGGTGGTAGACGGTCATGAGAACCGTGAGGTTAGTGATGGTGGACATGTGAGTCTCGAGCCTCGGGGTTTAAGTGGAGGGGGTAGGGAACGGGGACTATTGGGGAAGGGGACTGTTGGGACACGGTGCTGGAAGAATCTACTCCACCGCGAATGCCTCCGATACCGCAGACCTGGCGGCTTTCGGGGAAAGTGTGCGCAGCGCAAGCAGGTGAATGACAACACCTACCGCAGAGCCTACGGCGATAGCCGCGACCGTGCGTACCGACAGGTGCCCAGGAAGGAAAAGAATGGCAACGGCGATCGTGGTCGCAGCCAACCAACCGATCAGATACATATGGTGCTTTTCCACTGCCAAGGTGACCGAGCCGGTAATCATCAACATGGCGGTCAACGTCGCACCGAGCGTCAGCGCCGCGAGCACCGGCCCGGACACGTGATAGCTATCGTCCAGGATGAGAGTCATAATCCACGGGCCGATGAGCCATGCCAGGCCTGCGCCAAAGGTGCCGAAAGCAGCCAGCGCTCCCAACGGCTTGGCCAGCGCTGCCAGTACGCCCTCGGAGCGGTGCCGGACAAAGCTCACAATGATGGCGTTTTGGAACTTCTCCAAGGGCATGAGCAGCGGAGCGCGGGTCAGCGTTACGGCGTAGGCGATACCCGCAATGGTCACCGCTGCGGTGAAGTTGTTGGCATGCGGCGGGGTAAGCGACTCGGCTATCCCGGCGCCAGTTGTGACCGCTTCGCCGGCAACCTTGACGATTGTCGGAAAACCTGTGACCAGCACAGCAGATGCACCGGATGCGCCCATGGCCGTGACCATGAGAGTGGTGAAGCGGCGCACCGGGACGTCGGCACGCGCGAACATGACCGAGCGGGTTGCCGGGGAAAACAGCGCGAGAATAAGCCAACTGACTGTGCCGAACACCGTGATAATCAGCCACGCCAGCAGGCCCCAGCCGAAGTACCAAGCGACGAGTGCCAGTGCCACGCGCACGAGAATGTCAATCATGATTAGCGCGGCGTATGGGCCCCACAGTTGGCGGCCGCTTAGCAGACCCGAGGTGGTGGCCTGCATGGAGTACAGCGCCAGACCGAAAGCCATGAGCAGAATTGCAGTGCCGGCGTCATCCTGCACGACCAGTGGGGCCCACAGTGGACCCGTCACTGCCATGGTGATGAAGGTAACTGCGGCGACGCCCAGGGAAACTGTGATGGGGCGAGCGCCGAGAGTTTGATCTGCTTCCGAGGCTCCCTGCTCCTGCCTCTGCTCCTGCTCTCGATTCTGCTCCCGATCCCGCGATTCCGCAGCGCCGATTGCGCGCGTGGTCTCCTGCATCAGCCCGCCGAGAACACCCGTGAGCGCGAAGAAAAGCCCCCAGAATGCCACGAACTGCAGGTTTACAGCATTGGGAAGTGCGCGAGCCGAGATAATCAGCACCGCGAAGCTGCCTATCGCCGCGACAATCGTGGCCAGGGACAACCATTTGAAACCGGACATTGACGTGCCTCTAGCTCTCTAGTCCTTGGCCTTCGAGTAGCCGAGCTTTTCAAACTGAGCGGCCAGTTCCTCGTCCACGATCGGAGCACCATTATTGCCGATGCCCTGGTCAGCAGGGGAGCGCGTCGGGTCAGTGGGGAAGTCTGGCAAGGAGCTGCGTGACAGCCAGGAGTCAAAGATGACATCCAGGTGCGAGGTGGTGATGCCGCGCTCACGGCACACGCGGTTGGCCAGTGCGCGGAAGTCCACTGCATCGACCACACTGTGGCGGTTGGTGGTGGTCCACTTGCGCACCAGGTCAAAGAACACCTCGTCGCCCAGCAGCAGACGCAGAGCGTGCACAGTCAGCGCGCCGCGCTTGTACAGACGGTCGTCGAACATCAGCTTGGGCCCTGGGTTGGCGATGACGATGTCCTGATCTTCTTCAAGCAGGTCCAGGTAATGCTTGCGGGCATGCACATCCGCGCTGGCACCGCCGCTGACCTCGGACCACACCCACTCGGAATAGCAGGCAAAACCCTCGTTGAGCCAGATATCGCGCCACTGCGAAATGCCGACACTGTTGCCGAACCACTGGTGCGACAACTCATGGGCAATCAGTCGATTCCACGTGTCCTTGCCGTCGGCGTGGTTGGCTCCGAAGATGGACAGACCCTGTGCCTCGATGGGGATCTCCAGGTCGTCTTCACAAATGACCACCTGGTAGGCGCGGAAGGGGTAAGGGCCAAAGAGCTTGGCGAACTCATCGAGCATGCGCCCCTGGTCGCGGAAATCATGGCGGGCATTGGCCACCAACTCAGAGGGCACCCAGGCCACCACGGTCGAGGTCTGGCACGGCAGCTCGACCTTCTTAAACTGGCCGACATTGATGGTGGCCAGGTAGGAGGCCATAGGCTCCTCGGTGACAAACCGCCAGCGGCGGCGCGATCCGCCCACGTTCACCGGAGCGTCGGCAAGCCCTGGTGCGACGACCTCGTAGGGAGCGTCGGTGACCATCGTGAACTCGTAGAACGCCTTGACCTCGGGATCGTCATCGCAGGGGTACCACGACGCCGCGCCCACCGGCTGCGATGCCACGAGCGCGCCATTTTCGAGTTCCTCCCAGCCAATGTCGCCCCACTTCGAGCGCACCGGACGTGGCGTGCCCGAGTAAGTGACAATCAGCCGCAGCGTCTCGTCCGGAGCCAACTCGCGGTCGAAGGTGACGCGCAGCTTGCGTCCCGAATGGCGCCAGCGCTTCACATCGATGGAGTGTGCCTGCGAATCGGAAATCGCATCCACCGAATCGGCCCCCAGCGCATCCGCGAAGTCGAGGGTGATGTGCGAGGTCCAGGCGTTGATCTCGATATGTAGAGTCGCCGTCGCCTTCAGACGATTCGGCCCGACCCGATAATCGAGGTCCAGCTCGTATTTATTCACCCGGAAACTCAGGTTGAACGCAATACCGGTATAAGGATTAGTGAAATCAGCGCTACTCACGGCTGTTACCTTACTTCAGCTTGTTCCACAGCCACGTAGATATGAGCGCCTCGACGAACGCGACCTGCGAATTATCCGCCGCGCCCGCGTGCCCGCCCTCTGTGTTTTCGTGATAGTCCACCGGCTGTCCCGCTTCCTTCAACAGCCACGCCAGGCTCCGCGCATGCGCCGGGTGGACGCGGTCGTCCCTGGTAGACGTCGTAATCAACGCCGGTGGGTAGGCGCGCTGCTCTCGCTTGACGACGCGCTGGACCGGCGAATACTGCGCAATCGCAGCTTGCTCGGCGGGAATATCCGGGTTTCCATACTCGGCCATCCATGAAGCTCCTGCGGACAGCCTGTGGTAGCGCATCATGTCCGCCAGCGGCACCTGGGACACCACCGCTCCTACTAACTCCGGGTAGGAGGTGAGGCAGACAGCGGTCAGCAGCCCGCCGTTGGAACCACCGCGCACGCCCAGCTGTTCGCGCGTGCAGTAGCCACGTGCAACCAAATCGCGCAGCACGGCCTGATGATCCTCATAGACCCTCATCCGCTCAGTCTTGACCACCGAGGAGTGCCAGGTCGGGCCGAATTCACCGCCGCCACGCAGGTTGGCCTCCACGAAGTAGCCGCCGCGCTCGAGCCAGGTTAGCCCACGAATCGCCGAGTACTGCGGGACCAGCGAGACCTCGAAACCGCCGTAGGCGTGCACGAGGGTAGGGGCTGGGGTCGGAGTGGGTGCGTCTGTGGTTGTCTCTGCGCCTGCGTCAGCACTTGCACCAGCCCTCGAGCCGAAGCGGCCAGTGATGCGGTACGGAATCCGCGTGCCATCGGCCGAGGTTGCCCAGTGCTGCCGCGTCTCCAGCCCCTCGCTATTGAAGAGCGCCGGAGCACGCCGCACTTCCGTGAGTTGGCCGCCGACCTGCCCGTACCAGAGGGTTGCCGGCTGCGTTGCCGAGGTCGACACCAACCAGATCTCATCATCGCGTTCAGAGGCCGTATCAATCACGCTCACAGTGGCCTGTGCAGGTAACTCGCCGAAGGCCTCCACCGGCTCCCATGAGCCCTCCTGCAAGACAACCAACTTCGTCGCGACATCCTCCAACAGTGTCAGCACCAGGAAGTTCTTCGTCCACGCGAGCTGCTGGAACGACGTGTGCGCATCCGGGGTGAAAATCACCTCCACCTCACGCGAGCCCGCCAGCCACTTATCCAGCTCCACAATGGCCACGCCACCAGCCGGAATGCCGTTGAACTCCGTGCGCGGCATCAGCACCAGCCACTGCCTATGGACACTCATCCGACAGTCCTGCGGCACCTCCAGAATCTGCAGCGAAAAATCCCCGTTCTGCTGCGCCGCCAACTTGCCCGGGCGCTCCGCCGCTACGAACCGCTGCGAATTATAAAAATCATGCGCACGCTCGACAAACAGCCGCTCGAAACCCTCCGTCGCGTCGAACCAGCCGCCCACGGCCACATCATCACTGTGGCCCGAGAAAATCACATCCGCGCTTGACGACGGCATGCCGCGCCGCCACCTACGCACCTGCCGCGGGTAACCCGAATCCGTCAGCGATCCCGGACCAAAGTCACTGCCAACGAGAATCTCGTCACGGCCCAACCAACAGACATCGGACTTCGCCTCCGGGAGGTAGAACGGCTCATCCTCGACAAAAGTGCAATTGACGAGGTCAAACTCCCGCACCACGGTGGCATCGGCGCCGCCGCGAGAGAGCAGAATCAACGCGCGGTCATACTCCGGATAACGGCACACCGTGCCCTTCCAGACCCAGTTTTCTCCCTCGGCTTTCGCCAGCGCATCGAGGTCAATCAGTGTTTCCCACTCGGTTGCCTGCGGATCTTCCTGGCCAGCCAGATAGCTCTGCAACGAGGTGCACCGCCACAGGCCCCGCGGCTGCTCGGCATCCCGCCAGAAGTTATAGAGGTACTCGCCGCGCCGCACCGGGTATGCGATCCGGGCATCGGTGTTGAGTGCAGCCAGGATGCGTTGTTCCAGGTTGGTGCGGTCGCTGGTGTCGTCGGCAAGCGAATCGACGCCTGCGACGGTGGCCTCCGACTGCGCGCGAGCCCACGCAAGCGCCTGGGAGCCGTCGATATCGTCCAGCCAATCGGGGACAAGGTCAGTGGAGAGGAAGGAGAAATCGTTGCCCATGTCGGTGTCCGTGTCGGTGCCCATGTCCACCACCGTAGCCGACCGCAGTAGGTAAAACCGGGACTCGCGCGTGAAGTAAAGGCAAGTCGTGCGTAGACTTGTGCACGTGGCTGAACATTTTGATCTTGTAGTACTCGGCGGCGGTCCTGGCGGATACGTCGCAGCAATCCGTGCATCCCAGCTGGGTCTGAAGACTGCTGTGGTGGAGAAGCAATACTGGGGCGGTGTCTGCCTCAATGTTGGCTGTATTCCATCCAAGTCTCTGTTGAAGAACGCCGAGGTGGCGCACATTTTCAACCATGAGGCTAAGACCTTCGGTATCTCCGGCGATGTCTCCTTTGACTTCGGTGCCGCACACGCGCGTTCGCGCAAGGTGTCCGCGGGCATCGTCAAGGGCGTTCATTTCCTGATGAAGAAGAATAAGATCACCGAAATCAACGGTTTCGGTGAATTCACTGGCCCGACCTCCATGGCCATCACTGATGGCGATGACAAGGGCAAGGAAATTACCTTCGACAAGGCGATTATTGCGACCGGCTCTGTCGTCCGTTCCCTGCCGGGTGTTGAGGTCGGCGGCAACATCGTTTCCTACGAAGAGCAGATTCTCTCCGACGAGCTGCCGGACTCCATGGTTATCGTCGGCGCTGGCGCCATCGGTATGGAGTTCGCATACGTGTTGGCTAACTACGGCGTGGACGTCACCATCGTCGAGTTCATGGACAACGTTCTGCCGAACGAGGACGCAGACGTCTCCAAGGCTATTGCCAAGGAATACAAGAAGCTGGGCGTCAAGCTCATGACCGGGCACAAGACCACCTCCATCGTGGACAATGGTGACTCGGTTGAGGTCAAGGTCGAGGCCAAGGATGGTGGCGACGAGCAGACTCTGACCGTCGACCGCGTTATGGTCTCCATCGGATTCGCACCGCGCACCGAGGGCATCGGTCTGGACAAGGCCGGTGTTGAGCTGGGCGAGCGCGGCGAGATTGTCATCGACGAGTACATGTGCACCAACGTCGACAACATCTACGCCATCGGTGACGTCACCATGAAGCTGCAGCTGGCACACGTCGCTGAGGCACAGGGCGTCATCGCAGCTGAGCACATGGCGGGACACGAGACCGAGACCATCCCGGATTACCTCATGATGCCGCGCGCAACCTTCTGTAACCCTCAGGTCGCTTCCTTCGGTAAGACCGAGGCGCAGGCCAAGAAGTGGGCAGAGGAGAACGGCCGCGAGATTAAGGTTTCCACCTTCCCGTTCTCTGCAAACGGTAAGGCCCAGGGTCTGGCGGAGCCGGCTGGTTTCGTGAAGCTCATTGCAGATGCCGAATACGGCGAGCTGCTGGGTGGCCACATGGTGGGCGCCAACGTTTCCGAGCTCATGCCGCAGCTGGTTCTGGCTGAGAAGTACGAGCTGACCACTGAGGAAATCGGCCGCGCCGTCCACATTCACCCGACAATGTCCGAGGCGATGAAGGAAGCAGCCGAGGGCGTTATGGGCAAGATGATCAACCTGTAAGAGGTTGTGGCTTTGGCCTGGGGCCAGTTTTCGCTGGTCCGGGCTCAGGCAGATACGAGTTAGTGCTTAAGTTTATGACAGTTTGACCGTGAAAATCGGTGCGAAAGTGTCATAGACTTAAGCACTTTCATTTGGGGTCTTCCTTTTTGGGGCATCGTGCGCAAACCGAGCCCCCGCAAACAGGCCGGCTCTGCGCCCGTCGTAAAGCGAACTAGTACGGCGAGACGGTGGAGCGGTGCATGTTGATGTCGATATCGCGATGAATCGGCGGGAACGCGCGCTGCGGACATGCCTCGCGGGAGCAGACCCTGCAGCCAGCACCGATCGGAGTGGCGGCGTCGAGGTCCGCGAGATCGAGACCATCGGCGTACACGGTGCGCTCAGCGTGACGGGCCTCGCAGCCCAAACCGATGGCAAAAACCTTACCTGGCTTGCCGAAACGTGCCGCGTGATGTTCCACGGTCCGCGAAATCCACATGTAGGGGCGACCATCCGGCATGAGTGCGACCTGTCGCATGACCTTGCCTGGGTAGGAGAAGGTCTCGTAGACGTTCCACAGCGGGCAGGTACCGCCCGAATGCGTGAAGTGGAAGCCCGTGGCGGATTGGCGTTTGGACATGTTGCCCGCGCGGTCGACGCGCACGAATGTCCACGGGATGCCGCGCAAGCTGGGGCGTTGCATCGTGGACAGTCGGTGGCAGATGGTCTCGTAGCCGACTCCGTACGTGCGCGAGAGCAGTTCGATGTCGTAGCGCTTCGACTCCGCCATTGCATGAAACGACTCATACGGCAGAATCAGCGCCGCTGCGTAATACGTCGCGACTCCGCGCTGCGCCAGCTTTCGCGACTCCTCCGACATGAAATGCCCGGACGCGACGGCCTCGGAAATGGTTTCGCCCTGCTCCAAAAACCCCAGCTCAGTGGCCATGCGGAAAGCTCGCTGCCCCGGGGAGAGGTGCCGCGCGAGGTAGAGCGTCTTGGTCCGACGGTCAAGGCTGTGCTGCACATCGCCTAACGACGATTCCAGCGCAATCCGAATCCCATGGTCGCTGGAAAGCCTGTCGGCCAGCACAGAGACCACATCGGTGGTCTCGTCGGTGATGCGCAGCTCGCGGGCCAGCTCCTCGGCGGCGGTGTCGACCGAAGCGATGTAGTTCTGGCGGGCGTAGAAGTAGTCGCGGACTTCCTCGTGTGGCATGGTCAGCGCCTGTGAGCCGGAGGCGGTGTCGGTGCTGTTGCCGAAGTTGCGCTCCTCGGTGGCGAGGGAGAGTTTGTCGGTGACGTTGCGGTAGCGGCGGTGGATATCCACCATGATGCGGGCGATGTCGGGGTGGTCGCGGACCATCTCCGAGATTTCCTGCAGGTCCATGGGGGACTTGGCGATCTCCTTGTCCATCACCACGTCCTGAACTTCGGCGAGGAGGCGGGAGTCATCATCGCGGGAGAAGAAAGTCGCATCAACGCCGAATGTGTCCGTGATACGAAGCAGAACAGGGACTGTTAGTGGGCGGACGTCGTGCTCGATCTGGTTGACGTAACTAGCCGAGAGGCCCAACGCCTGCGCGAGCGCGGCCTGGCTGAGGTCGCGCTCGCGGCGTAGCTGGCGGAGGCGAGATCCGACATAGGTTTTCGACATACTGCCCAGCATATCGCGGACTTTGCTGAATTTGTGTAGAAAGCCGTTGCAACCTTTGCTTAGGTGCGTAGGCGCTCAGGTTCTCTGGCACGCTTCACGACGGCGCGGAGCCGACACGTCGATGAACACACAAAAACACCCAGCGGTGGCTGCAAGTGCAACCCTCGCTGGGTGTTGAAGTTAGGTCCTTGACCCAAGCCCTAAGCCGAGTGACTTAGAACTGGCCCTCCTCGGTGGAGCCCTTCAGGGCGGTGGTGGAGGAGTTCGGGTCGACGGTGGTGGCGATGCGGTCGAAGTAGCCAGCGCCAACCTCGCGCTGGTGCTTGACAGCAGTGAAGCCGCGCTTCTCGGCAGCCTCGAACTCGCGGTTCTGCAGGTCGACGAATGCGGACATCTGCTCGCGAGCGTAGCCGTAAGCCAGGTCGAACATGCCGTAGTTCAGGGCGTGGAAGCCAGCCAGGGTAATGAACTGGAACTTGAAGCCCATCTTGCCCAGCTCGTTCTGGAACTTGGCGATCTCGTCCTTCTCGAGGTGAGCGGACCAGTTGAAGGACGGGGAGCAGTTGTAAGCCAGGAGCTGGTCCGGGTACTCAGCCTTGACGCCCTCAGCGAACTTCTTAGCCAGCTCGAGGTCCGGAGTACCGGTCTCCATCCAAATCATGTCAGCGTACGGAGCGTAGGACTTCGCACGATCGATGCACGGCTCCAGGCCGTTCTGGAGGTGGTAGAAGCCCTCAGAGGTGCGGTCGCCGGTGATGAACTTCTGGTCGCGCTCATCAACATCGGAGGTGATGAGGGTAGCGGCCTCAGCGTCGGTGCGGGCGATGATGACGGTCGGGGTGTTGGAGACGTCAGCAGCCAGGCGAGCAGAGGTCAGGGTACGGATGTGCTGCTGGGTCGGGATCAGGACCTTGCCGCCCAGGTGGCCACACTTCTTCTCAGAAGCGAGCTGGTCCTCCCAGTGGGTACCAGCGGCACCAGCGTTGATCATGGCCTTCTGCAGCTCGTAGACGTTCAGAGCGCCACCGAAGCCAGCCTCACCGTCAGCGACGATCGGCAGCAGCCAGTTGTCGACGGAGTCGTCGCCCTCAATGCGAGCGATCTCGTCTGCGCGGAGCAGAGCGTTGTTGATGCGACGAACGACGTTCGGCACGGAGTTAGCCGGGTACAGGGACTGGTCCGGGTAGGTGTGGCCGGAGAGGTTAGCGTCACCAGCAACCTGCCAACCGGAGAGGTAGACAGCCTTCAGGCCAGCGCGAGCCTGCTGAACGGCCATGTTGCCGGTCAGTGCACCCAGAGCGTTGATGTAGGAGTCATCCTTAACGTTGACGCCTTCCCACAGGATCTCGGCGCCACGGCGAGCGAGGGTGTTCTCCTCGACGACGGTGCCCTGGAGCTCAGCAACCTGCTCAGCGGTGTAGTCGCGGGTGATGCCTTCCCAGCGCGGGTTCTCGTCCCAATCCTTCTGGATTTCGGCGGCGGTACGTGCCTTACCAACGTTAGACATAAACGGAGTCACTTCCTTTTGCTTGCTTTTCGAACTCCGGGTGCTGACTTAAGAACAATTCCGACAGAACCGATCTACATGCTGACCCGATAGTGACCGCGGTGTCACGTGAATGCAGGGGGTGCTAGCAAAATGCTGTACCCCTGCACGCAAACACGCGAACAAAAACAATGTCCGCTTCCGCGTGCCATGTCTCACATTTTGGGGCATAGCGCTAAGTTCGTCAAGCAACTCCGGATGTGAATTCAAGTATGTAACCCGGATAACACTTGTGAAGATTGCAAACATTGCAATGTGTAGCTTGGCTTTAGCTATTTTCGCCTGTGACCGGGTGGTACATTTGTACTGTTATTTTCCTATGATGACCTCGTTAATAATGTTCCCCCCCGCTTTGGGGTGATTTATATTTTGGTAATTATCAAAGCTGGTCGTTAACGGTGTTTGGGGTTTAGGGGGTGGTTCGCTACCCCCGAAATCGCGGCCGTAAAGGTAGAAACGGGCTTCTAAATACACTGCCGTTACACCGTCAATACCCCGCCGGGGCATCCCTGGATTGTGGCCAGAGCTTCGGTTGCCATCTCACTTTTATGGTCTGGTTTGAAGGTGGAGGCTGTCGCGACACGATTGGTCGGTGGCCGTTGATGCGCAGGTCGCAATAGTAAATGTCCGTGAGGCGCGACACTTTCCCATTGCGTGTGTTGTTCCGTGGCTGGAGGAAAGAATGCGAGGGATGCTGCGGTCGATGCGGGTGGGGGAGGGCTGGTTGTGGCGTCAGGATTGAATGCCCGAATGGTCATCGGGGAGGGGTGGGGTCTGTTCGCGGGGTGCTCGTCGTAAAGCGAATGAAATGGCAAATGTGAGCGGCGCTATACCGGGCTGGCGGTTGGGGGTTATGAAAAAAGACGGTCCATAAGTGCGCCGAATCACATACAGTAGGGGAACAACGCATCCAGTGCGTGAGCCGCTGACGTGGCTGTGGCTGGATGGGCAAATTGCAATCAATAGTTTTGAGGAGAGCAATGGCACAGCGTATTTCGGCAGGTGGAATGCAGGTCGCGAAGGTTCTTTACGACTTCGTTAATGACACCGCACTCCCCGCCGCCGGCATTGAGGACAAGGACGCGTTCTGGAACGGCTTCGGTGACATTGTCGCTAAGTACACTCCGCGCAACCGTGAGTTGCTGGCCAAGCGCGATGAGCTGCAGGAAAAGCTCGACGCTTGGTACAAGGAACACCCAGGTAAGCAGAACCAGGACGAGTACGTCGCATTCCTGAAGGAAATCGGCTACCTCGTTGACAACCCGGGTGACTTCCAGGTCACCACCGAGGGCGTCGACACCGAGATCACTTCCACCGCTGGCCCGCAGCTGGTTGTGCCGGTCCTCAACGCTCGTTTCGCCATCAACGCTGCGAACGCACGCTGGGGCTCGCTTTACGACGCGCTGTACGGCACCAACGCTATTCCTGAAGATGGCGGTGCGGAGAAGGACACCCCGGGCTACAACAAGGTCCGCGGTGACCGCGTTATCGCATGGGGTCGTGACTTCCTGGACAAGGCTCTGCCGCTGGTCGACGGTTCCCACGCGGACGTCACCTCTTATGACATTGTCGACGGTCACCTGCAGGCAACCCTGGAAGGTGGCGCTACCTCCGGTCTGCGCGAGCCGGAGACCCTGGTCGGCTACACCGGCGACAAGGACGCACCGGAGTCCATTTACTTCAAGCACAACGGTCTGCACATTCAGCTGCTGATTGATCCGGAGTCTCCGGTTGGCAAGACCGACAAGGCTGGTGTCAAGGACATCATCCTGGAAGCCGCTGTCACCAACATCATGGACCTCGAGGACTCTGTCGCCGCAGTCGACGCTGCCGACAAGACCCTGGGTTACACCAACTGGCTGGGCCTGAACGTCGGTGACCTCGCAGTCGAGTTCACCCGTGGCGGCAAGAAGCTGTCCCGTACTATCAACGACGACCGCACCTACACCGCTCTTGACGGTTCCGAGGTCACCCTGCACGGTCGTTCCCTGAACCTGGTCCGTAACGTCGGCCACCTGATGCAGAACCCGGCCATCCTCGACCGCGACGGCGAGGAGATTTTCGAGGGCATCATGGATGCCGTCGTCACCGCTGTGTGTGCAATCCCGGGCCTGGACCAGGACAACGCACGTAAGAACTCCCGTACCGGCTCCATCTACATCGTGAAGCCGAAGCAGCACGGCCCGGACGAGGCTGCATTCACCAACGAGTTGTTCGCAGACGTTGAGAAGCTGCTGGGTCTGCCGCACAACACCCTGAAGGTCGGCCTGATGGACGAGGAGCGTCGTACCTCCGTCAACCTGGACGCCGCCATCAAGGCTGTTTCCGAGCGCGTGGTCTTCATTAACACCGGCTTCATGGACCGCACTGGTGATGAGATCCACACCTCCATCCAGGCTGGTCCGATGTTCCGCAAGGCTGTCCAGAAGACCGCTCCGTGGATGCTGGCTTACGAGGACAACAACGTTGACTCCGGTCTGGCACACGGCCTGCAGGGCAAGGCTCAGATCGGTAAGGGCATGTGGGCCATGACCGAGCAGATGGCCGAGCTGCTGGAGCAGAAGATTGGTCAGCCGAAGCAGGGTGCTTCCACCGCGTGGGTTCCGTCCCCGACCGGTGGTGTGCTGCACGCTACCCACTACCACGAGGTTGACGTTTTCGGCGTTCAGGACAAGCTGCTTACCGACGGTCGCCGCGACACCTTCGGTGATCTGCTCACCATCCCGGTAGCGGCAGCTAAGGCTGGTGAGCCGGGCGCTGACTGGTCCGATGAGGACAAGGCTAACGAGCTGGACAACAACTGCCAGTCCATCCTGGGTTACGTTATCCGCTGGGTTGAGCAGGGTGTTGGCTGCTCCAAGGTGCCGGACATCAACGATGTTGACCTGATGGAGGACCGCGCTACCCTGCGTATTTCCTCCCAGACTCTGGCTAACTGGCTGCTGCACGGTGTTGTCACCGAGGAGCAGATCATTGATTCGCTTCAGCGTATGGCCGAGGTCGTTGACCGCCAGAACGAGGGCGATGAGGCATACCTGCCGATGGCTCCGGACTTCGACAAGTCCATCGGTTTCCAGGCTGCCAAGGAGCTCATCCTTGATGGTGTGAACCAGCCGTCCGGTTACACCGAGCCGATTCTGCACCGTCGTCGCCTGGAGTTCAAGAAGCGCGAGGGCATCGACCAGGACTAATTCTTGGTCTGGCTAGGGTTAGCAGGCGGCTGCCGAGCCTGAAATAACAAAATAGCTACCCAAACTGCCGGTGTGTATGTGTTGTTGGCAAACCTCTGATGCCAATTCCGCATGCGCGCCGGCAGTTTTGTTTTTCGGTGCAGGGCGAGCGTGCGCTGGGAACGCCCGCGTTGGGTGCCCCATGGTGGAAGCATGCGATGCCCTCCGCCGAGATACCCGGGTTCACAAGCGGGGTAGGGGCAACGTTGCTAGCGTTGATTGAGAAGTTAATTGCGAATATGCAGTCTGCAACGTCCAAGGAGCTGCGACCCCCATGACTAATTCCACGACCGACAGTGCTACCAACCTTGCCAAGGCCAAAGAATTCCTCCATAGCGCGGGCGCAATCCTCTTTGACCTCGACGGAGTGATTACCCCTACCGCCGATGTTCACGAGCAGGCGTGGGCGGACATGTTTAGCGACTACTTTGAGCACAAGGGTGTCTCGGCCTACACAGAGGAGGACTACTTCACCTACCTCGATGGCCGCCGCCGCGATGAGGGCATCGCAGCAATCCTGGAATCTCGCGGCATCTCGCTGCCACACGGTAGCGATGAGGACACAGCGAAAGACGAGACGATTGTGGGGCTCGGGAAGCGCAAGAATGATGACTTCTTGGCGCGAGTCGAGAAGGGAATTGAGGCTTACCCGGGGTCGGTTGCGCTGCTCGACGAGTTACAGGGCGCGGGGGACTCGTCGGCAAGCGAAAAACCGCAGTTGGCGGTGGTCAGCTCGTCGAAGAACGCGGTGCCGGTGCTGACGGCCGCTGGGCTGCGTGAGCGGTTCGTGGAGATTGTTGACGGCGTGGTGGCGCACGAGAACAACCTGCCGGGTAAGCCAGCCGGCGATACTTTCGTGTACGCGGCGGAGAATCTGGGAGTGGCGCCGCGCGATGCTGTGGTGGTTGAGGATGCCATCAGTGGTGTGCAAGCGGGTGCAGCCGGCGCATTTGGCCTGGTCATTGGTGTTGACCGCGGTGCTGGTGCGGAAGCGCTGAGCCGAGCGGGCGCCGACATTGTGGTCAGTGACTTGGCGGAACTCGTCTAGGCTGGCTCGAGACAAATGGCTGAGAGAAAACCGGAAGGCATCATGGCCAACGATTCGACCACAGCAGCAGTCGACGAGACCGAGCGTGTGATTCCGCAGGGGCAGGGTCACGACGCGGAGACCGCCGAGGCTGAAAAACAGGAGGAGACGGTGTCCCCAGTTCGTCGTAAGCAGCGTCGTAACTTCCCGGCGGGTCGTGCGGATAAGCACCACCACCTGGTGAATGCCGAGGGGCTCATGGACCGAGACATCGCTCCGGTCGATGAGTGGCGTCTGATTGAGACGAAGCCGAACGGCCTCCCGCTCGGTTTGGGCGAGACGCTGTTTGCGCTGTCGAACGGGTACATCGGCATGCGTGGCAACCCGCCGGAGGGCCGTGACTCCAGTGAACACGGCACTTATATCAACGGTCTGCATGAGACATGGCCGATTAGGCACGCCGAGGACGCCTACGGCCTAGCCCGCCAGGGGCAGACGATTGTCAACGCTCCGGACGCCAAGGCAATGCGTCTCTACATTGATGATGAGCCCCTGCGTCTCGGCAATGCTGAAGTCAGCGACTACGAACGTAGTCTGGATTTCCGTGAGGGTGTGCTGCGTCGTCGGTTCATCTGGCGCACCCCGGGTGGCAAGCACGTTCGCGTCACCTCTGAGCGCATGGTGTCTTTCCAGGAAAAGCATGTCGCCGCGATGAGTCTGGAAGTCGAGCTGCTGGATGCGGATGCTGCGGTGATGATCAACTCGCAGATCCTCAACCGCCAGGACGGCGAGGACGAGTACCACGATGCTGCCAAGGCGCAGGGCACCGAACTGGATCCCCGTCGCGCCGAGGCGCTGGAAGACCGCGTGCTCATTCCAGCATTTCAGTCGGAATCGGCGCACGGGCAGCGCTCGACGCTGGGCTACCGCTGCGCGAACTCCGGTATGACCGTGGCCACTTCCATGGACCACACCTTTACTGTCCGCACTCCCGACGGCACGGAGCCGTTCGTAGAGGTTTCGCAGTCGACCGAGCCCGATGTGGCCAGCTCCCTGTTTAACCTGGATGCGCCGGTCGGCACTGTCATACGCCTGGAGAAACTGGTCGCGTACCACTCCTCCCGCAAGGTGCGCGCCGAAGAGCTGGCATTCCGCTGTGAGCGCACACTGAACCGCGTCAGCCGCATCGGCATGTTGGGGCTGATGGAGAACCAGGAGGAGTGGCTCGAGCGCTTCTGGGAGCGCTCTGACGTGGTCATTTACAATCAGCCGGAGATTCAGCAGGCAGTGCGCTGGAACATTTGGCAGATTATCCAGGCTGCCGCTCGTGCCGAATTCCAAGGTGTGCCGGCCAAGGGAATGACCGGCACCGGCTACGGCGGCCACTACTTCTGGGACACGGAAATCTACGTGACCCCATTCCTTACCTATACGTCGCCACAATTCTCGCGCAATGCCATGCGCTTCCGCTGGGACATGCTCGAAGCCGCGTGGGCGCGTGCCGACGAACTGGCGCACGACGGTGCCCTCTTCCCTTGGCGCACCATCAATGGTCAGGAGTCCTCGGCCTACTTTGAGGCCGGCACGGCGCAGTACCACATCGATGCGGACATCGTGTACGCAATGATGAAGTACGTCTACGCCTCCGGGGACGAGGAGTTCCTGCTCAAGGAGGGCACGGATCTGCTGCTCGGCACGGCCAGGTTTTGGATGTCGCTGGGATTCTTCGATGCCGAGCATCGAGAGTTCCAGATTCACAGCGTCACCGGTCCAGATGAGTACAACACGGTGGTGAACAACAACCTGTACACCAACGTGATGGCGCAGTATAACCTGCGGGTTGCTGCGGACGTCGTCAGGCAGATGAAGCGTGATCGCCCTGCTGCCTATCGTGAACTGACCAACCGCTTCGACCTTACCGAGCGCGAGATTGAAGAGTGGGAGCAGGCCGCTGAGGCGATGTACATCCCGTTCGATGAGAAGCTCGGCATTCACCCTCAGGATGATCAGTTCCTACTGCGTAAGCGCTGGAATCTCGACGATCCCGAGGTTGGCCCCCTGCGTCCGCTGCTGCTGCATTACCATCCGCTGACGATTTACCGTCACCAGGTCATTAAGCAGGCGGACGTCGTCCTCGCACTGTTCCTCATGGGCAATCGCTTTACGACGGAACAAAAGCGCGCAGACTACATGTATTACGATCCGCTCACCACTGGTGATTCCTCGCTGTCGGCCGTTGTGCAGTCCATTGTTGCGGCCGAGTTGGGTTTGCAGGAGCAGGCAATGGACTTCTTCCTACGCGGACTCTATGTGGATCTGGCGAACTTGCATGGCAACGCTGCCGATGGTGTCCACGTCGCATCTGCCGGTGGTGTGTGGCAGTCCCTGGTCTATGGTTTCGGTGGTTTCCGCGATCATGACGGCCGCTACAGCATTGACCCGCGCCTTCCGGAGGGCTGGAGTGGTCTGACGTACCGAGTCACTATTCGTGGTTGTCGTATCCGGGTGACGGTGCGCGGCCGCACGGTGGAAGTCGTCCTGGAGGAGGGCGACCACCAGGTTGGGCCGATTATGGTCGCGGGCCATGAGGTGATCATTGGTCCGGAGCCGTTGACCGTGGTGATGGCGAACTCGGATCAGAGCGAGGATTAGTCGGACGGCTTCGGCCGTATACGGCGCCAATGGGGGGGGGAATTGCCTGTTGGGGGTGGCTGTTTGGGCCTTTGGGGAATTCGGCAGGGGTAAAAATAAAGAATTTCGCAACATAATTATTGAGTATTAAAACCGTCCACCTGAGAAAAGTGGGCGGTTTTTTATTTTCGTGCTATTTATGTTGCGTTATTAGCTGGTTTGGGCAGGTGAAAAATCGGCAAAAGTCGGGGTAGGGGCGTTTTTATGGTGGGGAAGAGGATTTATACAGCGACGACGTCAGAAGTGGCTAAAATGCGATAACCTGAGAAAAGGCGGAGAAAAGACCTAGGTAACCTGTGAAAATCCCCACCCAAAAGGGGGAAAAATGTTTACCAGGCGCTGTGTGACTTTAGAGTGAATATGACACTGGAGGTGCCATGACTGTTAAAAGTTCAAACCGTGACGCAATCGCGCACGGCAAAATTAATGTAGAACCGCTGCGCGAGCAGCCTAAATACCCTTCATGGGCTCTGAAGCTGACCATGGCCGTCACTGGCGTGCTGTTTGGCCTCTTCGTTATTGTCCACATGCTGGGTAACCTAAAGATTTTCGCTGGCAAGGAAGACTTCAACGCATACGCGACCTTCCTGCGCACTGTCGGTGCTCCGGCAGTTCCGAACGAGGGCGTTCTGTGGATTCTCCGCATTGTCCTGCTGGTAGCTATTGTGCTGCACATTTTCGGTGGCCTCACCCTGGCTGCACGTGCTAAGCAGTCCCGCGGCAAGTTCCGCCGTCAGGGCATGGTGTCCAGCTGGAACACCTTTACCGCACGTTCGATGGTAATCACCGGCATTGTGCTGCTGGCCTTCATCATCTTCCACCTGCTGGACCTGACCATCGGTGCTGGCGTTGCTCCGTCTGCTTTCGAGCACGGTGAGGCGTACCAGAACGTGGTTGCGTCCTTCTCGCGTCCGGGTGTTGTTGTTTGGTACATCATTGCGCAGCTCGCTCTGCTGCTGCACCTGTCCCACGGTCTGTGGACTGCTACTTCCGACCTCGGTATCACCGGTAAGCGCTGGCGCAAGGTTCTGCTGTTCCTGTCCGGCCTGCTGCCGCTGCTGGTTGTTGTCGGCAACATCTTCATCCCAGTCGCCGTCCTGACCGGTCTGGTCTCGTAGGTCGAGGAGGAAATTTACTATGACTAACACTGAAGCAACCGTCGCTGCGGACTTCCGCGCGCCGGAAAGCGCTGTCGACGGGGTCAAGATCGGCAAGGTTCTGTCCGATAACTCCCCGGGTGACAAGGTCTCCATGAAGGACCACTGGCAGTACCAGAAGGATCACGCCAACCTGGTCTCGCCGTTGAACCGTCGTAAGTTCCGCGTCATGGTCGTCGGTACCGGCCTGGCTGGCGGCGCTGCCGCTGCTGCCCTCGGTGAGCTCGGCTACGACGTGAAGGTTTTCACCTACCACGACGCTCCGCGCCGTGCGCACTCCATTGCTGCACAGGGTGGTGTCAACTCCGCTCGCGGTAAGAAGGTCGACAACGACGGCGCTTACCGCCACGTCAAGGACACCGTTAAGGGCGGCGACTACCGCTGCCGCGAGAACGACTGCTGGCGTCTGGCTGTCGAGTCCGTCCGCGTCATCGACCACCTGAATGCAATTGGTGCTCCGTTCGCTCGCGAGTACGGCGGTACCCTGGCAACCCGTTCCTTCGGTGGTGTGCAGGTCTCCCGTACGTACTACACCCGTGGTCAGACGGGTCAGCAGCTGCAGCTGTCGACTACCTCGGCTCTGCAGCGTCAGATTGGTCTCGGCAACGTCGAGATCTTCACCCACAACGAGCTGGTTGACATCATCGTCGCCGACGGTCGTTGCCAGGGTGCCATCATGCGTAACCTCATCACCGGCGAGTTGACCGTTCACACTGCTCACGCAGTTATTCTGGCTACCGGTGGTTACGGCAACGTCTACCACATGTCCACGCTGGCCAAGAACTCCAACGCTTCGGCCATCATGCGTGCGTACGACCAGGGTGCTTACTTCGCATCCCCGTCCTTCATCCAGTTCCACCCGACCGGTCTTCCGGTCAACGCGCACTGGCAGTCGAAGACCATTCTGATGTCCGAGTCCCTGCGTAACGACGCACGTATTTGGACCCCGAAGAAGAAGGGCGACGAGCGCCCGGCCAACGACATCCCGGAGGACGAGCGCGACTACTTCCTGGAGCGTCGCTACCCGGCATTCGGTAACCTCGTCCCGCGTGACGTCGCTTCCCGTGCCAACTCTCAGCAGATTAACGCCGGCTACGGTGTTGGCCCGCTGAAGAACTCCGTCTACCTGGATTTGCGTGACGCAATTGAGCGCCTGGGCCAGCCGGTCATCAAGGAACGCTACTCGAACCTGATTCAGATGTACGAAGAGGCAATCGGTGAGGACCCGTACAAGGTTCCGATGCGTATTGCTCCGACCTGCCACTTCACCATGGGGGGCCTGTGGTCTGACTTCAACCAGATGACCTCCATCCCGGGTCTGTTCACCGGTGGCGAGGCATCCTGGACCTACCACGGTGCAAACCGCCTGGGTGCAAACTCCCTGCTGTCCGGTTCGGTCGACGGTTGGTTCACCCTGCCGTTCACCATTCCGAACTACCTTGGCCCGCTGCTCGGTACCGACCGCCTGGCTGAGGATGCCCCGGAGGCCAAGGAAGCACTGGACCGCGCTCAGGCACGCCTGGACAAGCTGATGAGCATCCAGGGCAAGCACGGCGCTGAGTACTTCCACCGCCAGCTCGGTGAGATTCTCTACCGCGACTGTGGTGTGGCCCGTAACAAGGAAGACCTGGCTCGCGGTATCGAGGAGATCCGCGAACTGCGTAAGGCATTCTGGTCTGACCTGTTCATCCCGGGTGAGCCGAACGAGATGAACCAGCAGCTCGAGTACGCTAACCGCGTTGCTGACTACATCGACCTCGGTGAGCTCATGTGTGTCGACGCCCTCGACCGCGATGAGTCCTGCGGTGCTCACTACCGCGATGACCACATCTCCGAAGATGGCGAGGCAGAGCGCGATGACGCTAACTGGTGCTTCGTTTCCGCATGGGAGCGAGGCAACAATGGTCCTGCATGGGATCAGTCCGGTCACGAATTCATTCGCCACGCCGAGCCGCTCACCTTCGAAGCCGTCCCGCTCATGACAAGGAACTACAAGTAATGAAACTGCACCTTGAAATCTGGCGCCAAGCAGGTCCGAACGTCGAGGGACACTTTGAATCCGTTGACGTTGACGACGCCGTCGCAGAGATGTCGATTCTGGAGCTGCTTGACCACGTCAACTCCAAGTACGTCGAGTCCGGCAAGGAGCCGTTCGCGTTCGCATCTGACTGCCGTGAGGGTATCTGTGGTACCTGTGGTCTGAACGTCAACGGTCGTCCGCACGGCCCGGGCCAGAACACCCCGACCTGTCAGCAGCGTCTGCACCAGTTCAACGATGGTGACACCCTGAAGATCGAGCCGATGCGCTCCGCCGCATACCCGGTCATCAAGGACATGGTCGTTGACCGCTCCGCTCTGGACCGTGTCCTCGAGCAGGGTGGCTACGTCTCCATCAACGCTGGTACCGCTCCGGATGCAGATACTTTGCACCTGAACCACGAGACGGCTGAGTTTGCACTTGACCACGCAGCCTGCATCGGCTGTGGTGCTTGTGTCGCAGCCTGCCCGAACGGTGCTGCACACCTGTTCACCGGCGCAAAGCTGGTTCACCTCTCCCTGGTCCCGCTGGGTAAGGAAGAGCGTGGCAAGCGTGCCCGCAAGATGGTTGACGAGGTCGAAGGCACCTTCGGTCCGTGCTCCCTCTATGGTGAATGTGCTGACGTCTGCCCGGCCGGTATCCCGCTGACTGCGGTTGCCGCCGTTACCAAGGAACGAGCTCGTTCGTTCTTCCGCGGTAAGGACGACTAAACTCTTTCTCGATTAGAGTTTTCCAGAAGGGACATAGATTATGGCGAATGCAGTCAAGCGTTACCAGGGCGAAGAGCACTTCGTCGACGGTTACGTGCCTCAGAGCATGAATGCCGAATACTCCTCGCTTCACAAGAGCATTACCTGGATTGGCATGGGTCTCATGCTCGCCTCTCTGGCGGCTTGGGGTACCTTCATTTTCGGTCTCGCAACGACCGTTTTTGCCGACGAAACCACTGCTTCTCACAGCAACGGTTTCCTGGCTAAGGATGCCGCCAACTACACCGACTACACCGGTGGTTGGAACTTCGACGGCAGCGTGTTCATGTGGGCTGGCCTGGTAGTCGCACTGGTTATGGTTATTGCGGGTGTGGCCTGCATCTCCATCGGTCGTCGTGACTACAAGGCTTACCGAAAGGAATTCGGCACTCACCACTAAAGGCTTGCCCCAGTTTAAAGGGGCTCGCCTCTAGGCGGATGCAACGCTAGCCTTTTGAACTAGCACCTCCACAGTTGATGCCACCGTGCACAGTGTGCTGAGGTAGGGAAGTACTGAGAAGTACTTCTCTCACCAACAGCGGACTGCAGCGCGGTGGCATTTTCGCGTTTTCGGCGCCTAATCTATACACATGGATAACAACCCCGCTAAGCTCCCGGCAGCTGTCGATTCGGTCTCGGACCGTCTCGAAGTTCCCGGGCCATCACCAGAGGTTGAGGCGGAAAAACGTGCGCAACTGCGTAAGGCCAAGGCCTTCGCTACGATGCTGCTGGTCATCGCAACCGCTGTGTATTTCGCATGCCGCGGTATTGAGTCTTCACACGTATCCGCAGGCGAAGTTGTGCCCGCGTGGGTGGGCTACGTTCGCGCTGCTTCTGAGGCCGGCATGGTCGGTGCCCTCGCCGACTGGTTCGCAGTCGTAGCTCTGTTCCGCCACCCGCTCGGCATTCCTATCCCACACACCGCTATCGTCCGCCGCAAGAAGGACCAGGTCGGTGAGTCCCTGGCGCAGTTCGTCGGAGACAACTTCCTAAACCCCGCTTTGATTGTGGACAAGGTGCGTAAGGCTGAGATCCCTGAGCGTATCGGCGAATGGCTGGTAGCGCCGGGAAACGCCGACAAAGTGTCAACAGAGGTCGGTAAGTTCACCGGAAATGTGCTGGAGGCGATTAATCCCGACGATGCCGCCGCAGTGCTGAAGTCAGCAGTCATCGACGAAGTTGCAGCCCCGGAGTGGGGGCCACCAGCGGGTAAGGTTCTCGAGCAGCTCATCGAAGAGGGGCGCACCGAGCCTATTGTCCAGCAGATGGCTGAGTGGCTGCACCGGAAGTCGCTGGGCTCGCAGAATCTTATCGACCGCCTCGTCGGAGAGCGCGCCCCATCCTGGGCGCCGAGCTTTGTCAACGATCTTATCGGCGACAAGGTTTATCGCGAGCTGGTTGATTGGACCTGGCAGGTGCAGCATGATCCTAAGCACGACGCGCGCCTGGCGCTCCACCGATTCCTCACGCAGCTCTCCATTGATTTGCAGAACGACGAGAAGACCATCGCCAAGGTCGAAGAAATTAAGACTGACATTCTTTCGTCCGCCGCCGTCACACAGGCACCGGCGAAGATTTGGGCATCAACATCCGCAAAGCTTGTCGACGCTGCCCGCGACCCGGACTCCCTGCTCCGTCGGAAGGTCTCGGAAACGGCCGCCCGCTACGGCGAGCGGATCCAGTCCGATCCTGAGTTGCGCAAACGAATGGACCGCCGTCTGGAAGCGGCTGTCGTCTTCATCGCCGAGAATTACGCGGGCGAGATTACCTCGATCATTTCCGAGACAGTTGAGCGTTGGGATGCCGATGAGGCTTCCGACAAGATTGAACTGATGGTCGGTCGCGATCTGCAGTTCATTCGCGTTAACGGCACGGTTGTCGGATCACTGGCCGGTTTGGCTATTTACACCCTGTCGACCTTGGTGTTTGGGGCTATTTAGCAACACAACCCAGCACATCAGACCGTGTGCGTTAGCATGTAAAAAGCAATGCATCCCTGTTAAAGGAGTTGTTCCCCCGGTGCGCCTGTTACCACCTTTGCCCAGTCTTGCGGACTCGCCGCTAATGGCGATTTCCGTCTATGTGGACGTCCTGTTTCAGTTCGCCATTCCGTTTGTCATCGGCATCTTGGCGCTAATCGGTGCGGTGCTTGTCATCACCACCCGCGCGGATGCCTTTGACGCTGCAGACCGCAAGAGCCGAAACGTCTGGGCCGGCATGCTGGTCGGTTCGGCTATCTTCCTGCTCCTGCCGTGGTTGGGCTGGGCAATGCTGGGCATCCCGCTGATTGCCGGGCTAGTCATCACGGGAATTTACTGGTTGGACGTCCGCCCACAGATCAAGGACATTTTGTCGAACGCACAGGGCGGATATTAGTCCAGGGCGGGTGGTAGCCCGCACAACTTTTTAGCCCACATAGCCGAGAAAGTGTCCCCGCTTATGGCAAAATGACTGGGTTTTTTCACCCAGAAACCGCCATAAGCGGGG
>NZ_ABZU01000013.1 GCF_000173655.1 Corynebacterium amycolatum SK46 | reverse complement strand
TTTTGCTACTTAACCCCGTTTTATGCGTCCTGAACAGTCACTATCTTGAGAACCGGACACACTTTTTGCTTTATGACTGCTCATGCGTCGGCTACCGGTTCCAGAATTGAGAGACCGAGTAGCCATAACGGTATAGGGCTCTGCGCACGACTGGTAGTGATAGTCCGACCACGCTGGATGGGTCGCCACTAATGCCGTCAACAAACCAGCCGCCCAGGGCCTCCAGTGTGAACGCACCAGCGCACTCGAGCGGCTCTCCCGTTGCGGCGTAGGCGCGGATATCCTCTTCGGGGACTTTTGCGAAATCGAGGGAGGTAATTGCTACCTCGATGTGTTCGCCCTTTGGTGTGACGACACAGTGACCAGTAACTAGCTCGGCTGTCCGACCGCTCTGTTGGTGCCACCGCTCAATGGTTTTTCCTTCGGTGTGAGGCTTTCCCTGCAAGTGTCCGTCGAGAAGCAGCATTGAATCCCCGCCAATGACGATATCGTTGGGGTATTCCGGGGCGACGGCGTGTGCCTTGGCCTGTGC
This sequence comes from Corynebacterium amycolatum SK46, assembly GCF_000173655.1. GTDB lineage: Bacteria > Actinomycetota > Actinomycetes > Mycobacteriales > Mycobacteriaceae > Corynebacterium > Corynebacterium amycolatum_A. Next base: position 56,791 of record NZ_ABZU01000013.1, on the reverse strand, counting down.
GAGCTGTTCAACGATGCGTACCGACGTTGCGTCTGGCAGTGCTGCGATAAGAGAGTCCTCGTTGACGTTGGGCGCTACCGTGAGGGGCTCAATGCCCGCAGTGCGCAGGATGTGCAGGCGCGAGGGCGAGGTGGAAGCCAGGACAATGCGGGGGCTGCTCATGGCTTTTGATTTTAATGAGGGGAATCATAAAAGCCTAATTTTTATGGCAAACATGCATGGGGCAAACATGCATGGGGTGTGACTGATTGTAAGAATGTGGGCGTTTCAGTGACGGTCCACCCGCGAAGTGACGGTCCATCCGTGAAGAATGTATAATAAACTTGACATAAGGTTAAAGAAAGTTCACAGATGAGTGGGGAAAGCCGTTCGAACCAGGTCAGGAGATATCGCCGCTGGTTAGAGCTGAGCCAAGCGGACTTAGCTGCGCAGGTGGAGGTCTCGCGGCAAACAATCGCAAATATCGAGCGGGGAAATTACTCACCCTCGGTGTATTTGGCGTTGAGAATCTGCAGGGTGCTTGGAAAAACAGTCGAAGAAATCTTTGGCGAGGAAGGAAACTGACAATGTCCTACGCAGATGTCGTTATTGAACACAGCGATGCGACGGTGGACGATGAGTATCAGCGGATGTTGCTGCATAAGTCCTACACCTACGGGTTCACTATGACGATGTGGGCGAACTACGTGCTTGCAACTGTACTGATTTGGCTCATTCCAGAGCCGAAGATGGTGGGCGTGACGGTGGCAATCATCTTGATGCCGCTGGTAGGACTCCTGTTTTCGCAGCGGTGGTTAAGACGTCAAGTGCCAATGCCGAAAATTAATGGTCTTACAAGAGGCGAGATTGCCGCAGTCGTAGTCGTCATTGGACTGTGGCTGATTGGTTTTATCAGAGTGCAAATGCTCTCTGAGGCAAGCGCTGGCGGGGCACTATCGGAAACGTGGGGGTCCATCGCTGGCGCTGTGGGAGGCGCTGTTGTTGGCCTGGCTTTTGTCTATTTCCTGTTCAAAGTGGTGTGGCCAGCAGCTCGTAACCGCGATCAGCGCCGTCTCGATCGTGAGCTCGATGATGAGTGTGACGGAGATGCTGCAGGTGGTCAGGCCTAGAAGAACTGACCAGTACTAGGTGGACCGGACCTGTATTAGGTGCGATCGCGGCCTTGCACCGGTCCCTGCCACGATGGGCGTTGCGGAATCACAGCCGGAGCGCCCATTTCTGTTACCTGCACCGTTGCGCCGTATACCTCCTCGATTATGGCTTCTGTCAGAACTTCACCAGGGGTGCCAGAGCACACCAACTGGCCGGTGGCCAATAGCGCAATGCGGTCGCTGTACTGGCCGGCCAAGGTCAGATCGTGCACAGCCGCAATAACAGTCAACCCGGATTCGTGGCGGATATCGTCGACCAGTTCCATCACCTGTTGCGCCATGCCGATATCCAGGGCGGAAGTGGGTTCATCGAGAAGTAGAACCTCAGGTTCCTGCGCCAGAGCACGTGCCAATACTACTCGTTGGAGTTCGCCGCCCGAGACGTCGTTAAGCGTGCGCTGCGCATAAGTCGCGAGATTCAGACGAGCCATCACTGCGTCGACGACCCCGCCGTCGCGACCGCGATACGGAGTGCGACCGAGAGCGATGTAGTCGCGGATTCGTAGCCCCTCCGGGATGATTGGGCGTTGTGGCATGAGCGCGACTCTTTGAGCGAGCTTGCGGCGTGGAGTATTTCGCGGGCGAATACCCGCAATCTCGATATCACCACGGCAACGGTTGAGCCCGGCGATGCAGTGCAGCAGGGTGGATTTGCCGCAACCGTTCGGGCCGATAAGGCTTAGCCACTCGCCCTTGTGGGCCGACAGCGAAATGTCTCGCAGCGATGGGTCGTCGGCGCCGGGGTAGCGGAATTCGACGTGCTGACAGTTCAGCAAAAGTGTCATGAGCGTCCCCTCGACTTGCCATATCGGCGCAGTAGAAAGAGGAAAAACGGTCCACCAATTGCAGCCGTAACGACGCCTACCGGAACCTCGGCGGGGGCCAGTACAGTTCGGCCGACGATGTCCGCTAGCTGTAGGAACATCGCGCCGACAAGAACGACTAGGGGCAGCAATAGTCGGTGCCCGGGGCCGACGAGAAGCCGCAAAGTGTGTGGCACGATGATTCCCACAAAACCGATCAGTCCGGACACGCTCACCGCAGCGGCGGTAATCAGAGTGGCAGCGCAGACCATCGCCACGCGCACAAGCTCCACATTCAGCCCGAGCGACGCCGCCTCGGAATCCCCGACGCTCAGCACATCAAGGCTGCGTGACGACGCGACGATGACACACACGCCCAGTGCAATCGGTAGTGCCACTGTAAGTACGGATTTCCACGTCGCGGTACCGAGTTGACCGAGCATCCAGCCGTATACCTGTCGGAGGGAATCTTCGTTGCGCTGCAGTAGAAACTGCTGCATAGCGTTGGCAAAGGCAGCTACCGCCACACCTGCCAAGATGACAGTAACTGGGGAGGAACGGTCACCGAGCGATGTGCCTGCAACGTAAGTGACCGCTACTGCGAGAACGCCTCCGAGGAAGCCGACCAACGGGATTGCTGCGGCAGCCACGCCGAAGAGGATTGCGACCGTCACTGTCAGGGAGGCTCCGGAAGAGATGCCGAGAAGGTATGGGTCCGCCAGTGGATTGCGGAACACAGCTTGGTAAGCGGCACCGGCTGTGGCCAGCGCCGCGCCGACTAGTGCAGCCATCACTACGCGGGGAAGTCTCACATTAAAGAGGATTGCCGACTGCCGAGCAGTCAGCGCAGCCGCATCCCCGCCGATGAGGCCACCAGAGAGCGCGTGAAAGACACCCGCTATCGGCAGGGGCGCGGCACCGATGAACACACCCAGCACAAGTGTTGCCGCTAAGGCAATTGCGGTAAGGACAATAGGCACGGTGCCTTTGGGAATGAATGACAACAATTTCTCGCTACTGGGTCGCTACTGTGACTCTAAAGTGTCGCTACTGAGCCGGGGCCGGCACCTGCTGGTACGACTTCAACGCCTCGGCAATGTCCTGGATAAGCTGTGGAAGCCGCGGACCCCAACGGCTGGCTAGATTCGGATCCAGCGGAATGATCTGCTTGTTCTTTACCGCAGCAATCTCGTTCCAGCCAGGTCGAGAGGCAACGTCTTCCTCAGTCACGCCGCCGGCATCACCATGGTCGGCTAGGAAAATGAAATCCGGGTTTGCCTGAATAATTGCCTCATTTGTCAGCTGCGGATAATCATCACCCGGCCCAGCGACGGATTTCAGGCCAAATAACGAGTACGCTTGTCCGATGAACGTGGCATCGCCGGCGCTGTATAGCGTCGAATCCGCTTCGTGGAAGTAACTCAGCCCCGCATCCCGAATCTCCGGGTCAACACTGTCGACAGTGGCCTCAATCTCTTTCTTCATTCGGCCAACCAGTTTCTGCGCATCATCCGCATGGCCGGTACTCTCACCAACCTGCTCAATCTGGTCGTATGCCTGCTCAAAAGTTGTGGCAGCGGGAAGGAGCAGCAACTCAATGTCGACAGCATCCAGTGCCGCGCCCAAGCCGTTGGCATCGACGCTGGCAATCACCAAATCCGGATCTTCTGCAATCACGGCTTCTGGGTTGGGGGTAAAGCCACTGAAGTCACGGCGTGGAGCGTTCTCCGGGACGTCGGAAAACGAGTCGACAGCAACAACTTGGTCGCCCGCGCCAATCTCATAGAGCGTCTCGGTAGCAGTGGGGGACAGAGAGACGATTCGCTTAGCGACGCTTCCCGAACCTCCAGCCGATTTATCCGAGGGGGTTTCGGCGGCATCGTCGGTGGGAGCACAGCCGACGAGGAACAGTATCAGTGCGCATAATCCAGCGGAAAGTGACTTAGTGTTCATAGCCTTAAATACTAGCGTTGACGATTAAAGCGCCACCATCGGAAAACCCGATGATGGCGCTTCGCACTAGCAGATTGGCGCAGCTAGCGTACGGTAACGACTACGCGGTAAGCAGTAGCTGTACTAGTAGAAATGGACGTTGCGGAACGTGCCCGGCACGTACTGGTGCGGCTGGTTGAAGCCCTCTTCCAGCCGACCCCAGTCGTTGCGGGGACCACGATCCTCTGAGGCGCCGCCGGCTGCTGCCATACCTGCGAACAAAAGCGCGAGCGTGGCGGTTTCAGCGTCAGACGGGTTGCCCTTGAGAACGGACATGAACGGTGCAGCCGGGGCTGCAGCGGCATCCTTGCCTTCGGTTGCTGGGGTGTTCGTGGAATCGGTCACAGCGGAATGTTCCCATGCTTCTTGGCGGGTACGTTAACAACCTTGCGATCCAGCAGACGCAGACCCTCGATGATTTGGCCACGGGTCTCGCTCGGCGGGATAACGGCGTCGATGAAGCCGCGCTCAGCAGCCATGTACGGGTTGACCAGAGTGGCCTCGTACTCTGCCTCGTACTCCTTCTGCAGTGCGACGACATCCTTGCCCTCGGCCGCAGCGGCCTTGAGCTCCTTGCGGTAGATGAAGCCGACAGCGCCGGAAGCACCCATGACCGCAATCTGAGCGGTAGGCCATGCCAGGTTGATGTCAGCGCCCATGTCCTTGGAGCCCATCACACAGTAAGCTCCGCCGTAAGCCTTACGGGTGATGACCGTGATCTTCGGAACGGTTGCCTCAGCGTACGCGTACAGCAGCTTGGCGCCACGGCGGATGATGCCGTCGAACTCTTGGTTGGTGCCCGGCAGGAAGCCTGGAACGTCAACCAGCATGATGATCGGAATGTTGAAGGCGTCACAGGTGCGGACGAAGCGAGCCGCCTTCTCGGATGCCTTGATATCGAGGCAGCCAGCGAACTGAATCGGCTGGTTGGCGACGAAACCGACCGAGCGACCCTCGACGCGACCGAAGCCGATGACCACGTTCTGTGCGTAGTCCTCCTGAATCTCCAGGAAGTCCTCGTCGTCGACCAGACGGGTGATGACGTCCTTGATGTCGTACGGCTGGTTGGGGGAGTCCGGAATCAGCGTGTCGAGCTCGAGATCAGACTCAGTGATGTTGTCAGCGATGGCGCCCTCGAACGGCTCAGCCTCCATGCGAGGAGCCTCAGCGCGGTTGTTGGACGGCAGGTAGCTGACCAATTCTTGAACGAAAGTCAGAGCGTCTTCGTCATCAGCAGCGGTGTAGTGCGAAGTACCTGAGGTGCTCATGTGAGTACCAGCGCCACCCAGTTCTTCCTGTGTGACCTCTTCGCCAGTGACGGTCTTAATAACGTCCGGGCCGGTGATGAACATTTTGGAAGTGCCATCGACCATGACAATGAAGTCGGTCAGAGCCGGGGAGTAGACGTGGCCACCAGCGCAGGCTCCCATAATCAGGGAGATCTGTGGGATAACGCCAGAAGCCTGGGTGTTTCGGAAGAAGATCTGGGAGTAGAGGCCGAGGGACACAACGCCCTCCTGGATGCGGGCGCCCGCACCCTCGTTGATGCCGATAATTGGGACACCGGTCTTGAAGGCCAGATCCATGATCTTGACAATCTTTTCACCGTAGACTTCACCGAGCGCGCCACCGAAGATGGCGCCGTCCTGCGAGAAGACACAGACCTGGCGGCCATCGATGGTGCCGTAGCCTGTTACAACACCGTCAGTCACAGGGCGCTTGGCGTCGAGGCCGAAGTTCTTGGAGCGGTGACGTGCGAGAGCGTCAACCTCCACGAACGAGCCCTCGTCCAAGAGGAACTCGATGCGCTCACGAGCGGTCATCTTGCCCTTGTCGTGGACGCGGTCAATACCGGCCTGGCCCATTGGGGCCTGGGTTTCTGCGAGGCGGGCTCGCAGATCGGCCAGTTTTCCAGCAGTAGTGGTCAAATCCGGGGTTTCACCGGTTGATGTATTTGCGGCAGTCGTCATGCCAACTAGTTTACGTTTCGAAAACGGGGGGAGGTAGTTGGGGGCAATCGCTGTTAACAAAAGTAGGGGTAATGACTAGCTCGTCGTACAGCAAAAAGCCTGCTCTCACAGCGGAATATTGCCGTGCTTGCGCGCAGGCCACGGTACTTTCTTTGAAGTTAGCAGGCGCAGATTTTTTATCACCCGAGTTCGTGTCTCGGAGGGGAGGATGACTTCATCAATTAACCCCCGTTCGGCGGCACGATAAGGCGTGAGCATGTGTTGCTCGTACCCCATTTCCAGTTCAGCAATGAGTTCTTTCACACTCTCGGGAGTGCCAAATCGATCGGCCGCTGGGTTTGCTGCGAGAGCTGCTTCGGTGGCGGTTCGAATCTCGCCGCGGTGGAGGAAGCGTACTGCACCAGAGGCGCCCATCACGGCGATCTGTGCCGTCGGCCAAGCCAGATTTACATCCGCGCCGAGCCCCTTTGATCCCATCACGCAATACGCGCCGCCATAGGCTTTGCGCATGGTGACGGTGATTTTAGGAACGGTTGCTTCTGCATACGCATAGAGCAATTTGGCGCCACGGCGCAGAATTCCCTGGTGTTCTTGATTCGAACCGGGGAGAAAGCCCGGTACGTCTACGAGAAAGACAAGTGGAATGTTGAAACAATCGCAGGTTCGGACGAATCGAGCAGCCTTCTCCGCTGCATCGATATCTAGGCAGCCCGCAAATTCCATGGGCTGATTAGCGACAAACCCAACAGATTGACCGTTGAGACGGCCAAGGCCAATCACGACATTGGCTGCCCGGTTTTCCTGGATTTCCAGGAACTCCGCATCGTCGCAAAGCGTGTAGATAACTTCATGTACGTCGTACGGCGTGGATGGGCTGTCGGGAATCAGGCTGTCAAGGGTGCGATCGGTGTCGGTGATTTCGTCACTGGCATCGGAAGCCCAGCTGGGCGCGGGGGAAGTTGTGTTGTTGGGGAGGTAGTCGAGCAAATCGCAGACCCAGTCGAGTCCATCCTGCTCGCTAGTGGCGGTGTAGTGGGAGTTTCCGGCGATCTCCATATGAGTGTCGGCGCCGCCGAGCTCGTGCTGGCTGATTTTTTCGCCAGTGACTGTTTCAATTACGTCAGGGCCGGTGACGAACATACGGGAGCTTTCCTCCACCATGACAACGAAGTCCGTCAGCGCTGGGGAGTAGGCATTTCCGCCCGCACAGGCACCAAAAATGACTGAAATCTGCGGAATGACGCCGCTGGCGCGAACGTTGTGGTGGAACGTCTGGGCAATAAAGTCCAGTGAGACTGCGCCATCTTGGATGCGGGCGCCGGCACCTTCGTACATGCCGATAAGGGGGCGGCCGGTAGTGATGGCAAGCTCCTGAATCTTGACCATCTTTTCGCCGTAGACCTCTCCGAGTGCACCACCGAAGATTGTGCCGTCTTGAGAGAAGATGCAGACCTCACGGCCGTCTATGGTTCCCCAGCCGGTGATAATTCCGTCGGTCACGGGACGTTTGGCTTCCATTCCAAATGCGGTAGTGCGGTGGCGGGCTAGCGCATCGAATTCGACAAAAGATCCTTCGTCCAGCAGATAGTCAATGCGCTCGCGGGCATTCATGCGCTCAGTCAGTTTGAGCTTGTCGTAGCCTCGCGACCCCATTGGAGTCAGTGCAGCAGTGCGTCGGCGTAGAAGGTCTTCATTGAGAAAAGCGGTGGTGTGTTGCTCCGCCGCCAAACGTGAGGAAATAGTCATGTTATGGAATGTAGTGTTTGAGAAGGAAAATAGTAAAGCAGGCGAGCTGTGATGATTCTCACGCTGTCGAGCCCTTGAGAACGGCCACGACTCAGTGAATCCGGCCATGGCGCTAGACTGCTGTGCATGACCGACCCCAGAATTGTTGCTTCCCGCAAGCCTCTTGATGCCACGCGTGTACGCGCAGCCGCGCTGGGCTGGAGTTCCATTGAGGTTGTCGAAACCACTGGTTCGACCAATGCCGATCTTCGGAAGCAGGCGGCACTGGGGCAGGTGACAGACCTCAGTGCGCTCATCGCCTCGGAGCAGACCGCAGGTCGCGGTCGACTGAGTCGTAGTTGGACGGCCCCGAAGGGTGCGTCCATTGCACTCAGCGCGCTGCTGCGCCCGGAAGGGCTCGCACCGGAGCAACTGGGTCTGTTGCCGTTAGTTGCGGGCCTCGCAGTTGTCGATGCTGTCGTGGAAGTTGCGGGTCTTGCGCCTGAACGCGTTTCCCTGAAGTGGCCGAACGATGTCCTGGTTGACGGTCGTAAGCTCTGCGGAATTCTGGTGGAGGCCGCGTCGCTGACACCGCCAACTCTCATTCCGGGAATCGGCATCAACGTTTCTCTGCAGGAAGATGAGTTGCCGGTGCCACACGCCATTTCGCTATACCTGGCGGGAGCGGAAAACCTCGACCGCGACGACATCTCCGCTGGTGTGCTGCGTGTGCTGGGACGTCGTCAAGCGCAGTGGCGAAAGGGCGATGCTGAGCTGCTGCGGGACTACGAGGCGGTGTGCGCGACCATCGGATCGAACGTGCGCGTGGAGTTATCGGGGGATCGCGTGCTGGTGGGCAAGGCGGTTGGTGTGTGTGCCGACGGCGAATTGATCGTCACCGATGAAGCTGGCACAAGCCACTTTGTTGCGGCCGGTGACGTGTTCCATGTTCGTGCCACTGACGGCGGCTATGCGTCCTCGCAGACTGATTCGGAGCGGAGGTAGTGTTGTATGGCCTTTCCCGATGATGAGTTGGACACGCGCGAGGCAATTCTGCTGGACACTAATCCAACCTTTGGTCGGCTGGTGTGGCCGCTCTTGGAGCTCATGGTTATCACCGGCGTCTGCTGGTTGCTGATTGGTTTTATCGACGGCCCTGCGATTGCTCCGGGAGATTTACAAGGTGTGCGTCAGCTGCTGCTCTTCGCGTGGCTGGGGCTTATTCTCTGGCGCGTTGTTCGTCCGGTACTAAGTTGGCTGGGGGAGCGGTTTGTACTGACTGATAGGCGAATTATTCTGCGCCGTGGCATTCTGCGCCCGCAGATGGTCTCGATTGATCTGCGTTCGGTGCGTGCGGTCAATCGCAAGGGCGGCGTGCTGTATCTGCAGACCCGCAGTTTCGGCCCGCCGCTGGCTGTGGAAGATATTCCCAGCTCCCGCAAGGTGGCTAAGTTGGTCTCCCGGTTGACTTAGAATTTTGGGTCATAACCTACAATCAGGGGTGTGATTGCTTCGGATACCCCTGAAAACTCCACTAATTCCACTTCTGATTCCGCTGCAGCGCTAACTGCTGCACAGCATCCCGCGCATGCTGATGGTGTGCCGGTTGTGGCGGTGATTGGTGACGGTCAGCTGGCTCGCATGATGCAGACTGAGGCCATTGAGCTGGGACAGTCCATCCGTTTGCTCGCCGGTTCCCCGGATGCTTCCGCGGCGCAGGTGTGTGCGGACGTTATCATCGGCGACTACCACGTCTGGGAGGACGTTGAGCGCGCTGTCGCCGGTGCGCAGGCCGTGACTTTCGACCATGAGCACGTTCCCACCGAATTCCTCAACAAGCTGACCGAGATGGGCTACTCGGTTCAGCCTCAGCCGTCGGCGTTGCTGTACGCGCAGGATAAGCTGCTGATGCGCCAGCGCCTGGAGGAACTGGGCGCGCCGGTACCTGCCTACGCTGCTATTGAGTCCGTCCAGGATGCCGAGACTTTCTTCGACCGCGTTGACGGCGCCGTCTGCCTGAAGGCCCGCCGTGGCGGTTACGACGGTCACGGCGTGTGGTTCCCGAGGACCGCGAGAATCTGCGCACGCTTGTCGACGAGCTGTTGGGCAAAGACGTGCCGCTGATGGCCGAGCGGAAGGTCGCGCTGGTTCGCGAGCTGTCGGCCATGTGTGCGCGCACACCGTCGGGGGAGGTCAAGGCCTGGCCGGTCCTCGAGTCCGTGCAGCGTGACGGCATCTGTGTCGAGGCCATCTGCCCGGCGCCGGGACTTTCCGACGAGCTTGCGAGCGCGGCCGAAAAGCTCAGCGTGGCCATCGCTTCCGAGTTGGGGGTAACCGGTGCGCTGGCAGTCGAGCTTTTTGAGACCGTCGATGCCGACGGCAATCCGGAGATTTTCGTCAACGAGTTGGCTATGCGCCCACACAACACTGGCCATTGGTCTCAGGACGGCTGTGAGACCAGCCAGTTTGAGCAGCACCTGCGTGCGGTCGCTGATCTGCCTCTGGGGTCCACTCGTCCGACTGCGCCGGTTACAGTGATGGTCAATACTCTTGGCGGCGAAGAGGCCTCGGATGTGCCGATTGCTCAGCGCTTCGCGGAGGTGTGGCGTCGCTTCCCATCGGTAAAGATTCACTGGTACGGGAAGGATTGGCGTCCGGGACGTAAGCTTGGCCACGTCAACCTGTGCGGTTACGACGCGAGCCCGGAAGGTATCGCGGAGACTCGTCGAATTGCCAACCTTGCCGCTGGCTACATTGTCGACGGTGTCTGGACAGACGGCGATCCGGCTAACGACGCTTAAGCACTTAGGCTGTTTCGCTGAGGCAGTTTCTACTCATCTCTCGCTCATATCTCGAAGGAGACAACATTGGCTGAAGCAAACCAGGTGGCAAGCCCGAAGCTGGCCAACGCAACCGGTCCGTTGGTTGGCCTGATTATGGGGTCGGACTCGGATTGGCCGACCATGGAGCCGGCAGCTGAAGTCCTGGCTGAGTTCGGAATTCCGTTTGAGGTAGGCGTGGTCTCTGCGCACCGCACTCCGGAACGCATGATTGACTACGCAAAGTCGGCCGCTGACAAGGGTCTGCGCTGCATCATTGCTGGCGCCGGTGGCGCTGCGCACCTGCCGGGCATGGTTGCGTCCGCCACTCCGCTGCCGGTTATCGGTGTGCCACGTGCGCTGGAGAATCTAGAGGGCATCGACTCACTGCTGTCAATTGTTCAGATGCCGGGCGGCGTTCCTGTGGCAACCGTCGGCGTGGGCGGCGCTAAGAACGCAGGCCTGCTGGCTGTGCGTATCCTCTCGGCTGGTTACCCCGAGCTCATTGTGGCGATGGAGAATTACCAGGCCAACATGCGTGATGAGGTCCTGGTAAAGGATGAGCGTCTACGCAAGAAGTTGATGGGCGAGTAGGGCATCGAGCCAGCCCCCGAACTACCCGCGCATATGAACTGCGGGGTAGTGGAACGTGTCCGGATCGGCGGTCTCCCAGGCTTCGGCCCAGTTGTGGAAGCGAGTGCCGCTCAGCAGCTCGCCTGGCTGGAGCCAGTTGTAGAGCTCGGCGTAGGACTCGCCGACCTGCTCGCTTGTACGGCGTAGAAGGTGGGTCGGTCCTAACTCGGAGAAGCTCTTCAGTCCCATAGATGCCAACAGGTTAGCTGCCTCCTTAACCGTGGCGTTGTGGTAATTGGCCACACGCTGGCCCTTGTCGTCGACATCCAGGGCCTTCCATAGCTTTGGATCCTGGGTAGCCACGCCCACCGGGCAAGTGTTGGTGTGGCACAGCTGAGACTGAATACACCCCGTGGCCATCATCATTCCGCGGGCCGAATTCACAAAGTCAGCGCCGATACACATGCGCTTAACAATGTCGAAGCCAGTAATGACCTTGCCGGACGCACCCAGCTTGATGCGATCGCGCAGACCGGCACCGACGAGCGCGTTGTGGACCAAAATCAGGCCGTCGGTTAGCGGCAGGCCAACACGGTCGGAGTATTCCAGCGGTGCAGCGCCGGTGCCGCCTTCAGCGCCGTCGACGATGATGAAGTCCGGTGTGATGTTTTCCTCCAGCATGGCCTTGCACACAGCGAGGAATTCGAGCTGGGAGCCGACGCACAGCTTGAAACCGACTGGCTTGCCTCCGTTGAGCTCACGCATGGTGCCCATAAACCGGACAAGTTCACGCGGGGTGGAGTAGACGTGGTGGTACGGCGGGCTCATCACGCCCTTGCCAACTGGTACGTGGCGGGTAGCCGCAATCTCCTCATTGACCTTGTGACCCGGCAGCATGCCACCGAGACCCGGCTTTGCACCCTGGCTAACCTTCAGATACGTTGCCTTGACCTGCGGAATCTTAGCCTTCTCGCGGAAGAGCTCGGGGTCGAAATCGCCATCTTCGGTACGAGCACCGAAGTAGCCGGAACCCAGCTGCCAATAAATGTCCGCACCGTACTTCAAGTGGTACGGGCTGATGGCACCCTCGCCAGTGTCCTGAACAAAATTGCCCAGCTTCGCGCCCTTGTTCATCGCCATGACAGCATTCGGGGACAGCGAGCCAAAACTCATGGCCGAGATATTAAAGATCGATGCTGAATACGGCTGGGTGCAGTCCGGGCCTCCGATGTCTACACGTGGATCTTCGATGATGTGCGGGTTCGGAGCCATGGAGTGGCGGACGTACTCGTAGCCGGGCGCGTTAATCTTTCGCTCAGTACCGAAGGACTTTTTCGAGGACAGCCCCTTCGCACGCTCGTAGACCACGGTACGGGTATCGCGGTCGAACGGAGCGCCGTCGAAATTGCGCTCGATGAAGTACTGCTGCATCTCAGGGCGAATGGTCTCACCCATGTAGCGCAGATGGCCGATGACCGGGAAGTTCCGCAAGATGGAGTGCTTCTTTTGAAGCATGTCATAGACAGCCACAACATCCAGGAAGAGGATGAAGGCCATCAGAATCCACCACCATGGGCTCAGATCCCATACAGCCAGTGCGCCCAAGACGTTGATAAGGGCGAGAATCGCAAGAATATATGGTCGGGTAATCACGGTTTCCAGGTTATCGCGACTACCTAGCGTGCTTCTCGACGGACCGGCCGCGATTAAATCACACGGGCTTTTTCGGCCGTAGAAATAGCAGCGACACGCTCGCTATCGCCACCGCGCACGACGACGGCAGCACCTCCACGAACCCAAGCCGACAGCACATTACGTGCCCATTTATCTGCGATGACCTGTGAAGAATCAGGCATCAGCCAGCCGTCGGAAACGACGCGGGAACCGGGCGTGAGCTGCATCTCATCCGCGTAGTCTCCAGCCGACGAAAGCAGATTAGCAGCGGACTTTTCCCCAATAACGGGGGTTTGGTCGGAGTCCGGGCCCGCGCCTAGATATGCGTCTGGGTGGAAACGAACTTCCGGACCGAAGTCAATGACTCCCGGTGGAATATCATCACCGCATTCCACGACACCGCGGCCAAAGGGGTCGTCGGTAAGCACTGCGATGTAGGCATCTGGGAACTTCTCTTCCCACGTGCTGACGTTGCTGACAGTGGTGAATACGACCAGCGGCTCTTCATCGCTAACGGTGACGCCAGCACGCTCGCAGCCCAGGATGATGCAGGCGGACTGCCAGATCAACGGCAAATCAATCCATACTTGGTCTCCGGCGACGAGGTCGAACTCATCGTGCAGCATGTTGGCGATCTTGCTGGCCCAGTTGTCCAGGGTTTGGGCCGACAAATCGGTACGACCGCCGGTAGTTTCGTCATAACAGGTCAAACGAGGCACGGACGGGTCGGCCTCGAGAAGTGTCTTCAGAATCTCCACGCCTCCAAGGGTAACGAGATTCTCTCCAGGCCGTCGGGAAGAGTTACCTAACTCAACAGCAGGGTGAACAACAGGACCGTCGGCAAGCAGGCGATTGTCGTAATCACGCCGCAATCGCGCGCCTGTTCAAGGTTCCGGCCGAAGCGGGAGGCGAAGGTGTAGACGTTTTGAGCTGTCGGCAGGCCGGCGATAATCACAGCTGCCAGCAGCGCATGCCCGCTGAGACCAAAGACGAAATGGCCGAACAGCAGAGCCAGCGTGGGGTGCAGGAAAAGCTTCAGCGTAGATGCCACCACGACGGCGCGACGAGGGGAGCGACCGGCTTCCATAAACGGCATGCCATGCAGGCTGATACCGAAGGCCAGAAGCGCCATTGGCACCGCGGCCTGCCCCAATAGCCCCACTGGATGCGCTACGAACTGAGGTACTTCGATAGCAAACGCATTAACCGCAAGCCCCACCATCGCCGCCAGAAAGATCGGGTTCTTCAGCGGTGCCATGATGACATTGCGTGGTCGGAAATGACCGCGGTTAGTGAGGATTTCCAGCACGGTCATGGAAGCGGGCGCATAGAAGGCAATTTGAAAGATAAGGGCTGGGACGACGGCGGTAGCGTCGTGAAGCACTGCGACTGCGATGGGCACGCCGAGATTAGCGACGTTGTTGTAACTCGATGACATCGCGCCGACCACAGCATCGGCGCCGCGCTGTTTGAACATGGGCGCCACAAAAATCCGGTAGAACGCCGCCGTGCCAAGCGCCGACAGTGCCGCGACACCAAACGCCGAACCGAAGATGCTCGCCGAATCCGCCGTCGCGAGAGTGTGCGCGAGCATGCACGGCATCGCGATCCAGAACACGACCATGTTCAGGGTAAAAGATGCCCGCTTATCGACGATCTCACTGCGCCCAAACAACCAGCCAACAATGATCAGTACTGCGACGGAACCAAAGCCGGTGAATATTTCGGTGAGAGCAGGCATAAGTGCATATTTTAGACATTAAAAAACGGACCCAATCCAATCCCCTCGGTGGGGAAGGACTGAGTCCGCTTTACGCTGTTATCGCATGTATCGTCATGCGGCCAGCGCGTAAATAAGGCCTTTCGGCGGGTGTTCGAATGATCGGCTCCCGCCGACCAGCCATCTTTAGCGGCTGGTGAACGGCAGGAGTGCCATCTCTCGGGCGTTCTTCACAGCGGTAGCGACCTGGCGCTGCTGCTGCGGAGTCAGACCGGTGACGCGGCGGGAACGAATCTTGCCGCGGTCAGAGATGAACTGGCGGAGCAGGTTAATGTCCTTGTAATCAACCTTCTCAACGCCTGCGGCCTTGAGCGGGTTCTTCTTCGGGCGGCGGGACTGCTCCATCCGCGCCTTCTTGTTAGAGTGATTGCGCTTCATTGGTGCTCCTCGACTTACCAGCTGGACTTACGGACGCCCGGGAGTTCGCCACGGTGGGCCATCTCACGAACGCGGACACGGGACAGACCGAACTTGCGGAGGTAGCCGCGCGGGCGACCATCTGCAGCGTCACGGTTGCGGACGCGAATCGGGGACGCGTCACGCGGCTGACGGTTCAGCTCGTACTGTGCGTCCATGCGCTCTTCGTCAGTGGAGTGCGGGGACTTGATGATGCGCTTCAGTTCAGCGCGACGTTCTGCATAACGAGCGACGATTTCCTTGCGCTGCTCGTTCTTGGCAATCTTGGACTTCTTAGCCATGAATTAGCGCTCCTCGCGGAATTCGACGTGCTTGCGGACAACCGGATCGTACTTCTTAATGGTGATACGGTCCGGGGTGTTGCGCTTGTTCTTACGGGTCACGTAGGTGTAACCGGTGCCCGCAGTGGACTTCAGCTTGATGATTGGACGAATGTCATTACGTGCCATTTTTTAGATCTTCTCCCCACGTGCACGAATCTGAGCAACAACAGCCTCGATACCGTACTTGTCGATGGTCTTCAGACCCTTCGGGGACACATTCAGAGTGATGTGACGCCCCTCAGAGGCGAGGTAGAACTTCTTACGCTGCACGTTGGGGTTCCAACGGCGCGATGTGCGCCGATGGGAGTGGGACACGGTCTTGCCGAAAGACGGCTTGCGTCCCGTAACCTGGCAAATCGCCGACATAGGGATTCCTTTGCTTCCTTGCCGCCCAATGCCGACATCACTGGTGCGCCACGCCGGATTATTGAATAACCGAGGATTCCGCCTGGTCTTTTCCGGGGCGCTGCCCACTGACACTCGACGCTGAGCGCGTAAACGAATAACTAGACAACAGCGAGAGAACAGTTTACACACGAGTTGCGGGATAACCTAATCGCTGTTCCACTGTGGTTTTCTCGGCGCTACTCTCGAGTGTCGTTATAGGGTTCATGCTTGTCGACGGGCGTTAGTGCAGGGCCCTTTTTTAATTTTCGGGCTTGAGCCTGTAATATTCCATCGAGTGTCACATGCCGGTTTGTAGAAGTATTGAGCTGGTGCGTGTCATTGTAAGTCGTGTTCGTACCCAACTCAGGCACGATTCTCTCACTCTTAGCTGGGGGAAAGCGACCTGAAGTTCAATCCTGAGGGAAACGAGAATTAATGAAGAAGGACATCCATCCTGATTACCACCCGGTGGTTTTCAAGGACGCAGGCACGGGTCACTCTTTCCTTACCCGTTCCACCGCCACCTCCGACCGCACTGTCGAGTGGGAAGACGGTAACGAGTACCCGCTGATCGTCGTTGACGTCACCAGCGAGTCGCACCCGTTCTGGACCGGTGCTCAGCGTGTCATGGACACCGCTGGTCGCGTCGAGAAGTTCCAGCGCCGTTACGGTAACCGCATTCGCCGCGCGAAGAAGAACTAAGAATAGGAGGGGAATAAGAAAATGGCAGTACCAAAGCGTCGCATGTCGCGTGCTAACACCCGCGCTCGCCGTTCCCAGTGGAAGAGCAACAACGTCGCTCTCCAGGAAGTCAAGGTAAACGGCCGCGTCTACAACGTTCCTCGTCGCATCGCCAAGGCTGTTCAGCTCGGCCTGGTTGACGTCGAGAAGTTCTAACGCGCATCTTTTAGGATGCTGACAACGTTCCTCGCTGAACCACAGAGCGCTTCGAGCGCCCAGAGTGCGTTCAGTGTGTAAGGAACAGTTGATAAAGAGCTTTTAAACCTCACCCCATCGCCTGTACTTGGCGATGGGGTGAGGTTTTTCTAGTTCTATGGCCGGGTTTTATGGGAGCTCTCTCACGAAGAATCTGTGTCACATTTACACTCGCCTTATATTTTCAAGGCACAATGGGCAGTATGAAGATTTTGGTAGTTGATGACGATCAAGCGGTACGCGAAGCGTTGCGGCGATCGTTGACTTTTAATGGCTACACGGTCGAGCTCGCCGAGGATGGCGCAGAGGCCTTGGAAAAGATTGCCAAGGATCGTCCGGATTTGGCCATTTTGGATGTCATGATGCCGAAGCTCGACGGTCTGGATGTTTGCCGTCGGCTGCGCAGCGAAGGCGATGATCTGCCGGTCATGATGTTGACTGCACGTGATTCAGTCTCCGAGCGCGTAGCTGGTCTTGATGCCGGCGCAGATGACTACCTGCCCAAGCCGTTCGCATTGGAAGAGCTGCTCGCTCGTGTCCGTTCGCTACTTCGTCGGTCTGCTCTGGAAGTGCCTGCGATGGAAGATGCCGCAACTCTGCAGTTTGAGGATCTCTCCCTGGATCCGGAAACTCGTGAGGTCTTCCGCGGTGAACGCCGCATTAGTCTCACTCGTACAGAGTTTGCGCTGCTGGAGTTGCTGATGAGCAACCCGCGGCGTGTACTCTCTCGTACCGCCATCTTGGAGGATGTCTGGGGCTATGACTTCCCGACGTCCGGCAATGCGCTGGAGGTCTACATTGGCTACCTGCGTCGCAAGACGGAGGCAGAGGGCGAGCCGCGTCTGATTCACACCGTTCGTGGTGTCGGTTATGTGATGCGGGAGACCGCACCGTGATGTTGCGCCGTCGTCGTTCGACCGGCGGTGGCGTGCAATCAAATCAGCGTTCTGCCACGGAGACCAATCCGGGGCAAGGTACCGTCGGTAAGCAAGAGAAGTCCGCGAATGCTGCGACGATGGCAGGGGAATCGCTTCCCGGCCTGCCACGGAGCTCGCGTATCCCTTCGCTGCGTTGGCGGCTGACAATTCTGACGGCGCTCATTGTGGCGATGTCGGTGGGGCTGATGACGCTGGCTGCGTTTTTTACTGTGCAGGCAGCGCTGTACCGCGAGGTGGACAGTAACCTCCGTAGCCAGGCCGAAAAGCTGCTGATGTCACCGTACGCTTCGGAGTTTGCCATTGGCCCCTCCTTTGAAGCGGACTCAAACAGGATTCTGAACCCCGATTTGGACGCGGTGTACTTTGCCCACGGCAGTGTGGCGGGCAAAGGCGGTGGCTCAATCTCTATTGGTGGCCCCGAACTTGCGGTGTTGCGGGGGAATCGACAGGAGTCGATTCGCACCGATGAGTACAACGGCCGTCGTGTGTACGCCGTCCGCTCTGAAGACGGTGCGACGCTGATCCTCTCGCAGGACTTGAGTTCGACACAGTCGGTCTTGAAAGCGCTCAGTGCAGTGCTGCTGAGTATCTCTGCTATCGGAATCCTCTTCGCAATCGGATCAGGTATTACGGTGGCAACAACGGGTCTGCGTCCGGTCACTCGGCTGCGCATCGCCGCGGAACGAGTGACGGAAACCGACGAGCTGCGCCCAATCCCTGTGGAGGGTGACGATGAGCTTGCACGCTTTACCCGCAGCTTCAATGAGATGTTGGCCGCACTTCAAGCGTCGCGCATTAAGCAGGCAGAGCTGGTTGCAGATGCTGGTCATGAGTTGAAGACTCCGCTGACGTCGTTACGCACAAATATTGAACTGCTGATGATGGCCTCCCGTTCGGGAGCGGCAATCTCGGATGAGGATCGCGCGGATCTGGAAGCTGACGTCATCGCACAGCTGGAAGAGCTGTCGACGTTGGTCGGTGACCTGGTTGATCTGGCGCGCGAAGATGGCCCGCAACAGGTTATTGAGCATGTCGATGTCGACGAAATCATTTCTACGTCGCTGGCGCGTGTTGAGCGTCGTCGTCCGGATATTACTTTCGATGTGCAGACAGCTCCGTGGTATGTCTACGGGGATTCGGCGGGTCTTGGTCGCGCAGTTTTGAACTTGATGGACAATGCTGCAAAGTGGTCGCCAGAAAATGGCACCGTGCGGGTTCGTCTGACACCGCTCAGCGAGGTTGTCGCTGAATTCACGGTGGCGGACTCGGGGCCAGGTATTCCGAAGGAAGATCGAGACAAGGTATTCGAGCGTTTCTACCGCTCCATTCAGTCACGTTCGATGCCTGGATCCGGCCTGGGCTTGGCCATTGTGAAGTCGGTCATCGTCCGCCACGGGGGCACGATTACTGCCGATGAGTCCGATGATGGCGGTGCCTTGATGCGAGTGACTCTGCCGGGCAGTCCCCACAGCGGAAAAGGTGAAGACTCCGATTCCGCTCAAGAGCCTAGCTAGAAACGCATAACCCCACGTCAAAGCTGAGTAATCCCCGCTGTGCGCGGCCTTTTAAGGAAGTGTGTGGCGGGGATTCGGTGTTTCATTCGGGGAATTATCGGCGAGACCGCAGACTGCTCTCAGCCAATTGTTAGACAGACAGTGCAAGGTATTACGTATGAGCAACTCTTTCAACGATTCCTCGCGAGGAGATGAGCGGGGACATTACTCCTCGCAATCTCACAACTTCAGCGAGAACCGTGCCATGGGGGATGCTGGTGAGACGAACCAGTTTTCTGTCAATGAGCACGGCTGGGAGAATTCCCACTACAACACCATCCCGTCTCAGCCGAACGGCGCTTATGGAGGCGGTTCAGAGTGGGACGTTGCAGCCAATCAGCCGAAGACCAAGGGGGCCCAGGGGGCTAAGGGCATGGGGGCGCTGGCAGTCGCTGCCTTGATGCTGTGCTCGGCCGGTATTGGTGGCGGTGTCGGCGCATGGGTAGTTCACAACTCACAGTCGTCGGCCCCCGCGGACAACGCGCTGGATAAGCCTGCGGAAACCCGCCAGGTAGCAGCAGCTGAGGGATCCGTGGAGAAGGTCGCGCAGAAAGTCCTTCCCAGTGTCGTCTCCATCACCACTGCTTCGGAGCGGGGCACGGCGTCGGGGTCAGGTTCCATTCTGTCGTCCGACGGCCTGGTGCTGACGAATAACCACGTTGTCGCAGGCGCGGGTCCGGACGCACATATGGAAGTCCTGCTTTCCGACGGCACCACGCACCCGGCAACTCTGGTTGCAGGAGATGCGGCTACGGATATTGCCGTTATTCGAATTGAAGGTGTTAACGGGCTGCGCCCAATCTCGCTGGGCAACTCCTCGCAGGTTCAGGTTGGCCAGGAAGTGGTGGCCGTTGGTTCGCCACTGGGACTGACCTCCACTGTTACACAGGGCATTGTCTCTGCTAAGAACCGTCCGGTGACCGCCGCTGGTGAAGACGGTCAGTCCTCGGTCATTGATGCAATCCAGACCGATGCGGCGATTAATCCGGGTAACTCCGGCGGAGCGCTTGTGGATATGGAAGGCAACCTCATCGGTGTGCCCAGCGTGATTGCCTCTAACAGTGAGGCGTCGGAGCAGGCGGGCAGCATTGGCCTTGGTTTCGCAATTCCGGTTAATCAGGCTCGTCGCATAGCGGAAGACCTGATCGACTCCGGTAAGGCACGGATGCCTGTCATTGGTGCCCAGATCGATTCGCGTCCGATTGCACGTGGTGCACTGGTGCGAGAAGTAACGCCAGGCGGCCCAGCTGATAAAGCAGGGCTGAAAGACGGTGACCTGATTACCAAGGTTGATGACCGCACACTTGACAACGGCGTTGCACTAATTGCGGCTATCCGGTCGCATCGGATCGGGGATTCTGTCACACTTACAGTTACAGATGAGCGAGGCGGCAACGAGCGAACGGTCGATGTCACCTTGGCAGAAGCCCAGGATTGATAGGCAGCGTGGTGGAGTGAGTACCTCACCATCTGTAGAAGAGTTTTCGAGTGAAACTTCGAGTGAAAAGCTGTGGGAGAAAGCGAGATAGAGCAGATGAGTGAAACCGTGAGTACTGAGCCAAGTGACGTCAACCTCGCTGAGATGGAGCGTCTTATCAACGACGACGGCCAGGTCCGAAATGCGTTCGTTGTCCTCGTGGGCGACCATTTCGAGAACCCGGATGGTGCGGCTTCGCTCATGGTTGAGCTGTTGGAAGAAGACGGCTACTCGGTCGATGCCGTGGTCAGCACGGGTGCAGTGAAGCGTGAGATTCGGAAGGCTCTAGATACCGCTGTTGTCGGTGGCGCAGATTTGGTCGTCACGGTGGGCGGTGTTGGCGTTGGTCCTCGTGCGAAGACTCCGGATGCCACTCGCAAGGTTCTCGATGTGCGGCTGCAGGGCATCGAGCAGGCTATTCGTAACTCCGGTATGGGAGCTGGCGCCTTGGATGCGGGGCTGTCCCGCGGTTTGGCCGGAGTGTCCGGGCAGACAGTGATTATCAATCTCGCGGAGTCTCGCGCTGCGGTGCGCGATGGCATGGCGACAATTCTCCCGCTGGTCTCTCATGTGCTTGATGATCTCTGCCGCTGGAGCGTCTAGGAATGGGCGACGCTAAGCAGCCCAATCAGACCGAGCAAGCCACGTCGCGCAGTGGCAGCCGTAGGCAGCGTCGCCGCGCAGGTGCACCGGCGAAAAACTTTGTCCAGTCACGCAGTGCGAAAACTGCGCGCACAGTGCACTACCACGATGAATCCCCGGAGGATGCTCGTGATTTTGATGCGGACTACTGGACAAAACAGCGCCCACCCCATTGGGGATGAGCGCTGTGTAAAAGCGTTAGTTAGCTTCTTATCGGAAGCCCACAACTAGCAGCTAGAGGCTAGTTCAGCTCCGTCTTCGGCTTACCGTTCTGCTCTGCCAGCAGGTCACGAATCTCAGTCAGCAGGTCAGCCTCAGTGACCTCCGGCTCAGCGGAGGTCTCCAAGCGAGCCTCACGAATCTCGTTGAACTTGTTCATCGGAGCAACGATGACGAAGTAGACAACGGCAGCGACCAGCAGGAAGTTGATTGCTGCAGTGATGACGGCTGCGAAGTCAAGGTAGGTCGACGGATTGCCGCTGATGATTTCGAAGCCAAGACCCTTGACCTCAGCGCCACCGATGGTGTTCAGCAGCGGCTCGAGCAGGCTGTCAGTGAAAGCGGTCACGATTGCTGTGAATGCAGAACCGATGACGACACCGACCGCCAGGTCGATGACGTTGCCGCGCATGATGAAGTCTTTAAAGCCCTTAAGCATAGGAGATTTCCTTCTGTAGAAAATGGACCAAATCAAACGAGACCTGTGAGTCATCGCATTCCTCAATACAGGTCTATACGATTTGAAAACGGGGCAGTGCGGTGTTGGGCAGTGCCCTAATCGTAGTTTTGAGTTGCGACACCATTGTAGCCATGTACGACGTTATAGGACAAGTCAACTTCTTAGAGTTTCCCCTGGTTAAAGGCGTGAAATTCGATAAAGTATGAGATTTTGGTCACTCTCCCGCGAGGAGCAGTGTGAGTGGGGAGGCCAATGAGGTCGCTGCCACCACCTCTGCGGCGCCAGCAGGCAGTGCGACTAACACCACCTCATCATCGACAATGTTTACCACCCTTGCTCCGTGTGCAATCGGCGCCGCCATCCCGCGCTCATCTGCTGTCGATACAATATCCACGCTGTCACCAGTGTGAAGAGCGGACACAATGCCCGAATCAGTCAACGTGATAGCAATAATCTTGCTTTCCGACGTCCCCGTCAGCGACTTCGCAAGTGACGGGCCAACCATTCGCTGCTCTGTAAATATCTCGCCCGGTGACATGCCGGTGGCCAGGGTGCGTCCCCGCACAGCAGCGATGTCCGTTACAGCCCCGCCGGGAACGAGATCCCGAGGAATGTCCTTGAAAGCCACATCTTGTTCTGCCACCGATGCGCCAGCGGCAATGGATTTGGCGCTAATCACTACCCGAGTATGGCCGCTGCGGGGCGTTAAAGATTCCACTGCCGCCAGGCCGACTGCGCATAGGAAAACAGTGAGGGCAACTATCCGCCGAATAGTTGTGGGGCGGAGCTTTGGGAATGGATGCGGAAACCGGGACGAATGTTTTGGGCTCATATTAAGTTAGGCGCGAAAACCCCGAAATTGGTTCCACTAAATCTGTGAAATCCTCGCTGGCGTGATCACATAATCGGCGGGAACGTCGTGCTCATCGTAGGCGAGCTCTGTGCGCAACTCGGTGTCGAAAACCGCAACAGCGATGGCCGCGGCTCTCACCCCATCCGTATCACCGTCGCGTCGAGCGAAAACCAAGCTGCGATCGTAGTAACCAGCGCCACGCCCTAACCGCATCCCGCTTGCGGGGTCGGCCGCAACTGCCGGCAGAATAATGGCGTCGGCGGCACCTAACTCCTCCGGGCCGGCGGCGCTTTCCACCGAAACAGGTTCCAAGAGTCCAAATCGACCCTTGCTGAAGCTGCCGTTGTAGTAACCCCAATGCAGCGGCTGTGGTGGACCGGGCGGGCAAACGGGAAGCAGAATTCGTGCACTGGGAACCGCGTTGGCCAGAGCCTCCACAAAGCCCTGGCCGGGCTCACCACCAGTCGAATTAGAAACGCTTGCGCCGGGTTCGTCGCCAGCGGGGACATAAGCGGCAATGACGGGGTTTGCGAGGTCGCCGACGGTATTGGATAACCATTCTTGCAACCGCTGTACCAGTGCTTCGTCGTCAAGCATGCGCTCACGCTGCCCCTTGGTGGCGCGTGCGGTGAGTACCTCGTGCCGTGTGCGGGTTTTGAAATCGGACGTGGTTTCGGGAAGCGGAGCCATACCTGCAAACCTACTCTGTCAGTCAGGGGAGCAACCGCTGTCGTCAGCGCTGGAGAAAATTTCTGATTAATGCGTTGAAAAAGCGGGGTCAGCCTCCAAGCAAATGGAAGTTATATAGGTATCGTTGCCATTATGGTCTCATCGTCTAAAGAGTCTGGTTCGGACATGACTACTCCGGTTCGAACTGTCATCGTTCCTGCCGCGGGCATGGGTACGCGATTCTTGCCTGCCACCAAGACAGTGCCGAAAGAATTGCTGCCCGTGGTTGATACGCCGGGCATCGAGATGATCGCCGAAGAGGCCGCCGCCACTGGTGCGCAACGCCTGGCTATTGTCACAGCGCCGAGTAAGGACGGCGTGCTTGGGCACTTCGACCCGCGCCCGGACCTTGAGCAGACTCTCGCCGAGCGTGGCAAGGACAAAATTGCAGCGAAGGTACGCCGCGCCACCGAGGTCATCCGCGTGGAATCCGTTGTCCAGGATCGCCCGCTGGGCCTGGGGCATGCGGTGTTGGTCGCAGAGCCACTGCTCGAAGACGATGAGGACAGCGTTGCTGTCATGCTTCCCGACGATCTCGTGCTCCCAGTGGGCGTGATGGATCGCATGACGGAAGTGCGCGAGCGCTTTGGTGGCTCGGTGCTGTGTGCGCTGGAGATTCCTCACGAAGAGGTCTACAACTACGGTGTCTTCGATATTGAGGACGCCACCCCGGCGGAGTCTGGTGAACTCGGTGCGGATGCGGCCGACGCTGATGCCTGGGACGATGTGAAGCGAGTCAAGGGCATGGTGGAAAAGCCAGACCCTGCGGATGCTCCATCCAACTTCGTTGCAGTCGGACGTTACTTGCTCGATCGCGCCATCTTCGATGCGCTGCGCCGCATCTCGCGCGGTAAGGGCGGCGAGTACCAGCTCACCGATGCAATTGAGCTGCTGATTCAAGAGGGGCATCCGGTTCATGTGGTCGTCCACAAGGGGTTCCGCCATGACCTGGGAAATCCTGGTGGCTTCATTCGTGCTTGCGTAGACTTTGGACTCAGGCATCCGGACTACGGCGAGGGGCTGCGCGACTACATGCAGCAGCGTCTGGCGCAGGATGAACAGGCTTAAAGCCTTTTTATAGAGGCTTGTACTGAGAAGCTGAATAGCCATAAAGCGCACCGCGGGTTGGTGCCGAGGAAGGTAAAACATGCGTTCTGTGGAAGAACAGTTGGCGGCAATCACCGCACACGCTGTGATGCCTGATCCTGTGCGCGTTGCTATTTCGGAATCCCTCGGCATGTTGTGCGCTGAGGACGTCATCGCTGAGCAGCCATTGCCCGGATTCGTGCAGTCAGCAATCGATGGTTATGCAGTGCGCGCTGTCGATATCGTCGGCGAATCTGGGTCTTTACCTCCGGATGCGCGTCAGAGTGATGTTGATTTTCGCGAGGTCGAGCTGCCTGTTGTCGGTGAGGTGACAGCCGGCTCTCACCACCCGATGCGGCTACAGCCGAAGCAGGCCGTGCGCGTACAAACTGGTGCGCCATTGCCGTCGCTTGCCGACGCCGTCGTGCCCCTAAACTGGACCGACCGCGGTGGCCGTCGAGTTAATGTTCTCCATCCGGTCTACTCCGGTGACTTTGTGCGCAAAGTCGGTGACGATGTGCAGCCGGGTGACGTGGCGGTGTCCTTGGACTCGGTAATTTCACCGTCACAGGTTGGATTGCTGGCAGCGGTGGGGCGTTCGAAGGTCTTGGTGCACCCCAAGCCGCGTATGTCCGTGATTTCCATTGGTAATGAGTTGGTCGATGTTGACCGCACGCCGGGCCTCGGTCAGGTCTACGATGTCAACTCCTATGCGCTGGCTGCAGCCGGCCGCGATGCTGGGGCCGAGGTACACCGAGTGGGTATTGCCACCGGTGAGCCCCGTCGTATTCGAGAAATCATCGAAGGCCAGCTCATTCGCAGTGAGCTTTTGGTCATCACGGGGGCTGTCGGCGGTGCTGCGGGTGAGCAGATTCGCCGTGTGCTGGCTGAATTGGGCGAGGTTGATGTCTCCCGCATCGCTATGCATCCTGGTTCAGTCCAGGGCTTTGGTCTGCTGGGAGATGACAAGATTCCAACGTTCCTCCTGCCGTCGAACCCGGTCGGCGCATTGGTCGTTTTTGAGGTCATGGTTCGTCCCCTCATTCGGCTGGCGTTGGGGAAGCGCAATCCCCGCCGCCGCGCTGTCACCGCTCGTGCTGTCGGCCCGATTGAGTCGGCGGAGAAGCGCCGTGGGTACATCCGTGGCCAGCTCATGCGTGACCGTGAGACCGGCGAATACATGGTGCAGCCGCTGGGAGGTTCCGGCGGTGCGCAAGCCCACCTTCTGGCCGGTATGTCGGAAGCCAACAGCCTCATCGTGATTCCGGAAGACGTGCTGCACGTGCGTCCGGGAGATGTAGTTGACGTGCTGTTCATGGCGCGCCAGGCCTGACCACACTCCACTACCGCGAGTATTGTTGCTGTGCGTACTTCTCGTCTTGTGACCAGTGGCGGCCGAGTCCGCCTGCGTGTGCCAGAGCGCTCTGATGCCTCCGCATGGCGGGCACTGCGGCTGCGCGACGAGCCCATTTTGCGCCCCGTGGAGCCAACCCTCGAGGACGACTGGGATAATGTCCACAGGGCTTCTGTTTTCCGCCGTAACCTGCGCAGTTGGCGTCGTTCAGAGGCTGCGGGAGACATGATTGTCTCCACCATTGAGGTAGACGGCCAGTTCGCCGGGATGCTCACACTCGGCGGTATTACGCCTTTCCCCGTCGCTCACGCCTGGATTGGCTACTGGGTCGGTAGCGGCTTTACATGTGGAGGGGTCGCCACTGCTGCAGTGGCGTTGGCGTCGGATTATGCCACGAGAGTTGGCGTCCACCGAATTGAAGCAACTGTGTTGGACAGCAATGTTCCGTCGATACGTGTGCTGGAAAACTGTGGGTTCGAGTACGAGGGCGTGGCGCGGGAAGCCTTCCATATGGATGGCGCGTGGCGCGATCATCTGACCTATGCACGGGTGGGGGAGGACAGTGCAGTGGACCTCATCGTGGCGAGTGGTCGTGCGCAATATGAAGAGGCGGAGAAATACCCACCGCAACGGCGCGCCTGAGTAGTCTGAGTAACACACGCCGATAGGGTGATGACAACTCTACTATTGGGCGAATTCGCTCTAGATACGCTGACTGCCTTCGCAAATGCCTCTGTGGAAGGGCATGTGGGCGGCGTATTTGGGCCGGGGAGAGACGGCGAAACCCCGGGCGAAATCGCAAGGAGACACAAAATATGTCAACTTCACTGTTGCTGATACTCATCGTTGTACTGTGGTTGTTTGTGCTGGCCCCGCTGGTGGTCAATACGCGCAAGCCGATCCGTCGTACCTCCGATGCGCTTGGTAAGACCCGCGTGCTGCATCGTGGTGGCGAGGAGTTGGCCACGACGCGCCGTCGTCCGTCTTTCAAGGAGTCGGACGTGCGCGTAGCCGAAGAAGTCGACGATTCTCTCGAAACCGTTGACGCGCAGGTCGACGATGACTTCGATGTCAGCGACGTGCTTATCGACGACACCGTGGACGAGGCGGCCGACCCGGCCGTCGTCGACGGCGATATCGTCTACGAGCTGGAAGCGGCAGATGTAGAGGAGGAGACCCCGCAGGCGGATAATTCCGCTACCGAGGAAGTCACTGCTGAGTATTCTGACCGCTCTGACGTGGACGTGTCCGATAATGAGTCTGCAGACCAGTCGCTGCAGGCTGTCGTTGATGACGAGGATGCTGAATCTGACTCCGCCGTCGCCTCCGCCGAAGGTGACGTGGTTCGTGCAGATGAGTCCTCCTCCGATGTGAGCGTTGACGTTCGCCGTCAATTCGTCGACGCCGATGACTTGATGTTCGAAGATGCCGTTGAATCTGACGCTGAGGCTCTCTCTGAGACTGAAGAGGCAGCAGACACTGTAGACGAGCAGGCAGTACTCGACGAGACCGTCGAGGACGACAGCGACCACAGTGCCGAGTCCAACGATGAGTCAATCGCTGTCGATGACACCTTGACCGAAGATGATTACGCGTTCGCTGAGAAGCGCCGTGGTCGTGGTGGGTTCGATCCGGTTTCGGATGCCCAGTACGCTGAGACTCGCTTTGCCCGTCGCCGCCGTTCTGTTGCTGGGCTGGCAGCGTTCATCGCAGTCACGATTATCATCGCTGCTTTCGCGGGTGGTTGGACCTGGTGGATTCCACTGGTCGGTGTCGGCTTGATGACCCTGTACCTGGTCAACCTGCGCCACACCGTGCGTGCAGAGCAGGAACTGCGGGCTCGCCGAATTCGCCGGATGAAGATGGCCCGCCTCGGTGTGCGTAACCGCGAGGATGATGAGCTGGGAATTCCACAGCGACTGCGCCGTCCGGGCGCGGTAGTAGTCGAACTCGATGATGAGGATCCGGATTTCGCAGATCTGGCCTACACGGACTACCGCTTTGATGACGACGATTACGACGAAATGCCGCAGGCTCGCGTGAGCTAGTCCTGTGAGCTGAGCCGTAGAACAACCTTAAAGTTGTCTGAGCACGTCAGCGCGATTTTTTGTTAGAAACTCGGCCTGTTACGATGTCACTACCTAAGACATGACACACCGGGTGTGTTTGGCGGAAGGCTTCTCCCGAGGGGTTGGGAGAAGCCTTTTTGCATGTTCAAGCCGCTGGCCTCTCGCTGCCGCAGTGCTACCGTGTTTTGACCGTGCCGTCGGGTAGCATGTCCCCCATGGATCGACCGGTAATGCGCGATATCGCGCTCGTGATTCTCCGCCTTATACTCGGAATTATCTTCATCTGCCACGGCTGGGACAAGATTTTTATCACCGGTGTTGACAAGACGACCGGTTACTTTGTCGCCGCGAATATCCCGCAGGCGCACTTGACGGTCTGGGTTGTCGCTCTAGTAGAACTGGTCGGAGGCGCGTTGCTGATTCTGGGACTCTTGGCCCCGACGGTGGCGATGGTCTTCATCATTGAGATGATAGGTGCCTGGTGGTCGATGCACTTGGGCAATGGCCTGTTTATCCGCGATAACGGTGCGGAGCTTGTGATGTCACTCATCGGTGGTCTGGTGATGATTCTCGTATTCGGCGCCGGCCGTTTCAGTTTGGACAGGCAGTTCATCAGGTAAGACCTCATTAGGTACAACCCCCTTAAGAGTTAAAGGCGGTGGAGATTCCCCGTGGAGTGCGAGGAAATTCGCGCAGCATTGTCAGCTCGCCTCGATGGCGAGCAGGCAAGCATTGCCGATGAAGTCATCGATGCCCATCTTGGGGCCTGCGAGGAGTGTCGAGCTTGGTATGAGCGAGCGGTGCGGCTAAACCGCGCCCTTACGGTTGGGCCTGCCGATGGCATGCCGGAGTTTTCCACGGATGATCTCTCGGAGCGCATTTTGGTCTCCATAGAACCGGAGCGCCGCCGGCGTGAGCGCGCATGGCTGCTCATGTCCGGTACCGCCCGCGGGGTGCTCATTGCGCTGGGCCTTTGCTGGGCTGTCTGGGGGATTGCGACGCTGGTCGACGCCTCCGGCATGATGACGCTCGGACTTTCCTCGACGCAGCCGCAGGAAGGTGCAGGAATCGCAACAAGCACGGGAGCGCCTATCGACGGTTCCACTGCCACCGTTGACCCAATGGAGCTCGGAGCACGCCTTGCCATCCAACTCGCGGCAATTCGGCTCGCATTGGCAGTGGGATTGTTCTGGGCTGCTTGGCGGCCACGCGCTGCCATGGGCATGGCGCCGGTCTACGGTGCCGTCGCCACGTTCAGCATCGGTTTTGGTATTCGTGACATTCTCATCGGCGCCCAGGGAGCATCAGAGATTGCAGGCCTGGCCTTGATGTTTGTCTCCGCTTTGACGCTGGCCGTAGTGTGGCTGGGCGGTTATACGCCGACGGCAATCGCACAGGCATGGCGGGCCGCCTCCGGGTTGCCGGTCACTGGCGTGCCACCACAGCGGGACTAGCTCCAGGACGGCAACCAGAACCGCCAATCAAAGTGGTTGAGAGGCAGCGGGTAGCCGGTCAAAATCGGCAGCCAGAACACAAACGCGGCCACCACTAGTGCGGCGTGCGTGCCAACGATTACCAACCCCACCGGCTTATCGCGAGGCCGCCAGTGTGAGAGATCGTCGGCAAGCAGAGCAAAGGCGATGAGTACGAATGGAATCAGCGCGGTGGCGTAGAAGAAGTACATCTGACGGTCGTAGCCAATGACCCACGGCAGCCAGGAGGCGAGGAACCCGATGACTGGCAGCGCGTAGCGGCCGTCGCGGCGGCCGAGCCAGCGCCATGTGGCCCACAGGACCACGGGGACCAGCAACCACCAGATGGGCGGGGTGCCAAAGAGCATCATCCAGCCCTTGCACTCCTGGCCACCACTGCAGGTGGTTTCGGTGGAGTAGTAGAGCATTGGCCGCCAGCTGACCAGCCACTCCCAGGGCTTGGATTCCCAAGGGTGTTTGTGGCCATTAGAGGTGGTCAGCTCGGCGTGGAACTTCAGCACGCTGTTTTGGTAGTGCAGGTAGTTCTGCACGGCCTCGGGAAGCCAGCCGGTGCCGGGGAGCCCTGTATCGCGCTCTTCGGGCGAGACATGGCGATAGACCGACGTTTCTTCGGCGAACCAGGAACGCCAACTTAAGAAGTAAACGCCCAGCGGGACCACAACTAGATCACGCAACGCCGGGGCGGTATCGCGGGCGAGTGCGCCGAGCACGGGTTTGTCCGCACCGGCATTCTTGCGTGACACCAGATCCGTGAAGACGGACCACAGACCGAATGCGGCAATGTAGTACAGACCAGACCACTTCACCCCGGTGGCAAGCCCCAGCATGATGCCGGCGAGCAGTCGCCACCAGCGATAGCTGAGATAGGGGCCGAAACTACCTAGTTCCGTGGCGGATTCCAGGCGCTTGCGGGCATCGGCCTGGTCAATGAGAAGTGCCCACGCGGCCGCGATGATGAAGAAGGTCTGAATCATGTCCAGCATGCCGACCCGGGAGGAGACAAACAGCACTCCGTCGGCAAGCGCGTAGAGACCAGCGATACCCACTGCCAACCGCGAGCCGCGAGAGATGCGTCGGACGATGTCCATGAGCAGCAGGATGACCAGCGTGCCACACACCGCCGACATAAACCGCCAGCCCATTGGCGAGTAACCGAAGATCCACTCACCCAAGGCGATGACCTGCTTGGCCACTGGCGGATGCACAATCAGACCGTAGCCAGGATTGTCCTCAATGCCAGACGAGATGGGGTCGCGCGTGGACTCCAGAATCTGCCATGCTTGCGGCACATAGTGCTTTTCATCGAAGAGCGGGGTGCCATTGTCGGTCTTGGCAGCAAGCCCGATGAAACGCGTTAGCGCTGCGATGATTCCGAGAACCACAAAAGTGGCGGTATCCCATTTATCCCACCGCCGCAGTGGCGGCAGCGGGGGAACCGGGGGAATCGGGCGCAGGAAACGCTTTTTCGCGCGGCGCTCGGTTTCCGGTGGTGGGGTTAAAGCGGCATCGGTCACGAATGTCAGTTTAAGCTATGGAATCATGACGCATTCGGCATCGAACTTCCAACCGCACGAGAACGAGCCCCTTAGCGAGGCTACGACGCTGGCTCCCGGCATCACTCTGGTGGCAACGCCGCTGGGCAATATCGCCGATGCCTCCGACCGCTTGCGCGGTGCGCTTATCGACGCCGATATCATCGCCGCGGAAGACACCCGGCGGGCGCGCAACCTAGCCACAGCGCTGGGCATTTCCCCCAAGGGGAAGTTTATTTCGAACTTCGACCACAACGAAGATAGCCGCACTGAGTCGCTGATTCAGGCGGCGAAGGCGGGACAGAAAGTCATTGTGGTGACCGATGCTGGGATGCCGGTGGTGTCAGATCCTGGCCTGGCTGTGGTGGCGGCTGCTCACGACGCGGGCGTGCCGGTGTCCTGTGTACCGGGACCGAGCGCGGTGACTACCGCATTGGCTCTCAGCGGTTTGGGTGTCGGCCACTTCTGCTTCGATGGTTTTGCACCTCGTAAACAGGGGGCGCGCCGGGCCTGGTTGGAATCACTGAAGACAGAGAAGCGGGCCTGTTGTTTCTTTGAGTCGCCACATCGATTGGCTGTCACGTTGGCGGATGCCGCGGAGATTTTGGGTGAGGAGCGGCGCGCGTCGGTAAGCCGTGAGTTGACCAAGAGGTTTGAAGAGACTCGCCGTGCGACGTTGGGAGAGTTGGCTGCGTGGGCGGAGGAAGGTGTCCGCGGCGAAATTACGGTGGTGATTGAGGGCGCGGGGCAGCAGGCAACGGAGGTATCCACGGAGGACTTGGTTGACCGCGTGGAGGACCTCGTGGCTGATGGTATGCGGCTGAAGGATGCCGCGAAGCAGATTGCGGCGGAGGCTGGAATGACAAAGCACCGTGATCTCTATCAGGCGGTTTTGGCTGCTCGCGAGGAAAATCGTTAGGCGATTGTTACTTTGTGCCAGAAAACGTCCCAGTACACGGCAGTGAACAGGGTAAACGCCATTATTGGCAGTTTTTGCAATCTGGGAAAAAATGAAGAAAACCTGAGAAAACCCGCATTCTAAGTTGAAATCCCAGGTCAATAGTGGACATGGTGGAGGAATGACGAATCCACCAGAACATGAAATACAACAAGACGTAGGGGAACCTGTCGCTGGTGAGGCCAGCATCGCTGACTTCAAGGCTCCCCTAAACCTAGGGGTGACCATCCCGGCCGTTATCGCAATTCTGGCAATTGTCATCTGGGGCTTGGTGTGGCCAGATAGTTTCTCCACGTTTGCATCTAGTTCTCTGAACTGGGTCGTGGAGAACATTGGTTGGCTGTTCATCTTGGCCAGTACCATTTTTGTTTTCTTCATCGTGTCCGTTGCGATTTCCAAGTTCGGTCACATTCGCTTGGGCAAAGACACCGAGAAGCCAGAGTTTTCCACTCCGAGCTGGATTGCCATGATGTTTGCCGCCGGTATGGGCATCGGTCTGATGTTCTATGGTGTCGCTGAGCCACTGACTTTCTATCGCGAAGGCGTGCCTGGTCACGAGCCAAAGGAAGTCGGCACCGCTATGGCCTCGACGATGTTCCACTGGACTCTGCACCCCTGGTCGCTCTACGCCATCGTCGGCCTCGCCATTGCTTACTCGACCTACCGTCTTGGTCGTAAGCAGCTGATTTCCGCGGCGTTCATCCCGCTCATTGGCGCACGTCGCGCGGAGGGATGGTTGGGCAAGCTTATCGACGCACTTGCGATTTTCGCCACAGTCTTTGGCACAGCAGCCTCCCTCGGTGTAGGCGTGTTGCAGATTTCTGCTGGTTTGGAGATCAACGGTTTCACCGCCATCAAGGGCACAAGTTTGTGGATTGGTCTTATCCTCATTCTGGGCTGCGCCTTCTTGGCCTCCGCACTCTCGGGTGTTGGCAAGGGTATTCAGTACATCTCCAACTTCAACATGATTGCCGCAGCTCTACTGGCACTGTTGGTGCTAATCCTCGGTCCGACCGTGGTGATTCTGAACCTGATTCCGACCTCCATCGGCAGCTACTTGGATTCCTTCTTCGAGATGGCCGCCCGCTCTAGTGCCTCCGCTGATGGCACGGCAGGTGAGTGGCTATCGACTTGGACGATTTTCTACTGGGCTTGGTGGATTTCCTGGTCGCCGTTTGTCGGTATGTTCATCGCGCGCATTTCCCGTGGGCGTACTATCCGTGAGTTCGTCTTCACCGTCGTCGCAGTGCCGTCAATCGTCTCTGCCGTCTGGTTTTCTATCTTCGGCGGCAGCGCCATTACTCACGAGCAGCAGCATTCCTCCATCTACGGTGACGGTTCGGCTGAGAGCCAGTTGTTTAACCTGCTGGATTCCATGCCAGGTGGCGCAATTACTTCAGTAATCGCAATGATTTTGCTGGCTACCTTTTTTATTACTTCCGCAGACTCCGCATCGACGGTGATGGGCACGATGAGCCAGTTCGGTCGACTCACCGCTTCCCGCAGTGTCACCGCCATGTGGGGTATCTTCACCGCGCTAATCGCCATTGTCCTGCTGGTCACTGGCGGCAGCGATGCCCTGTCGAACCTGCAGAATCTAACCATTTTGGCGGCGAGCCCGTTCGTCATTGTTATTTTGGCGCTGATGGTGGCGCTGGTTAAGGGGCTTTCCGACGATCCGATGTACCTCGATGACAAGGAACAGCGCCAGTTTGCTCTGCGCATGGCTCGCGAGCGCCGCTTGGTGGAAGCAGCTGAACAGCGCGAGCGCCGTCGTGCTCGTAAACTACGCAACTAGCTCTCTAGCAGCAGCGGTGCGGCCTTGGCCTCAATCTCGGCCCATTCGCCCTCGGGCGTAGACTCGATGGTGATGCCACCGCCGATGCCAGCTTCGACCCGAACTCTCCCCGAGTTCGGGTCTTTTGCGTACTCAGCGGTACGAATGGCGACATTGAGCTCAAGCGCATCCCCGTGAGCCGCACCAATCGCGCCACAGTGAGCACCACGGGGCTCGGGCTCCCACTCGCGCAAAAGCTCAATTGCTCGCAGCTTCGGTGTACCGGTGACTGAGGCCGGTGGGAAGCAGGCTTCGATCAGCTCAGCGTGGCTGAGCTGATCGGGAAGTTCCGCAGCGACCGTGGAAAAGAGGTGCCACACGCCCGGTGCCGGGCGCACACTGAGCAGATCCGTGACCTTCACAGTGCCAGTCTTGGCCACCTGGCCGAGGTCGTGGCGCACCAGGTCGACAATCATGATGTTCTCGGCGACATCCTTGTCGCTGCGCAATAGCTCATCCGGGGAGCGGTCGGCGGGAATCGTGCCCTTGATAGGTGTTTCCGTCACGGTTGTGCCCGAGCGGATGAGGAACTCCTCCGGACTCAGTGAGGCCAGAATCGGAATTCCCGCATCGAGGTTGCCGGGCAAGAATGCTGCTCGAGCCGGTTGATACCGCGCCACGCGGGAGGAAAACCACGCGCCGGCGTGGGCTAGTGCAGCGTTGTCCGCATCGACGTCCGTGTCCGATCCCGCATTCAGCTCCGCGTGAAAGCGTGTAGAGATGCAGGTTTGGTACACCTCGCCCGCGGCAATTGCCTCTTTGCAGCTTTCTACAGCGCGCTGGTGACGGACGCGGTCGCCCTGATCCCACTCCAGTGGCGTGGCCGCGGGGAGCGCGTCGGCACGCGTGTTTTCGCGCGAGTAAGTGATGGCCTCCTGAAGGGCTTGGAAATCCGGATTTAAGGGGTCGCCGGCGCCGGTGCCGGGGCCGTCGAAATGCCACGTGCCGTCGTCGGCAAGCAATGCGACGCAGGCAGCGATTCCATGCGCGCTGGTTCCGGAGTAGGGGCGGAACCCAAAAATCCACGCATCGTGGTCGGGGCTGGTGAAAAGCGCTGCCGAATCGCAGGCGGTGAGCTCGACGTTGGCGGCGAGAACCGCGCGATAGCCGAACCAGGAGCCGATGAGTGCGGCGGGGCGATGACCGGCAGCGATAAGACGGGCTAGCGCAGTGGTCGCGCGCGAAGTGAAGTCAGCAGCCGAGTCGGAGGAGGTGGACCGAGTGGACATAGGACATAAGCGTAGTGACCGCGCAAGCGCGCGATGACGCTAGGGGACAGTTCATGAAGACTTCATGAGGACTCCGTAAGGGGCACAGTTCATCGCGATGGTAGGTCATCTATTACCCTGTTAGATATGTCTCGCATTTTCACAGCAGTTGCGTGGCCGTACGCTAACGGCCCGCGACATATCGGCCATGTTGCAGGTTTCGGTGTCCCCTCGGACGTTTTCGCTCGCTACCAGCGAATGGTTGGCAATGACGTGCTGATGGTCTCCGGTACTGATGAGCATGGCACGCCACTGCTTGTGCAAGCGGAGAAGGAAGGCGTTTCTGTCCAGGAATTGGCCGACCGTTACAACCGCCAGATTGTGAAGGACCTCGCGGGTCTGGGGCTTTCCTACGACCTGTTTACGCGCACTACCACACGCAACCACTACGTCGTTGTCCAGGAGCTCTTCCGTGGGCTCTACGAAAACGGCTACATGGTCAAGCAGACCACGATGGGTGCGATTTCCCCGTCGACCGGTCGTACGCTGCCGGACCGTTACATCGAAGGTACCTGCCCAATTTGTGGCGCTTCCGGTGCCCGCGGCGACCAGTGTGACAACTGCGGTAACCAGCTTGACCCGGCCGATCTGATTGATCCGGTGTCGAAAATCAACGGCGAGACCCCGAAGTTCGTTGAAACTGAGCACTTCCTGCTCGACCTGCCGGCTCTGGCAGAGGCCTTGACCGAGTGGCTTCAAGAGCGCAAGGACTGGCGCCCGAACGTGTTGAAGTTCTCCCTGAACATCCTGAAGGACATCCGTCCGCGTGCAATGAGCCGCGACATTGACTGGGGTGTGCCGATTCCGCTGGAGGGCTGGTCGGAGAACGGGACGAAGAAGCTCTACGTTTGGTTCGATGCTGTCGTCGGTTACCTATCCGCTTCCATTGAGTGGGCCTGGCGCATTGGTGACCCGGAAGCGTGGCGCAAGTGGTGGAATGACCCGGAGGCACTGTCCTACTACTTCATGGGCAAGGACAACATCACCTTTCACTCCCAGATTTGGCCGGCTGAGCTGCTGGGCTACCGTGGCGAGGGATCCCGTGGGGGCGAGGTCGGTCAGCTCGGTGAGTTGAACCTGCCGACGGAGGTCGTCTCCTCGGAGTACCTGACCATGTCGGGCTCGAAGTTCTCCTCTTCCAAGGGCGTTGTCATCTATGTGAAGGACTTCCTGGCCGAGTTCGGCCCGGATCCGCTGCGCTACTTCATCGCAATGGCAGGCCCTGAGAATCAGGACACCGACTTCACCTGGGATGAGTTCGTCCGCCGCGTGAATAACGAGCTGGCCAACTCGTGGGGCAATCTGGTCAACCGCACCGTGTCCATGGCTTTCAAGAACTTCGGAGAGGTGCCGACTCCGGGCGAACTCACCGACGCTGATCGTGAACTGCTCGACCTGGCTGAGCGCTCTTTCGCCGAGGTCGGCGACGCACTCGCACTGTCCCGCTTCCGCGCTGGTATCACTGCCGCAATGCACCTGGTCGGAGAGGCCAACGCCTACATTGCTGCGCAGGAGCCGTGGAAGCTGGCGAAGGACGAGTCCCAGCGCGAGCGCCTGGCCACCGTGTTGTGGACAGCACTGCAGGTAGTCAGCGATGCCAATGTGCTGCTGACCCCGTACCTGCCGGAAAGCGCGCAGAAGGTCTTCGAGACCCTGGGCGGCGAGGGCATCTGGGCCGCAATGCCGGAAGTCCAGGAAGTCCAGGACGACATGCCGGTCGAACCGGTCGGCGCTGACCTGCCGGCAGAGGGTAGGAGCTACCCAATCATCACTGGTGACTACGTCAATCAGAAGGCCGCCTGGCGTCGCTTCGACATTGAGCCGGGTACGGCGTTGGCCAAGCCGAAGCCGATTTTCACCAAGCTCGACTCTGAGTTGGCTGAGCACGGCCCCGAGTGGGCACAGGTGAAGTAGAGGCTCAGTAGAGGTATGGGAAAGCGCAAACGCAAGATTGCAGAACCCGCGGAGTATCTCACTCCGCTGTTTGACGCCCACACGCATCTCGCGTCCTGCGGGGCGCAAACTCCGGAGGAGATTGCGGCTCTCATGGATCGGGCTGCCGCAGCGGGTGTCGTCGGAGTCTGCACGGTCGGCGATGGCATGCCGGAAACCGAACTGGCCTTTGCCGCCGCACACGCGCACCCCAACGTCTGGGCCGCCGCCGCTATCCATCCGACGCGCGCACAAGAGCTTGACGACGACGCCAAGGCTCGCCTAACCGAAATGGCTGCCGACCCCAGGGTTGTGGCCGTGGGGGAGACGGGATTGGATTGGTACTGGTTGGATTCCCTCGACGGCTGCGCGTCGAAGAGCGAACAGCTGGCTGCGTTGCAGTGGCATATGGAGCTCGCAGCGACCGTCGGCAAGCCGTTGATGATTCATAACCGCGACGCCGATGAAGACCTGATGGCGGCGTTGGACGGCTATGACAATACGGTCATTTTGCACTGTTTCTCCTCGCCCATCGAGGTTGCCCGCGAAGCCATTGCACGCGGTTACCTGCTGAGCTTTACCGGCAACGTGACCTTCAAACGCAATGATTATCTGCGGCAGGCTGTGGCTGAGGCGCCGGCGGAGCAGCTGCTGGTGGAAACCGATGCCCCGTACATGACCGCGGAGCCTTTCCGAGGTGCGCGCAACGAGTCCACTTTTATCGGTCATCAGGCACGTGCGATGGCTGCGGCCCGAGAAATCGGGGCGGAGGAGATGGCACAGATTTTGACGGATAACGCACGTCGGGTGTACGGCATTTAAGCATGTGCCGGCGTATTGCCGCCCCTGAGCTGTGGAAATGCAGCCGGGGCGGTTTGTTGTATTTCCCGTCACTTTTATCGATATATTTTAGACAACACTGAATCTTTACCGTACTGTTACAAACTGTATTTCTTTCATCTGCTAACTGCCCATCCTCCGAAAGGCTGTGACGAACCCCGTGAGTGCTGCGAAGAAGCGTCATCTCAATCGTGCTAACGACGGAGTCTCCACTTCGTCCAAGATCGCCGCAGGCGGTCTGGTCGCTGCTGTTGCTCTGGGGGGCACTGTCGCAGCATCCAACTATGACACCATCACCGTCGAAATCGACGGCAAGGTCGAGCAGATTGCAACCTGGTCCAAGGATGACAAGGCCATTCTGGAGAAGGCTGGTGTCGAAACCGCCGGCGGAGACCTGGTTCAGCGTCAGGGCGATCTCACGGACGGTGGCAAGCTGGTCTACCGCTCTGCCAAGCCGGTCACGATGATCGTCGATGGCAAGCCGCAGGAGCACAAGACCAATGCCATCACTACCGATGAGCTGATTGAAGGTCTGAAGAAGCAGGGGCTCATCTCCGATAAGGACAAGGTCGAGGTCGAAAAGGGCGAGATTTCCGCTAAGGGGGTCGAACTCGACGTCGTTCGCGCCAAGAATATTGTGCTTCACGACGATGCCAAGGACATCGACCTTACAGTCCCGGCTATGACCGTCGGTGATGTGCTGGCTCAGCGTGGCATTGAGCTGCGTGAAGATGACACCGTCGAGCCGGGTCTGGATGCTCCGGTCACCGAGGGGATGCGCATCGCTCTGTCTCGTCTGATTGATAAGACCATCACCGAGACTGAGGAGATTCCAGCTCACGAGAACATCATTGAAGATGATTCGATGTTCGAAGACGAGCGCATCGTTGAGCAGGAGGGTGAGCCGGGCCAGGTAGAGCGTCAGGTCAAGGTCACGTCTCGCGACGGTGAAGAGCTCGGACGCGAGGTCCTGGAAGAAAAGGAGCTAAAGGCTCCGGGTATCTCCACTATCCGCCAGGGCACTAAGTCCCGCATTGCAGCTCCGGCTGCCGGCTACGGTGTGTGGGATCAGCTGGCTCAGTGTGAGTCCGGCGGCGACTGGGCTATCGATACCGGTAACGGTTTCTCCGGTGGTCTGCAGTTCACCGATTCCACCTGGGCAGCTTATGGCGGTACTGAGTATGCACCGCGCGCATCGCAGGCTTCCCGCGAGCAGCAGATTGCTGTCGCTGAGCGCGTCCAGGCTGGTCAGGGTTGGGGCGCATGGCCCGCTTGCACCGCTTCCATGGGGCTCCGCTAAAACTATTTTTGCGTTGACCCCGTAGTATCTAACTGTGACTAAAGCAGAAGTTTCTTTCTTGGGGCCGGTCGAAGTACGCGACTTGGCGGCGCAGCTGGATATTGTCCCGACGAAGAAATTGGGGCAGAACTTCGTCCACGACGCCAACACCGTGCGTCGAATTGTTGCTGCGGCGGACTTGCCGGAGGATTCCTACCCTGTTGAGGTTGGCCCCGGCTTGGGTTCGCTGACCCTCGGGTTGCTCGAACACTGCGGCCGTGCCGCGGCGGTTGAAATCGATCATCGGCTGGCGGCGCGTCTGCCCCAGACAGTCACTGAGCGCGCCGAAGGCTGCGCACTTGAGCTTATTGAGAAAGACGCGCTGAAGGTCAGCCGCGAGGACTTTCAGACTGCCCCAGATGCGCTGGTGGCCAATCTGCCATACAACGTTTCTGTACCGGTGCTGCTGCACATGCTTGCCGAGCTACCCACCATCCGCCGCGTGCTCGTGATGGTGCAGTCTGAGGTCGCTGACCGGCTGGCGGCTCAGCCGGGCTCCAAGATCTACGGTGTCCCCAGTGTCAAGGCCGCCTACTACGGCACAGTGCGTCGCGCCGGGGCCATTGGCCCGCACGTCTTCTGGCCGGTCCCCAAGGTTGATTCCGGGCTTGTGCGCATTGACTGCTACGCCCGCTCCGACGCTCCAGAGACCTCCGATGTCTCCGGTGCCCCCGAGGCGGCCCCGTGGGAAATCTCACCGCAGTTCCGCGCGCGACTCTTCCCGCTTATCGACGCTGCTTTTGCGCAACGCCGCAAGACCCTCCGGGCGGCCCTATCGGGGATTTACGGATCTGGTGCCGCAGCCGAAGAGGCGCTTATGGCAGCGGGGATTGACCCCAGGCAGCGAGGAGAGAAGCTCGAAATTGCCGATTTCGTTCGCCTCGCTGAGGTCTCGCGCTAAAACCTAACTGAACTAACTGAGCTAGCTGAACTAACTGTTGACAATTTTCTTAGCTGGCTTGTGGCCTGTGCCGTCCTCGGGGAAGGCGTGGGCCAAAGCGCTGGCGAAGCGCTTTGCACGCTCCGCGTTGCCCTCCGGTAGGTAGTGTGTGCCATCGCCAGGGATGAACCAGTCGTTGTGCTCCGAGACCTCCGAGGCCCAGTCCCAAATCGCGACATTCGGGTATTCCTTGGCGACTTCCTTCAGCAGCTTGTTAAACAGCTTCATGTTGGCATTGTCGTAGTAGCTGTCTGCCGGCTGGTAGGTGCCGACCGTATTCCACATGACCATCTGGCCCTCGAGAAGGTCCAGCATGGTGCGGATATTTGCCTTGATTTCCTCAGGGTTTTGTTCGTAGCCGTAGTCTGGCAACGCAGCGTAGTTCGCCGCGTCGTTGACGCCAGTGGCAATGACCCAGCAGGTATTCGAATCCTGTCCCATGCTCAGCAACTCGCTTACGGACTGTACCGCTGAGGGGTAGTCCTGGAAGCCTTGGTTTGTCGCACGGGCGCCGAAGACGCTGTCGGTCACTTCCTTGGCACCATGGTCGAGATAGGTCTGGAAGCCAGTAGCAGCGCCCTCCGGGACCTGGTTAGTGTCGAACAGGCCAATGGAGGTCGAGTCCCCTACATGCACAACTGTTGTACAGCGCATTCGAGTATCATCAGAAGCCTCTGTGTCACTTGTTGACTTCGTTTCCGCCTTGGACTTCTTCGAGGCATCCTTCGGCAGCTCCATGGCTACGGCAGAGTTGCCAGCACCTTCGCCGCGGTTGTCCGTGCCGCTGATGAGCAACGGTGTACCGATGAGGATTAGTGCCAGCATCGTAATTGTCGAGGTAGCGGGAATAGCGCCCATGTAGCGGGGCACAAATTCATTCGCGCCGTTCTTCCCAGCACGGCGATTACGGCGCGCCTGGAGACGCTCTCGCAGTGGCTGGATAATGCCGTGCCGACGAATTGGGTCTTCCAGTATTACCCAACTGATGGCGGCCAGCGCGGTTGAGCCGATGAAAACTAGCGCGCTGCTAGACCAGGCAACGACAGTGTTCTCCGTAGTACCTGGCAGCCACTGCCGGGGAAGAAATGCGATGATCGGCATATGCCATAGGTAGATGCCATAGGATCGCTCACCCAGCCAGCGCATTGGGGTGGCGCCCAGGATTCGGCTGAATAGGCTTTCGCGGTTCAATCCGGCCATAATGACCAGAACACTCGCGATGGTCGCGAGAATTAGCCCACCGTGGTAGAGGAATATACCCTGCTGTGAGGTCTGCGTTGCTAATGCAATGATGCTGGCCAGGCCAATGAGTCCCAGCATGCCGGAAAGACCGCGGTTCAAGTTGGCGGTGGCGCCCTCGTGACGTCGAAAAGCAAGGGCGATGGCGAGGGCCGCGCCGAGTAGCAGTCCGCCTGCGCGGGTGTCGGTTCCCTCGTAGATGCGCGTGTGCTCGGCGCCGGCGGACGCCAGCCACCACATCAGCCCGAACGATGCGACGGTCAGTGCGATGGTGGCTGCGACGATGCGGCGACGACCGCGTAGTGTGGCAAAGAGCACAACCAGAATGAGCGGCCAGATTAGGTAGAACTGCTCCTCGATGGACAGTGACCACATGTGATCCAGCGGCCCGAGACCGGCAAACTTGTCAAAGCAGGATTCGCCCGCGGCAATCGTATGCCAGTTGTTGACGTAGAACAGTGCCGACAGGGCCTGCCAACCGGTCTTAGCGGTCTCCTCAGGGCGAAATGCGATGGTGAGGAACATGACCGCCAGCAGCGTGGTGATGACGGCCGGCAAGAGCCTCCGGAAGCGTCGGAACCAGAAGGTCTTTAGGCGGAATGTGTCGTGGCGGAGCTTGGAATTGACCAGGTTTGTGGTGATCAAATAGCCCGAAAGAGTGAAAAAGACAGCGACGCCGAGAAGCCCACCACCGAAGCCTGGCACTGCCAGATGATAGAGAACTACAAGTGCGACCGCGATGGTACGGATTCCGTCGAGAGCCGGTACGTACTGCTCGGGATGTTTTACTGGACGAGGCATAGAGGTAGGGAAGTTCTTTCAATAACTAAAAGCGCAGTGACGAAGTGCGGTCGCTGCGCCAGGAGAATTTAGTGGCAAAAGAATATCCGTGAATTATAAATTACTGGTATTCACCAAGCCTCATCGGTGAATCCACCTGGTACACCCTTTTGTAGTGAGCGCACCGCTAAAGTGGGAAGAGGCGCCTAGAAGCGAGCCAAAAAGCAGAACTGAAAAAGGCAGGCACACCCTTCATGCACCGTGATGACAACCCCAGCAGGGCCGAAATCGCCCGGCGCGAACCGCGCGGCGTGGCTTGGACTAAGTTCTGGCCTAACGACGACGGCTGGGTGTGCAACTGCATAGTTTTCCGCGGTGACCGCTTGCTGCTTCTGCTGCGTGAATACGAGGGCTTCCTCGGGGGCCAGTGGGATTTGCCCGGTGGCAAGCTCGACGCAGGGGAGGAGCCCGTGGAGGCCGCTGTGCGCGAACTGCGTGAAGAGGCCGGCCTGCGCGCAGCGGAGGTCAGCGAATTTGCCCACTATTCCAACCCGGATTTGGGCGGGGAGAACTTCCGTTTCCACACGGTGACTTTTCTAGTACGCGAGGCCGACGACACGCAGAATGTCCAGCTCAGCGGCGAGCATCCGGAATTTAAATGGGTAACCCGAGAGCAGTTCGATGAGCTGCCGGTGGCCTGGTATGTCCGGCGTGTGCTTGGCAACGTCGAATGGGGCACAATAAATACTCATCATGGCGAATCTGATTAATTGCGAGAATATTTCTAAGTCCTTCGGGCTCAAGACGCTGCTCGATGGCGTCAGTCTCGGCGTTCAAGAGGGCGACCGCATCGGTGTCGTCGGTTTGAACGGTGGCGGCAAGTCCACGCTGCTGAAGATTCTGGCAGGCGTGGAGCCGGCGGACTCCGGACGTATTTCGCGAGCCAACGACATGGCCATGGCGCATGTCACCCAGGGCGCGGAGCTCGACCCGAATTCCACTGTGTTCGAGTGTGTTATCGCACCGCTGGGTCTCGCCGAACACGAGTGGGCGGGTAACGCTTCCATCCGAGAGGTCCTCGATGGCATCGGCATCAATGACCTCGGTATGGATACCAAGGTCGCCAATCTCTCCGGCGGTGAGCGCCGTCGCGTAAACCTGGCGGCCGCACTGGTCCGCGATCTGGATTTGCTCATTCTCGACGAGCCAACGAACCACCTCGATATTGAGGGTGTGCAGTGGTTGG
Organism: Corynebacterium amycolatum SK46; assembly: GCF_000173655.1. Lineage (GTDB taxonomy): Bacteria > Actinomycetota > Actinomycetes > Mycobacteriales > Mycobacteriaceae > Corynebacterium > Corynebacterium amycolatum_A. The sequence goes on along the minus strand of NZ_ABZU01000013.1, from coordinate 13,457 downwards.
CCGATCATGTTCTTTCGCGCCGAGCAGCCCTGGTCGTCGTCACGCACGATCGTTGGTTCCTGGATACCGTTGCCACGAAGACGTGGGAAGTCCACGACGGCACTGTCGATTTCTACGACGGAGGTTACAACGACTGGACGTTCGCGCGTGCCGAGCGTGCGCGCCAGGCCGATGCCGCCGAGCAGCGTCGTCAGAACCTCGCGCGCAAGGAACTCGCGTGGTTGCGCCGTGGTGCGCCGGCCCGCACCTCGAAGCCTCGCTACCGCATCGAAGCAGCTGAGGCGCTCATCGCCGACGTCCCGGCGCCGCGTGATTCCGTGGAGCTGATGGCGTTTTCCCAGCGTCGGCAGGGCAAGGTGGTCGTGGAGTTGGAGCATGCCTGCCTGGAAACGCCCGACGGCAGGGAGCTGCTTAACGACGTCACGTGGCGTCTGGCCCCCGGTGAGCGCATTGGCCTGGTCGGTGTCAACGGTTCGGGTAAGACCACTTTGTTACGTGCTCTGGCCGGGGACTACCCCTTGAGTGAGGGCAAACGAATCGAGGGTAAGACGGTGCGCCTGGGGTGGTTGCGCCAGGAGCTCGATGACCTGCCGTTGGATATGCGTGTGCTCGACGCTGTGGAGGATGTAGCGACCTATATTGACCTGGGCAAGAAGCAGATTAGTGCCTCGCAACTGGCCGAGCGGCTGGGATTCTCCCCGAAACGGCAGCGCACTCCAATCGCAGACCTCTCCGGTGGTGAGCGCCGTCGCTTGCAACTCACGCGTGTGTTGATGAGTGAGCCGAACTTCCTGCTGCTCGACGAGCCGACGAATGACCTGGACATTGACACGCTGCAGGAATTGGAAGACCTGCTGGACAATTGGCCGGGCACGCTGGTGGTCATCTCGCACGACCGCTACCTGATTGAGCGTATTGCCGACTCGACCTGGGCTCTTTTCGGCGATGGCGAGCTGACGAACCTGCCAGGTGGGATTGGTCAGTACCTCCAGCGCCGCGCACAGCTAGCTGACTCGGCCGCTAGTGGCGGTGCCTCTCAAGCAAATACAGGTAGTCCGCAGGCTCGTGGCGCAGCTTCAGAGGAGGATGCCTCGAAGCTCTCGGCCGCGGAAGCTCATGCTGTTCAAAAGAAGATGAGTGCCCTGGAGCGGAAGATGGCGAAGCTCAGCCAGAAAGAAAGTGAACTGCATGCGCAGATGGCGGAAGCGAGTGCTGATGTAGCCAACTTGGACACACAAAAGCTGGCGGATCTCGATCGCCGTGCTGCAGAGGTGGCTGAGCAAAAGGCAGAGCTGGAGATGGAATGGCTGGAGCTAGGGGAGCAGCTCGAGGGCTAGCGCCTTACTTCAGCTACTAGCCGAACAATCTAGGTATGAGCCGGGTACTCGTGGTCAGCATGCCCGGTTCGTTCAATCTGCACCGTGGCGTGTTCAATCCCGTGGACGTCGTGAAGCAGTGCCTGCGCACGGTCGAGCAATGCGTGCTCGTCGCCGTTGGGGAGCGTGTCGCAGCGCACGAGGTGGACAGATGCCAACAGGTCATTGCCGTTGAGGGACCAGACGTGGAGATCGTGGACATCGACGACTCCGTCCAGGTCAGACAGGTCAGCAGCAATTTTCTCCGTGTCGACGCCTTCCGGGGTGTACTCCAGCAGCACGTGAAGGCAGTCGCGCACCAGAATGGCAGCGCGCGGGACAATGAAGAGCGCAATCACGATGGAGACCACCGAGTCGATGGCGGTCCAACCTGTGTATGCAATAGCGATAGCGGAGATAATGACGGCGACCGAACCAGCGGCGTCGACAAGCACATGAAGATATGCGCCACGGACGTTGACGCTTTCCTTGGCAGCACCCGCGAGCAGAAACGCCGCAATAACGTTGGTCAGCAGGCCGATGACCGCGATGATGAGCATCGAGGTGGTCTGAATTTCAGATTGCTCCACTGACCCGAATCGCCGGATTGCGCCCCAGAGAATCACAGCGGCAATGATGAAAACTGTCAGACCGTTGACGAGAGCAGTCAGAACTTCAACACGACGGTACCCGTACGTCGCGCGGTGATTGGCTCCGCGCTGGGCGATAGCCAAACCGGCAACCGCCATCAGCAGGCCCGCGGAGTCCGTCACCATATGGCCGGCATCTGCCAGCAGCGCCAGTGAACCCGAAACCAAGCCACCGATGAGCTCGGCGAGAAATACGACAAGAGTTAGACCCGCAGCCGCGAGCAGGCGGCGGGCAGGAGTATTCGCGGGGTCAAAATGAGAGTGGCCCTGACCGTGGCCGTGTGAATGACCGTGTGAGTGACCGTGGCCGTGTGAGTGGCCAGAGTGTTCAGTCGTGTCCATAACCCCTAATGATAACGGGGTTATTCAGCCTCCGGAAGATAGCTGTCAGCCCACGCATAAATCAGGTCAGCGGCACGCGCAGCGGACTTAGCGCGAGTGAGCAAGTGGTCCGCGCGATCCAAGCTCATCAGAGACTTTGGATAGCGAGATACCTGGAAAATCTTCTGCGCACTGTCAATACCCACGGTCTGGTCGGTCGGAGAGTGCAGAATCAGAAGCGGCTTGCGCAGCTGGCTGAGATAAACCTCCGGGTTGTAGTCCGCCAACACTTCCAGGAACTCACGGGAGATGGGAATGCCACGGCCTTCAATCTGCAGAACCTGCGTGCCATGCTCATCGACCGTCGAAATATCACCGGCAATGCGCACAATCGAGTGAGCTGGATCGAAAGGCGCACCGATTGTCGCTACCGCCTTGACCTTCGGCATATCGTGCCCGGCGTTCAGCGCCGCTGCGCCACCGAGCGAGTGCCCAATTAGCAGTGACGGTGCCTCGAACTCTGCCTCCATGAACTTGTAGGCGGCCTTGAGATCATCAATGTTGGTCTGGAACGTCGTCTCACCGAAATCGCCAGTGGATTGCCCAAGGCCAGTGAAGTCGAACCGGAACGCCGCAATGCCCTTCTTCGCCAGCGCCTTGCAGGTGCGTGACGCGCCGGGCACCATCCGATTACACGTGAAGCAATGACCAAATAGCGCCCACGCGCGTGGCTTACCGTCCGGCAGATCAATCGATGCAGCCAGAGTCTCGCCTGTCGATCCCGTAAATTTTAGGTGCTTTGTTGGCATAGGTTATATCCGCGTCTCAGTGTGTGCTCAAAGTGTGTACGTTTTCGCTTAACGACGCCCGTTGTGGTGGCGACCGTACGCAATACTAAACCCGAGTACCGCAAATAGTTGAGGGATTGACCGAAAAATTCGACCAATCCCTCAGTTGCCCAGAAGTTGTGAGTTAACGCACCGGAACCCCTGGCCCCAGCGGAATACCCGCGAGATACCAAACGACAAAGAATAGGAACCAGCCCACCAGCATGCACAGCGAGTAAGGGATGGCCAGTGACATCAGCGTGCCGACACCCGCCGGCTTGTAGTACTTCTGCAGGAAGGTCAGTGCCAGCGCAAAGTACGGCGACATCGGTGTAATGATGTTGGTCGGGGAGTCACCAATACGGAATAGCTGCTGGGAGACCTCTGGGGAGACATTGACGTACATCAGCATCGGCACCACGACCGGCGCCATCAGTGCCCACTGTGCGGAGCCCGAGGTAATCAGCAGGTTGAGAACAGCCACCATCAGGACGAAGGCAGCAAAGAGCAACAGCGGCGGCAGATCCGCCTTGGTCAGGAACTCGGAGCCCTTGATAGCGGTCCACTGACCGATATTGGACCACTTGAAGTAGGCCGTGAACTGCGAGACAGCGAAGAAGAGCACCATCATTGTGGTCAGTGTGCCCAGGCCACGCTCCATGAAGGCGGGCACATCTGCAGAGGAAGTGATGGTCTTGGCGCCAATGCCGTACGCAATACCGACCACAGCGAAGAAGAGGGCAATGGACACCACGACGTCGGTAAGCAGTACGGAATTCAAGATGCCGTCGCCCTCGCCGCGCAAGGGCGAGCCGGGAGTGAAGAGCGCGGTGAACCACAGTGCCAGGAAGATGACGGCGACGATATTGCCATAGCGCAGGCCGCGGCGTTCGGAGGCGTTCAGGATGAGCTTGTCGCGGCCATTGCTGGAGCTGCTAGATGCGGTGTTCCGCTCCTCCTTCTTGGCGTTTTCCTCGGCAGCTTCCTCCGAAGCGCCCGGTTTGGTGAACTCCGCGGCATCGTGGTCAATGTGGTCGTCGTGGACGGTCTTCTCCACGTGCTTGGTAATAAACAGCTCAGTAACAGCCGTAATAATCAGCGCCAGCACAATCGACGAGGCCATGGTGAAGAAGTAGTTGGCCAGCGGAGAAACTACGTATTCCGGATCCACGAAGTGCGCCGCATGCGTGGAGATACCTGCCAGCAGCACATCGGTGATGTTGAGCACCAGCGACGAATTGAACCCGGCCGACGAGGCGGCAAAGGCGACCATCGCACCGACAATAGGGTTACGACCAACGGCGGCAAATGAGGCGGCGCCTAGCGGAATGAGAATCACGTAGACGGCGTCAGAAGCGATCGAACCAGTCACGCCGGCCAGGGCGACAATGAATGTCAGCAGGACAGGGGAGTGCACCTTGGAAATTGCCGCGCGGATTGCCGAGCCGATGTAACCGGAGTACTCCGCAATTGCGACACCGAGCATGCACACCAGAATCAGGCCAACCGGCGCAAAGTCCGTGAAGTTCGTTACCGCCTCAGAAACCATCTTTTGCAGATACTCAGCGGTAGCGAGGCTTTCCACCTCGATGATGTCACCCGACGCGGGATCCTTGGCCTGCATACCCGCAGTCTCACCGAGCCACGAAGAAACGATGACTACACCGGCAAGAATCACGAACAGCCAAAACGGATTTGGCAGTGCGTTGCCGATGCGTTCAAGTGTGGCTAGGAACCCCTTTGGCTTCGGTGGCGCTTTGTCCGGTTCCAACGTTTTTGACTGTCCCATATGTATAAATCTCTCTGTGTTAGACGTTGGTAAAAGGTTAGGGGAAAGTAAGTTGCGTCACAACGTAAAAGGCCAGAGGCATATGTATGCGAGCTGTAAGTATGCGAGCTGTAAGCAGGCGCATAAGGGAAAGTTAAGGGAATAAGTTAGGGAATAGCTCGGGAATAGCTGTAGTGCACCTTCTTCGACTAGAGTTAAGCAGGTTATGGGCAAGAAGAAGTCGAAAAAAGAAAAGGTCAGCGCCAACAACGCGGTGGTGGCCACCAATCGTCGTGCCCGCCATGACTACAACATTCTTGACACCTATGAATGCGGTGTCGTTCTCGTGGGCACTGAGGTCAAGGCGCTGCGCGAGGGCAAAGCATCGCTTAACGACGCCTTCGCGACCATCGATGACGGAGAAGTGTGGCTGCGCGGGCTGCATATCCCGGAGTACTCCTACGGATCGTGGACAAATCACTCGCCGCGTCGTTCGCGCAAGCTGTTGTTGCACCGCAAGGAGATTGACACCCTGTGGGGCAAGGTCCGCGATGGCAACAACACGCTTGTACCCCTGAAGCTGTACTTCACCAACGGCCGCTTGAAGGTCGAGCTCGCACTCGCCCGCGGTAAGCAGGATTATGACAAGCGCCAGGACATCAAGCGCCGCACGGAGGAGCGTGAAGCTACTCGTGCGCTGGGCCGCCGTGTGAAAGGCATCAAGGGGTAGTGGGCTTTACGACGAGGTCTGTTGACTTTACTCGTCGTAAAGCGTTATTCTTGAACATCCTTTGAGTGCTACGCACTTTCCCGTGCTCGAAGGCATTGTATGGGGCTGACATGGTTTCGACACCGTACAGTGAGCCAGGGGAAGCGTGCCGGTGCAGGCTAGAGACCACCGTTTAAGCGTCGTAGCAACTGATTAAGCGCCGAGAACACTCAGCGCGACTACGCTCTCGCTGCCTAATTAAGCGACTAGCGTGTCTGTCAGACCGGGCTTGCCCTTTGGTCCGGACCCTGGCATCGACTTAAAAGGGCTCGCCCGATGGGTGTGCCGTAAGGCTCATCGGGGATCTTCTTACTTGCGGCTGGGCCCGTCATTCGGACATGTTTGCCTGAGCCGAAGGGTCGAGTAGAGGCGATTGTGCGAACTGCGCACGGAGAAGCCCTGGCGAGTTGGCGGTGGACCCGAGTTCAATTCTCGGCAGCTCCACAGATGGAAATCCCCGGTCATCATGGCCGGGGATTTTGCTTTTATATTTTTTATGTTGTGCAATTGTATTTTTAATTGGTCAGGCACTGCAAAGTAAAAGGCATTAGGTAATGCTCGTTGAACAATCTGAATTGCACCCTTTGAACTCGCAAAATGCCCAATAACCTGGCATTATAGGGTTATGGGGAAAATGCGCAACATTTTAAAGAAATACCGTCTTTTGGTTGCTGTAGTAATCGAGCTTATTGTTGTGCTTATTCTGCATTTCACAGGCTTGACAGCTACAGCCCAAATTGTTGCAACAGTTTTTGTCGGGTTCGTCATTATTTTGACAGCATTCGACATGGTAAAGCAGATAATACGCCGGGAATTCGGGCTAGATATTCTCGCTGTTATTGCGATGGTTGCGACCCTTGCGGTGGGGGAATACATCGCGGCATCGATCATTGCTCTAATGCTCACCGGCGGTGAGGCACTGGAAAACTATGCGGCCTACCGCGCAAAGCGGGATTTGCGCAGCCTTCTAGATCGTGCACCGAATATGGCACGTCGTCTGCCGTCGCTGGAGGCGGCGCCGGATGAGGCGGAGGAAATCCTCATTGAGGATGTCGCAAAAGGCGACTACCTGCTGGTACGTCCTTCGGAGGTCGTTCCGGTTGACGGTGTGACTTTTGATAAAACTTCGGTCGATGAGTCCTCGCTAACGGGTGAGGCAGCGGCTGTACATAAGAATATCGGAGACACGATTCTGTCAGGTTCCGTCAACGGGACACAGGCAGTTCGTATTCAAGCATCCAAGTCAGCGGCAGATTCTCAGTATCAGAAGATTATTGCGCTGGTGCGGCAGGCAGAAGATCAGCAGGCACCTATTGTGCGTGTGGCGGATCGCTACGCGGTGCCGTTTACGGTAGTTTCGCTGCTCATCGCAGCGGTGGCATGGATTATGAGTGGCGATCCCGTGCGCTTCGCGGAGGTGCTCGTTCTAGCTACCCCGTGTCCGTTGCTGATTGGCGCTCCGGTGGCGTTCCTTGGTGGCATGAGTCGTGCATCCAATGCTGGTGTGATTGTTAAGGGCGGTGCCGTTCTAGAGAGCCTTGCTGCTGCTAAGTCAATCGCCTTCGATAAGACCGGCACGCTGACCTATGGCCGCCCAACAGTCGCCGAGATTCACACGGAAGGCGTCGATCGTGATCAGATGCTTGCTTACGCTGCGGCAGCCGAGCAGTTCTCCACGCACGTCCTGGCCGACAGCATTATCCAGGCAGCCGATGGGCTGGAGCTGCCAGTGGCCGAAGATGGTACGGAAGTAGATGCCGAAGGCGTGGAAGCCACGGTCGATGGAGTGAAGGTGCGCGTCGGCACGCTGGACTTCATTCGGCGGGTGGCGCCGGAGGCTAGGGAAATTGATTTCCGTCACGGCCAGACGGCAGCGTACGTCACCATTGACAACAAGTACGCCGGCGCATTGATCTTGGATGATCAGCCACGCGCAAATGCAGCGGAGCTAGTTAGTGCACTCCAGCACCACGGCTTTGAACGAACGGTGGTGCTTACCGGTGACAACACCAACACCGCGCATGCAATCGCAGGTCAGGTAGGCATTCCCGAATACCATGCCTCTCTGCTGCCGCAGGACAAGGTACGCCTGCTGAAGGAAATGGAGCCGCACCCGGTCATCATGGTGGGCGACGGAATCAATGATGCCCCGGTGCTCGCAGCTGCTGGCATCGGTATTGCCATGGGTGCACGCGGTGACACGGAAGCCTCCGAGGCGGCAGATGTGGTCATCACTCGCGACGATATCTCTCGAGTGGCGCGAGCTATTGATATTGGTCGCTGGACGCTGACCGTAGCCAAGACAGCCATTTGGATCGGTATCGTGCTTTCCGTTGCGTTGATGCTTGTTGCAGCATTCGGCTACATCCCAGCAGTGGTCGGTGCGCTACTGCAGGAGGTTATCGACCTAGCAACTATTCTCTACGCCCTCCGCGCGCTGAAGGGAAGAGAACGCATTAAGGTCACTGCAGAGGCGGACGTGGCGGAAGCGAAAGTGTAAAAACTGGGCCCGCGGCGGCAACAGACAGCAAAACCCTCGACCTCACTTTTCAAAGCGGGGTCGAGGGGTTTTACACTCTATAACGCCTGAGCGACGTTGAGAAGTCTTAGAAAGTGCTCTTGTAGACGTTGGCGATGGTGGTGCCAGTAACTGCCGAGCCGTGGAAGGTCGGGTGGTTGGTCATGTTGTAGGAAGCAACATCGGTATCCAGAATTGCAGAGACCTGACGTTCACCGTCCGGACCACACATTGCCACGTCGATGTGGGCAACTTCCTTCATGTTGACGAAGCCGATACCGGATTCATTTGCAGCTCGCTGCTGGCGGTTCTGCAGAGCCATCTCAAAGTCGTGCATGCCGGCAGCCGGAATGTGTGGTGCAAAACCTGCGGCGTTAACCGGGCATGCGTAGTGAGTCGGGTCATTAGAGGTGAAAGCCGGGTAGCCAATCAGCATGACGCGAGCAGTTGGGTTAGCGGCCCTGATCTTCTCTACAGCGGCCACAACGTTGGTGGTGTACAGGTCATCCTGAACCGGCATTGGCAGCACAGCGCCCTGCATTGCGTCATTGGCGCCAACGTAGATGGTCACCAGCTGGGTAGCCGGGCCGAGGGAGCCCTGAGCGATGGCGTTGTCAACCTGGCCCATCAGGGACTTCTGCGGCTGAGTCGGCATGAAAGCGGTAGTGCCGTTGCAGGAGTAGTCGTGCAGTTCAAGGCCAGTCTCACGAGCAACGTGAGAGCCGATGTTCGAGACCGAAATCGGGCAGCCACCACGGCCCGGTACGGCCGGGTCGGACTGACCCGGGTTAGCAGCGAAGGAATCGCCGAAAGCAACGTAGTTACCAGTAGGAAGAGCGTTGGCAACACCGCCAGTCAGGAGGGAGGCTGCCAGCGCAGAAGCTGCAGCTGCCGAGGCTGCTGCACGGCGAACAACGTTGTTCTTCATAATTAAAAACCTCTTAGTTGAAAACCAATAGAAGGAAAAACTCGCGCTACACTCGCGATTTCTTCGCTACAGACCGTCCCTGGAAGAACCAAGCCCGACAGAACCCTGAGCGGATACTTAGAGACGCGCCTTTATCACTTTGTTATACAACTAGGTTCTAGTCCTGATGTCAACCGGAATCAGCTAGTTATATGGATATTCGGCGCTTTCAATGCCGTTTTTTGTCTCTTATCGCTGGTAGGCGGATTTATGAGGCGCTTCCGAACGTGGAATACAGCGCAGCGATGACACCATCGGCTACCCCAGAACCATCTTTTAGCTCAATCTCATCTTCAGCAAAGGGGCCACGCTCATCCAGTTCTGCCTCTGTGGGGCGCGGCTGAATCAGCGTTAGGTGTGGACCTTCACTGATAACGCCACTGAAAAGACGTGCCTGACGAGCCGCCTCACCATCCGCCTGCGCCCGCACCTCGTCCAGGGATGCACCCTCAAAGCTGTCCGCCTGCTCCGGGGCGACGACCATAATTTCCTGCGCTAACACGGCACCGACGACACCTGCCGGCCACGATGTCCGAGCGATAAAGTCCGCCAACTCAGGGCTACCACCTTCAATTCCCTCGGGGAGGGGTTCCTGCGCAACGACAGTCAGCGGGGCGCTGTCAATCAGCTCGTCGGCAAGCACGTCGGCAAGCGCGGCGGTGGGGACGAGGGCGAAGAGACTCGGAGCGCGGTCCCAACCTTCGGCGTGGACGTATTCGGCAGCCTCACGCACGGCGCGATTGAGTGCCTGCTGGCTGAGATGAGTCTGAGTGCCGTTGTTTTCGCTCATGACGCTTGACGACGCCCCTTTCCTGGCAACGCTGTATTAACAGCATCCTTAGTCAATTGTTAGGAACTTTATTTAGAGTAGATGACAGATAAGCATACGACCGACTTACCAGCTCGCTGGCAAGTCAAGCTCAACTCGAACAGGAGAGACGTTGTCTCTAAACCAGACTCGACCGAGACGATCGGCGGGTGGCCGCCCGGGGTGGCTGGCGATTACCGTGTTGGTGATTGCCGCGCTGACCTTTGTTATTCCGATCGCCGTCAATCTTTATACGGACTTTCAGTGGTTCGGTGAAGTGGGCCATCGAGGGGTATTCGCCACCACGTGGCTCACTCGTATCGTCCTGTTTATCACCGTAGGCCTGATAACGGGCGTACTGACATTTCTATCTATGTGGCTGGCGTGGCGCTCGCGACCCGTCGACCTCGGACTGACGGATCCACGCAGCCCGCAGGCAGTGTACCGACGGATGGCTGAATCCGGTTCGAAGTCGATGTTCACCGCGCTGCCCGTTGTATTCGGCGTACTCGGTGGCCTTGTGGGGCAGGGTAATTGGCAGACGGTGCAGCTGTTCTTAAATCGACAGTCCTTCGGTGAGACTGACCCGCAGTACGGCAAGGACTTGGGCTTCTATGCATTCCAGTTGCCGCTGTGGTCGTACATCGTTTCGACGCTGGTTGTCCTGGTAGTCATTGCGTTCCTGCTGTCGCTGGTGACGCATTACTTCCTTGGTGGCATCCGCCCAGGTAATCCGACTACAGGGGAGAAGACCCGCGTTTCCAATGCGGCTCGTGCGCAGTTGGCGTGCTGGGCCGGTGTTTTCATGCTGCTCAAGGCTGTGTCTTACTGGCTGGACCGCTATGAGCTGCTGAATAACAAGCAGAAGACCTTCACCGGTGGTTCCTACACCGATATCAATGCGCTGCTGCCGGCGAAGATTACGCTGCTGGTCATCGCAATTGTCGTGGCCGCTGCATTCTTCGCGGCCATTTTCCTGCGCAATCTTTCCATCCCGGCGTTTGCCACTGTGCTGATGTTGGTTTCCGCCGGTCTGATTGGCGTGGCCTGGCCGATGGCAGTTGAGCAGTTCTCGGTTAACCCGAACCGCGCTTCCAAGGAACGCGAGTACATTGCGCGCAATATTGAATCGACGCGCTACCACTACGGGCTTACCGACGACAAGGTGAAGGTTGAGCGCGACTGGGGCGTTCCGGCTGAAAAGGAAGGCGATAAGGAAGCCGCGAAGGAAGGGGCGGACTCGATTTCCCGCGATGCCGCTACTCTGGCCAATATCCGAATCCTGGATCCGGAAGTGCTGCCACGTACCTTCACGCAGCAGCGTCAGCTGAAGAACTTCTATGGTTTCTCCGATCCGCTTGCCATTGACCGCTACCAGATTGATGGCGCGTCCCGTGACTTCATCGTCGCCGCTCGTGAGCTGAACCCGCAGACGCTGCAAGGCAACCAAACTGACTGGATCAACCGTCACACGGTCTACACGCACGGCAATGGTTTTGTTGCCGCACCGGCTAATAAGGTCGACGAGGTTGCCTCCGAGTCCGGTTCCGCCCGCGGCGGTTACCCGCTGTATACCGTGGCTGACCTGTTCGAGTCCGAGGACCCGAACGGCATGAACTTGAACCTGAAGCAGCCGCGTATCTACTACGGCCCGGTTATCGCCAACAGCGATGCCGACTACGCGATTGTTGGCGGTAACGGTGACGGCAAGGACTATGAGTACGATGCTGACGGTCGTAACTTCACCTACGACGGTAAGGGCGGCGTTGGCGTTGGCGGACTTGCCAGCCGCATGATTTTTGCCACCCGTTACCAGGAGCTGAACATCCTGCTGTCCGACCGCATTGGGCCGGACTCCAAGATCATCTACAACCGCGATCCGCGTGACCGTGTTCAGAAGGTCGCCCCGTGGCTGACCACTGACACCAAGACGTACCCGGCTGTAGTCGATGGTCGTATGAAGTGGATCGTCGACGGCTACACCACGCTGGCCAAGATGCCGTACTCCCAGCGCATGAGCCTCCAGGAAACCACGCAGGACTCCATTAACCCCGATGGCACTCCACGCCCGCTGCCAAACAGCGAGGTCAGCTACATCCGCAACTCGGTCAAGGCGACCGTCGATGCCTACGATGGCACCGTTGAGCTCTACGAGTTCGATGAGAAGGATCCGGTGCTCAAGGCTTGGGAGGGTGTCTTCCCAGGCGTAGTGAAGCCAAAGTCGGAGATCTCCGAGGAGCTGCAGGAGCACCTGCGCTACCCGGAGGACCTGTTTAAGGTTCAGCGTGAGCTGATGGCCAAGTATCACGTCAGCGATCCGGGCGTGTTCTTCGCCAATGACTCCTTCTGGTCTGTCCCGTCTGACCCGACCGCGCCGGAAGAGCAGAACCTCTCCCAGCCGCCGTACTACGTTGTCGCTTCCGATCCGGAGACCGGCAAGCCGAGCTTCCAGCTGATTTCCGCTTTCCGTGGTCTGGAGCGCGAGTTTCTCGCCGCCCAGATGAGTGCGTCCTCTGATCCGGAGACCTACGGCCGCATCACCATCCGTGCCCTGCCGACCAACACCCAGACCATGGGTCCGCGTCAGGCGCAGGACACGATGATGTCCGCAGATGAGGTCGCCCAGGACCGTACCCTGCTCGAGGGCACGAACGTGGTCACCAACGGTAACCTGCTGACGTTGCCGGTTGGCGATGGCGAGATTCTCTACGTCGAACCGGTCTACACCCAGCGCAAGGGCCAGGAGACCGCGTTCCCGAAGCTGCTGCGTATTCTCGTCGCTTACCGCGGCCAGGTGGGCTACGGCGCCACGGTCACTGAGGCTCTGAGCCAGGTCGGTATCGATGCTTCCGCCGTGACCAAGGTCCGCGGTGAGGAAGAGGCTGGGGAGCAGCCGGCGGATAAGGACAAGGATGCCGCCGACGCTGAGTCCGACGACGAGGCACCGAAGGAAGATCGCAAGGTTGATGTCGCCGCGCGTGACGATGCCGCTCGCCGTATCTCCGACGCACTGCAAAAGCTTAACGACGCACAGAAGAACGGTGACTACGCGGCACAGGGCCAGGCACTGGCCGAACTTGACCGCGCTGCCGCTGACTACCAAAAGGCCAACGGCCAGTAAGGCTTACGGTGATTAAGACGTGCAACGAGTAGTTAACAGAGAATCATAGGTTTCTATGGTCCGCAGACTCCCCAGGTTGTAGCGAAACCGGCTATGACCTGGGGATTGGTCTTTGCTGGGAACGCCGTGCTACAGTTACTTCTCGTTGGTCAGAGAGACCAGCGCCCGCTGTGAGTGCTTGTAAAAGCCAGGACAGTTGACGCGGGGTGGAGCAGCTCGGTAGCTCGCTGGGCTCATAACCCAGAGGTCGTAGGTTCGAATCCTACCCCCGCCACTAAGAAGAGACCCCTACCGGTGCAAACGCTGGTAGGGGTCTTCTTTATTCTGAGGCCAAATCACCGTTTGGGGGGGGT
>NZ_ABZU01000014.1 GCF_000173655.1 Corynebacterium amycolatum SK46 | reverse complement strand
ATTATTCCTCCGCTCCTTCCCTTGAATAAGACGGCTGAATCGTTCCGTTCAAGGTCACCCAGGAATCGGGCAGCCGTGATATCGGGGCACAGCCTGAATCGCCGCCTCGATATAAACGCGATCGGCACCAGAATATTGGCCCCGAACGCGACGAAGGTCGTAAACAAGCTGCGAATCACACCAACAGACAGCAGTACCAGCAGCTAAGCAGTTATCGTGGCGCCTACACGCTTCGTCTGCCGAATTTAACGGCTCGCCGGGTCCGGAATTGTATTTTCCGCAATATCGCCACCTATTTAATGGATTCGCTAAGCGAGTATGCGGATTATGGCCGCCAACTTCATCTGCCAACATTTCATTGTAGACTAGTCCAACGTTGATGATATTTATGTCTACTCCGGCGTCTTCTGCGGCTTTACTATCAAAAAGCTTGACTCCATCCCTATCTACCGAGTATTGCGAGATAGCAGCGGAGATTTCCTGTTCGGTTGCAAATGCCCCTGTCTTGTAGGTTCCATAGACCTCGGCATTCGCAATAGATACAGGCAAAAGCCCTACGAACCCTATTAATGATGCGCACAATACATTAATGCACTTTCTATACATTTCACACTCCGTTCTTCAATTGACTACGGAATTGACATAATTTTCTTAAGCTGTTTATAGCACGATTTCCCGCTAGCAACAATGATTAATAAACACATTTATTATTAATCCCAAATTAGTTGCAATATATTCGTAACGTGTCAAATCACTCACCATTAGATACGCAGAAAGCCCGCAGGGGCACCTGTTCTATGAGGTGCGCCCTGCGGGCCTCTGCCAATTCGGCGATCCGCTGTTAACTCTTGTCAAGAAACGGAGCTGCAGCTTCAAAAGTTGCGCGCCGCAGCGCAGCAGAATCAGGCCCAGCCGAGAGAATCGCACGCGAAATATTCGGCAGTGCAAGCCCCCTGGACTCCCCTGCCAGACGATCTACATCGGCCGGGGTTCCACCCTGAGCTCCCACACCGGGCATGAGAATGGGGCCGCGCAGGTCACTTAGCACCGGAGCGTCGTCAAGCGTTGCGCCAACAACAACGCCGATGCTGCCAGCCTTTGCACCAGCGGCAATCTGGCGTGCATTAATAGCGGCTGCCTCGTTGACCATGGTCTGAGCCAGACTTTCACCCGAAACCGTCGCCTTCTGCACAGACGCACCTTCCGGATTGGACGTTGCGGCCAGCACGAACAGGCCGCGTCCGTTCTCCAACGCCAACGAAACCGCCGGATCAAGAGCACCGAACCCGAGGTACGGAGAAACCGTCAGAGCGTCGGCTGCCAGCGGCGAGCCATCCGATAGCCAGGCTTCAGCGTACGCAGCCATCGTCGAACCGATATCGCCACGCTTGGCATCTGCAATCGACAGCGCACCGGCGTCCTTCAAGTCCGCCAACGTCCGCTCCAGCACGGCAAAGCCCTTGGAACCGTAGGCTTCGAAGAACGCCACCTGGGGCTTGACGACGGCAACGATGTCACCGAACGCCTCGACGCATGTGGCGGCAAAGCGCTCTAGACCGTCAGCCGAATGCGGCAACTGCCAGGCATCCAGCAGCCCCGGGTGCGGGTCGATACCCACACAGAGTCGACCGCGCTCGGCGACAACCTCGCTGAGGCGATCACCGAAACCCTTGACGGTCTTCACTGTGGAATCTCCAGCCTTCGCGGTCATGTTAGGCCTGCTCCTGAGCAGCCAACTCTGCCGGGTCGAGTTCCTGCAGAGCCTTAACGCTCATCTCACCGTTACGCAGTGCCAGAATGCCCTGCAGCGCGGCGACGGCACCCTGAGCGGTAGTCACACAAGTTACGCCCTGGCTCACAGCAGCAGCGCGAATCTCGTATCCATCAGAGCGTGCGCCAGCAGAACCGGACGGGGTATTGATAATGATGTCAACCTCACCATCGCGGATCATGTCAACGATGTCGCGCTCGCCCGTCGGGGCTTCGGAATCAGTCGTTCGCTTTGCGACGACCTCACACTCAACACCGTTGCGGCGCAGCATGCCGGCCGTACCCTCCGTTGCCAGGATGCGGAAGCCCATATCCGCCAGCGTGAGAATCGGGAAGACCAGAGTGCGCTTATCGCGGTTGGCCAGCGAGACGAAGATCGTGCCCTCGGTCGGCAGCTCACCGAAACCGGCCAGCTCGCCCTTGGCGAAAGCAGCACCAAAGTTGTCGGCCAGGCCCATGACTTCACCGGTGGACTTCATCTCCGGGCTCAGCAGACTGTCGAGAGCGCGGCCCTCAAAGTCGCGGAAGCGGTTGAACGGCAGGACGGCTTCCTTAACCGCAATCGGAGCGTCAGCAGGCAGAGACCCACCGTCGAAGTTGGACGGGATCATGCCCTCTTCGCGAAGTTCCGCGATAGTAGCGCCCATCATAACGCGGGATGCGGCCTTAGCCAGCGGAACCGAGGTTGCCTTGGAGACAAACGGCACAGTGCGGGATGCACGCGGGTTGGCCTCGATGACGTAGAGCGTCTCGTCCTTGAGTGCGTACTGAACGTTCATCAGCCCCTTGACACCGATGCCGTGTGCCAGTGCCTTGGTGGATTCACGTACCTTGTCGATGATGCCTGCGGACAGAGTCATCGGAGGCAGCGCACACGCGGAGTCACCGGAGTGAATACCGGCTTCCTCGATGTGCTCCATGACGCCGCCGAGGTAGACCTCTTCCCCATCACACAGTGCATCAACATCGATCTCGATGGCGCTGTCCAGGAAGCGGTCAACCAGTACCGGGTGCTCATTGGACAGCTCGGTAGCGCGGTTGATGTAGTCCTCCAGAGTGGCCTCATCGTAGACGATTTCCATGCCACGGCCGCCGAGAACGTAGGACGGACGGACCAGCACCGGGTAACCGATGCCAGCGGCAACCTGGCGAGCTTCTTCGAAGGAGGTGGCGGTACCGAACTCCGGCGCAGGCAGCTTGGCCTCAGCCAGCACCTTGCCGAACTCACCGCGGTCCTCAGCCAAATCAATTGCCTCCGGGCTAGTGCCGACGATAGGAACACCTGCGGCCTGCAGGCGCTCAGCCAGGCCCAGCGGAGTCTGGCCACCGAGCTGAACAATGACACCTGCGACCTTTCCGGACTGGCTCTCGGCGTGGTAGACCTCGAGAACATCCTCGAAAGTCAACGGCTCGAAGTAGAGGCGATCTGCGGTGTCGTAGTCGGTGGAAACAGTTTCCGGGTTGCAGTTGACCATAACGGTCTCGTACCCAACACGGGAGAGCTCGAGGGCCGCGTGGACACAGGAGTAGTCGAACTCAATACCCTGGCCGATGCGGTTAGGACCGGAACCGAGGATGATGACCTTTTCCTTCTCGGTCTGCGGGGCGACCTCGGACTCAGCAGCTGGGTCCAGCTCGTATGCCGAGTAGTGGTACGGAGTCTGTGCTTCGAACTCAGCGGAGCAGGTATCGACAGTCTTGAACACTGGGTGGATGTTCAGGCGCCAGCGCAGCTCGCGCACGCCGTCTTCCCCGGCCAACTCCGGACGCAGCGCAGCAATCTGAGCGTCGGACAGGCCCCAGTACTTAGCTTCACGAAGCAGATCAGAGGTCAGCACCGGAGCGTCGATAAGCTCCTTACGGATATCCTGCAGGTTTTCCATCTCGGCGATAAACCACGGATCCAGGCCGGATGCTTCGTGAATCTGCTCGATGGAAGCACCCAGACGCTGAGCCAGCTCAACGTCGTAGATGCGGCCTTCAGTCGGACGCTTCAGGTCCTCAAGGACAGCGTTGACATCGTTTGCGCGCTCACCTGCGAAG
Source organism: Corynebacterium amycolatum SK46 (assembly GCF_000173655.1). Lineage (GTDB taxonomy): Bacteria > Actinomycetota > Actinomycetes > Mycobacteriales > Mycobacteriaceae > Corynebacterium > Corynebacterium amycolatum_A. The sequence goes on along the minus strand of NZ_ABZU01000014.1, from coordinate 50,537 downwards.
CCCTCATCCGGAACGGTCCAGAAACCAGCTGGCTTGTTCTCCAGCGAGCGCATGACCTTACCGAGGGCACCGATGTAGTTACGGCCGATAGCCATTGCCTCACCGACGGACTTCATGGTGGTGGTCAGCGTGTCGTCAGCACCTGGGAACTTCTCGAAAGCAAAGCGTGGAGCCTTGACAATCACGTAGTCCTGCACCGGCTCAAACGCAGCCGGGGTCTCACCGGTGATGTCGTTGGTAATCTCATCGAGGGTGTAGCCGATAGCCAGCTTGGCGGCAATCTTTGCAATCGGGAAACCAGTTGCCTTGGAAGCAAGCGCCGATGAGCGGGAGACGCGCGGGTTCATCTCAATGGTGATGATGCGGCCGTCATTCGGGTTGATGGCGAACTGGATGTTACAGCCACCGGTGTCAACGCCGACCTCACGCAGAATTGCGATGCCCTGGTCACGCATGGTCTGGAACTCGCGGTCGGTCAGTGTCATCGAAGGCGCGACAGTCACCGAGTCACCAGTGTGGACACCGAGGGCATCGACGTTTTCAATGGAGCAGACCACGACAACGTTGTCGTCGCCATCGCGCATGAGCTCGAGCTCAAATTCCTTCCAGCCGAGGATGGACTCCTCAATCAGAACATTGGCCTCGGGCGATGCGGCTAGGCCGCCACCTGCGATACGGTCGAGGTCTTCCTGGTTGAAAGCCAGACCGGAGCCCAGACCGCCCATGGTGAACGACGGGCGAACAACGACCGGAAGACCGAGCTCTGCAACAGTCTCGTGGACTTCATCCATGTTGTGGCAGACGCGGGAACGAGCGGACTCGCCACCAATCTTGGCGACGATGTCCTTGAACATCTGGCGATCCTCACCGCGCTGAATGGCCGGAATATCAGCACCAATCAGCTCGACATTGTACTTCTCCAGAATGCCCTCGCGGTCCAGCTGGATGGCTGCGTTAAGTGCAGTCTGGCCACCGAGAGTTGCCAGGACAGCGTCAATCGGGTTGCCCTCTGCAGCTTCCTTGGCCAGGATCTTTTCGATGTACTTGGTTTCAATCGGCTCGATGTAGGTGGAGTCTGCGAACTCCGGGTCAGTCATAATCGTTGCCGGGTTGGAGTTGACCAGCGTGACTCGCAGGCCCTCTTCGCGCAGTACGCGGCAAGCCTGGGTGCCGGAGTAGTCGAACTCGCAGGCCTGACCGATAACAATCGGGCCGGAGCCGATAACCAGTACGTGGTTGATGTCTGTACGACGTGGCATGGTGTTAGGTCCCTTAGCCCTTTCCTACTTGTTCGAGTTTCCGGTTGCGGACTTGTTGAAATCGACCTTCTGAATCAGCTCCAGGAAGTCATCGAAGAGAGAGTGCGCATCGTGCGGGCCGGCTGCGGACTCCGGGTGGTATTGCACAGAAAAGGCCATGCCGTTCTTCAGCGCGACACCTTCCACAACGTCGTCGTTAAGGCAAGTGTGCGTAACCTCTGCCTCGCCCCACGGGGTATCGAAACTCTCGCCGGCCTTGCCTTCAAGTGCGAAGCCGTGGTTCTGAGCGGTAATAAAGATACGGCCAGTGCGGTGGTCCTTCACCGGAACATTGACACCGCGGTGACCGAAGACCAGCTTGTAGGTGTTCAGGCCCAGTGCTCGGCCAAGAATCTGGTTGCCGAAGCAGATACCGAATAGCGGCATGCCGTCATCGAGTGCTGCCTTGGCGACTGCAACCATCTCGTCAGCAGTTGCCGGGTCACCCGGGCCGTTGGACAAGAAGACACCGTCCGGCTGGTATTCCTTCTTAATATCTTCGTACGGAGTGTTGGCTGGAACAACTACGACTTCCAGGCCACGCTTAGCCAGCTCACGCGGGGTATTGGACTTGATGCCCAGGTCGTAGGCCACAACACGTGCCTTCTTCTCCCCCTGTGCTTCCACAACATAGGCCTCATCGGTGCTGACCTCGCGAGCCAGGTCCGCGCCCTTCATCGCAGGCTGAGCACGAACGATTTCCACCAGCTTATCGACGGGCTGTTGTGCGTCCGCACCGGAGAAAATACCAGCCGCAATCGAGCCATTGTCGCGCAAATGGCGAACCAGCGCGCGGGTATCAATCTGGCGGATACCGATGATGCCCTGTGCCTTCAGCTCATCTTCCAAGCTGCGCTCCGAGCGCCAGTTGGAGGGAATGCGCGACAAATCGCGGATAATAAAGCCAGCTGCCCAGATCTTGTTTCCGCGGGACTCGTAGTCCTCATCGTTCCAACCGGTGTTGCCAATCTGTGGTGCGGTAGCCACGATCAGTTGGCGGTGGTAGGACGGGTCCGTCAGGGTTTCCTGGTAGCCCGTCATAGCGGTGGTAAAAACTGCCTCACCCAGAGTTGTACCGGTGGCGCCGAAACCGCGTCCGCGGAACACTCGGCCATCTGCCAATACCAGGACTGCCGCTGTAGCGGCCGCGGCCTGCGACTCGTTGCTCACGTTATTGCCTTTCAGTTGGGTAGCGTGCGAGGAATTTACATTAATCATACGGGACGCATGTGAATTTTTATGCGTTGACATGAATATTATCCAGCGACCTCTCCGTTAAGAGCGGTCACTCTTCCGCGCAGCACGGTAGCTGCCACGGACACGGCCATCTCCATTTCCTCATAAGGAGTGTTCTCGGACTTCGACGCCAGGTCTTCGCCGCGGACCGTCCACTTCTTGCCCGGGTCAACAACGGTCAGGTTCGCAGGCTCGCCGACGGCAATCGGACGGCCGTGCCCCGGTAGCTTCACAATTTGCGCCGGACGCTCACTCATGACCTTGGCCAGCCAGCGCCAATCACAATCGCCCTTCAAAACGAACTCTTCCGCGATAATCGGCATCGAGGTCTCCAGACCAAGCATGCCGGGCTTAGCGTGCTCGAACTCGCAGCACTTTTCTTCAGAGCCGTGCGGAGCATGGTCGGTAGCGACACAGTCGATAACTCCGTCGATCAGAGCCTGACGCAGAGCCAGGGTGTCGCGCTGCTCACGCAGCGGCGGGTTGACGCGGTAGACGCCGTCGTAGGTCTCCAGCTTCTCATCGGTGAGAATCAGGTGATGCGGAGTAACCTCGGCAGTCAGCGGAATATCATGCTCCTTTGCCCACTTGACCAGCTCAACCGTGCCTTCGGTGGAAGCGTGGCAGATGTGCATGCGTCCGCCGTAGTCGCGAGCCATAATGGCATCGCGGGCAACGATGGACTCCTCGGCTACGCGCGGCCACCCGGTCAGGCCCAGACGTGCGGCGGTCGGACCTTCGTGGGCCGATGCATCTGCAGTCAGACGCGGATCTTCGCAGTGCTGCGCCAGCAATACGTCTTCGCCGCGGGCGTATTCAATCGCGCGACGCATGATCAGTGGATTGTCGACGCACTTACCGTCATCGGAGAACATACGTACCTTCGCCTGCGAGTCTGCCATCATGCCGAACTCGGTCAGTGTCTCGCCCTTCAGGCCCTTAGTAATGGAGCCGACCGGGTGAACGTCGCAGAGGTTCAGCGCCTGGCCCTTGAGCCATACGGACTCAGCAATCGAGGGGTCGTCGGTTACCGGCGCGGTATTGGCCATAGTGAACACTGCGGTGAAACCACCACGTGCTGCGGCAGCGGAACCAGTGGCCAGGGTCTCCGTATCTTCACGGCCCGGCTCGCGCAGGTGCACATGGATGTCAACCAGACCTGGCAGAAGGACCAGCGAGTCGAACTCCAGGACCTCTACCCCGTCCTCGGCCGTGAGATTTTCGCCAATCTCAGCGATAACGCCATCTTCAATCAAGACATCTACATCTTCGCCTTCACCGTAGGGACGCACACCCTTGAGCAGCAGCTGTCCCCGTGCGGACGCTGCCAGTGGTCCTACCTCTGGGTACGAGGCTTCGTCATACTCATTGCGATTCGACATTTATGCCTGCCCTTCCAAGTTGGCGGAAACACCTGAGGTCAGCAGTGTGAAAAGAACTGCCATGCGGACGTGGACACCGTTGGCAACCTGCTGCAGCACAGCGGTGCGCGGCAGATCAGCGACGGCGTCGTTAATTTCCATGCCACGAAGCATCGGTCCTGGGTGCATCACAATGCAGTCGTCGCGAAGCATCTTCTCGCGAGCCTTCGACAGCCCGTAGCGCGTGGCGTATTCGCGGTGCGACGGGAAGAAGCCGCCATGCATACGCTCCTGTTGGACGCGCAGCATCATTACGGCATCGGCATCGCAAATCTCGTCTTCCATGCGGTACGCGACCCGCACTGGCCAGGTTTCAATGCCAAATGGCAGTAGCGTTGGAGGAGCGACAAAGACGACCTCGGCGCCGAGCTTGCTCAGCAAATCAGCGTTGGAGCGGGCGACGCGAGAATGCAGAATATCGCCAACGATGACGACCTTGCGCCCCTCAATTCCACCGAGGCGCTGACGTAACGTCACCGCGTCCAGGAGAGCCTGCGTCGGGTGCTGGTGCTTTCCGTCACCCGCGTTGATGATCGATGGGCCGTTGCCAAATTCCTCAGTCCACTTGGCGATCAGCTGTGCCGCTCCCGACGATGGGTGCCTAACGACGATGGCATCGCCGCCGATAGCATCCAAAGTCAGCGCGGTGTCTTTCAGGCTCTCGCCCTTCTTCACAGAGGAAGAGGAAGCCGAGATATTAATAACATCGGCGCTCATCCACTTACCTGCAGTCTCAAAAGATGAGCGGGTACGTGTGGAGTTCTCGTAGAAGAGGTTGTAAATAGTGCGGCCGCGCAGGGTCGGCAGCTTCTTAATTTCCCGACCGCGGATGACTTCCTTGAAACGATCGGCCTCATCCATCAGGCCGACAATTTCATCCTTGGTCAAATCCGCAATGCTAATCAGGTGTTTCACTGTTCCTCCGCCCGGGTGAGAATAACCGCGTCACGGCCGTCAAGTGCCTCTACCAGCACATCAACGTCTTCGTCGCGGGAAGTTGGCAGATTCTTACCGACGTAATCGGCGCGAATTGGTAGTTGACGATGACCACGATCAACCAGCACTGCAAGCTGAATTACTCGCGGGCGACCGATGTCAGCAATAGCGTCGAGTGCGGCACGAATTGTGCGACCTGAGAAGAGGACATCGTCTACGAGAACAACGGTGGTGCCGTCAATTCCGGAGTTCGGAATGTTCGTGGGCTGCAGGGCGCGGTGCGGGCCCTTGCGCAAGTCATCCCTGTACAGGGTGATATCGAGCGATCCAGTTTCCGGACGAATGCCGGAGAACTGTTCAATCAAATCGGCTAGCTTTTCCGCCAGCGGTACGCCACCAGATGGAATACCGAGGAGAACTACGCGCCCAGCATTTGGGCTATCCAGCGCAGTTTTTTCAATAATTTGGTGCGCGATGCGCGCGATGGTACGTGCAACTTCGTCTGCATTGAGCAGCTCGGTTGTTTGCGGCGTTACCTCGCTCATCGTGACCTCCTTCCCCGCCTCTCAGTGCGGTCCGTTAAAGGATGTCTTGATTATGGATATTTGATTATCAGTTTGCATGACCCCGCAACTACGGTCGCGGTGCAAACTTCCGCTGACCAGAATAGCACTCACACTTGAATTGCCTCTAAATGCAACAAAACTCCAAGCCCCCAAAAAGGGACTTGGAGTTTCAGAGAATCCGCGAGAACCGACTGCAATCGGCTCGCAGCGATCCCGGCCGCTTTGATTGGCTAGGACCCGTTGTCGCTCTTAGCCACGTCTTCAGCCACCAGCTTGGCAATATCGCTCATGTCCAGGCCGGTAATCTTAGCCATCTCATCGGAGTCGGCCAGTGCCTTGTCAGCTTCCTCATTTGCGGCGGCCTGTGCCTGAATAGCCTCGTCGAACTGGGACTCGCCCACCGAAGTGCTCACAGCGGCAGCTGCCAGGCGTGCCTGGTCGGCAATCTTGGCCTCGGCATCGAGTACTGCGTTGATGTACGGTGCCGCCACATCAGTGGAGTATTCCGATGCCAGCTCAACGCCTTCCACCACGGCCACACGCGGAGGCACGTCGGAGTTGTAGAACAGCTCCCAGGTGGAAAGACGCAAAATAGCACGGTCGACTGCCGGTAAGCGACGCAGCGGCCACTCCTCCGTCAGGTACGAAGAAATCGTCGAGTCGATACCGATAATTTCCGCAGCTACACCGCGCACAATCTGCTCGGTGTACTCCGCAATCGGATTCACATCCAGATCGGGATTACGGACCATTTCCAGCCGCTCTTCAAGAAGCTTGACGACGTCAACGCCTCGCTGCTCGGCCTCAAAAAGCAAATCTACCGCACGACGGCGTGCACGGTAGCGCGCGCCGTGGCGCTTGTAGTTAGGTTCGCGAACTTTCGCGGACTCGTGCGCATCCGAGGTTTCGGCGGACTTGTGATCCTTTTCAGTCATGGATGTGTATGTATCGCTCTCAGCAAAAGGGTGAACTAGATGAGGGAATTAGTGGTTGACGCGGGACACGTACGAACCGTCACGGGTGTCGACCTTCAGCACATCGCCGGTCTCGATGAACAGCGGCACCTGAATCTCAGCGCCAGTCTCCATAGTTGCCGGCTTGGTACCACCAGTGGAACGGTCACCCTGCAGACCCGGATCGGTATGCTCAACCTTCAGCTCAACCGAAACAGGCATCTCGGCGAAAAGAACGTTGCCTTCGTGGAAGGACACCTGGCAGGTGGTCTCCGGAAGCAGGAACTTAGCGCCCTCCGGCATCTGAGCGTCCAGAATGGAAATCTGGTCGAAGGTCTTGTCGTCCATGAAGACGTAACCGTCACCGTCGTGGTACAGGTACGTCATGTCACGACGGTCGACATTTGCCGTCTCAATCTTGACACCAGCGTTGAAAGTTTTGTCAACAACCTTGCCGGTCAGAACGTCCTTCAGCTTGGTACGAACAAGGCCGGACCCTTACCTGGCTTGACGTGCTGGAACTCCACGATCTGCTGAAGCTTGTTGTCGTGCTTGATCACTAGACCGTTCTTAAAATCTGCGGTGGTAGCCAACTAAACTCTCCTGAAATTGTTAAAAAGCTCTCTGACGAAACCACGATACTCCGTATCTCATCGAGAGAAAAATAAAACGCCGTGATGTTAGGCTCGCGGTTTCGGCAGCTGCGTAATAATTTCCGGCTCGTTGTCAGTGATTATCAACGTATCTTCGATGCGCACACCACCGAACCCCGGCACATAAATGCCCGGCTCGATGGTCAACGTCATGCCAGCCGCCAACTTCCCCTTGCCCGTGCGAGCGGCAAATGGAGCCTCATGCACCTCAATACCGATCCCGTGGCCGGTGGAATGGACGAAGTGCTCTCCATAGCCAGCCTTTTCAATAATGTCTCTGCATGCCGCGTCGACAGCCACAACATCCGCCCCTGGAACAGCCGCTTTCACGCCGGCCAGCTGTGCTTCCAGCACGACATTGTAAATCTCTCGGGCCTTCTCGTCTGCGAACTCCACACCGGCAACAATCGCGGCGGCCAGATCCGACGACGTACTGTTCGCATCGCTTTCGCTTGACGACGTTCCCGTCTCACCGGCAAAGAGGGTACGTGTCATATCTGAGTTGTAGCCCCCGGCAAAGGCGCCAAAGTCGATAGTGACCAGGTCACCTGCCTCGATTACGCGGTCTTCCGCTCCGTGGTGTGGCTTAGCTGAATTCGGGCCGCTTGCGACAATCGTGTCGAAGCTAGGCCGATCGGCGCCATGCATGCGCATGCGGTACTCCAACTCTGCGGCGACTTCGCGCTCCGTGCGGCCGGCGACCACGATGCCGTCGTGAAGCAAGTCCTCGAATGCGCGGACTGCGATGTCGGCGACGTGGCGCAGAGCGACGAGTTCCGTATCGGACTTGACCTCCCGCCGTTTAGCGACGACGCCCGTAGTCGATACCAATTCAAGTGCCTGTGGCCGGACATCCTCTAGCTCTTGGTAAGCGGCCATGGTGAGGAACTCAGATTCAACGCCTAGACGCGCGATATTCAACTTTCGGGCTTGACCGAGGAGCGCCACGCCGGTGTTGCGGGCGGTGAGCAACTCCACGTCCGGTGCCTGCTTGCCGGCCTGAACCGTATAGCGGCCGTCGGTGGAAAGCAGCGCTTCCCCACTGGCCGCAACAATCAATCCAGCATTCGAGCCGTGGAAACCCGTAAGCCAACCAACATGCGTCGGATCGACTGTGAGGAAACCGTCGCAGTCGTTGTCGGACAATGCGTCGATAAGAGCGGCTCGGCGGGCGGCGTAGTTCGTGGAGATGTCTGTCATAGTGTCGTACTCACCCTTCTCAGTGCCATGGAATAGCCATCAGTTCCGCATCCGACGATAACGCCCGCGGCAAGCGCCGAGAGGTACGAGTGGTGCCGAAACTCCTCCCGGGCGTGAATGTTTGAAATATGGACCTCGTGGAAGCCCGCGCCGTCCGCAATTTCGGCAAGCGCGTCACGTAGGGCGACGGAGGTGTGTGTCAACCCTCCTGGATTGATAATGACTGGCCAACCGTAGTCGGCAGCTTCGTGAACCCACTCGATGAGTTGACCTTCATAGTTGGATTGGCGGCAATCCACTACGACGCCAAGCTCCTTGGCTAGGGTGCGAAGTTCAGATTCGACATCCGCCAAAGTAGTGGCACCGTAAATTTCTGGCTGACGCTTGCCCAGACGATTGAGGTTCGGGCCGTTCAGAACAAGCACGGTCGGAATCGCCGCCGTGGCATCAGTTGCTGCGCGAAGAGAGGTCATGAGCGGGCAGACTCCTCCGATGCGGCCTGCCCATTGTTGCAGAGCAGTTCGTATGCACGCTCGAGGTTATCCGTTCCCGGACCTTCAAGACGGGCTGTTTCACCGGGATTTTCCAAAATAACGAACCGAATCGCACCATCGCGGTTCTTCTTATCCCTGGTCATAGCATCGTAGAGCTCGGTAAAACGACCTGCTTGGTAGGTCGTTGGCAGCCCAATGGACTCTAGGATGCGACGGTGGCGGTCTACGAGTTCCTGATCAATATGTCCGGTGATTTTGGCCAGCTCGGCAACATAAACCATGCCTACAGCTACGGCGTGGCCATGGCGCCAGCGGTAGTTTTCAAAGTGCTCAACGGCATGACCGAAAGTGTGGCCATAGTTCAGGATCTCACGGAGGCCAGATTCCTTCAAATCCTCAGCGACAACGCGTGCCTTGACAGCAATCGCGCGCTCGACCAGTTCTGGCAGGTCACCGTCAACATCGAGGCAGGCCTGCGGGTTTGCCTCGTAAAGATCGAGAATCTTCGTGTCCGCGATAAAACCAGCCTTGATAATCTCTGCCGAGCCCGCGATCAGCTCAGCCTTCGGCAAGGTGCGGAGGACGTCAAGGTCACAAAACACTGCGGCAGGTTCGTGGAAAGCGCCGACCAGGTTCTTGCCGGCTGCAGTGTTGATACCGGTTTTGCCGCCGACAGCTGCGTCGACCATGCCGAGCAGCGTTGTCGGGACCTGGATAACCATCACTCCACGCATCCACGCAGCGGCGACGAATCCACCGAAGTCTGTGGCTGCACCGCCGCCAATCGCGATTACGGCGTCACGCCGGCCCAGGCCGCGTTCACCAAAAGTGTCCCAAACTGTTTCAGCAACTGCGAGCGTCTTGCCCTCCTCCGCATCTGGAATCTGGATGCTGAAGGCGTCGACTCCCTTGTCCGCCAGTGCCTTGATGACGCCGAAGCTCAGCTCTTGAACGCTCCCTTGGTGAATCACCGCGACCTGAGAGGCAAAGGTAGCGGCCTCCGCGATCTGCTCGGTGAGTCCATGCCCCATGGTCACCGTGTACGGCGATGGGCCTTCGACACGGATTGTGCGGGTTGAGTTCATTTTCAGTCCCTAGTCGTTAGCGTAAGAAATGTATGGAGTTGCTGGTCATGCGGCAGTGATTAGCTACCGCCATTTGAGAGTCGTCAGTTAAGCCTCGTCGCAGGTTTCATCGAGGTAGCTGAGGATTTCGGCTACAACGCGCTGCGGGGAACGTTCGTCGGAACGCACCTTGAAAGTGGCTGCATCTTCGTAGAAAGCGCGGCGAGCCTCATAGAGCGCGCGGTAATGAGCCTCTGGGTCATCCGCCTGGAGCACCGGGCGCGAATTGTTTCCCGCGGTACGGCGGACGCCCTCTGAAATGCTGATCTCGAGGTAGACGACGTTATGGTCTGCCAGCAGATCACGGGTCGCCTGCGAAATCACGGCACCACCGCCAAGTGAGACGATTCCGTCGTGGGTCAGAGCCTCCGCCACGACTTGTTCCTCGATACGGCGGAACTCCGGCTCTCCCAGCTCGGAAAAGACTTCCCCACAAGTCTTGCCCATGCGCTGTTCAATCATCTCATCGGTATCGGTGAGTCTGGTGCTCAATGCACGAGACAACCGACGACCGATGGTGGACTTTCCCGATCCGGGCGGTCCGACAAGGACAATAGTAGGAACGGACATTCCCCTCGTTATACCCTTCTTCGTGTGCGCAACTGTGGCGCTATTTCCAATCAAGGCGACGTCGAGTCTGCTCCAAGTAGCCTTCAACGTTACGCTTGGTTTCCTCCAGGCTATCGCCGCCGAACTTTTCCATCACTGCACGCGCCAGTACCAGCGCGACCATTGCCTCTGCGACAACACCGCCGGCCGGGACCGCGCAGACATCAGAGCGCTGATGGATTGCGGTAGCTGCATCGCCGCTGGCCATATCGACGGTCTTCAGCGCACGCGGAACGGTCGAAATTGGCTTCATCGCAGCACGTACAACGAGAGGTTGAGCATTAGTCATGCCACCCTCCAGGCCACCGGCGCGGTTAGTTTCCCGATCCACGCCGTCGTCGGTACGCACCATTTCATCATGGGCCTCGGTGCCACGGCGACGGGCTTCCTCAAAACCATCGCCGATCTCCACGCCCTTGACGGACTGAATTCCCATCAAGGCACCTGCAAGCTGCGAATCCAGACGGGCATCACCGGAAATGTGCGATCCCAGGCCCACCGGCAGACCGTGGACAACGACCTCGACGATGCCACCGAGGGTGTCGCCCTGCTTCTTAGCGGCCTTGATTTCGGCAATCATCGACTCCTCCGCAGCTGCAGAGAATGCGCGCACTGGCGACTCGTCAATCTTGTCCTGATCGGCGAAGGTCGGCAGTGGCCCCTCGTAGGGCTCGGAACGGCCGATGGAAATCACGTGGCTGACAACTTCCACACCGAGAGTCTCACGCAGAATTGAGCGGGCCACAACCGATGCCGCCACACGTGCTGCAGTCTCGCGAGCCGATGAACGCTCCAGGATGTTTCGAGCATCGGTGTGGTTGTACTTCAGCATGCCGTTGAAATCGGCATGCCCCGGGCGCGGGCGGGTTAAGGTGGCGCCACGGGCTGTATCCAAAGCAGCTGGGTCAACCGGATCCGCGCTCATGACCTCGGTCCACTTGGGCCATTCGGAGTTGCCAACCATAATGCCAATCGGCGCTCCCAGCGTCTCACCGTGTCGAATGCCAGTCAGCAGCGTGACCTCATCAGCCTCAAACTTCATTCGCGCCCCGCGACCATAACCGAGGCGGCGGCGTGCGAGGTGGCGTGATACGTCATCTGTAGTCAGGGGAAGTCCGGCTGGCGCGCCTTCTACGAGAGCGATAAGCGCTTTGCCGTGAGATTCACCCGCGGTAGTCCAACGAAGCATAGGTATCATAATGTCACGTTTGCCGTACTTCTTGTGCATTTGGGGGCATCCAAGTTTCAAATATGCCCCATTTCATCGCCCCTGGTTTACCGCTTCAGGGGACTTGTAGGTGCCCTCCGCTTATCCCCCACACAATGGCGGTTGCTGCAAGCATCGCAGGCCCATGAGGCACGCTCGCCGGCACAGGCGCTGTTTTCGCTTTACGACGGTCATCCCAACCCCGCTTTCCCGCGGTGGCTCCTGCCATGAGGAGAGTGAGTCCCGCAGCCAACAGAATTGCCACTGCAATCCAGATTGCTGCCGCCACTGGCTCACCCGATTCCAGACCGACAACGCCACCCAGAATTGCTGCGAGCTTCACATCTCCGGCCCCCATCGAGCGTGGGGTGATTATGAAGACTGCTAAATAGAGGCCAAACCAGAGGCCTATCCCTGTTCCTATGGCTGCGACTGCACTAGCGAGATCGTCAGCCAAGGTGCTCTTTTGCTGGAGCACCATTCCAGTGATCAATATCAGGCTCACTGCCCCTAGCACCAGCCACCAGTTCGGTAGTCTTCGCCGAGTCACATCTAACCAGCAGCCAATACCGCCCCAGCCGAGTACAAGCATCACGACTAGGAAATAGAAAACCCGGTCAAGGTAGACCGGGTCACTCCTGTGCTGTCCAATCGGAGACAGCCCTATCTCGGTTATTCCCCACCCCATAACTGTGGGATTGTAACGGGTGTGAGCTATTTCGGCAGCGCTGCGCGCATCGCCTCGACATCGGGAGTGCGTCCAGTGAACTGCTCAAACTGTCCCACCGCTTGATGTAGCAACATGGACAGTCCGCCGACCGCCTGTGTCCCTCCGCGTTCCGCTGCTTTCACAAGCGGGGTTGGCCAGGGATTGTAAATGACGTCGAGAATCTTCGGTGCTCGAGCGAGGTAACCAGCAACCGATTCAATTGCGGCTGACGGCACCGTGGAGACCAGCACGTCGGCATTGCCTGCAATATCTGCCAGGTTTGGAACATCAAAAGTCACCCAAACAAATTCCATCCCCAGCGCGGCAGCTAGCGGTTCAATGTCATATGCGCGCTCGGAGCGCGCTACTACGGTGACATGATTGACCCCCAGTTGCGACAGCGCCCAAAGTGCCGGTCGTGCCGTGCCACCGGCACCAACAACAACCGCGCGACCACGTGGTGCGTTCGTGCAGTCAATCTCGCGCAGTGCTCCCAATACGCCGTCACCGTCAGTGTTGTCGGCAAACCAGCCGGAATCACGACGGACCAGGGTGTTCGCTGAACCAATGAGCCGTGCGCGCTCACTGACTTCATCGGCGAAGTCCAGCGCGGCAAACTTGCCGGGCATCGTGACGGAAAACCCCTGGAAACTTGGGTCTGCGCCACCAACGACGTCGGCAAGCTCTTCGGCGTTGCAGCGAATGCGGTCGTAGTGCCAGTCATTCATTCCCGCAGCGCGGTAACCGGCGTTGTGAATAGCCGGCGAGTACGAGTGATCAATCGGATCTCCCAGCACGGCTGCGCGATGGGTTATAGGCATAGGAGTTCTACCTCTTAGCGGTTGGAATCCAGCACGCCATTGCTGCGAGACTCGTCGATAGCGGCCTCGTGCTCTTCGAAGGTCGTGCTAAAGACGGTATTTCCTTCCTTGTCCACCGTGACAAAGTACAGCCAGGTGCCGTCAGCCGGATTTTCCATGGCACGAATCGCCTCGATGGAAGGCGAAGCAATCGGGGTTTCCGGCAACCCTTCCTTGGCGTAGGTGTTCCACGCGGTCTTTCGCGCGCGGTCCTCATCCGTGGTTGCGATTTCCTGATCTTGCAGGTCGTAGTTGACTGTCGAGTCGAACTGCAGCTGCATCGGTTCGTCCAAACGGTTCAGAATAACGCGAGCAACCTTGTCGAAGTCGCCATCTGGCGACTCCATCTGAATCAAAGAAGCTGCGGTAATCAGCTCGTATGGAGACAGACCAACCATGTCCGCTGAAGCCATGATCCCTGTGTCCTCATAGTTCTTCACCGATTCCTTGACCAATTTTGCCAGCATCTGTTCGGGCGTCTGCTGCGGGTCAAGGTGATGAATACCCGGCGTAATGAGTCCCTCAAGACGACGAGGGTCGTTGCCACGCGCAGCTACCGCGTCCCGTGCCCATTCTGGAACACCGAGCGCGGCCAAATCGGCTTCGCCAGCAGCACGTTCGAGATCGGCCTTGGACACGCAGTCATTGTCCTCAACACAAGTGGCCTCTGAAATAAGCGAGAAGATTCCCTTACGTACATCCGATGAGGACACAATGCGGGTATCGGCAAAACGGGCGCCAGTCGGAATGTCAACGGTACCGACCTGATTTTCGACATCCAGGAGAGCCTCGACGGTCTCGTCGGCCTTCATCCGCTGGTGGAGTCGGTAGAAACCCGGCTGCAATTCACTTGAATGAGAGTTTTCATTCGCGGCCTGGATGAACGCACGGGAAGACTTGACAACGCCGCTTTCCACCAATTGGTTGGACAAATCAGTAAGTGATGTTCCTTCACTGACCTCGACAATCGTCAATGGACCCTCAGCTTTGCCGTCGTAATCGTCAACAATGCCCCCACGATTCCAGACGAGGCCAATCACTCCGAGGACCAACACGCATAACAGAACAGAAGTCACATTGATTGCCACTGCCGTTTGGCGGTGACGAACTCGAGGCTTTGTCCCACCGCTGCGAGCACCAGAGCGGTCCCCGTCGGCACCGCCGTTACCAGTGCGGCGCGCAGTCTGCGCGTCTTTACTCATCAATAATCTCCTCGAATGCAACTCACTCTCCCATCGGTATCAGCAAAAAGTCTTCCCATTTGGGTACGACACGCGACTGATAACGACTGGTGCGACATAGCTTTACGACGAAGTCGTAGCACTAGGTTGCATTGTAGGTGTGAATCGCCACTTCAACTTTTCAAATCCTATGCACGCAGAGACGTGCATAGGTATTACACACTTAATAATTGCGCAAAGGCGGGTGAATTGTCACCTTTCGGTAACTTTTGTGTGCCCCCCCTAGTCGGTAATTCCGTCCAAGGCTTTTGCCCGTCTGTCCAACCAGGACTGCAGAATTTCTACTGCCGCAGCCTGGTCAATAATCTTCCGCCCGGACTTAACATCAATACCTGCTGCGTGCAGCCGCGATTGGGCCATTACCGTCGTCATCCGCTCGTCGGCGTAATGGACTACGACGCGGTCACCGAGTCGACGCTGCAGCCGGAATCCAACGTCAGTAGCTTTCCGCGCAGAAGTCCCGAATGAGCCGTCGAGCATAAGGGGCATGCCGACAACAATCTCGACGACCTCAAGTTCAGTGGCAAGTTCCACGAGCCGGTCAATATCCGGCCCGTCAGGATCTTTTCGCCCCGTTGCTCGAGTGACTGTTTCAACTGGGGTCGCCAGGATGCAGTCGGGGTCCGAGACCGCGACACCAACGCGGACATCCCCGACGTCAATTCCGAGCCGTCGACCCCTACCGGGATCATCCTGGCCGGGGGTGTCAATGCGGGGCTTAGCCATTCTTTACTGCTCTTCCGTTAGCACAGCCGTTTATTGACTACTTGGACAGTTCGGCCTCAACAGCGGCCAATGCCGCGTCGATACCGGAGGCATCAGAGCCGGAGCCCTGTGCCATTGCCGGTTTACCGCCGCCCTTGCCGCCGACCTCGGCACCCATTAGCTTCACCAAATCGCCGGCCTTAATACCGCGATTGACGGCTTCATCCGAAACCGAGGCCGCAAACGGAACCTTGCCGCTGGCGTTGGAAATCAGCGCAATGACGCTTGGGCGATCCCCAAGTCGCTTCGCCAAGTCATTAGCCAGCGAACGGATGTCCTTCATCTCCGTACCGTCGGGAAGCTTAAGGCCGAGGTAGGTGACATCGCCGATGGTGCGAGCGGACTCCAGGTGAGACGCAGCATTGGCCAGCAGCTGGCCGGCCTTGAAATCAGCGAGCTGCTTCTCTGCAGCCTTCAGCTTCTCAGCCAGTGCTGCAATGCGGTCTGGCAGCTCAGCAGACGGAGCCTTGAATTCAGTGGCCAGTCGCTCAGCCAGGAGGCGTTCAGTGGACAGGTAGCGGAAGGAATCCATACCCGAGTAGGCCTCAATTCGGCGCACGCCCGATCCGACAGAAGACTCGCCCAGCACAGCTACCGGACCAATCTGCGAGGAATGCGAAACATGAGTACCGCCACACAGCTCAATTGAGAACGGGCCTCCGACCTCGACAACGCGGACGATGTCGCCGTAGTTCTCATTGAACAATGCCATGGCGCCCGTGGCCTTGGCCTCTTCCAACGGCATCTCGGCAGTATTGACAGCCCAGTCGTTGTCGACAGCCTCATTGGTAATCTGCTCAATCTCACGGAGCTGTTCCGGTGTGAGCTGCTCACCGTACTTGAAGTCGAAACGGAGGTAGCCCGGCTTATTCATGGAACCAGCCTGAGTTACAGTATCCCCCAGTACCTGACGCAGAGCACCGTGAATCAAGTGAGTTGCAGTGTGTGCCTGACGAGCACCGTGACGCCACTGCTCGTCGACCAAAGCTTCAGCGGACACTCCTGGAGTGAACTCACCGGCGGTGACGATGCCCTTGTGTAGCCACAGCTTCTTGCCCACCTTTTGGACATCGTTGATGTGGACCACAGCGCCGGAATCAGTCACGATGCGACCGCGGTCAGCCAGCTGGCCTCCGGCCTCGGCGTAGAGCGGAGTGCGATCGAGGATAACCTCAATCTCATCGCCCTCTGCGGCAAACGACTGCTTCTGGCCATCAGCAATGATGCCGAGAATCGTGGATTCGTCGGCAAGCCGATCGTAACCAGTGAAGGACGTCGGGTGTTCATCGATGAACTCGCGGTAGACGTGCAGGTCGGTGTGCGACTGCTTCTTTGCCTGGCTATCGGCCTTCGCACGCGCACGCTGCTCAGCCATCTCGCGATCGAATTCCTCACGGTCGATGGTCAGGCCAGCTTCTTCGGCCATTTCGATGGTCAGGTCGATTGGGAAGCCGTGGGTGTCATGCAGGGTGAAGGCATCGTGCCCGGATAGAACGGTTTTCCCCTCTGCCTTGGCCTTGGTGGCAGCGCGCTCGAAAAGCTCTTCACCGGCAGACAGCGTCTTGGTGAAGGCCTTTTCCTCGGCGACGGCGACGCGGCGAATACGGTTCCAGTTCTCCGCGATCTCTGGGTACGACGGGGTCATGGTCTCGGCCGCAATACCAATCAGCTTCTCCAGTACCGGACCGTTAGCGCCCAGCAGGCGCGCAGAGCGGATAATGCGGCGCAGCAGGCGACGCAGGATATAGCCACGATCGGAGTTCGACGGAGTGACACCGTCAAGCATCAGCATCAATCCGGTGCGGCTGTGGTCAGCGATGACGCGGAAACGGATGTTGTCCTGGTGGTTCGAGCTGTACTTCGAACCGGTAAGCTTCTCCGCCTCATCGATAACCGGACGCAGAAGGTCGGTTTCGTACACGTTGTCGACACCCTGCAGCAGGAAAGCAACGCGCTCGATACCCATACCGGTATCGATGTTCTTCTTCGGCAGCGGGCCAAGAATCTCGAAAGAGTCCTTGCCTGTTCCTTCGCCACGCTCGTTTTCCATGAAGACGAGGTTCCAAATCTCGATGTAGCGATCCTCGTCCGCCTCTGGGCCACCATCAGCACCGTACTCCGGGCCGCGGTCGTAGAAAATCTCTGAGCACGGACCACACGGGCCAGGCACACCCATAGACCAGTAGTTGTCCGCCATACCTCGGCGCTGAATGCGCTCCTCCGGCACGCCAACCTTCTCATGCCAGATGTCATGGGCCTCATCGTCATCGAGGTAAACTGTCACCCACAGCTTCTCAGCCGGGATGCCAAAGCCGCCGTCCTCAACAGCACCAGTCAGAAGGCTCCATGCATGAGTGATGGCACCTTCCTTGAAGTAATTTCCGAATGAGAAGTTACCCGCCATCTGGAAGAAGGTGTTGTGGCGGGTGGTGATACCCACCTCTTCAATGTCCAGTGTGCGCACGCACTTCTGAATTGAGGTCGCGGTGGAGAAGTCCGGAGTCTCATTGCCGAGGAAGTAGGGCTTGAACGGCACCATGCCGGCATTAACAAACAGCAGGTTCGGGTCATCCAAAACCAGAGAGGCGCTGGGGACCTCGGTGTGTCCCGCCTTTACGAAATGCTGGATGAAGCGATTTCGAATTTCATGAGTCTGCACGGTGTTCTACTTCCTCGTTTCACGTCGAGCGTCCGAGATGTTTAATACAAAACTAGCAGTCTACCCGCTCGGTTCGAGCAACTTTAAAACCACCCCACCGGCACCCCGTAGATTCCAACCGATCTCGCCTACTTCGATTTCCGGCGCCTCCCCCGGATAATTCGGCGAATGCGTCCGAGGTATTCAGCCATGCCGTTTTCACGACCGTGGTTGGATGGGACGAAATAATCAGTGCCCACCAACTGGTCTGGTGGATACTGTTGGGCAACAACGCCCATGGGGTCATTGTGCGGGTAGATATAGTCCACCGCGTGGCCAAGATCCTTAGCCCCGCTGTAATGTCCGTCGCGCAAATGCGGTGGCACCGGCCCGGTCTTCCCGGAACGTACATCCTTCAACGCCCCGTCGATAGCGCTTATGACCGAATTGGATTTTGGTGCCGTGGCCAAGTGAATCGTGGCCTGCGCCAGCGTCAGCCGGGCTTCCGGCATCCCTATCAAGGCAACTGCCTGCGCCGCGGCGACGGCGGTTTGCAGAGCTGTCGGGTCGGCCATACCGATGTCTTCGCTGGCCAAAATTACGATTCGGCGGGCAATAAACCGTGGGTCTTCCCCACCCTCAATCATCCGCGCCAGGTAATGCAGGGCAGCATCGACATCAGATCCGCGAACGGACTTAATAAACGCGCTGGTGACGTCGTAATGCTGGTCGCCATCGCGGTCATAGCGAACCACGGCCCGGTTGATCGAATTGGCAAGCGACTCGGCGGTAATCTGCTCACCATCGGCTACGGCTTCCGCGGCTGCCTCGAGGTACGTGAGGGAACGACGGGCATCACCAGCTGCCAGCGCAATGAGCTGTTTGCGTGCATCGTCTGTCATACTGACGCGACCATTGAGGCCTCGCTCATCAGTAAGTGCTCGATCAATGAGCGTGCCGACGGCTCCGTCATCCAGTGGCTGCAACTGCAACAGAAGTGACCGACTGAGCAACGGGGACACCACCGAGAAGGATGGGTTTTCCGTCGTTGCCGCGACGAGAAGGACAATCCGGTTTTCCACGGCACTCAACAGGGCATCCTGCTGAGTCTTGGAAAAACGGTGCACCTCGTCGATGAAGAGCACCGTTTGAATGCCCTGGTTAACGAGTGTGCGACGAGCAGTATCGATAACCGCACGCACTTCCTTCACCCCGGCATTAAGCGCGGAAAGCGCTTCAAAGTGTCGTCCAGTCGCCGCGGAAATCAAACTGGCGAGAGTGGTCTTGCCTGTTCCAGGAGGGCCGAACAGAATAACGGAGGTGTCGCCGCCACCTTCAACCAGACGGCGCAACGGTGCTCCGGGGGCTAACAGGTGGTCTTGACCAACGACTTCATCGAGGTTTCGCGGTCGCATTCGAACCGCCAATGGCGCGTGTGCACCTGGGTGAAAATAGGCGCTCGCATCGGAGTTCAGGCCAGTGCTTCCTGGCCCCGCACTCCGACCTTGGCTCTTGGCCGCTGTAGGGCTGGTGACCGAAGACTCGTCGAAAAGCCCTGGTGCGTCATCGGCGGAGCCGTTTGCACCGCCTGACGGCAGCTTATTCGGATCCGCCACGTGTGCCCTAGCCTTCCTCTTCCTCTAAGAAATCAATTACAGCATGCGCGAACTGTTCCAGCTCGTCGGCACGATCGTCCTCACACTTATGGGCGAACTGCGCAATGGCGCGAGCCGTGTTAGCCATGTCGCGCCGCTCCAGTGCTGAGCCGCCAACTTCCGGTTTCAGATCCGTGCGTCCTTCATGCCCCACCCACAGCGCTTGCTTCGGAGAACCGAAGAAGGAAACCGTTGCAGAGATGAAAAACCAACCGAGCAACGCCGCAGCAATGAACGCCATCAAACGGCGGTCGCTCGTGCCGCGATACCAATGGTCACGAATCTCTTCCATCCAGGCACGGACAAACACGTCTACCTCTGCCTCAGATGGGCGCTCCACGAAAACGTGCAGCGGGAAGCCCGCGACGACGCTGGCCACGTCGAAGATGACATCGCGGTAACCAGCCCACTCATAGTCGAGGAACTGGACCTTGTCCGCCAGCAGAATATTGTCCGGGGCGAGGTCAAACGGCGTAAACGCCCTATGCGTGCCCTTCTCAATTCGACGAGCAGCATCCTCGCCGAAAGAGCGCACAGCGTCGGGAACAGGAATGCCGGAACCCTCGATAGCTCGCATGCCAAAGCGAATTCCCGACACAATGCCGTGGTCACGCGCCTCGAGTGCCTCGCGATCGACCTTGTTCTTCACCCACATACGACGACGCAGGGTCTCAAACCCCTCTTCGCGGGTGTGCGTGTGAATATGCATCCGCCCCAGCGACGCGCCGAGGCTGCGGAACGCGCGCAATCGACGCTCTTCATCGCCACGAAAGAGTACGTCCGCAAGAGTTTCCACGACACCGACGTCGCTGAGAACCAAAAGCTGCTTTGAAACATCGTAAGCAAGAAGCTGAGGCCCCGGGCGAACGTCGTCAGGCAGCGTATTGATGAACTGGTACGCCACAACTTCCCGTAAAACGGCAGGATCGACGTCGTCAGTCGTCCTAGGAATCTGCTTTACGACGACCGTGCGCTCCTGCATAAAGGGATTTGTGGCGACCCGCACGCGGACAACCAAAGCGTTTGACTGGCCTGTAAGTACTTCTGGATCCGACAACACTGGAGTGCCGCCGAATCGTGCGGAAAGCAGTGTCTCTGCATCTTTAACTACGCTGTCAACCTCTGCTGCAGCGTCGTCCGAGTACTCCATTGAATGCCCTTTCAATGAGCCAGTTTCAGTCAGGCGATACGGATGGTGTGTTGTGGCCCGTACCGCCTTGGTTAGGAGGAATTGATCCCGCTCGCGCTGTCCAAGCTGGAGTGGCAGATCACATTCCTCGCAATGTGATTTCTTTGTTTACTTGCTGTCGCCTGCGTCGGCTGCCGCCTTAGCGCCATCTGCCTTCGGCTTTGGCTTCGGCTTGAAGTCGATACCGGTCTCCTTGCGCTGCTGAGCGGTAATCGGAGTCGGGGCGTCAGTCAACGGGTCAACGCCGCCACCGGACTTCGGGAAGGCGATAACTTCGCGAATGGAGTCAACGCCGGCCAACAGGGAAACGATACGGTCCCAACCGAATGCAATACCACCGTGCGGCGGAGCGCCGTACTGGAAGGCGTCCAGCAGGAATCCGAACTGCTCCTGTGCCTCTTCCTCGCCGATGCCCATAACGTCGAAGACGCGCTTCTGAACATCTGGGCGGTGAATACGAATGGAGCCGCCACCAATTTCGTTGCCGTTGCAGACGATGTCGTAGGCGTAAGCCAGAGCGTTACCAGGATCCTTGTCGAAGGTATCCATATGCTCCGGCTTCGGCGAGGTGAAGGCGTGGTGCACAGCAGTCCACTGGGAGTGGCCCAGGGCAACGTCACCGGAAGCAGTGGCGTCGGCAGCCGGCTCAAACAACGGTGCGTCGACGACCCAGGTGAATGCCCAGTCGCCTTCCTTGATCAGGCCGAGCTTCTTGGCAATCTCTCCACGAGCGGCACCCAGCAGTGCACGGGAGCTCTTAGCGTCACCGGCAGCGAAGAAGATGCAGTCACCGGGCTTCGCGCCGACGTGCGCCGCGATACCTTCACGCTCTGCGTCAGTAATGTTCTTGGCGACCGGGCCGCCCAGAGTGCCGTCCTCCCCAACGAGGATGTAGGCCAGGCCCTTTGCGCCGCGCTGGCGGGCCCAATCCTGCCAGGCGTCGAGCTGACGACGAGGCTGCGAAGCGCCTCCGTCCATCACGACCGCACCGACGTAGTCGTTCTGGAAGACGCGGAAAGTGGTGTCCTTGAAGAACTCGGTGCACTCCACCAGCGGAATGTCGAAGCGCAAGTCCGGCTTGTCAGAACCGTACTTCTCCATGGCCTCCTTGAAGGTCATGCGTGGAATCGGAGTCTGAACAGTGACACCGGCCTCGGCGAAGATAGCAACCAGAATCTCTTCTGCCAGCGCAATGACATCGTCCTGCTCGGCGAAGCTCATCTCAACGTCGAGCTGAGTGAACTCCGGCTGGCGGTCAGCGCGGAAGTCCTCATCGCGGTAGCAGCGGGCGATCTGGTAGTAGCGCTCCATGCCCGCGACCATAAGCAGCTGCTTGAACAGCTGCGGGGACTGCGGCAGTGCGTAGAAAGTGCCCGGCTTCAAACGAGCCGGCACCACGAAGTCACGAGCGCCTTCCGGCGTAGAGCGAGTCAACGTCGGAGTCTCAATTTCCGTGAAGTCGTGACTGTCCAGCACCTTACGGGCTGCGCGGTTGACCGCCGCACGGAGACGCATAATCTTGGCCGGGCCTTCACGGCGCAGGTCTAGGTAGCGGTACTTCAGGCGGGCTTCTTCGCCCACAGTGCCAGAAGTTCCAACATCCTCGAGCTGGAACGGCAATGCCGCCGACTCGTTGAGGATGGTCAGCTCCGTGACATTGACCTCAATTTCACCCGATGCCAGGTTCGGGTTTTCGGAGCCCTCCGGGCGCTTTTCAACGACACCGGTGACCTGAATGCAGTACTCGCTGCGCAGGTGGTGTGCACGCTCAGCAACTTCGCTGTTGCGGAACACAACCTGAGCGTAACCGGAGCGGTCACGCATGTCGATAAAGATCACGCCACCATGGTCACGGCGGCGTCCTACCCAACCGGTCAGGGTTACTGTGCTGCCGGCGAGGTCAGCGCGGAGGTCTCCGGCAAGATGCGTACGAAGCACTGCGAATTGGTCCTTCCAAAATTGGTGCTATAGGGATTAACGCTGTGGATAGCGGTTTCGTCCGTGTAGTCTACCTTGAAGCCATAAAGGTGAGAAGAAGACCCCAGCTATTTTGCCTATTACCAGTCATCGCCTTGGGTTTACCTCGGGCTTCATGTACTCACTTAGACAAGTATTTTCGTAGGCCCTGACGTTGACTTACATACGGAAACTTTGACGCAGCGCTATTCAATGGCCCGTTTTCCGCACCCTTTGCAATAGTCTTACTCCTATGACCTTCCGGAATGACTTCCAAAAGAGCTCGGCTCGTGCCGAGCGACGCTCGGGCGGTGGCCGCGCTATTGCAGTAGGCGGCGGCGGCATCGGCGGCCTTGTCCTCATTGGCCTGTACTTACTTCTCGGCGGTGACCCGGGACAATTGGGACAGCTGACGGGTGCCCAGAACAACCAGTCCTCACAAACTGCACAGCAGTCCCCTGGTGAGGATCCTTGCAAGACCGGCGAAGATGCCAACAGCCGCATCGATTGCCGCATGGAATTCACCGGTATTTCGGTCGACCGAGTCTGGGAAGAACAGCTCCCCGCACAGGCTGGCATCGAGTACACGAACCCAGGTCTAGTCCTCTTTGAAGGCTCCACTCAGTCGGGCTGTGGCGCAGCGTCCTCATCCACCGGCCCGTTCTACTGCCCCGCCGATCAAACGGCCTACTTCGACACGGAGTTCTTTAGCACCCTGGAGCGCATGGGCGGAGGCAACGGGCCTCTCGCACAGGAATACGTCGTGGCCCACGAATTCGGACATCACATCCAGAAGTTGGAGGGCACCCTCGGCCGCAGCAACTACAACGAACCGGGCCCCGATTCCGACGCTGTAAAGATCGAGCTGCAGGCCGACTGCTACGCGGGAATCTGGGCTCATTACGCGGACAAGGGGCCGGACGCAATCCTCGAACCGCTTTCCGACGAGCAGGTTGCCGATGCCCTCAAAACTACAAAGGCCATTGGCGATGACACCATCCAGCAGCATTCCGGCGGTGGTGTTCAACCGGACTCCTGGACCCACGGCTCGGCCGAGCAGCGCACGAAGGCATTCCTCACCGGCTACAAGTCAGGAAAGATGTCTCAGTGCGACACTCTCGAGCGCGGCGTCTACAGCTAGACTCCGCACTCAACAAATGCGCGTTTCCTAGATGCGCGACTGCAGCTCCTGAACCAGTGCATCTAGGGCCACTGCGTGCTGCTCGTGGGACTCGAGGTTCTTCAGCTGAACCTCGCCCGCGGCCAATTCAGACTCGCCGAGGACCAACGCAAATCGGGCTCCAGCGCGATCGGCGCCCTTCATTGCCCCCTTCAGACCGCGGCCACCGTAGGACATATCCGCGCGGATACCCGCTTGACGCAGCTTATTGATCTGCAGCGCCATAGCGTGAGCGGCTTCTTCACCGAGCGCAACACCATAGACGTCGACGCGTCGACCATCGCTGGCCTGCTTGCTCTCTGCTTCCAGTGCGAGCAGCGCGCGATCTACACCCAAACCAAAGCCAATTCCCGACAGCTCTTGGCCGCCGAGCTGCGCCATCAGCCCGTCGTAGCGACCACCGCCACCGATACCCGACTGAGCACCCAGGCCGTCGTGAACAAACTCGAAGCACGTCTTGGTGTAATAGTCCAGTCCGCGCACCATTCGAGGATTGATGACATAGGGCACCCTCATGTCATCCAACAGTCCAGTCACAGCTTCAAAGTGACTGCGAGCGCTGTCAGAAAGGTGGTCCAGCATCAGCGGTGCGTCGGCAAGCATTTCCTGCATTTCCGGTCGCTTATCGTCGAGGACGCGCAGCGGGTTGATGTTTGCACGGTGGCGCGTTTCCTCATCCAGAGGCAGGTCAAACAAAAATTCCTGCAGCTTAGCGCGGTACTCAGAGCGACAGGTGTTGTCACCGAGGCTTGTCAGCTCAAGCCGGAATCCTTCCAGGCCGATGCCGCGGAAACATGCGTCGGCAAGCGCGATGACCTCAGCGTCCAGCGCAGGATCATCGATGCCGATCGCCTCTACGCCTACCTGCTGCAACTGACGGTAACGGCCTGCCTGTGGGCGTTCATAGCGAAAGAACGGCCCCGCGTAGGAGAGCTTGACCGGCAACTGACCGCGGTCCAGATTGTGCTCAATGACCGCGCGCATCACGCCCGCGGTACCCTCCGGGCGCAGGGTGACCGAGCGGTCGCCGCGGTCGGCGAACGTGTACATCTCCTTGGTGACGACGTCCGTCGATTCACCTACACCGCGTGCAAAAAGTCCGGTTTCCTCGAAAATTGGCAGCTCAATGTGCTCATAGCCCGCAAGTCGTGCGCGGTGCTGGAATGAGTTTCGCACCGCCTCGAATTCGCGGGAGACCGGCGGGACATAATCCGGTACGCCCTTGGGCGCGGAGAATGGCTTCAACTTCTTTGGCTTCTGGCTAGAGTTCACTCCGCTAACTCTACCTGCCAACTCTCACGACGTGTCAGCCAGGCTAGGTGAGGTTTTGCAGGAACGGGTTGGTCGCGCGCTCCTCGCCTATCGACGATGCGGAGCCATGGCCCGGAAGAATCATAAGGTCATCCGCCAGCGGGAGGACCTTATCCTTCAACGACTGCTGCATGTGCTCCGGACTACTGCCCGGCAAATCTACGCGACCAATAGCTCCCTTAAAGAGGACGTCCCCGCTGAAGATAATCTCATCTTCCCCATCGGAAGCGCGCAGCATTACGCATCCCGGAGAGTGACCCGGTGCGTGAATGACTTCGAAATTCAACCCTGCCCACTTTACTTCGTCGCCATCCTCGAAGAAATCGGCTTTTGTATAAGCCTGCATAGAATCGATGTCAAAGAGGTGTCCGAAAGAAGAACCGCCAAGTTTCGGATTGGCCAGCAACACATTGTCGCTTTCGTGAATGAAGACGGGGATACCCCAGAAGTCGGCGGCCTCCGCGACATCGCGGACGTGGTCGATATGACCATGGGTAAGCAGAATTGCTTCCGGCTTCCAATCTCGCTTCTCAACCTCGCCGCGGATTATCTCGAGCGCTCCCATGCCCGGGTCGATAATGACACATGGGGTGGACAGGCCGTCCATTTCCGGAGCGCCTGTTGCCACGTAGCAGTTGGTCTGAAAAGGGCCGGCTGCGAAACCAAATATCTCCATGCCGTCCCATTGTAACGATTCTGTACATCCCCCGGCAGGCTACTTACAACTTCCGACAACAGGAAACGAGCACCTTTCCCCTTGCGCCTTGGCCTGTCATCTCGCAAATGAGACGCGATACCGGGCATAATAGTCGTTTGTGTATGCGACAGTGACCGACTGAGCGTTCGCCTCTGTTTCGGTCACTTTCGATGGGCAAGATTGCCCGCTGGCGTTCCGTCACCGGCAATCGATGACTAAGAGATACGGAGAGTAACTAGTGGCAAACAATGAGCAAAGGCGCAAAGATGCGATGCGGACGCTCGAGCGCGAACTGAAGCGCCGTGCGCGTGCCGAGAAGCTGAAGCCACTGGGCGTTGTCGTAACCACTTTGGCTATCCTGCTCTTTATCGGTGGCGGAATCTACCTGCTGACCACGGCTGGCGGCGCTGACGACAATGAGGCCGCTGATGAATCCACGACTCCAGTCGAACCTGCAGCCCTGACAGCTACTCCCGTCAGCGGTGAAAAGGTTCCGATGAAGCGCTCTTTCCCGCTTCCGGAAACCGTGAGCTGTGACTACCCGGATGATGGCGAGGCATCGAAGGACATCGATAAGCCAGCTACCGACAACGTTCCCGCCACTGGCACTGTAACCATCACTCTGAAGACTAACCAGGGCGACATTCCGATGGAGCTGGACCGCGCTATTTCACCTTGCGGCGTCAATGCAATTGAGCACATGGCTAAGTCCGACTACTTCAACGACACCGTGTGCCACCGTATTACCGGTGGTGGCCTGAACGTTCTGCAGTGTGGCGACCCGACTGGTACCGGTACCGGTGGCCCGGGCTTCAAGTTCGCTGGCGAGTGGCCGGTCAAGGATTCTGGCCTGGATCAGAACACCCCGTTGGTGTACCCGAAGGGCTCTATCGCCATGGCAAACCCGAGCGACCCGGATGCCAACGGCAGCCAGTTCTTCCTCAACTGGGCAGATTCTCAGCTGCCTCCGCAGTACACCGTGCTTGGCTCCATGACTGACGAGGGCACCAAGACGGTTGCGGACATTGCGAAGAACGGTATCGAGGGTGGCGGTACCTCTGACGGTAAGCCAGCCAAGGAAGTCCGTATTGAGAAGGCGGAAGTCAAGTAGCTGACTCAACTAACTGATTGAGAAATTAATCGGTTAAAGGGGCCAAGGTTTTCACCTTGGCCCCTTGTTTTAATGCAGACGCTCCTTCGTCCTTTTCACTTATCGATGCGCTCCAGCGTGGTCAAAGGTGAATCCCTCACCGGGGATCGGCCACGAACCCATCAATAAGCCTCAGATAGTAGGCCAGTGCCGGATTCAGGTAGCTGGAGGCACTACCCGTCGTAAAGCGATTACTGCCCAGAAGTAATGCGGTAGACATCGAAGACTCCCTCGACACCGCGCAGAATGTTGAAGATATACCCCATCTGTTTGGTGTCTGAGACTTCGAAGCTGAAGCGCATCACCGCGACGCGGTCATCGGAGGTATGGGAGGACGTCGACAGGATTGAGACCTTCTGATCGGAGAAGACGCGAGTAATCTCCGAGAGCAGTCCATGACGGTCAAGCGCTTCGATTTGCACCGTGACCATGAAGACCGCACCGGAGGAATCTGTTGCCCAGGAGACCTCGATAATGCGCTCGGGCTCCTGGTGCAACTTCTCCGCATTAGTACAGTCCGTACGGTGCACACTGACCCCACCGCCACGGGTGACGAAGCCAAAGATGGCATCGCCCGGCACAGGCGTACAGCATTTGGCAAGCTTAGCGGCCATATCCGCGCTGCCTTCTACCAACACACCGGTGCTATCAGCTCGGCGCGGAGTGTTGTGCACGTTCATCTTTGAAATTGGCGTGCGGGAGACCAGCTGCTCTTCGGCATCGTCCGTGCTCGAGAACTGCGCCATCAGGCGGTGAGTCACATGCTGCGCTGAGACCTGCCCCTTACCGATAGCGGTATAGAGCGCATCAACATCCGCATAGTGCAGCTCGGAGGCAATCTGCTTGATTGACGCCGGAGTGAACAGGCGGTGCATCGGCAGACCGCCGCGCTGTACCTCTGCAGCCAGTGCGTCACGTCCGGCATCGAGCGCCTCCTCACGGCGCTCCTTAGCAAACCACTGACGGATCTTTGCCCGCGCACGTGGAGTTTTAACAAACTTCTCCCAGTCCTTAGACGGACCGGAATGGGCATCCTTGGACGTGAAAATCTCGACGCGGTCGCCAGTTTTTAGCGGTGATTCCAACGCCACTAGTTTGCCGTTGACTTTGGCACCAATACAGCGGTGACCTACTTCAGTATGGACCGCGTAGGCAAAGTCAACGGGCGTGGAGTCCGCGGGCAATGTGATGACATCGCCCTTAGGCGTGAACGCAAAAATTTCAGTGACTGAGAGGTCATAGCGCAGCGAGTCCAGGAACTCGTTAGGATCTGCGGCTTCACGCTGCCAATCCAGCAGCTGACGCATCCACGCCATCTGATCGACTTCGGCGGAATCTCCCTTGTGAGAGCCCTTAGTTTCCTTGTAGCGCCAGTGTGCGGCAATGCCGTACTCAGCGTTGTAGTGCATCTCATGGGTGCGAATCTGCACTTCTAGCGGGGACCCGCCTGGACCAATGACCGTTGTGTGCAACGACTGGTAAACCCCGAAGCGTGGCGCGGAAATATAGTCCTTGAATCGCCCCGGCATCGGTTTGAACAGCGAGTGGACGGCACCCATGGCGGCGTAGCAGTCCTTGGTCGTGTCCACCAGAACTCGAAGTCCGACCAGGTCAAAAATCTCGTCGAACTCGTGGCCGCGGACAATCATCTTTTGATAAATCGACCAGTAGTGCTTCGGCCTGCCCTGTACCTCAGCAGCAATGTGAGACTCCTTCAGATCCTTCTGGATCATCTCGGAGACTTCCTGAATGTACCGGTCCCGCTGCGGCGCTCGGTCTGCGACCAAACGCACAATCTCGTCGTACTTCTTCGGATACAAAATGGCGAAGGAGAGATCTTCCAACTCCCACTTCACGCTGGCCATTCCCAAACGATGCGCCAGCGGTGCAATCACCTCGAGAGTCTCGCGAGCTTTCTTAGCCTGCTTTTCCGGCGGCAGGAAACGCATTGTGCGCATGTTATGCAGCCGGTCAGCCACCTTGATAACCAGCACGCGCGGGTCCTGGCTCATGGCGATAATCATCTTTCGCACGGTCTCTGCCTCCGCGGCGGAGCCCAACGCGACCTTATCCAATTTGGTCACGCCGTCGACCAATCGTGCGACTTCTGGGCCGAAGTCCCGCTCCAGGTCCTCCAGCGTGTAATCAGTATCTTCGACCGTGTCATGCAGCAGCGCCGCCACCAGTGTGGTGGTATCCATGCCGATCTCGGCGGCAATAGTGGCGACTGCAAGCGGGTGAGTGATGTATGGCTCGCCGGATTTCCGGTACACGCCGTCGTGAAGGCGCTCGGCGGTATCGTAGGCACGCTGAAGCACAGCCAAATCCGCGCGCGGATGCACCTGTCGATGCACCGCGACAAGGGGATCTAGCACCGGGCGTATCTTCGTCCTATTACCGGTAAGGCTTCGCGCTAAGCGAGCACCATAACGGCGTGCGGGCCCATCAGCCATGACTCACTCACCCCTTATTAACCACGTACAGAGGCAGATCAGCAAGCTTCTCCCGAGCTCCCAGGCCTTCAACCTCCAGCACAGTACACAGCCCGGTTACCTCGACACCAGCTGTCTCCAGCAGGGCGCGAGCTGCACACAGGGTGCCACCAGTTGCCAACACATCGTCGACAAGTACGGCTTTCTTGCCCTCCAGCTCAATCCCACTAGCTGGAATTTCAAGTGCGGCCGTACCGTATTCCAGCTCATAGGTCTCGGTCAGCACAGGTGGCGGGAGCTTACCCTTCTTACGAATAGCGAGCACTCCCAGTCCGAGCTTGTACGCCACCGCAGACCCCAGCAGGAATCCACGCGCATCTAGGCTGCCTATAACATCAGCCCCGAACTCTTCCACCTTGGCGGAAATTTCGTCCACAATCAGGGCGAACGTCGTGGCGTCGGCAAGCGCCGGCGTCAGGTCCTCGAAGAGTACGCCCTCAACTGGAAAATCGGGCACAAACCGAATCTGATCAGCTAATGCCTCACGCGCGTGTGCATACGACACAGGTTTAAGCTCCTTTTCGGCGAAAAGAAAAAGTGCGGGTACCTGTCAACGATACCCGCACAATGCGCTTTTAAAGTAGTTTCACCCGAACCGCTGGGAAGCGCTGCCTCCTACTGCCCAGGACGCCAAGAAAGCGGCTTGTCTCCATCGCCCTCAAGCTTCGGAGTCGTCACCGTTCGTTTCGGCGTCGACTGCTCCATTTCGCTTGCCGACGACTCCTTCGAGCCCGAGTCCTCCGCAACATCAGCGGTTGCGGAATCGGTGTCCGATCCGGCCCCCTCAGATGCCTTTGCGCGAGCAGACAGTACCGCCTCGTCATGCTTGCGGTATTCACGCTGCCGCGACTTGAGAGACACCAACAGCGACGAAGCCAGGAAGATCGACGAGAACGTACCCTGAATAATGCCGATGAGCTGAACGAGCGCAAGGTCCTTCAGCGTACCGACCCCCAGCATGCCCACGGCAATGACCATCAGTGCCAGGATTGGCAGGAGCGTCGACACTGTGGTGTTGATAGAACGCATGATGGTTTGGTTGACTGCCAGGTTCACCAACTCGGCGTAACTTCTGCGTGTCGATGAACGATAGCCCGCCGTATTCTCGTCGACCTTGTCGAACACCACGACGGTGTCGTACAGGGAGAACGACAGCACCGTCAGCAAGCCGATAATGGTAGCCGGGGTGACGTCAAGACCAATGAGCGCGTAGATGCCCATAATCACGATTGCATCCACAACCAGGGCGAGAATGGCGGAAATGGCCATGTCGCGCTCGAAGTGAATGGTGATGTAGATGAACACCAGGCCAAGGAACACCACTGCAGCCAGCAGCATTCGGTTGGTAATCGACGAGCCCCACGACTCCGACACGGTCGAGTCACCAATGGCATCCGGGGTCTGCTGCCCCTGTACATCGACGGGCTTGAACGCGTCGTTCAATGCGACACGAGCACTATTAATCTCGTCCTGAGTCAGCTTCTCAGAGGTGATCTCCAGGATTCGGCCCTCACCAGAACCGATAATTTGCACCAGCTCTGGCTTCACACCGGTGGCTTCGGTGAAAACCTCCTCGGCCTGCTCAGTTGTCACTGAGGCCGGCGGCATAGTCATCTTGGTACCGCCCTCGAAGTCGATCCCGAAGCTGAAGCCGCGAATCAGCATCGCTGCGAAGGCAACAACGATGATGGCGGCGGCAATCTGGTACCAGCGCTTCCGCTTGCCGACGATGTTGATTCCCCCCTCGCCGGTGTAGAGGCGGCGGAAGAAGGAGTCGTCGTTCACGCTTTCAGGCTCAGTAATTAGCGCCGGATTCGTCTGAGTAGTATTCATGGATTCCTACTTCCCCTCATTCGCGCTGGAGTGAGCTGCACTGGTGTCGGCAGCCGTACTGGCGGAGGCATCGGAGGCTCCGGCCTTCTTACCGGCAGCTCCGGTCTTATTCCTCTGTGCGATCTCCATGACCGAGCCGAAGCCGTTCATCGACGGCTTGGACAAAGCTGGCCACTTACGAGTAGCTAGGATGACCAACGGCGCTGTCACGAGGAAAGCCGTCACAATGTCGAATGCTGTGGAGAGACCAAGTGTGAATGCGAAACCGCGGACATCGCCAACGGCCAGGATGTAAAGGACCACAGCCGCAATGATGGACACAAAGTTACCCGATAGGATGGTGCGCCGTGCTCGTCGCCACGCGTGCGGAACCGCGGAGCGGAATGTTCTACCCGCTCGGATTTCGTCCTTGATTCGTTCGAAGAAGACGATGAATGAGTCAGCCGTTACACCGATAGAGATGATGATGCCGGCGATGCCAGCGAGATCGAGCGAGTAGCCAATCCAACGACCAAGAAGGACAAGGACGCCGTAAACCATCGCGCCAGCTGCTGCCAGCGAAACCAGCGAAATCACGCCCAGGCCGCGGTAGAGAACAATCGCGTAGACAACAATCAGTGCGATACCGATAATGCCGGCAAGCAGACCGGCTTCCAAGGAAGCCGAACCGAGCATGGCCGGAATAGTCGTGGTCGTGCCACCCGGCTCGCCGTCCTCACCTGCAAACGACAGCGGCAGTGCACCGTAACGCAGGTTATTGGCCAGCCCCTGTGCCTCGTCGATTGAGAAGTCGCCCGTGATGCGGGTGGCAGAACCAACTGGGGTTGCCTCCTGAATCACCGGGGCGGAAATGACCTTCGAGTCCAACACGATAGCGACCTGCCGCTGCAGGTAGTCATTGGTCAACTTGGTCCATGTGCGAGCGCCGGTGTCATTCTTCCCGGACTTGAAGCTAAAGGAGACCTGAATCTGACCAGACTGCTGATCGTAGCCACCGGTAATCGGCGCATTGGTGTCGATAGCGTCGCCAGACAGGCGCTCGCCCTTAGCCTCGTCCTCCTGCCCAATCAACAGCGGAGCCTTGCCCAGGAAAACGGCCTTGCCGCCTTCTGGCGCACAGGTCACCAGCGGCTTGGCCGGGTCATCGGCACCCTGTAGCGGATCAACTGCATCACGGTTATCGCAGGTCATTAGCGCAGCGGCTGCAAACTGTGCCGTTGGGTCTTCGGACTGGCGAGTCGCCAACAGCACGTCACGAACCTTCGTACGCAGCTCGGCCGCTTCAATCGAGTTCGCCGGCTTTGCCGGAGCCGTTGCGTCCAACTTCGGGGCCTCGCCCAGTGACTTGGACAGCTCCTCGGGAACCGGCTGATCTGGGTTCTGTTCCTTGAAGGCATCAATTGCACGCTTCTGCGTTTCGTTCATGTCCTTGTAGAGGTCATCAACGCGCTTGGTGGCATCCTCCTTCGACAGGACACCGACTGACACCCAATCTTCAGCAGTCTTCTTAACTACCTCGCCAAAGGCAGCTTCATCAGGGCCCTGCGTGGGCTGCTCTACCGGACGGAAGAAGAGCTGCGAAGTCTGGCCGAGCGTACGGGCCTCCTGTGAGTCTTCACCCGGCACGGTAATGACGAGTGTGTCACCGTCGGTAACAACTTGAGCGCCACTGACGCCCATGCCGTTTACGCGGTTCTCCAGAATCTTGCGAGCCTGGTCCAACTGATCGCGCGTCGGCTTTTCGCCCTGCGGCACCAGGGTTACTCGGGTACCACCCTGCAAGTCGATGCCCAACTTTGGCTTGGCTGATCCTCCGCCGGTGAAAAAGACGAGTGCGTACGTAAGAATGAGGAAGCCAACAAACAGTGCCAACAGCCACTGCGGCCAGTTCCTCTTGAATGTGTTCGCACCGGATCTGGATTTGCTGTTCAAAGCAAAGTCTCCTGAATCGTGACGTTTAGGTACTAAAGCGCTTCGGGTAGAAACGCATGTCTATAACCACACCGCGAACTCGCGCGATACCAGGAAGCGGCATTGCGGGCGTCGCTAAGCAAAGCTATAAACACCAACCGCTCGAGAATAACTGATTAAACGTAGCGAGCTGGTTTTGACTTGTACCTATTAAGTGAAATTCTTGCCCACGCTTGCCGACGGCGAAACCTGGGACGCGCCTCTAGCCCCACGGCGCGCTACAGCTTGGATGCATGCAAACCGGCGGGGCGTGGGCGTGCAGAAACTGCTACTGCTTTTCGGTGGAAGTAGAACCGTCTGCACCCGGATTATCCGGGGTACTCGGAGTATTCGGGTTCTCGACCTGCTCATTGATGTCCGAAGCTGCATTGCCAGCCGGGCCGTGGCCGGTGATTTCTTGAACATCGCCGACGTGGTCATCCGGCGCATCGGAAACACGGCCACGTCGGTCACGGTGAGCGTAGCTAGCTCCGGTACCGGTAGTGAGGTTGCGGGCAATGGCGCCCTTTTCCCAACGGGTCACGATACCGTCAGCGATGATGAGGTCGACGGTCGTATCGGTCGTATCAACCACCACACCATGCATACCGGAACCGGTGATGACCTCAGCGCCCGGAGCCAACTTATCCTGCATGTCCCGGATGGTGCGAACCTGCTTGTTCTGCTTGATGATCTGCCAAATTGGCAGCGCCAGGAACAAGAAAATAAGTAGGAGGAGAATAGTTTGATCCATGTCTGCCGAGTTTAACGAATTGCCAGCTAGCAATTCCACACCGCCCCGGGCAGGTCGATCAGAAAGCTATTCTCCGATAGTTCCCTCCGGGGGCTGCAGCCCCAAGTGCCGCCAAGCCCGGGCAGTTGCCACGCGTCCGCGCGATGTACGTGCAATCATCCCGGCACGGACCAGGTAGGGCTCGCACACTTCTTCCACAGTCGAGGGCTCCTCACCCACAGCCAGCGCCAGGGAATTCACGCCCACAGGACCTCCACCGTGCCCCTTGACCAGGGCAGTCAGCACCGCGCGGTCCAGACGGTCAAGCCCAAGCTCATCGACATCGAAGACAATCAATGCTGCCTTGGCCGCACCAAGATCAATAACGCCACCGGAGTGAACATCCGCGAAGTCGCGGACACGACGCAGTAGACGGTTGGCAATTCGTGGTGTACCGCGCGAACGCGAGGCAATCTCCACTGCAGCCTCCGGGCTGATATCCACCCCGAGGATCCCAGCGGCACGAGTAACCACCTTTGTCAGATCTTCGACCTCGTAGAACTCCATCTGCGCAGTAAAACCGAAACGGTCACGCAGTGGGCCAGTCAGCATACCCGAGCGTGTCGTAGCGCCTACCAGCGTAAAAGGTGGAATCTCGAGTGGAATTGACGTAGCTCCAGGCCCCTTGCCCACGATGACATCAATACGGAAATCTTCCATTGCCATGTAGAGCATTTCTTCCACAGGCCTGGCAATGCGGTGGATCTCGTCGATGAAAAGTACATCACCCTCGAGCAGGTTCGACAGCATTGCTGCCAAATCGCCAGCGCGAATAAGAGCCGGACCGGACGTCATTCGCAGGGAGGACCCCATCTCCTGCGCAATAATCATGGCCATGGTGGTCTTACCCAGGCCGGGAGGTCCCGACAGCAAAATGTGGTCCGGAGTCACATTTCGTCCCCGTGCCCCGGAAAGCACCAAATCCAGCTGTTCGCGGACCTTGGGTTGGCCGATAAACTCCCCTAACGACTTTGGTCGCAGGTTCGATTCGGCATCGACTTCCTCAACCTGAGCAAGGGCATCGACATCACGTTGTGCACCATTTCCCCCACCGCCAAAATGGTCGTTGGCTGCCCCACCTAAAGAGTCCCTGAAGGGATTGCCCGACACGTTAAACTCCGTGCGCTCGATATCGCTCATAGTCCCCTCATCCTAGTGCACTGCCAATTTTCATCATCAATGTAGCTGCAGGTCCTCGACCTGGATTTACTTCTCGCCCAATGTCTTTAGCGCCGCCTTCAGCGCCATTGGTGTATCCAAGGTCGGATCAATCCGAACAACGGTCTCCGCTGCCTCATTCGCATCAGCTTCCGGGAACCCAAGCCCGACCAAAGCACCAACGACCTGATCCAAATCTGCCTTCAAGACAATGCCAGGCGCTGCTCCGCTTGCCGCTTCCTCCGGCTGGGATACCGCCCTATCCGCGAAAACCTCGACCTTATCCTTCAACTCAACCAACAGGCGCTCCGCCAATCGCTTGCCGACGCCGTTAGCCGCCTGCAGGGCCTTGGCATTCTTTGAGGCGACCGCATTGGCAATCTCGGCCGGCGACAGTACCGAAAGAACTGACATCGCTACCTTTGGCCCCACTGTCGAAACAGTGCGCAAGAGCGCAAACATCTCACGTTCCTGTGAGTTGGCAAAACCAAAGAGCGTAATCGCATCTTCACGAACCGCCATTGTGGTCAACATGAAAGTCTGCTCATGTCTGACCAACTGAGAAGCCAACCTGCCCGTAATGGTGACCAAATGCCCGACACCTCCGCACTCGATAACGCAATAGTCCGCACCGAGATCGATAACCTCACCGCGTAGAGATGCAATCACTTCTCACAATTCCTTTCACTACGGCTTCCCTAAAAGACACCGCGATTAACGCCGAACTCACAAGAGTTCTCTAGCAAGCTCCCCTACCGCGAGGGATTCTCGCGGCGAGAAAGCTCCAACTCCCGCTCCTTGTGCTGCTTAGCAAGCGCAGCCAAGGTGTCGCGCTGGCGTTGCAGAACCGGACCCCGCCAACAGTGGCAGATAGCGATGGCCAACGCATCCGCTGCGTCCGCAGGTTTTGGCGGAGTTTCCAGCCCAAGGATTCTCGTCACCATCATGGTCATCTGCTTCTTATCGGCCCGACCGTTGCCGGTAAGCGCCTTCTTTACCTCCGACGGCGTGTACATATGCACTTCCAAACCGCGTCTAGCCGCAGCGAGGACAAGAACACCAACCGCGTGCGCAGTCTGCATTACAGTGGACACGTTTCCGCGCTCGAATACCCGTTCCATCGCAACCACGTCCGGTTCGTACTCATCCATCCACTGCTCCACGGCATTGGAAAGCCGTAGCAGACGGTCCTCCAACGATGCCGTGGTTGGTGTGCGGGCGACCCCCACCGCAATGGGAATGACTTTCCTGCCCTGAGCACCTTCCGCGATGGAGAGACCACAACGAGTAAGGCCAGGGTCGATACCCATCACCCGCAGAGATCCAGCTCGATAATTCACCTCTCCACTAATACCACATTTCGAACAGCTGTTTGTATCGTAGCTATACGGGGTACCAATCGTTGGTTCTGATAGGTTTAACACCATGAATTCACCGAAGAAGCTCTACGGCGTTCTCGCTGCAGCTGAAATGGTCACGTGGGCTCTGTTGCTCTTGGGCCTGGCACTGAAGTACCTGTTCAAAGTCACTGACGTCGCCACCACCATCTTCGGCAGCATCCACGGTTTTACGTTCCTGTGCTACGTAGTCACCACCATCATGGTGTGGATTAACCAGCAGTGGAGCTTTGGCCGCGGTGTCATCGGCCTCGTCTCTTCTATCATTCCATTCGCAACCTATCCGTTTGAACAAAACACCCTGAAGGCAGGCCTTTTGGATCGGCCCTGGCGCTTTACCGACGACTCCGAGGAGCCACAGGGCATTTTCGAATGGACACTCGCGATGATTATTCGCCGCCCATTTATCTCAGCATTTGTCATCCTGATTGTTCTCGCCGTGGTCTTCACACTGTTGTTGATGGCGGGACCTCCGACTCAGTGGTTCTCCTAGGACGCCCATAAAAACCAATCCCCATCGGACGATTCTCCGATGGGGATTTTCCATTCACACCAGCTCGCCGCGCAATTCAGCGCTACGGACTATCCTGCCACGGGCAACCTTTAACAGCGAGAAGCCAGTCAGCGGAACCGTCGCCAAGCAAACGCCTAGTCGTCGAGTTCGGCGATGACCTCGTCGCTGATGTCGGCGTTCGAATAGACGTTCTGCACGTCGTCGGACTCTTCGAGAGCGTCAATCAGACGGAAGAGCTTGCGTGCACCGTCAGCATCGAGAGCCACCGTGGTAGAAGCACGGTAGTCCTGATCTGCGGAGTCGTACTCCATCTCAGCGTCGACAAGAGCGGTGCGGACATTCATCAGATCGGTGAAAGCAGAGACAACCTCGAACTTTTCACCCAGGTCGTTGACCTCCTCTGCACCGGCATCGAGAACCGCCATAAGCAGGTCATCCTCGGTCAGCTCGCCCTTCGGCAGCTCGACGACACCCTTCTTTTCGAAGAGGTACGCCACAGCGCCGTTGTCTGCCATGTTGCCGTTGTTCTTGTTGAACGCCGAGCGCACATCGGAAGCAGCACGGTTACGGTTATCGGTCAGGCACTCCACAATCAAAGCGACACCGCCAGGTGCGTAGCCTTCGTAGACAATGGTCTCCCAGTCAGCACCACCGGACTCCTCGCCGGAACCACGCTTGCGGGCACGCTCAATGTTGTCGTTGGGAACCGAGGCCTTCTTGGCCTTCTTGATCATGTCATCGAGGGTGGGGTTACCAGCAGGATCACCGCCGCCGGTACGAGCCGCGACCTCGATGTTCTTGATCATCTTCGCCCACTCTTTGGCGCGCTTGGCGTCATTAGCAGCCTTCTTGTGCTTCGTGGTTGCCCATTTTGAATGACCCGACATGTGCTAGTTCCTACCAATCCTCTCGTCAATACCCATGTAGATGGGAATTCGTCAGGTGCTCATTATACAAACCGGGGATTTAAATGCCGACAAGCTCTCGCAAAAAGAACTCGTGGAGCCGCGTCTCCCCCGTCGACTCCGGGTGAAAGCTGGTGGCCATCGCAGCCCCCTGCCGTACTCCGACCACTGTACCTGCGGTCTCTCCAGCCGATTCTGGCACCCGCGCTAGCACCTCAACATCATCACCGACACGCTCGACCCACGGGGCGCGAATAAAGGCGGCGTGTACAGGCGGCTGGTCACCGCTGATTGCCAGCTGCGGAATATCCAAGTCAGTTTCGAAGGAATCCACTTGCCGGCCAAATGCGTTACGACGGACGGTGATGTCAATCGCTCCCAGGCTAACGGCATCCGCACGGGTATCGAGCACTTCGTCGGCAAGCAAAATCATGCCTGCGCAGGTGCCATATGCCGGAAGGCCATCGCGGAGGGCTTCCTGCAGCGGGTCTTCAAGTTCATTGAAGACCATCAACTTGCTCATGGTCGTGGATTCGCCGCCAGGCAAAATTAGGCCACTAAGCCCTTCCAAGTCGCGCGGCAAGCGCACCTTTCGGTGCGGGACGCCGAGCTGATCAAGAACATATCCGTGTTCGGCAACGTTGCCCTGAAGAGCGAGGATACCGATTGTTTCCTGTGTCATTAATCTAGGTTCTCACTGCGAGCATCGAAGTTCGCCGCCACTGGCACGGGCTCAACACCCGGGGCCAGGCTTCGGGTCAGCCCTTCCTGCGTGACGACGGCCACGAGCTCGCCCTTTTGGTTAAATATGCGACCGTGAGTCAGTGCGCGACCCGCATGCGCCGATGGCGAAATCTGATCATAGAGCAGCCATTCATCCGCACGGAACGGACGCATAAACCACATCGCGTGGTCGAGGCTGGCTTCCTGGACCTCAACGCCTGGATGCGGAACGAGTGCCGATGACAGCAAAGTCATATCCGACATGTACGCCAGCGTGCAAACGTGGAAGGTCTCGTTATCCGGCAAGCGATCCTTGCACCGGAACCACACCAGCTGCTGGGACGGGGTGTACTTGTTGTGTTCGAACTGATCATCCGGCACTACTCGGATATCCCAGTCCGCCCACTCGCGCATAAGTAGACGACGGGTGTTCGTCATCTCAGAGGTGTCGGTGACCACATCTTCAGGATCTGGCACCTTGCGCATCACGTCAGAGTGCTCGAGTCCCTCATCCCCCTTACGGTGGAAGCTGACCTGCATGACGAAAATCGTACGGCCATCTTGCACAGCTTCGACGGATCGATGGCAAAAAGACCGGCCATCGCGAATACGCTTGACCATGTACACCGTCGGGATATGGGGGCGGCCCGGGCCTACAAAGTAGGCGTGGAGGGAGTTCACCGCGAAGGTATTACCCACCGTGCGCGTCGCCGCGACGAGGGACTGGCCGGCAACTTGGCCACCGAAAGTGCGCTGTAGGATTGACTTAATGACTGGGCCACGGAAAATGTCCCGGTCAATCTGCTCCAGATCTAATACCTCGCGGATGTTAGCCATTTTTACCAGCCACGCTCAGCGAGTCGGTGAGGCTG
This sequence comes from Corynebacterium amycolatum SK46, assembly GCF_000173655.1. Taxonomy (GTDB): domain Bacteria; phylum Actinomycetota; class Actinomycetes; order Mycobacteriales; family Mycobacteriaceae; genus Corynebacterium; species Corynebacterium amycolatum_A. Next base: position 10,852 of record NZ_ABZU01000014.1, on the reverse strand, counting down.
CGGAATCTCGTCGACGTTGATGCCGACCATTGCCTCGCCAAGACCGCGGGAGACATCAGCGATGACCTTCGGATCATCGTAGTGCTGGGTTGCCTGGACGATAGCCTTGGCGCGCTTCTCCGGGTCACCGGACTTGAAGATACCGGAACCAACAAAGACGCCCTCGGCACCGAGCTGCATCATCATTGCAGCGTCAGCCGGAGTTGCAATGCCACCTGCGGTGAACAGCACGACCGGCAACTTACCGGTCTCAGCGACCTCGCGTACCAGCTCGTACGGTGCCTGCAGCTCCTTGGCGGCAACGTAGAGCTCGTCCGGAGCCATAGAACGCAGACGGTTAATCTCAGCGCGGATGGTGCGCATGTGAGTCACAGCGTTGGAGACATCGCCGGTACCGGCCTCGCCCTTGGAGCGAATCATGGCAGCACCCTCGTTGATGCGGCGCAGAGCCTCACCCAGGTTGGTCGCACCGCAGACGAACGGCACGGTGAAGTCGAACTTGTCGATGTGGTTCGAGTAATCGGCCGGGGTCAGAACCTCGGACTCGTCAATGAAGTCAACACCGAGGGACTGCAGAACCTGTGCCTCAACAAAGTGGCCGATACGAGCCTTGGCCATAACCGGGATGGAGACGGCATTGATAATGCCCTCGATCATATCCGGGTCGGACATACGCGACACGCCACCCTCTGCGCGAATATCGGCGGGGACGCGCTCCAGCGCCATCACGGCAGTTGCGCCGGCATCCTCAGCGATCTTGGCCTGCTCCGGAGTAACGACGTCCATAATGACGCCGCCCTTCATCATCTCAGCGAAACCGCGCTTGACGCGTGCGGTGCCCTGCCCGGAGTTGTTCTCAACCGTGCTCAACGAACCCTACTTCCCTAATAAAACTGGTGAATGTGACTGTTTGTAGTCGTTTAACACTATAACGCCTGAACTAGACAGTGCTGTTCATTGAGTCTGAAAACACGGCGAACCTCCAGCACAACACCGGGTTTTCTCACAACTAAGCCGTTGTCAGTCCGTCTGCAACATCGAAATATTCCGGTTCAGGTGCAGTACCCGCCAACCGCAGCGCGCGCACTAGCGGCCTGGCTCGCAGTGCTTTCGTATCCGTCACCGCATCATTGTAGAAACGGCGGGCGAGCTCGAGCCGCGTGTGGGCGTCAGAAAGCTCAATTGCCATCGTTCGGTCCACGGGCTGTTCCTCATAGAGCGCCACAATTTTCCTAGTCAGTTCGTTTTCCACGTCTGCGCGCTGCCCAGTGTTGTTGACTCTAAGTGGTGTGGCTTCCACCTTCGTCACTATGCCGGCGAGCTCCGGGTAGGCGGCACGAGCGACTGCGGCCCTTCGCCCTAATGCCGCTTCCAGTGAAGAACGCGCCAAGTCCGTGCGAATGTGCATACGGTTCAAACGCGTCGCTGTCGATGAAGCCACCAAACCGCTAACAAGTACGACAATCAGCGCAATGACTAGGACAACGACCCAGATTGGAACGGTTACGTCCACCGAAAACTCACTTTCACTCCGCTGCGTTTAATCAGTTGCCACGTCGGAAATCTCTATGGCGCAATGACGACTTTTTCGCCATCCATGCGCACCGTATCGTACACACGCAGAACGCCGTCGGCGACCTGCGACCAGTCATACTCCCAAGCCCGTTTATGCCCGAGTGCGCGAAGCTCCTCTCCCAACTCGGGCTGCGTCAAAAGGCGTACAGCTGCATCCGCAAGGTCTGCGGAGTTACCGTTTTCAAAGTGAAGCCCGTAATGACCGTCGTCAAGCACGAGTTTGAACGCATCGATGTCGCTGGAGATCACCGGTGCACCCGCTGCCATCGCCTCTACCAGCACGATGCCGAAACTCTCCCCACCACGCTGCGGGGCAATGTACGCATCCGCATCGGCGAGGATTGATGCCTTAGCATCCTCGGACAGCCTGCCGACGAAATGCAGGACATCTGCGTTTCTGCCCGCTTTACGACGAGCTGCCGCGACATCACCATCACCGACAACGCAGACCTCAAACTGTGGAATCTCCGCACGTATTGCTGGCAGCGCGTCGAGCAGAACGTCAAAGCCCTTGCGGGATTCGTCGAAGCGTCCGAGGAACACAAGCCGATAGAACCCCTCACGCCGCGGCGGGATCTCGGGCAGCGATGAGGCGGCCGGGCAGGACTCGAAATCACCAACACGGACACCATTGGGAATGAGAACCGGGTCACCGCCGAGTTGCTCAACCTGCCAGCGACGCGCCACTTCCGAGACAGCGATACCTCCCCGAATGCGTTCAAGGTACTTCCGCAAAAATGGCGTGGCCAGCTTCAATGCCAGGGAGTCCGTCGCCGCAGAGTGATAGGTCGCGACAATTGGCCCGACCGAGTTTACTAACGACAACATTGAAAAACTGGGCGAATTCGGCTCATGGATATGAAGGATGTCAAAGTTACCTTCCTCGATCCATGTGCGGACTCGACGGCTCGTGCGGGGGCCAAAAGACAGCCGAGCGACTGAGCCGTTATACGGAATCGGGATGGCGGCACCACCTCGAACAACGAAATCCGGCACGTCCGCCTGCGCGCTAGCCGGGCCGATAAGACTGACCTCGTGGCCGCGACGGATGAACTCCTCACACAAGTCAATCGCGTGAGCTTGAACACCACCTGGGACATCGAACGAGTACGGGCACACCATTCCGATTCGCACGGCTACTTTGACCTCTTCTTATCCGCCGGCCACAGTGGCTGCATCATGTGCCAATCCGCTGGATGCTGAGCAATATCAGACTCAAAAACAGCAGCGATGTCCTGGACGATGTCGGCCAGCTCGCGCCCCTCGGTCGGCACAAATGGATGCGCTACAAAACGCCAACCATCGCGCGTGTAGGACAGACCGGCGGGCATAAGCCGAGCGCCCGTGTCCTGTGCCAGCTTTGCCGCGCCGACCGGCATTGTCGTCTGCTCGCCGAAAAAAGTGACCGGGACCCCGTGGCCGCCGAAATCACGATCAGACAGCAGGCACACAACGCCACCTTCTTCCAATCGCTTCTGGAGTTCCGGCATCGCGGGTTTGCCACCGGTAAGCGGGAGAATGTGGAATCCGAGGGATTCACGGTACTCCACGAAAGCGTCGTAAAGTACCTCTGGCTTCAGCCGTTCCGCCACGGTACTGAACCGACCATGGCGGGAAACGAGCCACATACCTGCCATATCCCAGTTACCAGAATGCGGCAGTGGGATGACGATGGAATCTCCTGCCTCGAGGGCCTCAGCAACTCGTTCGAGCCCATCGCTGGTGGATTCGACCGTGTCTGCCAACTCTGGCGACGCGATGGAGGGCAACCGGAATGCCTCAACCCAATAGCGTAGATAGGAACGCATGGAAGCCCGAATAAGACCTTGCGGCACTTCCTCAGGCGGACAGCCCATAACGCGAGCCAGGTTCTTGCGAAGCTGGCGGGTAGTCGCTGGATTTGCTGCTACCCGATCGGCGGCTATGTTGCCGATGCGGTAGGCCACGCGTTCCGGCAGCAGACCAAAAATCTTCCACCCGGCCATATAGCCGAGCGCAACGAAATCATCTTTCGAGCGAGGCAGGAAGAAACTAGTCATCGTATCCTCCTTTAGTTGTTGGAATCAGCCGAACCCGTGGACTTCGTAGCAGAGTCAGGGTTGATAGATGAACTATCAGCTGCGCCTTCTGGCGGGGCGATGGGATCCAACGCACCTGGCTGCTTAGCCACCATGTACAAGCGCTGGACGACGGTGAATACCGACCCAATCGCCAGGAGCCACATCGCGACGTAGAGGGCATAGTCCACGCCAAGCCCCTGGAGCCCGACGCCAATTAGACCGATAATCAGGCGCTCCGCACGTTCGACGAGACCACCGTTGACCTTGAGTCCGCTAGCCTCTGCGCGAGCCTTAACGTAGGAAATGACCTGGGACGATCCCATGGTAATCAGTGTCAGAATGAGCAGCACTGAATCCGCGCCATGGTGATACACCACCCAATACGCTATCGCCCCGAACAGTGCAGCATCCGTAATACGGTCACAGGAAGCATCCAGCGTCGCTCCGTATTTCGTTCCCTGCCCTCGAAGTCTGGCCATCGTGCCATCGAGCAGGTCAAAAGCAGTGAAAATAGCGATTGACACCGCAGCTGCGAAAAGATGGTTGGTAGGAATCAGGATTACCGCAAGCAGAACGGAAATTACCGTTCCCACCAGGGTGACCGTGTTCGGGCTAATGCCGACCCGCAAAAGTGCAGCGGCTATCGGTTCAACTACTGGGCGGATTGGAGCCCTGCCACGGACACTCAGCATGCTGCCCCGTCCTCCTGATTGAGGGCACGCCAGCCGTCGGCAAGCAACTCGCGAGTCTGACGAAGAGCCTGCGGTAACACTTTGGTGCCATCGATCACGGTCATAAAATTGCTGTCACCCGACCAGCGCGGTACGACGTGCATATGCAGGTGATCGGCGACCGAACCGCCGGAGGCCTTGCCTAAGTTGAAACCTACATTGACGGCGTGCGGGCGCGAAACCGATTTGAGAGTACGAACCGCATGCTTGGCAAATCGCATCATCTCGGCTGTTTCTTCGTCGGTCAAGTCCTCAAGGTTGGCGACTTCGCGATATGGAACCACCATGAGGTGCCCTGGGTTGTACGGGAACAGATTCAAAACGGCGTACACCCACTCGCCGCGAGCGATAATGAGTGCTTCCTCATCGCTTTGCTTCGGCAAATCAACGAAGGGGTTACGAGATGGCTTGGAGTTATGCACACCACGCTTGACGATGTAGTCCAGCCGGTAGGGTGCCCATAAGCGCGTGAGCCGATCCGGTTCGCCGTAACCGCTGTCGACGTATACGCCATCAGACGATTCCTGCTGGCCGGCATTGCCCTGCTGCTGCGGAGGCAACTCTTCACTTCCCGACTGATTCACTGCCATCCCCTTCGTTGCGTGGCCGGGACCCATTCGAGCCCCGACCACATATATTTCTCTGCTGTAGTTTACGACCTCGCGGTCAACTTCTTTGGATTACCACGCGTGGTTCACCAGTTAAAACAACGCGGTCGAATTAGAGAGCGTTAACGACCTCTAGAGAGCAGAGACATTCTCCTTGTTCGGCTGTTCGTTATTCCGCGAAGCAACCCAATCACAGATGATGTCCACAGCCTTCTCAACTGCCACCCCGTTAATCTGGGTGCCATCGAGGAACCGGAAGCTGACGGCACCTGCCTCAATGTCGCGGGCACCAGCCAGAATCATGAACGGAACCTTGGCCTGGGTGTGGTTGCGAATCTTCTTCTGCATGCGGTCATCGGACGTATCCACGTGGACGCGGATGCCACGAGACTTCAGCTGTGCAGCAAAGTCCTCCAGGTGTGGGATACAGTCATCCGCAACCGGAATACCAACAACCTGTTCCGGAGCCAGCCAAGCCGGGAAAGCACCTGCGTAGTGCTCCAATAGGACGCCAAAGAAACGTTCGATGGAGCCGAAAAGCGCACGGTGAATCATAATCGGGCGCTTCTTGGTTCCGTCAGGTGCGGTGTACTCGAGCTCGAAGCGCTCCGGCAGGTTGAAGTCGAGCTGTACCGTCGACATCTGCCAAGTACGGCCGATGGCATCGCGGGCTTGGACGGAAATCTTCGGACCATAGAAAGCGGCTCCGCCCGGATCAGGAACGAGCTCGAGGCCAGAAGCATCGGCAACACGCTGGAGAATAGCTGTGGACTTCTCCCAAATTTCATCCGAGCCGACGAACTTCTTTTCGTCCTTCGTAGACAGCTCCAGGTAGAAGTCATCCAGGCCGTAGTCACGCAGAAGCGAGATGATGAAGTCGAGGACATTAGTGAGCTCTTCTTCCAGCTGATCCTCGGTGCAGTAGATGTGGGCATCGTCCTGCGTAAAGCCACGGGCTCGGGTAAGACCGTGGATAACACCTGATTTCTCGTAGCGGTAGACGGTGCCGAACTCGAACATACGAATCGGAAGTTCACGGTAGCTGCGACCACGCGATGCGAAAATGAGGTTGTGCATCGGGCAGTTCATCGGCTTGACGTAGTAGTCCTGCGGAGCCTTGGTGCAGTTGCCGTGTTCGTCATATTCGCCGTCGAGCTGCATCGGCGGGAACATGCCATCCGCGTAGAAGTCCAGGTGACCAGACTTCTTGAACAAGTCACCCTTAGTTACGTGCGGCGTGTTCACAAAGTCATAGCCCGCTTCGATATGACGGCGACGGGAGTGCTGCTCCATCTCGTTGCGGATGATGCCACCCTTGACATGGAATACCGGGAAACCAGAACCAATCTCATCCGGGAAGCTGAACAAATCCAGCTCGGAGCCCAAACGGCGGTGATCGCGCTTCTCAGCCTCGAGCATGCGGTCAAGGTACTCGTCTAACGCTTCCTTGGACTCCCACGCAGTGCCGTAAACACGCTGCAGGTTATCTCGAGATTGGTCACCCCGCCAGTACGCAGCGGAAGAACGCGTGATCTTAAAAGCAGGGATGTAGCGAGTGGTCGGCACGTGGGGGCCGCGGCAAAGATCAAACCACTCGGTCTCGCCGGTACGCGGATTGACGTTGCGGTAGCCGGTCAAGGTCGTACCTGCACCACCGACGTCGACATTGGCCTCATCATCTTCGGACACCTTGCCGGCCGACTTTTCAACAATCAGCTCGAGCTTATACGGCTCGTCGGCAAGCGCTTCCTGCGCCTCATCAGCAGACTCGAACGCAAAGCGCTCGAACCGCTGCCCAGACTTGATGATCTTCTTCATACGCTTTTCGATGCGCTTGAGATCCTCCGGCGAGAAAGGTTCATCGACACGGAAGTCGTAGTAGAAACCATTGTCGATGGCAGGGCCAATGCCCAGCTTCGTCCCAGGGAACTCCAACTGCACGGCCTGAGCCATCACGTGAGTCGCAGAGTGGCGGATGACATCGCGACCGTCCGGAGTATTCGCCGGAACGGGTTCGAAGACGGTTTCCACTTCTGGCTTAAAGGACAAATCCTTCAAATTGCCTTCAGGGTCGCGGACACAAACGATGGCGTCAACGCCCTTGTTCGGGAAACCCAGGTCTCTCATCGCCTCGCCCGCAGAAACTCCTGCGGGCACGGAAAACGGTGCTGGGGTTGCAAATTCTTCTGACACGGCGTGCGTGTACTCCTTTTCAAAGTGTCTTCGAAAATCACATACCTGGTGACCTTCGTCAGTCGTTCACACACTTTACCGCACGGTCAAAACTCAGGCCTCGAAAAGGTCCTGGGCCCAGTACTCCTCCTCAGAAGTTCCTCGTGGCATAACAAACACGGCGGATCCAATGTGGAAAATCCACTGATTGAGACGGTCGTTCTTGGACAGCCGCTCCTGAATCGGATTGAACTGCTCCAACGGGTCCTTCTGGAAACAAATGAATACCAGGCCGGTGTTGGTCTCGAATCGACCATTCGGTTCCGGTGGCAGGTCATAGTTGTAGACCCGTCGCAGAATCCGCTGATTAGGTTTCTCCTTCGGAGGCATTGACAGCGCAACATGGCTGTTCGGATCCGTCAGAGGCAGACCATATTCATCAGTCTTCGCCAGGTCGACGGTCTCAAACTCGTCCTTACCTCCAATTGGCGCGCCGGTGCCGATATCTCGGCCGGTAATAACAGTGCGGCTTTCGCGGTCCAAGACATCCCAGCCTGGAATGTCCATTTCGATACGGCGGACAACCATCGCTGTACCGCCCCGCAACCAATCCGGACCACTATCAATCCACACCTGCTTGTCGAATTCTTCACGAGTGCGCGGGTTGACCGTACCGTCCTTCTGACCGAAGAGATTGCGCGGGGTCTCGCCTTCCTGCGTAGAACCATTGGCGTGCTGGAAACCAGCTTGCACCCAGTGAACATCCAAATAAGAACCTGCATTTCGGATCATCATTCGGGCCGCATGGGAGACCATTACTGGGTCGTCCGCACAAATCTGCAGGCACAGGTCTCCGCCGTTCCACTCCGGGCGGAGCTCATCGTTAACATACTTTGGCAGATCTCCCAGCCACTCAGGCTTCTGGTCTTCCCTATCGATGATCGTGAAGAAATTCTCCCCATATCCAACTGTGATAGTCAGATTTGCCGGACTCCCCATGAGCTCAGGCTCCAAGTCCGTTCGAGTAGCCTTGCCGGCTGTCATTCGGCGGGCGTCATCCGTCCAGGCACGCATGAGGTTTTGGAGGCGATTGCGATCGACCCCCTTCTTCACGTTGAAGGCTATTAGCCATAGATTCGCCTGTGCGGGCGTCGCAATCCCCGCCTGGTGAGCGCCATCAAAAGGTACGGTTGCTGTCTGCAAAGGCGGTTTCGGCGGCTCTTCCTGTGGACGTTCCAACCCAATCGCCTGGGCTTCCGGTGCCCCCAGGGCGAGCGCTGAGGCTCCTGCGGCGGTGCCGAGCCCGCCAAGAAAACGTCTTCTGGAAAAGCCTTCGGACATGTTGTGCACTCTTACCTTTCTGATTACTTCGAACTGGAGCACATGAGGTGGCTGGGAATCCGCCAATTTTTAAATAGCTTCAACGCAACCACTGGCTTATCCAATTCGACCGTATCGAAAACCTTTTTCGGAAAAAGAAAAGCGCCGGAGTTCGTTGCATATGCTGCAATAACCTGCCAACTCCAGCGCTTCTGCCACCATTAGATTCAGCTAGTCAATTCCTCGACGTACCTGAGCTCACGCCCGCTTTACGACGAGCGATTGCTTGGCCAACTTGTCACAAAAATTAGTGGCCCGAGTGATCCATCTCACCGCCGCCCATGTGCTCTGGGTTGTTCAGGTCACCGTCATTACCGTAGTCCTCTTCACCTGCTGGCTGGACACGAACCTCGACGTCCTGGGTAATGCTAGAGCCGTCGGAAAGCTCAATGACGAGCTTGTACTCAGCTCCCACATCCATAGCTTCATCATTGTCCATAATCATGAAGTGGGTACTACCCGGTTCGAGAACGAGTTCGCCATTAGCCGGAATCGTCAAACCTTCCGGCACCTCGAACATCTTGCCGTCCTTGGTGTCGTGCTGCTCGAACTTCGTGCCTTCCTTCAGCCCCTCAAGCTTGAAGGAGGAAACCTTGATGTCCTTATCGGTGTTGTTGGTCAGCGTACCGAAGATGGCGGTCATGCCCTTGTCAGCCGGCTTTTCCTTGATGTAGGCATCGGCCAGCTGCACAGCAGCATCACTCTTCTCCATCTCAGAAGTAGCCTCGGTCGCAGCGGAGGTTGCGGACTCAGTCACCTCAGCAGCAGTGTTATCGTCGGACGAGCAACCTGCCAGAGCAAGGGTCAGGGCTGCGGAACCAGCGATCAGTGCAGTTGCAGTGCGATTGAGCTTCATGTGTCTATTTTGCCTTTCGATTAATAACGATGACGACAGCGGCGATGATGACGATGAGTCCACCACCGAGGCCATAAGCCCATAGCGGTATTGACTTCGTTTCCTCGGCGTGCGCACCGGTCTGACGAGATTCTGCCCCAGCTTCGGCTGCGCCAGCAGCATCCGGATCAGCCACTGAGAAAGAGGTCTTTCCTCGGGTGGAGTGACCATCAGAGGAGGTGATTTGGAAACCAATGATGTAGTTACCAGGGCCTGGATTAATATCCTCAGGGATATCCAAAGAGACCTCATTACCCACTACCTCTGGCTCGTGGGAGTACAGGACTTCCTTGGCATCTGCATCACTAATTGCAACGGTGTTGAAATTGTTCTTGGGGTTGCCGGAGAACTTGAGAGAAACGTGGTGCGGAAATTCATCGAGAACCTGCTTGTCGCCTGGGTTAGACGACAGCACGGAATCGTGAGCATGCGCGGGGCCAGCATTAATAACTGACGCGCCTGCAAAGACTACAAGCGTCGCAGCGGCGGCTACTGCACGCCGGAAACCCGACTTTGAGAACCGAAACGTTTCGCCTGAAGCGACCCGGGGACTCACTAGAACAGTTCAACTCCTTTAAGCGGGACAGTTCGAGAAGAACAGCAGTAGTCTGACCGCTGCCCTTATACCTATTGTCGGATGGTAGTCCAGAAAAGTTCCCGAGAGGGACGAATATAGTTCAGGTCACACAGCAAAACCCCGGCCGCGCAGTTTTTATACGATGCGTCGACCGGGGTTTTAAATGGTAGTCCCAACTGGGTTCGAACCAGCGACCTTTCCGGTGTGAACGGAACGCTCTTCCACTGAGCTATGGGACTCGGACAGAAAAGCACTAAGCCTTTGCTGCTCTGCGGAATAAGTTAGCACGCGTTTTGGAAGTTTCCCTAATTGGGTTGCATTGCGTTTGCGATTGCGCAGTTCGACGATTTATTACCCCACCGATGGAACTCCATGACGATAGCGACTCGATAGCCCCCAGTAACCAACCCACGAAAGCGAATAAATGACATCGTTGCGATTCAGAGGCATCAAAGGTTGGTCTTTAGCCCTACGCCCACAGGCACAATACAGATGTTCACCTGGTAATTTGTAATCAATCGCACAAGCACGCTAAAGTATCTTTCGCACCGCAAGAGAGCAATTGAGATTCTCCTTCGCTCTCCTTGCAACGTGATGCGGATGTAGCGCAGCTGGTAGCGCATAACCTTGCCAAGGTTAGGGTCGCGGGTTCGAGTCCCGTCATCCGCTCTGGTTTCTCAAGAAGTTAAGCTCTGTGGTATAACTTCGAGGCAACCACTGAGGCGGCAGCCTCACGGTGGAATGGCCGAGTGGCGAGGCAACGGCCTGCAAAGCCGTGTACACGGGTTCGATTCCCGTTTCCACCTCAGCAGAGATTCCTTACCGGTTTCGATGTAATGCGCGTTTAGCTCAGC
>NZ_ABZU01000015.1 GCF_000173655.1 Corynebacterium amycolatum SK46 | reverse complement strand
GGGGGTTAAACGACAGAAAGTGTGTCTGGATTCGGTGATTTGTAGTGGTTGACCTCTAGGTTTCAGAGAAATATATGCTCCGGGAGCATATATTTGGCTCCGGGACGGTAAATCCGCGGTGTGGCAGCAGTGATGTGCTACACGCGGCGTGGTGTGGTGTCGCAATGTCAAAGAACCAACCACGCTGCCACTGCGGCGATGAGATGAAGCGCAACGGCACTACCAGCAAAGGAACTACGAGGTGGCGATGCAAACACTGCGGCGCGTCGAGTGTGAAGCGCCGCAGCGACATCACCAATTCCACGGTTTTTGCCGCCTTCATTGACCACCTGACCACTGGCGCCAGCCTCGATACCATTGCCAGTCGTGTGGGATGCTCACCGCGCACACTGCAACGCCGCTTCGAACCCTTCTGGCTCGTTGACGTACCAGATCCCACCATCGGACATATCGGGCGGGTTTACGACCAGGTGTTTCTAGACGGCACATATACCGCCGGCGGCTGTTTGATCATTGCCGCAACTATCGACCATGTCATCGCCTGGCACTGGTGCAAACACGAAACCACGCGCGACTACCAACGACTTCTCGAGCGCATCGAAGCCCCACTTATCGCCGTTATCGATGGCGGCCAGGGAGCGTTTAGCGCGATCAAAAAGTGCTGGCCCACCACGAAAATCCAGCGTTGCCTCGTCCACGCCCAACGCGTTGTACGCCGCTACACCACCTCACGGCCCCGGACTGATGCCGGGCGCACCATCTACCGACTGGCGCTGAAACTGACCCGGATCACCACCCTGGACCAAGCAGCAGCATGGGGTGCACAACTGCACGAATTCTCCACGATCTACCGTTCCTGGATGGACGAGAAAACCACGGTCAAAGACCCTAAAACAGGTACATGGACCCGCACGTGGACACATCACAACGTGCGCAAGGCCTACAACAGCCTCAACCACCTCTGGCGCTCCGAACTGCTGTTTGTCTACCTCACCCCACCAGAAGGTGTGCTGGAGAAAAACCGGATTAAATCCACCACCAACAGCCTTGAAGGCGGCATCAACTCCCAGATCAAACTACTTGCCAGAACACACCGCGGCAGATCAGGCGAACGACAACGCCGAATGCTGGATTGGTGGCTCTACTTAAAAACCGAACTGCCCGACGATCCAGCACGAATCGCCAGGCAGTCCAACTGGGGCCAGGACCAACTCGCCAAAGTTTCCACCCTGACCCAACACGAGAACCAAGCCGACCACGAAACAGGACGACCAGCCCTCTACGACAACGCTATCGACACCGACTACACCCACTCAATCGGCATCCAGAAAGGCCAAATCTAACCCCCGCGCGACACGCCGAGCCAGACACACATTTTGTCGTTTAACCCGACATCGGCTCGGAAAAACAAAAAAACCGGGAGCGGTGCTCCCGGTTTCGTGGAGGGGATGACGGGAATCGAACCCGCGTCTTCAGCTTGGAAGGCTGAGGTATTAGCCACTATACGACATCCCCATAGACAGAAATCCGGCTTAGACGCTCAATCGCCTCCACCAGACTGTGTCTTGGTACAAGGCATATTAACCCGTTAAAGCGCACATACAAAAATCGATGCCAGGTTTTTCTCGAAGGCTTTAAAGAAAAGTGGCTGTGGCCGGGAAAAACAGAAATTGAAGATAAAGCAACGTGGGGTATGTGAAACAGGCGGATAGCCGTTGATTACACTGTCACACGACTCAACAAAGGGGCAGTCGTTTGAGAGGCTTCTTTGGGGAGTCGGCCGACGAATGGAGTGTTTGCAGTAAACGAGGCCGCCAAAAGCAGTGCCGAGGTGATGTAAACGCCCTGTGATATGCATGGTTTTCATGAAACCAGTAGCAGTTGGCAGGTTGGCTCTCGATGGCGTCGTAAAGCGTTTTCGGACAGAGCATTAGCCTGGTTGAACGCGTGGTTTTGTGATTTCATTAATCGTCAGGTAAATCTATACGGGTCCGTTGTGGAAACGCGATTTCGCGCCTATGAGGGCCCCGGTGCAGATGCTCCAAAGGGGTTTCTGCTAGGTTTCGAATGACGCATACGGGGTATGGCGCAGCTTGGTAGCGCGTCCGCTTTGGGAGCGGAAGGCCGTGGGTTCAAATCCCGCTACCCCGACCAGTATCACGGGCACTCCCGTGGTCTATGAATTAATCATCGAGTTGCAGGAGAGTGCACCAGTGAAGTCTTCCGTTGAGAAGCTCAATGAGACCCGAGTGAAGATTACCGTCGAGGTCCCGTTTGACGAGCTGAAGCCAGAGTTCGACAACGCCTACAAGGCACTGGCTCAGCAGGTCCAGATTCCGGGCTTCCGTAAGGGCAAGGCACCGGCAAAGCTGATTGAGGCCCGCTTCGGCCGCGGCCCAATCCTGGAGCAGGTGCTCAACGACATGGTTCCGTCCCGCTACGACGAGGTCGTTCGCGAGGAGGACCTGAAGGTTATCGGTCAGCCAGAGGTTGACATCACCAAGCTGGAAGACGGCGAGCTCGTTGAGTTCACCGCTGAGGTCGACGTCCGCCCGGAGATTGAGCTGCCGAAGTTCGAGGACATCGCAGTTGAGGTTGACCCGCTGGTCGCCGACGAGGAAGCTGTTGAGGCTGAGCTGCAGAACCTGCTTGCTCGCTTCGGCACCCTGACCGGCGTCGAGCGTGCAGTCGAGAAGGACGACTTCGTCTCCATCGACCTGTCCGCCACTATCGACGGCGAAGAGCTGGAAGAGGCTTCCACCGAGGGTCTGTCCTACCAGGTTGGCTCCGACGACCTGATTGACGGCCTGGACGAGGCTGTTGTTGGCCTGTCCCAGGGCGAGTCCAAGGAGTTCACCACCAAGCTGGTTGCTGGCGAGCACGAGGGCGAGGACGCTCAGGTTACCGTTACCGTTCAGTCGGTCAAGGTCCGCGAGCTGCCGGAAGCTGACGACGACTTCGCTCAGATGGCTTCCGAGTTCGACACCATCGACGAGCTGAAGGAAGACCTGGCTCGCCAGGTTGAGAACACCAAGAAGGGTGAGCAGGCTCAGCAGGTTCGCGACAAGGTTCTGGCTGCCGCTATGGAGCAGACCACCATCGCTCTGCCGGAGGGCGTTGTCAAGGAGCAGGTCGAGGGCCAGCTGCAGCAGCTGCTGGGTCAGTTCGGCGGCGACGAGAAGGTTCTGAACTCCATGCTGGAGGCACAGGGCACCACCCGTGAGCAGTTCGACGAGGACTCCAAGAAGTCCGCTGAGGAAGCTGTCCGCACCCAGCTGTTCCTGGACGCACTGGCTGAAGAGATTAAGCCGGATGTTTCCCAGCAGGAGCTCACCGACCACATCCTGTTCACTGCTCAGTCCTACGGCATGGACCCGAACCAGTTCATCCAGCAGATTCAGCAGTCCGGCCAGCTCGGCAACCTGTTCGCAGACGTTCGCCGCGGCAAGGCTCTGGCTACCTCGATCCTGAAGGCTTCCGCCAAGGACACCGAGGGCAACGAAATCGACCTGAACGAGTACTTCGGTGAGGTCGAGCCGGAGGCTGAGAAGGCTGATTCCGACAAGGCTGAGGACACCTCCGCTGAGTAAGCCCCGCAGTTAGCGCGGCGCGTTCGACATGACGCAACGCTTATAGCGAACAAGGGCCGTTCCCGAAACAAAGGGGCGGCCCTTTTCGTTACCCTCTAATGAACGACAAAACTCGCACACGTACGAAAAAGGAGTACACAGATGAGCGATAACGCCCAGATGTCGACGAACACAGTTTTCGACAAGCTGCTCAAGGAGCGCATTATTTGGCTGGGTGAGCAGGTCGACGACGAGATTGCCAACAAGCTCTGCGGTCAGATGCTGCTCCTGGCAGCCGAGGACCCGGAGTCGGATATCTCGCTGTACATCAACTCCCCGGGCGGCTCCGTCACCGCCGGCATGGCTATTTACGACACCATGCAGTTCGTTCCGTGCGACGTGGCTACCTACGGCATGGGCCTGGCAGCTTCCATGGGCCAGTTCCTGCTCGCCGCAGGTGCTAAGGGCAAGCGGTACGCACTGCCGCACGCTCGCATTATGATGCACCAGCCGTCTGCAGGTATCGGCGGTACCGCATCCGACATCACCATTCAGGCTGAGCAGTTCGCTGCCACCAAGAAGGAAATGGCTCGTCTGATTGCGCAGCACACCGGCCAGCCGGTCGAGCGCATTGAGGAAGACTCGGACCGCGACCGCTGGTTTACCGCAGCTGAGGCTAAGGAGTACGGCCTGGTTGACCACGTCGTGACCGCTCTCAAGGACACCGCACGCTAAAAGCGGACAGTAGCGAAGAATTAGAGGCGAAACAATCAACATGGAGATGAACAATATGCAGATGCCGCAGTCGCGCTACGTGCTTCCTTCTTTCGTGGAGCACTCCAGCTTTGGTGCTAAGGAATCCAACCCGTACAACAAGCTCTTCGAAGAGCGCATTATCTTCCTCGGCTCGCAGGTCGACGACACCGCCGCTAACGACATCATGGCGCAGCTGCTGGTGCTCGAGGGCCTGGACCCGGACCGTGACATCACGATGTACATCAACTCCCCAGGTGGCTCCTTCACCTCGCTGATGGCCATCTACGACACGATGCAGTACGTGCGTCCCGACGTGCAGACGGTGTGCCTGGGCCAGGCTGCCTCCGCGGCCGCCGTGCTGCTCGCTGCGGGTGCACCGGGCAAGCGTGCAGCTCTGCCGAATGCGCGCGTGCTCATTCACCAGCCGGCCACCCAAGGTATCCAGGGCCAGGTTTCCGACCTGGAGATTCAGGCGAACGAGATCGAGCGCATGCGCAAGCTGATGGAGGAGACTCTGGCTCGCCACTCCGGTCGCACTGCGGAGCAGATCCGCAAGGACACCGACCGTGACAAGATTCTGACCGCTGAAGAGGCCGTCGAGTACGGCATCATCGACCAGGTCTTCGAGTACCGCAAGCACAACGCCTAGAGCGTTTGGTTGCATGGCCTTAATCGGAAAGTTTTCAATCCGGTTAAGGCCTTGTTCATTTTTGGGTATGTATTAATACCTAATATCGATTCATGCCTTTTCGACCTGATATCGATGCCCAACAGTTCAGCAGTGATAATTCGGAATTCCAAGTTAGCCGACGTCAAGTTTTGCGTGGCATCTTTCTGTCTGTAGCAGGTGCAGCAACTACTTATTCGGTCTCTTCGTTTTCGAACCTAACGGCCGCTCAAGCTGTAGCTGCAAAACCGGTAACGCCGGGGTCTTTTGAAATACCTATCTTGCCTCTCGGTAAGCGAACCGGTGCACCTGAAGATGCCGGTGAGGACAACATCTCGCTGCCGGGGCAAGGGGCTAGCGAGAATGATCGCGGCGTCGGTAGCGTGCCGGTGGATGACTTCCCAACGGCTTATGATTTCCCATTTGCTCACGGCGTTGCCTCGGGAGACCCACTGCAAGATCGTGTGATTATTTGGACTCGCGTTACGCTTGCAGAGCGAGACCCTAATGGCGCTCCAGGCGCTAATCCCAAAGGTATGAGAATTCCGGTCGATTGGTCAGTGGCCACGGACCGAGAGATGTCCAATGTTGTGGTTTCGGGTACTCAGGAAGCTATTGCTGAGCATGATTGGACGATCAAGGTTGACGTCACTGGACTAGCGCCAGGTAAAACGTACTATTACCAGTTTGTCTCGCAAGGGCAGAAGTCGGTGGTTGGACGCACTCGCACTGCATTTGATGCAGGCATAGACGAAATGCGAATGGCCGTGATGTCCTGTAGCTCCTACTGGTCATCATGGTGGTCTGGCCTTGGTCACCTGGCGAATCGAAACGATCTTGACTTGGTGGTTCACCTGGGGGACTACTTGTACGATTTCATCGATAAGGATGAAATGGTGCGCTCGCGCCCTGGTTTCGACAAGCTTGATCATCCGGATAATCGGGACTGGCTCAATCTGGATGAAGTTCGACGTCGTTATGCCTTGTGGCGCTCGGACGAGAATTTTGCCCGAGCCCATCAACAGCATCCCTGGACCATTATTTGGGACAATCACGATATTGATCCGTTCTACGGAAACCAAGTTGATGTGCCGGAAATTAGTATCGACGAAACCATCACGATTTCAGATACTTTCCGCGCATTTTGGGAGTGGACTCCCTCACGGCCACCGCGTGGTGATGGATCCGGCGAGTTCATGCTGGTAGAGGACTTCTCATACCCAGTGCCGGAGGATCCAGCGCTGGTGTACCGAAAGCTAAAGTTCGGTGATCTCGTTGACATTCATGCCATGGATGCTCAGTCGCTATTGCCGAAGTACGAGTTGCCAGTAGATAACTCACATCTCGATGGTGCGCCTAGTTTGCTTGGCCGTCCCCAGTTCGAATGGTTGGAAAGGGGATTGGCTGATTCTCAGTCGCGCGGCGTTCGCTGGAAAGTTTTAGCTCAGCAGGCTTGGTTCTCGCCAACTGAATTGCCGGATGTTATTCCCGGTCAAGAGGGCCCAAAGTTTGGTCTCAGTCGCTGGTCGGACTACCTGGCGGAAAAGGAAAAACTCATCGCACTGCTGCGAAACGAAGTTAGCAATGCGGTTATGGTTTCCGGAGATGCACATGGAAACCTCGGATCAGATTTGCTGTCGCAATCAGTAGTTGGAGACGGTTACATTTCTGGGTTGCCGGGTACCAATCCACGACCAGGTGCAGAGTCGGGGAATGTGCAGGCAGGAGCGCTCAGGACAACCACGGGTAACAGCGGCACCTTTAATGCCCGTAGGTACAGCGCCGGTGTTGAATTCTGCCCAACATCAATGGGACGTGGAGGCGCAGATGATGCGGTTAGAGGTGTGACAAGTGCTGTCAGTGGAAATTCTCCTGAGGCGCGTATTGCTGCTTTTGCAGCATCTCGCGTAGCTGAGATGGCTCTGTTGAATCTCAATTCGAATGTCCAGTTCATGGAGTGGTCCGATCATGGGTATGGGATCGTCCATTTCGACAGGGAAAAGGCGATATTCGAATTTTGGTGGCAGGACAAATACGAACGCAACGCACCCGACGTCTTGGGCCATCAAATGGTCAGTTGGGCGGACGAGGATCTCGAGCATCCAGTGCCGCGGTATCCGAATCAAATTGACTCTGTAGTGCTCCACGGTCTGCCGATCGAAGCGACGCAGGGCAGTCGTGTTTCCGAGTCAGCGTAGTTTCGGCATGCTGTAGCCGAGACATCGTCTTCGGGTACAGGCGTTGATGCGTCAGTAGCTACGCTGGATAGCGCGAGTGCAATTCAAGTAGTAAACGCCTCGTTTTAAAAGCTTCCTCAGCATCAGGCGTGGGGGCTTCGTTCTGATCGTGAATCTTGGTAGGCTCGTGCGAAGTCATACCGAAATTAATCAGCGGAAAGGCGGCGGCGGGAGCCTCATGGCGCGTATGCAAGAAAGTGCGGATTTGCTGAAATGCTCTTTCTGTGGAAAGAGTCAGAAGCAGGTCAAGAAGCTGATTGCCGGACCTGGTGTGTACATCTGTAATGAGTGCATTGAGCTCTGCAATGAAATCATTGAAGAGGAGCTCAACACCGGCGGCGAGGCAACTGGCAACGACGACCGCCTGCCGCGTCCGATGGAAATTCGCGACTTCCTCGATGAGTACGTAATCGGCCAGGACATGGCGAAGCGCACCCTAGCGGTAGCGGTCTACAACCACTACAAGCGCCTTCGTGCTGCGGAGACCAAGTCGGACAACGACGTCGAGCTGCAAAAGTCGAACATCCTCCTACTGGGGCCGACTGGCTGCGGCAAGACCTACCTCGCGCAGACACTGGCCCGCAAGCTGGACGTGCCGTTCGCAATCGCTGACGCCACCAGCCTGACCGAGGCCGGCTATGTCGGCGAGGACGTGGAGAACATCCTGCTGAAGCTGCTGCAGGCTACTGATTTCGACGTCGAGAAGGCACAGCGCGGCATCATTTACGTCGATGAAATTGACAAGATTTCGCGCAAGTCCGAGAACACCTCCATCACCCGCGATGTCTCCGGTGAAGGTGTGCAGCAGGCGCTGCTGAAGATTCTCGAGGGGACCGTAGCCGCCGTGCCCCCGCAGGGTGGGCGCAAGCTGCCCAACCAGGAGTTCATTCAGTTCGACACCTCTAACGTCCTGTTCATCGTCGCCGGTGCGTTTGCCGGTCTGGAAAAGGTCGTGCAGGAGCGCGTCGGCAAGAAGGGCTTGGGCTTCGGCGCAGATGTCACCTCGGCTAACGACGAGGACATGAAGGATCCATTCCGCGATGTGCTGCCGGAGGACCTCGTTCGATTCGGCCTGATTCCTGAGTTCATTGGCCGCCTGCCCGTTATTGCATCGGTCACCAACCTCGATGAGGACGCGCTGGTTCGTGTGCTCACCGAGCCGAAGAACTCCCTGGTCCGCCAGTACCAGCATCTGTTCGACATGGACGGTGTGCGCCTCACCATCGACGATGAGGCACTGCGCGCCATTGCTGCCAAGGCGATTAGTCGCAATACCGGCGCCCGTGGTCTGCGCGGCATCATGGAAGAAATCTTGGTTCCCGTGATGTTCGAGGTACCAGAGCGTGACGACGTCACGGAGGTCATTGTCCACAAGGAATGCATCACGGACGGTGCAGCGCCGGAGCTCGTTGAACGCAGCGAGGATAAGAAGACTGCGTAAAGTTAGCTAAAAACCCGTAGTAGCCGCTCTAACCGGTTTTTTGATGTCTGTATGGAGCCCTAGTCGTCCATGCCGTAGATGTCGCGGTAATCCGGGGCGTCGTCAGTAGTTAAGTCCTGAGTCTCTGGGTTGGGCTGATCGCCGTAGACCTCTGCGCCAAGCGCGGACGAGTTGGCGCCATGGGAGGCCAGCAGGGAAGTGTACGAGCTGCCCGGTTCGTTGCGAGGCGAGGACGTCAACAGGCTGGTCACAGTGTCCTGAGCGAACTCACGCAGCTTGTCCGACAGCACTGTCGACTGCATTTCAATGCCGTAGAGGTTTTCAAAAGTCCGCTGGTGCAGGGTGGGGAAGGTGGCCAGCGACAGCACGAGAATATAAAGATCAAGGGCGGAAATATCAGTGCGGAATGCACCGTAATCGCGGCCGAGCAACAAGATGCGGTCAAACTCCAAAACAATGGGGCTCTGACCACCAAGGCCAGTCACGCCTTCTAGCGGCAGTACCGGGTGCAGGTTTTCCTGGATGATGAACCGCACGGCGAGCGGGTTCGCCGAGAAATAGTCGTAGATAACGCCGACTACATGCTGCAGGGCTTCCACCGGCACATTGGAGTGCGGACGCAGGGCGTCGTCGTCAGGCCTTACGGTCTCCAGTACATGTGCCCACGTCGCCCTGTAGAGTCCCAACTTGTCACCGCAGTGGTAGTGAAGCATGCGCTTGGAGACCCCAGAGGCGGCAGCAATGGCATCCAAACGGGCATCTGCATACCCCTTTGCGGTGAATTCTTGAAGTGCTGCCACCAAGACTGCATGGGGGATTGCATCAGAGGAGCCTGGAGACTTCATGAAAATCCTTTGCTTGGACTAGAGGGCGACTACGGGGTTTGGGCTATCTAACGGGGGTGAAATTGCTCGGTCGCGGACTTCTTTCTAGTGAAATGAGTACACGACCGTAAGTCATGCCTAATGCTATCCGTTTTTCAGAATCGGCCTGAGCGCATCGCCCCCGTCTGCGCCAATTCTGTAGTCGCATTAGAGTGGGCAGCGAATTGATTCTCTCTCGAGAAAGGCCTGTAGTGAACAAGACTCCCGTAAAGGTTGCAGTTACCGGCGCCGCCGGACAGATCGCTTACTCCCTGCTCTTCCGCATTGCCAGCGGTTCGGTTTTCGGCCCTGAGACCCCGGTTGAGTTGAATCTGCTGGAGATCACTCCGGCGCTGCACGCCACCGAAGGCGTCGCCATGGAGCTGTTTGACTCCGCCTTCCCGCTTCTGACTGGCATCAACATCACCGATGATCCGGCAAAGGCATTCGACGGTGCCAACGCCGCATTCCTGGTCGGTGCAAAGCCGCGCGGCAAGGGCGAGGAGCGCTCCGCACTGCTGGGCGCCAACGGCAAGATCTTCGGCCCGCAGGGTGCCGCTCTGAACGATCACGCAGCAGACGACATCAAGGTTCTGGTTGTCGGCAACCCGGCCAACACCAACACCATGATTGCCGCATCCCACGCTAAGGACATCCCGGCAGAGCGCTTCACCGCCATGATGCGCCTGGATCACAACCGCTCCCTGTCCCAGCTGTCGGAAAAGATTGGTGTTCCGACCACTGAGATCAAGAACATGATCGTCTGGGGTAACCACTCCGCCGACCAGTTCCCGGACATCACCTACGCCACCGCCGCAGGCGAGAAGGTCTCCGACAAGGTTGACGCTGCATGGGTCGAGCAGGACTTCATCCCTCGTGTCGCCAAGCGTGGCGCAGAGATCATCGAGGTACGCGGTTCCTCCTCTGCAGCTTCCGCTGCAGCTGCCGCAGTTGACCATATGCGCGACTGGGTAATGGGTACCCCAGAGGGCGATTGGGTCTCTGTCGCACTTCCGTCCGACGGCTCCTACGGCATCGACGAGGGCCTGGTCGCTGGTGTTCCGTGCTACGCCAAGGACGGCGAGTGGGTTCGCGTTGAGGGTCTGGACCTCTCTGAGGTTCAGCGCGCTGGCATCGAGCGCAACGTCAAGGCACTGCGCGAAGAGCGCGACGCAGTTAAGGACCTGCTGGCCTAAGGGCTGGTCAACGGCCGTTTAGAGGCGCTCTCTTGTGATGATTTCACAAGAGAGCGCTTTTATTTTGTGCGGTAATCGCCGGTTGGCTCGGGACGTGAGTAAAGCTTGAATTCGGCGGTGCGTAAGTCGCCGATAGCAGATATGGGTTGGGGCGCAAGGGTCGTCGTAAAGCCCCTGGAAAAACAAATCCGGGCAAGGCGCTAAGATGTGACGCGTGACTGAGAACAACGTGGACCTAAACAGAGCAGATAAGTTGCCCAAGTCGTGGAACCCGGCTGACGTGGAGTCGGACCTGTACCAGGGCTGGGTAGACGCTGGCTATTTCGAGGCTGATCCGTCTAGCTCCAAGCCGGCTTACTCTATTGTGCTGCCCCCGCCGAATGTGACGGGTCAGCTGCACATGGGCCACGCACTGGACCACACTTTGATGGATGCGCTGGTGCGCCGTAAGCGCATGCAGGGCTACGAGGTGCTGTGGCTGCCGGGTATGGACCACGCGGGTATCGCAACGCAGACCAAGGTCGAGGCGATGCTGAAGGATTCCGAAGGCAAGGACCGCTTCGATTATGGCCGCGAGGAATTCGTGGAGAAGGTCTGGGAGTGGAAGCACGATTACGGCGGACGTATCGGCAACCAGATGCGCCAGATTGGTGACTCCCTGGATTGGTCCCGTGAGCGCTTCACTCTGGACGAGGGCCTGTCCCGTGCGGTTCAGACGATTTTTAAGGAACTGTTTGACCGCGGCCTAATCTACCGCGCCAAGCGCATGGTCAACTGGTCGCCGGTGCTGCAGACCGCAATCTCGGATATTGAGGTCAAGTACGAGGACGCTGAAGGCGAGCTCGTCTCCTTCCGCTACGGCGATGGGGAAGACTCCATTGTTGTGGCGACGACTCGTGTGGAGACGATGCTGGGCGACGTGGCAATTGCCGTGCACCCGGAGGATGAGCGCTACACGCACCTGGTGGGCAAGGTTTTGGACCACCCGTTCCGCGAGGACCTGAAGATTCAGGTCATCGCCGATGACTATGTGGACCGCGAGTTCGGTACCGGTGCGGTGAAGATCACGCCGGCACACGATCCGAATGACTTCGCCATGGGCCAGCGCCACGACCTGGATATGCCGGAGGTCATCGACACCACTGGCCGTATCTTCAACACTGGCACGCGTTTCGACGGCATGGATCGTGCGGAAGCCCGTACTGCGCTGACGGAGGCGCTGCGTGAGCAGGGGCGCATTGTCAAGGAGGTCCGCCCGTACGTTCACTCGGTTGGCCACTCGGAGCGCTCGGGTGAGCCGATTGAGCCGCTGCTGAGCCTGCAGTGGTTCGTTAAGGTCGATGAGCTGGCCAAGATGTCCGGCGATGCTGTTCGCGAGGGCGACACGGTTATTCACCCGGCTTCGCAGGAGCCGCGCTGGTTCGACTGGGTCGATGACATGCACGACTGGTGTATTTCGCGTCAGCTGTGGTGGGGCCACCGCATCCCGATCTGGTACGGCCCGAATGGCGAGGTCGTCTGTGTCGGCCCGGATGATGAGGCTCCGACAGGCGAGGGCTGGACGCAGGATCCGGACGTTTTGGATACCTGGTTCTCCTCCGCGCTGTGGCCGTTCTCCACGATGGGTTGGCCGGAAGCCACCCCAGAGCTGGAGAAGTTCTACCCGACATCCGTGCTGGTCACCGGCTACGACATTCTGTTCTTCTGGGTCGCGCGCATGATGATGTTTTCGACCTTTGCTGCCAACCTGCCTGATTCACCGCTGGGTAAGGGCCGCGACGGCCGACCGCAGGTGCCGTTCAAGGATGTCTTCCTGCACGGTCTGGTCCGCGATGAGCAGGGCCGCAAGATGTCGAAGTCTCTCGGCAACGGCATTGACCCGCTGGACTGGGTGCGTGACTACGGTGCGGACGCACTTCGCTTTACGCTGGCTCGTGGCGCTAACCCGGGCTCTGACCTGCCGGTTGGTAACGACGCCGCTCAGAGCTCCCGTAACTTCGCTACCAAGCTGTTCAACGCCACCCGCTTTGCGCTGATGAACGGTGCCCACATGGGCGAACTGCCGGACCGTGACCAGCTCACCGACACCGACCGCTGGATTCTGGACCGCCTGGAACAGGTCCGCGCTGAGGTTGACTCTGCGCTGGATAGGTACGAGTTCTCCAAGGCCAACGAGGCCCTCTACCACTTCGCATGGGACGAGGTCTGTGACTGGTACCTGGAGATGACAAAGGTCGACTTCCCACGCCTGAACGACGGCGAAACCATGACCGAGGAGCAGGCCGCCCGCGCCGCCTCCACACGTCTGGTTCTCGGCCGTGTTCTGGATACGCTGCTGCGTCTGCTGCACCCGTCCATGCCGTTCGTCACGGAGACGCTGTGGAAGGCGCTTACCGACGGCGCGGAGGGCTTCGAGGACTCTCTGGTTATTTCCGCCTGGCCGGACGCAACCATGACCACCGATGGCGCTGCTGTCGACGAGGTTGCCGCACGTCGTATTGCCGATGCCCAGAAGTTGGTCACCGAGCTGCGTCGTTTCCGCAATGACCAGGGGGTGAAGCCGTCGCAGCGCGTGCCGGCACGCATGAACCTAGTGGATGCAGATTTGGCTGCTCAGGAAGAGATGATTCGTTCGCTGGCTCGTGCTGAGGCACCGGAGGATGGATTCACCGCTACCGCTTCCATTGAGGTGCGCCTGTCTCAGGCCACGGTCCTGATCGAGCTGGATACCTCCGGCACTGTCGACGTGGCCGCTGAACGCAAGCGCCTGGAAAAGGACCTGGCCAAGGCGGAGAAGGAACTGGCCGGCACCGAGAAGAAGCTCGGCAACGAGGCCTTCCTGTCCAAGGCTCCGGAGCAGGTCGTGGAGAAGATTAAGACTCGCCACCAGTTCGCACTGGAGGAGATTGACCGTATTAAGGCTCGTTTGGAGGGACTTCCGCAGGCATGACCGATCCACGGGATGCTGAACCACGTGATGAGGCCGCAGGCGAGATTCGTTTGAGTCTTGGCGGCGAGGACGATTCGGTGACGCAGGAAGAGTCTGCGGTGCGAGAGGAGTCCACTGCAGCGCCTGAGTTTGAATTCGATCCGGCTGACTCTCAGATCGTCGAGGACCTCGAACCTCGCGAAATCGCCGGTGTGATGGCCGATGACCGCATGCCCGATGACATGCGCCTCGGTGAGGTCTCCGTGTCCGAGGAAGGCCTGAGCCTGCCCGTCGATGTGGATCGCCCAGTCAACGATCCGGCCCCGCTGGAGGCCACCGCAGAGGAGCTGCGCGAGCTTGCAGAGGTGGAAGCCGAGCTGGATCAGCGCTGGCCGGAGACCAAAATTGACCCGTCGCTCGAGCGGATCGAGATGCTGATGGACATCCTTGGCCATCCCGAGCGTGCCACTCCGGTCATTCACGTTGCCGGCACGAATGGCAAGACTTCCACTGTGCGCATGATTGAGTCGCTGGTGCGCGCTCTCGGTCGTCGCACCGGCCGCACCACCAGTCCCCATCTGCAGCTGGTTACCGAGCGCATCGCCATCGATGGCCAGCCCATCCATCCACGCGATTACGTGCGCATCTGGCGCGAGATTCAGCCCTACGTGGAAATGGTTGACGCCAAGTCCGCCGAAAAGGGCGGCCCGCAGATGAGCAAGTTCGAGGTCCTCACGGCCATGGCCTACGCTGCCTTCGCCGACGCTCCTGTCGATGTTGCCGTGGTGGAAGTCGGCATGGGCGGCACATGGGATGCGACCAACGTGGTGGAGGCCGACGTGGCAGTCATCTGCCCAATCGGTCTCGATCACACGGAGTACCTCGGCGATACCCTGGCTGAAATCGCTTCTGAGAAGGCCGGCATCATCAAGTCGCGGTGGAATAAGGACGACTTGCTCACGCCACCGGACAATGTCGCCATTGTTGGCGAGCAGGAACCGGAAGCAATGGACGTCGTTTTGCGCCGTGCCGTGGAAATGGACGCCTCCGTCGCCCGTGCTGGGGTTGAGTACGGTGTCGTTAGTCATCAGCTGGCTGTCGGCGGGCAGAACCTGACGCTCAAGGGTCTGGTCGGCGAGTATGACGACATCCATCTGCCGCTGCACGGTCCGCATCAGGCGCGTAACGCCGCCACAGCACTAGCCGCGGTGGAGGCGTTCTTCGGCGCAGGTCCGGGGCGTCCGCTCAACATTGATGCGGTTCGCGAAGGCTTTGCGACGGTCGCCTCACCCGGCCGCCTGGAGCGCGTGCGCTCGACCCCGACGGTGTTCATCGATGCCGCCCACAATCCTCACGGTGCCCGTGCGCTACGCACGGCCCTCTCCGCTGAGTTCGACTTCCGCCGTGTCATCGGTGTGCTGTCGGTGTTGGGGGAGAAGGATGCTCGTGGGCTGCTGGTTGAGCTGGAGCCGTACTTCGAAGAAGTGGTAATCACCCAGAACACCTCGCCGCGTGCGCTGCACTACGACGACCTGGCTGACCTTGCGGAGGAGATTTTCGGCGAGGAGCGTGTGCATCGCGTACCGACTCTGCCGTCCGCCGTTGAGCTAGCTGTCGCGCTGGCTGAGGAAACCGACACCGGTGACGGTATTGTCTCTGGTTCCGGTGTGATCGTCACTGGATCTGTTGTTACCGCGGGCGAGGCCCGGACACTATTTGGAAAGGACCCGCAATGAGTGAATCTCAGGCGAGCCAGCCACAGGGCAATGGCGCGGAGGATTACACCGCTGCCGACCGCGAGGCCCTGCGCGCCTATCGCGAGGGCCGTGACCTGAGTGAGGGCGGCAAGTACGGTCCGCTCGGTGCGGGACACGATCCGGCTAAGGACCCGCTGAAGGGGCTGCGTGGTGTCATGGCCGGCACGCTGATTATGCAGGCTATCTCGGTGCTGCTTGGTCTGACTGTGGTCACACGCATTCCCGACGGCCAGATTAACCAGACCTTCTCGGTTACGTACATCACCATCCTGGGCCTGGCTCTGATTGCGATGGCTTTCCTGCAGAAGCAGCCCTGGGCGCTGAAGGCCAACATTGTGCTGCAGGTTTTTGGTGTGTTGGCTATTTTCACACACGTGTCTATGGGCGTGGTGGGTATCGTCTTCGCACTAGTGTGGGCCTACATTCTGCACCTGCGGAAGAACCTCATCCAACGAATGGAGCGCGGTCTGTTGACCACCCAGCACTCGTAAACCTCCCGCGCTCGTAGTCGCGACTTTCACCCCGCTGTACCACCACTCCGGTGCAGCGGGGTTTGTCATAGTATGATGCTCACCATGACTGAACGTACTCTTATTCTGATTAAGCCGGACGGCGTTTCCCGCGGTCTGGTCGGCGAAGTTATCTCCCGCATCGAGCGCAAGGGCCTGAAGCTGGTCGCGCTTGACCTCCGTGTTGCTGACGAGGCAACTGCGAAGGAGCACTACGCAGAGCACGTCGATAAGCCGTTCTTTGGTGAGCTGGTTGATTTCATCACCTCTGCACCGCTGGTCGCTGGTGTTATCGAGGGCCCGAACGCAATCGCTGCTTGGCGTCAGCTCGCTGGCGGCACCAACCCGGTTGAGGCCGCAACCCCGGGCTCCATCCGCGGTGACTTCGCACTTGAGGTTGCTAACAACGTTGTTCACGGTTCCGATTCTCCGGAGTCCGCTGAGCGCGAGATTGGTATTTGGTTCCCGAACCTCTAAGCGTTGGCGGTTCAGCATTGACACGTAAGCGTTGAACTGGCGCCGAACTGAGCAAGCAAATTGTTTGCCGGTTCGGCGCTTTTTGCTTGTCGACGACCGTGGAGTGGCTCTTTAGCGGGCTGCAAATGTGAATGCGGGCAAGGGCTGCAAATGTGAAACTGCGTGAGTTTATGACACTTTCAGACGGTAGGTTCAGGCAATTTTTGTCATAAACGCAGTCAGTAACTCGGATTGGCCTGCCGTCGTCAATGTCGGTGCGCGCCACCTGCGCGATATGTGCGACAATGGACAGCAGCAGTAGTGCCCGGGAGTTCGCTCCGGCGGATTGAATAGTTCGCATGTGATCGCTGAATCCCCGAGTCAGCCGGAAGGCCTGCCAATAAGACTTTCATAATTGTTCATCGTTTTCGGCCCTCTATCTGCGCGTATGGTGCAAATGAAGTGGCTGTCGCAATATCGTTGCTCCGCCTGGTTCCCAAGGCCGCAACGGGACGTACACGCACATGGAATGACAAAACGTGCGCTTCCTGTTGCTGGGTTTTGCATGGTGGGGTGTCAAGGAGAAACAAATACAGTGGCAAATTTCAGCCAGGATGTTGTCGCTAAGGCACGCGAATTTGATCGTGAATCAGCGGCTCTGAAAACCCGAGTCCACCACCTGGCCAAGAGCTTGGGGTTGACCTCGAAGGAAACCATCGAAGCACTGGGGCACGCGGGGATTGTCGTAAAGTCCGCAGCGTCCACCATTAATCAAAATCAGCTCGACGCAGTGCTGAATTTCATCGGCGATCATCCAGAGGATGCCTCGCTTAACGACGGATCCGCTGCGACCAAGCCAACCGGCGAAGAGCCGGCCGCGAAGGAAAAGCAGTCGGTAGGTAAGCCGAACGCGGCGAATGAGAAGTTGGACGAGCAAACCGCAGCGAAGTCCGAGAAGAAGCCAGCTGCTAAGAAGAACAGCAAGAAGTCGGCTGCGAAGAAGGCCACAAAGAAGGCTGCACCGAAGACAGAAAAGAAGGCCGACCAGAAGGCAGCCAAGAGCGAAGCTAAGTCGGACGCAGCGCCTGCTGAGGAAGTGACCGAGAAGAAGGACACCAAGAAGGCCTCGAACTCGGTCGTCGAGGAAGCTGTTGAGGCTGTAGTTCAGTCGTCGTCGAAGAAGGCTGCCGATAAAAAGGCCGCCGATAAGAATGCTTCCGACACTGTAGCTGACACCGTAGCCGAGACCGCTGAGAAAACTTCCGCCGAAGCACCTGCTGCAAAGAGCGCTGCAGTGACCACACGTCGTGGTCGCCGAGTTCGCCGTGCGGTCCGCACGACCAGCGCTCCAGCAGCAGAGGAAGCTCAGGAAGCGCAAGGACCGCAGGATACGCAGGATACACAGGCAACTCAGGGCGAAGCCCTGCAGGACATCGAGCCGCCGGTAGTCCCGGAGCCGCCGGTTGCGGAAGAGCAGACCGCGTTTGCGCCTATCTTCCTGGCTCCGCAGGCTGTCCCGGCCACGGCCAAGAATTTGGCCACCGAGGATGCAGCTTCGGCTGATAGCGGTGCCTCCAACCAGGGCACCGATGACAACGCGGGGGAGGGGCAGGACGGCTCGTCATCAAGCGAAACGGAGCGTCAGCCGCGCCCGCGTCGTCGCCGTCGTGGACGTGGGCGTCGTAATGATGAGGCTCAGCAGGCGGAGAAGACCACCGAAAACGCAGAGCGCGAAGAGGAGGAAACCCGCGAAGAGGTCGAGGAGCCGCAGGCGATTAAGGGGTCGACTCGCCTGGAGGCGCAGCGCCGTCGCCGTATCGAGCGTCGTGAGGAGTCGCGCAAGCGCCACGTGATCTCGGAGGCTGAGTTCCTGGCACGCCGTGAGTCGGTGGAGCGCACGATGGTGGTGCGTGAGCGCAAGCGCCATGACCACGCGGGCATTGTCACTGAGGTGGGCGTGCTGGAAGATGACCTGTTGGTCGAGCACTTCGTTACCTCTGACACGCAGACCACGCAGATCGGCAATATCTACCTCGGTCGCGTGCAGAACGTCCTGCCCAGCATGGAAGCGGCGTTCATCGATATCGGAACCGACCGCAACGGTGTCATTTACGTAGGTGACCTGAACTGGAAGCTGCTGGGCACGAAGTCGCGTTCGCGCAAGATTGAACACGCGCTAAAGGCTGGCGACCAGATTTTGGTCCAGGTATCCAAGGACCCGATTGGTCACAAGGGTGCGCGTCTGACCACCCACATTTCGATGGCTGGTCGATTCCTGGTGTACGTGCCGGGCGGTCGGAGTGCGGGTATTTCCCGCAAGCTGCCGGAGCCGGAGCGCAAGCGCCTGAAGTCGATTCTGAGTGAGGTTACGCCGGAGGGGTCGGGCACGATTATCCGCACCGCCGCCGAGGGCGTGTCCAAGGAGGCCATCGAGGCCGACATTAAGCGCCTGGAGTCGCAGTGGCAGGAGATCTGGGAAGCCTCCGAGGCGGCGAAGGCGAAGCGCGGAGCAAAGCCGATCGCGCTGTACGAAGAGCCGGACATGCTGGTCAAGGTCGTCCGCGACGTCTTCAACGAGGACTTCTCGCGTCTCGTGGTGGAGGGCGACCGTCCGTGGAACACAGTGACGGACTACATCGGCGACCTGGCACCGGAGCTGGAGCCGCGTCTGCAGCGCTACTTCGCCAAGGAGCACGGCGGCGCTGATGTCTTCGAGCACTTCCGCATCGATGAGCAGCTGGCCAAGGCACTCGACCGCAAGGTCTGGCTGCCTTCGGGCGGCACGCTGGTCATCGACCGCACCGAGGCTATGACGGTCATCGACGTCAACACCGGTAAATTCACCGGCGCTGGCGGAAACCTGGAAGAGACGGTCACTCGCAACAATCTGGAGGCCGCTGAGGAGATCGTCCGCCAGATGCGTCTGCGCGATCTGGGCGGCATGATTGTCGTCGATTTCATCGACATGGTGCTGCCGGAAAACCAGGATTTGGTGCTGCGCCGTCTGAAGGAGGCACTCGGCCGCGACCGCTCGCGTCACGAGGTCTCCGAGGTTACCTCGCTCGGTCTCGTCCAGATGACGCGCAAGCGTCTGGGCACAGGCCTGCTGGAGACCTTCTCCACGCCGTGTAGCTGCTGTAATGGCCGCGGTCTGATTATCCACATCGACCCGGTCGAGCAGGACAATCAGGGGCGTGGTCACAAGAACGGTCGCCGCAACGAAGAGCAGGGTAAGTCCAAGCGCCGCAACAAGTCGCGCTCGGAGCACAATCCGGCCAACCACCCGGCCGCGCTGGCCATGCACCGCAATCAGGGCGACCAGGCAGGCTCTTCCACGGCAACGCTTGACGACGACGCGGAGACCAACCAGCGCGATAGAGACGCAGCCGACAAGCGTGTCGCAGCTGCTGTCGAAGCTGTCATCGTCTCTTCTGAGAACGATGAGCCGAAGCCGCCGCGTCGTCGCCGGGTTCGTAAGAGCCAGAGCCGAGATGATGAGCAGCGACAGAACGGCCGTGGCCGTCAGGAGCGCCGCGAGCGTAATGAGCAATCGGACAACTCCAATGACCTAGCTGCTCTGGCGGCCGCGGCTGTTGCGGAAGCCCGCGAGAAGGATCCAGAGGAGCCGTCGGATGACCGTTACATGCCGAAGGAGGGACAGCGCCGCCGCCGTCGGGCTACGCGTCGTCGCGCCGTTCGCCGTACGGCTGTGGATGAGACCACTGCGCCTCAGGCCGAGTCCCAGACAGCTTCCACCACAGATGTGCGGGAGCCAGCCAAGGATGACAAGGGCGGCAACGCTAACAAGGCCGCTAAAGCTGCGGCCGCAGAGTCCCAGACCTATGAGGAGGCCAAGGAGGCGTTCGAGCGTTCCCCACGCCGCCGTCGTCCGACTCGCGGTAACTCCCGGTCGGATCGCGCACCGCGTCGCGAGGACTTCGAGTCCGCTAAGCCAAAGGCAGACGCTGAAGGCAGCAAGGGTGGAGATCGTGCGAAAGACAACCGCGATGACAGCAACCGCAGCGCCAACCGCAGTGGCGGTAGCCGTCGCTCGGGCAAGTCGCGGGTTGAAGTGGTAGCGGTTCAGGGCACGGGAGCTCGCCGTAATCGCCGTCGGGCGGTGCGCAGGGTCTCGTCGCAAAGCGATGCCGGAGCGACTGCGCCGAAGCAGCGACAGAGCGCTTCCAACCGCACTACTAAGCCAGAGCGGAAGCAGGCTAATCGCGGTGGCTCGGTGCCGGAGACGAAACCGCTCAATCGTCGCCGCCGCGTGCGTCGTGCGGTGCGCCGAAGCGGCCAGAACTAGGTATCAAAAATCTGGGATAAGGCCAGATAGGGAGCTACTTTCCACTTCCTGAAGCGGGGAGTGGAAAGTGGCTTCGGAAACTGCCCGAGAAGACCGTGAAAACCAATGGGGGACAGGGTCTTACTCGGGCAGTTTGTAATTTAGGGGGATTTTTCGCTACTCTTGACCAGTCGCTGATTAGTAGGCGTATCTGGTCATGCCCACTGGTGCTTGAGGCGCTGGTGGTAAGGAAACGGCCAGAGCGGGGAAATCTACTCGGATTTGGCTTTCGGGTATGCCCCTGAAGTGTTCTGCACACGCAACTAATCGCAATTCCATTGTCCAGTCAAGGAATTACAAAGATTCCTTGAGTCGAGTTTCTCAGATAAAGGGGTAGCCCTCCTATGTACGCGATCGTCAAGACCGGCGGCAAGCAGTACAAGGTTGCCGAAGGTGACCTCGTCAAGGTCGAGAAGATCGAGGGTGAGCCGGGTTCGTCCGTGGCTCTCACCCCGGTTCTGCTCGTCGATGGCGCAGATGTCATTGCGGATGCCGACAAGCTTGCCAACGTTACCGTTAACGCAGAGATCGTCGAGGCCGCTAAGGGCCCGAAGATCCGCGGCATGCACTACAAGAACAAGACTGGCTACAAGCGCCGCTACGGCCACCGTCAGCCGCTCACTGTTCTGAAGATTACCGGCGTCTCCAAGTAAACCGCCGAAATTTTTAATAGCTTTTCCCTAGGAGAAAATCATGGCTCACAAGAAAGGTGCGTCCAGCACCGCTAACGGCCGCGACTCCGAAGCTAAGCGCCTCGGCGTGAAGCGCTTCGGCGGCCAGCAGGTTAAGGCAGGCGAGATTCTCGTTCGTCAGCGCGGTACCTCGTTCCACCCGGGTGAGAACGTTGGCCGTGGCGGCGACGACACTCTCTTCGCTCTGAAGGCAGGCGC
This sequence comes from Corynebacterium amycolatum SK46, assembly GCF_000173655.1. GTDB lineage: Bacteria > Actinomycetota > Actinomycetes > Mycobacteriales > Mycobacteriaceae > Corynebacterium > Corynebacterium amycolatum_A. The sequence continues at coordinate 25,564 of NZ_ABZU01000015.1, read as the reverse complement.
AGTCGAGTTCGGTACCCGCCGCAACCGCCGCATTGTCAGCATTGTTGAGAATAACTCCTAAGAACAACCCTCGGTTGTCCACATAGGATTACTGCAACGTTGAATTTGAGGCAGGTTTAACTGCCTTGCAAAAGAGCCGATTACCTTTCCCACTGCGAAAGGTAATCGGCTCTTTTGTTGTTTATGTACTGTTTCGCGCCGTTAGGTTGCGAGGCAACGTTTTGTTACCGCCTAGACTTCTGCCCGTCGGCTCGCTTAAATTAGGGCATTACTCCAGGCACTAGATGATGGCTCTCCGCTCGGAAGTGTGTGTGATTTTATGTCTCGTTTTGTAGATCGTGTCGTGCTGCATTTGCAGGCTGGCGACGGTGGGCACGGCTGTAACTCGGTGCTGCGTGAAAAGTTCAAGCCACTCGGCGGTCCCGACGGCGGTAACGGTGGCCACGGTGGCGACATTGTGTTTGTGGTAGACCCCCAGATTCACACTCTGATGGACTTCCACTTCCACCCCCATATCAAGGCTGCCAACGGTAAGCCGGGCGCGGGCGATCACCGCAACGGCGCTCGTGGTGAGGATCTGGTTCTCGGAGTGCCGGAGGGCACGGTTGTGATGACCGAGGATGGGGAAGTGCTGGCGGACATGACCGGTAAGGGTGCCCGCTTCATTGCCGCTGAGGGCGGTTACGGTGGTTTGGGCAACGCAGCGCTGGCGAACAAGAACCGCCGTGCGCCGGGCTTCGCGCTCCTCGGTGAGCCGGGTGAGGCCAAGGATCTTGTCTTGGAGCTCAAATCCATGGCAGACGTTGGATTGGTGGGCTTCCCGTCAGCCGGAAAGTCCTCGCTGGTCAGCACCTTGAGCGCTGCTAAGCCGAAGATTGGTGACTACCCATTTACTACGCTGCAGCCGAACCTGGGTGTAGTCAACGTTGGCTACGAGTCCTTCACCATCGCAGATGTGCCGGGTCTTATCCCGGGGGCTTCTGAAGGCCGTGGTCTCGGGTTGGATTTCCTGCGTCACATTGAGCGCTGCGCTGTGCTGGTGCATGTGGTTGACGCTGCTGCGCTGGAGGGGGACCGCGATCCGGTTTCTGACATCCAGGCGTTGGAGGCGGAACTCGCCAACTACCAGTCGGTGCTGAAGGCCGACGTGGGGCTCGGGGATCTCGCAGAGCGTCCGCGCGTCATCGTGCTGAACAAGATTGACCTGCCCGACGCTCGCGAAATGATTGACATGCAGCGCGAGGAGCTAGAGAAGTTCGGCTGGCCAATTTATGAGATCTCCACGGTGACGCACGAGGGGCTCAAAGAGCTGACCTACGGCCTGAAGGATCAGATTGCCGCCTACCGCAAGGCGCATCCGTTGCCAACAGAACAGGAGCCCCGTGCGGTCATCCGCCCGGAAGGTGTGCGTGGCAAGAAGCGCGAAGGCGCGGAGGACTTCACCATCGAGCGCGATTCGAATACCCCAGATGGGTTCATTGTGCGTGGCCGTAAGCCGGAGCGCTGGATTAACCAGACGGACTTCGAAAACGATGAGGCAGTCGGCTACTTAGCTGACCGCCTGGCCAAGCTTGGTGTCGAAGATGCCCTGGCAAAGGCTGGGGCAAAGGTTGGCTGCCCGGTGACGATTTCCTATCTCACCTTCGAGTGGTACCCGCAGCAGGTCGCGGGCACCGATGACTTCGTGCCGAGTGGCCGTGGTACCGACGATCGTCTCTACGTCAACGAGCGCACTAGCGCCGAGCAGCGTAAGCGTGCATCGCAGGCCCGCCGTGGTCTGATTGACGAGTACGATTTCGGGGATGGCGAAGAGGCTATTCGCGACCGGTACTCATAGGCGCTGGCGCCAGCGTCGTCGGCAAGCGAAGACTTCAAACTTGCATTTTGCCATTGATTGTTTAAACAATTATATGGTCAGAATTAAATGAGACCGTCATGTTTTCCATTAGTGAAATGAGTGAGTCAGTTATCCCTTCCGACACCGTTGCCAACGATGTTGACGTCACTGGAGCAGATGCATTAGATGCCCCGGTAGCTACCGCGCCGAAGTCTGAATCGGGCGCGCCGATTTCCCGTGAGGAGGTCGACGAGCTGCTTCACGACAATCCCGAGTCCACCGTCGCTGAGATTGAAAAGGCGACTGAGAATTTATCTCCGGGAACCAAGGGTGGTTTCGATTCCGAGACTCGTGAGGCAATTCGGACCGCGAAGCGTGTCGTGGTGAAGATTGGTTCTTCCTCGTTGACCGGATCTGACGGTCGTACCGATCCCGAGCGCATCGACTTCATCGCCGATGCCCTGGAAAAGCGTATGGGCATTAGCGATGTCATCGTTGTGTCCTCCGGCGCGGTGGCATCCGGAATGGGGCCGCTGGGGCTGACTTCACGTCCCTCTGATTTGGCGACCAAGCAGGCGGCTGCAGCTGTGGGGCAGGTGCGCCTGGCACAGGAGTGGGGACGCTCCTTCCTGCGCTATGGTCGCACTTCTGCACAGGTGCTTTTGACCTCGGACGATGCGGGTGTGCGTTCGCGTGCCCGCAACGCCCAGCGCACTATCGATCGCCTGCGCCAGCTGGGCGCGGTGCCAATCGTCAACGAAAATGACACGGTCGCGACCTCGGAGTTCCGCTTCGGCGACAACGACCGCCTCGCCGCGCTGGTCAGTCACCTGGCGTACTGCGATGCACTGATTCTGCTTTCCGACGTCGACGGCCTCTACGACCGCAACCCGGCCGACCCAGGTGCAACCTTTGTGCCGGAGGTGCGCAGCGGTAACGATTTGCGTGGTGTGGTCGCCGGTGACGGTGGTGCACTGGGCACCGGTGGAATGGCCTCGAAGGTGTCTGCCGCACGCCTGGCTTCGCGTGCTGGGGTGCCGGTGTTGCTGACTTCGGCGTCCAACATTGAGCGAGCACTGGACCAGGCAGACGTGGGAACCGCTTTCTCCGCGAAGGAAAACCGCTTGAGCGCCTGGAAGTTCTGGATGCTCTACGCAGCGGATAGCTCGGGCCTGCTTCGTCTGGATGCCGGTGCAGTCGACGCCGTAACACGCATGCGTAAGTCGCTGCTCCCGGTCGGTATTACCGCGGTTGACGGTGAGTTCTCCGCTGGTGACATCGTCGACCTGATTGGCCCGAGCGGTGAGGTCATCGGTCGCGGCGAGGTCAATTACGACTCTGAAGAACTGCTGGGCATGATCGGCTACCACACTGAGGAATTGCCGAATGACATGCAGAAGCCTGTCGTCCATGCCGACTATCTGTCGGATTTCGCCTCCCGCGCTTAGGAGGGCATTGCGCTGAGAGCTGCAGCGCTTAAAGACGCGCACACCTGGGTGCGCCCGGACAGAAATGTCTCGGCAAAGAGTAGCTGAGTGCGGACTGGCTGGGGGAGGAGCGGCTGAGTGCGGACTGCCTGGATGAGGAACCTTCGGGCATAATCCTAAGTGTGTTATCGAAAATTATTGGCGTCATTGGCGAGTTGCTCTTGACAGCTGGAGTGCTGGTGGCGCTCTTCGCCTTTTATCTGCTGTACTGGTCTGGTCTTGAGACCGGGAAAGCTCAGCAGCAGGCTCGTGAAGAGCTGCAGCAGGCATGGTCCGCACCGGCGTCGGCCCCAGCTCCGGCGCCAGAAGGTACGGAGCCAGCTGTTGAGGGGTCCTGGATGCCTGGTTCTGCGGTGGCGATGATTTCCGCTCCTAAGGCCGGTTTTAGCGATTTGGTCGTATTCGAAGGTGTCTCCCAGGAAGTTTTGCGCGGTGGCCCCGGCCATTATCCGAGCACAGCCCTGCCGGGGCAGGTGGGCAACAGCTCTTATGCCGCTCACCGTGACGGCCACGGAGCTCCCTTTGACAACATTGACCGCCTGCAAACGTGCGATGACATCACTGTAGAGACACGTGATGCTATTTACCGCTACAAGGTATTGCCGGTCGACGGTATGGCTGGCGCAGGGGAAAGCTTCGACTGTGTGCCAGCAGGAACCAACGTCCCCGAGATTCCCGGCCAGCACATTGTCACTCCAGACCGCGCCGATGTCCTCAATCCGGTCGGTGACGCGACTCTACTAACGCTGACTACCTGCCATCCGCAGTGGGACAACACTCATCGGCTCATTATTCACGCGGTTCTCGCCGGCGTTGAGACCAAGGAGGTCAACTAGATGTACGCAGCATATTGGCGATCCCTGCCGGGGCCGTGGTGGGTGAAAGCGATCATCACCATCGTGATTGCCGTCATCGTGTTCCTGCTGTTGATGAATTACATCTTTCCTTGGGTTGCTGAGCTAATTCCCTCAAATGATGTCTCGCTCTAGTTATGCTGGTAGGCATGACTGCTCAAACGAACGAAACTGCTAACACCAATCAACAGGGCATTGCCGAGGATTCGGCTCTTAGCCCGGAGCGTGCTGCTGAGCGCGCCGAGGTTTTAGATAAGGCACAGCGTGCCAAGGCTGTCGCGGGAGAGCTGTCTCGCTTCACGTCGGCACGCAAGAACGAGCTCCTGCTGGCCGCAGCGGACGCGCTGGTCGCCAGTACTGAAGAGATCCTGGTGGCCAATGCCAAGGACATCGAGGCCGGTAAAGCCCGTGGTTTTAGTGACTCCCTGCTGGATCGCCTGCGCCTTGACGCCGCTCGTGTTGAGGGTATCGCCGGTGGGCTGCGCCAGGTTGCGGCCCTGCCGGATCCGGTAGGCGAGGTGCTGCGTGGAAGCACTCTTCCCAACGGCATTAAGCTTTCCCAAGTCAGCGTCCCGCTGGGCGTGATGGGCATGGTCTACGAGGCACGCCCGAACGTTACTGTCGATGCCTTTGGTCTGGCGCTGAAGTCGGGCAACGTGGCCTTGCTGCGTGGCTCCAAGTCCGCCGTCCATTCCAACACGCAGCTGGTCACGGTTTTGCGTGAGGTGCTGGCCAACCACAATGCACCGGAGGACCTCGTCCAGCTGCTGCCGTGTGAGACCCACGATTCCGTGCAGGACCTCATCACTGCCCGTGGCCTGGTTGACGTGGTGATTCCGCGTGGTGGCGCCGGTCTGATTGAGGCCGTCGTGACGAAGGCAACGGTGCCGACCATTGAGACCGGTACCGGTAATTGCCACATCTACATCGATGCCTCCGCCGACATTGACGAGGCGATTGCGCTGATGATTAACGGCAAGACCCGCCGTCCGAGCGTCTGTAACGCCACCGAAACGGTGCTCATTGACTCGGCGCTGTCCGCGCAGGATCAGGTCCGCATTTTGGACGCGCTTGCCGACGCGGGCGTTGCGGTCCACGGCGATGTCGATAATCTGGCGGCCTCTGGGTGGACTGGTGAGGTCATTCCTGCGACGGCGGAAGACTGGTCGGATGAGTACCTCTCGTTAGACATTGCCGCGCGCATTGTCGACGGTGTGGTGGCCGCGACGGATCACATCACTGAGTACTCCTCGGGCCACACGGAGGCTATCTCTGCACGTGACTGGGGTGTGTGCCAGGAGTTCGTCGACCGAGTTGATGCCGCAGCGGTCAGTGTCAATGCCTCCACTGCATTCACCGATGGTGAGCAGTACGGGTTCGGTGCAGAGATTGGCATTTCCACCCAGAAACTGCACGCCCGTGGGCCCATGGGTCTGCCGGAGTTGACCAGCAGCAAGTGGGTTCTGGCCGGTCGTGGACAGACTCGTCCGTAGTGCCCAGGTAGAGTGCCATACATGATTAAGCGCAAGAGAAGTGTGCGGTCGCGAGTGCATGCCGCGTTGACATCAAAGTCGGCGGAAGCGCCCCGGCAGCGCATTGGCGTAATGGGTGGCACTTTTGATCCCATCCACAATGGTCACCTGGTTGCCGCCAGCGAGGTGGCAGACCGTTTTGACCTTGACTTTGTGCTTTTCGTACCCACGGGTGAGCCGTGGCAAAAGCGCGGCCGGAAGGTCTCTCACAGCGAAGACCGTTACCTGATGACGGTCATTGCCACCGCGTCGAACCCACAGTTTTCGGTCTCGCGGGTTGATATTGACCGGCCGGGTGCGACCTATACCGTCGATACGCTGCGGGATTTGAAGGTCATATATCCCAACGCGGATCTGTTCTTCATTACCGGTGCCGATGCGCTGCAGAAGATTATGACGTGGCGGGACTGGGAGGAGATGTTCGACGCAGCAACGTTCGTCGGTGTCACTCGCCCAGGAGTTCACTTGCGTGCAGAGGATCTGGAAGGAATCGACGCCTCGCGGTTGCACCTCATCGAAATTCCCGCGATGGCTATTTCTTCCACCGACTGTCGAAAGCGTGCGGAGGCAGGACGCCCTGTTTGGTACTTGGTGCCGGATGGGGTGGTGCAGTACATCGCTAAGCGTGGTCTGTATCAGTCCTCTGAAGGCACGGTTGGTTCTGTGGGGCCCGCATCGGTGAACTCGACCTCCGAGGACGCGGCGCCGGTGGATGCGGCGCCGGTGGATGCGAAGTCCGATACCGCGGACTGAAAGTTAGCAAAATCCCGCTGAGGCGGTAAGTTACAAGTACAAACGCTGTTTTTCACGACTTTTAATCACAAGGAGCTGAAGTCTTTCGTGACTGCACAACCACGCGCCATTGAGCTGGCGACCGCCGCGGCGAAGGCCGCCGATAGCAAAAAGGGTGAGGACGTCGTTGTTCTCGATGTCTCTGGCCCAGTGGTGATTACGGACGCATTCGTCCTGGTCAGTGCCGACAATGAGCGTCTGGTTGCCGCAATCGTCGACGAAATTGAGGACGATCTGCGTGACCTCGGCGCAAAGCCGGTTCGCCGCGAAGGTGTCCGTGAGGGGCGTTGGGCGCTGCTGGATTACGGCGACATTGTCGTGCATGTCTTCCGCAGTGAAGAACGCGACTTCTACGGCCTGGATCGACTGTGGCGCGATTGCCCGCGCATCGAGGTCGAGGGCATCGAGCAGCCGAGCAATGAGGACGGCGAAGATTCCGCCCGCAATGCTCGTTCTATCGACGAGATTCCGCTGGCTGCCGAAAACCCGGACACGGACGAGTTTTAACTGTGGCGGGCTCACGCGAGGCACATGTTGCCGCTCGACGACGCCTGATTATGCTGCGGCACGGGCAGACGTCGTACAACGCTACCGGCCGCATTCAGGGACAGCTGGACACGCAGCTTTCCGACGTTGGCCGCGAGCAAGCCCGTACTGCGGCGCAGTACCTGGCGGAGGCTGAACCGCGAATCACAAAAATCGTGTCTTCTGACCTGACCCGGGCAGCCGACACCGCCCGCGCGCTAGCTGAGGTCACCGGTGCAGAGTTGAGTTTTGATAAGCGCCTGCGTGAGACCAACCTCGGTGAATGGCAAGAGCGTACCTACGACGAGATTGACTCCGCGTTTCCCGGTATGCGTGATCACTGGCGCCATAACCTCAACTGGGCACCCAAGGGCGGCGAGACCCGCTTTGAGGTTTCCAACCGAATGCTGGCAGTCATTGCTGAGCTAGCGGCCAACCTCGATTGGGAGTCGGATACCTTTGTGCTCGTGTCCCACGGTGGTGCCATCGCTGCCGCTACCGCGGCCCTGCTGCAGATGCCGCGCGACTACTTCAGCACGTTCAACGGCCTGGGCAACACTGCGTGGGTCGAAATGGAGCAGCGCACGCGCGTCAATGGTGAAACCTCCTGGTGCCTGAATGCTTTTAATGCGAAGGTCCGTGAGCGGGAGCCGCAGGTTTCTGACTCTTCAGGAGGCCGCCATGCCCGGTGACGGTCGTGTCCGCATTGTTGTCGATGACACCGCGTGTCTGATGCCCGAGGTTGCTCGCAAGCTCGACATCACCGTGGTTCCCATCGGCCATGACATCAATGAAGATGCCGTCACCACGTCGGCAGTCAGTCCGCTGAAGCTGTGCGCCGCATATGCGCGTGCGCTGGAACGTTCCAACAAGGACGGTTCTGACGCTGGCGTTGTTGCCCTGCATCTTGGCAAGGGAATGTCCGCTACCTGGTCTAACGCTGTCACAGCTGCTGGAGCGCTGGACCGTGTGACCGTCATCGATACCGACACCGTCGGAGCTGGAGTCGGTGCAGCTGCTATCGCGGCAGCCAAGGCCGCGAGGGCCGGGGCCAGTCGTGATGAGGTTGCCGACGTCGCCCGTGATGTGCTGCAGCGCTATCGACTCTGGTTATTCGTACCAAAGCTTGATTCGCTGCGCCGTGGCGGTCGCATCTCCGCAGGCCAAGCGATGCTCTCCACGGCTCTCGCTATCAAGCCCATCGTCGGCATCAAGGATGGCTCACTGGCGCTGGTCGCCAAGTGCCGGACAGAGGCGAAGGTCAAGCAGCGCATGGTGGATTTCGCCACGAAGATGGTGCGGTCTGCGTCATCGGCGAACCGTCCGCCTGCGGTTTTGCTGCATCATTCCGACGCGCTTGACGACGTTCACGAGCTTCAGGCCATGCTTGCCGAAGAGCTACCTGACGATACCCGGTTTAGAATCCTGGATTTGCCGGAGTCGCTGACTGCTCATGTCGGGCAGGGAGCCTATGCGGTTGGCATGGTCTCCGGCGGCTCGATTGATTCGGATGCCATGGATTTTGAAGCAGAGATGGGCGTGACAGCGCTGCTCCACAGTGTGGAGGAGAGTGACGCGCGTGCTGTTGATGCTGAGGCTGTGGACACGGTAGACGACGATTCCGGGAACATAGACAATTCCGGTGACTCTGCTGGCACGGACGGTTCGGTTGAAAACGCTGGCGCCACTGACTCAGGTGAGCCGATCACCGACCAGGCTGAGGTGAAGGTAGTTGAGAATCCGGCTGCCAGTCGCAACCGCAATAAGCGAATCCATCGCACAGTCGTGACTAATGAGCAGGGAATTCCGCTTTTCACCACGGCTGTTTCTAAATTGCCAACGTGGAGTGAGAATCGCCAAGCAGCCCTGGACAAGGCTGAGCGTCTGGCGAAGGCTATTTCTGATTTGGCGCTGCGCGATAAGTCCGATCCCGAGGGAGCTGTATTTGGCGCCGAAGGGGAGAAATCGCAGGAGTCGTCGTCAAGCGACAAGCGTGATGATGACGGCGACGAGAAGAAGAAGTAGTTTCTGAACTGCGACGATGGCGTGGCCTGTGGATAACCTCCACAGGTCATTTTTTATCCACAGATGACGTCTCGATGAGTGCTTTCGTCGAGGTGGGGTGTGGGGCGGGGCGCTAGTGTGCGCATCGTGACGAATTTGCGGAATCGGCTGGTGGACTACCTGGAACCGATTGACCAAGACAAGCGCATGGCGGTGGACTTTTCCACGCGCCGGGCGGTGGTGACACCGCGGGTGGCGATGGCCGCGTGCATTGTGATTGTCGTATTGGCCTTGGGAGCAATCGCTGCGGTGGTGTGGACATCGACGCCGCAGGTATCGATGCCTGCAGTGCAGGACGCGGCTGTTGCGGGATCGACACCGGAGACGACCGAAACCCCAGCGGAGATGCGTGGCGGTCCGGGGCAGGAGACTAACCCTCAGGCACAGGCGGGGCCGTTGATTGTGTCGGTGGTGGGGTTGGTTGTGAATCCAGGCGTGGTGGAGGTGCCAGCGGGCGCGCGGGTGGTGGAGGCAATCGATCGTGCGGGTGGGCTTTTGCCGGAGGCTAATCCAGCTAGCGTGAACCTGGCGGCACCGTTGGTTGATGGTCAACAGATTGTGGTTGGGACAGAGGCGCTCCCAGCAGGAACGGCGGAGGGTGGAGCCGATGTTTCCGGCGGTTCTGGTGCCGGTGCTGCGGGTATCGCTGGCCCGGGTGGCTCGGACGGAAAGATCAACATCAATACCGCTTCTGCTACTCAGCTGGAGGAATTGCCCGGAATCGGGCCCGCAACGGCGACCAAAATCATCGACTTTCGTGAAAAGAACGGGGCTTTTGCGAGTATCGACGCACTTGAGGAGGTTCCGGGAATCGGCCCGGCGAAGGTAGAGGCTCTGCGCGATGCCGCCACCGTCTGACCTGCGCGCTCGTGCTGGGCTCGATGTGCGGCTAGTGCCAGCAGCGGTGTTAGCGTGGGCGACTGCGGTGGCAGTGATTATGCGCCCAGAATGGTTGATAGTTGTGGCACCGAGCGCAATCGCGACTGCGGTGGCGTTGCCGTGGGCGTGGCAGCGTTGGTCGTGGCGATGGGGCAGAGGTGCGGTGACATCCGGCTGGCGAGCGATCGCCACTATCCTGGTGCCAGCTGTGGCGGTGGCCAGTGTTGCGGTGTCCACGCGAATCCGCATAGCGCAAGCCCGAGCCCACGAGCTCTATGACGACATCGGTGGGATGGCGAAAGTGCAATTGCGCCTTGTCACCGAGCCGAAAGCAACCGAGTTCGGGGCCAGTGCGAAGGCACGCATCGAGGGCCTTCCGGGGCAGGTGTCGGTTTTCGGCGACGAGTCACTGTTGACGGTCACGAGAGACACCGTAGTTGAATCCACAGCCGGTATACGTGCGGCTAGCAAGCCCTGCATTAGCGGTATCCAGTTGAATCTGCGCGGCGATATTGAGGTCATCGCGCCACCGCAGGGGCTGGCAGCTCAGGCGCGCCAGCAGCTCTTTGACTCGGCGCAGAATCTCCCCGTTGGTCCCGATCGCCTCATACCCGCCATGGCCATCGGCGATGAGCGCGGCTTTAGCCTCACCGACGGCGACATGATGACTGCCTCTGGGCTTTCACATCTATCAGCAGTCTCTGGAGCGAACGTTGCGCTTGTTGTCGGGGCTGTTGTAGCCGTGTTCTCGTGGACGGGACCGCGGGTGCGAGTCGCAGTCGCCGCATTTGCTCTATATGGCTTTGTAGCAGTTGTGGGCACCGAACCGTCAGTGCTACGCGCAGTGGTCACCGGTTGCATCGGGCTGTTGGCGATTCTCGTAGGACGAGCGGGCCAGGCCATCGCGGCGCTGTCGGCTGGCATTATCGGTTTAATTCTCCTGGCACCCGACCTATCGGTATCAGTAGGCTTCGCCCTCTCGGTCGCAGCCACCGTCGGGCTAGTCCTTCTTGCCGAGCCCCTTGCCAGACGTCTGTCCGCCACCACCGTTATGGGTGCCTGGCCCGCCCCAGTAGTCCGCGCCATCGCCGTATCGATTGCCGCACACGTGGTCACCATGCCCGTATTGGCGCTTCTCATCGGCGAAATTAGTCATGTCTCACTGCTCGCCAATCTCCTCGCCGCGCCCGCTGTCGCACCCGTTACTATCGCCGGTTCGCTCGCTGCCGTTGCCGCCGCACTGCATCTCAATTGGCTGGTCAGTGCGCTGCTCTGGTGCGCCGCGCCGTTCGCGTGGTGGATTCATCAGGTCGCACGTCTCACTGCAGGAATCGTCGCGCCCGCCACAGGGACGGTCACGTTGGTCGTCTCCTGCACGCTCACACTTACATGCTTGACGACGCTCTGGGCGTGGCCCCGTCTTGCGCTTCGCGCTGGGGCCTGTGCCGCTGTCTTGGCGGCCGGTAGTTATGCCGTTATTTGGGTGTTTGGCCTTGACATTGCTCGTGCACCACAGGGGTGGCAACTTGCAGCCTGTGCGGAGAAGAGCCAGATCGTTCTCATCCGCACGGGGGCTGACGGAGAACCCGTCAACCATGTTGCATCTACTGGCCACCCTGTACCGACCCCGCTCAGTCGGCAGTGCCGAATTTCCCTCGGACTCACCGAGCAAATGACGTGGCATGCCCAGGTACTGGATGCTGCCGCAGATAACCCCACGACAGAAACCGTGGTGGTGGAATCCCCGTCGTATACCGCTGAAGCCGTGAGCGACCAACCGTCCCAATTAGGCCGCTCACCCAAGTGGTTTATCGCTCGCGAGTGTGGTCCGCGCGTGCGAGAAATCGTAATGACACCCGAGCAGATTCCTGTGGTGTGCCCGCAGCGAGATGGGCCGCAAGCTCTCTATTCGAATAGTGAAGTCTGGCGAGGAAGGTGAAATCCGGGCTGTCCCGTAGGCTAGAAACAACAGTCGCAGGAATCAACGCGGAAAAGAGGTCGGGATTGAGCGCCGTCGCACCCGTGAACTTGATTGTGGGCAAAGAGGAGCTGCTGAAAGACCGCGCCCGCCTCGCCATTGTCGCTGCCGTCCGCGCGCAGGCAGCAACGGAGTCCGATCCGGGTGGACGCTCGGTGCCTGTGACCACCATCCGCGCAGGGGACATGACTACTGTCGATGCCGTGGAGCTTTTCAGCCCCTCGTTGTTTGGGGATGACCGCATTGTGGTTGTCACCGACTGCCAGGATGCGGGTAAGGAACCCGCCAAGCTATTGATGGATTCTGTTAAGGATCCCGCGCCGGGCATCACGTTGATTCTCCTTCATAGCGGTGAGGGACGTCAGAAGAAGATGGTGGCTGACCTGCGTAAGCTAGGCGTCCGCTTCTTCGAAGCACAGCCGCTCAAGAGAAACGACTTGCCCGGTTTCGTTGGCGAAGAGTTCGCCTCACACGGGGTTAAGGTGCGTCGCGACGTCATCGATACTGTCCTGGATGCGGTCGGTTCAGACCTCCGCGAACTGGCGACTGCCATTTCCCAGCTGTGTGCGGATACAGCGGGCAAGGTCACCTCGGAAGCAGTGCGCACCTACTACGGTGCTTCGGCGGAGGTCTCGGGCTTTGAGATTGCCGAGCTCGCACTGCGCGGTCGCGGTGGGGAAGCGTTGGCCAAGATGCGCCGCGCCTTGCAGCTGGGCATGGCACCGGCACTGCTGTCGGCTGCAATCACGGGAATGGTCGGTGATGTAGCGCGGCTCCACGGCGCGCGTGGTGTCAATGCGCGCAGAGATGCCCACCGCTATGGCATGCCGCCGTGGAAGTTGGAGAAAACTCAGCGGTTGGCATCTGCCTGGTCAACCCCGGCGGTTGCTCGCGCTGTGGTTGTCGCGGCACAGCTGGATGCGGACACCAAGGGCGCTTCGTCGACGCCAGAGCTGTCGCTGGAACAGTCGGTGCTTCGTATCGCGGAGCTGGCGCATTCGTCCCATCGGCGTTAAAAAGTTACGGGCTGCAAATATGAAACTGTGCGAGTTTATGACGCTTTCAGGCCATTTTTCGGGCCGTTTCCGACATAAACGCAGTCAGTAACTCGCATTGAACCGTGGTCGTCAGACATAAACGCAGTCACTAACTCTCGTTGGGGTTAAAAAATAAGAACCGCCTCCCGCCACATCCGAAATGAAATCGGAAAATAGCAGGAAGCGGTTAACTTTCACGGTGCGAGCGCGGCGTAAAAGCAGTGCTGGCACGACGCAAGCGCAGCGCTGAAACAGCCGCTGCAAAAGCACAGCGCACAGCGCCAAAAGGGAATTAGCCCTCCAGCTTGTTGAAAGCCTTAGCCATACCGGACTTCTTGTTAGCCGCGGTGTTGCGGTGGAAGACGCCCTTGGTGACAGCCTTGTCCAGCTTGCGGGAAGCAACGCGCAGCTGAGCCTCAGCAGCAGCCTTGTCGCCAGCCTCAACAGCAGCCTGGAACTTGCGGATCTCGGTGCGGACTGCAGAGCGGATAGCCTGGTTACGCAGGCGAGCCTTCTCGTTGGTCTTGATACGCTTGATCTGGGACTTGATGTTTGCCATCGTGAATACCTCTTGTATCCGTAGTAGTTGGAATTGTTACCGCCCGACACCAAGAAAAGTCCTGATCACAGTGCAAATTTCGGCTCGAATCCCTGCTGGTCAAACTAATTAACCAGCGGGATAAAACCACGCACTGCGCTTATACGGCGATGAAAACGCGAACCCAAGGTCCTGCCCGCGCTCGCCGCAAAGGAACGCAACGGTAAACAACTTGCAGAATTCTAGCAAACAGCGCTGCCTAATACCAGCCGCTGCCTAAAGCCAGCTACTGAGTAACTCCAGCCGCGGCTAATTCCAGCCGTAGTCCCCGCGCAACCGGGCGGCGATGAGCTCAAAGCGCCTGCGGGGCATCATTGCGCCCGCGCGGCGAATGCCAGATTCCGGGATGAGCAAAATGCGATCCATGCGAACCCACGATGGCTTGGGGTCTTCATTCCAGAACCCGCTGCCGATAAACAGCCACTCCGGTTGCTCACTGTGTTCACTTCGAGTGGAGATCAGCATGCCCAGAAGATACTGGTCGTGGCGGCCAACCACGACCACAGCGCGCTCGCGCAAAGCGGCATTTTCACCTTCGAGTTGCAGCGGAATCCAGACCACTTCGCCGGGGTCGGCCTGGCCATCCATGTCGGGGCTGTAGACGATTGTGCGGGCCAGCTCCGCGGTCGGACGCGCGATGGTCACCGAATCTCGCAGTCGAAGTAGGGCGTCCTTGGACTCGTCGGAAAGCGCGGTGTCCTGGGCGAGACCGAGCTGCGTGTTGAGCTTAAACAGCGCCTCATCGAGTGTGTCGGGGCCGCGGAACCACTCGGTACCGGCGAAAAGACGCGCGCTGATGCGATTACGCAGGCGTCGCGGCCAGCTTTCGCGTTCATTTTGATCGGTGGACGAAGTGGAGCTCATGGAATCTAAGTCTAGAGGTTTAGTGCGGAGGGAATCGATAGGTAAGATTGTGCGTGATTGTATTTAAGCCCGGCTGGTCGGTTTTCGAGGCCGGCGCATATGGGTCGGCCAACGCCGCGCCCCAATGCCCATAACGTCTTTATTTTTCGGAGTAGACCCAACGTGACCAAGAATTTTGCGGAGCAGACTTTTACGGACCCCTCACGGATTCGAAATTTCTGCATTATTGCGCACATTGACCACGGTAAGTCCACCCTGGCGGACAGAATTCTGCAGCTCTCGGGTGTTGTCGAGGCGCGCGACATGCGCGATCAGTACCTCGACAACATGGATATTGAGCGCGAACGAGGCATCACCATTAAGGCTCAGAACGTGCGCCTGCCGTGGGTTCCGCGCACAGGTAAGCATGCGGGCGAAGAGATTGTCCTGCACCTGATTGACACGCCTGGTCACGTTGACTTCACCTACGAGGTCTCGCGCGCGCTAGAGGCGTGTGAAGGCGCAATTCTGCTTGTCGACGCTGCTCAAGGCATTGAAGCGCAGACGCTGGCCAACCTGTACCTGGCCATGGAAAACGACCTGGAGATCATTCCGGTTCTGAACAAGATTGACCTGCCGGCCGCGGACCCGGATAAGTACGCGGAGGAGATTGCGCACATCATCGGCTGTGAGCCGGAAGACGTTATGCGTGTCTCGGGCAAGACTGGTGAGGGTGTTGAACAAATGCTCGACCGAGTCTGTGAGCTTGTGCCTGCGCCGGTCGGCGACCCGGAAGCGCCTGCGCGTGCGCTGATCTTTGACTCGGTCTATGACACCTACCGCGGTGTGGTTACGTACATCCGTGTTGTTGACGGTCAGCTGAAGCCACGTGAAGTCATTCAGATGATGTCCACTGGCACCAAGCATGAGTTGTTGGAAATCGGTGTTGTCTCGCCTCAACCGAAGAAGTGTAAGGGGCTTGGCGTCGGCGAGGTCGGTTATCTGATTACTGGTGTGAAGGACGTCCGCCAGTCCAAGGTCGGTGACACCGTCACGCTGAACGCCACGCCGGCCGAGGAGCCGTTGGAAGGCTACGAAGAGCCGAAGCCGATGGTCTACTCGGGTCTGTTCCCGATCTCTCAGGCCGACTATCCTGACCTGCGCGATGCGTTGGAAAAGCTCCAGCTTAACGACGCTTCGTTGACATTCGAGCCGGAGACTTCGGTGGCTCTCGGGTTCGGTTTCCGCGGTGGCTTCCTTGGCCTGCTGCACATGGAGATTACCCGTGCGCGACTGGAGCGCGAGTTCGACCTGGACTTGATTTCGACAGCTCCAAACGTTGTCTACCGCGTCGTCACCGAGGACGGCTCTGAGGTCACGGTTCACAACCCGAGTGACTGGCCGGAGGGCAAGCTCCGCGAGATTTACGAGCCGATGGTCAAGTGCACCATCGTCGTGCCGAGCGAGTTCGTTGGCCCCACCATGGAGCTGTGCCAGCAGAAGCGCGGCGAGATGGGTGGCATGGACTACCTGTCCGAGGACCGCGTGGAGCTGCGCTACAAGATGCCGCTCGGCGAGATTATCTTCGACTTCTTCGACATGCTGAAGTCCCGCACCAGGGGTTATGCTTCGCTGAACTACGAAGATGCCGGTGAGCAGCTGGCAGACCTGGTCAAGGTGGATATCCTCCTGCAGGGCGAAGCGGTTGATGCTTTCTCCGCTATCGTCCACCGCGACAACGCGCAGTGGTATGGCAACAAGATGACCAAGAAGCTGCGTGAGCTAATCCCTCGCCAGCAGTTCGAGGTCCCGGTTCAGGCGGCAATCGGTTCGAAGATTATCGCCCGCGAGAACATCCGTGCACTGCGCAAGGACGTCCTTGCCAAGTGTTACGGCGGTGACATCTCTCGTAAGCGCAAGTTGCTGGAGAAGCAGAAGGCCGGTAAGAAGCGTATGAAGAACATCGGTTCGGTCTCGGTGCCGCAGGAAGCATTCGTGGCTGCGCTGTCCACTGACGAGGGCGGTAAGTAAAAGGGGAAACTGTATGCCACGGAAGCGGAAGAAACTGGTCGAGAACTTCGAAGAGCTGCTCGAGGCCGGTGACATGGATGCGCTGAAGGCCGTCTATGACGCTTGCGCACTCAACGCAGTTTTCGGATACAGCAAGGACACTGCACTAGCGCTCCGTGGCACCCCGCCGGAGCTCATGCGCTGGCTAATCGACCAGGGAATCGACGTCAACACCGAGAACCGCTTCGGTAAAACCGCCCTGGCAGAGCACGCAAGCCGGGGCGATACCGACAAGATGAAAGTCCTGCTCGAATGCGGTGCTGACATCGAAGCTGGCAAACACTGGCCTCTATTCCAGGCAGCGAAGAGCCATCAGCCCAAGGCCATTGCGTTGCTGTTGGAAAATGGCGCTGACCTTCACCGCGAGAACCGCCTCGGTCACGGCCGGACAGCGTTCAAAGAGGCCGTCGCTACCGCCGATATCGATTCCCTCAGTCGAGTCCTAGCGAGTATCGAGGTGCTCCTGGACGCGGGTTCGGAAATCGACGACGAAGCTCGCGAAGAGTTCACTAAGTTCGGTCGCCGCTACAACCGCCTGTCAGACAAGCAGCGCGACAAGTACCAGCCAGTCATGGATCGACTATATGAGCGCATCTGTGCTGACCGCCCGCAGGAAATCACGCCTCACGACGGCCACAGCGACATTATTGTCCCCGCAGACAAGTCGATCAACGGCCAGTTCCGATACCTCTGGAACTACCTGGTGCCGGGTGGTGGCCCAGCCGCGACTGTGCAGGGCGAAGTTATCCGCATCGTGGGCCGGCTCGGGTACGAAGCGCTGGAGATGGGCTACGTCAACTGGGACGAAGACTATGCCAAGATGATCGACTTCTGGCTGGAGACGGTTGGGGCCGCCGAGGATGCCATGGCCGTCGTAAAGCAGCGCAAAGCTGGTGAGGCGGACATTGATGCGCTGACGGAGGCGACAATCGAGTGGGTTACAGAGCACCCGCAGCCGATTGCGTTGGGCGAGGTCCCGTACCGGCGCTAACTCCCAAGAAGCTAACCCCGGTTTGGTGTTAAAAATCTGTTAATGGTTAGCCACTGCATCAATCGGTAGTGTCAGCTGATATCTTTGATGGGTGGAATCCGTATACCTAACAGCAATACTGTTTTCGATTATCGGCGGACTCGGTGCGTCGTTGCTTCGGCTGCCGCCGCTGATTGGTTTCCTTGGGGCCGGTTTTGCCGTTCATGCAATGGGGCTTGAGGAAATCCCGTTCATTGATTCGCTGGCCGAGCTTGGTGTTACCACCTTGCTGTTCACAATCGGTCTGAAGCTAAATCCGAAGGATATCGTGGCGCCACGAGTGGTCTTTTCGGGGCTTGGCCACGCGTTTTTAAACACGGTAGTTTTTGCCGTGCTGTTCGGTGTCGCCAGTTTCTTGCCGCTGCGTGAGCTCACGGGACTGTCGGTGACCGCGCTAATTTACATCGGCATCGCGACTTCATTTTCGTCGACGGTGTTTGTGATGAGCCACTTGGAGGAGCAGAACCGCGGTGCTTCGGCCATCGGACGTATCGCGATTGGTGTACTCATTCTGCAGGACATCATTGCGGTCGGCGTGCTGGTGGCATCGTCGGGTAAGACCCCGGAGCTGTGGGCGCTGGCGCTGCCACTATTGTTCTTCATTCGCCCGCTGGCGGCGCGGCTTCCCAACCGCATGTTCCGCACTGAGCTGCTGGTTCTCACCGGTATTGGTATTGCAGTGGCTTCTTACTCGGCTTTCGAACTGGCAGGGCTCTCTGGCTCGCTGGGGTCCCTGGTCGCCGGTATTCTGCTGTCTTCGCACCCAATTTCTGACCGTCTGTCGGAAGCACTGATTAGTATTCGTGAGCTACTGCTGGTCGCGTTCTTTATCGAGATTGGTCTCGGTGGTCTGCCAAGCGCGGGCGGCTACGTCATCGCTGCGATTATGGTGCTGTTCCTGGTGTTCAAGGCCACTATCTTCATCTGGATTCTCAAGCGCATGGGACTGTCGCTGCGCACGAGTGCGCTGGCGGGGCTGACGTTGAGTAACTACTCGGAGTTCGGCCTAATTGTGATGGCGGCGGCGACGCAACAGGACATTCTGCCGGAAGAATGGACCTCGATTATGGCAGTCGCCGTGGCGGGTAGCTTCATTGCCAGCTCGCTGATGGCCCCGCACGAAGACAAGATTGTCAGCTTCCTGCAGAAGTTCGTCCCAGAAACCCCAGAGGACCGCCTGGTGCCAGAAGAGGCAAAGGTCATTATTGATAACGCCGATGCTCTCATCATGGGTATGGGGCGAGTCGGCGTTGGTGTCTACGGCAGGTTGGTCAACGAGTACGGCATGAACGTCTTCGGTGTTGATTTCGACGAGGATCGCATCGAAGAGCTGCGCGAGCAGGGCTACCAGGTCATCCCAGGCGATGTGACAGACCCAGAGCTCTGGCACCACATCGAGTTGGAGAAGAAACCAGCGCTGTACGTGTTGGCGCTGTCTGAGCACGCTGAGACCTACGCGATGATTCAGAACATCCGTAAGCAGGACACCGAAGCCGTGGTTGCTACCACCACTAAGGTGCAGAGGTTTAAGGATCAGCTTCTCAACGTTGGTGCCGACATGGCCGTCTACCTCTACGACGGTGCTGGCGAGGAGCTCGCCGACCGTGCAGTGGAGACGCTTAAGCAGCGGTCTTAGTCGCATCCGTTAAATACGGCAAACAACAAGCCAGCCGATTCGTTCGGCGATAAGCTGATTTCATGTCAGTCACCCAAAACCAGATGCCCGCGAGTCCTATTCGATCCAGTCGCAGTGCGATGTTTCGGATGACCGCGGGCCTTGCTGTTGTCATGCTCGGAACTCTCGTCGGCTGCTCATCTTCAGATTCCGAAGATGCCGCCGCATCACAAAGCAACAATGATCAGAGTGAGGTACAGTCGCAATCGACGTCGGCAAGCGAGGGCGATAATCCGAAGATGCCGTCGCCGACGAAGGGGACAAGCGTCGACAGCATCGGATTTGATGAAAGCGCCTACCAGAAAATTGACGTTCAGCGGTTTAGCCAGAACGGAATCAAGGCGTTCTACGTCACGCTAGACGGGAAAAAGAGCGAGTGTTTCTACTCAGACGGCGCGGTGACGTGCATCGGTAAGGCTGATTCGTCGATTCCCGACGTGGAGGTTCCGCCGTTCCCACCACAGTCGCCGGGCGCAATCATGCTGAATACTTCAGGTGCCGCGTACACGCTCGTCGAAGGGGTACCGCCGGCTCAGGAAGAGCTTGACGACGGCCAATGGACGAGCTTCGGCACCGCTGCGTGTGCGAAGACGGATGCGAACAAGCTGGTGTGCCAGTCGGATAACGCGGCCTTTGCCATCGAAGGCAAGGACAAGAATATTCGCACCTCCGGCAAGGTTTTCGATTCCGTCGAGGAACTCATGGCCCAGGGGAGTGAGCCGGCGAGGGGCTACAGTCAGGGCACGGATGCACTTGTTCAGGGGCCGATGATGTGCGGTGCCATGGAGGGCCATCGTCTGGCGGAAGTGGTCAAGGGCGAGATGACCTGCGCTGAGGCCATGGATGTGTTGGATCGGTACGACGCAATCAAGGACACTGAGGGCGGTGGCAACACCCTGACCGCTCAAGTAGGGGACTGGACCTGTAGCTCTCCGACGGCGGCGAGGTCTGAGGAGTTGGGAGCGGTAACGGTGTGTGAGGACCCGGAGCATGGCTTGGAAGTCCGTGACCCCGTGATGGGCTAGCAGGGTTACCGCGGCTAACAGCATTTTCAAATAAGCCTAAGCTGGAACTATGACTGATTTATATCTCGTGCGGCACGGTGAAACTGAGTGGTCGCGCACTGGGCAGCACACATCGGTAACTGATCTTCCGCTGACTGACAACGGTCGGGAAGAAGCCAAGGCCCTCAACGGCTGGCTGGATCCGAAGGACTTTGGGCTAGTGCTGGCATCACCCCGTCAGCGCGCCCAGGAGACCGCTCGATTGGCGGGGTTCCACGACTTCGAGGTCGAAGAGGATCTCGCGGAATGGTTCTATGGCGACTACGAGGGGATTACCTCGAAGGAAGTGCAAAAGACCGTTCCCGATTGGCAGATTTGGACTCACGGTGTGCCCAATGGCGAAACCGCGGAGGAAGTCCGTGAGCGAGTTGAGCGAGTGGTGAAAAGGGTGCGTGAATCGGGCGAAGACAAGGCGATTCTGTTCGCCCACGGTCACTCGCTGCGTGCGCTCACCACAGCCTGGTTGGAACTGCCCATTGCACTTGGCCAGTCCTTCCCATTGAATACCGCATCCCTGTCCGTGCTCGGTCGCTACCATGACCGACCTGCGGTTCTGCGCTGGAACCTCTCGCGGGGATTGTAGCGGCGTTGTACAGGTGTCTCGGTGAATTCGCCGATGCCATTCAAGCCGCCAACGCCGTCAAGCTCTGTAAGAGGTGCCTGTGAATCACAATTCCGATGCTTTCGCCCGCGTAGTCGACCGTGCCCGCGGCGTGCTCTATGGCCAGGTCATCGGCGATAACCTCGGCGCGCTAGTGGAGTTTTGTAGTGCCGAGGAGATTGCACAGCGCTACCCACACGGTGTCTGTGAACTTGCCGATGGCGGCACCCACAACATCGCCGCCGGCCAGCCCACTGATGACTCCGAAATGGCGCTGGCGCTGGCACGCTCACTGGTGCGCTGCGAAGGCTACGATGCCGCCGATGTCCGCGAGTCCTATGTGCGCTGGGCAAACTCCGACGCTTTCGACATCGGAGAGGCCACCACGGCAGCGTTGCTCCGGCGCGCGCCGAACCCGAACTCCCAGGCTAACGGCGCGCTCATGCGTATCTCACCGCTGGCTATCGTGTACTGGCGCAACCCCGCACGTGCTGGCGAACTCGCCCGCAAGGACGCCGCCATCACGCACCCGCACCCAGTGTGCATAGAGGCCAATTCACGTTACGCATCCGCGCTTGCCGACGTCATCAGCGGCGGCCTCCACCAGCCGCGCCGCGGCATTGGCGTGAGTGCGCTGATGGAGTGGCTGGCTTCCCAGCGCGCGCAGTGGGAAACCGAGTGGCAGGCCAGCGGTGCCGTGGTGGATAGCGGGGAGCCGGATTTCTCGGTGCATCAGGGATGGCTGCGCTTTGCGCTGTGGGCACTGCATGAAGAACTGCGCCGGGTAGAAGACAAAACCACGACCTTTGAGGACTCTCTGGTCCGAGTCATTGGCCGTGGCGGCGACACCGACACTAACGCGGCCATTGTTGGTGCTTTTCTCGGTGGCGTCTTTGGGGCCTCCGGCATTCCGCAGCGGTGGCGGGATGTCATTGATTCCTGCTCGCCGAAGCGAAACCGGCCCGCGCAGTATCACCCAAACGATGTTGCGGAGTTGGCGGAGAAACTGGCGGTCATGGGGAACCAATAACGAGCTAATAACCGCCGCCGCGCCGGGCTCACGCCGACGCTAACCATCCAAAAACGTCAGCCGACACTAAGAAGCGTCCGCGCTGCGTTCAATTTTCTCCAACCGGTTCTTCAGATCGATGACTGCGGCCATGCTGCCGTCAAAGACTTCTACCGGGGAGCCGTAGTCGTTGTAGGGAGCATTGAACAGATCGGGCACAGTGACAATGCCGTTTTGAACCAGGCCTGTAATCACTCGGTTCATAAACTCCAGCTGCACCGAGTTCAAATTCGCGCCGTCGATTAGGTCAGCGAAAGCCGCACGGGCAGCGCCTTCCTCAAGACCGATAACCGTGCGCACGAACCGGCTCAGCGACATGCCAAGTCGGTGTTGTAGTTCTTCGACATCGCCAATTCCAGCTTCAGCGACGAGCTGCTCCAATGACTCCACATCTACTGGTGTCAGCGGAATCGCCTTGTGCAGCTTCTGCAGCACAAGGGAGTCACCATGTTCTTCCAGAAGTTCGCGAATCTTCTGCTCAATGCTGCTCTCGGTGACGGCAAACGATGCTGCGGAGGCAGGTAGTTCCACTTCCTGTAATTCGCCAAACTCGTCTTCAATGTCGGTAATCACAACATTGCGCCTGCCGCGGTCGACATGTCGCACCAGGGAACGCATGCCGCGGCGCAGCAGCTCTAGCTCGTCCAGGCTAACGCCTTCCCACCACGACTCAGAGGCCGCATTTTCCAGCAACTCCGCCTGTGCTGCAATCTCTGGAACATTGAGTTTGGTCAGCAGATTCTCAGCCAGTCTCATTACGCGATTGCGGGCTGCCTCCGGTACGGCCCCATCAACCGATTCCAGCCCCTCGGCGGCAGCTTCCTGCATCTTCAAAATCAGCAAATCAAAGCGCTTCGCAAATTCCTCGTCAGCTGCAGATGCAAACGGCAGGTCAGCCAGATAATCTTCGAGCTCCGCAATATCCGCCGCATTCAGCTGATTCCATGAGTTCGGGCGCAGGTACTTTTCCAGATACGGTCGCGTCTTCGGGCCGACCAGCGGACTGTTCACTGGAACCTGCGAGAGCTGATTACGCAGGTGTGTCTTCACCGAATCCGCCAGGTCAGCATTGGTATTCGAGTGCCCCAACAGGTCAATCAGGCGAAGGCGGGCGAGGAAAAGTCGTTCCTGCAGTGACTTTTGCGCCGAACCGTCAGTGCTTTCCGACGAAGCCTCTGCGCTAAAACGGTGGAAGTTGTCGCAGTAGTCGAAGACGTAGAATTCCGTCTTATCCATACCTTCGCCGAACAGGTTCTTGCAGGTACGAGTACCGCGACCAATCATCTGCCAGAACTTGGTCTTGGAATGGACGGGCTTGAAGAACACCAGGTTGACGACAGCCGGAACATCAATACCGGTATCGAGCATGTCCACGCTCACCGCAATGTCGATGCTGCCGGGTTTGCTGGATTCGAAGGATTCAATCAGCTGGTTTGAGCGGGAGGATTCATGGGTAATGACCTCGGTGCGCAGCGTCGGATTAGCAACCTGCAGACGCTCACCAATCTTTTCCGCATGCGCTTGGCTGCGTGCGAAGAAGATGGTCTTACCAATGCGGTCGGCACCAGCGACTTTGATGCCGTTGGCCAGCACTTGGGTGATGACCTGGTCAATGGTGTCTTGGTTGATCAGCTTGGAGTTGATCTCCGATGCGGTGGCACCTTCGGGCGCGGCAAGCTTGGCGCCGTCTTCATCGGTGCCCCAGTCCTTGTTATCCCACTCGATCTTCTCTTCTTCGCTGAGCTCGTCGTAGATGATGCCGTCGCTCAGGATGACAGAGCTGGTGGAAAACACCTTGTAGGGAACGAGGTACCCGGCGGCGGTGGCTTCTTCCAGGCCGTATTCGCCGGTCGGCTTTCCCTTGGGTAGTTGGAACAGAGAATAGGTATTGCGGTCGACTTCATCGCGTGGGGTGGCAGTGAGGCCGAGAAGCAGTGAGTCAAAGTAGTCGAAGATTCGGCGGTAGCGGCGGTAAACACTTCGGTGTGCTTCATCAACCACGATGAGGTCGAATGCGTACGGGTCGAACTGTGTGCCCATGAGCCCGACCATGGTCTGGTAGGTGGACACGTACACCGACCCAATGCCGTTGGGGTTTTCCAGCAGGTTGACGATGCCTGCTTCTTCGTAGTGTGCCTGGAAGTTCTTCGCTGCCTGCCGCACCAGTGCTGTGCGGTCGGCCAGGAACAGAACATTCTTCACCCAACCCGCCTGCTGCAGGAGCTTGACCAGGGCAATGGACACACGAGTTTTACCCGTGCCCGTTGCCATCACTAGCAGTGCACGACGGTGCCCTTGCCCGTAGTGCTCGGTGACGGCGCGGATCATCTGCTCTTGGTAGAGACGGCCAGCGATGTCACTGTCAACTGGGATTTCCGACAGCGCCTGTCGCTGCGAGCGCTTGGAGATCATCAAGTACAGCTCGTCCTCAGTCGCATACCCTTCCACGGCGCGCGGCTGGTAGCCACCGACCTCCGGGAGTCCCGCGGCATCGTCCCACAGGTGAACTTCGTAGCCGTTGGTGTAGTAGATCACCGGGCGGCGACCGTAGTGCTGTTCAATCTCGTCGGCGTATTCGCGGGCCTGCTCACGCCCGGCACTGATTGATGAGGCGGTCTTCTTCGCCTCAACCACAGCCAACGGCTTGCCGTCTGCTCCCAGCAGCACATAATCGGCGCGCGCCCCGGAGGGCAGGAGGAACTCGGCAACGAGGTTGCCAGCGGCAGTGGTAAACCCTGCCTCCGCGAGCATCGGGTCGATGATGTCGCGGCGGGTGTCTTCCTCGCTGATGGCGTAGAGGTCGCTGGTATCCACCGTCCCCGCATCGGCTTGCGCGGCGACCAGTTCCTCACGAGTCTTTTCATCCAGCTGTTTGCGCAGCGCCTCCAGCTCTTGCTTGAGCTGCTCTTGCGCCTTAGCATCTTTGACCGCCTTCTTCCGAAACAGCTCTTGTTGACGCAGGTGTTCTTCCCGCTGTCGGTGCAACTCTTCGCGTTCTTTGCTCAGCAGTAGTGCGTCGCGCTTGCTAGCGTCGAGTCGGCGCTGCAGTTCGTCCAATTGGGCTTTGCTTGCCGACGGCTGTTTCGGAGCCTCTTTGAGGAATTCCGGGTTAAACGGTGCGCTCGGCAGCGCTGTTTTTCCCTTATCTGAGGTGTTAGCGGTGGCCCACACCAGAAGGTCGTACAGTTGCGCGATAGAGCGCTCTGCTAGTTGCGGGTTAAAGAATGTCTTCCCGTGAGCGGCGGTATTACCGATTTTGCGGACAGCGGTGATTTTTCCCTGAATGACCTGCGGTACGAACTTTCGGAATTGTGGCCTGCCTGTGAGCTCAGCGAATGTATACCCTTCAGTTTCTAGCCCGAGGAACCTGCAGATGTGAAAAGTCAGGCACTCGGCGACAAAGCGAGATTGGAAAGCAGAACCCCTGGGATTAGAGAGGGCCGCAGCTTCAGCGTTTCGACAGTCAGCCAGGAGTGAGGGGAAGGCAGCCCCGACGAATCCGAAGTTGGTTCGAGGTGCTGCCATGTGTTCCTCCGAAGGGTGCTGATTGGGGTTGGTATGTGGCTGGGAGCTGTTGTTAGTGAGTGCTGTAGTAGAGGAGTGCTGCCACAGTTCAGTATTCAACAGCG
>NZ_ABZU01000016.1 GCF_000173655.1 Corynebacterium amycolatum SK46 | reverse complement strand
AAATGCCTATCGGGGCTGGGGGTGGGGAATCTTCTGTCACTTATGGCCACGCTGTCGGAAGTCCCGGTCAACATATGGATGAGCTATTCACTTATGGCCACGCTGCTGCGTATCGATAGGTGAATATTGCATCGATAAGACAACGCAACACCGACAGCGCGACAACGCAACACCGACAGCGGGACAACGCAACACCGACAGCAGGATAATCACAGGTCGCAGAGTATTCACATCTGTAACTCTAGCCCCATGCTTCACAGGGGTTACGTGCGTATGTAAAGTGGGCTTTGTTGTTAAGTCATAAGCGTCGATAGGGCTGGTCTCGGGGAAGGGCCTGCGCTATGGGCGCTTTTGGCATTTTTCTGTAAAACCTTCCAGAAAACCCCACAAGCTGGGGTGATTTCTCTGAGAAAAATAATCTACGATGGAGCCATGTCAGAGGTGCTCTTTGTCAGTAGTTCAAACATGGGACTCTCACGCGTACTAGAAGGGCTGCTGCGGCAAGCTGCCCCGGACCTGACAGTTTTGTCAGCAGGTATCAGCATCGATGATGATGACCGCGGTCTGGATGAAGACGCGCGGCGTGCACTCTGTGAGGTGGGGGCACGGTGTGATGGGGATCCTCATCAACTCACGCCGTCGCTCGCAGACGGTGCGGATGTGGTCATTGTCGTGGGGAGAATCGACGTTTCGGACTACATTGCGCCAGATGTAGAGACTGAGCGCTGGGAATATGATGACCCAGCTGACCGCGGCATTTATGGTTATCCTCGCTACGCGCAATTGCGGGATTTCTTTACTCGACGCGTCAATACGCTGGCGGAACGGTTTGCTGCCTAAATAGTCGCTGACTTAATAGAAGGTGGGGCGCGGGAACCGTCGTAAAGCATGTGCTGAAGCCGACACACTTTTTTTCTGACGATAATGCCCGCGTCCGTCCGGTCAGCACCTAATGTAAGTAGTTATGTCTATTGGTCCCTCGCTGCGACGCACCCTGTACAAGCTTGCTGAGAAAGAGATGTCCCCGGCTAAGGCAAAGTTCTTGCTGAACATTTGGCCGCCGCTGTTTGGCACCGGCATCCGTATCACCGAGATTGCGGATGACTGGTCGGCAGGTCGGCTGGAGCTGCGCCTGAACGCTCTGACTGCGAATATGCATGGCGCGGCATTCGGTGGTGCGCTGTTTTCGATGACGGATGTGCTGTTTGGCACGCTGGTTATGCAGCGCTTGGACGTCAAGAAGTACGAGGCGTGGACGCGAACTGGGTCGTTTGAGTTCATTCGCCCAGGTAAGAATGGTGCGTACCTCGAGGTAGAGGTGCCGGATGAGATGGTCGAAAAGCTTAAGGCTGAAACTGAAGGCGGCTATTCGACGGTCGTTCCATACACCTCTGTAATCCGAAACCGCGATGGTTCCCTGGTTGGTATTGGCCAGCAGGAGCTCTACGTGCGCCGTCGTGGTCGCAAGAAGCCGCCGGCTAACCCGAATCAGCAGGATCGTGTTGCCGGTGAGAACCTCATCTCTGCTGCTCGCACGCTGGCGCGGCTGGGGATGCGCGGGGTGGAGAACCGCGATGTGCTCGTCCAGCAGGAACGCACCGCACGACGCTGCATTTCGCCAGAGTCGCGTGCAGTCGCATGGCTCCACGGCGTCCTTGAGTACGGCGATGTCACTGTCGACGACTACCGCGCCGCAGGGCTTCCCGACGTCGTCATCGAGGCCCTCACCTCCGATAACCCTTCGCCAGCTGCGCAGCAGCTGCTTGCGGATGTCGTCACCGCGCGCGAGTCGCTGACCAAGTTCTAGGTCAAAGCTCTATGCCAATAGGTGAGTGATCAGACCGATCACTTCGGGATCTGTTTGCTGCTTCCAATGCGCAACAGACCTGCCCTCCAGCTCGGATTCGAGCAAAACAGTTCGACTGTCCGGCAGGAAGCTCTGCGCGGTATCGGACCACGGAATGACCAGACTGTCATGGTGGCTGATGACATTAATCCAGTCAGGTGCGGATGCCTTGCGCCCGCGGAGGTGCGGGGCAGTGTTGGCTGCAGGAAGTCTGTATTTTCCTGCCGCAACCGCAATTTGATCGGCTAAAGCCTGCCCCACTAGCCAGCGGGCAGGAGCCCCATTCCACCAGCCCAGAATGCGGGAGATTCCAGTCAGGTTTACGCCGCCGACAGAGCCCGAGACGCTGATGACACGTCGAAACGAAATGCGTTCGCCGTCATGACCCGCTAGGCGTGTAAACAAGAGGAAAGCCAGTAGCCCGCCCTGAGAGTGAGCCACAATATCGACCGTGTCTGAGTTCGTTTCAGTACAGACTCCGTTGATGTAGGCCTCGACTTCGGCGACAGAATCCGCAAGGGCAGCAGTGCCACGGTTTCCGTAGGCCGGTACATGGACTCGGCGGCCGAGGGAACGGAGACCGTCGGCAAGCGGTGCCCACGCACCGGGACTATCGAGCGTGCCATGTAATGCGATAACCGGAACGGGGTCGCTGAGGTTCCCCGCTGCCGGACTCGGATTTGGCAGGGGCGGACGAGCGGCTGTCGGCGGGAAAATCCGCGTTAGGAGCGGTCTATTCCGCATGCTCGGTTGGGTCAAAGTCCTCGCCTACCAGCCTGAATAGTGCCTTGCGAGTAAGTGTGCGGGGACGCCAATCGTGTGCCATCTGCTCATGCAAAACGATGGCTTGAGGGAACGTGTCCTGCACATAGAGATTGGTGACCATGCCTGTGTCACCGTCGTCCAAGAAACAGGACTGTGGCGGGGAAATGAGCTGGTCATACTTAGTGGCAATGCAGGTGTAAGTAACGCCGGGGCCGAGAATGTCGTGGGAATTGGAGTTCAAAACCATCTTTGAACCCGTGAGCTGTTCCAAACCGGAAACGCCCCAGTAGCTCTGAACAAAGTTGCTCATCAGCGACCTCGTGCCGGGAATCTTAGTGATGCCGGAAGCGATACCGCCCAGGTTGGTGCCGTGATTGGGGGCGGCAAGACAGACAACATGCTTGATGTACTTGGAAATGCGTAGAGAAAGCAGGGTGGCAATTAAGCCGCCTTGCGAGTGCCCCACGATAACGGCGTGCTTGGCGCCAGTCGCGTGCAGGACAGCCCTGATGTAGGGCACGAGCATGTCGATGGACTGATTGATGGGGTCTGTTGCACGGTGCCCAAAGTCTGGCGCGAAGACAGCCCAGCCATCTTCCCGCAACTGACCGCCAAGGGTCTCCCAAATGCCCTTGACCTGGCCTGTTCCATGCAGGAGGATGACAGGCCACGGCCGGGATTTGGACACTTTGGCTCCCCAGTTATCTTCGAAAACACCGCGCAGCGGCCGGAAGATGGCATAGGGGAGCGATGCTGATTCTTCAGCTGCAGCCGGTTTTTGTGCCTCCGGTTCCTGCGCTTCAAGGGCAGGGACTACCGGAAGTTGTTCTTCCCGAAAATCCTCGTTTGAAGCGGCGATTAGCGCACCAACTTTCCGTCTTCATCAGTCCCGAGGGCCTCCCGCAGCTTAGCGGCGGCCTCATCCATGGACTCTGCGGAAGGATTGCGATCCACCGACTGAAGGTTGTAACCGGACATATCGTGGGCAGGGAAGATATGGATGTGGGTGTGCGGAACCTCGAAGCCGGCGATGAGGTAGCCAGCACGCGGAGCGTCAAAAGCGGAGACAACAGCCTGACCAACCTTCTGAGCAACCTCATTGAGGTGAGCCCACAGCTCAGGCGAGGCATCCGTCCACTTGTCCACCTCTTCAACAGGGACGACCAGAGTGTGGCCAGGCGCAATTGGCTCGATGGTCAAAAATGCGACGACCTTGTCATCGCGGTAGACAAAACGACCGGGGAGTTCACCGTTGATGATTTTGGTAAATACTGTGCTCATGTGCCAAGGGTAACCCGAATAGCGGATTGAGGGGTTGGGGGCGATGAGAGTTATCCGGGCTGATTAGTAAGATGATTGCTATGCGCATCCTCGTAATTGGCTCCGGTGCCCGTGAGCACGCCCTGTTGTACGCAATGAGTAAGGACCCGCAGGCTACTGATCTTCACGTAGCCCCTGGTAATGCGGGTATGAGTGAAATTGCAACCATGCATCCACTGGTCGTGGATGACCCCGCTGGCGCTGTTGCGCTGGCCAAGGAAATTGGGGCCGATTTGGTTGTTATTGGCCCGGAGGTTCCGCTGGTCGCAGGTGTGGCAGACGCACTGCGCGACGCTGGCTTTGCGGTCTTTGGCCCGAACGCTGATGCAGCTCGGATTGAGGGGTCCAAGGCTTTCGCTAAGGACGTCATGGAGGCGGCTGGGGTAAAGACCGCCTCGGCAGAGGCCATTCAGCCAGAGGCTTCCGATGAAGACATCGAAGCCGCCATTGACCGCTTTGGCCCGAACTGGGTCGTGAAGGATGACGGTCTGGCTGCTGGCAAGGGCGTTGTGGTCACTAAGGACCGCGCCGAGGCTCTCGAACACGCAAAGGCGGTGCTGGCAGCCGGTAACCCGGTGCTGCTGGAGTCCTTCCTGGATGGCCCGGAAGTGTCGCTGTTCTGCCTGGTCGACGGCGAAACCGTCGTCCCGCTGTTGCCAGCTCAGGATCACAAGCGCGTCGGTAATAACGACGAGGGGCCGAACACCGGTGGCATGGGAGCTTACAGCCCGCTGTCTTGGCTGCCGGAAGGCGCAACTGAGCGCATTGTCACCGAGGTCTGCGAGCCGGTCGCTCGCGAGATGGCCGCTCGTGGCTGCCCGTTCCAGGGTCTGCTGTACGCAGGTCTGGCCTGGGGTGAGGACGGCCCGGCTGTCATTGAGTTCAACTGCCGTTTCGGTGACCCGGAGACCCAGGCCGTGTTGGCGCTGCTGGAGTCCCCGGTGGCTCAGCTGCTCAACGCCGCTGCTACCGGAGCATTGGCGGACTTCGGTCCGCTGTCTTGGCGTGATGGTTACGCTCTGACTGTTGTGCTGGCCGCTGAGGGCTACCCGGTGTCGACGCGCACGGGCGATGTCATTGAAGGTGCAGAGCCTGGCCGCGAGGCAGATGGCATTCTCCACGCTGGTACTGCCCGCAATGCCGCGGGTGAGCTGGTCTCCGCTGGTGGCCGTGTGCTCAACGTCATCGGCGTTGGTGACACGCTGGAAGAGGCCCGCGACAAGGCGTACGAGACCATCAAGACCATTAAGCTCGAGGGCTCGCACTACCGCACCGACATTGCACTACCTGCAGTTGAGGGCCGCATTTCCATCTAGATAATGCTTGAGTGGTCCGGCTGCACTCGGATACCTCACTGGTGCACCCACCCGGGTTGAACTGGATTTCCCGGGTGTCCTCGGTGGCTGCAAAGATGAAGGTATGCACGCCGAACCTCCGCAGTCACCAAAGTCGTCGCAGTCACCAAAGTCGTCGCAGGCGCTAACGCCATCGCAGTCATCGCAGACGTCCCAGCCCCAGCGCGATCTGGCATCCCGCCGCAGCGAGGTCGCCCCCTTTCATGTGATGGACGTTCTCGCGCTCGCGCAAGAGCGTCAGCGTACTCACGGTGACGCTCTATTCCTCTGCGTGGGACAGCCCGCGACTGCGGCCCCAGCTGCTGCAATTGCCCGTGCTCGTGCTGATTTAGAAAACCAGGTTCTGGGCTACACAGCGGCCGTCGGCACGCCTGAACTGCGCGAAACCATCGCCGCCTGGCATCGTGAAAACTACGGTACCGCCACGGAGGCCGCTGATGTTGTCATCACTACCGGTTCTTCCGGCGGTTTCGTGGCGCTCTTCCTCGCAGTGCTCGACGTCGGCGACGACATCGTGCTCGCGCGCCCGGGCTATCCCGCATACCGCAATACTCTGCAGGCGCTCGGCGCCAACATTGTCGAGATTGACTGTGGTCCCGAGACTCGTTTCCAACTCACCGCCCAGCACCTGCAGGCACTTCCGCGCGTGCCCAAGGCTGTGATTGTCACCAGTCCGGATAATCCCACTGGCACCATTATCGATGCCGACGAGCTGCGTGCCATTGCGAAGTGGTGTGAGCAGCACGATTGCCTGCTCATTTCCGACGAGATTTATCACGGCATTACCTATGGCCGAAAGTGTGCGTCTGCACGCGAGTTCTCCGACGCGGCGGTCGTGGTCGGCAGTGTCAGTAAGTACTTCTCGATGACCGGTTGGCGCGTCGGCTGGCTCATCGTTCCAAAGTGGCTGCGTGCACCCCTGGATCGTCTCGAAGCCAACCTCACTGTCTGTCCACCGGCAATTTCGCAGGCAGCGGCCGTGGAGGCGTTCAGCGCTGAGTCTATTGCCGAGCTCAATTCGCACGTGACGCGTTACGCACGCAACCGCGACGTTTTGCTCGAGGGACTGCCCCGCGTCGGTCTCGGTAATATCGCCCCACCCGACGGCGGTTTCTATATCTACGCCAATATTGCAGGGCTTTACGACGACCCGAACTCCGTCGACTCCATGACATGGGCTCGGGAACTGTTGGCCGCAACGGGCGTGGCCGTTGCCCCTGGAATCGACTTTGACACAGAGAACGGCCATGAGTGGGTTCGCTTCTGCTTCGCCGGTGAGACGTCCGAGATGGAAGAGGCTGTTCGGCGTATTGGGGTGTTCATTGGTCGTGGTTAAAGCGGTTTTAGCGGTGCTCGCAGTGTGATTTACCTCACTCTTTCAGGGGTATTATCCCGTCGGTCGAGATAGGGGCTCGACGGGTGAAGCGCTGCTTTAAATCCCTTGTCGGCGGCTGCTCGTTGGGCTGATATTGGGGCATTCGTGAGGAGGGGTCGATGGGGTCCTGTTTTCTTGAACGTCCATTCGTCATAAGGGAGGGAAACTGTCTCAGATTGAGGGGCGGTGGCTGCGGTAGCATCAAGTGGGGCTGGGTCGAGCCGATATCGGGGCGGGGAGACTTTCACGGCAGAATTTTTGACGGTCGGCAGCCTTGCTGGTGGGCTATTTGTGCTGATAGGTGCGCTTTTTCTTTAATTGACGCTGGGCTTGTCCCCTGGGAAGCTGGCGACTATCCCCGCGTGGGGTGACGATTGGGTGCGGTGTGTAAACCGCGTTTAGTAATGGCCGCAAGCGCTTTCAGTGGGGATAGTTTATGTTCGACCAAAAGAGACTTTCGCGCCCTGTTTTTGGCTGTGTAAAAGTGTGATTTTTGAAGCCGTTATCAAGGGCGGTAAAGCGAAGCATGGCGTGGCGTTGAGGGGCGCTGTTTGCGGTGCCGTATCCGAGCCAAAAAGCGCCCAAAAGTTAACAAAAGGTTAACTGGAAATAAAGTTTAGTGCTTGCCAGGTCTTGTGTTGTGGTCTACGGTTGCAAGTCATAAGTTCCAAACGGTTCGATGAAACATTGTTTTAACTGCGGAATCGCAAAGAATCGGTTGGATAAGTCCAACAATAAAGATCAAAGAGATCTTAAGAGAGGTGACCTCTGATGAACGCATTCAACGAGATTATGGATACTGTGTCCCCGATTTTCCGGGACGGCAAGGAATCTAAGCAGGATGCGCTGGCATCGCTGCTTACCGAAGCCATCGTGGAGGCGAACCCGAACCAGGGCATCGCCGCCGACGACCGCCGCGCTGCCTAACAAGAATTAGCTTTGGTCCGATTCCTGCTAGGCAGCTAGTGGGGAAGCAATCCCTACGGCTGTTCCTACTGGTTAAGGAATTCCCGGACCTGCTCCATATCCTTATCGCCGCGACCTGACAGGTTCACGAGCAACAGCAAAGGCTCATCGCCCTCGTGAACTGGCAGCCCGAGCTCGCTACCAGCGGCAGGGTCGGTTTCCCGGAGTCGCGCAATCTTAATGGCCTGCGCCAGCGCATGCGAGGATTCCATCGCCGGAATAATGCCCTCCATGCGGCTGA
The DNA here is from genome assembly GCF_000173655.1 of Corynebacterium amycolatum SK46. Classification (GTDB taxonomy): domain Bacteria; phylum Actinomycetota; class Actinomycetes; order Mycobacteriales; family Mycobacteriaceae; genus Corynebacterium; species Corynebacterium amycolatum_A. The sequence continues at coordinate 38,555 of NZ_ABZU01000016.1, read as the reverse complement.
GCAGCTGGAACGCTTCCAGCGCCTCCTCGTCGGTAATTCCGACATAGCTGGCGCGGCCATTCTCCTTCAGCATGCCGTGCTCCGGGCCAACGGACGGGTAATCCAAGCCCGCCGAGATGGAGTGCGATGGCAACACCTCGCCGTCGTCGGAAAGCATGACAAATGAGCGCATGCCGTGAAGGACGCCAGTCTTGCCCGCATTGATGGGCGCGCCGTGACGATCGGTGTCGAGTCCCTCACCTGCGGGCTCGACGCCAATGAGAGCGACATCGGAGTCGTCGATGTAGTTAGCAAATGCGCCGATGGCGTTGGAGCCGCCACCGACGGCTGCGATGACAGCGTCGGGAAGCTTGCCGTAGCGCTCGACCATCTGACTGCGTGACTCCTCCGAGATGACCTGCTGGAATTCACGCACGATAGTGGGGAATGGGTGAGGTCCGGCGGCGGTGCCCAGCAGGTAGAAAGTGGAGTCGAGAGTCTTGCTCCACTCGACCAGTGCCTCGTCAATAGCATCCTTCAAACCGGCCTCGCCGGTAGTGACGGGAACGACCTTCGCTCCCATCAGCTCCATACGCTCAACATTGGGGTGCTGGCGGGCGACATCGTGTGCGCCCATGTAGATCTCGCACTCAAGTCCCAGAAGCGCTGCGGCCATTGCGGTGGCCGTGCCGTGCTGGCCTGCACCCGTCTCAGCAATGAGACGGGTTTTCCCCATGCGCTTTGCCAGCAGCGCCTGGCCAACCACGTTGTTGCCCTTGTGCGCGCCGCCGTGGTTCAAGTCCTCGCGCTTGAGCACAATCGTCGTGTTCGGCGTGGATAGACGACGGCATTCGAACAGCGGGGTTGCGCGGCCGAGGAAGTCGCGACGCAGTTCTTCCAGCTCACGCTGGAACTCCGGATCGCTCATCGCCTCGATATAAGCCGCTTCCAACTCATCGAGCGCTGGCAGCAGGAACTCCGGCACTTCCTGTCCGCCGAAGCGACCGAAAAATGCAGGCAAGAGGGTTTCGCGCACCTCGCCCGCGCCGTTAACGCTTGCCGACGGCACCCTGGTTGCAGTCGGTGCTGAAGCCTTGGCGATGGCATCCGCGCTGGGGTTGTAATCAGTCATTGAGGGGGCCTTTCGTTGCTGTTGTTTATTTCAGCGGGCCCTGGTTCTCTTCGTCGAACCGATAAAAGTCTCGAACCGATAAAAGAAAAGAGCCCGCCAGATTTATCTTCTTGCGAGCTCGTACTTGACGGGTTTGCCGTCGACATTAATGAGATGACGTGACGTTGCTCGCGGACTTAAGCGAGCCACCACCACTGTGCGCCGCACGGCGCGGGTGTGTTCATCAGGGGTGTCATCATGAATCTGACCATAACTCAAGGTTTCCGCAGTAGCCAAAGCGGGGTGGGGTGTGGGGGGCGGGGATTGGGCGCGAATTGTGTACGGGATATCGCAACTGTGCCTGGGGTGTAAGGCAGTTCCCCTATTAGTCGGGTACGCGTAAGGGGCAGAATTCTCGGATCCCCTCGACACCGCTGGCCACGAGGACTAACGTTCCGATGGTGATTACGCTGTCGCGGCAGACCACTAAATCACGTCGGGGAGTTCGTCCCACAACGTTGGTGGTGTGGTGTTATGTCGCCCTGATAACCGCTGGCACGGTTTTGTTAATGCTGCCGATTTCGGCGGCCAATAGCCATCCCACGGGGCAGTGTGCCCCGAGCCCTGGGGATATGTGTTTGCCCACGGCGCTGTCTGATGCGCTGTTCACAGCCACCTCAGCAACAAGCCTGACCGGCCTGATCACCGTAGATACGGCCACCCATTGGTCGACTTTCGGCAAGGTCGTCATCATGTTGTTGATTCAGCTGGGTGGTCTCGGGTTCATGACCTTGGCTTCACTCTTTGGCCTTTTCGTTGCGGGAAGGCTCGGTCTTAACCGACGTGCCGGTGCCCGCGTTGAAGGCCGCGGCATGGACATGGGCGAGATTTCGTGGGTTGTCCGTGCTGCCGTTAGCTTCACTCTGTTGGTGGAGTTTGTAGTCGCAGTGGCACTTACGCTGCGGTTCCACTCCGGATACGGGTATGGCTGGGGAAAGGCTGCGTGGGAGGGGTTGTTCCATGCCATCTCAAGCTTCAACAATGCCGGTTTTGCTCTGTATACGGACAACGTCATTGGGTTCCACAGCGATGCCTGGATACTTTTGCCGCTGGCCTTTTCTCTTATCGTTGGTGGTCTGGGTTTTTCTGTTCTGCTCGAGGCCTGGCGACACCTGAAAGCGTGGCTTAGTGTCCGCACGCGAGGGCAGTTGCCTAAACGTTGGTCTCTGACTACTCGCTTCACTATCAAAGGCACCATCCTGCTGATTGCTTTGGGTACGCTCATGGTGGCTTTTGGGGAGTGGTCCAATGCCATGTCTGGGCTCACCACGGGGGAGAAGATACTCAACTCATTCTTCGCTGGTGTGAGCCCGCGTACCGCGGGGTTCAACGCGCTCGATTACGCGGATTTCCACCCGTCCACACTGCTGGGTACTGACTTCCTCATGTTCATTGGTGGTGGCACCGGTGGTACTGCAGGTGGCGTGAAAATCACGACGTCGGCAGTCATTCTCGCCGCTGTTCTCGCGGAGATTCGCGGTGATGCCTCCGTGTCCGTGGCTCGGCGGCGCCTCAACCCAAAGGTGCTGCGCCAGGCCCTTGTCATTCTTGCGTTCGGTATCGGCCAGGTTTTTCTGGCAGTAATCGCCGTCAGTTTCCTAGCGCCACAATTTTCTACTGACCAAATCCTGTTTGAAGTAGTCAGTGCCTTCGCCACGGTAGGTCTTTCCACAGGTATCACCGCTGACCTGCCGGTGGCAGCACAGGCAATCTTCATCGTGCTGATGTTTTCTGGTCGTGTGGGTCCTATCGCCTTGGCGACGGCCCTGGCGGCTCGGCCACGACAGCGCATCTATGGTTTTCCGGAAGAAAGGCCCTTCATTGGCTAACTCGAAATTTAACCCGTTTGCTGGTTTTGTGGAGCATTTTTCCAACCAAGCCAGCTCTTCGCCTGTGGTCATCCTCGGTATGGGGCGTTTCGGACAGGCGCTCGGCGAGGAGCTGGTTGCTGGTGGTATCGAGGTTCTCTGTGTAGATCACCGCGAAAAGGTGGTTCAGGAGCTGTCCTCGACCTTCGACCACGTGGTCACCGCCGACACCACCATGCCGGAAGTACTGAAGCAGCTCGGTGTCGATGAAGCCGAACGCGTGGTCATTGCCATCGGCAGTGACATTGAGGCGTCGCTGCTGACCGCGTCCGCGCTGGTGGACATGGGCGTACCGCTAATCTGGGCAAAGGCCGATAACCAGGCCCACGCCAAGATTCTGGGCCAAATCGGTGTTCACCATGTCATTCGCCCGGAGGCCGACACCGGCCGTCGTATTGCGCACCTAATCGGCGGCAAGGTTCAGGACTTCTTGGAGTTCGATCGCGATTACGCGGTGGGCAAGGTCGCGCCGCCAATCCACTGCCTGGATAAGACGGTGGCGGAGATTAACCAGAGCGCACCGATTACGGTTGTCGCCGTTCAAAAGCGCGGTCAGCGCTTCCGCCCTGCGCTTGCCGACGACCGTATTACCGCAGGGGACCTCCTGATTGTCTCGGGTGCCATTCGGCAGTTGGAGACATTCGCCGGAGAGTAAGGCGCTGATTGCTACTTGTCGCCGTGGCTGTCGATTCCGTCGACGCCTGTAACCGCAGCGCGCAGAGCACGCGCTGCCTCTTCCGGATTCGCTGCCTCGGTCAGTGCGCGAACCACCACAATGCGCTCCGCGCCAGCGCCGATAACTTCGCCGGCGGTCTCGGCATTGATACCGCCGATTGCCCACCATGGCTTGACCGGGTCACTTGCGCTGCGGTCGTGTGGGCGCACAATATCGGCCACGGAATCCTGGTGGGACTCCGCTGAACCCTGAGCGCGCACCCTCCGTACCAGTGCCGCAGCTTCACGGACCATGTCGACTCCGACGGGCTGACGGTCGGGCTTCGTCGGGGTGGCATACACCGGGCCGATTACCGCGTAATCGATGCCATCGTCGGCAAGCGAGGCGGCGAACATGTCCAGATTTCGGTTGGATCGGCCGATGAGAACCTCGGGACCAACGATCTGGCGGGCCTGCTCGGTTGTGAGGTCTTCCTGACCCACATGCAGAATGTCTGCGCCGGTCAGTGCGGCAATGTCGGCGCGGTCATTGACGGCGAAGAGCTTGCCGTGTTCAGCGGCGACCTCGGCGAGGGTCTCCACGGCGGCAATCTCGTCGCGGGTGTCGACTCTCTTGTCGCGCAGCTGGATGATGTCGGTGCCGCCTTCGTAACAGGCGTGCAGGAACTCGCGCAGATCGCCGCGGGATGCGCGCGAGTCGGTGCAGAGGTACAGGCGGGCGTCGGCAAGCAGGGCGCGACGTGTTGTGCGAGTGGCGGCTGATGAGGCGTTCATGTCCCCATGTTAGGCGAGGTTGGGGATGCAGTGTCGTGGCGGAGAGTCCGAAGTCATATGATGGGGGAGTACCACGTTCCGCGGGAGCCGTACTCGGCATCGATGAGATGCCGCTGGCTGAGAGGGCGAGTAACGCCGACCGCTTTTACCTGATGCGGGTTATGCCGCCGGAGGGAGGAATGGCAGTGAATGCTGCCGCTATGGGTGCTACCTCGATAAGTGAGGGTGGCGCAGGGGATACGTCGTCAAGCGTTGTTATCGCAGGTGCGGGCATTATTGGCTTGGCGACGGCATGGAGACTACTCCGCCAGGGATTCGATGTGACCGTCCTCGACGCTGAGCCCGTTTCCGGCGCAACTTTCGCCGCAGCTGGCATGCTGGCGCCGGTAGCCGAAGTCGTGTGGGATCAGCCGACGCTGTATCCGCTGATGGTGGAGTCGGGCAAGCTCTACCGCGACTTTGCCCTGGCCATCGCCGAGGAATCGGGCCACGATGTTGGCTATATCGAGAATTCCACGTTTGTTTGTGCGGGTGATGCCGCAGACCGGCAGACACTCAGCGAGCTCGTTGAGCTGCAGCATGACATGGGCATGGAGATCAACCGCATCACCGCCACCGAGGCGCGCCGGGCAGAACCAGCGTTAGGGCCGGGCTGTGTTGGTGCGGTGGATATTCCGGGAGACCACCAGGTCAATCCGCGTCTGCTCGCCGAGGCGTTGCTGACCATTCTGGGAGACCGCGTCATCCGCACTCGCGTGGAAGAGGTTATCTACGCTTCCGATGCCGACCCCCGCCGCGCCATCGGTCTGCGCGGGACGGACGGAAATGACTACCTCGTCGATGAGGTCGTTTTGGCTGCGGGGCTGAACACCGCCGACATCACTGGCCTGCCGGAGAAACTGAATCTGCCACTGCGCCCGGTCTATGGGGATGTGCTGCGTCTGAGTGTGCCGGAGCGCCTGCAGCCGCTGGTCACTCGCACTATTCGCGGTGTGGTTCAGGGGCGTCCGGTCTATATTGTTCCGCGCGCTGACGGCACCGTCGTCCTCGGCGCAACCTCGCGTGAAGATGACCTGACCGGTGTCTCCGCCGAAGGAGTCCACCAGCTACTCCGCGACGCTTACCGCCTGGTGCCCGGCATTCTCGACTGCGAAATCTACGAGATGACCGCCCGCGCCCGGCCCGGCTCCCCAGACGATGTCCCCATGATTGGCCGCGTGGCTCCAGGACTGACCGTGTCCACCGGCTACTTCCGTCACGGCATTCTGCTTACGGCCATCGGCTCCAAGCTCACGGCCGACGTCGTCGCAGGTCGGGAAATTGACAACGACCCGGCGCTTCTTTCCGCCGTCAATCCATTCCGCTTCAGCGATTAGAGGAGGCTCGCTTATGTCCACCACAACACTCAATGGCGAAGGCTACACACCGGCTGAGGGGGAGATGGTCGCAGATCTCGTCGCAAAGCACACGGGGCACGCGCTTAACGACGACGGCACCGCCGCGGATGGCACCCGCCTGGGGATTGCAGTAGCCGTGGATGGCGCGGTGATTCCGCGTGCCAAGTGGGCGACCACACCCGTGGCAGGTGCCATCGACATTGTGACAGCAGTTCAGGGAGGCTAGAGATGACCGAGAATTCCGCACAAGCAAATATGTCCGCACAGGAAAATGAAACCGGGGCGGCGAGCGGACTTACACGCGAACCGCTGCACATTGGCGGGCTGGAGTTGAACTCCCGTCTGATTATGGGAACTGGTGGTGCGACCAGCATGGATACGCTGGAGCGCGCGCTGGTGGCCTCGGGCACCGAGCTGACTACGGTGGCGATGCGCCGCTTTACGCCTGGCACGAAGCAGAACGTTTTTGAGATTCTGCAGCGCAACAATATTGCGGCGCTGCCGAATACTGCGGGGTGCTATACCGCTCGTGACGCGGTGCTGACTGCGCAGTTGGCCCGCGAGGCGCTGGAAACCAACCTGCTGAAGCTCGAGGTCATCGCTGACGAGGACACGCTACTGCCGGACCCAGTCGAACTGGTCGCGGCAGCGGAGCAGTTAGTAGCTGACGACTTCGTCGTTTTCGCCTACACCAATGACGATCCCGCGCTGGCCAAGCGACTGGAGGATTTAGGTTGTGCGGCGGTCATGCCGGCGGGCTCGCCTATCGGCACTGGCCTGGGCATTCTTAACCCACACAACATCGAGCTGATTGTGGACCGCGCGAATGTGCCCATCATCCTGGATGCGGGCATCGGTACCGCATCCGAGGCGGCGCAGGCGATGGAGCTTGGCTGCGATGCAGTGCTGTTGGCATCCGCAGTGACCCGTGCACATGATCCGGTGGGCATGGCCACGGCGATGCGCTTCGGCGTTGAGGCAGGACTGACTGCTCGCGAGTCCGGCCGCATTCCGCGGCGTCGACTGGCCCAGGCTAGTTCGTCGTTTGAGGGAATCATCACCGAGCGCATCAGCGGCGCACGCGAGCAGGATTCTCTGTAATGGCTGAGCAGGGTGTCAACCTATCGGACCGCGACCTGCGCCGGTATGCCCGGCACCTAACACTTCCGGGCTTTGGTGCCGAGGGGCAGCGAACTTTGCGAGCCGCCCGCGTCCTTGTCATCGGAGCTGGTGGCTTGGGATCGCCTGCGCTGTTGTACCTGGCCGGTGCAGGGGTCGGACACATCACCATCATTGACGATGACGTGGTCGACGAATCCAATCTTCAGCGCCAGGTCATTCACCGTGAGTCCGATATTGGTCGCCCGGCCGAATCCGCCGCGGATGCCGTACGGCGCCTCGACTCCGAGGCATCGGTGACTGCAATCGTCGGCAGGTTAAGCGTCGACAATGCCGAGGAGCTCTTCGCCACTCACGATGTAGTGCTCGACGGTGCGGACAACTTCGCCACGCGCTACCTTTCCTCCGATGCCGCGGAGCTGACCGGAACGCCGCTGGTCTGGGCCACAATCCTGCAGTTCGCAGGCCAGCTGTCCGTTTTCTGGCCTGGCCACGGCCCCATGCTTCGCGATCTCTACCCCGACATCCCGGACCCCGGCTCCGTGCCGTCGTGCGCCGCAGGCGGTGTCCTCGGCGCAATGGTCGGGCAGATCGGCTCCATGATGGTCGTCGAAGCAATCAAGGTGCTCACCGGTGTCGGCAAGGTCGCGGTGGGCAAGCTCGTGCTTATCGACGCCCTGGAGGCGACCACCCGCACACTGTCCTTTGCAGCCGACCCGGAGCGCGAACCCGTTTCCGACTTGACCGAAATTGCGCAGGTGTGCGCAGCTTCGTGGTCCGAGGATGAGGAGGAACCGGAGCAGAGTGTGCGCAGCATTGGTCCCAACACGGCGCACGAGCTTCTTGCCGAGGGAATGCCTCTCATCGATGTACGCGAGCCCGAAGAGCACGCGGAGGTTGCCATTGCCGGATCTGTGCTTGTGCCACTCGGCGACATTCGCAGCCGTGGGTGGGCTGCGGTGAATGAGGCACTTGCACAGGCTGACGGCGACGCTACTGAGACAGAGGGAGTCATCATTCACTGCCACTCGGGAGCCCGCTCGCAACAGGCGATTGAGCTGTTGGCCAGCGAGACTGAGGCTGATGGCCCCACGCCGGAGCTCATCAACCTGGACGGAGGCATTGTGGCCTGGCAGGCTGCGGGGCAGGGGACCGTCGTAAAGCGTGGCGGAACGCACTAATTAGTGGCTACCGCCACGCGCTGTTGAACAGTGCGCCTACGCTTTTGGCTTTAGCGTTGTCGACCACAACTCGGTGCCGCGGGTGGTGAGCAGGCGGACGGTCATCTCGCGTGAGTCGCCGTCGATGTCGACTTCGCCGAAGTGCTGGAAATCCTGTGTGGGGTCGGCGTTGGCATTGTCTTTACCCGGTGCGTGGACGTATTCCACCTTCGGCCCGAAGGTCGAATCCATTTCGTTGGGGCCGAAAGCGCCTGCATGAAGCGGACCGGAGACGAATTCCCAGAAGGGTGCGAAGTCGGTGAACTGTGCGCGCTCTGGGCTGTAGTGGTGAGCCGCGGTGTAATGCACATCGGCGGTGAGCCAGACGACATTTGAAACATCTTTAATGGCACTGAGCAGGCGGGCGATTTCACGTTCACGTCCTGCAGGCGCATCGGCGGCACCATTGGATACGCTTTCTTGGTCACCATCGTCGCCGTCGGGGACGATGATTCCAAGCGGTAGGTCATTAGCAACAATCTTCCACGTCGCGCGGGAGTCCTTGAGGGAGTCGATTAACCAGGTGGTCTGTTTCTCGCCGAGGATTGGTTCTTCGGTTGTCGAGCGCGGATTATTGGAAGTGTTTTCTCCCTTGTAGCTGCGCATATCCAGAATGAAGATGTCTAGCAATGGGCCATAGGAAACCTTTCGGTAGACGCGCCCATCTACAGCCATTTGCTGATCAATTGGCTGCCACTCATGGAATGCCTGGTAGGCGCGCTTGGCCAGAGTGTTGACGTCGCGCTCGGTATAGCGATCATCGTCAAGGATTTCGTTGGGGTACCAGTTGTTGACCGTTTCGTGGTCATCCCACTGAACCAGCTGCGGAACCTGCGCATTGAAGGCCAAGTAGTTCTTGTCCATGAGGTTGTAGGAGTACTGGCCACGGTACTCTTCGAGAGTTTCAGCAACCTTGGATTTGGCCGGAGTGACATGGTTGCGCCACACAGTGCCGTCGGAAAGCGTGACGGATTCATCCAGCGGACCGTCGGCGTAGCAGGTGTCGCCTGAGTGAATGAATAGGTCGGGCTTGCGCTCCAGCATGGTGGAAAAGCCGGTGTAGCCACCGATTTCGTCGTTAATTCCCCAACCCTGACCTGCGACGTCACCGGACCAGTGCAATCGGATGTTGGATGCGCGGTTGGGGGCAGTACGGAAGGTGCCAATAACGGGATCAGAGCAAATTCCAGTATCTGCCTCTTCGAGCGTGACGCGGTAAAAGACTTCCTGTCCCGGCTCGAGACCGACGACACGTAGACGTCCGGTGCCGTCGGTGTCTGGAGTTAACAGAGAGTTGCTGCGAAATACCTTGGCATTCTGGAAGCTCTCAGTTGCAGCAGTTTCAACCACCATGTGGGCGGGGCGGTCTGAGCGAGCCCAAATTAATGCGCCGTCGCCGCGGATATCGCCACTTGCAACGCCGTGGGTGAGCTGTGGCCGAGAACGCAGTAGCCCTGGGGAGACCAGTGACGGCGAACCCGGTGTAACTGAAGCGGCAGCTCCAGAGGCATGAGCGAGCGTGACTGAAGTAGCAAGTGCGGTGGATGCGCCTAAACGTAGAGCGCTGCGACGGGAAAGCTGCATGGAGTCGAACGATAGGTTTTCCACTTTGACGTTCAGTTAAACCAGCGTGAACTCGAAGGAAAAAGTCGTATGTGCAGTGCAATGATTCAGCTACTGAGAATCGCTGGGGTTCTTTTTGTAACGTAGATAATTGACTTGGGAGGAAAAGACTCTCGAGCTGTCTTTGCAAAGGACAGTCGATCTAGAAGCGAAAGGCGCTGACCCCACCAATGGGTTCGACAGAAACGCCACAAGTAAACAAGCAAGAAAAGAAGTCGGGCGGTTTTCTCAAGAACCTGCCGACCGACCCGTTGATCTTCACGACAGCGATGGGTTTCATTGTCCTCTTTGTGGCAGTGACCGTAGCGTTGGGCGATACGGCTCGGGATGCCTACTCGGCCGCTTCCGACTGGGTTACGTCTAACCTGGGCTGGCTGTTCATCGGCGGTGTCTCGGCAAGCTTTATCTTCCTCATCGGCTTGTTTGTGTCCCGCTATGGACGCATTCAGCTTGGCGATGACGACGAAGAGCCCGAATACACCATCGCCGAGTGGTTCGGCATGCTCTTCGCCGGCGGTACTGGCTCCATGCTGATGTTCTGGGGTGTGGCTGAACCGCTCAACCACGCCTTTAACCCGCCGTTTGGTGATGAACCAATGTCCCGTGAAGCTCAGAACACTGCGATGGCATTTACCATCTACCACCTGGGTATTCACATGTGGGTCATCATGGCGCTGCCGGGGCTCGCGCTGGGGTACTTCATTTACAAGCGTCACCTGCCGCCGCGCGTCTCCTCCATCTTCGCGCCGCTGCTCGGTGCCCGCATCTACTCATGGCCGGGCAAGCTTATCGACGCCGTCGCCATCATCGGTACCGTCGTCGGTATCGCGGTATCGGTGGGCATGGGTGCGCTGCAGATTAACTCCGGTGCTGCTCGTGTAATCGGTACCCCGGAAAACTCGATGGTGCAGCTCATTCTGATTGCCATCATCATCGTGATTGCCTCAATCTCCGTGGCACGTGGTCTGGACAAGGGCATTAAGGTGCTGTCCAACGCCAATATTTGGGCCGCCATGGCATTGATGGTCTTCGTACTGCTAATGGGCCCGACATTGACGCTGCTGCGCCAGACCGTCGATACGACAGGTGTCTACTTGGATGCGCTGCCGCGCATCATGTTCTGGACTGACTCCTACGACGTCAACCCGAATTGGAAGCAGGGCGCATGGACGGTCTTCTACTGGGCCTGGACAATCTGCTGGTCGCCATTTGTGGGCATGTTCGTCGCCCGTATTTCCCGTGGCCGTACAGTCCGTCAGTTCATTGCCGGTGTGATTGCGCTGCCGACAATCGTGTCGATTATGTGGTTCTCCATCTTCGGCCGTGCAGGTTTCGAGCTAGAGAACGAGCAGCCGGGCATTTTGACCAAACCAGTCGTCGAAGGCGGAGACCCCTCGCCGGCGCTCTTTATCCTCCTGGAGCAGTTCCCGCTGACGACGCTTGTCAGTGTGTTTGCGCTCTTAGTGATCATGATTTTCTTCGTCACATCCATCGACTCCGCGTCAATGGTCATGGACATGATGTCCACCGGTGAGGAGAACAAGGCTCCAACCTTCTACCGAGTTCTATGGGGAGTCATGATTGGTGCCGTGGCAGCTTCCCTGTTGCTGATTTCCGGTGAAACTGCACTGGAAGCGCTGCAATCTGCGGTGATCGTCATCGGTGTACCGTTCTTCTTCCTCCACTTTGTGATGATGTACTCCCTGGTCAAGGGCATGAGCGATGACCATATGGCCGTGCGCAAGCCGGTCACGCGACAGTGGAGCAAGACCGATACTCCAGAGAAGTTGGAGAAACACGAAGCCGCACCCGCGCCGGGCTACGACGAAGAGGGCAATGAGCTGCCACGTCTTGAATACACCCACGATGAAGAGGGACGCCTGGTTATTCAGTCCGATGTGGTCGTTGAAGGTGAGTTTGAGTCTGGCGAAAAGTCGGAATCAGAGGAGTCGGGGACCAAGTCTGAGTCGTAGGAGAGCATGGTCGCAGTAGTGCCCGGCACTTGTGGCCACGCTATTCACCTATCGATGCACCGGAGCCTGTCCATCAGTGAGTAGTTCATCGATAGGAGCGAAGGCAAGACCATAGACAAACAAAAACGCCGCCCAGCGGAAACCAAAAACAGTTTCCGTGGGCGGCGTCGCTGTACACGTCGTAAAGCGAATGTGAATACGCGGGTCGTGGGTAATGCGCGAGTTTTACTCGTGCGTGCCGCGCAGATCTCGGTGGCCTTCGGCGTGCCAGTCGACGTTGGTTTCATCCTTAGTAGTGACACCCACGTCGCGTTGATGCGGGACCTTCGCAATGATGTTGCGGCGGGCGCGGCCGGCGCGGAGCTGGCTTTCGATGCGCTCGGCAAGGTTGGCCAGGCCGAAGTTGATGGCAATGAGAATGATCGCCACGACGACCAGCGATGGGATCATGGCGCCGTAGTACTCGCCAAGCTGGCGGCCGGAGCGGACAACCTCGACGTAACCAATCATGTAGCCCAGCGCGGAGTCCTTCAGCGCAATGACCATCTGAGAAATAATCGCCGGCAACATGGCGGCGACTGCCTGCGGCAGCAAAATGGTGACCATCGTCTGGCGGTGGGAAAGACCCAGCGCAATCGCGGCCTCTCGCTGGCCCTTCGGTAGCGATTCGATGCCGGAGCGCAGCGTCTCGCCAATGACGGAGCCGTTGTACATGGTCAGACCGAACACAACAGCGGCAAAGCCGAGGTAGTTCGACGGGAACAGCTGCCAGATGGCGAACACCGAGTAGGCGAACAGCATGAGCACCAGCACCGGAATGGCGCGGAAGAACTCGACAATCACCGAGCACAGCCAGCGCACCGGCGCAATCGGGCTCAGCCTGCCGACGCCCAGGAGAGCGCCAATAACCAGCGCCAACACAATGGAGACTACAGCCGCGATAATGGTGCTGACCAGGCCGGGCAGAATGTACGTGGTCCAGGTTGTGGATTCGAGGAAGAACGACCACTTATTGGACTCGAACTGGCCCTTGTCGGCCAGTTTCATTCCCACCCAGGCGAGGATCGCAACGGTGATTGCGGCCACGATCCAGGTGAGGGTTCGGTTGAAGCGCTGAGCCTTGGGGCCCGGCGCGTCGTAAAGAACTGTTGCGCGAGTAGCCATTAGCGCTTCACCGCCCATCGCTTGCCAGCCCAGCCGAAGAACAGGCCGGTCGGCAGAGTCAGAATAATAAAGCCGATAGCGATGATGCCGAAGATAATCAGGATATCGCTGGCGTAGTTTTCGGTCATGGTCTTCATCAGCAGCGACGCTTCAGCCACACCGATTACCGAGGCAATCGTGGTGTTCTTTGTCAGCGCAATCAGGGTGTTGCCGAGCGGCACAATAGCGCCGCGGAATGCCTGCGGGAAGATGATGTAGCGGAAGCTCTGACCAAAGCTCAGACCCAGGGAGCGGGCGGCTTCAGCCTGACCGAACGGCACGGTATTAATACCGGCGCGCAGGGACTCCGCGACGAAACACGAGGTGTAGGCAACAAACGCCAGCACCGCGAGGCGGAAGTTCTGCTTGACAATGAAGGAGTCATTCTCCGCAGCCAGCAGCAGGCCCAAGTTGTAGTAGAGACCCATCGAGGCCAACAGCACAATCAACGTCAGCGGGGTATTGCGGACGATGTTGATGTACCAGGTCGACAGGGTACGCAGGATTCCCACGGGGCTCACGCGCATAGCGGTGAGAAGCGTGCCAAAAATCAGGGAACCAATTGCCGAGGCAATCGTCAGTTTGATGGTCACCCAGAAAGCCGGAAGCAGCTCCGGCCCCATCTCACTCCAAAGTTCTGGATTCATTGTTTGCTCGCACCCCTTCCTACTTCTTCTCTACGAACGACAAATCGCCGATTGCCGGTTTGTCGCCCAGCTCGAACTTGTCGCCCAAGTGCTTCTTGACGATCTTCTGAAGCTCACCGGTGTCGTACAGCGACTCCAGCGCCTCATTGATGGCCTCACGGCTGGCATCATCGCCCTTGGGTAGGCCGATGCCGTAGTACTCGTTGGTCCAGTAGGAACCATCCGGGTTGCGCAGCTCGACTACGCGGAAGTCATCGCCGAAGCGCTCCTTGTAGCGCTGGGCGAAGCCCGCGAGAATAGTCGCATCGGTGGTCAGGGCATCGACGACACCCTGCTTCACACCTTCGGCGCATGCAGCGTAGGTATCGAACTCCTGCAGCTGCACCTCCGGCAGAGCGTCCTTGACCTTCTGCGCTGGGGTGGAGCCGGAAACAGAGCACAGGCGAGTGCCCGGGGCGACGTCGTCAAGCCCCTGGATACCCTCGGAACCTCGCACCAACAGTGCCTGGTGCGTGACCAGGTACGGGCCGGCGAAGTCGACGGCAGCCAGGCGGCCAGCGTTGATGGAGTAGGTGGCGGCAATCATGTTGACCTCGCCGTTGTTAATCAGCGTCTCGCGCTGAGCGGACGGGGTCTCGCGCCACTCCATCTCGGGCACATCCCAACCGTTCTTGTTGGCGATGTACTCGATGACGTAGCGGGAGACATCGTTGTCGACGCCCTCGAATTCACGGTCCGGGGTGCGCTCACCGAGGCCCGGCTGGTCAAACTTCGTACCCAGCGTCACGTGCCCGGCTTCGATATCGGCCAGCAGGTTTCGGGGTCCGCCGCTACCGCAGGCCGCGAGGCTCATCGTCGTGGCAACAGCTACGACTGCCGCCGCAACTCGCTTGCCGACGACACCTCGGCGGCCCTGGTTGCGACTGCGTCCCCGGCCCCCTTGTAATAGTGAAAGCTTCATGGTGACCAGCTCCGCCTAGTGTCCGACGATCTTGGCCAAGAAGTCCTTGGCGCGATCGCTCTGCGGGTTGGTGAAGAAGGTCTCCGGGTCGGTGTCTTCGACAATCGCACCGTCGGCCATGAACAGGATGCGGTCGGCCACGCGGCGGGCGAAGCTCATCTCGTGGGTGACGCAGACCATGGTCATGCCGCCCTTGGCCAGGTCGGTCATGACATCGAGGACCTCGTTAATCATTTCCGGGTCGAGCGCGGAGGTGGGCTCGTCGAAAAGCATGACCTTCGGGTCCATGGCCAGGGCGCGAGCGATGGCGACGCGCTGCTGCTGACCGCCGGAGAGCTGTGCCGGGTACTTGTCAGCCTGTTCCGCAATGCCGACACGGGCGAGCAGCTTATCAGCGCGCTCGCGCGCCTCGGCCTTGGACAATTTGCGGACCTTCAGCGGAGCCAGCGTGACGTTGTCTCGGATGGTCATGTGGCTGAAGAGGTTGAACTGCTGGAAGACCATGCCGACCTCAGCACGCAGACGGGTGAGTTCCTTACCCTCTTCTGGGAGAAGTTTGCCGTTGATGCGGATCTCGCCGCTGTCGATGGTCTCGAGGCGGTTGATGGTTCGGCACAGTGTGGACTTACCAGAGCCGGAGGGGCCGAGGACAACTACGACCTGACCAGCTGGGATTTCCAGATTGATGTCGCGCAAAGCGTGGTAATCGCCGTAGTGCTTATTCACCCCGGCAATCGAAATCATGCTCTGTGGTGTGGATGATTCAGTCATGTGAAAAAGTATAGGTGACTCACGACACATAACTGCTATCGGTGTTCCTTGTCCGATATTCACCTGTGAAAAGTGACCGCACACCAATTAGTTCTAAAGATCCACGCGATGGCGCCTCGCAACAGGCTTGCGGCCATGCACGAACCAGTAGAAAACGGCCGCGAGAACCACCACAACCGCCAGGCCTGCGTACATCTTGTCGAATCCCATAGTGGCGGCTACCGAACCAAGCACGATTGGGCCGAGGCCGATGCCCGCGTCGACAAGCAAGAGCAGCGTCGAGATGCCCGTGCCCAACTTGTGTGCCGGGGCCAGGTGCACAGAGATGGTCTGGCAGGCCGGCATCAGCGTGCCGTAGCCCAGGCCGCAGAACGCACCGGCGGCGATAACGTGCCAGTCAGCGGTTGCGAAAGCCAGAACAAGCAGCGAGATGGTGAAGCACACCAGGCCGATGGCGATGACGGGGTTGTCGCCGCGGCGATCCTGTAGGCGTCCCAGCGAGAAACGCGCCGCCATCATCGCCACCGCATAGGCGATGAAGAAGAAGCTGGCGCCCCTAGTCAGGCCGCCCAGCTGCGAGTATCGGTTCAGGAATGTGATCACGCCCGCATACGCCAGGCCGATGAGCAGCATGAACAGGCCAATCGGCACCACTCTCGGCGTCATGATGTCATCGAAGGAAAACGTGCGTTTCGTCTCGCTTGCCGACGAATCCTCGGTGGCCTCGTCCTTGGTTGCCGCAGTGGTGGGATCGTTGTGTTGTGGCAGAAAGAGCGCCAGCACCAGTCCGACAATGGACAGGCCGAGGGCTGTGGCAAAGAGGACGCTATAGCCGACCGAGCCAATAAGGGCCAGGCCGAGAGCTGGGCCAATCGCGGTGGCCAGGGTGGTGCCGAGCGAGATATAACCAGTTCCCTCTGCGCGGCGCGAAGCCGGAATAGCGGTCTGGGCGGCGGCCATCACGGCGGTGGAAGCTAATGCGTAGGTCAGGCCGTGGATGATGCGGATTGCAATCAGGATCGGCAGGGATGCGGCCCACATGTAGGCGGCACAGGCTGCCACGATGACGGCGAGTGAGCCAAGCATGATTCTGCGACCACCGAAGGTGTCCACCAAGTAGCCGGAAAAGAGACGCGCGATGGTGGCGCCGACCACGAAAGAACTGGCGGCGAAGCCACCGGCGGCATCGGAGGCGGAGAAGCGCTGGACGGCGTAGAGTGCCATGACCGTGATTGAAAGGTAGAACACCAGGTACATGCTGAAGTTAATCAGCCAGCTGATGATGAACGCGGGGGAGAAGAGCTTGTCTTGTCCGTGCTGCTCGTTCTGTTTGTGCCTGTTCTGTGTGGTCGTATGCGTTGTCATGCTGAAGATACGGACTCTTTTCTCGTTTGAAAACGATCGTGGAATTAGTGCTTTGGCAAAACTGCTTTCCGGTATTTGTATCGTGCAAAAATGCAGTTAGGGCTCGAATTATAACAATTGGTTTGTATGATGCAAATGTGATTTTTCGGCCTTAACCCCATCCGCGACGCGCTAGAATAGGGAAGTTGAGCAAAACAGATACATCTCGCAGGCCCATTAAAGGGTCGACATAAAGGCGACAAGAGGATTGACTGCCACCGTGCGAAACGACGACCTGGCCGCGCTCGTTTACGAGAACATGCTGCTATCCCGGGTGAGCTCCAGCGGCTACCGACCACATCGCAAGGACATCTTGTTGGATCGCTCCGCTGCAGCACTGCTGGCTAGGCTGGAAGCGCAGCCGGACATGACAGTCGCAGAGCTCTCCGATGCGCTGGGGCTGGACATTTCTACAGTGCATCGCCAGCTGGCCGCCGCCATGCGGCAGGGGTATATCGCGAAGAGGTCCGCGCCGTCGTCAAGCGCGAAGGTGCATAGCGCGACCGGCAAAGGGCTAGAGCTGCTGCATCGGGAGATTGAGGCGCGTAAGAGTACCGTCGATGACATTACGCATGATTGGGAGGACACGGAGCTCGCGGAGTTCGTGCGATTGATGCGCAAATTCAACGAAGGTGTGGAAGAAATGCGTGGTCATCCATGGCCTAGATAACCGCGGATGTTGTGGTCATGGAATACTTGAGGGCGTGGCTGAGAAAAAGAAGATCGCAAACGTCCTTGCAAACCGATACGCCTCTGCGACTCTGGCTGAGTTGTGGAGCCCTGAGTACAAGATCATCCTCGAGCGCAAGCTCTGGATTGCAGTTCTGAAGGCTCAGGTCGCCCGCGGAATTGAGGTGCCGGAGGGCACCATCGAGGCATATGAGAAGGTTATCGACCAGGTTGACCTCGACTCCATTGCCGCCCGTGAGCGTATTACTCGCCACGATGTGAAGGCTCGCATTGAAGAGTTCTGCGACCTGGCTGGCACTGAGCACATCCACAAGGGTATGACCTCGCGTGACCTGACAGAAAATGTTGAGCAGCTGCAGGTTCTGCAGTCGCTGAAGGTCGTGCGTGACAAGGCCGTTGCCGTTGCCGCCCGCACTGCGGAAAAGGCCTCCGAGTACCAGTCGCTGGTCATGGCGGGTCGCTCGCACAACGTCGCCGCACAGGCAACGACCCTGGGTAAGCGCTTCGCCTCCGCTGCGGACGAGATGCTGCTGGGCATCGAGCGCGTGGAAGACCTGGTTTCCCGCTATCCGCTGCGCGGCATCAAGGGCCCGATGGGTACCGCCCAGGACATGCTGGATCTGCTTGACGGTGACGAGTCCGCGCTGGCCTCCCTGGAAAACGAAATCGCTGAAGGCCTCGGCTTCGACCGTGTCTTTGACTCCGTTGGTCAGGTCTACCCGCGCACCCTCGACTTTGACGCTCTGTCCGCACTGGTCGAGCTGGGTGCAGGCCCGGCATCGCTGGCCACCACCATTCGCCTGATGGCCGGTAATGAGACCGTCACCGAGGGCTTCAAGGAAGGCCAGGTCGGCTCATCCGCCATGCCGCACAAAATGAACGCCCGCTCCTGTGAGCGCGTCCACGGTTTCCAGGTCATCCTGCGCGGGTACATGACTATGATCTCCGAGTACGCCGGTACTCAGTGGAACGAGGGCGACGTTTCCTGCTCCGTGGTCCGGCGTGTCGCACTGCCGGATGCCTTCTTCGCCATGGACGGCATGTTCGAAACCTTCCTCACCGTCCTGTCCGAGTTCGGTGCATTCCCGGCCATGATCGACCGCGAGCTGGAACGCTACCTGCCGTTCCTCGCCTCCACCAAGATCCTCATGGCAGCCGTCCGCGCTGGTATGGGCCGCGAGGAAGCCCACGAGATCATCAAGGAGCACGCCGTCGCCACCGCACTGGATATGCGCGAAAAGGGCGCCGAGCAGAATCTCACTGAACGTCTCGCTGCAGATGAGCGTTTCCCGCTGGATGCCGCAGGGCTTGCCGACGCGCTGGCAAACCGCCACGCGTTCATCGGTGCCGCAGAATCTCAGGTCGACCGCGTAGTTGCACGTGTGCAGGCTGTCGTGGACAAGTACCCAGAGGCCGCGGCCTACAAGCCGGGCGAGATTCTGTAGCTTCGCGAGCGTCACGCGTAAACGTGGAAGCGCGTAAAACGTAAGGACGTAAGATCCCTTGAAAACTCTGTCACGTTGGTGGCAGAGTTTTTCTTCGTTTGTTGGCGAAAGCACCAGTGAGCAGCCAAGTTCCTCGGTACGATGAGCGATAAGTATCGAAACTTCTACGCGAAAGGTGCCCGACGTGACATCGGCTGTTAGGACTTCGCTTTCTCGCCCAGGTGCCACATTGAATGTGTTGCGCTGGGTTCCAGAAAATGACAAGGGCGCGCCCATTACTCCGAAGGGAGTGGTGCAGATTGTCCACGGCATGGTCGAGTACGCCAACCGCTACGCCAAGTTCGCCGAGTACCTCGTATCCCAGGGCTATGCCGTCGTCGCGCACGACCATCGCGGCCACGGTATGACCAAGACGGATGCTGGCATCCCGGGCTACTTCGCTGACTACGGTGGCTGGAACCTGATTCTCGAAGATCTCCACGCAGTGCGCCAGTACGTTGATGCAGAATTCCCAGGCAGCAAGCACTATATTCTCGGCCACTCCATGGGGTCGCTTCTGACTCGTAACTACATCGCCAAGTACGGCGAGGGGCTTACCGGCGTCATTATCATGGGCACTGTGTCGTGGCCAGGAGCTAAGGGCGATGCGGGAATGAAGGTTGCAAACCTGCTGGCTAAGATTCGTCCTACCGCGCCGGGCAAGCTGCTCAACACCCTCACCTTTGCTGATTACAACAAGGGCTTTGAGCGCCGCACTAAGTTTGATTGGCTCACCCGCGATCACAAGATTGTCGATGCTTATATTGCGGACGACAAGTGTGGTTTCGTTCCCACCAATGCCTTTTTCCGCGACCTTCTCGTCGGCACGCACTACGCGAATTCGTCTGAAGCCTATGAGAAAGCGCCTGCTGAGCTGCCGCTTTTCGTGGTTTCCGGTGCTGTTGATCCGGCGGGTGGCGCTGCCTGTGTGACTGAGGTCGTGGGCAAATACCTGAACGCGGGCAAGAAGGACGTGCGCTTTAAGGTCTACCCGGATGGTCGCCATGAGATTCTCAACGAGTTGAATAAGGAAGAGGTCTACGCCGATATTTTGGCGTGGTTGGAGTCCCGCTAAGGGGAGCTGGTTAATAGGTCATAAACTCACACAGTTTCACATTTGCAGCCCGCAACCACATTTGCAGCCCGTAATTTTTTGGTGTCTGCCCAGTCATTATCTTGAGAATCAGACATACTTTTGTCATGTAACGTTCTTTTTACGCTTGCAGATTTACGCTTGAAGAAAAGGAACCGACCACATGATCAGAAGAAGACAGCTCTCGGCGGTCGTGTTCACCATCTCCATGTTGCTGGTGCTCGTGGGCTCATTTGTGGGAATCGCAACAGGTCGCGCACAAGTCGCCAAGTAGCGAAACCCCGACTAGTAGCCAGCAGAATCCGAAGGCCACCGAAGAAAACGAGGATGACGGCTCCTCGAAGATGATGTGGTTCTCTATGGGGGCGGTGCTTCTGGTCTTGGTCGTCGGCGCGACAATCGCGCTTACTCGTAAGTAACGCTAGAGCGTCCAGTACACGCCGAATCGATCGGGCTGAGGCTGGACTCCGGGCTTGACGACGGCATCCGTGCCCTCGGCAACCCCAGCGTCTGTCAGGCCGAGTGCTTGGTAGGCGCTTTCGATTTCTTTGGCAGAATCGCTGGAGATGCGCATCGCCACACCGTCGCCAAAGGTGAACTTGTGCATGCCCGGCGAGTCGAGCGTCATGAAATTCCCTGACCCGAAAAGCTGGTTGTAGACCTCGGTGGCGGCGGCAGCCTGTGGTTCGTCGCCAGTCCACATGAAGTAGGGGATAACGGTTGGATTCGCTGTCTTTGCGGCAGCGTCCGTGCTTTCAGCCTCGCCGGGTGATGGATCAACCATCAGTTGCCAGTTGACCCCATTTCCGTCGGCCAACCAGCCAAAGAGTGGCGAGAAATCGTAGCTGGTCAGAGGCATGAGTGCGGCACCACCGCTGATGGTTTCATCACCCGCCATCAGATGCTCCCACAGTCTGCGCAGCTGGTTTTCCTGACCAGGGGCAAAGCGCACCATAAAAGACACAGCGGGGGTTAGCTGGCGGTTCTCATCTTCAATGAGCTCGAGATTCATCCCGCCGATAGCGAGCGTGGTGGAGTTGGACTTGATGTTGGAGTTAAAACCTTCGGCGTAAAACCGCGCAGCGGCGCGGGGGTCGTCGTTAAGCGCGATCACGGCCGAGATAGAAACAGTCATGAAAACGAGCCTAACGGCGAGCACCTAACCGCGCGAATGCTCCTCTCTTAGGATGAGCGACGAAGGACGCGGATTTAGAAATCCCAGTCTTCATCTGCGGTGTCTTCGGCTTTTCCGATGACATATGCGGAGCCGGAACCGGAGAAAAAGTCGTGGTTTTCATCTGACCCCGGGGTGAGGGCGGCGAGAATCTCGGGTTTGAAGGCGGTCTCATCATGGTTAAACCGCTGCGGGTACCCCAAGTTCATGAGCGCTTTGTTGGCGTTGTATCGAATGAAGTTGGCAACGTCGTCGTATAGCCCGAGTGGTTGGTATAGGGCTTCGGAGTACCTTAGTTCGAGCTGGTATAGCTCGTCGAGAAGCTCGAAGACGAAAGCCTTCATCTGTCTTTGCGTGGCGGTGTCATAGGTTTCTACGCCTCGCTGGAATTTGTAGCCGGAGTAATAGCCGTGAACAGCTTTGTCGCGCAGGATTAGGCGCACCATGTCGGCGGTGTTGGTCAGGATGCCTCGTGATGCGAAGTGCAGCGGAAGGTAGAAACCGGCGTAGAGCGAGAAGGATGAAAGAAGCGTTGCTGCCGCCTTTCGCTTGAGTGGAACGTCGCCGTAATAGTGCTTGAGCACAGCTTTTGAACGAGCCTGCAGGATGTCATTAGTGACTGCCCATTGGTAGGCAGCGTCGATGTCAGGGGTATTGGACAACGTGGAAAAAACTGAAGAATAGGACTTTGCATGTACTGCCTGCATGAAAGCGATATTCGTGTAAACGGCCTCTTCATGTTCTGTGCGGGCATCTTGAATTTGGGAAATCTCCCCAACAGACGCCTGGACTGTGTCGAGCATGGTCAGTCCGGTGAAGACCTTCATGGTTAGCTCGCGTTCTAGATCGGTAAGACGTCGCCAGTCTGCAAGGTCATTGGACAGCGGGACTTTTTCGGGCAGCCAAAAATTTGCTGTCAGGCGATTCCACACTTCGAGGTCTTTGTCATCTTGCACTCGGTTCCAGTTGATCGGCCGAAGGCGGGCAGCTGGGTCCTTTCGAAAAGACGGTGGCGTAGTTGAATAGCTGTAGATGTTCAAGAAGTAGCGCTCCTCCAGAATTTTTCCAGGCCCTCTCTGACGTTTTCCACATCGTGGTCTGTCCCCAGTAACTCGTAGTGGTATAGCTCCGGGACCTGGCATTTTGCAGAAATGATGGCTCCGGCTATGCAAAAGTCGGTGCCGAAATTTGTGTTGCCCGAGGTGATGACACCGCGGATGAAACTCCTGTTGGTTTCGTCGTTGAGAAAAGCGATGACTTGCTTAGGCACCGCGCGGCGCCGACATCCGCCACCGTAAGTCGGTGTGATCAGGACAAATGGGCTGCAAACGCGGATCATTCCGTCTTTTCGCGGATGTAACGGGATGCGTGCTGCTGGTTGAGCCAGCTTTTGGACGAACCGGTGAGTGTTTTCAGAAGCACTGGAGAAGTACACGATTCGGGGTGACTCCTCCGGTGGGAGTTCCGTGAAAGTCAGCGGCGTCTTCGACGATGAAGACACTCAATTACCTCCTATGTTCAAGGGATTGAACATAAAATAGAAGAGTGAATGGGATATCAACAAGGCGTTGCCTACGTGCGGCTGAAAGTGCTTAGTCATGCAACTGCGAAGTAAAGCCGCGGCTCTGCATTAACGGCGGAAAAACCCAGTAGCTGATTTTCAAGGCGGGAAAGTGCAGGGGTTGCCGGCGGGGGTGGGGGGGGGAGGATGCCGTGTTTCTCGGAGGGGGCATGCCAGTGGTGCCCTCGGAAAAGCGAAAACAGGGAATACAAAAACGCCGCGCTTTGGAAAGGCCCAGTCAATGAGGAGACTGGTTTTCCAAAGCGCGGCGTTTTCTACAGCGCTTTCGCATCAACTACTTCAGCGGGCGAACACTTCCGGTGAAGTGCGGACGCTTCTTCTTGCGATCCCACGCGACGATGTTGACTGCACGGCCGATGTTGGAGCTGCTATCAGTCAGGTTGTGAGCAGCACCTGCACCGTCACCGGTGTGGGTGAGTGCGACGTTGATGGTGGTCGGCAGAACGACCGGCGCACCGAAGGAGATCTGGAACTTGTACGACTGACCCGGCAGAACCTGTGCTTCAGCCAGTGCGCGGGAGGCGGTGTACATGCCGTGTGCAATCGCTGCCGGCATGCCCAGAGCCTTCGCGGAGACAGAGGTGATGTGAATCGGGTTCCAGTCACCGGAAACCTTGGCCCACTTGCGGCCGGTGTTGCCAGCCAGCTTCCACTGAGCAGTGGGGAAGGGGACCTTGAACTGCTCGCGCTTGATGGTCTCGGCGCCGGACTTGATGGCCTCACGCTGTGCCTGGACCTCTTCGAAGCCCTCGGCATCCTTCAGGCGAACGCCCTTGGCCAGGTACACCGACTGCTCCTCGACCAAGGTGGCGCCGGATGTGGACGATGTAACAGTCGACTCCAGAACAACCTCAGTGCCCGAGCGGTGAGCGCGGAACGCTGCCACCTTCACCGAGATATCAACCTTGCCGCCGAGCGTGACAGGCGAGATTTCGCGGTAGGTGTTCTCGGTGTGGACCAGGCCCATCATCGGCAGCGGGAAGTCATCCGCAGCCATCAGTTCCATCTGAATGGGCATAATCAGAGCGTGGATGTGGCCGAAGAAAGCCTGCTCGGACTTCGGAGCGCCGACGACATCGCGGAAGTCCTGGTCACGGTCGGCGTCTACAGTCACACCGTTGACGGCCAACTCATCGACTTTAATCTCGATGGAGTTCGGGCGCTTCTTCGCCGAACCAGCAGCTGCCTTGGCGTAGAGCGGAACCAGATTGGGAACGGCATCCAGGGTCTTAGCCATAAGTTTTCCTCTTTCCTCCTTATCGGGAGCCTATGCGGAAGCCGCGACTTCGCTTAGGCGCCGACGATGTTCTGACCGCAGACGCGCAGGACGTGGCCATTGACGCCCAGAGCGCGGTCGGAGACCAGGAAGGCGATTGCCTGGGCGACATCGCCTGGCTGGCCACCCTGCTGCAGCGAGTTCACGCGTCGAGCAACCTGGCGGTTGACGAACGGAATAGCAGCGGTCATGTCGGTCTCGATGAAGCCCGGAGCAACAGCGTTGATGTTGCCGCCGCGCTTAGCGAACTCCTCAGCGTAAGCCTCGACCATTGCGATAACGCCGGCCTTGGAGGTGGCGTAGTTGGTCTGACCGCGGTTACCTGCGATACCGGAGGTGGAAGCCATGGTGGCAATACGCGGAGCCTTCTCGAAGGCCTTGTGGTTCAGTAGCTGCTCGTTCATCTTCAGCTGGGACTCGATGTTGACGGCGATGACCGAGCCCCACTTGGCGTCGTCCATGTTGGCGAACATCTTGTCGCGGGTGATACCTGCGTTGTGGATGACGATGTCCAGGCGACCGTAGCGGGCCACAGCGGCATCGGCAATGGCGTTGCCGGCTTCGTCGGCAGTGATGTCCTGCTGCAGAGCCAGGCCACCGAGCTCGTTGGCGACCTTGGACAGAGCTTCGCCAGCCTGCGGGACGTCGATGACGATGACCTCTGCGCCGTCAGCCTTGAGCTGGCGAGCGATAGCGGCACCGATACCACGGGCGGAACCGGTGACAGCGGCAACCTTGCCGGCCAGCGGCTTATCCCAGTCAGCCGGAATCTCACCAGCGTCAGAGGAGACACGGAGGAACTGGCCGTCGATGAAGGCGGAACGGCCGGAGAGGAAGAAGTGCAGGGAGGAGATGACGGACGGTGCGGTGACCGAGACACCCGGAGCAACGAGGATGCCGTTGGCGGTGGAGCCGCCACGAACCTCGTGGCCGAGGGAGCGAATCAGGCCCTCGATACCACCGGCGACAGCGTTTTCGGCGATCTCGGCCGGGGTTGCGTTGTGGTGAGCATCCTTGGCGCGGGAGACGGTGACGATGCGGCCGCCCTTGTCCAGCTTGCGCATGTGCTTTGCGGCAGCGAGCACTGGGCCCTGCAGTTCTGCCGGACGCTTGGCCTCAGTGGCGACGAGGACAATGGCGCCAATCTTGTCGTCAGCGGCTGTGCCACGACGAACCTGCAGGCCCCACTCAGTCAGCTGAGCTGCAACTGCGTCTGCATCTGCACCCTCGCCGGTGACGAGCACCTTGTCGTTGTTCAGCAGCGGACCGCCCGGCTTGTGGCGGCGCAGGAACGGTGGCTGTGGCAGGCCGGCGGCCTTGGCCAGTCCAGTGAGTGGACCACCGTTGACGAGTTCCTGGTACTTATCGGTCATGGAAAATTCTCCTTGAAAGTAAAAGTGTCTTTATCGGTGGTGCACTATTAGACGCGAGCCTCGAGAACTGCGACAACACCCTGGCCGCCCGCAGCACAAACGGAGATCAGGCCGCGAGTGGTCTTGCCGGTCTCGTTTGCCTTCTGACGCAGCATCTTGGCGAGGGCTGCCACAATGCGGCCGCCGGTAGCGGCGAATGGGTGGCCGGCTGCCAGGGAAGAGCCCTTGACGTTGAGCTTCTCGCGCGGGATGGAGCCCAGCGGGCCTTCCAGCCCGAGCTTGGTGCGGCAGAACTCCTCGTCCTCCCATGCCTTCATGGTGGAAAGGACGGTGCCGGCGAAGGCCTCGTGGATCTCGAAGAAGTCGAAGTCGTCGAAGGTCCAGCCGTTGCGGGCCAGCAGTCGCGGGGTGGCGTAAGCCGGAGCCATCAGCAGGCCCTCGTCACCGTGGACGAAGTCAACTGCGGCTGCCTCGGAATCGACGACGTCGGCAAGCACCGGCAGACCGCGCTCAGCGGCCCACTCCGGGGTGGAGACGAGGACGGCGGAGGCACCGTCGGTAAGCGGAGTGGAGTTACCGGCGGTCATGGTCGGCTCTGCTTCCAGGCCACGGCCGAAGACTGGCTTGAGCTTGGCCAGCTTCTCCGGGGTGGAGTCCGGGCGCATGTTGGTGTCGCGGGAAACACCCTTGTACGGGGTGACGAGGTCAGTGAAGAAGCCCTCGTCGTAAGCGTTTGCCATGTTCTGGTGGGAAGCGGCGGCCAGCTCGTCCTGCTCAGCGCGGGTAACGCCCCACTTGGCGGTGGTGATTGCCTGGTGCTCACCCATGGACAGGCCAGTGCGCGGCTCGCCGGTCGACGGAGTATCCGGAGCCAGGTCGGACGGACGGGCCTTCAGGAAGACCTTTGCCATGTCCAGAGTGGACTTCTGGCGGCTGGCCTCCAGCAGGATCTTGCGCAGACGGTCGTTGACAGCAATCGGAGCGTCGGAGGTGGTGTCCACACCGCCGGCGATAGCGGAGTCAATCTGGCCCAGCTTAATCATGTTGGAGACAGAGTTGAGAGCCTCCATGCCGGTGGCACATGCCATCTGAATGTCGAAAGCCGGGGTGTCCGGCGCCAGTGCGGAGCCGAGGACACACTCGCGGGTGAGGTTAAAGTCACGGGAGTGCTTCAGCACAGCGCCGGCGGAGACTGCACCGAGGCGCTCGCCGCCGATACCGAAGCGGGCGACGAGACCGTCGATTGCAGCGGTCAGCATGTCCTGGTTCGACTCGTTAGCGTATTCCTTATTAGAACGAGCGAACGGAATGCGGTTACCGCCGACGACGACTGCGCGGCGCAGAGAGTTATTGTTGGCCTGAGCTGCCATGTGATTGTTCCCTTCAAAATCCTTGAAGTGTGACGTGAATTACTAAATTTAGACAATACTGGTATCGGTGTTTTCTGTCACGTTTTTAGAAATATTTTTGCCCAGTCATCTACCGAGCGGGGGCGGTGAGGGATAAACACCGTCGTTTACCTGTGAAAAATTCGATGGGCAGTAGTCCGGAATCTCAAAATTTTTCCCGCTTGACGACGGTAATTGCGTCAATCCCCACTAGTTGGGGTGGTGGCCGGAGGTATCAATAGAGTGCAAAGGCGTATAGGGGTTTAGACTTTATCGCCATGCGACCTGAACTTTCCTCGTATAACCATCTTTCCGCGGGCAAGGTCCGGGAAATCTACGAGATTGACCCTGAGACTCTACTGCTTGTGGTCAGTGACCGTATTTCTGCCTTCGACCACATTCTGGAGACCCCGATTCCTGACAAGGGTCGAGTGCTCACCGCGATGAGCGTGTTCTTCTTCGACGAGATCGACTTTCCGAACCATATGGCTGGCCCGGCTGACGATGAGCGCATTCCGGAAGAGTGCCTCGGCCGTGCGCTGGTGTGCAAGAAGCTGGACATGCTGCCATTCGAGTGTGTCGCACGTGGCTACCTAACCGGCTCGGGTCTCGTCGAGTACAAGGAAAACGGCACTGTCTGCGGCATTGAGCTGCCAGAGGGCCTCGTCGAGGGCTCCAAGTTGCCAGAACCGGTTTTCACCCCGGCCACCAAGGCCGAACTGGGCGAGCACGACGAGAATGTCTCCTTCGACGCCGTTGTGGAGTCCCTGGGGCAGAAGCGTGCCGAAGAACTGCGCGATGCCACCCTGCGTATCTACACCCAGGCTGCTGAACTGGCTGCTAAGCGCGGCATCATCCTGGCTGACACCAAGTTCGAGTTCGGTCTCGACTCCGACGGCAACCTGGTGCTGGCCGACGAGGTTCTCACCCCGGACTCCTCCCGCTACTGGCCAGCCGACTCCTACCAGGAGGGTTCGGTTAACCCGAGCTTCGACAAGCAGTACGTCCGAAACTGGCTGACCTGCTCCAAGTCCGGCTGGAAGAAGGACGAGGGCACTCCGCCGCCGGCGCTGCCGGGTAGTGTTGTGGAAGCAACTCGCGAGCGGTACGTCGAGGCCTACGAACGACTGTCGGGCCGCCGCTTCTCGGACTGGATAGGAGAACCTGCGTGAGCGAAGTGACCTTGGACTCGGCATCCGTCGGCAAGCCTGCAAAAAAGGATTTGCCCGCACCCCGTGCACAACGGAAGCCGGTGACTCGGTCCTTCCACGGAAGGGACTTCACCGATAACTTCGAGTGGCTCCGCGATAAGGAAAACCCCGAGGTTATCGAATACCTAGAGGCTGAAAATGCCTATACGGAGGCTTTTACCTCCGATCTTGATGGCACCGCGGACGCGATTTTTAAGGAAATCAAGTCGCGTGTGCAGGAGACCGACATGTCGGTCCCAACTCGCCTTAATGGCTGGTGGTACTACTCACGCACGCAGGAGGGCAAGTCTTACGGGATGAGCTGTCGCGTGCGCGCGGAGGCCGGTGACGGTCTTGCCGCGTGGACGCCACCGACCATTGCGGACGACTCCCCGGCACCAGGAGAACAGGTCATCCTGGATGCCAACGAGCTGGCCGAAGGCCACGACTTCTTCGCCCTCGGCGCAGCGAGCGTCTCCGCGGACGGCAATCTGCTGGCCTACTCCACCGACGTCACAGGCGACGAGCGCTACACGCTGCGTGTAAAGGATTTGCGCACGGGCGAACTGCTTGACGACGAAATTGCGGGCATCGCCGCAGGTGCTACCTGGGTTGGCTCGGAATGGATCTTCTATCAGAAGGTCGACGAAGCCTGGCGGCCGGATTCCGTGTGGCGTCACCGCGTGGGCACCTCCACCGAGGATGACGTCTGTGTCTTCCATGAGCCCGATGAGGCCTACTGGGTCGGAGTCGGTACGGTACGCAGCGAAAAGTACCTGATTATTGAGAGCTCCTCGAAGATTACCTCCGAGGTTTGGTACCTGGACGCCAGTGACCCGACCAGTGAGTTCACCTGCGTGCGCCCGCGCGAGTCCGGTGTTGAATACGACATCGACCACGCCGTCATCAGGGGCCAGGATATGTGGCTGATTACACACAATATGACTGGCTCGAACTTCGCACTGGCCATGATGCCGGTGGGGTCTTTCGACAGTATTTCGGATCTCACTGAGCTGGTTGCTCACCGCGATGACGTCCGTGTCGAGGGCGTTGACTGCTTCGCTGGGCACATCGCGTTTGGATACCGTCGCGGCGGTATTGGTCGTGTGGCGCTGGCGGTATTGGCGCAGGACGAGGATGGTGCTGGCCCCGCTGAGACGGGCGATGCTGCCGACCCAGTGCCAGCCTCCGCTGTGAACTTCGTCGAGCTCGAATTCGACGAAGAGCTCTACTCCGCAGGCACTACCGGCAACGCTGAATGGGACACCCCGGTGTTGCGCTACGCCTACGGCTCCTTCACCACGCCGTCGCAGCTCTGGCAGATTGATATTGCCTCGGGCAAGCGGGTGCTGCTCAAGGAGCAGAAGATTCGCGGGGAGTTTAATCGCGGTGACTACGTCGCCAAGCGTGAATGGGTGAGTGCAAGCGATGGCGCCCAGATTCCGGTGTCGATTATTCACCGCGCGGATTTGGATTTGGATGCGCCGAATCCGACGCTGCTCTACGGCTACGGTTCCTATGAAGCCTCGATGGATCCGGGCTTTTCCATCGCCCGGCTGTCGCTGCTGGATCGTGGGATGATTTTTGTCATTGCACACGTCCGCGGTGGCGGCGAGATGGGCCGTGGCTGGTGGGAGAACGGTCGCGCAACCACGAAGAAGAACACATTCACTGACTTCGTCGCCGTCGCTGACTACCTGCTGGATTCTGGTTGGACCACGCGCGAGCAGTTGGTAGCGCTCGGCGGTTCAGCGGGCGGCATGCTGATGGGTGTGGTCGCAAACATTGCTGGCGATAGGTTCGCGGGCATTCAGGCCGTGGTCCCGTTTGTCGACTGCCTGACGTCCATGCTGATGCCAGAGCTGCCGCTGACCGTGGTGGAGTGGGATGAGTGGGGCGATCCGTACCACGACCCGGAGGTCTACGACTACATGGCCTCCTACGCGCCGTACGAGAACATCTCGGCCGATGTGAAGTACCCGAAGATTCTCGCGATTACTAGTTTGAACGACACTCGCGTGCTCTACGTGGAGCCGGCAAAGTGGATCGCCAAGCTGCGCGAGGTTGTCGGCGGCGAGCCGGGCCAGTTCCTGCTCAAGACCGAGATGTCCGCTGGTCACGGTGGTGTTTCCGGCCGTTACGAACGCTGGCGTCAGACTGCCTTCGAGTACGCCTGGATCGTCCACACTGCTGGTGCGGTGGAGTAACGCCATGGATATGCGCACGCTGCTGTCCGCGCAGGGTTTTGACACCGATTCGCTTTCCGACGATCAGTTGGCCGTCTACCACACGCTTTTTCGGCGGCGGGATGTCCGCCGCGAATTCGCCGGAGAAGTGTTGGACAGGGAGCGATTGATGCGCGTGTTGGCGGCCGCTCACGCCGCTCCTTCGGTGGGTCTGTCCCAACCATGGGACTTTCACATCATTCAGGATTCGGCTCGCCTGCAGCAGTTTGCCGACCACGTAGCCGGACGCCGCGCTGAATTCGCAGCCAAACTCGAAGGCGAGCGGCGCGAGACTTTCAATCCGATTCAGATTGAAGGAATTGTGGACTCGGGAACGGGCATCGTCGTCACCTATGATCCGACCCGTGGCGGCAAGAATATTCTCGGCCGCGACACTGTCGATGACACCGGGCTCATGTCAGTCGCGCTGGCTATTCAGAATTTGTGGCTGGCCGCTACGGCAGAGGGGCTCGGCGTCGGCTGGGTCAGTTTCTACCATGAGGATTTCCTGGCCGACTTTGTCGGTGTCGAGACACCCGTGCGCCCGGTGGCCTGGCTGTGCATTGGTCCGGTAACGCACCTGGCAGCGGAGCGTGACTTGGAGAAGTTCGGTTGGCGCAAGGGCTTGGCGCTCGATGAGGTTGTGCACTGGGGATAAGCCGTGCAGCAGACGCACAATTACGCTCACGCTGTTCCCTATATGCCCCTTACCTGAAAGGCTTTTGAGTATTCTCCAAGCTTTGTCCTCTCTGTTACCAAAAATTTACATACGCCTGTTTTTGTTGAATCCATGGCAGGCAGTGGGGTGCAAGAACAGATTCGGACGACCGACCAGGTCGTTCGTCCAGCGGGCAAAGAGCTCGTAACTGTTGACGGTGGTGTGGTCGGTTCGCCGCTTTTGGTGTCGGTGTCGGGTTTGCGCGATGGCACATTGCTCGATGTCGCTCGTTTCGTGGCAGCGATGGAACAGCGCGATATTACGCCGTCTCTGCTGGTAGCGCCGCATGCGGGTAAGAACTGGTCGTTGCGGGAAGCTCCGGCGGTGCTGGATTGGCTCCGCCGTCGTAGCGATGACGGCATCGAGATTGTTCTCGCGGGGTTCGATCAGTCGGTTCGAGGTCGAGGCGCGGAATTTGCGTCGTTAAGCGAACATGAAGCGCGCTTGCGTCTGACTGCCGCAACGCGCCAGATGCGTGCGATGGGTTTTGAGACGGATGTGTTTGCGCCGCCGAAGTGGACCATGTCGCCAGAGACCATGAACGTGCTGCCGGAGCTGGGCTTCCGTGTTGCAGCGGACCGAAATGGGGTCCGCGACCTGACCACTGGTGCTGTTGATCCAACTCGCGTGCTGGCTATCGGCGAGGGCTTCGGCGGCGCTGGTTGGTGGCGCCGTGCGGTGCGCTCCTCGGTGCAGCGCTCGCTGGGGAAGGGCCGCGCAGTGCGCATCTCCGTTAACGCTTCGAAACTGCGGGAGCACAAGCTGCGCCAGGATGTTGTCGACATCATTGACCAGGCGGTCGATGGTGGTGCGCAGCCGGTCAACCACTCTTCGGTGCCGCTGGGCCGCGAGCTCTTTGAAGGCATGGAGCAGGTCGGCTAGTCGTCACCTCTGACGGCTATCGTGGGACTGCCCTAGTGTGGGGTTTATGAGCAATCTCTTCGACATCCCAGTAACCACCATCGACGGCAACGAAGCAACGATGAGCGACTGGGCAGGCCACGTTCTGCTTATCGTCAACACCGCCTCGGAGTGCGGTTTCACGGATCAGTACGACGATCTGCAAGGACTTTTCGACGAACTCGCACCCCGCGGCTTCTTCGTCCTCGGCTTCCCCTGCAACCAGTTCGGTGGGCAAGAGCCCGGCAGTGCCGAGGAAATCAAGCAGTTCTGCCAGCGCGAATTCGGTGTTACCTTCCCGCTCTTCCAAAAGACGGAGGTCAACGGCGACAGCGCTCACCCACTGTACAAGCTGCTGAAGGAAACCCCGGACGCCGACGGCGAGGCTGGGGACGTGAAGTGGAACTTCGAAAAGTTCGTTATCTCGCCCGAAGGGGAGGTCATCGGCCGTTTCCGCTCCAAGGTCTCGCCTGACGACGACGCTCTGCGCGGCCTCATCGAGGAAAATCTGCCTATTTAAACTTGGCTATTTGGTGGCGTCCAGCGGTGCTTGCTCGAAGTAGCCCGTGGCGCCGTAGCCCACGATGCCACCTCGGTTGCGCAGGGTCATGCTAGCTAGACCGACCTTGCCAAGCTCATCGCCACCGATGGTGACCCAGTCACCCTGAACCGCGACAACCATGTTGGCGTGCACCCCAAGGCCTGCGGGGTAGCGGTAGAAAACTATGTCACCCACCTGAGGAGAGAAGTCCTTGTCGGTGACGAAAGCATCATGTGCCTTGTAGGCATCCATGAGCTGTTCGACATCCGTAACCAGCCATGGGTTCTCGGTTGTGGCAGCCGAATTCTCGGGCGTATCAAAGACCGGAACACCCGCGGACGCGAGCAGGAATGACAAGAATGGTGCAGTCCAGGAACCGGAGCAGTCGACCGTGTCTCCGAATGCGTCAAGGTTTGGATTCAGCTTCGATGTCTGGTTCGCAGCCGCGTGTGCAGAACCCGGCCTGGTAGCAGCAGCGGCAGCGACGGCATCTTCATCAGCGGTTGGGTCTGCGTCTGAATTCGGGTGCTCGCCGACCTTGGGGATAACGCTGCGGATGTCGGCATCGGTAGCGCCACACGCCAGGCCGAAGTAAACCTCAGGGGAGGGCTGCTCCTCGTACTGATAGCGCGCAACATCCTTCAGAGCCTGCTGATAGTAGGGGCGGTCTGCCTCGGTGCGGGGGAACGTGCCACCACGCCAAGCCAGAACATTGATAGGACCGAAGAGCGTGAACCACCCGGCGAAGAGGAATACCGCCGTCAGTACCAGGATGGACACAGGCGGGATAGTGGCGCGAACACGTTGCAGCATGCTCGGTGAGGATGCGTTCTCCTGGCCGTCGTCAAGCGATGGTGAGGAAGACTCAGACCGTGCTGCGTGAGGCTGCTGTGCGGGCACAGGCGCGGGTGAATCGGTGGTCATATCTTCCCAGGATAGTAGGAGGTGTTGCGCTCGTCCTTGGCGAGTGTGCCTGAAACCGTACGTAATGGCATCGCCCGTGGCTCCTGCTGTGGAAGGAGCGTGCAGTTAAACTGTGGTTCATGACTTCATCCGACATGCGTAACGAGGCCGAGCGAGACCCTCGTGAGGATCTGCCGAGCTTCCTGCGTGAGCCGGACAAAATAGACAAGATTCTCTATGCATCGCTGATGCTTGTTGCCGTGTACGGCTTTGCAATCATTCCGTTTCGCGCGGTTTTGTTGCTCAAGTACACGTTTTTGCATACGTGGCTGACAGGCTCGAATCTGTCGGTGCTGATTCTCGCGTCGGAAAACGAGGACCGGCCGCTCTTCCTCTTCGCTGTTGTAGTGATTGCGGCGCTGTCGACCATCAAGTTCATGCCGTTCTTCTATTGGATGGGCAAGAAGTGGGGGCCGGAATTCATCACGATGAGTTTCGGCGGACACCCACCGCGATGGTTTAAGAAGATGGAGAACTTCATCTATGAACGCATCGGGCTGAGTGTACTGGCATCGTTTGTGCCGTTCTCGCCGATTCCGGCCACGATTGTGGTGGCAATTGGCGGTATTGCGAAGGCACGCGGCTGGGTAGTGGGCGTGTACCTCTTCCTCTGCGCCGCGATGCTCAAGTGCTTCTACCTGTACTTGGGGCTGACCTTCGGCCCGAGTATCCAGGGCTCCCTGCAGACGATTGACAGGTACGTCACCTACATCACCTTCGCGCTGATTGGCTGGATGTTCCTATCCATTTGGTGGAAGAACAAGAAGTCGAGCGGCCAGGTGGCTTAATCCTCTTCGTGCTCAATCAGAGGCAGCGGGCTGTACTTGTCGCGCAACGCTTTCAGTGACAGATCGTGGGCGTGCAGACGCTTGTCCTCATCCGTGGTCGGCTGGAAGTGCGGCACCGGCTGCGGGTTGAAATCGTCGTCAATTGCGACATAAGTCATGGTCGAGTGCAGAGCCTTGCGCAGCCCGCCGACACCCTTGCGAGGCTCGCAGCAGTAGACCTGCACCGACAGGTGCATCGAGGTCGTGCCGGTGCGCAGGATGCGCGCACGCACCTCAACCAGGTCGCCAATGTGAATCGGATTGTAGAAGCGAATGCCACCGGCGTACACGGAAATAGTCTGGCGTCCCGCCCAGTTCGTGGTAACTGCCGTCGCAGCCTCATCAATCCACTCCATGGCGGTACCACCGTGGACGTTACCGCCCCAGTTGACATCCGTCGGCTTAGCCAGGAAGCGGGTGGTCAATTCGGGTGCAGAGGAATCCGCAGAGTACGTTTGCGCGCGCATGCTTGCCTCGATGTCGCGGCGGAGCTCAAAACGGGAAAGAGCGGCCTTTTCAACACGCTCTTCTTCCTCCGTTTGCGGGACCCACTTCGGAACCGGAGTCGACTTACCGTTTTCATCCATGGCCACGAAAATCACCAGGCAGTCAGCTGCGCGGGTGAACTTGCCCTCGCGCGGGTCAGCTGAGAGCACCTCGTTGACGATGTGCATAGAACTGCGACCGGTATGCGCAATCTTGGAGCGCACCTCAACAATGTGGCCGCTGGGAATCGGGCGAGTGAAGTGAATGTGACCGAAGTACGCAGTCACGCAGTAGCGTCCCGACCAGCCGGTCGCACAGGCGTAAGCGGCCTTGTCAATCCACTGCAACACACGGCCGCCGTGGACGGAATTGGTTCCGGCCATAATGACATCGGTCGGCGACGCCATAAAACGGAGTACAAGAGATGGTGACGCTGGAGCATGCACCTGTTCAGCTTTTTCAGTTGACTGCGTATCCATATATGAAAGCATAACTCTAGGATGAGGTTATGGTATCCAAAATCTCGCCTTTCGACGTTCGCAGTGCTCTTTCCACCGCCGCACCCTGGGCGGCGCAACGTCTTCTCGGTCGCGAATTGCTATCTGACCAAGAGGCTGCCTCCTTCACCGGGCCGGATGGGGACCAGGGGCCGTCGTTAAGCCGTGCGAGCCTCGCCAAAGCAGTGCGTCTGTCCGTTCGGATGCTCGCCCAAGAGGCGCCGGGGCATAGCGTCGAGGTGCGCGTGCCGCCCTTCGTCGCGGTCCAGTGCATTGAGGGGCCCAGGCACACACGCGGTACGCCGCCCAATGTCGTGGAGATGTCGCCGGAGATTTGGCTGGGACTCGCGTGCGGAATGATCACGTTAGAGCAGGTGCAGGCGCACATCGATATGTCGGGCACGCGCGCGGCGGAAATCGGGAATCATCTGCCGGTGGCGCGCATTTCTTAAAACCCGTGGGGGGATGCTGAATTGGTGCCCGGGCGGGTGGGGCTATTAGTGTGAATGTTGTGGCCGATACCAACATTTCAGGTGCACCAAAGACCAAACTTTTGCCAATTTCGCCTTACGACGATCTGGGGGAGACATCCCCGCGCGAAGAATGTGGCGTTTTTGGCGTTTGGGCACCTGGCGAAGACGTGTCCAAACTCACCTACTATGGCCTGTTTGCCCTGCAGCATCGCGGCCAGGAAGCCGCCGGTATCGCAGTCGGCGACGGCGACCAAATTCTCGTATTCAAGGACCTGGGCCTTGTTTCCCAGGTCTTTGATGAGCAGACGCTCGACGCTCTGAAGGGGCACGTAGCGGTGGGGCACACGCGCTACACCACCGCTGGAGCTCCTGCGTGGGAGAATGCACAGCCGATGTTCCAGATGGCCTCCGACGGCACGGACATCGCGCTGGGGCACAACGGCAACCTGACCAACCACCTCACGCTGTTCCATGAGGCGGTGGAAAAAGGCCTGATGCGCGACGAGGGCGAGCTGCCCAGTGACTCCGCAATCATGACCACTTTGCTTGCCGACGAAACCGGCAAGATTGACCACCCCGAAGATTACGGCTGCAGCACCAATGTAGAAGCGGCCGCGATGGCACTGCTGCCACGCCTGAAGGGCGCTTTCTGTCTTACTTTCACCGATGGCGAGACGCTGTACGCCGCGCGTGACCCATACGGTGTGCGCCCGCTGTGCCTGGGCCGCCTGTCCGGTGGCTGGGTAGTCGCATCCGAGACTTGCGCGCTGGATATCGTCGGTGCATCGTTCGTCCGCGAAATCGAGCCAGGCGAGATGGTGGCCATTGATGCTTCCGGTGTGCGTTCGCAGCGTTTTGCCGAGACCACCCACGCTGGATGCATTTTTGAGTACGTCTACCTGGCGCGCCCGGACTCCAACATCCGTGGTCGCTCCGTCAACGCTGTACGTCTTGAGCTGGGCCGCCAGTTGGCCCGTGAGTTCCCGGCTGACGGTGACCTGGTGATGCCGGTTCCGGAATCCGGTACCCCGGCCGCTGTTGGCTACGCCCAGGAATCGGGCATTCCGTTTGGTCAGGGGCTGACCAAAAACGGTTACGTGGGCCGTACCTTCATTCAGCCTTCGCAGACGATTCGTCAGTTGGGCATTCGACTGAAGCTGAACCCGCTGAAGGAAGTTATCGCCGGTAAGCGCTTGGTCGTGGTCGATGACTCCATCGTCCGCGGCAACACTCAGCGTGCCCTGATTCGCATGCTGCGTGAGGCTGGTGCGAAGGAAGTGCACGTGCGCATCGCCGCACCGCCGGTGAAATGGCCGTGCTTCTACGGTATTGACTTCGCCTCTCCGGGCGAGCTGTTGGCCAACGGTGTGGATGAAAATGACATCGTCGCCGGTATCGCAACCGCGATTGGCGCCGACAGCCTGGGATTTGTCTCCATCGATGGCATGGTTGCCGCTTCCGAGCAGGCAAAGACCGAAGTCTGTTGTGCCTGCTTCGATGGCAAGTACCCGCTGGGGCTGCCGGAGGGCAATCCGAATGCGGCAGCTGTGGAGAGGATGCAGGCAGCCCAGGCTGCCAAAGCCGCAACGAGCAATTAGCCTCGAAACCTCCTTAGAATGAACTACGAGAACTGAACCGAGAACGAAGCGCAAGCGGTGCTGTGGATTGCAGCCGTTGCTTTGTTCCCGGTCCGCCAATACTCCCGGATACGGCAGTAACGCCGCCCGGGGGAGAAAGTTTAAAGCGAGAGCCTCTAATGACCGAGAACGTTTCTGGTGCTTCCTACGCTGCAGCCGGCGTCGACATCGAAGCCGGCGACCGCGCCGTTGAACTATTCGCCCCGATTGCCAAGAAGGCCACTCGCCCAGAGGTCCGTGGCGGGCTCGGCGGTTTTGCCGGCCTGTTTGCACTGGGCAACTACGAAAAGCCGCTGCTGGCCGCATCCTCCGATGGTGTGGGGACCAAGTTGGCCGTGGCGCAGGCCGTCGGCAAGCACGACACCATCGGCCTGGACCTGGTCGCCATGGTCGTCGATGACCTGGTTGTGTGCGGCGCCGAGCCGCTGTTCCTGCAGGACTACATCGCAATTGGCAAGGTCGTGCCGGAGCACGTCGCCGAGATCGTTTCCGGCATCGCCGAGGGATGCGTCCAGGCGGGTTGCGCCCTCCTGGGCGGCGAGACTGCAGAGCACCCGGGTGTGATGGAACCAGACGAGTACGATGTCTCCGCTACCGGCGTCGGTGTCGTGGAAGAGGACAAGCTTCTCGGCCCGGACCGCGTGCGTGAGGGCGATGTCATTATCGCCATGGAGTCCTCTGGACTTCACTCCAACGGCTACTCGCTGGCTCGCTACGTTCTCCTGGAGAAGGCCGGTCTGGAGCTCGACGGTTACGTCGAGGACTTCGGGCGTACCCTCGGTGAGGAGCTGCTGGAGCCAACCAAGATTTATGCGAAGGACTGCCTGGCTCTCATGAACGAGGCAGAGGTTCGCACTTTCTGCCACGTCA
Source organism: Corynebacterium amycolatum SK46 (assembly GCF_000173655.1). GTDB lineage: Bacteria > Actinomycetota > Actinomycetes > Mycobacteriales > Mycobacteriaceae > Corynebacterium > Corynebacterium amycolatum_A. Next base: position 383 of record NZ_ABZU01000016.1, on the reverse strand, counting down.
CCGGTGGCGGATTGGCTGGCAACATGGTTCGCATCATGCCGGAAGGCCTGACCGCTGACATGAGCCGCGCAACATGGACCCCGGGCCCGATCTTCAAGACCATTGCTGAGCTCGGCAACGTCTCCCGCGAGGAGATGGAGAAGACCTTCAACATGGGTGTTGGCATGGTTGCGATTGTTTCCGCAGAGGACCGCGATCGTGCACTGGCTCTGCTGACTGCCCGCCACATCAACGCTTGGGAGCTGGGTACTGTCCGCAAGAGCGAGGCCGGCGAGGATGGGGCTGTTTTGCGCGGCAGCCACCCGCGCTTCTAAGCGTCGGCCCGCAGCCTACAGTTGGGCTGCAAATGTGAAACTGTGCGAGTTTATGACACTTTCGAGCCG
>NZ_ABZU01000017.1 GCF_000173655.1 Corynebacterium amycolatum SK46 | reverse complement strand
GCCGGACAGTGCTAACCAATAAGAAACACAACATGGTTCGTCCCCTCTAAAACGACTTCTAGCCCGGAACCCCATATCGGTTTTCCGAGCTAGATGGATAAAGCTATTTAGTTGGTCTTAAGCTGCCTCGCGCGCAGGCGGCGCGTTCGGGCTTGCCTTCTCGCGCGCCGGATCGCGCGGCGGGTGCGGATCTCGCGTGCCAGGTGGCGGAGTCTTTTCATCCCGATCCACCCGGCCAAGAAAACGCCGAATCATAGATACATTGGCCGCAACCACACCAAGAGCTGTATAGAAGAAGGCCGCAGCAAAACCGCGTACAGGTCTTCTCGTATGGTCACCAATAGCAGCACCGCCGCGATTGTTCTTCACATAGTCGTTGCGCGTTTCAATCACATTGCGCCAGGTACCGTAAATTTTCTGCCACTCAGGTGTCTTGTAGGCCGGGCCAGTCTGGCGGTAGCGAATACCCTCTGTGTGAGGGATGGTCAAAGAGGACTTATTGGTACAGCACTTTCCCATTTGGCTGCGCGGGGCTTCAAGACTAGGTGTTGGGATAATAGGCAGACCTTTAGCCCGAGCGTCCTGCCTCTCGGCCTTTTGCACCAAGGGACATACCAGTGTCTTTCCTTTACCGCGACCAGGACAAATAAACATTTGACTCTCGCCGGTATCATCAGCACCTTTACGACGCATGGCATAAGCGCGGCGCTCGTTAATACGGGCCTTGTAGGTGTCCTCATCAATAAGACCAGCCCTAAACTGCTCGGTGGCCTCAATCAGTGACTTCGGCATGGCCGGGCAATACCAGTGGCCTTCGACCAAGCTCATGGTTTCAAAGCTGCCACGTTGGCCTAACTGGTTGGATTTGTAGTCGCCAACCAGGGTGTATCCCTTTTTACGTAGTGGCTCGTGGAAGTCTTTGGTCTTGGCCACAGCGAAATACGCACGGTCACCAACCACCACGCCTTTAGGCGTAGACGGATCATCAGTTAAATGGCGCATGGCTTGCAGCCCACGAATCGCAGGGTTGTGGCTGGGCCGGTCAAAGGCCATGCCCATAATCAGGTGAGGCTGTGCATATGGGCCTTGTTCACGGATAACTCCAGCCACAAGGGTGGCCTCCCAGCCCCACACGTGCTTAGCGTTCCTTGTGCGCTTGTTTTCACCGTGTGTTTCCTGTCGCTCATCACGGGAATACCAACCTGCCTCCGGCTCAGAGGACATAAGATCATCTGGTCGGTTCGTCCATCGGTTATTTCCACGGCGAACCCCTGGAATCAGTGTTCCGTCTAGAGTGAGGTCTCCCTGCCAGTTGTTGCGGTATTCCTCCGGCATGTCTTTGGTGCTGGCCATGACCAGCTGGTTGAACACATAGGTGGCGCGCTGCCATTTTTCTTCGCGGCGCTCAGGATCTTGTTCGTCCATCAGCCGGTTGAACTCGGCACGGGTTAGCCGTACATGGTGTGGGATGTTGTCGAAAGGGGCAACCAGTTCTAGGAACCTGTGCAATGCACGCCACAGGCGGTGATACCACAGGCCGTGCTGAACAAAGTAATTATCGCCCACGCGACGTGCCTTATCGCGGCTGGGTAGCTCAAGAAGTTCCAGAGCTTTTTCGGTGGTGTCTTTACTAGCTAGCAGGGCAACCATGGTGGTCAAATGCATGGGTTGACCAGAGCGCGCCAGAATCAGATACAGCGCAAGGATGGCGCGGTCACTGACAGTCTTTGGTCGCCCACCTTTCTGCGGGTCGTATCCCTCCTCGCGCCGCCACGTATCAAGGCTTTCGCAGATGTCAGTACGGTCGATGATGTTTAGTGCCCAGGACACACTAGCTCCGTCCAGGCGCAGAAGCGGGGTGGGAGTAACCGATATGCGGGCCATTTAGCTCTCCTCCCCTGTAGGTGTAACCAGCCGCAGCGGCGGATAAGCCGGTTCGTCCCTGTTGCCTGTAGTCCACACCCAGTACTCGGCCTCAGTTAGTGCCCCGGCCTCGACGATCATCCGGTGGAAGGTGTCGTGGAATGGCTGTATGGTGCCAGTGGCATAGACCAGCTGGTTAAAGTCCACACGCGCGGCGGCATGATGAGCAATCCAGGTGTAGCGCAGCCTGTTGATGTTGGGTGCAAGCCCAGTACTCGACGGGTTTTGGCTGGTCTTGTGGATAAAGTCAGATATGAGGTGCGGGCCTGTGGCATCGTTGCGGCGGCGCGCTGAGTTTGGCTTCACCAGTGGTTCGTCCTTACGGTCTGCGCTCACACCGCGCAGGACTTGACGCATGACATCGCTATAAGGCGCGGTCAACGGAATGGTTCGCGACGTAAGGCCTCGGCCACCGCGGGCATGTACTGCTAGCACGGTGCCGAAGTCAGTGAAGTCACCATAGACGCAGTGATAAATCTCCTCTGTGGTCATACCAGCACCAAGGCCTAAGGCCACAAGGATGTAGGCCACACGCCGCGATTCGCGGCGGGGTCTAGAGCGCAGCCAATCCGTAATACGGATCAGCTCGTGGGAGGTGTAGGCGCGGCGCTTCGACTTCGCCGCAGGATGAATAACTTCGGGTAGATCTTCTACCCAATCCAGCGCGCCGTGGTGCTTAATGACGTGGCGCGCGCAGCGGTTAAGGAGGCGGCGGGTGGCATCGAGGCTAGTTGTGGATAAATCTGTGCGGTATTGCAGGTAGTTATGAATGGAGCCGCCGTCTTTAAGCAGCATGATACAGTTGTCCACGGTTAAATCCACGTACCAGCGGTCTCGCACGTAGCAAAAATATGCAGCGAGTTGGCGCTTGCGGTTTGTCGCTACCGCAGGCGTGGTGGCGGGCAGTAATCCGCGTGTCGTCAGTGTGTCGATCACAGCGTAGACCTCACTGTATTTAGACTTAAGTGGTTCGTCCTTTAGTTCTGTTGTCTGAAAAGGTGGCTCGTGGCTTCCGACATTCCCGCCGAGGCTCCGGTCAGGCGTTACGCCAACTGGCCTAATGCCCATATCGAGGCCCACGATCCGGTCATGCGGAAATTGCAGGACTTCGCCCGCAACGTCCAGAAACTCACCCTGGACGGGAGCTACCCCAGTGCCAAAGACTTGGCCGAGGCCTGCGGTATCCCCACCTCCACCATCACCCGAATCATCCGCGGCGAGATGATCCCGACGGGACGTGTCATTGCCAATATCGAGGTCACCACAGGCAAGCCCTTGTGGCCGCGCCATCGCAGCAACCGATACGGCAGTCAGTGACCCGAGGGTTGGAAACTGCATGTTTCCGACACTGGTAAGGCGGGTGTGAGTTACATGGGTGTCGTTCATGGCTCACGAGGTGAGCACACCTACACCACGAAATAGGTGGCGGTGCCTTCTTACCTCAGACCATGAGTAAACCCGCAGGTCACAGGGTGGTTCGTCCCTGGTGCGGTCTGTGCGCCATGAGACGAGTTTTGCGTATCCGCAATCCAACTTTGCGTATCCGCAATCGCTAGGGATAGCTCAGGAAGTCTCCGTGAGCCGAGCTACAGCACGTACAGGCCTCCACCTGGGGTGCCATGAGTCGATCCTCCGGCCAAAAGAATCCGGTAGGCATGGCGGCGGTTAGCTCCGGCCTCGACCACGTAGTCCTCAAACTGGTGCAAGGACTTCAGTCCTGCCGCAGCACACAGCACATCAGCGGGAACTCCGGCTGCAATGCGGTCGATAATCCACGTATTGCGCAGCCTGCGGGTATCCGGCACCATATCCGGCGATGTACTAGGTGTTACCCGGCGGAGATACGCCGAGAGCTGGCTGACGTTCTCGTTGTCGCGGCCTGGCCTGAACAGGTAGTCCTCCGGGCCGGTAGCCATAATGACCGGCTGAAGTACCTCGATATGAGACTTGAGCAGTGGCACCTCGCGCGGGCCAGCCCCGCGGTAGCCGTGCGGAAACAGCAGCACCCCGTCGCCGTCAACACGCACGTCTTTGCCGCGCAGCGTGCAGATTTCTCCTGCGCGCAAGCCCGCACCAAGCGTGAGTGCTAGCACCGTAGTGAAGTTGCGGCGGCGGGCAGCTGTGGGTTGCGACTCGACCCAATCCCACATCCTGTCACAGGCATAAGAGTCGTAGGGTTCAAGGGTTGGCTCGTAGCTAATCGGGTGCTGGTAGTCAGGGTTCCAGTCGTCGTTGATCACCTCCGCCACACGACACAGCAGCGAGCGCTGGGTTCCTGCGGTGGACGGGCTGAGCTTTGCACCATCTCCGGCAAGGAAGTAGTTTCCGATGATGTCGGGGTGGAAGACGGTCTCGACAGTCACCACGCCGTAGCTCACCCAGACCCAGGCGGCGAGCTTGGACACGCAGTTGAGCGTGTTGCGCAGTGCGTCGCGGCTGGTGTTATCCGGGGTGATGTTAAGTGCGCGCACGCACTCGCGGGTGAAGTCGGCAACGTGGCTCCACGGCTCAGAGCGCACGGCGTGTGGTGTGTAGTTGGCGATGATCGCCTCATAGTCGGCGGTGGTGTAGTTACTGGACATGGGCCTTTCCTTCGTCGGCACGATCGCAGTGGAATGGGGCGGTGTAGTGGATGCTACGTAGCTAGGCCACGCAGTGCACTCCGCTACACATAGTCTTGTTTGCCGATCTGCAATCTGGCAAGCAGGTGGCCTCACACCGCCAACTTCGCAGGAATTTCTTATATGGCCTGCATGTTTGCGGTTCCGCAAACATCTACCAGACGAACCACCACATCATGTTGTGGAGATCAAAAAAGGGACATGCCATATTTAGTACCCCCGCGCGAGCCTCGGACACGGCCTTAATCCTACCCACCAAGTCCTTCAAGGCCCCGCTTTGTGGCCCACAGCTATGTCCACCACAACATGTAGATCCGCTGCCCCCGGTTGTGGCTAACCGATACGTGCGCGACCTGCGCGGAGCCTCAACCACACCCCGCACCGACTAGCGTGACCACCGTCGAGCGCGATTGCGTATCCGCAATTTTGTCTTAACTCACGCGGCTTGTTGCCATACCTCGCACATCGGCAACCCACCGCGCGGACAGTTTGCGTATCCGCAAATTTCTACCTGTTACCGTGCCCGACACTTGACATTTCCACTGCTCACCCCCTCAAAGGAAAGGGACGAACCATGTCCACACTCGACATGAGCACACCACTGTACTGCCAGTACTTCACCGCCGAGCTTGAGGTAGACGACCTCGCCCAAGTCACCGAAACCCTGAAACAGGGAAAACAGGTGGCCGACACCATCTTGTCCATGTCCACCGCCGCGCTCTACAACCACGTCATTAGCTTCACAGGCCCGCAGGGGCTTATCACCGAGCGCGAAATCAACGTCCTCACCGCGTTTAACTCCATGTCGGTGGCCACTGCCCCGGTGCGCGTCACGTTTGTCACCCTGGCCGACACTTACGGAAACCGTGCGGGACTCACCCGCATCCAAGGCGGTGAGTCCGCCCGCGGCCTAATCCCGCTTACCCGGTCTGTAAACGAGGCCACGGTTGCAGACATGTCTGCCACCACACCAGGACTCACCATCAATCTGCCCAATAGTGTCCACGACGACCTGATCATTCGCTGCACGACTTTTGACCCGGACGGGTGCGTTCCCGAAGCAAAGGACGAGTTTCCCGGCGTGGACTACTGCCCTAGCCTATACCACCTTTTGCGGGACGAACCATCTCCAGGCATCGACATCACCCACGACATTATCCGCGCACTACTTCCCTACCGCGGGATCCACATGGAGGTAGAGCCGAGGATTCTCGATGGCGATGTAGACATCGAGCGGCTGTAGCTGCTGGCTACGCTGTAAGCCATGAAGGAACCCAGCTGTGGTGTGTGCTGCGGCTGGGTTTCTTCTTGGGGAGGGTGAAGAGGGGACGTGATGGGACACCGGCCACGTCTTAAGTCGGGCAGCGTCTCCGCCAGACCCGGCAGAACTTGCGCACCGCTGACTGTAAGCATATACTTACACCTGACATCGTTCGATTACGATACGGAGGGATGATGGACGCAGCACGGCTCGCTCAGATGCTCAGTGCTCTTGGAAGTGAGCCTCGGTTGCGAATTATCGCCTCCCTAGAGACGGATTCGACCCATGTCAGTGAGCTGGCCCGCCGACTTGGGATGTCTCGGCCACTGCTCTACCAGCACCTCAACCGCTTGGAAGCTGCTGGACTCATCGAGAGTGGCCTGGAACAGCTCGGAGAGAGCCGAGTGAGGAAGCACTACTGGGTCGCTCCGTTTCAGCTTGAAGTAACTCCAGACCACATTAGGCACCTGATTAATCAAGAACAGAAAAGGGAATCTTCGTGACACTTACCGCTACCGTATTTCTTGTCATCCTCGCCGCCGCATTACCACTCGCGATCTTCGTTGCTCTTACCGTCTGGGTGGTACGCACCGTCACCAGCGCACGACGCGAAACGGCGACGGCGATCGATGGTTCCAACCAACTCATCGTGGAGCATCTACGCAACATCACCGAGCGGTTGGATCGGATTGAGGCCCAACTCAGCGAGATCCCCGAGTAATCAGGCTCTTCCTTAAACAAGGGGCGCGGTGGTTTTGGCTCCGCGCTATGGGCTGTCACAGCGTATGCGCTAAGCACGTCGCGTAGACCTCCAGCAACATAAACTTGCTTGTGACTTTGGCGGCGGGGTGTGTCTCCGGTCGTGGCGTTATCCTGTCCCTCTCGCGGATAGGGGCTAGGACTGGGGACGAACCACGTGGTGTGCCCCCACCTCCGACACCGCCCCGGCCCACCTGCCGACGGAACCGGGAACGGAAACCGACGGAAACCATAGCTGTGGTTCGGGTCGTTGCAGGTGGGTGGGTAGTTTCGCAAAAGACTCATCGTCTTTCTACACGCCCGTCCCGCGCAATCCGCCTTGGTCTTACTGGTGTCATCGCTGTCACGAGTCTTCCGCTGGCGGCTGGTAACGCCGCTGCGGCTCCGCAACCGAAGCTAACTCCGCAGGGCACTATTGATGCCCCAGGCCGCACCCAAATCAGCTTCGCTCATACTCCGACCGGCACACACTACGGTACGGCTAATGAAAATGAGGCTCGTCCGGGGCTTTCGATTGTCAAGCTCTACATTGCGGACTACGTCTTCAAACATGGCACCGAAGCGGACAAGGCGAAGGCCACACAGATGATTCGCTACTCCGATGACAATATTGCCAGTGAGCTCTATGGCCGTTACCCGGACTCCATTAACGCCACCGCACGTGAGTACGGTCTCAGCAATACTCACGGTGCAAGCCATTGGGGCAATTCCACGACTTCCAGTGCTGACACCGTGAGGTTCCTGGAGGCCAAGAAACGCGAGAATCCCTCTGACCCGGTGCTGGTTGCCATGAACACCGCATCCCCAGTGGCCGCAGATGGTTACCGCCAGGACTACGGTACGGCCACGCTGCCAGGTGTCATTGGCACAAAGTGGGGTTGGTCCGATGACCGCCAGAGCATTCACGCCTCGGCATCCATTGGGCCTGACTTCAGCGTCGCTGCTAACACCTACGGCACCAAGGAAACTCACACCAGCGATGTTCAGAATGCCTTCGACGGCACGCTGGGCACTCCATCGCTGCCTGGTCTGCCCGACAGCCCGAGCCTGCCGAATATCCCGAATCTGCCCGAGAGCCCAAATCTTGGCGAACTACTGAACCTGCCGGAAACCCCGCAGCTGCCCCAGATTCCGGGACTGCCGAACTTCACAGGCCACGTACCGTCGCAGTTCTAAGCGCTAGTCGCTGGTCTGCTGGCACCGTCCCACCCAGCGCCCACACCGCGCACCTCACGCGACAAGGTTCACGAGGACCATATACAGCGCCGTGCCTACAAAAATCGAAATCACGGTGTTGCGCCACCACCAGTGCAGGCCAATGGTGACCGCCAGCGCTACGGGCACGGCCCAGGCAGCGCCGGGGTCGCCGCCCTCACCACTGAGTCCTAGCCGCCCGAAGACGGTGTAGGCAACCAACGCCACCATGACTCCAACCGGCATGGTCGTGCCGAGGAACTCAAACAGGGGAGACCCCTTAAGGGTGCGCACGAACGCAAACGGCAGCGCACGCAGCGCAAGAGTCACCGTACCCATCGCAAAGAGCGCGGCAATTACATAACCGGAATCGGGCAACGCGGTCATGCTCGCTCTCCCTTCGTTGCACGCCCCTTGCTTAGCGACGTCATGCGCATCACCCGGTCCACCCGCGGTGACCACACCCGCAATAGCAGCATGCCGAAGTACATCAGCAGCCCGATAACCAGCATCTGGTTCGGGTTAATTAACCAACCCACCAGCGTGCAGACGATAGCGGACAGGGGAAGTGACCAATCCTTGGAGGTCTCAAAAGCGTCCATGGCCAGCACCGTAAAGAGCGCCACCAGTGCGAATTCGGCGCCACGGATACCCTCGGGCAGTGCTGCGCCGGTTAGCGACCCGACAATACCGGAGCCCACCCACAGTAACTGGCAGAGAATCTGAATCGTCAGCAGTCGGCGGCCCGACATCTTTTCGTCGGGATTTGCCGCAGAGACGATGGAATACGACTCGTCGGTAAGCGCGTATGTGGAATATGCGCGACCGAGACGGGACCGAATCCTGTCGCGGGGGAACGTCAGCCCATAGAAGACGTGGCGGAAGTTGACCATAAACGAGGTCACGGCACAGCCAAGCAGACCCGTATGGGCCATAACCAGGCCAACAGCGAGGAACTCCATCGACCCGGCGTAGACCACGATGGAGAAAATTGGTGCCCACCACCAGCTAAAGCCAGTTTGTGCGATGAGCAGGCCGAATGCGAGCCCCAGCGGAATGAGCCCCATGCCCACGGGCAGTGTCTGCCGAATGCCGGCAGCTATGTCGCTGCGGTCGCTAGTTGCGACGCGGTTTCCTGCGGGGCTGATTCCTTCGGTACTGATGTGCTCACTCATCTAGTTGTCACGTACATCTACGGGGTAGGTGCCGTACAGTGGCAGCGGCCAGGGCTGACGGCGCATGCAATCACCCCAGATGTCCGCGGCAGCAGGCGCGAGTACATCAGAGGGCAGGGCAGGGGCGACGTACCAATCGCCGCGCTCGAGCTCGTCTTCCAGCTGCCCCGGATCCCAGCCTGCGTAACCGGCGAAGATGCGCGCGCCATCTATGCGGTCGCGTACATCCTCCGGCTCCGCACCGAGGTTGACCAGCGCAAACCTGTGGGCGATGCGTTCCATCAGCGGGGCACCGGTAATACTGTCAGTCTCCTCTGGGAGGGTGGCGCCATTTCGCACTACACCAATGCAGATTGGCTGTGTCTGGTTGACCGGACCCCCGACGTAAAGCACCGGCGGCTTAGCCATCAGCGGCGCCCAGGGCTCGAGCACATTGTGCACCGGCGTCTGCGAACGCTGCGTGAGATCGACACCAAGGGTGCCGTGTTCATCGTGCTCAATGAGGAAAATCACCGAGCGGGCAAACTCCGGCGAGAGAATGCCGGGTGCTGCGAGCAGCAGCATACCGGCGGCCGGGTCGTTGCGCTCGAGGCTGGTAAAAAGCCGGTCGCCGTAGAGATTTTCCGGATTAATCGATGCCATTAGCTCTCACTTTCGCTTTCAGCCTGCTCACCGGACTGCTCGTACCACCATTTCTTCAGCGCCAAGATTGCATCCTCACGCTCCAGCGGACCGGACTCCAATCGCAGCTCTTTCAGGTAATTCCAGGCCTGTCCGACTTCCTTGCCGGGCTTCAGGTCCAGAATTTCCATGATTTCGTTGCCATCCAGGTCGGGGCGGACGCGTGCGAGGTCCTCCTGCTCGGCGAGCTCCTTGATTCGCGCTTCCAGGCTGTCACAGGCTCGTGCGAGGCGTGCTGCTTTACGACGGTTTCTCGTCGTACAGTCGGCCCGCACGATTTTGTTGAGTCGTTCCAACAAATCTCCGGCGTCGTTGACATAACGTCGCACCGCCGAGTCCGTCCACTTGCCTTCGCCATAGCCGTGGAAGCGCATGTGCAGGTAGACCAACTGCGAGATTTCGTGGTTGGTCTTCTTCGGGAACTTCAGCTTCCGAAGGCGGCGGCGCACCAGCTTCGCACCGACCACCTCGTGCTGGTAAAAGGTGACGTTTCCCTGCTCGTTGTAGGCGCGAGTAGCGGGTTTGCCACAGTCGTGCAGCAGTGCCGCCCAGCGCAGCACGAGGTCCGGTTCACCGGGTTCTTCCTGGTCAATAGCTTGCCGCATGACCTGCAGAGAGTGTTGGTAGACATCCTTGTGCTGGCGGTGTTCGTCCTGCGTCATGCGCATGTCGGAGATCTCCGGCAGCACGCGGTCGGCCAACCCCGATTCCACCATCAGGTCGATACCTCGGCTTGGGTCAGCACCCAGGATGAGCTTGTTCAGCTCGGTGGAGATGCGCTCCACCGTGATGCGGTCAATTTCGCTGGACATCTCCTTCAACGCCTTGAGCACACGCGGTGCCACGTCGAACCCCAGCTGGGATGCGAAGCGGCAGGCACGCAGCATCCGCAGAGGGTCGTCGCCAAAGCTGATCTCCGGCGCCCCCGGGGTGTCCAACACACCCGCGACAAGATCCTCGAAGCCTCCGAGCGGGTCGAGGAAGGTGCGGGTGCCGTCGCCGTGGAGCTCCACGGCGATGGAGTTACAGCGGAAGTCACGGCGAATTAGATCGCCCTCCAGCGTGTCACCGAACGTGACCTCCGGATTGCGGCTGACCTGGTCATACGTATCCGCACGGAAGGTGGTGATCTCCATCTGACGGCCATGCCGTTCCGCGGAGAGTGTGCCGAATTCAATGCCGGTATCCCAGACAATGTCCGCCCAGTCATCGAGGATCGCGCGCGTCACCTCCGGGCGCGCGTCGGTGGTGAAATCGAGATCCACGCCCAGTCGCCCTAAGAGAGCATCGCGCACAGAACCGCCCACGAGGTACAGGCGATGGCCAGCTGCACTAAACGCAGCTGCCAGCGAATCGAGGATCTCCGACTCCTTGGCGATCGCCTGATCCGCCACTGCCAGCATTGCCGTCCTGCGCACCTGTGGGTCCGCGTCAGCAGCCGCCGGAGTAGCGCCACGAGGTGTAGTCCCCCCGGGCTGGTCACCATTTGTCGTTGAAGGAGTCGATTGTGTCACGACCGACACAATACCCGCTTATACCTATAAACCCGGTAGTCTAAGTGGAATGAACAACGTGGTACGCAATGACAACTCGGCGGCGAAGAGCCGTCGACGTCGTCGGCGACCGCGCAGAAGGGGTGGCGTTTCCTCGTCCACCAACACTAGCAACGCTACTACCAGCGGAAATTCTGCAAAACGTAGTGGCTCCGGTGCTAATGGCCCCCAAAAGGCCAAGCCAAACTCCGGTGGCGCCAAGAAATCTTCCAAATCACCGAAGTCGGCACGACCCTCGAAGCAGTCGAACAACCGCGGTGGCCGTAAGAACGGTCAGGATAGGAACAATCGCCGTCGTCACGCACAGACGAAGCGCACGAACAATCGCCGTGCGCACTCGTCGCGCGCGCAAAATGCAGCGCCGATGCAGACCTCGATTGAGACTTCGGCAGGCGGACTGGTCGTCTCGGGGCTTGCTGAGGCGGTCGGCGATGGCGGCAAGGTCAACCTGTCACGGATTTATGTCGCGTTGATTGGTCGGCACGATCGTCGCGGACGCCTGCTGTGGTCGATGCCTAAGGGCCATGTCGAGCCCGGCGAAGCCTTCGATTCCACAGCCGAACGTGAGGTGTGGGAAGAAACGGGCATTCGCGGCGAGGTCATCGAAGAGCTTGGTGTGATTGACTACTGGTTTGTCTCCGATGGCACGCGGATTCACAAGACCGTGCACCATCACCTTCTGCGCTACGTCGATGGCGATCTGAACGACGAAGACCCCGAGGTCACCCAGGTCATGTGGGTCCCTGTAGACACCCTGGTGGAACGGTTGGCCTACGCTGACGAACGCAAACTGGCCCGGCGCGCGCACAATCTGCTGCCCGATCTCGCCCGCGCGGAAAAGCGGGCAGGCCGGCAAACGCCGAGGTGATTGCGCATGTTCAGGTTGCAGTTGCCAAGGAATGTTGTTCGTATAGTCACGGCCGCCTCCGCAGCGCTCATACTGTGCTTGCCGACGACCGTTACGCCCCCAGCTTTTGCGCAAGATGAGCAGTTGTGGGGCAGTGGCACCAATCGTGTCGGTGAACAGGGTCCCCTTCGGCTTTCGATAACCAGTTTCACTCCGCATGTCGCGGCTCTACATTCGACACTGACAATCAAGGTGCAGGTGCACAACACCTCCAACGCGGATATCAGCAATGTTGCGCTGCGCCCACAGCGGGCCGGCGCACTGGCTTCCTCTGCAGATGCGCGGACGATTCTCGCTGAGCCTGAATCGGTGTTTGATGTGGCTGGGACCTTCAGTGCCCCCATCGAGCTGAAAGCGGGCGAGAAGCGTGAGGTTACGCTAAGTGTTCCTATCTCCGCACCGGCCCCAGAAGGACTCGACATCACGGAGGCCGGTACGTTTCCGCTGCTCATCAATGCTAACGGGCAACCGGCAGACGACATCGACCGCCTGCTGGCGGAAACACGCGCACTGCTACCGGTGACGGATCCGCAAGCGGAAGGTGATGAGCCGGAACCGCCTGCCGGTGATGAGACCGACAACGATGAGACCGACAATTCCGATGCGCCCACCCGCCGCGACCCAGTGCCGTTTTCGCTGATTTGGCCCATCAGCCAGCCAGTGCCACTGGTCGGCGGTGAGACCGGTGACGCACCCTCGTCACCAAATCTCATCCTCACCGACAATTCTCTGGCCGAATCTCTCGAACGCGGTGGCCGCCTCGACGGTTTGCTCACCTCGTTGGAAAAAGGTTTTGCCGGCCCGGATGGGCAGAGGTTGCGGGAATCGACCTGCATCGCCATCGACCCGGAGACCCTTGACGCAATCTCCCGGATGACCCGCGACTACTGGATTGGCACCAGCCGCCCAAGCCCTGTGGAGTCCTCTCCGCGACTGCGGGATTCCTGGGGAAACGCGGATGACACCAATCTCACGCATATGCCCGCCAGTGACCATGCCGCCGCCTGGCTCAATCGGCTGCACGATCTCACACAGGACACCTGCACACTGTCACTGCCGTGGGGCGGCACCGATGCCAGCGCCGTGGCTCGCGTGGGGGATCACGAGCTTTCGATGGAGGCACTCGCCGCTGGTCGGCAGACTATCGCCAAGCATTTGAACGTTCAGGCACTGCCGGGCCTCTATTTGCCGGCCGAGGGATACGTGACGTCGGAAAGCGCCCCGCTGTACTCGGCGGCGACGGCTCTGAACGGGACCACCCCGGAGCGCGCATTCGAAAACCGCGTAGATACCGGCGAGGCGATGCCACCGTCGACCACTCCACCCGAAGCCGCGCACGACACCACCGTGTTAGTCGCGGACAACACCGCCCTCACCGCCGATGGTCAGACACTGCGCCCTGGCCACAGTGGCGTGCTTGCCGACGGTAGCCGCGCCTTCGCCCTCCCTGGGGCACTGACAACCTCTCTGGCTGCAACAGGACGGTCTCCCCAGACTGTGGCGTATTCGAATCTGCTCGGACGCTACGATTTCCGAATCGACTCCGAGGCTGCACGGATGCAGACAGCGATTGGCACTCTGTTCCAATCACTGACTGATTCGGATGACCCTCGCGCGGCTGTGGTGGCAGCACCGCCGTCCGGTTGGGATCCACTCGCTGGCGACGCCGAAGATTTCATGGCCGCGGTCCGGAAAGCCGTGGACGATAACCTGGCTGAGCTGACTCCGCTGATGGACTCCATCACCGCTTCAGCTCACGACCTGGATGCGGGCTCGGTTACTCCAATTGACGAGCTTGCCGATCCCGCGCCAGTGAGTGAGACGCTAGTGGAGAAGGCTCAACTGGCCTCCCGCGAGATCACAGACCTGACCACAATCATGTCCAACGATCCCAACGTCGCGCTGACGCGGTATGAATTCACCCGCCCCCTGCGGCACGACTTGCTGCGCTCGTTTACGACTCTCGGCCGGCGAAATCAGCTGCAGTCAACTGACGTGCAGCGGCGGAGCGAAGAACTCAGCGACCAGGCACTGATTATGACTCGACGCCTGCGCAATTCAGTGACGTTGGTAGCTCCCGGCGGTGTCTACACCCGCGCAACGCAACTGTCGCCGATTGCGGTGCTGGCTCGCAATGGCCTGCCGCTGCCGGTTCCCGCGTTCGTGCGCGTCGGCGCTGGAGATTCGGTGATGGAGGAGAAGTATGAGGCCGCCATCCCCGCCAAGGGGTCGGTGACGGTTCAGTTCACTCCGAAGTCGGGTGATGATGCAGAATCCACTCCGGCAACCAATGCTCCCGAGGGAGACCGGCCACGGGATAGTGGAGAAAACTCCCACAACCTGTTGCTGTGGCTCGAATCACCTGGCGGCACGCCTATTTCTCGATCAGTGAGTATTTCCGTGCAATCGGGCGCTTCGGTTGGGGTTTTGGCTATCGTGACCCTCGTCATCGTCACTGTTGGTGGGTTTTTTGCCGCAAAACGGTCACAGTACTTTCGGAAATAGACCCCCTTTTAAGCAACAATAGGACATGTGACTGACTCAGACGCGCATAAATCTGGACTTCGAGGCCGCATTCGTCGCCCCGCGCCACCGGCTCCGGTTCCGGCGGCGCGGCCAACGGCGGAATCTCAGCCGGCCGAAGCAGCCCCGGACCTAACTCGCGTATCCGGCCATCAGGCAAATGCCGATCCCGCCGCTGACGCGAAGACAGAATCGGCATCACCATCGCCTGCAAAGGCAGCGACTGCGACAGCAACCGCTTCCAGCGATTCCTCCGCGGGCTCGACGGCGAACTCAAATCAGGGACAGTCGAACTCGGACATCGTCGCCTCTACGGGCTCGATGGCGGTCGCTACGCTGATTTCGCGCATTACGGGTTTTGTGCGAAACCTGCTCATCGGCGCGACGCTGGGTCCGGCTGTAGCTTCGGCCTTCAACGTCGCTAACACACTGCCGAACCTGATTACGGAAATCGTCCTCGGCGCGGTGCTGACTTCTCTGGTGGTGCCAGTGTTGGTGCGCGCGGAGAAGGAGGATCCAGATCACGGTGCCGCCTTCATTAGACGTCTCTTGACTGTCTCTATGACGCTGTTGGCAGTGGTGACGGTGCTGGCGGTGATAGGTGCGCCACTGTTGACCAGATTGAGCCTTAACGAGGCCGGTAAGGTCAACGTTCCGCTGGCAACGTCATTTGCGTTCTTATTATTGCCGCAAATCATCTTCTACGGAATATTTGCGCTGCTCATGGCGGTGCTAAACACAAAGGGAATCTTTAAACCCGGTGCGTGGGCACCTGTCGCCAACAACGTCGTGGCCATTGCCACACTTTTGCTATATCTGTTCCTGCCCGGCCAATTGAGTCCGGATTCGGACGGTTCACTCTCCGATCCGCACATCCTGCTTTTGGGTCTTGGCACCACCTTGGGTGTCGTCATTCAGGCAGCCATCATGATTCCCTACCTCAAGCGCGCGGGCATTGATTTGCGTCCGCTGTGGGGTATCGACGACCGCATCAAACAGTTCACCGGCATGGGTGTCGCGATTATCACCTACGTGGCAATTTCCCAGGCTGGTTACTTCATCACCACCAATATTGCCTCGACTGCCTCCAAGGCAGCGCCGACGATTTACCAGCAGGCTTGGCTGCTGTTGCAGGTGCCCTACGGCATCATCGGCGTCACGTTGCTGACCGCCATCATGCCGCGACTGTCCCGCAATGCAGCCGACGGCAATGATGGGGCAGTGGTCCGCGATCTGTCCATCGGTACGCGCCTGACCATGATTGCCCTGGTGCCAATCGTCGCATTCTTCACCGCATTCGGCCGCCCCATCGCCGTCGGTCTTTTCGCGTATCTGGAGTTCCCCCGCGAAACCGCAGAGATTCTCGGCTGGACGCTGTCCTTCTCGGCGTTCTCGCTTATTCCTTACGCCATTGTGCTTTTGCACTTGCGTGTTTTCTACGCTCGCGAAGAGGCCTGGACCCCGACTTTCATCATCCTCGGCATTACCACTGTCAAGGTGATTCTGTCATTCTTCGCTCCTCGTCTGGCTTCTGACGATGAGACCGTCGTCGTGTTGCTCGGTGCCGCCAACGGTTTCGGTTTCGTCGCCGGCGCAGTAATTGGCTTCTTGCTCTTGCGTCGCACTCTCGGACACTTGGACAGTAAGGCGACCGTCCACACCGTGCTGTGGGCACTGGGGGCCTCGCTTGTCGGTGTCGCCGTTGCTTGGGGCGCATTCGCATTGACCGACCTTGTGCTGTTCGATTTCTTCGGTTCCTTCGGCGTGCTGCTGCAGACCATCGTCACCGGCGTGGTCTTCCTCATCGGTACCGGCCTGGTCCTCGCTCAGGCTCCATTGGAAGAGGTCCGCGTTCTGGGTGGCTTCCTCGGCCGCATTCCGGGTCTACGTCGCTTTGCTCCGCAGCCTCATGCAGCCGACAATGCCGTCGCCGACCGTGAGGATATGAAGCGCGAACGTGGCTTCGCCGCTGATGCTTTCTCGATTGCCCCGTCGAACCTGATCGGCGAGGCCACGGGTCTGGCAAACGAGGGCTTCACCGCTTCGCCGCTGCTGCCGCCGATGCCGACGCAGGGTTCTCGCCCGACCCGCTATGTACCCGGCGAGATGGTCTCAGGTGGTCGTTTCCGTCTGCGTTCTGAAGTCGCGACCTACCCAGGTCTGCGCCTGTGGCGCGCCATGGATATGGGCGATCCCGACAGCTCAGATGTCGCACTTGTCTTCGTCGACACGATTGCACTGCCGTACTACGACACTTCGCCATCGGTTGCTGCCCAGAAGATTGCCACGACGACCAATGAGCTGCGTGACCTGGCCGGCACCGGGATGTCCCGCATTCATAGCGTGGCGAAGACACGTACCGAGGTGCTCATCGTCGCCGACTGGACCAGCAGTATCGGTATTGAGCGGTTCGATCAGGCCGCCCACCCGGATGCCCTGGCACTCGCAGTTGCATCACTTGCCGAGACAATCGCCGATGCTCACGAATCTGGACGCTGCCTTGGCCTGACAAACAAGCCTGGACAACTGCGCATCAGCAGCGATGGCCACATCTACGACGCTTTCCCCGTCGTTTTGCCCGATAGCTCGCAACGTTCGGACTACAACGCGTTGCTTTCTGTCATCGACGAGCTGTTCTACAACGTGCCAAATATCCCCTCCGATATTTCTGCTGCCATCGACCACGCGAAGCAGGTTCGCCCGGAGGACTTCAACCAACAAGAGTTGCCAGCTCGCATACTCGCGGAGGATTTGCGCGCTGCAGCGCTCGGCCCCGACTCTTCGGAGTTTCTCGCAATCGACCCCGACACCGGTGCGCGCGAATCCGTCGATGCCGACGGTGCAGCCCAATCAAACGCTCGCCACACCAAGAATCGCACCCGCGCATTCAGCACCGGCGCAGTCGTTGTCGGTGTAGTCATTGTCGGTGCACTTGTCGCCGCGGGCATCTTTGGTCTGGTTAACCGTTCCTCGGACGCACCGATTAACTCCGAGTCCGTACGACGCGGCCCGGCTCCGGTCACGACACTTTCGCTTGCCGACGCTAGCGAGTGGCAAGCCGACAGCGACAACCCGGCAGCCGGTCCAGACAATCCGGACATGGCTGAGCTGACCATCGATAATGACGAGGAAAGCTTCTGGGTAACTTCTACTTACCTCAGCCAGTTCGGCAATCGTCCAGAGGACTTCAAACCTGGTGTCGGTATTCGGGTCACTCTGGATGCACCGGCAACCATTCGAGAGCTTAAGGTCGCGGCGACCCCGGGCGCACACATTGAAGTTCGCGGCCTACGCGATGCTAATTCGACGAACTTGGACGACACAACGGTTCTCGGAAGCGCAACCGCCACCTCAGGTACGACGACCATCGAAATCGATAGCCGCGACACCGAGTGGAAGAACCTTGTAGTTTGGATCTCCGGCTTGCCGACGGCTGCGGAAGCAGTAGCCGACAACAACTCAGACACTGATGCTGATACGAATGCTGATGCTGAGTCGCTGAATTCCGATGCGGACAACCCACTTGTCGGCGACCGCAATCTGGCTGAGCAATCCCCGGATTCGTTACTGCCAGTTGCTATTGGCGACATCCAGGTGCGTGGTACGGAATAACGCTCTGAGCTTGGCTTAAGCGGCAACAGTTTTAGTTGTCCCAAGTTATCCACAGCTACTGGGACGTTTTGAAATTCATCCACAGCCCGCGGTCTCCACGGCAGTTTTGCCAAGCGGAGAGCGCGGGTTTCGTGTTTGCATAGGAGCCATGAACTTTGGGGGAAGAAAACGAATTGGGGACGGTCACCGTAAGGCCCGCACGGGTCGGCGACTGGGGGACTATGGCGTCGTCGGCACGCGAAAGCATGCAACGGCCGACGAGATTGATCGTGAATTGTTGAAAGCGCACCTAGCGGGGGATCGTCGCGCGTTCGCGGTGTTGGCACAGCGTTATTACCCGCAGTTGGTAGCAATGGCGCGGCGCTATCGTCGGGATGATTTCGATCCCTTGGATGGGGTACAGGAGGGGTTGGCGCGGGCAATTGCGGGGGCGGCGAGTTTTCGCGGGCGTTCGACGGTGGCGACGTGGCTGACGTGCATTGTGAAGAATGCGTGTATTGACCACAACCGCGGTCGTTTTGGGGAGATCCCGCTCTGCGACAAAGAGGAGGATTTTGAGACGTTTATGAGTTCACAGCCGATTCCCTGCCCGGATGTTCCACTACGAGTGACTATGGCCGCCGCATTGGAGCAGTTGCCAACAGATCAACGGGATGCCCTGTTGTACTTGGACATTTTTGGGTATTCGCTGCAGGAGACCTCTCGCAGTATTGGGCAGCCGAGCGGGACGTTGAAATCTCGGCGGGCGCGGGCGCGTCGTACGCTTCGGCGACAATTGGAAGAAGTGCAGGTGGCCTAACAGCTGCGGAGCAGGGGAGAGGCTGGGGGAATAGAGATGGCGAACCTCACGTTGGTTGAGGTGGCTGGTTCCGGTAATTTCTTTCCCGGAGCTGAAAAATTTGCTTACTACTGAGCATCACTGTGCGCCATGTGATGTAAGAGATAAAAATTATAGGAGTCTTCATGAGCGATATCGTTCACGACCTGATCATTGTCGGTTCCGGTCCCGCCGGCTACACGGCTGCCACCTACGCAGCCCGCGCCGACCTGAAGCCTGTGGTGTTCGAGGGCATCGAGTTTGGCGGTCTGCTTATGACGACTACCGACGTGGAGAACTACCCAGGTTTCTCCGAAGGCATCATGGGGCCGGAGCTGATGGATCAGATGCGCGCACAGGCTGAACGCTTCGGCGCTGACCTGCGCATGGAGATTGTCGATCGCATGGATCTCACCGGCGATATCAAGTCTGTCTGGGTTGGTGAAGAAGAGCACAAGGCTCACGCTGTCATCCTGGCGACCGGTGCCGCTCCGCGTTATGTCGGCGCTCCGGGCGAGCAGGCGCTGCTTGGTCATGGCGTCAGCGCCTGTGCCACCTGTGATGGTTTCTTCTTCCGCGACCACGATATCGCCGTCATCGGCGGCGGTGACTCCGCAATGGAAGAGGCAACCTTCCTTACCAAGTTCGCCCGCTCGGTGACGATTGTCCATCGCCGCGATGAATTCCGTGCATCGAAGATCATGGTCGAGCGCGCGCAGAACAATGACAAGATTCGCTTTGCGACGAACAAGGTTGTGTCCCAGGTTCTTGGTGAGGACAAGGGTTCAGTTACCGGTCTCGAGCTGGAGGACACCGTCACTGGCGAGAAGTCCGTCCTGGATGTGACTGCCATGTTCGTAGCAATTGGCCACGAGCCACGTTCGCAGATGGTTCGCAATCAGCTGGACTGCGATGAGAATGGCTACATTCAGGTAGCCGCTCCGAGCACCCAGACGTCCCTCAAGGGTGTCTTTGCGGCGGGCGATGTTGTTGACTCGCATTACCAGCAGGCGATTACTGCCGCTGGTTCTGGCTGCAAGGCTGCGCTGGATGCCGAGCACTATCTGGAAACTGTTGCTCGATAGCTGACACCAGCGCAGTCGTGATAGCTGGACAAACACCTAATAGTTGAGGTAGCGCAATTGTTGGCCAAGGCCAACGATTGTAGACGTCCAACTATTGGGAATACCTTATGGTCGGTCAGCCCAATTGTTGTTAGCTGCAGCTCAACCAGTGCGTAGCGGGACGTGCTAAAGCCCGATACGCCCCGTACCCCTCGAGCATTTGCAGCGTTCCCAAGAGCACCATTAATTAACAACTTAGTACTTCACCCGCACCACCGGAAGCCCTAATTTCTGACGCCTTTAGCGCCAAATCCGTACGCGAGGCTGAAGAAGCTAGGTTGAAAAATTAGAATCAAGACCACAAATCAAAACCACTGAGAACTCAAGCGAGCTCATTCTAAGGAGAAGAATTTTATGGCTCCGGTAACCGTCACCGCCAACACCTTTAAGTCCGATGTCCTCGAATCCGATAAGCCGGTACTTGTTGATTTCTGGGCAGAGTGGTGTGGCCCGTGTAAGAAGATTGCTCCCGTTTTGGACGAGGTTGCGACCGAGCTCGATGGCAAGGCCGTCATCGCCAAGGTCAACGTCGATGAGGAGCGTGCACTGGCTGGCATGTTCCAGATTATGTCCATCCCAAGCCTGCTCCTATTCAAGGACGGCAAGAAGGTCGAAGAGATTCGCGGTGTCCGCCCGAAGGGCGAAATCACGACGCTCATCGAAAAGCATCTTTAAGAAACTTGGGGTTGCTCCTTTCTGATACGAGTCCGCAACTGTCCACCCGTCACTTCGCTACTGCCACCTTCGTTGGACACACCCCATTAAGATGTGACTGAAGTTGTGGTTGTGACTTAGAGTTAGTCTTGGGGTTTTGCCGTCGGGCTAGCCGACGCGCCCTCGTAACAATCAATTCGCGCCTGCGACCTGGTAATCTTGCTGGAAATGGCGGTTTACGTCTTCCTTAATACCGTGAAGGAGCCAGGTTGCCGCCAACTTGAGAGGCATTGCTGACCAAATTCTCTGAGAGTGCTTGGAGTTTCTTAACTGAAGTTTCGTTTAGCTCACTGGCCAGTAATACTGATTAAGTGTTGTGAGGACCCACAACGGTTTGAACATAATTGTGGAGTTCGGAAGGGAGTTTTCGTGCCAGAGTTTCTGAAGGTGGGCGATAGGTCACCTCGTGTTGCCGAGGTACGTTCTACCCTGGCTCGTCTTGGGCTTCTGCCCAACTGGGAGGGCTCAGCTGCAGAGGAGAACTCGCCTCAGTGGTCTGGTGACGATGACCTCTTTGATGAGGATATGCGCAACGCTCTCCTGGCGTTCCAACAGTCCCGCGGTGTCTATGCCGACGGGATCATCCGCGACAGCACCCTGCGCCTGCTGCGAGAAGCTTCGTACACTCTGGGCACCCGCGTACTGTCCTACGATCCACTGTCACAAATGACCGGCGAAGACGTAGGCGTCCTCCAAGCTACCTTGCAGGAACTCGGTTTCCACGATGCCCGAGTAGACGGCCACTTTGGCCCGAAGACCGACGCCTCTGTACGTGAATACCAGCTCAATTACGGGCTGGAGCCCGACGGAATCTGTGGCCCCGTTACTCTCCGGGCGCTCAGCTACTTGGGCAGGAGGGTTACTGGTGGCTCGGTAAACGCCTTCCACGAGAAGGAAATACTGCGCACGATGGGGCCGAAGCTCTCTGGCAAGCGCATTGTCATTGATCCAGGCCTTGGGGCAGGGGAGCCCGGCATTGTGGTCGACGGCCCCTACGGTCAGATTTCTGAAGAAGAGATTCTTTGGGATTTGGCCTCTCGCATTGAAGGTCGCCTTGTCGCGGCAGGTGCAGAAACTATTCTGTCTCGTCCTCGTACCGACAATCCGTCCATCGAAGATCGGGCTGAGATGGCCAACGCCTTTGGCGCTGACATCTTCATCTCTCTGCAGGCTGACCACTATCACAACAACCGCGCCAGCGGTATTGCGACTTTTTACTTCGGCTCGATGAAGGGCTCCAACTCCATTCTGGGCGAACAGCTCTCTGGCCTTATCCAGCGGGAGATTGTTGCCCGTACGAGCCTGGTGGACTGCCGCTCGCACGCCCGTACCTGGGATCTCCTCCGTTTGACCAGGATGCCCACGGTGGAGGTCGCCGTTGGTTACCTGACCAACGAGGATGACGTCGCAATTCTTTCTTCCCCAGATCAGCGGGACGTAATTGCCGAATCTATCGTTGTCGCTGTAAAGCGTCTGTACTTGGGCGATGAAGAGCAGCAGCCAATGACCGGCGCTTACAGCTTTGCGCAGCTGATTGAAGAGGAAAAAGCCTAAGCACGGCCGGCCTATGCAACCCGGCGCTAAAGACTGAACAGCTTTGAGCGCATAAAGGATTCTTTCGCACTTAGATCCAACGCACGGCCGATTTCTTCGTCCCAGTCCAATTCCGCATCCAACTCGATACGGAGTTTCGGATGAATCGGATGTGGAGTCACCACCCGAAACCCGGAGTCAAGCAGAGTTCGCGTACGAATTAAATCACCGGCGTTATGGTTAATCGCCGCCAACGAATCTGAAATACATGGCTTCGGATTTAGCTTTTCTTCGAGTTGCGCCTCGAAATCAGCGATTAGATTCTCCGTACCGTCGTCAGGCGTTGGCGATGACGGCGTGAGTGCCGACATAGAATCGGTTGTTCCACTGCAACCAAACGCCTCTACCGCTGAAATCCCGCGCAGCGCGAGCTTGTGCAGAGCAGTCACAATGAGCACGCGGAGCATGTCATCGTCAACCTCTAAAGCGTTGTAATGCAAACTCGTCAGCGCAATCGCATCCGGCGATACTGGTCCGGAAGGCATGGAAAATGTCGTCGGACAGAACCGCGGGGGAGCAAAGAGGAGCGTGCCGACGGTCTCAGGTTTCCCATCGATAAGTGATGCCGGTGGCTTTCGCCGTAGCGAATATCCGCACGGCCCCCAGGAAAGGTAGACGGCATTGAGCCATGCTTCCTTCTCCAAGCGCACCTGGGCGGCTAAATCAGAGCTTAAATCGCCATTTAAGGGGCTCTCGCTAGCATCTGCTGGCCGAGTAGCGGGATGGCCCTCCGAATACTTTAAATCGCCGTTGAGCGCTTCATCCTCTTTTCGCGTGCGGGGGTCCAAATTAGGGTCGCGCGGCTCAGTCGAGAAGTGGGGTAGGGCAGTTGCAGTACGAATATGCTCCATGCCCTGTTCCCAAAACAGGCTTAACATCGTCTCCGAATAGATGCCATCGATGTCGGCCAGCGAAATTTTCTCGATGAATACTTCAGTCACAGTAACCGGATTTACTCTTCGTCGAGATGCATCAGTGACATGATGCGATCAAAGTCCTCGAGGTTGCCGAATTCGATAACGATTTTGCCCTTACGCTTGCCCATCTGGGCAGTCACCTTCGTATCAAAAGAATTGGACAGGCGATCAGCCCAATTGTGGAGAACCTCCGGCTGCGGTGTGGGCTCGCGGTGCTGCTTCTTCGGCCGCTCGCCGGCATTGAGTAATGTCACTGCCTCTTCGGTCGCACGGACCGATAGTCCTTCAGCAACAATTCGCTCAGCGAGGCGCTGCTGCGCTTCCTTACCTGCCTTAACTCCAAGCAAGGCACGTGCGTGACCAGCCGACAGAACACCGACCGCTACTCGTCGCTGTACCTCCACCGGCAACTGCAAGAGTCGAATCATGTTGGTAATAACGGGCCGCGAGCGACCGATTCGATCCGCCAGCTCTGCCTGAGTTACACCAAACTCTTCGAGCAGCTGCTGGTACGCAGCGGCCTCTTCGAGTGGGTTCAGCTGAACGCGATGGATATTCTCTAGTAGGGCATCGCGAAGCATGTCCTGGTTTGGAGTATCGCGAACGATGGCGGGAATCGTGTCGATCCCAGCTCGCTGAGAAGCACGCCAGCGACGTTCACCCATAATGATTTCAAACTCGGGTTGCGGCGCGTTCGCATCTTCCTTGCGCGCTGCCTCGAGTGCCGCCGCACGACTATCCTCAGAGATTGGCCGTACGATAATCGGCTGCAATAGGCCGAACTCACGAATAGAGTGAGCGAGCTCATTCAGGGGCTCCTCATCGAAGACCTCTCGTGGCTGCTTCGGGTTCGGCGTGATCAGCTTCAAGTCGACCTCGCGATAGGTCGCGCCAAACTCGTTTGCGGCCGAAGCGTCAACATCGGTAGCTTCGGCGCCGCTATGGTCCGCTAATCTCGACGTCGTCGAGGACGATGTTTCACGTGAAACATCACTAGACTTGCCAATAGGTTTATCGTCACTGTGACGTTTCTTTGCCGCCTTGGTATAAGGCTTGCTCTGCCCGGATTTTGCAGATTTTCCGGCGTTTTTCCCCTCAGTCAACGAGGTGCCGGATCCCGTCGCGGCGGCGCCCAGTACATCGGCGACTCCGCTACCCCCAGACTGATTCGTCCCCTGGGTACGGCGGGGACCGAAGATAATATCCGCGGCACTCTCACCTACCGACGGGTTAGCCGCCGGAGCAGTTGGGATCAGCGCAGCGATACCGCGACCGAGCCCTCCTTTGCGGTTGTCCTTTTTTTGATTCGACATCGGTTACTACTCCTAGTGGCTTTAATTTCTCTCAGTGGAATTGGACGGGGTAGGGGAGGAAGCTGGTTTTTGCCCAATCGCACTTCCACCCGGAACTGCTGAATAGTCCCCACGCGTTGCCAATTCCTTCGCGGCATCAAGATAAGCAACTGCGCCCCGAGACCCCGGATCGTAGGAAATTACGGTCTGCGAATATCCCGGCGCCTCCGATACCTTCACGGATCGAGGGATGAGATTACGTAGAACAACGTCACCGAAGTAGTTACGAACTTCATTGGCAACTTCTTCTGAAAGCTTGGTGCGCCCATCGAACATGGTAAGCAGCACAGCAGAAATATGCAGCTCCGGATTAAGGTGCTGACGAATCATCTGCACGTTATTCATCAGCTGAGTCACACCCTCCAAGGCGTAAAACTCACACTGAATCGGTATCAAAACCTCGTTGGCGGCAGTCATTGAATTCAAAGTCAACAGACCGAGCGAAGGAGGGCAGTCAATAATGAGAAAGTCGAAGCCGTTGTCGATCAAGTACTGATCTGGAACCGCATCGAGAAGTCGGCGCTCGCGGTTCAGGAGCGAGACCAGCTCAATCTCGGAACCCGCCAAGTCCAACGTCGCTGGCACACAGAAGAGGTTCTCAGATTCAGGGGAACGCTGGATGACATCATCAATCTGCAGCTCGCCAATCAGAAGCTCATACGTTGACGGAGTCCCGGAAACATGCTCAATCCCCAGTGCCGTAGAAGCATTACCCTGCGGGTCATTATCGATGACTAGAACCTTGAGACCATGCCGCGCAAGCGCCGAAGCGATGTTGACTGCCGAGGTGGTCTTACCCACGCCACCCTTCTGGTTGGCGATAGTAATACGGCGCGGACGCTCGGGGCGTGGAAGCGACAAACGGTTCGGGGCCTTAACTTGCGCCGCCCGTTGAGCTGCCGCAGCGATGGGTGTGTCTTGCCAGGACTTCCGGCTCATTAACTATTCCCCTTACAAGCACAGCAATCACCAATCATGGCCATTGGAGTGCGAATAAAAACTTAGTAACTATCTGCAAAAGCGTAATCATCAAGCCCCAACAACCGTTAGACGCCGACGATTGTGGAAATGTTTCACGTGAAACATCCACCTTGATCGGTAGGACTTTGCCATACCGCGATACTTATCCCACTCTAGCCCGACGGCACTACGCGCCTCAATGTCGAAACCAAAACACAAGCGAACGCGAAGCGGAGTAGGGGAGGGGGGACTTACAACCTACTTCTTCTGGATAATCACGGCGTACGTCGAAGTTCCCAACATGGAACCGCCAACCTCTACGACGCGGGGATTAATTCCCTTCGCCTTGGCAATAAGCTTTGCGTCCCGATCGATTTCTTCTTGGGCAGTTCCACCTTTCAGTGCAACCATCGCGCCTCCAGATTTAACTAAAGGAAGTGACCACCCCGCCAACTTCCCAAGAGGAGCAACAGCGCGTGAGGTGACGACGTCTACTTGGCCAACCTCAGCGCGAACCGCTTTTTCCTCAGCGCGTCCGCGAACCACCGTTACATTGTCCAGCTCAAGATCCTTCACAACTTCATTCAAAAAAGTTGTACGACGCAGCAATGGTTCTACAAGAACCACCTTCAAATCCGGTCGTGCAAGAGCAAGCGGAATCCCGGGCAAGCCTGCCCCCGAACCAATGTCCGCAACTACAAGCCCTTTGCCTATCGCTTCTCCAACTACCGCGGAATTGATAATGTGCCGATCCCACAGCTTTGGAGTTTCACGAGGCCCAATCAAACCCCGGACTGTAGCCTCTTCAGCCAACCAGGAATGATAGCGGTATGCTCGATCGGCATTCTCTCCAAACACGGTGTTTATCACTGAACGCAAATCAGCATCGACCAAACCTGCGGAGGCTTCTTGCTTATCTACGTCCTTCGCGGAGTTATTCAATAGTTCCACTAACCTTTCCAATGGGGCAGCTGTGCCGTCACCCGTCGACCTTTTCAATACCCCTAGTGTACGACAGTGCAACAGCGATGTTTCACGTGAAACATTGACTGGGGATGGATACCCAACTCCAGGCCCCATAGGAAATAACACGCCTGTAATAACAGTGCAGTTGTTTCCGTTAGCGAGCACCAAGGCAAGCAAAAACGCCCCGCATCAAATTGCGGGGCGTTCCGATTAATTAACTGATGTAGACGAAGGGCGATTCTACTTCAGCTATTTCTTTTTGCGCTTCCGGTTCTTCCGATTTGCGGGTTTCTGCCCTGGCGCTGGCTTCGAGGCTGGGCCCTGCTGTCCCTTCCCCGAATTACCATCCGGAAGATGGCTAGAAGCCTTGTTCGCTGCAGAGGCCTGGCCGGACTGCGCCTGCTGCGCATTCTGCGCCGCCTGACGCTTGCCACCCTTCTTCGGGTTGATTGGCTTCTGACCGACCTTCGGAGCGAGCTTCTCCTGCGCCTCGCGCTTAGCGGCCTTCTTAGCTGCGATAGCTTCCTTCTCTTCCTCATCCAGCTTGCCGAAGATGTAACGCTGCTGGAAGTAGGTCCACACGTTATTAGTCACCATGTAGACAAGAAGGCCGATGTGCCAGAAAGCACCGGTAACAAGAATCATGATTGGGAAGAACCAGAGCATCATCTTGTTCATCATGTCCATCTGCTGACCCATAGGGCCTTCCTGACGCTTCACCAGACCGGCTTCCTGGCGGGCACGCGTGCGCTCAACAGACATGCGAGCGTTGAAGTGCGTTGCCAGTGCCGCGATAACAATCAGCGGGATGGCAACGATCATGATGTCCATGCGGGTGAAGTCCGCAGGCGTACCAGGCACGGTAAAGGCTGCGTATTGATCCTCACCCATTCCAACCGAACTGGACAGTGGGGCATTGAGCACACGAGCCAGCAGGAAGGACCGCACCTCATCTACACCGAAGATGTAGTTAGGCGTATTCCAGTTCTGTTCCACCGACATGCCGAGTGCATTGCCGGACGTACCCGTTCGGTTAAACGAACGCAGCACGTGGAAAAGACCAATGAACACAGGCATCTGAACCAGAATCGGCAGACAGCCACCGAGCGGGTTGACACCCATTTCCTTCTGTAGCTGGCGCATAGCAAGAGCCTGAGCCTGCTGATCGTTCTTGTACTTCTCCTTGATGGCCTGCATCTCAGGAGCGAGCTGCTGCATCTTGATGGCAGAACGCTGCTGGTTCAGCATCGGCTTAAACAGGAGGATACGGATGGTGACCACAAGCAAAATAATGGCCAGCACCCATGAGATACCCGAGGAGGGATCGAATAGGAAACCTGAGGCCTTATGCCAGAACCACAGGATGGCCGAAATCGGCCAATACACGAAATTGAGCACGGTCTAAGATCACTCCGTTCTTTAGGGGACAGCGCACTCGCGCCTTCGTCTACAAAGCCCTGTCAAAGGCTAAGCATTACTAGAGGTTACCTGTGCATTCGCTTGAACCACGAACCCAGGCCGGGGAATGTAGCAGGAACTGGATCCCAGCCGCCCGGATGCCAGGGTGCGCAACGGAAGATACGCAGGAGAGTCAGCCACAGGCCACGAATAGCTCCGAAGCGGCGCACGGCCTCAAGACCATATGCGGAGCACGTCGGTTCAAAACGACATGTGCTCGTTGGCTTCAGATTAGAGATACGACGGCGGTAGAAGAGAATCGCCCTCTCAGCCACACGTGCACCGGGGGCCTGGGCGAGGGGGCCGTCGTCAAGCGAATTAGCGCCGACGTTCGTATGTAGCGAGTGCCGATTGCACATCGTGGGACAGCTCCTGGCTGGTGGCTGTGGCAGAAGCGGGCAGCGCGCGAACGACAATGTCCATAGTGGACGGGAGATCCTGCGCGGCCGCGGCCATAACATGGCGGAGCTTGCGGGATACGGCGTGACGAGTCACGGCGTTGCCCACAGCTTTAGATACGACAAGACCGACACGCGGACCACCAAACCTGGCAATCTGCGTATCGGTCTTATCTTCACCGCCAGAAGCGGCGGTGTCACGGATATGCAAGACCAAAGTCTTGCGTCCGATTCGGCGTCCACGTCGTACGGTGACCGTGAAGTCACGCGAAGAACGCAGCTTATTGCTCTGAGGGAGCACCGAAATCGGCGTCCTCTTACTTAAGCGGACAGGCGGGCACGGCCCTTGCTGCGGCGTGCTGCCACAACGGCGCGACCGGAACGGGTACGCATACGGGTACGGAAGCCGTGCACGCGTGCACGACGGCGGTTATTCGGCTGGAACGTCCGCTTCGACACGGTTGACACTCCTTGAAACTCAAACGACCACGAGTCCACGCTGAACACACCGCAGTAAACCCCTCGCTTCGAGTGCGAGGCAGCGATGCGTCTGACGCATTCCCGTGATGCACGGAAAAATTACTTACCGACAGAATGAAAGCTACAAGCGTTCTGTCGGGTCCAAGCACGAGCTCGGACTCATATCTCAATGGATATGAAACACCCAGATAGGGTACGTCGAATCGAGCGAGAAATTCAAATCAACACGCCGGATTTACCTGGAGAATCATTTTCCAAGTTTTCCAACGGTACCGATGTTGACCTGTGGAAATACTGACCTATGCACCGCAATCCACAGGGTGTTTATCCAATCAGCTGTGGATAACTTCCACACCATGAATCACAGCGAGCAGGGGAAATAACGCGTTTACCTAGGTAAACGCAGACTAGGGGGCTATTTTTCATTGTGGGCAAACTGTGGATAAACTGTTAGTCAATTAGCGACGATGTTTATCCACAGGTGTGGACAAACGTGTGGAAGTCCTGCTCGGGGCGTATAGCGCCTTGTGTAGAAACACCCCACAGGGCGAATTACAAGAAATAGCCCCCAAATGGGCAGATATGGCACTCTCGCCATGCCAAAAAACACTCCACAAAAACAGGTCGCCTCGATAAATTTGATGAACGTAAACATGTAAAAGGACATTCACACAGTGAGCGAACAACCAGAATTGCCAGGTGGACTCTGGGAGCAGGTCGTTTCTATCCTGACTTCACCAGAAGGTGCGCCGGAGTTGGGTATTGCACCACTACGCCCGCCACACAAGGCACTGCTGCGGTCAGTGACGCACACTGGTGACTTTCCAGGTTTTTTCCTGCTCAGCACTCAATCGCCCGTAGTGCAGGCGCTGGTAAAAGAAGAGCTCAAGGGCATTATCGAGGCCGTCTTAGCTTCGCTGACCGGCGAGGAGTTGGAAACGGTCATCACCGTTGCTGATCCTGCTGACGACGCTGAAGATAGCCAGGCGGCGGAGGCCACTCAACCATCTGCACAGCACTCGGGACAGACCCCATCTGCAGCTTCGCGTCCGCAGCAGGCTCAGCGTCAACAGCCAAACCAGCAGCACCAGCAGCAGTCTGGCCGTAACTACCCGTTCCCCAATGCAGATACGAACGACTTCAATCTCCACGAGCAGCACCAGGGATCGACGCAGACGCCACAGGTGACGCAGACGCACCAACCGAATGTCCATAATCAGCAGAGTGCCCAGTCACAGCGCCGATCGATGGACGCCGTAGATTCGATGGCGCAGGGGCTTTCGCACTCATCTGCCGAAAATCCGATGACTATTGCTGATCAGCGCCAGGTCACAAGTCCTTTCCGCTCCGAGAGTCACGGCACTCCAACCGAGATGAGCATGCCTTTCGAGGAGCCCACCCTCAACCCGAACTACACCTTCGAGACCTTCGTTATTGGTCCGCAGAATAAGTTCGCCGCCGCAGCCGCCGTCGCTGTTGCGGAGTCTCCGGGGCGCACCTACAACCCGCTGTTTATCTCCGGCGGTTCGGGTCTTGGCAAGACACACCTGCTCCACGGCATTGGCCACTACGCCAAGCATTTGTACCCTAACCTGCGGGTTCGTTACGTTTCCTCGGAAGAGTTCACCAACGACTTCATTAATTCCGTGCGTGACGACGCCCAAGAATCCTTCAAGCGTCGCTACCGCGATTTGGACATGCTCATCATCGATGACATCCAGTTCTTGGAGGGCAAGGAAGGTACACAGGAAGAGTTCTTCCATACGTTCAATGCCCTGCACCAGTCCAATCACCAGATTGTGCTGTCGTCGGACCGCCCACCGCGGGAGCTTAAGACTCTGGAGGATCGCCTTCGTACCCGCTTCCAGTGGGGGCTCAATCCGGATCTGCAATACCCGGACTTGGAGACGCGAATCGCAATTCTGTCGAAGAAGGCACAGCTGTCTGATCTGGCCGTTCCGCATAATGTACTCCAGTACATCGCGGAGAACACCTCGTCTTCTATTCGCGAGCTCGAGGGGCGTCTACTGCAGATTAGCGCTCACGCATCCATGATTCATGAGCCTGTGACCTTGAAGTTTGCACAGGAGATCCTCGGTGCCGACGAAATCGAGGTGCAGATTACTCCGGAGATCATCATCTCCACCACGGCTGAGTACTTCGACCTAACGGTTGCAGATTTGGTGGGCCCGGGTAAGACTCGCCCGGTCGCTCATGCACGCCAGATTGCGATGTACCTGACGAGGTCCTTCACCGAGCTTTCGTTGCCGTCGATTGGCCGGGAGTTCGGAAATCGTGACCATTCGACGGTTTTGCACGCTGAACGCAAGATTGTTAAGGAAATTCAGGAGAAGAAGCCCTCAAAGGACCAGGTCAACGACCTGACCACACGCATTCGAGATCGAGCTCGTGGAACGGCTTAAAAAACCTTGGGTTCGGCGTGCGGAATTCTTGTTATTAACTGCGGTTTTTCCGTGCACAGAGCTGTGGACAACTCGTAAATTTTGTGGATGAAAGATGAAGCCCGAACTCTATCCACAGACACCCCAAGTTATCCACAGTTAGACGCACTGGTTATCCACAGCGCGAAATCAGTGAAGACCAGCGGGAATCATGTAATTTCACAATGTGCACACCCCCTATTACTACTCCCGACTTTAAAAATCTCTAGAAACTTCTAGATAAAAGGGGGCCTGCGCACAACCCCGGGCAAACAACCTCTGGCGCACAACTTTAAAAATGCCAAGAACGAGTAAGAACTACGATTAAGCACTAGACGGACTACAAGAATCCCAGTGAGGTCTTTGGCAGTCTGCAGTAGAGTTGTACGATGGAATCTTTGTAACTCCAGTCATGTGTGCTGACATAGCGCGCTGACAATACAAAAGACGGCTAATAAACGGCTAAAAACAGACATCCAATACCGGTGGAGGAACGATGGAGCAGACCGAAGTCCGTATTCGCGCGGCTAAGGACGATCTCGCGGGTGCGGTGAGCTGGGTTGCTCGTAACCTGCCTGCACGCCCGACTCAGCCGATTCTGCGTGGCATGATTTTTCTCGCGGATGACAATGGTTTGCAGCTCGCTGGCTATGACTACGAGGTCTCCACTCAGATTCGTATTAGCGCAGAGGTCGATGAGCCCGGTCGCTTCGCCGTCAATGGCAAGTTGGTTTCTGACATTGTTTCTAAGCTGCCGAATAAGCAGGTAGAGATGCACTTTGATGGCACGAAGGTCATCGTTCGCTGTGGTTCTTCCCGCTTCGAGCTGCCAAGTCTGACCTTGGAGGATTACCCGCAGCTACCGGAAGCTCCGGCTGCTACCGGCACTGTCGATGCCGCTCTGCTGGCCGAGGCTATTGGTCAGGTCGCTGTCGCTGCCGGCAAGGATGAGTCGCTGCCGATGCTGACTGGCATCCGGATGGAAACCGAAGGTAACGAGGTCACTCTCGCTGCCACCGACCGTTTCCGCCTGGCGGTTCGCAGTTTCGAGTGGGAGCAGGTCCCGGAGGGTGAGACCAAGCTGCTCATCCCGGCCAAGACCTTCGCGGAGACCGCCCGCACTCTCGATACCACTTCTAGCGAGCCAGTGACCTTGGCATTCGGCGACGGATCCGATGATCGTGAGGTCGGCTCCGAAGGCCTGCTGGCTATCCTCGCAGATCCCCGTCGCACTACCACGCGACTGCTGGACGCCGAGTTCCCGAAGTTCCGCC
This sequence comes from Corynebacterium amycolatum SK46, assembly GCF_000173655.1. Taxonomy (GTDB): domain Bacteria; phylum Actinomycetota; class Actinomycetes; order Mycobacteriales; family Mycobacteriaceae; genus Corynebacterium; species Corynebacterium amycolatum_A. The sequence continues at coordinate 11,725 of NZ_ABZU01000017.1, read as the reverse complement.
CGCTACTGCCGAAGCAGCATTCCTCCATGGCTGTTGCCCGTGTTGACCAGCTGCAGGATGCCATCCGTCGTGTGTCTCTGATGGCGGATCACGGTGCGCAGATTCGTATGGACTTCTCCGACGGTCAGGTTGTCCTTTCCGCTCATGGAGACGAGGTTGGTCACGCAGAAGAGACTGTGGCCTGCAACTTCTATGGTGAACCACTTCTGATTGCCTTCAACCCGCAGTACCTGCTCGAGGGGCTCAGCGCTGTTCGCTCCCATCGTGTTTTGCTGGGCTTTACGCAGCCGTCGCGTCCTGCGATTCTCATTCCGGAGCCGGAAGCCATTCCGGAGCTCGGTGAGGACGGCTTCTACCCAACGCCGGAGACCGACTTCACTTACCTGCTGATGCCTGTGCGCCTGCCGGGCTAGTCTGCGGCTATGCACATTCGGTATTTGTCCTTGCGGGACTTCCGCTCCTGGCCGGAGTTGGAAGTCGAGTTCACGCCTGGAATTACCGTATTTACCGGGCAAAATGGCTACGGCAAGACCAATATCGTCGAGGCCGTTGGGTATCTCTCCACGCTCGGTTCGCATCGAGTTTCTATGGATGCTCCGCTGGTTCGTTCGGGGACCCCGTCGGCACGCATTTCGGCGACGGCGGTCAATGATGGCCGCGAGCTGACTGCGCATCTGCTCATCAATCCGCATCGCGCGAATCAGGCGCAGATTAATCGCACGAGGCTGAAGTCCCCGCGGGAGCTGCTGGGGATCGTCAAGTCAGTCTTTTTCTCGCCCGAGGATCTCACGCTGGTCAAGGGCGAGCCCGCTTCCCGTCGCCGCTACATCGACGATTTGCTCGCTTTACGACGGCCACTGTCCGCCGGTATCCGTATTCAATATGACAAGATTTTGCGTCAGAAGAATGCGCTGCTGAAGTCTGCGGGCTCGACGCTGCGCCGTGGCTATTCTTCCTCGGAGGGGCAGGCCGCACTGAGCACGCTGGATACCTGGGATGCGCAATTGGCGCAGGTGGGAGCGGCGTTAATGGCTGCGCGCATGGACTTGATTGCCGAGCTTTCCGAACATGTCAGCGAGGCCTATGCCACGCTTGCCCCGCACTCGCGCCCAGCCACGATTGCCTATGCGCCGAAGGTCGACAGCCTGGATGGCGGGCCATTGCCCAGCGAACCGGAGCTGCTGGAGGCATTGCTGCTGACGAAGATGGCGGAGCGCCGCACCGCGGAGATTGAGCGCGGTTCCTGTCTCGTTGGTCCGCATCGCGATGATCTCGACCTCATTCTCGGCAATGACCCCGCCAAGGGCTTCGCTAGCCACGGCGAGACCTGGTCTTTTGCACTCGCGCTGCGCCTCGGTGCGTACTTTTTGCTCCGTGCCGATGGGCCCGACCCGATTTTGGTACTTGACGACGTGTTTGCGGAGCTCGACCGGCATCGTCGGGAAGCTCTCATGGAGATCGCGCAGCAGGCTGAGCAGGTGTTAATCACCTCGGCGGTCGGAGAGGAGTTGCCTCAGGCACTGATCGACGATTCTTCGGTGACTCATCACACGGTGACGGTGGCGCAGACTGAGCAGGGGCGAATCTCGCTTCTGGATGAAAAACCAGTCGCGGAAGAGTGACGGGTATGGTCGAGAACATGGAGCCGGATAACTCACCGGAAGAGGAAAATGACCTGATCAGCGACGCTTTCTTCCGCATGCGCGATGCCGCTAAGGAGGGCGGTCACAAGTTACCGAATCTCCAGCGGCCACCGAAGAAGAAGGGCTCGTGGTCTGGCCTCGATAGCCGCGTGCCTGTGAAGGCCGCGGAGGGGATTGTTGCGGACGTCGATAAGCAGCGGGCAGCGCAAGCAGTGGTGCGAGATCGTGCCGGTACGGTAATTTCGCCGAGCCTGTTGAAGGAGGCGGGGATTCGGCTGTACCGGAAATATGACCGTCGACCTGCGCCGATTGGTGCGGTGCTGAATAAGGCAGTAGTTGATCGCGGTTGGCAAATCCACATTGCCCACGGTGTGATCATGACGGAGTGGGATTCGATGGTCGGCAAGGTTGTTGCGGAACACTCCCAGGTCAAGGAGTTCAAGGACGGCACTTTGGTGGTTGAGTGCCAATCGACAGCATGGGCAACACAGCTGCGGCTAGCGCAGCGACAGGTTTTGAAGTCGATTGCGGAACGCGTCGGCGATGGGGTGGTTGAGGAAATTAAGGTGCTGGGGCCGAAAGCGCCGAATTGGCGCAAGGGCAAATTACACATTGAGGGCCGAGGTCCGCGTGATACTTACGGGTAAAGGTCGGTAAACGGTCTACGAATAGCCGTCGGTATGCGTAAAACTGCGAAATTTGGTCCTTTGAGCGCATCGGCTATATCCACAGTAGGGGACTACGTTGGGGTAAGATGGGCAGGAGAATACCGGCAGGCGGTTCTTGAGACGTTATCGGCATCCAAACTAGCCAGACCTATCTAGTAGTCCTATGTAGTTCTGGCTGGCGCCGATAGCGCTTGACCGCCGGCCTATTTTTCGCGCGCTGACGAATGTTGCGCGGGGAGAGAACCAAGAATAGGAGACGCGCCGAACCGTGGCTGCTACCGAACATCAATATGACGCCTCATCGATTACCATCCTCGAGGGCCTCGAGGCCGTGCGTAAGCGGCCGGGTATGTACATTGGCTCGACTGGTGAGCGTGGCTTGCACCACCTGGTGTGGGAGGTTGTAGACAACTCCGTCGACGAGGCGATGGCGGGTTATGCCACCGATGTTGAGGTCACTCTGCTGGAAGACGGCGGCGTTCAGGTCCGCGATAACGGCCGTGGTATTCCTGTCGAAATGCACCCGTCGGGCATGCCGACGGTGCAGGTGGTTATGACTCAGCTGCACGCCGGCGGCAAGTTTGACTCCGAGTCCTACGCTGTTTCCGGTGGTCTGCACGGTGTGGGTATTTCGGTGGTTAACGCGCTGTCGACGCGTATGGAAACTGAGGTCATCCGCGATGGCTACACCTGGTACCAGAACTTCGACCAGGCCGTTCCGGAAGAAATTATCCGAGGTAAGAAGACTCGTGGTTCGGGCACCACGCAGCGTTTCTGGCCGGATCCGGAGATTTTTGAGACCACCGATTTCAAGTTCGACACCATTTCTCGCCGCCTGCGCGAGATGGCGTTTTTGAACAAGGGCCTGACCATCACGTTGGTCGACAAGCGTGTCTCCGAGGAGGAGCTCGAGGCTGAGGCTCTGGCGGAGCAGGCGGAGACCGAATCCGCTGAGATCGCCAAGGATGCGGCTGAGGAGCAGAAAGAGAAGACAGAGAAGACCACCAAGCCGAAGGAGCGCCGCAAGGTCTTCCACTACCCGAATGGTCTGCGGGATTATGTCGAGACTCTGAACAAGTCGAAGAACATCATCCACCCGACCATCATTTCCTTTGACGCTGCTGGCGAAGGCCACGAGGTCGAGATTGCCATGCAGTGGAACTCGGGTTACTCCGAGTCGGTGCACACCTTCGCCAACACCATTAACACCATTGAGGGTGGCACTCACGAAGAGGGTTTCCGTTCTGCGTTGACATCGCTGATGAACCGCTATGCGCGTGAGCATCGTCTGCTGAAGGAGAAGGAAAATAACCTCTCCGGCGAGGACTGCCGTGAAGGTCTCGCTGCCGTGATTTCGGTGAAGGTCGCCGATCCACAGTTCGAGGGCCAGACAAAGACGAAGCTGGGTAACACCGAGGTGCGTTCCTTCGTTCAGCGCATGACCAATGAGCACATCGGTCACTGGCTGGAGGCCAATCCGGCTGAGGCTAAGGCCATTGTTAACAAGGCCATTGCTTCGGCGCATGCCCGTCAGGCGGCTCGTAAGGCCCGCGACCTGGTGCGTCGTAAGTCCGCGACCGATCTTGGCGGTCTTCCGGGTAAGTTGGCGGACTGCCGTTCGAAGGACCCGAAGCAGTCCGAGCTGTTCATCGTGGAGGGTGACTCCGCAGGTGGTTCTGCAAAGGCAGGCCGAAACTCACTGTTCCAGGCCATTTTGCCGCTGCGCGGTAAGATTTTGAACGTCGAGAAGGCGCGCCTGGATAAGACGCTGAAGAATAACGAGGTTCAGGCCATTATTACGGCGCTGGGTACCGGTATTCACGACGAGTTCGATATCGAGAAGCTGCGCTATCACAAGATTGTGCTGATGGCCGATGCCGACGTCGATGGTCAGCACATTGCCACGCTGCTACTGACGCTGCTGTTCCGTCTGATGCGTCCACTGATTGACGAAGGGCACGTCTACCTCGCTCAGCCACCGCTGTACAAGCTCAAGTGGGCCAAGGGTGAGCCGGGTTACGCCTACTCAGATGCTGAGCGAGATCAGCTGCTGGAAGAGGGGCTGGCCGCCAACCGCAAGATCAACAAGGACGATGGTGTTCAGCGTTACAAGGGTCTCGGTGAGATGAACGCCGCCGAGCTGTGGGATACCACCATGGATCCGGATCACCGCGTGCTGCGTAAGGTCGCCCTCGAGGACGCCCAGAAGGCGGACGAACTGTTCACCATTCTGATGGGCGATGACGTCGCTTCACGACGTTCGTTTATTACCCGTAATGCGAAGGACGTTCGCTTCCTCGACGTCTAAGCCGATACCTAGTCTAGTTATCGGCTTGTCGGTTCCCCTGACAAAACCTCAGTTCAGCCATTAATGTTTATGAAATGGAAGATACTCGAGGAAGCATGGTCAACGGGGAACCGCCAGTCGAGCCACGTATTGTGCAGGAGACATTGCCCGATGGCTCCGTGACCCCGATGGCGCTTCGGACTCCCGAAGGTACGCCTCGGGGCATTGTCATTATTTGGCCGGGCTTTGGCATGGGGGCTCGCTATTACCGGCCGATTGCCCAAGAGTTACAGCGTAGAGGTTTTTGCGTCCTGACCTCGGAGTTGCGTGGCCAGGGTAACCAGACTGCGGTGTCCACCCGCCGTCACAATTGGGGCTACCAGGATCTTGCATCGGTGGATTACCCGTTGGCCGTGGCGCGCGCCCGCAAGGAGTTTGACCAACTCGCGGTGGGGGAGGCCACCGGGGAGAAGCTACCCGTTTATTTGCTGTGTCATTCCATGGGCGGTCAGATTGCCTCGCTGTATCTGGCCCGACCGGAAGCGGACGTCGCTGGTGTAGTGATGGTTGGCTCCGGTACCCCGCACTACAAGTGTTTTACTGGTAACGAGTACAAGCGGCTTCGCTATGGCGCACCGTTTATGCAGGTGGTATCCCAGATTCTGGGTTATTGGCCAGCGGGCAGGTTTGATGTGGCCGGCTACGGCCGACAGGCCCGTAACCATGTGGTGGAGTGGGCGCGCTTCTCTCGCACGGGTCTCCTGCGGCCACGCGGTGCAGACATCGACTACGCCACTGAGATGCCGAAGGTAACTACCCCGGCGTTGTTGTTGAACTGCGGTGGTGACCGTGACTGCCCGGCGGAGTCAGCGCAGGCATTGGCGCGGATGTTGCCGAATTCGGCGAAGTACGAGTTCATTGAGCAGCGCCTGGGACATAACCGCTGGGCGCGTGAGCCGCAGGCTGTGGTCGACCGCCTGGAGCAGTTTATCGAAGAAATTTAAACCGCAGTTTTCCAGTCTGTAATCTGCGCTTCTTAACATAGATGCCTATGGCAACTTCACCTAAAAATATATCTGAGTTTTCCCGTCGGCACTTCCTGCAGACCGCCGCAGGAGTCGGTGCCGTCACCGCTGCGAGCACGCTGCTGCCACCATCACTGCGCCACGCGCTCGCGCAGCCCCGACCGGCTGGCTCTCTTGACCAGATTGAGCATGTCGTCGTGTTAATGCAGGAAAACCGCTCTTTTGATCACTACTTCGGCACGCTCCGAGGTGTGCGAGGGTACAACGACAATTCCGCTTTGCCGGGCGTTTTCAACCAGGGTGGGGTCAGTCCATATCTAATCCGCAACGCCGCTAATCGCGGTGATCTCTCGGTGGAGTACATTGCGAGTCTGCCGCACGGTTGGGAAGACGGGCAGGTTGCACTAAACGGCGGCCGCTGTAACGGCTGGATCGAGGCCAAGGGCAAGGGCACGATGGCCTGCTATGACCGCCAGGACATTGCGTTCCAATTCGCTCTCGCAGAGACTTTCACCATCTGCGATGGTTACTTTTCCTCGATGCCCACGTCGACAAGCCCGAACCGCAACTACCTGTTTTCGGGCGATACCCGAAAGGAACCGTGGGGGACTGGAGCGGTGGGCAATGCCGCATACTTGCCGACGCACTCGGGGTACACGTGGCGCACGTTTGCCGAGGATCTCTCGGCGGCCGGGGTGCCGTGGCGTGTTTACCAGGAGTGGGATAACTACACGGACAACAATTTGGATTTCTTTGCCGCGTTTCGAAATATTGGCCGCAAGGTCATTCGTGAGGCCGGGCTGCCGGGACTCGATTTAACCGGTTTTTATGAGCTGCTTACTGCACTCGGCGATGGCACGCCGCCAACTACAGAGCAGCAGGAGATGGTCGATCGCCTGAATGCCGCTGTGGAGAAGCTGCCTGACGCGGAACGGGATCTCTATGATCGCGCGCTGCACCGCCGCCAGCCGGGCACGCTAGCCGACGCTTTCCGACGAGATGTTGAATCCGGGCAGCTGCCAAAGGTGTCCTGGATTGTGCCTTCGGCCGCGGAAAGTGAGCATCCGGGAGCGTCCTCGCCAATTCAGTCGGCGAATATCACCTACCGTCTGTTGGATGCGTTGGCCTCCAATCCGGAAGTGTGGGCCAAGACGGTCTTCCTGATTAACTTTGACGAGTTTGATGGTTACTTCGACCATGTGGTCCCGCCGCTGCCGCCGAAGAATGAGCCGGGGGAGTGGTACCTGGGCAAGCCGAAGGGGCTCGGTTTCCGCGTCCCGATGACTGTCATTTCACCGTGGTCGGTGGGTGGTTTGGTTTCTTCGGAGGTCTTCGATCACACCTCGGTGATCCGTTTCCTGGAGCAGGTTACTGGCGTGAACTGCGGAAATATCACCGATTGGCGTCGTCGGATATGTGGTGATTTGGTATCCACACTGGACTTCACGGCATCGGCGGGAATGCAGCTTCCGGAGCAGCCGGGACCAGCGCCGGAGTTTGTGAAGCGCTGGAAGGCGGAGCCGGCCGGTGACTATCCGGTGCAGGAGTCCGAGCAGGCGACCGCGCTGCCAACACCGTACCGGCTTCACGCCTACCTTAAAGACGGCAACCTTGTGCTGGTCAACGACGGTTCCCGCGAGGCTGTTTTCGCTGTCTACAGTGGTAACAAGGTAGAGCACCACACCGTGCTCGGCACGTTAGAGCTGCGAGTCGGACTTCTAGACCGCGAACTTACCGTGTGCGGTCCGGACCGCTTCCTGCGTGTATTCAGCAAGGCGGCGAAGGAGTTGCCGGAGGTCACTTTGAAGCACGCGGCGGGACGTGTTCTCGTCGGAGGGCAGGACCGAACGGCTGATTATGTCCGTGATGGCTGGTACGAGGTCGAGCTGACTGAAGGTGAGGCCACGGCGTATTACACGGGTCGACTGGAGTCCGGCAATCGCATTCCGACGAGCCCGTTCGCCCGAAAAATCGACTAGGCCTTGTTACTGGCTAGATGCCGCTTTTGACCAGTTTCCACGTCTCTGCGAATGACACTTCTTCGCCATTGGTGGTGAGGAGTATGTGTGCAAGTAGTGCGCCCAGCGCGGTGTTTCCAAGACTCAGTGGTTTCACGTGAAACGTTGCGTAAGCGACCGCTTGTGCAGCCGCAGAAACCGTGGGAAAGCTACGGTGACCAGCAATGACACCTGAGCTGGCGGCAGCAATGGCGCTGATTGCCCATGGTCGCACAAGCGTAGCGTCAGCCAATTCCGGCACTTTGGCCGCCAGTTCGTCGGTAGCCGCCAGGATTGCGGCCTCGCTGAGAGGCTGAATCTGGGGCCTGCTCATTCCTGTGCTCCCCGGGGCCTTGGGGAGCTCAACTTTCGCAGCAGCGCCATGTCGGTATCAATTACGCTTGCCGTAATTTCCCGGGCCTGACCTTGTTGAAGGGCTCTCGCGGCGGCGGATTCGATGGCGCGAATAACGGCCTCGTGTTTAGACACGCCCTCCATGTGCGCCAGCAGCGCCAAGGCGGTGTCCTGTTCTTTCGTGAGCCTCAAGGTCATTGCCATCGCATTTTCTCCTTGCTGCCTAGCTTGTGCCGTCTTATTCGTCTCTACTAGGCCTAAACCCCAGATTTGATACCACAATGGTATCGAAAAGTTGCACACGACGTCGTAAAGCGTGCTCTAAAGCCCTGTAGAATGGGTGGGAACCTCTTTTAAGTAAAGGAAGCAGTCATTGAGCGACGATAACAACAACGACGGCTCATCCTTCGGAAGTGGAGTATTGGGCCACCAGGTTCGCCCGATCGACATCAATGAAGAGATGCAGTCGAGCTATATCGACTACGCCATGAGCGTGATTGTGGGCCGTGCGCTGCCGGAGATTCGTGATGGTCTCAAGCCGGTGCACCGCCGCATTCTCTACGCCATGTTCGACAACGGCTACCGCCCGGAGCGCGGCTATGTGAAGTCCGCTAAGCCGGTTTCGGACACGATGGGTAACTACCACCCGCACGGCGACAGCGCTATTTACGACACCATGGTGCGCATGGCGCAGCCGTGGTCCATGCGCTATCCGCTTGTCGACGGTCAGGGTAACTTCGGCTCCCGCGGTGACGACGGCCCCGCAGCTATGCGTTATACGGAGGCCCGTCTGACGCCGTTGGCCATGGAAATGGTGCGCGACATTCGCGAAAACACCGTCGATTTCCAGCCGAACTATGACGGTCGTACGACAGAGCCTGTTATTCTGCCGTCGCGTGTCCCGCAGCTGTTGATGAACGGCTCCGGCGGTATTGCCGTCGGTATGGCTACCAACATCCCACCGCACAACCTTCGTGAGGTTGCGGATGCCATTAACTGGTGCCTGGACAACCCGGATGCGGATGAAAAGACCACGCTGGATGCGGTCATGGAACGCATCAAGGGCCCGGATTTCCCAACTGCCGCCCAGATTGTCGGCGACAAGGGCATCAAGGAGGCCTACACCACCGGTCGCGGTTCGATCCGCATGCGCGGTGTGACCTCGATTGAGCAGGAGGGCACTCGTCAGTCGATTGTCATCACTGAGCTGCCGTACCAGGTCAACCCGGACCGCATGATTGCCAACATCGCAGATCAGGTCAAGGATGGTCGTCTGCAGGGCATTGCCTCCATTGATGACGAATCCGACCTGAAGTGGGGCATGCGTATCGTCGTCAAGCTCAAGCGCGACGCCGTACCGCGTGTGGTGCTGAACAACCTGTACAAGCACTCCCAGCTGCAGACCAGCTTCGGTGCGAACATGCTCGCCATCGTCGACGGTGTGCCGCGTACGCTGCGCATTGACCAGATGGTGACGCTGTACGTCGCCCACCAGATTGAGGTCATTGTCCGACGGACCCAGTACCGCCTGGACGAGAAGGAAAAGCGTGCCCATATCCTGCGTGGTCTGGTCAAGGCCCTGGATATGTTGGACGAGGTCATCGCCCTGATTCGTCGGTCCGCCACGGTCGATACCGCACGCACGGGCCTGATGGGTCTGCTCGACATCGACGAGATTCAGGCTGACGCCATCCTGGCGATGCAGCTGCGTCGTCTGGCTGCTCTGGAGCGCCAGAAGATTATCGACGAGTTGGCTGAGATCGAGCTCGAGATCGCCGACCTGAAGGACATCCTGGCTAACCCGGATCGTCAGCGCGCCATCGTCAAGGAAGAGCTGGGCGAGGTCGTGGAGAAGTACGGCGACGACCGTCGTACCCAGATCGTGGCCGCTGAAGGCGACGTCACCGAAGAGGACCTCATCGCCCGCGAAAACGTGGTTGTGACCATTACCTCCACGGGCTACGCCAAGCGCACCAAGGTCGATGCCTACAAGGCACAGCGCCGTGGTGGCAAGGGCGTGCGCGGTGCGGACCTGAAGCAGGACGACATTGTCCGCCACTTCTTCGTCTGCTCCACGCACGACTGGATTCTGTTCTTCACCAACAAGGGTCGCGTCTACCGTCTCAAGGCCTACGAACTGCCGGAGGCCACTCGCGCCGCCCGCGGTCAGCATGTCGCCAATCTGCTGGAGTTCCAGCCGGAGGAGCGCATCGCCGAGGTACTGCAGATTCAGAGCTACCAGGACAGCCCGTACTTGGTGTTGGCCACCAGCGAGGGCAAGGTCAAGAAGTCTCGCCTGGAGGACTACGAGTCCGCTCGCTCCGCTGGCCTGATTGCCATCAACCTGCGCGAAGGCGACTCTCTCATCGGTGCTCGTCTGTGCTCTGCTGACGATGACCTGCTGCTCGTCTCTGAGCGTGGCCAGGCCATCCGCTTTACGGCTTCCGACGACGCGCTGCGCCCGATGGGCCGCGCCACCGCTGGTGTCCAGGGCATGCGTTTCAAGGGCGACGACAAGCTGCTCAGCATGGTCGTGGTCGAGGAAGAGCACAACCTGCTGGTCGCCACGACCGGCGGCTTCGGCAAGAAGACCAAGCTCAGCGAGTACACCCCGCAGAACCGCGGCGGTATGGGCGTGCTGACGCTCAAGTACGACCCGAAGCGTGGGCCGCTGATGGGCGCCCTGGTGGTCGACAACGACGATGAAATCTTCGCTGTCACCTCCGCCGGCGACATCATCCGCACCAACGTCAACGAGATTCGCGCCACCTCGCGTGCCACCAAGGGCGTGCGCCTGGTCAACCTCGCTGACGGCGTGGAACTGCTGGCTATCGACCGCAACGTTGAGGACGAGGGTGAGGAGACCGCTTCCAAGGTCTCTGAGGCCGGAACCCTGGACGTAGTCCCGAAGCGCACTGGCGCCGCCAAGAGCACCGGTGCCGCTGAGTCCGGTGACTCGGAGGCAGAGAAGGAGTAAGCGCATGGCCGAAACTAACTTGGTAGTCGACAAGGTGAGCCCCTGGTCCGCTATGCGCATTACGGCGGCCACTGGTTTCATTGGCTTCCTCGTCTGGCTTGCCGCGGTTGGCCTGCTCTACCTCTTGCTCTCCGGGATGGGATTGCTCGCTCCGATCAGTGAAATGGTCGGCGGGGAGGATTCCATCAGCGCGGGTCTTGTCCTTGGCCTGGCGGCCGCTGTAGGAGCGCTGTGGTGGGTGCTGTCAATTGGGTTCATGGCCCTCGGCGCGGTCATCTACAACGCTTGCGGCGGTCTCGTCGGAGGTCTCAAGATTTCGCTTGCCGACGACAGCTAGGCTGCCTAGCTTCCCGCTGACCCCGGTGTCACCCCCGTTCGGTGGCGCCGGGGCCGCGTTGGTTCAGAGGTGTTTTCAGCAATCTGGTCGTGGAGTAGCCGTAATAGCTACTTAATGACTGCTTTTAACTGAATATTTAGGCCTCTGACCAGGCGATTTGTGAAGTGTCATAGTTACGGGTTAAGTTATATCTCGTTCCACGGGGCCTATAGCTCAGGCGGTTAGAGCACTTCGCTGATAACGAAGGGGTCGGAGGTTCAAGTCCTCCTAGGCCCACTACCGAACAAGGTATAATTGCTCGGTGTATGGGGCTTTAGCTCAATTGGTAGAGCACCTGCTTTGCAAGCAGGAGGTCAGGGGTTCGATTCCCCTAAGCTCCACAAGGAACAAAAGCCCCCGGTCGTAAGGCCGGGGGATTTTTGCTTTGCTGGATTCAA
>NZ_ABZU01000018.1 GCF_000173655.1 Corynebacterium amycolatum SK46 | reverse complement strand
AGGAACAACTGCGAAACACCCCTAGACAGGCCCCTGAGAGCAATTAAAACGCCCCCTGATGTGAATGAACTAGCCACCAAGAGTTTCACTTAGAAATTCCGATTCAAGCTTGAAAAAACATAGGCTCCCTGGCTCCTACCCCGCCACGCACTCTTGCGTGCTGATCGCCCCGTAGTTATCCATCGCCTCATCAATGTGTGGCTGGACCTCGGCGTGCGTCAGCGCGTAACCAGTCTGGTCATTGTTCACACCGGCACCGAATACCAAGCCCAGGATCTGCCCCTGCGGCGTAATCAGAGGGCCGCCCGAGTTACCGTGGCGCACATCCGCCTTCAGAACATAGGACTGGCGCTCATGCCGAGTCGACGAATAAATATCCGGGCCTCGAATAATGATGTTCTCCGTCACGCGCGCAGGCGTGGCTTTAAAGGGCCCGGACTCGGGAAAGCCCAGCACTACCGCGTCATCGCCCAGACGAGCTTCCTGGTCCGCCCACTGCATGGGTTCCAGGGGTAGGTCGGTGGTTCGGAGCAGGGCGACGTCGTCAAGCGGATCGTAGTGCACGACGTTTGCGTCAGCCATGCCGACCACGGTTTCCAGCCGAACAGTGGCGGCGCCGGCGACCACGTGCGCGTTTGTCAGAATCAAATCCGGCGCGATGACAAAGCCCGTGCCCTGCAGCAAGCGTTCGCACTGCGGGGCCTCCCCCAAGACGCGGACGATGGACGGTCGAATACTGTCGACGACACCTTGTGAAATCACATTGGGGTCGGCGGGTTCATCGGGGACGTTCTGCTTGTAGCCGAATGGCGGAGCGATGGCGGGCATTCCATCATCGCGGAGCTGACGGAGGATGCCACTGAAGCCGTCGCTCCATTCGTCGGGCGCGACCTGGTCAATGAGGTTCATGCCCTTGGACTCACGCACCCAGTCGGCGAACTGCCCGGGCACGGCGGTGGCCAGGGGTACGGCGATCATCCACGTCACTACCAGCGCCGTCACGGACTGCACGATGGCACCGAGGCTCGAATCCAGGCCGACGGCCAACGGCGAGCGAATGGTATTCCGCAGCGACTGCCCTGCCACTGTTCCCACCGCATGACCAATCAGCGCGAATAAAATCACCGTGCCGAGGCCCAGAAGAACCTTTCCCGACTGGTTCTCGACCTGCGCCATAGCTAGCGGCGCCAAGGGCACACCAATAACCAAGCCCAGGACAACGCCCAAAATGGCCATAATTGATGAAACGGCGCCCTGCTGCCAGCCAACGACGAGCGCGAAAATGAAAACCGCCAGCAGCGCAACGTCAAACACAGCGATTGCAGGCATCATCGTCGGCCTCCCTTCAGTACGGACAGTTTTTCACCATTAGCGGAACGCGCGAGCACCGGCAAAAGTTTCTGTACGTTGGTGTCGTCCCACGGTTCCGACCAGCCGGCCACATCCAGCAAGTAGGACAGCACGCCGCCGGTAAAGCCCCAAACGACGAAGTCACCAACCTTAAATGCCGGTCCTGTCCAGCCGTGATAGCCCAGCATCATGCGGTTCTCCGGATTCGTGAGATGGCTAATTGGCACATTGAGCACCGATTCCGTCTCTGCAGGGTCGACCACACGCAGCGGATGCGGTGCATGCCAGTACGCCAACACCGGATTGACCGCGAAGCCAGTCCGCGAAATGTCAATCGAGTCCAGCACCCGCACCGGCGTCACCGTCTCTCGGTTCAGGCCGGTTTCTTCCTCGGCTTCACGCAGCGCGGTATCGATTTCATCCACGTCCTCGGGATCGACACGACCGCCCGGAAAAGCCATCTGGCCTGCATGCTTACGCAGGGTTGTCGCCCTGTGTGTAAGCACCACGCTGGCGTCCTCCGGCCGCTGGTGCGCCTCCGCATCACCGCTGAGCAGCACCAACACCGCCGACCGCGCAGGATTCCGCAACGGTTTCTCCTGCGTCGAGGAGTCTCGCCGCAACTTCGCAAACGCGCGCTTCACGCTTGACGACGAAGCGGAGCGACCGGCCACCTGCTGCTCCGAGTGGCTGGTGCTGCTGGCGTGGCTGGTGCTGCTGGCGTGGCCCGCCGCGTCATGATCAGCACTGACCAGGTGCGGCGGCAAACTGTTGGTCAACCACTTCGGCAGATACAGCCCCGAGCTTGCGTCGCGATTCCACGACTGTCCCTGAGTCACTTCAATGCACCTCGCACGAGATCAGTAATCTGCTGCGCATCGGTGAATTCACCAGGATGAATGGCCGCCACCGTGCCATCTGCCTTAAACACCACGGTGATGGGCACAACTCGCGGTAGATTCAACGCTGGTCCGACCACGTCGACCATGTCCGAGTAGGTCGGTAGCTTTACTCCGATTTCCTGCAGGAAGGCCTGGCCACGCCCCGCCTCGCGAGCCGCATGCACCGTCGCCACCTGCACGTCCGGATTGTCCTTGGCCCATTGCTCAATAAGCGGTAGCTCTTGGCGACACGGCGCACAGTTCCACGCCCAGACATTAAGCACCGTCGGCTTACCCTCAACGACCTGCCCCATGTCCACCAGTTCCGCTTGGTCTGCCTCGTTGTCCTGGCCCGCCGGGTCTCCCGACTCCGCCAACAGCGGCAAGCGCACACCAGCCAGCGAGCCACTACCCGCTACCGCCGCGATCTCATCCTTCGACATCGCTGGTGCTGCCGGCGCACCATCCACTTCACCATCACGGCCAGTGCCATCACGGCCAGCGCCATCCGCACCGACACTCACACCCGATCCGGTCCCACCACCATCGGCCTCGTCATTGCCACCAGTGGTATTCACAATCGCGAAAACCACCAGCCCCACAATGCTAATTCCCGCGATGAGCAGAGTAATCAGCGATGCCGAACGGTTAACGTCCGCCTGCCGATCCTCATAGTGGCCACCATTGTGACTACGACCGCCCTGCTCATTCACGAAAAGTGCTCCTCGACTAGTCCTGTGTCGCTGTGGTGTTGCGCGCGCTATCCCCGTCGTCAAGCGCGGAAAGTTCCTCCCCACTGTAGCCGTCATTAAGACCGGCCAGGTAGAGAAGCCATTCCCTGTCATCTGACTTGATCAGCTTTTCCGCCGTCTCCGGCTCCGCCGGACCCGCGACGCCATACGACGGGCAATCCGCCGCCAAGAAGCACGCCCCGCATGCCGCCCGGCGCGAATGGCACACCCTGCGACCGTGGAAAATCAGGCGATGCGAGAACCACGTCCATTCCGCGCGCGGCAGCACCTCCATCATCTCGTGCTCCACGCGCACCGGATCCTCCTGCTCTGTGAGGCCCATGCGCCGCACCAGACGCCCAAAATGCGTATCGACCGTCAACCCCGGCACCCCAAAAGCATTCCCCAGCACCACATTCGCGGTCTTGCGCCCCACGCCCGGCAGCTTCACCAGCTCATCCAACGTGCCCGGGACCTCGCCGCCGTGCTGCTCCATCACCCCCTGCGCAAAACCGATGATGTTCGCAGCCTTATTCCTATAGAAACCTGTCGGCCTAACGAGCTCCTCGACCTCTTCCTGGTTCGCAACCGCCAAATCGGCCGGGCTGGGGTACCTAGCGAACAGCGCCGGCGTAGTCATATTCACCCGCACGTCCGTACACTGCGCCGACAGAATCGTCGCCACCGCGAGCTCATACGGATTACGAAAGTCCAGCTCACAGTGAGCATTCGGGTACGCCACCGCCAGCGTGCGATTAATCCGCCGCGCGCGCCGCACCATACCCAGGCGCGTCTCCTTCCCCCGCGCCGCAGGATGCGCCCCCACCGCCCGACGCTTCTTCGATGTCAGGGATCCCTGCGGGTGCGTGGGCTGGGGTTTGCTGATCTGGTGCGTGCTTAACTGGTGCTTGCTTAACGACGATGCCTTGCCGGTCGTATCCATGGTCGTAGTGTATCGGCTACCCCGGATTGCAATTCGCGTGTGCACCTTTCGCGGGCCGAATCCTTAGATTCGTCCGGGATGCGGATAAAACCGGTAGCGGCTCGGGCATATTCGGTCAAAACCAAAAAAGTCATACCCAACCGCAACTTAGAACACTGTTAGCAGATTATTGGCTAGAAATACACAGTTCAGCGGCTTTTCACCAGAATTCCCCACAGTCGCAGTGGCTCTTTTGCTACAGTGGTGCTTATCACATCTTGGTGACGGCGTAGTTTTTGGGATGCATCTGTAGTGGCGATTTGCCGTGAAATTCGTCCAGGGATGAACCTGCCTTGAAAGCTGGCAGCGGCGTTACCGGGAAAGACCGAAAGTAGTGGGACGGGGCAGTTTCTCTTCCTGTTTGACCACTGCAATTTGTAGTCGAGTGTTAATTTGGTGGCTGCTGGCCTGTATTTACGGTGGTTAGTGGCCCAAGACAGGAGAATTTTACCGTGGATGACGTCAAGGAGATTCTCTCCCGGGCCGGTGTATTTCAGGGAGTTGACCAGGAGGCTGTGCAGGCCCTGCTCGGTGAGCTCGAGACGGTTCGCTTCCCGCGTGGAACCACCATCTTCAATGAGGGTGAGCCGGGCGATCGGCTCTACATCATTATTGATGGCAAGGTGAAGCTGGCTCGTCGCTCAGCCGACGGTCGTGAAAACCTGTTGACCATCATGGGCCCGTCCGACATGTTCGGCGAGCTCTCCATCTTCGATCCGGGCCCGCGCACCTCCTCGGCGGTCTGCGTCACTGAGGTTTCCGCCGCGTCCATGAGCGCCGATCAGCTGCAGGAATGGGTTGGTTCACACCCTGATGTTCCAGCTCAGCTGTTGCGCATGCTAGCCCGCCGTCTGCGCCGCACCAACAATTCGCTGGCCGATCTCATCTTCACCGACGTCCCAGGTCGCGTAGCCAAGTCCCTGCTTCAGCTGGCTAATCGTTTCGGTGTTCAGGAAGGTTCTGCTCTCCGTGTGAACCACGACCTGACTCAGGAGGAAATCGCACAGCTCGTCGGTGCCTCCCGAGAGACCGTTAACAAGGCTCTGGCAGAGTTCGCCCACCGCGGCTGGATCCGCCTTGAGGGCAAGTCCGTGCTCATCTCCGATACGGAGCGTTTGGCTCGACGCGCACGCTAGCTTGTGGCGCCTGTGGCGCTTGTTAGCTTGTTAGCTTGTTAGCTTGTTGCGCACGTTAGCTTGTGGCGCTGCCCAACGACTCACATCCCGCAGCCTCTGCTTTTGGTTCCTCGGTTCCCGTAGGAGCACATGAAACGCATGAGGCTCGCGGGATTTTTGTTGTCTTCCCCGCTGGCCTGGCATGCTGGCCTGGCATGCTGACCTGGCATGCTGGGCTGGCATACTGGCCCCACCCCACCGGCCGAATTATGGCCAAGCTTGGCTCACTTATCGATGCTTCCCGCTTTTTCTGCCACTTATCGACGCTTTCCCGGCACCTATCGATGCACCATTCACCGATTTCTCCCCGTATCAATCACTTGTCGATGCGCTGTTCACTTATGCGTGCGCTATAGCTCATCGACAAGTGGATACCTCATCGATAAGTGATTGAGCTGGCCCCGACGAGGCCATGCCACCCCAACCAGCACTAGCCCCACCCCAACCAGCACTAGCCCCACCCCAACCAGCACTAGACCAAACCCACCCCAGCAAAAACAAAAAGCGCGCAACCCACAAAACTGCAGGTCACACGCTCTTTTCATGCGGCGACTCAAGCCCGACTCAAGCTCAGCCCAAGCCCGACTCAAGCTCAGCTTCAGCCAAGTCTCAATTAAGCCCAGCCCAGCAACCGGCCAAAGCCGAAGCCAAAACCGAAGCCAAAGCCCAGCAACTACTCCCCGTGATCGCGCAGGTAGCGCAGGGTCACACGCGTCGACTGCTCAGCAGCATGACGCAGCACCGGATCGACATCGGTGTAAATCTCATCCACAATCTGGTCGACCGTAGCTTCGTCGCCCAGCTTGGCAACGGCATCCTTCACCTGCTGCAGGCGCAACTTACGACGCTCAATGTACTTCTGCGTCATTACAGTGATGTCCGGCAGGTCAGCACCATGACCAGGCAGCAGACGAACACCCTTGCCACGCGAATCCAGCATTTTCAGGGTTTCCATGTACTTACCCAGGTCGCCGTCGGTCTCCGAGATCATAGTGGTGTGGCGGCCAGCGATTGTGTCACCGGTAACGATGCCCTCAACATCGTCCTCGCCATCACCAGTGTGGATGAAGAAGCAGACGGAATCAGCGGTGTGACCAGGGGTTGCCACGACCTCAATCTGTGGAGTCACTCCGTCGAGGACGATACGTTCGCCGTCGACAAGCGGATCCTGACCTCCCGCGCAGTACTGAGACTCCAGCTCACGAATCGGCGCGCCGGTGAGCTGGCGGAAACGTGCGGCGCCATCAGCATGGTCGCCATGACGGTGCGTCAGCAGAATCAACGCAACGTCGCCGGCATAACGCTGGAGGACGTTCAGGTGTCCCTCGTCCTCCGGACCCGGATCGATGACAATGCTGCGGCTATCCCCCTCAGCCTTAATAACGTAGGAGTTCGTACCCTCCAGCGAAGAGTAGCTGGGGTTCGGGCACAGAACGACGCCCACAGACTGAGAAATCTGACGCAGTTGGCTATACGCAGGATGCTCCATGTCCCCTATCCTACGTGGTTGCGCAATCCGGGGAGCGCGCCACGTCGTCCAATTCGGCTCATTTGGGTGTAAGCACGCTTTACGACGACCCGGAGAACGCAGCATCCCCGCTGCTCACGGCAGCAAAAACAGTAGCTACTGGGCTACTTCAACGATGATCTCGACTTCCACGGGAGCGTCCAGCGGAAGCTGATTCACACCCACTGCCGAACGAGCGTGCTGGCCGCGTTCACCAAAGACGTCGCCGAAGAGTTCCGAGGCTCCATTGATAACGCCCGGCTGACCAGTGAATCCGGCGGCGGAGTTGACGAAGCCGACGACCTTCACGATGCGGGTGACATTGTCGAGACCGACCTCGGCATCGACTGCGGCCAAAGCGTTGAGAGCGCAGGTACGGGCGGCCTCCTTGGCCTCCTCAGCAGTGACTTCTGCGCCGACATGGCCGACGTGGGTGAGCTCGCCGTTAACGAATGGGAGCTGGCCGGAAGTAAAAACGAGGTTGCCTGTGCGCGTTGCGGGTACGTAGGCCGCAACTGGCGCGGCAACTGCAGGCAGGGTAAGCCCCAGGGCCTCGAGGGCCTGGGAAGGAGTGCGAGATTCAGAGTTGCTCATTTTAGTTAAGCCTTTCCACGGCGGCTGGGAACCGGGCGAATAAAGCCGGACAAAGCAAGATGGCAGCCAACAGTGAGTCAGCTGCCAATCGAAAGCACAACCGCCGTTGTTAGTTAGGTATTAGACGCCGAGGTAATTAGTCAGCCTTGGGGCGCTTGAAGTAACCAACGTGGTTTTCGCCGGTCGGGCCGGGCAGAACAGTGACGAGTTCCCAGCCGTCCTCACCAAAGTTGTCCAGGATGGCCTTGGTGTTGTGAATGAGCAGCGGTGCGGTGAAGTATTCCCATTTAGTAGTCATGGAAGCTACTTTATCTGTCCCCCAGCCTCGCGCGCTGGGGGTTCAGTTTTACTTCGGTCTAAGTTCGGTTTTTACTTAGCCAGCTTTGCCTTGCGCTGAGCTGCGTACTGCTCAGCGTAGAAGTCGGCCCACGAAGTAATTTCCGGGTGCTCGCGCAGCATTGCGCGGCGCTGACGCTCGGTCAGGCCACCCCAGACGCCGAACTCGACGCGGTTATCCAGAGCGTCGGCACGGCACTGCAGAACCACTGGGCAGTGGCGGCAGATAACTGCGGCTTCGCGCTGTGCGGCGCCGCGAACGAACAACTTATCCGGGTCAATATCGCGGCACTTAGCGCGCGGGACCCACTCCTGACGATCGCGGAAGCTCTCTACACCGAGCTCGTAGTCTGGCGTAGTAGCAGTGCGGTTGCGATCGGGAATCGTGGCGGTCATTGTAGCCTCCTCGTGCCTGCGATTTTCGTTATTTCGAAATAGTTTCAACTAAATAGTGCTGAAATTTTGTTGTAAGTCTATTCACACCACCCAAATAATGTCGATTGGGTCACACTGCGAGGGTGGACGTGGCGCAGCTCTAAATGCAACGATGCAGGTGGAGCAACTTTTTCCAACAAAAGGACGGGGGTGATTTGCGTCACTATGAAAATCTTTTTCCAGAAACCACCACACGACGAGTTGCCCGGTATTGTAAGGGCGCTCGTAGCACTCCTCCCCGGTCGCCAGGCGTTTTTCTGGACTCGCCGGGCATGTCTCTAGGCAGATTTTCGAAAACTCACTTCGGCTCAATCCGCCCTACCTTGTAGTGTGATTGCTGTGAATAAAGGTTCGACGCTGTTCAAGCTCTCCGTTGCCACTGTGTTGGCGGCGTTGATTATGGCCAGCGCCCTCTTTCCTCTTGTGGGCGGCTCGGCCTACTTCGTCGCGCGCACGGCTGATGAATTCGCGTCGGCGTCGCGGTCGGTGATTTCTAAGGACGCACCAGGGGTCACCACTATTACGGATCGTAATGATCAGCCAATTGCGTGGCTCTATGATCAGCGGCGGTTTAATGTGCCGTCGGAACGCATCTCGCCAGCTATGAAGGATGCGCTGGTCAGCGTGGAAGATAGGCGCTTTTATGAGCACTCTGGTGTGGACTGGAAGGGCACTGCTCGTGCGGCGGTAAAGAACTTCATGTCTCAGTCGGTGCAGGAAGGTGCCTCCACGATTGAGCAGCAGTTGATTAAGAACCACACGCTGCTCGTGGACGCGCAGTCAGAGTCGGAGCGCCGCGCTGCTACTGCCACGGATTATGGCCGCAAGATCCGCGAGATTCGCATCGCGTTGGACCTGGAAGATGAGCTGACGAAAGACGAAATTCTGACTAAGTACCTGAACTTGGTCCCCTTCGGCAATGGCGCTTTCGGCGTGGAAGCTGCAGCTCAGACATACTTCGGTATTCCCGCGTCGGATTTGAATGTCCCGCAGGCCGCTCTGCTTGCGGGCATGGTTCAGCAGTCCTCCGGGCTCGATCCGTATACAAATCCGGAAGGTGCGCATGCACGGCGTAACGACGTGCTTGCGGCCATGGAATCCACGGGGGCAATTGGCCCGCAGGAGGCTCAGGACGCCAAGGCAGCTGACCTCGGCATCCTCCCGGAGCCTCAGCGCCTGCCGCAGGGTTGCATCGCGGCGGGCGATCGGGGTTTCTTCTGTGACTATGTGGTCTCCTACCTGGAGAACCACGGCATTGAGACCGAAAAGCTCAAGCGCGGTGGCTTCCATGTGAAGACCACGCTGGACCCGCGTGTACAGGACAGCGTGCAGGAGTCGCTGCGTCAGCAGGCATCACCGACGGCGGATGGCGCAGCCGAGGTTATGAGTTTGCTTGAACCTGGGGATGACTCCAGGAAGTTGCTCGCGATGGCGTCGTCACGCGTATACGGCCTCGATGCAGAGCAAATGCAGACCGTGCAGCCGCAGCCATTTACGCCGGTGGGCAATGGCGCGGGCTCGATTTTTAAGATTTTCGCAGCGACATCGGCGGTGGAAAAGGGGCTGGGTATTGATACCCACTTCCCGGTGCCGCGTCGTTATGAGGCCTCTGGGCTGGGCACCGGTGGCGCAGAAGGCTGCCCGCCGGGCCTGTACTGCGTGGAAAATGTAGGCAGTTTCCCGCCGTCGATGTCGCTGCGCGAGACTCTCGCACGGTCGCCGAATACCCCTTTTATTCAGATTTCGGAGCTGGTCGGTGTCGATGGCGTGATGGACATGGCGGTACGCCTGGGCATGCGCTCATACACGGAGCCAGGCAGTTTTGATGGTGAGTCCTCGGTGGCGAACTATGTCTCCGAGCATAAGCTCGGCTCGTTCGTGCTGGGTCCGACATCGGTGAACAACCTTGAGCTGTCCAATGTCGCTGCCACCCTGGCCAGCAATGGCCGCTGGTGCGAGCCCTCTCCGATTGAGTCGATCACGGACTCCAAGGGCAATGCGGTGAAGCTGAATGTGCCACCCTGCGAGCAGGCGGTGGAGCCGGGGGTCGCGCACGCGATTGCTAATGCGCTCAGCAATGATGCCATCGATGGCACCGCGAAGGATGCCGCGAAGGAGCTGAATTGGGAAGGCCCCGTCGCGGCTAAGACCGGTACCACCGAGTCGAACCAGTCCGCGGCATTTCTGGGCTTCACCGGCGGCCTGGCCGGATCGGTTTACGCCTACAACGACACCCCGACGGTCACGGAGCTGTGCACGTCACCGCTGCGCCAGTGCCCGAGCGGCAACCTCTTTGGTGGTCGTGAGCCCGCGCGGACATGGTTCGGCGCAGTCGGCCCGGTTATCGAGGACTATGGCGGAAAGAACCTCCCACCACTGGATTCGGACTACGGCCTCGGCACCTCGATCACCCAAATGCCGAATGTGGTGGGCATGCAGAAGGCAGAGGCTCGGGAGACCCTGAAGAAGGCTGGCTACAAGGTAGAGGAACGCACAGTCTCCCTCACGGGCGAGTCGCGCGGAATCGTGGTCGGACTGGATCAGCCGCCGCTGCTTCTCAAGGGTGGCACCGTCACGATTCGCGTGGCCGATGGCACCCGCCGTCCGACCCCGCCACCAGCGCCGTCGCCGCGGCCGGAGTCGACGACGCCCCGGCCGAATCCACTACCGCAGTTCCCCCGCCCGAACACTCCGCCAGCGCCGAGCTTGCGGGATCTGATTCCGCTGCTGCCGTTCTAGTTCGCTTTAGTTCGCTCTGGGAGGCAGCTCCAGTTCGCCCCCCCAAAAAAAAGAAACAGGTACAACGCATATCGCCGAAAAGGGAAACGGCGAAAGGTCGCGTTAGCCCTGCAGGGCAGCCTTAACGGCCTCGGAAAGCCGCTTGCCATCGACCTGGCCAGCGGCCTTTTCCTTAGCCACCTTCATAACCTGGCCCATGATCTTCATGCTCGGCGCGTCATCACCAGCAACCTCGGCCACGGATTCCGCGACGAGGTTCTTCACGGCGTCGTCGTCAAGCTGTTCCGGCTGGTAGCGGGCGAAAACCTCTGCTTCGGCGAGCTCGGCGTCGGCGAGTTCCTGGCGGCCGTTCTCGGCGTACATCTCAGCGGACTCGCGACGCTTCTTGACCTCCCGCTCAATCACACGCAGCACCTCTTCATCGGTGAGCTCGTGTTTGGAGCCGGAGACCTCCTCGGTCTGGATGGCGGCCTTCAGCATGCGCAGCGCCGCAACGGTTTCCTTGTCGCGGGCCTTCATTGCGGCGGTCATATCGGAGACAATTGTGTTCTTCAGTTCACTCATACGCCCTAGATTACCGCTGTAGTTGATAGTGTCTCTGTCATGACATCGCGCGCTTTTTCCAACCGAATTCTGCGGTCTGCCGCAGCCATCGCCACGCTCGGCTTGACGACGTTCATCTACGCGAACCAAATCGAATTGCGCGCATTTAAACTCCACCGTGTGCAAGTTCCCGTGCTGGCACCCGGCACGCTCGCCCGGGCGGGAAAGCGCGAGGGTGAGCCTTTCCGGATTCTGCATGTCTCCGACTTCCACATGCTCCCCAACCAGAAGCTGAAGCAGAAGTGGGTTGCCAGCCTCGATGCTCTGAACCCTGACCTGGTGATTAATACCGGCGACAACCTGGGAAGCGACAAGGCCGTCCCCAGTGTCCTCGCAGCGCTCGGCCCCCTACTGAACCGTCCGGGTGCCTTCGTGTTTGGTACAAATGACTACTTCGCGCCGCGGCCTGTCAATCCGCTGAAGTACCTGACGGGTAAGAAGCGCAAGCCCTCACGCGTCGAGCTGCCGTGGCGTGGAATGCGCGCTGCGTTTATTGAGCACGGCTGGCAGGATGCCACCCATGCCCGGCTGGAGTTTGTGGCGGGTGGCGTGAAGGTGGCGCTGTCCGGTGTGGATGACCCCCATCACGAGTTGGAGGACTATTCGCAGATCGCCGGTGCCCCGAATGCGGATGCCGACATCGCTATCGGCCTGTCGCACTCCCCTGAACCCCACGTGTTGGATGCTTTTGCGGAAGATGGCTACGACCTGGTGCTTTCTGGACACACTCACGGCGGCCAAGTGTGCCTGCCCGGAGGGAAGGCCATTGTGACCAACTGCGGTATCGACCGCTCGCGGGCCTCGGGATTGTCGCGCTGGACCGAGAAGACGTGGCTGCATGTCTCCAATGGCCTTGGCACTTCCCCTTACGCCCCGGTGCGCTTGTTCTGCCGCCCATCCGCGACCTTGATTGAGGTTGTGGAGCGGGATTCGTAGTTCGTAGTCCGTCGGGGTGCAGTTCGTAGTTTGTAAGGGCGCGGCGGAGACCGCGGCTTGTCCCCACAGCCCGTTAAGCAGGCGTTTTGCATTCTGACTCAGCGTCGGGCTAAAGTAAGTCCTCGCAAGCACAGCACTGAGACGTATGTTCCCAGTTTGTGTCTGCGGCCTCGGGGTATGGCGCAGCTTGGTAGCGCGCTTCGTTCGGGACGAAGAGGCCGTGGGTTCAAATCCCGCTACCCCGACCAAGTAGAAACCCTCTCTCACCTGGAATTATCCAAGTGAGGGAGGGTTTTGTCGTTGGCTGCTGAACCCTACTTTTCGCCGCCGTTCAGGGTTGATAGCCAAAGAGTGTGTCTGACTCTCAAGATAGCGACTAGTCAGACCCCAACTGCGGCAGCACCACAGCCCGGGGTTACGTGGCAAAACTGTCAACCCGAAAACTCCGGGGCTGCAAATGTGAAACTGTCTGAGTTTATGACACTTTCAGACCATTTTTAGGGCCATTTTTGACATAAACGCAGTCAGTAACTCGTATCAATCCAACGCCACCAGCCATAAACGCAGTCAGCAACTCGGATCGACATCCCGTTCATCACTCGTTCCTATGTATTTTCACTACTGGATTCACAGAGCCTTTCCCCGCTCCCCCGAATGCCCCTTTCACCCCGCGTGGAGCATTTTCGTGGCTGTTAGTCTGTAGAAGTACGAACCTTTTTAACAGCAATGTGAAAGTAGCCCCCAAGTGACGCACCTGGCAGCAGCTCTGGCATCAGCCAGCTCCTTTACAGCCAGTCCGCCGTCGGCGACCGCACCACCAGACCAGACATTGGCTTCTGAGTTTGCGTCCGGCGGCGTATCGGCAACATTGAATTCTTTAGATTCCGTTCTTTCTGCCCCGGCAACGATTACCGCCCAAGCAAGCAGCTCCGCAGAGCACGCAACAACGCTCGCAGCTCAAGCCACCCAAGCTGCCCAAGCCTCCGCCAACAGCCTGACCCTCCTTTCGGTCCCGCTGTTGGTCGCGGTTGCCTTGGCGCTGACCCCGCTGTTTGTGAAGCTCCTTGGTCGTCACGCAGGCTGGCCCATCGTCGCGTTTTTTCTCGCGTCGGTGGTCCAGCTTTCGCGTGTAACGGGCGATGTCCTCGACGGCACCACCTTCACCTGGTCCCGCGTTTGGTCCCCGGAGCTGAACGCGGCGTTTGCGCTGAAGCTCGATCCCCTCTCCATGGTGTTTAGTTTCTTGGCGCTGTTGGTGGGCTCGATAGTTTTCATCTACTCCACCGCGTATTTGCCGCCGAAGAAATCCGCGATGAGCTTCTACGTCCTGATGACGGCGTTCATGCTGGCGGTTTTGCTCCTCGTGCTTGCCGACGACATCATGCTCCTCTTCATCGGGTGGGAGTTGGTCTCGATGGCGTCGTTCCTGCTCATTGCAAGATCGGGCTCGTCGGGCGAGTTGGGCTCGTTGCGCACACTTCTGCTGACCTTCACCGGTGGCCTGTTGCTTCTGGCCGCCCTCGGCGGTGCTGTGTGGCTAACCGGTTCCACGAACCTCACCGAGGTTTTGGCTTCGCCTGAGTGGGAGGCCAACCCGGCAGCGCGCAGCCTCATTGCCGCGCTGGTGGCCCTGGGCGCTTTCACGAAGGCAGCTCAGTTCCCCTTCCACGCCTGGCTTCCAGAGGCCATGGCGGCGGCAACTCCCGTCTCGGCTTTCTTGCACGCTGCGGCCGTCGTCAAGGCGGGCGTTTACCTGCTGATGCGTTTTTCCACGGTCTTCGCGGACGTGCGCGTGTGGCAGTTGCTGCTGATCGTCATGGGTATGTGGACGGCTGTTGCCACGGCCTACTTCGCGCTGCAGCAGACTGACCTGAAGAAGCTGATTGCGTACTCGACGGTCTCGCAGTTGGGTTGGATTGTCGCCACGATTGGTGTGGGCACGAGGTTCGCAATTATGGCTGCGGTTGTGCACACCATTGCGCACGCGATGTTTAAGTCTTCGCTGTTCATGATGGCTGGCGTGGTTGACCATCAGGCGGGCACGCGCGACATTCGCCGCTTGGGTCCGCTGTGGAAGCAGATGCCGTGGAGCTTTGGCTCGATGATTTTCGGCGCAGCATCGATGGCGGCAATTCCGCCGTTCTTCGGCTTTATGTCGAAGGAAGGCATGCTGACCGCGTTCGACGGTGCGCCGCTGAGCAACACCGGTGTGATCATCCTGCTGACGGTGGCGGCGATTGGTGCGATTGGTACTTTCGCGTACTCGGCACGTTTGGTGTTCGGTGCGTTTGTGGATGGTCCGCGCAACGTTGACCACATCACTGAGGCTCCAATTTCGCTGTGGCTCCCGGCTGCCATCCCTGGCCTGCTGAGCCTGCCAGCGGCCTTCGCTGCCGGCGCTATTTTGAACCGTCCGCTGGACCGCGTGGCCGATACGGTCGGTCAGCTTCCGGCTGGCACGACTCAGGAATCGCACTTGAGCCTGTGGCACGGCGTGAATGTGCCGCTGATTATCTCTGTGATTGTGCTGGCTGTCGGCGTGGGCTTCATCTTCACTCGCGCCCGCATAGGCGCCGTCATGGCCGACCGCAAGCTCTTCCCGTTCACCGGCGTGGAGGCAATCAATGCGTCGCTGAGCGTCTCGCAGCGTGTGGGTCGCTCGCTGGCGAAGATGGCGCGTTCGCATCAGCCGTCGCGTCACCTGTTGCCGCTGCTTGGTCTGCTCGCGGTGTACGCCCTGGCCATTGCAATCGCTCCGGGTGTCGGCGGCGCTCCGGTGCTGCCGAAGATTGACGACATCGACCACCTGACCGATCTGATTCCGCTGGTCGTTGTCCTGATTGGTGTGTGGGCCACGCTTCGGGCAAAGAACCGTCTGCAGGCGGCTGTGCTGCTCAGCGTCACCGGTGTCGGCGTCACATTGCAGATTCTCCTGCTGGGCGCACCAGATGTGGCATTGACGCAGTTCATGGTGGAAATACTGACTGTCGTGCTGATGATGCTGGTGCTGCGCTTCCAGCCGCGCGCGTTCTCTGAGACCTCAAAGAACCGCCAGGCTTCCGCCGCGGTCGTGGCAGTTGCCGTGGGCTTGGCTACGTTCGGCGCGGTGTGGTTCCTCACTGGCCGTCGTCAGTTGCCTGAGGTTGCGCAGTGGTACATCGACAACACTGAGAAGGTCACGGGCGAAACCAATATTGTCAACGTGATCCTGGTTGAGTTCCGTGCTTTCGATACCATGGGTGAGCTGGCGGTTCTCGGTATGGCGGGCGTCGCGATGGCGGCGGTTGTCACGTCGATGCCTCGCTTCCCGCACCTGCTCGATCAGCCCTCCCCGCTTGCGGAGCCCGCTCTGAACTCCATCATGATGCGCTGGCTGGTCCGCTGGCTGTCGCCGGTCCTTTTCGTCCTGTCTGCTGTGGTTCTCTACCGCGGCGGTACCGCTCCGGGCGGCGGCTTCAACGCGGCGCTGATTGGCGCCGCTGCCGTCATGCTGATTTACCTGTCCAAGGACCGCGACGAGCTGGTCTTCGGCAAGAAGACCCCAGTGGCGCTCAGCGCTGCGGGTGTCATCACGGCAATCGTCACGGGCTTCATCGGATTCGCCAAGGGGTCGTTCTTGGCACCGCTGTACGGCGAGTTCCTGGGCCAGCACCTCACCACGGCATTGCTTTTCGACGTCGGCGTGTACCTGGCCGTCATCGGCATTGTGGCAACCGCGCTGAATCTCCTGGGCGGCCCGAACCGTCCTGGTATGACCGGGTCGGACGATGTGCTGCAGGATCTCTACTCAGACCGCTCGAGCTTGCGGGTGCCGCCGGAGATGGGCGTGTTCGCCTCAGAAACGGAGAGCACCCCTGCCCCAGCTCATGCCACCGTTGAGGAGGCCAAGAAGTGATTATCGCCATCATGGCTGCCGTCCTCGCAGGCGGTGGCACGTACCTGGTGCTACAGCGCGGCATGCTGCGCACCATTATCGGTATGACTCTGATTTCGCATGCCGCCAACCTGATTATTTTGTCCACGGGTGTCGGTGCCTGGCGCGGCGAGCCACTGCTGGGCAACGAAGCCACTGCGGGCGCTGGCGCTGCCGAGCAGATGGCTGACCCGTTGCCGCAGGCATTCGTGCTGACGGCCATCGTGATCACCATGGCTGTGACCGCCTTCATGCTGGCACTGGCTGGTTTGGGCCGCGATGACGACACTCGTATCCATGAGGACCGCGAGGCTATGCGGCAGCTGTCGACGGCTGGTCGTCGTGCGGGTAAGAATGTTCCGGCGGACTCGGACTCCACGGTCACCGGTACCCCAGGGGTCTCTTCGGCTCCGGATAAGTTCCCGCGCGAGACTCCTTTCGGCGGTGACGAGAAATGGTAGAAGCCTCTGCAATGACCTCTGCAATGTCTCCTTCAACTCTGTCTTCACTACTGCCACTGTTTGCGGCACTGCCGCTGATTTTGTCGGCAGTCACAGCCATCCTGCCGAAGCTGTGGATGCGAGCGACGATGGGCATCGCCGTTCCGGCCCTATCGTCGCTGGCTGCGTTTTGGGTGATGTTCTACGTCACTGAAAACGGCCCGGTCGGCCATGGTGTGGGTGCGTTCCCCGGTGGTATCTCGATTCCTTTCTTGGCGGACACGTTCTCCATGCTGATGCTGGGCGTGGCCGCAGCTGTGGTCGCCATCGGTAACTGGTTCGCCCACGTCGCGGGTGAAAACACCTCGCGGTTCTTCCCCTCCCTGACGCTGATGATGTTGGCCGGCATGTCGGGTGCGTTCCTGACTGCCGATCTGTTCAACTTCTTCGTGTTCATGGAGGTCATGCTGCTGCCCTCCTACGGCCTGATTGCAGTAACCGGTACCTGGCACCGCCTGGCTGCTGGTCGTAACTTCGTGCTGGTCAACCTCTTGACCTCCACGGTGCTGCTGATTGGCGTCGCGCTGATCTACGGCTCGGCGGGCAATGTGAACATCGCAATGCTGGCCGACATGGCCAGCGAGGGCGGCCCTGGCGGCACGGGTGTGGTCGCGTTGGGCATTGTCATCATCGCACTATGTGTGAAGGCTGGTTTGGTTCCGGCGCACACTTGGTTGCCGAGGACGTACCCGTCGACAAGCCCTGCGGTGATGGCGCTGTTCTCTGCGGTGCATACGAAGGTTGCGGTGTACATGCTGTTCCGCATCTACGTCGTGATTGTGGGCATGAACCCCTCCTGGCACTGGCCGATCATTATCATCATGGCGATCTCGATGCTGGTTGGCGCGTTTGCGGGTCTCGCGGAGAACACCATGCGTGAAGTGCTGGCCTACCAGATGGTCACGGGTATGCCGTTCATTCTGATTGTGCTGGCGTTCACGGATGCTAACGACGGCCAGGGCGCCAAGGCGGCACTGGCTGCGGGTGTTTTCTACGCAATCCACCACATGGTGACTGTCGGTGCCCTCATCCTGGGCTCCGGTGCGGTGGAAGAGACCTACGGTACGGGTACGCTGTCCAGGCTTTCTGGGCTTGCTCGCCGCGACCAAGCAGTCGCTTGGGTGATGGCGGCGATGAGCTTCTCCATTGTTGGTTTCCCGCCATTTTCCGGTGTGTGGGGCAAGGTGGGCATTGTCTTTGCCTCTGCCGCTACTGGCGATGCCCGTTCGATTGTCGCAATCACCGCAATCATCGTGGCCTCGCTGGGCTCGCTGCTGGCCATGATTCGGCTGTGGCGCGCGGTCTTCTGGGGCCGCCCCATGCAGGGCGTGGATGATTCGGTTCGCGTTCCGGGCGCGCTGGTTGCGCCGTCCGCCATGCTGGCAATTGTTTCTGTGGCGATGTTTGTCGCGGTCGGCGCCGTCACTTGGGCGACTACCGGTGCGGCTGATGCGCTGCTGAATATTGATGGCTACCGCGAGGCCACTCTCGGCGGGGTTGAAAACGCCATCGGAGGTATTTACTGATGAAGTTCCTGCATGTTATCCGCTATTCCCTCTGGCTGGTCTGGCAGGTTGTTGTGGCTGCGACAGACGTGGTGCGTGATACGCTGCGCCCGCACCAGAAGCAGCAGCCGGTGCTCATTGGGCTGCCGCTGCGTGTGACGTCTGACCTGGAGGTCACTCTCTTTGCCGAGTCCATCACCATGACTCCTGGCACTCTAGTCTGTGGTGCCCGCGAGACCGATGTGGGACGGTTGTTTATCATCCATGCGATCTTCGGTGCCGACCTGGACGCGCTGTACGACTCCCTCTACGACATGGAGGAGCACCTTGTTCCCAGCCTCCGCGATGTCCCCCGCCCGAAGGCGTTCGTCTTCGAGGAGTACAACGCGGACAAGTTCATTGACCCGGATGCCGTCGTCGGCGTTGCCGCTGAGGTCGACCATGGTCTGCCGCTGCCGGATGGCATTGCCTCCAAAGGCGAAGATAAAGGAGCACGCTCATGAATGACACATTGATCGATCCCACCGCAGTACAGGTAATCAGTGGCATTGGCATTGCTCTATGTTCAGTGGCGCTGCTTGTGGGCGTGGTGCTGATCTTCCGGGTCAAGGGCAATGTCTCACGCGCAGTGCTTTCCGACGCTGCCTTCTACCCCATGGTGGGAGTGTTCCTCACAACTGCCATGCTGCGGACTACGGCCATCACTTTCGATATTGCAATGCTGGCGGGCTTGCTTGGCATTTTGTCGACCGTGGGCCTGGCCCGAGTTATTTCCCGTGGCCGCCGCTAAGACCGATTAAGGACGAATCGCAATATGAGTATCGCTTCAATTCTTGTAACTATATTGTTTGCCGTGCTGGTCATTGGCGGATCTTTGTACCTGCTCCTGGCGGGCGTGGCCATGTGGCGCTCTAAAGATGCCCTGAGCCGGTTGAACCAGCTTTCAGCCGGAATCATGGTGGGCATCCCCGCACTGGTGATTGCCAACTTGATCCTAGAGGCCGACCAGGGCGATCTGACGTGGGGAAAGACACTTACTGCCATTCTGGCCATTGTTGCTGTCCTGGTCGTCGCTACTGTCGCCTCCGAGGTACTTGGACGCGCGGTGCTGGGTGCCCGTGATGGCTCCGCTGAGGACTACGTGCCGGAGCGGTAGCTAGCGGCACGGGAAGCGTCCCCGCATACGCCGCTTCCGGCCGGTTTCAGAGCAGCCTCTCAGTGCTCTCCAAGACCCCCTTTGGGCCACCCACCCTACCCAAAAGGGGGTATTTTTCCCCACACTTTTGGCCTCCCACAATGTGATGTACCTCTCATGGGATATGAGTCGCTCGTTAACCCCGTTTATGCCCCTAAATTGAGTGGCAGTTTTCGCCGTTAACTAACCCTTGGTTTCCCTTAGTTAGGTTGCCCTTGGTTATCATTTTTGATGAATTCGCCGTTTGCCTGCACCTTTGTGACACCAAGAACAAAACAATCAATGCAATCCCGGTAAATATAAGGAAAACAACACTTTTGTCATCCGATATTCAGGCAGAGACCGGGTTCGTCCCGACCGACTCAAAACCGCCCACTTTCCAAAATTTTTAGATGGATTTGAGCGTTCTTTAGGGGCCGCAACCGACCGGAGGCGGACCGAGCCACCTATTTTTTCATTGCAGCCCCTTGCCCCATCGGTTAACTTAATTTCTGTGAGTTCGCCAAGAGCGACTCAAAATCTTTACCCCCGAGAACCTAAGGATTTTCTCATGTCCTGCTCCGCAGAAGATATCGCAACCATCCTCGAAGCTCTTCCGGCAGTCACCGTCGAGAGCCCGCTGCCGGCTTTCGAGCAGCTGGCTGGCAACGACGTCAACTTCGCCAACGTTGGTGGCGACCTGAACCTGCCGTTCGGTAACGACTTCCTGGACATCTCCGTCACCGACGACCACTCCACCACCGACTCCCACGACGTCACCGTCTCCGACTTCCTGAACCCGGAGACCACCGTTGAACAGAACGACCAGCGTCAGTTCGATTTCCTGAACCCGAACATTGGCGTTAACCCAGGCAAGTAAGCTCCCGGGCTTCATGGCAGGACAATAGCTCCGCCAATCCTTGACACAATAAACCGCGAGTCTCTAATAAAGACTGCGGTTTATTGTTCAGTTAAAACCGATATTCTTCATTTCGTTACTGTCTAAAGGAACACCAAAAATGGACGTCACTCCTATCGTTGAGGTTCTGGAAGCAATGCCTTCCGGCCCGACCGTCAACGTCACCGTCGAGATTAACCCGACCATCGATGGTGATCTGACCTTGCTAGAAACCGGTGACTGGAACGCTCCGTTCGGCCGCGACTTCATGGACATCAACATCACGAACGATCAGTCCACGAAGAATGACAACTCCACTCACGTCACCGGCGTCGAGGCTGATAGTGTCTCCGACGCTGCCGAACAGGGTCGAGAGGCGTCCGAGTCCGCCGAAGAGGCTGACGAGGCTACAGCTGCTCCGAAGTCGCTTTTCAACGGCTCCCCAAGCCTGCCGGGCATCGGAGCCTAAAACAGCTCACACTTAGGGTTGTTCCTTAGCCGCCCAA
The DNA here is from genome assembly GCF_000173655.1 of Corynebacterium amycolatum SK46. GTDB lineage: Bacteria > Actinomycetota > Actinomycetes > Mycobacteriales > Mycobacteriaceae > Corynebacterium > Corynebacterium amycolatum_A. The sequence goes on along the minus strand of NZ_ABZU01000018.1, from coordinate 22,516 downwards.
ACCGGGTCGGCGTGCAGGCAACCACCAAGCCCGTGGCTGTCATGCACAGACAGAATTTTTAAATAAGCGTTAGCCCTGCAGCTGGTCAAACCATCTGCAGGGCTAACGCTTTTCTATTTACTTTGACCTACCGCGTGACTGTGCAGCTCTACTCTGCGGTTTTACTGCACAGCCCCACGCGGCTGCCTTACTTCATTGCTTTACTTCGTTGCCTTGAAGCGCTTTTCCACCTCAGCACCGAGCCAGGAATCAACGTTGGTCCAGTACTGGTAGACACGCTGCTCCACCTCTGGGGAAACGCCCTGCATGGCACCGACGATGTTGTCTGCCAAGCGATCGCGCTCGGCATCGTCCATCACGTTGCGAACAAGGTCGCCTGCCTGCGAGAAGTCATCATCCTCGGGGTGCTGGACGTACGCTCCGGCGTAGAACTCTTCGCCCACGCTTTCCCACTGGCCAAAGGTGCCAGCGTCAACCTGGCCCGCGTGACCGGAGTGCACTGGGCAGCCAGCGGCCTTGGCGGCAGCCGCTGTATCGGCCTCCGGGCCGCGTCCGGTGGCGTTGGAGCCATGAACCGGCAGGTTCGGGTCCGCGTAGTGGTAGGTGCCGTAGCCATCCTGCGAGAAGGAATTCACTGGGCAGCGCGGCTGGTTCACCGGCAGCTGGTCATGGTTGACACCAAGACGGTAGCGGTGCGCATCAGCGTAGGAGAACACACGAGCCAGCAGCATCTTATCCGGGGAGAAGCCAACACCCGGGACGGTATTCGACGGCGCGAATGCGGCCTGCTCAATCTCGGCAAAGAAGTTGCCCGGATTGCGGTTCAGGGTGAAGTGACCGACCGGAATCAGCGGGTAGTCCTTCTGCGACCAGGTCTTGGTCAGGTCGAACGGGTTCACCTTGTAGCTGGCGGCCTCGTCGTAAGGCATAATCTGCACCTTGACGTCCCAGGTTGGGTAGTCGCCGCGCTCAATCGCCTCGAAGAGATCCTGGCGAGCATGGTCGGTGTTTTCGCCTACCAGCTCAGCGGCCTCATCATCCGTCAGGAAGTCCCAGCCCTGGCGAGTCTTAAAGTGGTACTTAACCCAGAAACGCTCACCTTCAGCGTTAATCCACTGGTAGGTGTGGGAACCGAAGCCGTCCATATGACGGAAGTCCTTCGGAATACCACGGTCACCCATCAAGTACGTGACCTGGTGAGCGGACTCCGGAGAGGCAGTCCAGAAATCCCACTGCATATTGGCATCGCGCAGACCCGTATCCGGCAGGCGCTTCTGAGAGTGGATGAAGTCCGGGAACTTAATGCCATCGCGGATAAAGAACACTGGAGTGTTGTTGCCCACGATGTCGAGGTTGCCCTCTTCGGTATAGAACTTCAGCGAAAAGCCACGCACGTCACGCCAACCATCCGGGGAGCCCTGCTCACCAGCGACAGTGGAGAATCGCGCCAGCATCGGAGTGACAGTGTTCGGCTGGAAGACGGCAGCCTTGGTGTACTTGGAGACGTCCTCGGTGACGGTCAGCTCACCGAAAGCACCTGCACCCTTAGCGTGAACAACGCGCTCCGGAATGCGCTCACGGTTGAAGTGCGCGAGTTTTTCCAGCAGGTGGACGTCGTGGAGGTTAATACCTCCCTGTAGGCCATTGGTTTGCGAGTGCTGCTCTGTAGGAACCGGCGCACCGTTGAGACGAGTGGTCGGACCATTGGAGCCTTCATAGAGAATCGACATGGGGGCGTTTCCTCCTAAAGACAAGGGCTAGATGACAGTCACAACATGCCCTGACGTTTTCCACCCTACACGAAGTTTCACCTTTTTTCCTATTAGTTGCCCGCGATTGATATGTGGACTTAATTATTAGTCCGATTAGGTTCGCTGTATCGGCGACAAACAACCGACCCCAAAAAGGACAGATTTCCCCAAGGAAAACCACACACAATGACCGTCGAAAAGCACTTACTGCGCTTTCAAGCAATACCTATCAGCAGTGAATAAAAGGTATAGCCAGCACTACCACTGCCCGCAGGCGTTGAGGGTAGGATTTTTCGCGTACCACGCTGTCAATTTGGATTTTGATCGGATACTTCTGCAGACATGAAAAAACAAGGGAGGGGCGCAAAAGCGCTCACAATCTTCAAGTACACGCTGGCGTTGCTGGCGACCATTGCGCTTCTCAAGATCGCATTCTTCCCCGCTAACGACGAGGACTATGCGCAAGCAACCGGTGATTTCTCCCAACCCACCACGGAGCTATCCCCTCAGCGGATCAATAACACGCAGAAGCTGTCTGCCACCATCGTCCCGGATGAGCCCACGGTGATCCGCGCCAACGCGTCTGGTGAAATCACTGACGCCTTTGTCAACAGCGGTGGCAACGCCGTAGAGGGGCAAAACCTGCTCCAAGTGAAGAAGACCTCGGTGTCCGAGACTGCCAGCACCTCCGGCGGCGCGGATTCCGATGATGAAAGCGCCGCAGCCGCTGTGCCCGAAACCACCGTAACCTGGGGCAACATCACCGCTAAGGCTTCTGGCACTGTGCAGTGGGATATCGTCATTGGCCAGACGGTCGAGATTGGCCAGGAAATTGGCACCATTTCGCCGAATAGCTTCCACGCCGTAGCACCTATCAAGCCGAGCCAGCTGTACACGCTGGGAGACTCGATTAACAATGGCCGCCTCGCTATCACCGATGGCCCGGCACCGTTTTTGTGTGATTCGGTGAAGACGGTCACGGGAAGTGGCGCGGGCTCGCAAGGCGCTGGCGCTGGTGCCGGAGACGGCGCTGGCATGGGTGCCGCCGCTGCCGGTAATTCCTCGGGCGGCCCACAGCTGCGCTGCGATATTCCCGCAGATCAGACCGTCTACGAAGGTGTTCCCGCAACGCTGATTCTTGGCAGCGGCACGACCTCGGAGGTTCCAGCACTGCCAGTGACCGCCGTGGAGGGACGCTTCCGCGAAGGTGTTGTCTACGCTCCAGCTAAGGATGGCGGCAAGCCCACCAAGATCAAGGTCGAGCTGGGCGCCAATGATGGCACTTTCATTGAAATCAAGCGTGGTCTGAAGGAAGGCCAGCAGGTTTTGGAGTACGTGCCTTCCTACAAGAACGAGTTCGCTGGCGACGGCAGCGGCGACGGCACTGGCACCGGCGCTGGTGATGGCAGTGACACTGGCTTCGATGAGTCCGGCGATGACGCTGGCTCTGAAAAGTAGGCCCGCGCCATGCTTAGTTTGACCGCAGTCACTCGAACAGTGACGCTGCCCAACGGCGAGGAGCTGCCTATTTTGAAAGGCATCGACCTCGAAGTGCCACGTGGTGAGCACCTCAGCATTGTCGGCCAGTCCGGTTCGGGTAAGTCAACGCTGCTGAACATCATTGGCATGCTCGATTTGCCGGATTCTGGCACGTACACGTTCAACGGCACCGATATTTCCACCTTGTCAGACAGGAAACGCGCTGCGCTCCGGGGCGATAATTTGGGATTCGTCTTCCAGCAGTTCAACCTCTTCCCTTCCCGCACCACGCTGGAAAACGTTGAGGTTCCGCTGATGTACGACCGGGGCGAGAAGTTCTGGAATCGCACCGAGCTCGCCGCCGCGATGCTGGAGCGCGTCGGTCTGGGCGATCGTCTAGAGGCCACGCCCTCGCAGCTTTCCGGTGGTGAACAGCAGCGTGTGGCGATTGCCCGTGCGCTCGTGCGCCAACCGCAGCTCATTCTTGCCGATGAGCCCACTGGTGCGCTCGATGTCGACACCGGCAAGATCGTCATGGATCTGCTCGAAGAAGTCGCCACGGAAAACAATGCTGCGCTGATTGTGATTACGCACGATTTAGAGGTCGCCGAGCGCGGCGATCGGGCACTTGAGCTTCGCGACGGTCAGTTGCACGCCGACTCCGTCCTGCTATCTGCCGCCAACGCTATGCACGGCTTCGAGGAGGTTGCTGATGACGACGAATAAAGAAACAGAATCGAAGTCACGGCCTTCCTTCCTCTATACAGCAACGCCTTATCTCGGCGCTCTGCTGGAAGCGTGGCATGAGCTGCGCATTAACCGTGGCCGCATCATGCTGTCGCTGGTCAGTGTGGCCGCCGCAGTGTGGGCGATGACCACAGTCATTGCGCTTGGCAATATTCTCACCAGCTCTCAGGATGCGGTAACCGCGCAGAGCACGGGTATCGCCGGCACGGTCACGTTGACTGCCGGAGCGGGTAGTTCCGGTTCTGAGGATGGCGGCGGCTTCGGCGATGGCGGCTTCGGCGGTGACAGCAGCGCCGGCACAATGGCCGATAGCTTCGGCAGCTTCGGCGGCGCGGGCGTCGGCGGAAACGGACCGGACGATTTGAGCGTCATCAATCCGGACGGGTCCATCAACGACGCTTTTTCCGCTGCCACGCATCGCCTGGTAGAGACCACCCATGCCAACTTGTGGTCGCGAGTTCGCATGCAGCCAGCCACACCTGAGCACAATATGGATGACTGCACACCGGATGATTACGAGTGTTTTTCGCCAGGTACTCCCGAGCTGATTGCCGCTGACCCCGGCTGGTTCGATATCTATGCCCGCACCATCGTGCAGGGACGCCGCTTGGAAGATGCCGATGGCCAGCGCTTGATGAACCCCGTGGTGGTCAACGACCAGTTCTACGAGAGCCTGGGAAACCCAGCGCTAGCCGACCACCCAACCTTCACCTTGAAGGAAACCGGCAACACCACTTTCACCGTGGTGGGAGTGTATAAGTCCCTCGGATCGTGGGACGCCCCGAGCATTGTCACGCACTACGATTCCTTCCTCAATGCCGGCTACGAGGGTCCGGTGGGTGAGCCGCAACTTCTCGTCGCAACGCCTGAGGAGTCCGCGAAGGAGAACCAGAAGGCGCTGCACAACATTTTCCAGGCGGAGCTCGGCCCCAGCTGGAAGGTGAATACCTCCCTGTCGGAGAAGGACACGGAGATTTCCCAGGAGATGAATAACACCATCACTACGGCGCTGGGCATTATCGGTGGCATCGTGATCGCGCTTGGCGCGTTGGGCCTGCTCACGGTCTCGATTGTCACCATCGGCCACCGTGTCCGTGAGATTGGTATTCGTCGCGCAATGGGCGCGTCGGCAGGCCGGATTTTTATCTCTGTGTTCTTGGAGTCGATTGTCGCCACGACGGTGGCGGGCGTGGTTGGCGTGATTGCATCGATCATCACGGTCAAGCAGCTGCCGCTGGATAAGATGCTGGCGTTGCCGCTGGAGACCGGTGCCGTGGCCTACCCCGTCACGGCCGCTGTAATCGGCGTGTTGGTCGCGACGTTCGTGGGCGCGCTGGCGGGTATTATCCCGGCCACCATCGCAGTCCGCGTCAAGCCCATCGACGCCATCCGCTTCTAACACTTCAGCCCCCTAGTTCGCCTGGCTGCGTTGCTGCCTGCTTTTTGCAGGTGAGGCCACGTGCAGCCAGGCGAATTATCTTTAGGTTTTAAGTTGCTAAGCTATTGCCATGACTCCCGCACGCCTCGTCTCTAATGACGAATACATCACGCAGCTGGCGCTGAAAGCCGGTCGCGGTGATCAGGCTGCGCTGACGGAGTTTGTGCGGCTGACGCAGAAGGACGTGTGGCGTCTGGTCGCACATCTGGGCGGCGTTGATGCTGCGGATGATTTAACGCAGGAGACGTATCTGCGTGTCATGGGGGCACTTCCCCGTTTTGCGGCGCGTTCTTCTGCCCGCACCTGGCTGTTGTCGCTGGCCCGGCGCGTGTGGGTGGATTCGGTCCGCCATGATTCGGCGCGCCCGAAGAAGTCTGCGGTGGAAGTAGAAAACGCTGCCGAGCAGTTTACGACTGGCGAGTCGTGGTCAGAGCTCGCCGACGCCCGCGTGCTGCTGGAGCAGCTGCCGGAAGAACGCCGCGAGGCACTCATTCTGACGCAGGTGCTGGGTTACTCCTACGCGGAGGCCGCGGAAATCGCAGGGTGCCGTGTGGGCACCATTCGCTCCCGCGTCGCCCGTGCGCGCCGCGATCTGGTTGCCGCGCTTGACGACGGCGACAGCGCCAACGACGACTCGGCTGCTGTTTAGGCCCGCTCCGGCTAGGGCACCTAGCCGTTGTAGTTTGTCTCCCCGCGAAGCTGGCTAACGGTCCAGTTCGATTTTGTAGGTCGAGGCAATATCCGCATGTCCGAGGGCATCACGCATATCGCGCTCCGCGTTTTTCAAGGCAGCTACAACAGCGGGGAGGCTCGCCTGCGGCGGCATCGCCACAGTCACTTCTAAGGTGGGGATTCCATTATCCCGGTAGACCCGCGACTCCGCCTGGTTGATGTGGACGTTGCGCTCTAGATCGGCGCACACCGCATCGGCAACATCGGCGACCGGCAGCGAAATCTCTCCTAGTTTTTCCTGTGATTCCGATGCGGCGACCGTGCTGAACCGGTGCGATCGCAGATTAGCGACCACCAAGCTGCAGCCGACAACCGCTAGAATCGCTGTGACGACACCGAGGACGGGAACATACCAGCTTTGCTCAGGTATTTTTTCCCAGGATTCCATCCGGCCGGTGTCGTGAAGCCACTGTGCGGGTGCGACGTCGAAGTAGCTTGCAATCGCCCATGTTGCTACCAGAAGTAGCAGTGCTGAGAAGAGGAACAACACAATTCGGTCGAATACGCTTACTGATGTTTTCACTTGTCATCACCTTCGTATCCGCCGTGAGTTCCGGAAGCAAGTGCCGTGCCATTCTGGATTTCTTGGTAGTCAGACTCATGCATCCAAACTGGCAGGTTGCCATCGTCATCGACGCGTACATACCGGCGCGGGGCAGGAAGGAACACCGCGATGAGCTGTCCCAGCCCATAGATTGCAGCGAGGATTCCGACGAGGAGCAACACCCATGACGCGGCTGAGCCCTGAGGGTTGCTGAACCAGTCGAATGCTGGCTGTAACCATGAGGTGTCACCTGAGCTATTGGCGCTAATGATTGCTTCTCTACCTGCGACTACGGCCGCTGCAATCATCAACAGACCGGTGAAAACTCCCAGCCCGCGGACCTTTGGTGATTGACGCGGGTCACGTCCCTGGCGAGTTTCGACTGACTCGTCCGAGACCACCGCGGCCGATAACCTCTCAGTCGGCGTCATAGGGTGTCACCTCAATCTTTTTCAGTGGGCGCGGCTCTGACGTGCTTACCACCACGGTACGTGGCTGTGGCACGGATACCGGGCGCAGCTGCTCCTGTCGCGGTGCGCGAACTTGTTTCAGCCGAGTTGGACGCGGCATTTTAACCGGCCGCAGTAGCGCTGGTCGTGGCGTCTTAACGCTAATTGTGCGTGGCGACGGCACTCGTACCGGACGCAGCTTTGGTTGCCGGGGGACACTCACCTGTACCAAGGACGTCGGCTTTGGTGCTGTGACCTTTCGCAGCTGTATTGGCCGTGGAGTTGGTGTGCGACGCACCTGTACCGGCTTCGGTGCCGAGGTGCGAGCCACTGGCAGCGGCGGCGGCGCAACAATGCGACGGGCCGGTTGCGGCTTCGGTGCCTTAATAGCCACAGCTGGTAGCGGCTTCGGCGGGATGACGGAGTGCACCGGTTGTGGAGCAGGCGCTGGGACACTGCGTACTCGTTCCGGACGCGGCGGAGTAATGCTGCGTACCGGCTGCGGTGTCACCGGCTGAATGCTACGCACTGACTGCGGCTGCGGTACTGAAATACTGCGCACTGGCTGCGGCGTCGGCACGGCGATGGACCGCACTTCTGGGACCCGCCGCACCTGCGGAGCGGTCACTACCTGCTGGTTCACCCGGACAGGTGTCAACTGCGGGTGATCTGAAAAGTACGCTAAGTCCTGTCGGGTGACACGCACGTGCCCGGGTTCGACACTGTCGATGTCAACATCGACGGTGACATTTTCAAGACCGGCCATATCAGCGAGCCAGGCGGCGACGCTTGAACGAATGCGCACCGCAATTTCCGCTGTCGGCGCCGGCCATGATGCAACGGCGCGAACTGCGACTCGAACTGCACTAACGGCATTGGTCGTGGCAGAACTAGGGGCAATCTCACTATCGATAGAGACAATTGGATAGTCGCGCCCTAGCACACGGGATTGGTCGAGGGTGCCGGGAACCGCGCGCACGGCCATCTCTACGATGCGGCGGATTGCCTTTTCGCTTACGACGGTGGTGCCACGCGTTGCTGGAACGTGGATAGTCACCGTCGGCGGCCTCCTCGGTTGAACTTACGGTTGAGCTCGGGCGCATCGATTTTGCCATCGAGTACCGCACCGGCTGCACCGGCCAGACCTCCGAAGGCAATAACCGCAAGAAAACCCGTGAAACCACCAATCATTGCGGCGAAGCACAGGACAACGGCAATCGTCGCGAAGGTCTTTGTGTAATTATCGAACATGAAATTCCCCTTTATACGGGCTTAACTGCCCATCCTGCCCGGCCTCGACGCGCAATAGTTGTTAACTACTGAACGCGTGGCTGCTCCTTGGGCTCGTTAGCAGCCGCGATGGCCTTGCGCTGCTCTTCGCGCTGCTTAGCGGCCTCTTCTTCGCGCTCCTGCGGGGTCTGGTAGTCGGTGTGAACATCGGAAACATCAACATTGACTTCAGTGACCTCAAGGCCAGTCATACGCTCAACGGAGCTAATGACGTTCTGGCGGATAGCCTCGGCCAGCTCGTGGATGGCAACACCGTACTCAGCGATGATGGTGACGTCCACTGCAGCCTGGCGCTCGCCGACCTCAACAGCAATTCCCTGGGATACGTTGGCGCTACCGCCGGAGACAAACTCACGGACGGAACCAGCGAAGCGATCCATGCCGCCGCCAAGGTCATAGACACCGGAGACCTCGCGGGTAGCGATGCCGGCAATCTTGGAGACGACGCTGTCGTCGATAGAGGTGTGGCCGTGGCCGGTTCCCTTATTCGCGGAGTCCGAGCCAGCCTTAGTTGCCGGGGTGTTCTTAGCAGTGTTCTTTGCATTGTCAGCCATGATGTGCCGTTCCTGTTCTCAGTGTTGTAGACGAAATGTCTGGACAACGCCAATGCTATAACTGCCGCAGGCAACCTGCAGTGCGGCTAAGAGTACTTGACTGCGCGAGAGCCCCTCTAGTAGGGATTTCGTTACGATTGTTTCTTGGAAAACTGGATTACAGACTAGATTTTCTTTTCTTCCCCGATCTCCCGGGTAGTTCTGTATTGCAGGATTATTCCTGCTCAGCGGCAGTATATGACCTGTCATTTACTGTTCTGGCATTGCGAACGAGTCCTGCTTGCCAACCGCTTGCTAACAAATTCGACAACTTTGTATAACGAGTGACAACTCACAGTAAGATTCCACATTTTGGCAGTGAGTTAGTGCCGACCATGATTGGAACTCGTGCGCACCGCGATTTGGTTGCCGCGCTTGACGACGGCGACAGCGCCAGCGGCGACTCGGCTGCTGTTTAGCCCCGCTCCCCCGATGGGCGTTGGCCTTTCTTCTACCCCATTTTTAGAACGCTATCGCGCATGATTGCGCAGTTGAGCGTAGGTTTTGCCTTAACTGATAGGTTTATATATTTCCTTATATTCGCGATACGAAACGGGTATATGAACTGCCCGGCACGCATAGTTCCATCTTTTTCGACGAGATTAGCTTTGTTTTACGCATCTTTGGGATGATTGGACGCTTACTTTGCGCGTTCGTATTCGCCCTCTAGGAACCACAGCCTGAGGAAATGCTTTTCAATGTGCGGCCTGAAAACGCCACAACCAGTTTTTTTGGGCCGCCACCGACCGACTCACTGAGGAGCAGATTTCCCCATGAATAGACCTTCATGGATTTTCACTGTCACTGCCGTTATCACGGCTACAACCGGGCTACCGGCCTACGCCGCCACCATTAACCAAGGCGATCCAGTTGTCATCGTTCACGCTAATGGACCGCAAGCTAGTGTCTGTACGGCTGGCTATGTCGACAAGACCAACTCTCAGATTTATACAGCAGGGCATTGTGGACAAGATGGAGACACGGTGACGGATGGGACCTTTCAGAAAATTGGAGTATTCCAACCGTCTCCCACCTATGACCATTCACTAGATACAGGAAACGACATTGGAGTTGTCTCGCTTGACGACCCCGCTATTGCCGGTGAGAATTTGTATTCGGGCGATTCGACTCTATCCCCAACAGATGTTCAAACAGGCGAGACAGTCTGCATATACGGAAACACTACGGGGAAAGTGAGCTGCGGTTTAGCCGCTGATCGCGAGGCATACCAAACCGAGGACAACGCTCTGCAGGTTCAAAACGTACAGGCTCAACGCGGCGATTCCGGAGGCCCAGTATGGGTTCCGGATAAAGGCGCTGTCGGCGTTGTTTCAACTACCTGGAACATCATCGATGGCAACGGACAGCAGCTTGGCTCATACATCACCGCTAACTCACCCTGGTAAGAGGGCTTTGTTTGCGTAGGGCTTACTGATGGGTGGGACGCGAGTCTTGTTCTTTGTGCTGCCCAATGGGTTCTGTGCAGGCGACTGCACAGAACCCATTCTTGTTATTAGGACTGCTGGCGGCGAGTCCAGAACCAACCGCAGCTTGCGATTACCGCACCAAACAGTGTCCAGAGAAGGACGCCGTTTCCACCGGTCTTTGGCAGCTTGCCGGTCTTGGTGTCGGTCACCTGCATGATCATGAGTTCGCCGGAGCCTTCGGCCTTGATAAGCGGGCTACTGCCGCCTACCACCGAGATGGTGTACTCCTTAGTCTCTTGGTCAATTGAGATTTCAAAAGCTACTGGCTCTGGCAGCAGGCTAAGTCCTGCCGGCGCCTTCGTTTCTACAAGGTAGAAAGTGCCAGTCTCAGTGATTTCAATTGACTTCTGATCAGGCGTGATGGTGTAGACCGGTCCTCCACTGTAATCCGGCTGCCCACCAGCCGAGGGGTAGATATCGAAGGTTGCACCACCAAGTCCCGGTAGAATCTTGACTCCCTCACCATCGACGTACTCCGCCTTTTCCAAGGTCAGCTTGCCTGGCTTGGTGTCCGGCGCTTCGTAGTTATCGACAACACAGGAAATGGAAGACAGGACCTTATTGGATTCCGACATCTTTACACGGAAACCAAACTCGCCCACATTTTCCACCTTGAGAGGTGAGGTTTTCCCGTCGCGGGTTTGAGTACATACGGCGTTGTAGTCACCGGTGGAATCCAAGGTGTCACCGCGACGGAACAAGGTGTAGCCCTGCTTCTGCGTTTCAGTCAGAACCAGCGACTGTTCCCTCTCGCTTTCGATGTTCCACGATGCAGTACCCTTATCGGATTCAGAACCGGAGGTCACCTTCATCGACTGGTGAACTAACGGGCCATTACCAGAACCGATGACATTGTTATTTGCGGACAGGGTGAACTCCCAACCAGGGGCACCGTCTTCGAGAACCTTGCCGTTTTCATCGACAATCCTCTTCTTGACCTTCACTACACCGTTGCATCGTGTGGTTACGTCTTGGGCGATTGTTTTCATCTGTTCCGCAAGATTGCTGTAGTTAGACACCCTCACCGTGTCACCAGTGCCCGAGATATCCTCGCCCATGGTCTTGACACCACGTGCACCGTAGGTCCACCTAGACATGTCCGAAGTAACTGTGTTTAACCTCCCATTAGGCATCCGTTCAAACACCTGCAGGGCCTGGTTGCCTGCCGCGTCGTACGCCATTTTCAGATTCGCCATGGTGTCGGTGTTGATGTAATTGGCGTGCGAAGCCTTCGGGTGATCACTTCGAATTTTGTAGTAGAGGCCTGGGGCTTGTCCCGGATCTGCTTGCCAGCCAATGCGCTTGGCGTCTTTGAGCACCAGATCATTCGTTACAACGGGGCGTTGGCTGCTTCGCCCGCCAAGAGTCAGGTCGACCATGAGCGGCACAACACGGGTACCGGCAGCTTTGAGTTCGTTGGATGCTTTGATTGCGTCGTTGAGAGCACTAGCCTGAACGAATTCACCACCGATGCCCTTGCTCTTGATTGTCGAGGAGGTCGTGGGCATACCATCAGTGATGAAGTACACCACGTCGTAGTCGTTATCCTTGACCTGCTTCAGGCCCGCTTCCCAGTTCGTAGCACTGTTATTTGCGTTATAGCTCCAGTTCTTAACTACGTCCTTTGCTCGCTGGACGCCCTGCTCCGACAGCATTGAAATATATGGTGGGTTCTGACCGTGTGTCGTTCCAGCCTGATTAGCCGGACCGTCACTTGCGAAGTTATAGATGCCGAGCTCGGCTGGAGTGCCCTGCAGGGAATCGATAAATGCATTCGCGGCCTTTTTAGATGCTTCGAAACCATCAGTATCTGCGTAACGGAGCGATGTCGAAAGGTCTGCTACTACAGCAATACGCAGACCACAACGCTGTGGCATCGGCGGGTTAGGGACTCGCCCATGCACCCATTTGGCTCCATCTGGTGGCGAGATAATCTCCGGTGGTTTTGGCTCGTCCTTTTTCTCTCCGTAGACATCCAGAGTGACCTTCAAATTCTTGTTCTGCGACAGATTATTAGTGAAGGTGAATACCGCATCCTTCGGCACAACGGCAGAGTCAACCGGCTTGCCATCCTTTACCGGCACGACTTCCATAGTGATGAAGCCGTTGCCAATATTGACGTTGCGCTTCTGCAAGGTCACGCCTGGCTCGATCTGGTCCAGAGTGAGGTTGTACTTCTGCGGATCCAAGAAGGTCGCGTCAGTCTCGATACGCACGGTTGCGTACTTCATGTGAGATTCCTCAGTCACCTTAGCCGTAAAGGCATTGGGCTTCTTCGGATCTACTGGGTCAGCTTTAACTGCAAACTCGTGACCGATGGCATCAAAGTGACGCCCGTCGACAGCCGGTGGTTTGGGGTCTTCGGAAGAATCTGAACAGTCTTTTACCTCGCCACTCAGATTGAAGGTCCACTCGGTACGTGCATTCGGAGCGAGCTTGAACCCCGGCTGTGCCACCGCAGTGATTTTGACCGTACCTGGCTTGTTCTGCTCGTAGACGTGGGGGCCAGCCGGCTTCTTCTCTGCGTTGAGGTAGTAATCAACTCCCTTAGTGTCCGGGATATTGATGTATGCCTTCTCCACGCACTCCGGTGCAGTCGCGGGATCAACAAGGGTTGGGTCCGCGGGAGTTACCGTTCCAGGTTCTGGCTCCGGATTCTCCGGCTCAGTGGGCTCAGTCGGATCCGTTGGCTCCGTTGGGTCAGTAGGATTGGTAGGTTCCGTCGGGTCAGTTGACGGATCTGTTGGCTCACTCGGGTCGGTGGGCTCAGTAGAGCCGTCAGGAGTACCGCGAAGGGTGACGAATACATTGCCTGTTGCTGACGGAGCAGCGTAGTAAAGCTCTAGCCTGACTTTATCGCCCGCCTTGACGGTTTGGTTCAGCCCCTTGTGCACAACTTCAAGCGGCACCGGTCGAGAACTATCACTCGTCGTAAACTGCGGAGCAATACTCTTACCATTAACCACCAAATCATACGTTAAAAGATGCCCTGAGCCACCAACATTGAACTGGAGACTGTCAATCGTCGCATCACTATCAATAGTGAACTCAAATTTTGCATCGCCCGGATTTGGCTTCGTCTTAATCTTCTTAAACTCATACTTCGGCGGAGACGTCGGAATAACCTCCGTCTGAGCCTGCGCCTGCGGCACGGTGGGAGCAAAAGCCTGACCGCTGACAACGAGAGCTACCGCTAGCAAAGCAGCCAAGAACATGCGAAGCGCAGTTCGCATTGAATCCGGCAAGCGGAATGTTGTCGAAAACATTAGTTCTTCCCACTTTCTGAGTTCTTTTTGCTAGCGGCGATGATGACGAATCCTCCGCCGATTAGTGCAGCAGCGACGGCTACCAGCCCTGCTACCTGCACACCGGTGAGTGCCAAGGAACCGGACCGTCCGCTACTTCCCGAGCTTGAGGATGAACCCGACGAATCCGAAGGCGTCGAAGTGCCAGGCTCACCAGGTGTCGTAGAGGTAGTCGACGTTGTCGTCGAGGTTCCCGGTTTACCCGGAGTTGTCGGAGTTGTCGGCGTCGTCGGAGGCGTCTTCGGCGGGGTCGATGTTCCCGGCGTAGTCGGCGGTGTTCCCGGTGGCGTTGTCGGAGGGGTCTTCGGCGGAGTCGTCGGAGGCGTCGACGGTGGTGGCGTCTCCCCCGGCTTATGCGACTTCGCCACAATGACTCCCTCTACCGGCGTGGAGTCATAGCCCGCACCGTAGAACGGCACCGATACCAAGAAGGAGTTGATCTCCCGGTAACTGTCATTCGGAGCCGTCGAGGTCACAAGATAGATACCCTCCGGCAGATCACTGAATTTAACAGAGCCGTTTTCGTCAGTGACCTGGCTGAAGTGGAGGTCTTTCGGCCACTCGGCAAGCTCAGCTGCGGTGGCGTTTTCCACCTTCTCGCGGTCCTGCGGGCTTGACGGTGAGATTCCCTTGAGGCGCTCCAGATGAATGGTCACGCCAGAAATAGAGCCCGATGCCGACGAATTATCATCGTCCGGGTTTCCCGGGCTCAAGGTAATTCGCACAATGTCAGTGCCGCTCGTTGCTGAGACGCCCGGAGCGTCCACGCGTCCAACGATCCTGGCCGCGTTGGCGTCATTGGCGCCGATTGCACCCATCACTGCAACCAGAGCGCAGGCAGCTAAGAACGCAGCTATCCGGTTCCAGGTGGATGTCAAATATTTATTCATTGTCGTTTTCCCACCACGAAGTGTTGTTATTAAGTTCGGACGCTGATTCGCTGCCTTCAGCGAGTTCATCGCTGTCTGCGTCGCCATCAGCAGTCTCGACGTCCGCGTTCTCGGCGTCGTCGTCAAGCTCTTCGTCGGCGTCGAGGCGCTGGCGCCAGAGCCACCACGCAAAGCCTGTGCCAAGCACAAACACCGCTACGAGCAGGGCATACATCCACCACTGCCATCCAGTCCCGTGCGTTTGGTCGAAGATATTGCTTTCCGACGGATCCATCGGCACTTGGTGACCACGCACTAGCAGACGATGCGTGTTAATTCCGTAAGGAGTGCAAGTGATGAGGGTGATGTAGTCCTGGCCTTCGACGGGACGAAGATCGTCAGTCTCATGCGGAAGTACAACCTTGATTTGATCAATCTCGTACTTCAGCTTGTGGCCTGCGACCTGGATATAGAAGGCGTCTCCCTCTTTTGCTTTCCGCAGGTTATCGAAGAGCGTTACGTTAGTAAGTCCGGTGTGACCGGTAATGATGGAGTGGGTTCCAACACCGCCGACTGGAAGATCGGATCCGTATAGGTGTCCGAGCCCCTTGGCGAGCACCTCATCACTGGTGCCGTGGTAAATCGGCAGGTCGGCCTGAATCTCTGGGAAAATCAGACGCGCCATCACGTCGGTAGCGTTTAGCTGATCGAGATAAGCGGCGTACTCGGGGTTGTGGTCATTAACTTCGTTAAGCCACGGGTCCAGAATCGGGCCGGTGGTTTGGCGCTCGTTGTAAGCGTGAGCGCGTTCCCACTGTTCATCTTTAACTTCTTGGGGTACGGACTTTTCCAACTTGGCGAACTCCTTGGCCGCCTTAGAGGTGCCGTAGTTGTTCAATGCCGTGGAGACAACCGGGTACAGCATCACAAGCAAACCCACAATCACCAGAATTGCGGGGAGAACCATGCTGTTCTTTTTCGCCTGCTCAGACTGTTCAGGCTGCTCAGCTGATGCGTCCCGCGTCAGAGTAGACGCAGAGTGTTTACCCACGGAGAAACTCCCAAGAAGTCAATCAAAAAGGGATGTGGCCTTTCTCTTTCTCACAGGCATGAGGATGCCTGCTGTTGAAAAAGAACGCATCGAAAGGCCGCAACAGTAATTTCAGTGATGCGCAAACTACAGGAATGGCGTGCGCTGTTGAACGCACGCTATTCCCTCAACACTGGAGCTAAAGCGCTCCAGTGACCGAGCCTTTACTCGGGTTTAGTTCTTGGAACCGCGGCGGGCGAACCATGCACCAGCTGCGACGATAGCTGCACCGATAGCAGCCAGGATGCCGACACCGGCACCACCAGTCATCGGCAGGTTCGGGGTGGTGTCGTCGGAGTTAACGACCTCGCCTGGGTTAGCGCCGACCTGGACGGAAGCCAGCTGGTAGACGCGCTCCGGGTCAGTCGAGGTAGCAACCAGCTTGAACTCGAGTGCCTCCGGCAGCAGCTCCTTGCCCTTCGGAGCCTTGGTCTCAATCAGGCAGTAGTGCGACTGTTCGCCCTGGACAACCTCAGCATTGTCTTCGAAATCGTTGACGTGAAGACCCGTGATCTTGACGATACCGTCCTGACCAGAGACGAAGGTGGTCTTAACCTGGCCGTCCTGCTGACCGTTTACCGGAGTCCAGGAATCCTTCTTGGTGGTGTCAATGTCGGAGCACTTCTGGCCAGCAGCCTGGCGGACGATCTGGAACTCGGCGCCTTCCAGACCCTTGCGGTCGCCATCGACCTTCTTGAACTGCAGGCCGCCCCAGTAGGTCTTGACCTCAGGAGTCTCCTTCGGAGTGCTGTTCTCGGAACCGTCCGGGTTGTTCTGGAAGACCAAACCGGTGTTCGGTGCGATGTCGGTAGCTTCCTTGAACTCAGCCTTCAGCTTGGTGGTGATGGTAACGACGACCTTGTCACCGGCCACGAGCTTTTCAGCAACTTCAGGCTTCAGGTCGACATCGACCTTGTTGCCCTCGAAGAACTTACCGTCCTTGTCGTCGTCGGTAGACAGAACCTGCTCCGAACCATCGCCCTTGACAATCTTGACGTCAACCTTGGTGATTTCCAGCTTCGAGTCAATCTCGTCAGTGACCTTGAACTGGGTGCGCTTGGTCTCCGGCTTCAGCTGACGAGCCGTACCGGTGACGGTGTAGACCAGGTTTTCGTCGCCAGCGTTCTGGTCCTTGTCCTTGACGGTCTTGGTCGGCTCTTCGTCCTTGTAGTTCTTCGGGAATGCGTGAACGTCGTAGTTCCAGGTGGTGCCCTGAGTCTCGTCGCCTTCCTTGCCATTGCTGGTCATCGGAACGAAAGCGATGAACGGAACAGCCGGGTCATAGCCTTCCTTCGGACCGGTCTCAACGACCAGGTAAGCGCCAAGAGCCAGATCCTGGCCAACGTTCCACTTGCCGTCCCCATCGGTCTTTCCCTCCGCGACCTTCGTGAGGACACCGTTGTCAATCAGAGCCTGGGTTGCCTGAGTACCGGTAGCGAACTCGCCAGCCTTCAGCTTCGAAGCAGCCAGCAGACCCTCGTTGGTGGTGACATCGATGGGGGTAGCGCCATCTGCAGTCTTGTTGATCTTGTAAACGGTGAAGCCGACACCTGCGAGCTTCTCGCCACCATTGGCAATAACGTCCTGGACGTCAGCTTCGGTACCAGACGGCTGACCTTCGCTGGTCGGGTTACCGAACTTATGAATGGTGAGCGAGCCCTTGGCGTCCTTATTTACCAGAGGGGAGTTGCCGGCAGCCTGGTTGACGGCAGTGTCCTGAGCGATTGCAGCCGGGGCGGAGACGCCCATCGACAGACCGACGATGGCAGCGAAGGTTACCGAGCGGGCGGTACGAGAGAACTTATTCACGAAAACAGGTCCTTTACAGAAGTCCAAAATGAAGCGACACGCTTCAATACGTCTCGCGATTCACTCCAGACGGCGACACCAACGTTCCCCGACTTGCCAAAACTGAGATTTTCCTTAAGGGAAAGACCAGTCTGTCTAACCTTTTAAGCCTAAGCGTTATGAACCTTAACGTTTACTGGCTGAAACATTGCAGTTCAAGCCCATTGCTCGCTCAGTTAATAGCGCTCAGTGAACCGCTTATAAATAACTTAACTCGTTTCACTTCCAATCGATACCCGACGGTTACACACCGCCAAACCAAGCATCCAAGAAACCTACACAAACATAAGAATTGCAAGAGATTAATATCTTTTTATCGAGGTCACAGCGGTTTTTTCCAATCGCGGCCAAACCCCTCTCAATTCCCCACACAATCAAACCCACCCAAAAATGGGGGTAGGCAATTGCCCTATAGCGATGGCTCCTATGTCTAACCATTACCGCCGCAGA
Organism: Corynebacterium amycolatum SK46; assembly: GCF_000173655.1. GTDB lineage: Bacteria > Actinomycetota > Actinomycetes > Mycobacteriales > Mycobacteriaceae > Corynebacterium > Corynebacterium amycolatum_A. The sequence goes on along the minus strand of NZ_ABZU01000018.1, from coordinate 4,444 downwards.
GCACGCCGGGAAAATGAGGACTTATCAACCTTCTTGTGTTTGCTGTCACAGCATCGTCGGTAAGCGAAAGCAAAAACCGTTTGAAGCAAAACGCCCCGCGGTGCACCACCCTGTGCTAGGACCTGTAAAGCACAGAGGCAGTAAGCGACACGGGGCGCGCTGTGGCGTCACAAGAGGCGTTTAGAGAACCGCCCAGTAGTGAACATCGTTGTAGCCGTTGAGCTTGAGAACGTCACCAATCTGATCGACCTTCTTCTTGCCCTCAGGGGTCATGCCATCCGGCATGATCTGCACGTCAGCGCTGTGATCGCCGGTGAAGGTGATGTTGACGTAGTCCTTGCCATCGCGGTGCTCAAGCTCGAAGACGTAGCGGTTGACGGCTAGCTTGCCCGAGTGGAGGAACCCACCCTTGCCCGGAGCGACAACTGCAGTGTCAGCAGAGTTTGCAGGTGCAGCTACTGCCTGTGCGGCAGTGGCAACCGGAGCGGCAAGCACGAGTGCGCCCACACCCCAGACACCGATTTTCTTCAACATGCTCATAGGTACTTCCTTATCTTCTGTGTTTCTGCAGGGTTTCTGCAGATTTGTTCTGTGTTTTTCTGCGACTGCCGGCGCCGCCGTTGTTCGACGGCGTTCAACAGCCACAGCCAATGAAATTGGTCAACTAGTTGAGGCTGAGCCCCAGCGCCCTAGTGCTCTGATCTAGCGCACTGGATTAGCGCACTGGAGTGGCCTCGACGATGATGTTGTCGGCGTAACCCAAGGTGCCGCCGACGAACTCGCCTCCGCAGGTGATGAGGACCAAGCGGTTCTCACCAACTGCGTCGTTGACAGCCTCGGGCATCTGGGCGCCCTTGACCACCTGGATTGGATCCTTGCTGACGGTGAAGTCTCGGCTTTCGCCATCTACCTTCACCGTGACAGTGTCACCAGCCTTCAGGTCAGCGAAACGTGCAGCGTAACCATCGCCCTGGTCCACCTCATTGACGTGGCCGGTAATGACGGACGATCCAGCAGCACCTTTCTCACCGGGAATCGCGGAGGCGGAATACCAGCCCAGGCGCGAAACGTCGGTCGGAGGAATCAGAGATCCCTGATCAGTCAGCTGAACGAAATCAATCGGAGCCGACTTACCGTCAATGAGCATCTCCATCTCGTGCACAGCTCCCCGAGAACCCTGTGCTGGAGTGGGCAGATTCTCTTGCGCACCTTCGAGCGCCGAATCATTGCGGTGCAGTTGGGCAATCACCAGCAGAGCGATAACGCCGATTAATGCGATAGCGGCGATATACACCCTTGGCTGCTTCCACCAAGGCACGTCCTGCAGGTCTTCGACTTGGCTGTCGGCCGGGTCTTCGGCCTGGTCAAACGGATCAACGTGGTCGAGTGCGCCAGTTTCGGTTTCCGGTTCGATGCCTGGTGTGTTTCCAGGTTCCTTGCCGGTCTCGTCCGAGCCAAACTGATCAGTCATGGAATCTCCTTAGTTGGTGGCTACCGTCGGCAGAGCGTGAGTAGCCAAACCGGTCGGGCCAGACGGAACCGAACTAATTGCACGTCGTTCCGAGTTCGGAGCCAACGGCTTTCCGTGGTTCTTCTGCTTATCCTGGCCAGTGCCACCGATGATGGTGACGTTGGTGTTGTTCTGCTCCGAGTGCTGATTAATCACAGTGGTCGGGGTGGCAGAGTCGCTGGTAGGTGCAGAGGAATCGTCGTTAGGCGTGTTCTGCTTGCCCTCATCCTTTGGATGCTCAGATGGCGTGTTCTCCGGGGTCTTGCCGTTCGTGACAGTCTGCTCCGCAGAGTTGATGTCCTTGTGGACAGCAACTTCCTTGCCATTGGCATCGGTCAGAGTCTCGAAGGCAACCTGAGAAGCGCAGTCGCCGTCGGTGATGATGATCGGAACATCAACCGTGCCGGCGGATGCCGTCGGCACAAAGTGCAGGCGGCTCCTAGCGCCAGTGGACTTGCCCGTCTCCTTGCACATCAGCTCACCGGTCAACGTGTACTTCGTGCCCGGCTTCAGGCCAGTGAAGTGCACGGTGTCGATGACGACAGCACCCTTCTCAACCAGACCCTTGCCGGCAATACCGGCAGTAGTCGTGATAGCTGGGTTGTCCTCAGATTGAGCTGGGGTGCTCGGGTGGTTCGGCTTGCTCGGCTTTTCCGGCTGAGCGGGCTTAGTCGGCTTGCTCGGCTTGCTCGGCTGAGCGGGCTTGCTCGGCTTGCTCGGCTGAGCGGGCTTGCTCGGCTTGCTCGGCTGAGCGGGCTTGCTCGGCTTGCTCGGCTTGCTCGGCTTTTCCGGCTGAGCAGGCTTAGTCGGCTTAGTCGGCTTGCTCGGCTGAGCGGGCTTAGTCGGCTTGCTCGGCTGAGCGGGCTTAGTCGGCTTGCTCGGCTTGCTCGGCTTTTCGGACTCGGACGTAGACGGAGTTGTCGTCTCAGACGGCTCTTCCGGCTGTGTCGTCTCCGGCTGCTCGGACGGCTCATCGTCGCTCGGCGTTGCCGGAACCGTGGACGTGGTCGGCTCAGTCGAGCTGGTCTCCGGTGCGGTCGTCTCCTCGGACGGAGTTTCGCTTTCCTCAGTCGGGGTGTCTTCCGGCTTCTCCGGAACCTCGCCGGTCACGGTCTGGCTAGCGTCGTTGATGTCTGCGTGGTCAGCGATCTCATTGACCTGACCAGCGCTTTCCTTACCAGTCGAGTCAACCTCATCAGAGGTCAGGTGCTCGAACACGACAGCCTCGGCAACAGGAGTCTTAACAGAGCCAGACACCTCAAGAGTGACAGTCACAGTACCGCTTGCCGACGTCGGCTTGAACGTCGCCTCGCCATGACCAATCACAGAGCCATCAGCCTTGTTAACCAGTTCACCGGAGAGGGTGTAGTTCTTACCAGGCACCAGGCCCTCGAAATGCACGGTGTCGACAACCTTGGCATTAGCCTCAATGCGGTTGCCCTGAAGCTCGGCTACCGTGCGCAGCTCCGGCTCCAGCGGCGTATCAGCTGGCTCGCTCGGCTTAGACGGTTCGGTAGTCTCAGTCGGCTCGGTCGGTTCCGTGGTCTGCGACTCAGTGCTGTCAGTCGGCTCGGTCGGTTCCGTCGGAGCGGCCGGCTTCGTGGACTCGGAGGTGTTAGGAGTAGTCGTCGAAGAGCTCGGCTGCTCTTCGCTTTCCGACGTCGTCGGAGTCTCAGACTCACTGGTCTCAGAAGTAGCGGTCTCGCTGGACGACGGCTCCGTTGTCTCCTCGGTCGTCTCTTCGCTCGTCGGGGTCTCTTCGGAGGTCGACGGCTGCTCCGGCTTTTCGCCGTGAACGGTCTGAGCTGCGTCGTTAATGTCCTCGTGGGAGGCGATCTCTACCCGCTGACCATCGGTGTTGTCCTGTCCATCAGCGGTGACCTCTGTCGAGGTCAGCTTTTCAAATGCAACAGCAGCGGAAACCGGCTCATCTACATCATCGGAGACGGTAATCATGACAGCCTGCTCACCCGAAGAGGTCTCCGGAGTGAATTCGACGCTGCCGGTACCCAGGATGCGATCAGCATTGGCCTTGTCCACCAGGGTGGCGTCTAGGCGGTAGTTCTTACCCGGAACCAGGTCAGTGAACTTCACGATGTCCTTAACCACAGCACCCGCGACAATCTTGTTGCCGTTCAGTCGAGCCTGAGTGGAAATCGACGGCTTACGCGTCTTCGGCTTTTCTGGCTCGGACGGTTTGGTCGACTCGGACGGGGTCGTGGTCTCCGCAGGCGTGGTCGGAGTAGTCGGCTTCTCCGGCTCGGTTGGCTTTTCTGGCTCAGACGGCTTCGTCGGCTCTGCCGGAACTTCACCGGAAGACGGAGTGACATTATCAATCACGATGATGTCTTGTTTCTTACCATTGTTGAAAATGTAGCCAGTGCGGTTCGTACCGTCGACGGTGTCCTGACCGACGTTAGCCGGACCAGTGAGGTAGTCGTAGACAGCCTTCGTCGATGGGTTGTGAATGCCCTGGGAGAAGTCAATGTCATCGGAGAAGTGCCACAGAGCGAATTGAGTTGCGTTATTGGCGTCCAGCACATTCAGACGTCCTTTAACTCCAGCTGCCTTCCCCAGTTCATCCAAACCAACAGCTGGAGAACCGTGGTGCGCAATCCAGTTGAGCTTCCGGTATCGGTCAAAGTCGTTCCGCAGCTTGTTATTGGTATCTGTACTGCGCGAGAACTGACTGAAGTTCTGCACACGACCGGTGTCATAAAGATCACCGGCGACGCTGGCCTCAATGCAGTAACCCATTTTGTGGCTACCAAATGGAGTTGCAGCCTCGTCAAATGCCGCAATGAGTGGCCCAAAATCACGGACATTTCCATTGGCTTCAACACCCTTAACGGTTCCAGGAACACTCAAAATCTTCTGAATCGTCAGGGTTTCGCCAGTGTCTTCTGCCTCCTGCGCATGCGCAATTATTGGAGA
>NZ_ABZU01000019.1 GCF_000173655.1 Corynebacterium amycolatum SK46 | reverse complement strand
ACAAAAGGCCAGCTAATTCCGTTTCTGGTTAAGACCTGGTTGCGAAGGGATTCAGGAAGAACTTCGGTGCGGCTGCCGTAGCCCATTAGGTACTCGTCAAAAGCGGGCAGTCGAAGCGTCAGTGAAAGCGCGGCTTCAAGCTCGGACTCAGTTACGTTCTGCTGCCATGCCGGCATGAAGTACTCATTTTGTGCGAGTTTTTCGCCGATGAATTCTGGGTCAGTTGGCGCGTCCGGAGAGGCAGAGGAATCGAGGGAGAAAGGAACTATTAAGTGGTCGATAAGCTTAAGGGCCTTTTTCGCTTGAGTTTTCGTCAGCCCCAGCCACCACGCGAAGTCAGCTACACAGATAGGTCCGCGGGAATTAACATAGCGCCAGGTAATATCGGCCAGCGTGGATTCAGCTGAGTGTTCTGTGCTGGAGTCATCTGTGGTATTTCCTGAGAGGCCGTCTTTGGACGTTACGTCGGCAAGCAGTACGAAGGTATCTTCGGCTCCTTTTCGTGGCCCTTGGACGACAGCACCTTCGCCGCCGAATGTGCGCAGTAGGTGAGGACCTCTTTGTTCCGTCGGGTCGATTCCATGATCTGCGAAAACCTCATAGGCTTCAGTCCGAGTCAGCGGGTCGGACAGACCACGTGAGCGCAATTCGGAATGAAATGCTGCCCGTGCGGTCTGCACATCATCTTGAGAAAGCCCGAGTGTCGTACGACGTCTTGCTGCCGCCTTTTCGATGCGCGGATTCGTCAACCTCATAATTGCTCCCGCGTCTTGCGCTGAAACAAAGTGCAGGGTGCCTCGTTGAGACCAACAGCGAACGATGTCGAAAGAAGAAATGGCTGCTAAAACATCGTCGGTCGTGCTGCCGCTGCGTAGGGCGATGGCATTAACACCGTTCGAATAATTCTGTCCTTGCAGAGCAACCATGCCATGCGTTGCTGATAATGCAGGCGAGTTGAGGTTTGTATTCCAATCACTGCGTGCTTGAGTTGCAGCTAACCCCTGGGCAATGAGACGGCGTGCGCGAAGTTCAGCTAGCTCGGGCAGATAGTTTTGGGACATTATGTCTCACTCATTCGGTACGGCACTATCCTCGTCATTCTAACCATTGCAGCTCCGGCAAAACGCCCGACTGCTGAGGCGTCACAACAATTAGCCCCTGGGTCGCACGAGTCAGTGCAACATACAGGTCCTGTAGCCCCTGTGGGGATTGCGCCACGATCTGGTCGGGCGCGACGACGATGACCTCGTCGAATTCCAGGCCCTTTGAGGTCGTGATGTCGTAGACCGCGCAGTTGGTGAGCTTGCCGGGGCGAGTAGCAGGTGCGGCATCGGCGGCACTAGCACCGCCAGCATCACCAGCTCCACCAGCATCACCAGCACCGACAGTGGCACTAGCAGCAGCGCCACCATCTCCACCACCGAGGAACTCCCGCACCTCCGCGCGCGTCTCGTCAAGCAACTCGGCCGGGGCGATGACCGCGACCAGGCGTTCCGGCTGCGCCACCTGCTCCACATGCGTCAGAGCCTCCGTCACGGTGCGAGCCTGGACAGGCTTGCGGCCGGTGGCGCGGATCGACTCTGGTGCCTCCAGCTCCGGATCAATCTCAGCCAGGACGCTGGCGGCAACCTCCATCACCTCAGCTGGGGTGCGGTAGTTGACGGTCAGCTCGTGGAGATGCCACCTCGAGCCGATGATGGGTTCCAGCACATCGTCCCAGGTCGCGGCACCTGCGGGGGAGCCCGTCTGAGCCACATCACCGACGAGGGTCATCCAACCATTGGGGCTGCGGCGGCGCAGCATTCGCCAGGCCATTGCGGAGAGCTCCTGAGCCTCGTCGACGATGACATGGCCGTAGGCCCACAGGCGATCCGCCGCTGCTCGTTCGGCGGTGGATCGCAGGTCGCGCTCACGGTGGCGTTCGGCCAGTGCCTCGGCATCGATGACGTCATACGCTGACAAGATCTCGGCCTCGAAGCCGTCGTCAAGATCCTGAGACGCAGAACTGGACAGGGTATCCAACGCGCCCTGTGCCTCCTCGACGCGAGCCTGCCAATCCTCTTCATCGGCCTCCGCCTCGCCGATCGGGCCAAGCAGCTCCGCCAGCTCGTCGAGAAGCGGGGCGTCGGAAGGCATCCAGTCGGTGCCTTCCGGCCGGTAGAGAGCCTCGCGAGTCAGCTCGTCGTAATCGCGGGCTGCGTAGTCGATGGCCTCGCGGGAGCTCAACAGTTCCGACAGCACCTGCTCGGGCGTGAGTGTGGGCCACAGCTCATCGAGGATGTCGGCGACTGCTCCGGATTCGTCGATTTCGTCGCGCAGGTCGGCAACGTCGGTCACGGACAGCAGGTTCTCGCCGCCCAGCGGGTCGGCGCCAATGAACTCGGCCATCTGTGCGGCCAGCAGTTCCACCACGTGATTTCGGAAAATCGGCCGGGCCAGATTGTGGGGTTTACGAGTCCTCCGCGCACGCGTCCGCGCGGCTTTCACCATCTCTGGCGTGATGGCCAGGGTGATGTTGTCGTTCCGGACCTCAAGCGGTTCCGCGGGCAGCTCCTGGTAGGCCCGCACGGCTTCGCGCAGGATAGTGAGCATCTCAATCGAGCCCTTAACTTCCTGCGCAACCAGGGGTTCGGGGTTGTGTCCGTCGATAAGCGCGTCGGAAGCGCGCACGCCGGGGTAGAGATCGGCGATGGTGGTCAGCACCACGCCCGTTTCGCCGAGGCTCGGCAGCACGCGCGAGATGTAGTCGAGGAAGGTTGTGTTCGGGCCGATGATGAGGACACCGGTTTTCGCCAGCTGATCGCGGTAGGTGTAGAGAAGCCACGCGACGCGATGCAGCGCCACCGCCGTCTTGCCCGTGCCGGGACCGCCCTGGACGACCAGGGTGCCGCGGGTGGAGTCGCGGATGATGAGGTCCTGCTCGCGCTGAATGGTCTCCACAATGCCGCGCATATGGCCGGTGCGCGCTTGATTCATGACCTCGCGCAGCACCGATTCGCCACCGACGCCAGCCTCCACTTCGGTCTCGTGTGCGCTGTCGGCTTCTTCGCCGGAGAGCCGTTCGTCGTCAATGCTGCGGACCTTCCGGCCGTGCGTGCGCAGGTGTCGACGCAGACTGACGCCCTCGGGATTCGCGGTCGTGGCCAGGTAAAACGGGCGCGCACCATCGGCACGCCAATCCATGATGACCGTGCGGTAGTCGTCGTCTTCATCGGACAGGCCGATTCGCCCGATGTATCGCTTATCGACGGTCGCCCCCGGCCCTTCCGCTGCCAAAGGATTGTCGGGGTCTGTGTCATCGATATCGATTCGACCAAAGACCAGGCCAATCTCGACTGAGCGGTAGCGGTCCAGATTAGCCTGTAGTCGGTGGTATTCCACCTCGCGTTCAACGCGGGCTTGCGGGCCTGGATCATCGATGAGCATGACCTGGCGCAGGTACCCTTGGTCGCGCTCGCGTGCCCGGTCGAGGAAGCTGAACGCGCGATCGACGTAGGCCTGTTCTGCAGCGAGGATCTTTTCTTCTTCTCGTTGTGGTGCTGAACTTGCTTGGTCCGGCAGACCTGCCTGGCCAGTGCGGCCAATGCGGCCTGTCTGGTCCTGCCCGGGCTCGGATGCGCGCGACGCCAACCTGGTCTCCTCAACGAATCGTAAAATTAGTGCTAATTGATGTGCTGAATGAATATAGAAATATGAAAACGCCCCCGCACGCGTAGTGGCGTGGGGAGCGTTTAAGTATACCGCTTTAACTGCGGCAGCAAACTTACTGCAGGCGCTTCTGCGCCTTCTTTGCAGACTTCTTGGCCTCCTTGGAAGCCTTGGCTGCGCGCTTGCGCAGTTCCTTGCGCTGCTTGCGGGTGTCCTTCTTGAGGTCCTTGCCCAGGTCCTCGGCGTAGTCGCGAGCGTCCTCAGCGAGCTCGGTAGCCTTGGAAATCCAGTCGTCCTTGTTGTCCTCGACGTAGCTCTTAGCGGTGTCGAAGGCGCCGGTGAGCTGCTCGCGCCAGCCGTCCTTGTTCTCCTCGACGTATTCACGAGCCCCATCGGTGGCCTCAGAAGCGCGGTCGCGGAGCAGGCCGGCCTTTTCGCGGACGTTCTCGCCGGCGGAAGCGAAGGCTGCGCTGATTTCCTCAGTGCGCTGCTCGGTTTCAGACTTGGTCGGCAGGGCAGCCTGAACCTTCTTGTTCAGCTGCTTGCCGGCCTTCTCAGCGCGCCAAGCGACACCCGGCTTGCCGTCGGTGTCAGCAGTAGCCAGGAAGAGGCCACCCAGCAAACCGATGTCGGTCAGGAAACCAGTGCGGCGAGCTGCCTTCTCCTTCGAGTCCTGGGTCTCCCAGAATGCGTGGCGAGCCAGCATCGTCGGAACTTGTGCAGCGACCAGAGCGGTGGCGGACAGGCGCGGAGCCTTGCCCAGGGCGTAGAGGGAGCCAGCGGCAACCTTGGTGCCGGCAATCGCCTGGATGACCGTCTTCTCACTGCGCGGCACGTACTTGTTGTACTGGTTCGGGGTTACGGAGCGGACGCGGGCAATCAGGTCGCGTGCGCCCTCTTCATGATCCTTCTGGTTCATCAGCGTGTCGACACCGTCGGCAACGAAAACCGAGGCCAGCATTGGTCGGGCAAACTTGCGAATCATCTAAATTCCATCTCCTTTGTCGTCCAGGTGAAACCGTGTTTTTGGCCATCTGGTCGCTGTAATTCACTATTAATCCTACGCAGCTCGGCCTATTTATGTCGCGGGAATGACGAGTTTTTAAGAAGCTGCGACTGCATCCAGCGCTACCAACCATGCTCATCCAGCGCTACCAACCACGCTGGCGCCAGCTCTCCACCTCGGGGCTCTCGACACCAACTGTGGTGTCTTTGCCGTGGCCGGGGTGAATCACCGAGTCGGCGGGGTAGACGTGGAAGACACGGCTCTCGACATCGTCGATAAGCTGCGAAAAATCCTCGGGGGAGTACGTTTTGCCGACACCGCCTGGGAAGATGCTGTCACCGACGAAGAGGTGGTGTGGCGGGGTGTCGTCGGAAAGCGCGCCGGCTGCCTTGGCGGACAAGTCGAGGCAGAGGCCGCCCTTGGTGTGTCCGCGCAGGATGAACGTGGGCAGCGTGATGCCCTGGCCGAACGTGATGGTTTCGCCGCCGTCGAGCTGCTGGTCGGCGGGCTTGGGAATGTCGGCAGCGTCGAGGCTGGAGGTGATGTGGCGGGCCGGGAATGCCTGCAGGAGCTCGCCGAGCGCCTGGACGTGATCGCCGTGGGAGTGCGTGGTGACAATCGTGCGCACCTGCGCGCCGACGTGCTCAACCAGGCGGATTAGGTGCTCGGCGTCGGTGGCGGCGTCGATAAGTAGAGAATTGTCGGGCTCGCGGGAGTCGACTAAAAGGTAGACGTTGTTGTCCATCGGCCCGACGGAGGTCTTATAAATAGTGACATTGCCGTAGTCAATGCGCTCAACGCCGCGTGTGCTCGGAGAGTTGGAGTAGGGGCTGATTGTAATGTCGTCTTTCATGCGCCCCAGGATAATGAGGTGCCTGTCGGCGCGCTAGGAACGCCGCTTAACGACGAGCTTCTGAACACATGTGCGAAAAATTGGCTATGGGCTGTAGACTAGTCGGCAGTGAATCGTCGACGAATTGAGGTTTCCCACTGTGGCTGAACGTCTAGTGGTCAGAGGCGCCCGCGAGCATAACCTGCAGGGTGTTGACATCGATTTGCCCAGAGACAAGATGGTGGTTTTCACCGGTCTGTCGGGGTCGGGTAAATCGTCACTGGCATTTGACACAATTTTCGCCGAGGGCCAGCGCCGCTACGTGGAGTCGCTGAGCTCCTATGCGCGCATGTTCCTGGGGCAGATGGAAAAGCCCGATGTAGAGATGATTGAGGGGCTCTCGCCGGCGGTGTCGATCGACCAGAAGTCGACGAACCGCAACCCGCGCTCGACCGTCGGAACCATCACTGAAGTGTATGACTACCTGCGTCTGCTTTACGCGCGCACCGGTACTCCGCACTGTCCGACCTGTGGGGAAGTAATCTCCTCACAAACTCCACAGCAGATTGTCGATCAGGTCATGGAGATGCCGGAGGGCACCAAGTTCCAGGTCCTCGCACCCGTCGTGCGTACGCGCAAGGGCGAGTTCGTCGACCTGTTTGAACGCCTCGCATCTGAGGGCTACGCGCGTGTCATTGTCGACGGTGAAATGCATCGCCTGACTGACCCGCCGAAGCTGAAGAAGCAGGTCAAGCATGACATTGACGTGGTCATTGACCGTCTCCAGGTGAAGGAGTCGCAGCAGCGCAGGCTCACCGATTCCGTCGAAACGGCGCTTCTGCTTGCCGACGGCGTCGTGGTCATCGACGCCGTCGGGCTAGAGGCGGACGACCCGCGTCGAACCCAGCGGTTCTCGGAGAAGATGGCCTGCCCGAATGGGCACCGCATTGCTATCGATGAGTTGGAACCGCGGTCGTTTTCCTTTAACTCGCCTTATGGTGCGTGCCCGGAGTGTGACGGCATCGGCACCAAGCTGGAGGTGGACACGGACCTGGTCATTCCAGATCCGTCGCTGCCGACGATTGAGGCGATTGCTCCGTGGCGGCAGACGCTGAACAAGAAGTACTTTGAAAAACTGGTCGAGGGGCTCGCCACCGAGATGGGCTTCGACCCGACCACGCCTTTTGAGGAACTTACAGCGCCGCAGCGCAAGGCCTTGCTACATGGTTCCAGCCACAAGGTCACGGTGCGGTACCGCAATCGGTACGGCCGTACTCGCCAGTACACCGCGCCGTTTGAAGGCGTGATGCCGTACCTGCACCGCAAGCTGTCACAGGCGGAGAGTGAGTCGCAGAAGGATCGCTTCCAGGGGTATATGCGTGAGGTGCCGTGCCCGGCATGTAGCGGTACTCGTCTACGTCCGGAGATTCTTTCGGTGACGTTGGATTCGGCGGAGTTCGGGCAGAAGAATATTGCCGAGCTGACAGAGCTATCGGTTCACGATGGCTCGGCATTCCTGAACTCGCTGACTTTGGGCAAGCGCGAGGAAATGATTGCCGGGCGTGTTCTGCGTGAGGTGCAGGCTCGTCTGAAGTTCCTGCTGGATGTGGGCCTGGATTATCTGTCCCTGTCTCGTTCGGCGGGCACGCTGTCCGGTGGTGAAGCGCAGCGAATTCGTCTGGCCACTCAGATCGGCTCGGGGCTCGCCGGTGTGCTCTATGTCCTGGATGAGCCGTCGATTGGTCTTCACCAGCGCGATAACAATCGTCTAATCAAAACTCTGAAAAACCTGCGCGACCTGGGCAATACCCTGATCGTGGTCGAGCATGATGAGGACACGATTCGCGAGGCCGATTGGCTGGTGGACATTGGGCCAAAGGCCGGTGAATACGGTGGACAGATCGTCTACCAGGGGGAGCCGTCTGGCATCGTTGACTGCGAGGAATCACTGACAGGTGCGTATCTCTCGGGTCGCCGGGTGTTGGCAGTACCGGAGAACCGTCGTGCGATTGATAAGTCGCGCATGGTGACGGTCAAGGGCGCTCGCGAAAACAACCTGAAGAAGATTGACGTGAACTTCCCTCTCGGTGTGCTGACCTGTGTCACGGGTGTTTCCGGTTCAGGCAAGTCGACCTTGGTCAACGAAATCCTGGCCAAGGTGATGAGCAACGAGCTCAACGGTGCTCGCCAGGTGCCGGGACGTCACAGCCGCGTGGAGGGGCTGGATCAGCTGGACAAGCTAGTGCAGGTTGATCAGTCACCGATTGGTCGCACCCCGCGTTCCAACCCAGCGACATACACTGGTGTGTTCGACAAGATCCGCAACCTCTTCGCAGAGACCCAAGAGGCCAAGGTCCGTGGCTATAAGCCCGGTCGCTTCAGCTTCAACGTCAAGGGCGGTCGCTGTGAGGCGTGTAAGGGCGACGGCACCATCAAAATTGAGATGAACTTCCTGCCAGACGTCTATGTGCCTTGCGAGGTCTGCCATGGCGCGCGCTACAACCGTGAGACGCTGGAGGTCAGCTACAAGGGCAAGACCATCGCTGAGGTGCTGGACATGCCCATCTCCGAGGCAGCGGAGTTCTTCGAGCCGATTCAGTCGATTGCGCGTTACCTCAATACGCTTGTCGACGTCGGCCTGGGCTATGTCCGTCTCGGGCAGGCGGCAACCACGCTCTCGGGTGGTGAGGCTCAGCGCGTGAAGCTGGCCAGCGAGCTGCAGAAGCGCTCCAATGGCCGGACGGTGTACATCTTGGATGAGCCGACCACGGGTCTGCATTTTGAGGACATCCGCAAGCTCATGTTGGTGTTGCAGGGGCTGGTGGACAAGGGCAATACCGTCATTGTCATTGAGCACAATTTGGATGTCATCAAGTCTGCGGATTGGATCATCGACATGGGGCCGGAAGGCGGCTCCGGCGGTGGCACCGTGGTTGTAGAGGGCACGCCGGAGGATGTCGCGAACTGTTCCGGTTCCCACACCGGGCAGTACCTGAAGCCGCTGCTTAAGTAGCTTAAGTAGTCGGCTCGTTTCCGTCGGAAATTCCAGGACCGTCGGTGTCGGCGCGAGTGACGCCTTCCTGTCTGTCAGCAGCGGGGTCGGCATCTGTTGCGCCGCTAGCGCCGGCAGTGGTGGCATCGGCACGAGCAGCGTCAGAATCGCTGACGGTGCCGTCCCGGTCCGGTGCTGCTGAATCCTCTGCATTCTTTTGCTTCGCCCCGGAAACCGCCATGGCCAGCAGAATCAGACCACAACCGAGGAATGCCAAGGCGCGGATAACGCCATCTAGTGTGGCCATGTCGTAGAAGATCAGCTTGACGATAGACAGCGCCGCAATGGTCAAGCCCGCCGCCAGCCGTGCCGGAATGTGGTGGAACCTCTTCGACAGCACCAGCATGCCGGCAATCGTGGCCCAGAAAATGCTCAGCAACATGTGTGCGGCGTTGAAGCTCACGCCAATAGTTGTGAGCAGCACGATAAATGGCATACCCAGCGCAGCCAGGCCAATCAGCGCAAACGCTGGCGGCAGCTGCGACCTCGCTGCCGCCACTGCCAGACCGATATCGGCGCACAGCAGGAACAGCAGTGAAAGTGACTCTGTCAAGCTCGCCGGGTAGTCGGTCGCAACCCCCGCATTCAAAGCCGAGGGCAGGATGTAGAGGTGTGCCACCGTTGCGCAAAGAAGCCAGGTAAGCGCAGCAATCTTTGCATACGGCGCAACGGCATCCCGAGTTGGCTCAGGAGCCTGTAGTCGTGCGCCAATCGCGCCGTGCTTCGGTGCCGTGGCCAGCGCCCAGACAAAGAGTGCGGCACCGATGGCAACCGGGATGAGGCCCCAGGTCTGATTTCCGGTACCGGCTCCCTCAGCACCCTCCGGGCCCGTCGCCGCGAGCGCGAGCCAGGGAAGAACTGCTGTGGCCAAGGCCATTGGGGCGAGATAGCGGAAGATGTCACGATTCCAGAGGAACACTGCAGCAATCCCAATGAACAGCACGAACCCGCCGTAGAACAGCAACCAGAGGCTGGATGTGGACTGTGTTGCGTTGACCGTTGGGACTGCAGCTACAACCGGAGTCGAGAAGGCAACTATTGACGTGACGGTGAACAGATCGTCTTCCAAAGTGGTGGTTTCCGAAGGCTCGTCGTCAAGCTTGGGCGTGAATTGGTGCGCCAACGCCAGTGGACCGAACTGGGCGAACACGAAGAGAGCAATGGTGAGTGCGGCGATTGCAGGCATCACCAGTGCATTGTTGGTAGTGATCACGCCGATGAGAACGTTTGCGCCGAGCAGGAATGCGACTACGTACTTCTGGAAGGGGATGTTCAAGAAGCAAGAGATAGCGGCGATAATCATCAGTTGAAGGGTGATTTGCGCGAGTGAGGAGCTCAGCGGTTGGGCGTGGAAGTCAAGGCCGATTAACGCCCACAGCATTAAACCGGTGTTGATTGTGATTGTCCACGCCGCGGTTGCGCTCGACTTTGTCCACCGTGCGCCGTATAGGCCGACGGCGGCGAAAGGCAACATGATGACCAGCGTCGCCGCCACCGGAATCCAGTCGAGGAGGTAGGACATCGACATCGTCGTCAGGTGGGCGGCGGCTAGTGATGTCGCAATCAACGCCGTCACGCCAGCAGGCGGTGCTTGACGACGGTGCGCTCGCACAGCCGCGACCGCGAGCACGGCGGCCAACAAGTAAGCCAGGACCACACGACCGGCCGGTCCAATCAAGCCGGATTGGATTGCGACCGCGACGAAAAACGCGATACCGGCAGCGGTAATGAGACCACCGAAGATGGCAATGATTCTGATGATTGCCTTCTCGTTGCGCCACCAGGGCTCGCGAGGTTCGCGCGGTTCGCTCGGTGCCTCTGGCAGCTTCGGCGGCGGGGTGGGGTCTGTGGGAGAAGACCGTGGTGAGGGAGGAGATTGCGGCGGCTTTGAATCCCGCCGCCATTGGTGGGCAGAGGGGAAGCCAAACATCGGCTGCGCAGTTGCGTCGCTCTGTGGCAGGGGAGCTGGTTGATTCCGCCAGTCCGCTTGGGTTGGCGGTGGTGGCACCTGCATCTGCTGAGGCTGCTGGGGATACTGCGGTACGGCCGGTGCCTGCTCAGCCTGCGGTTCCCAGCGGGGAGGAGGCGCCTGCTCGCTTGTCTGGGAAAGGCGCACCTGCCAAGTACGGGTGAGCTGAGCCAGCCGAAGCGAGCTGGCCTCCAAATCTGCCAGAGCATGGGAAAGCTCTGAGACGGAGTCGCCGGTCAGGACAAAATCGCCGGCCGGAGGCTTGTCGTATCGGGCGGAATGCTGATTAGGATTGGTGTTCTCGGCTTTAGGGCCAAAGCCGTTGGAGCCAGTATTCATGGTGACGACTTTAATCGTGTTTGGCCTAAAAACTATGGAGAGAATCTACCAATCTGGTTACAATTCTGATTGCGCTTTTTAACACTCGGCAGTGCGCCGGGGGAGCTGATGGTGAATAACCTGGTGTAAGAGTCGGTTTTGGTATGCGAGAACGCTTGTGTTAACATCTCGTCTACGACCGCCAGAATGTGACGCTTCTTGCTGCCTTCGGGGAGCATTTAGTTGCATTCGGCAGCGAAGAGGATTTAAGTCCCACCCTAGGTGCGCCAAAGAATTACGGTAGCGCCGGGGTCCACCCTAATCGGTGATGTCACATCGCACGATTGGAAGGCGTCCTTATACAGTGTGTAGTAATCCGCTGTAGACGCGTGGCTTTTCTTCCTTTCCCGCTTGCTATCGCGGTTTGAAACGAAGATTGTTCAGGTTCAACCTAGGAGGCCACATCAGCGCTGAAGCTCGTATTAACGAGGATATTCGAGTACCGGAAGTCCGCCTTGTAGGACCGAATGGTGAGCAGGTGGGCGTTGTCCGCACCGGTGACGCACTCAAGCTCGCTTACGAAGCAGACCTTGACCTGGTTGAGGTTGCTCCGCGAGCAAAGCCGCCGGTCGCCAAGATTATGGACTACGGCAAGTTCAAGTACGAACAAGCCCAGAAGGCACGCGAGGCTCGAAAGAACCAGCAGCAGACTGTGGTCAAGGAGCAGAAGTTCCGTCCGAAGATTGATGACCACGACTACGAAACCAAGAAGAACAACGTTGTTCGTTTCTTGGAGAAGGGTTCGAAGGTCAAGGTCACGATTATGTTCCGTGGCCGTGAACAGTCTCGTCCAGAACTGGGATTCCGCCTGTTGGAGCGTCTGGCCGCCGATGTCGAAGAGTACGGCACCGTCGAGTCTCGCCCGAAGCAGGACGGTCGCAACATGACTATGGTCCTGGGGCCGGTTCGGAATAAGGGTAAGAAGTAACCGACCTGACCAGAAATGGTTGTAAACGAGATTTTTGCGCCACGAGCGTCAAAGATCGGTAGGGGAGAGTTTTAACATGAAGCAGAAGACCCACAAGGGCACCGCAAAGCGCATCAAGGTTACCGGTTCCGGCAAGCTGCGCCGCGAGCAGGCTAACCGCCGCCACCTCCTGGAGGGCAAGCCGTCCACTCGTACCCGTCGCCTGAAGGGCACTACGGACGTTGCTAAGTCGGACGTCAAGCGCGTCAAGCGTCTGCTGGGCAAGGCTTAATTTTTCAAGTCTCGTCCCAGGGCAATCGCCCTCTTAATTTCACTAGTTCTTAAAGACAACGAAAAGGAAGTATCACCGTGGCACGTGTGAAGCGGTCTGTTAACGCTAAGAAGAAGCGTCGCGAAGTTCTCGATTCCGCAAAGGGCTACCGTGGTCAGCGCTCTCGCCTGTACCGCAAGGCCAAGGAGCAGATGCTCCACTCCAAGACTTACGAGTTCCGCGATCGCCGCCACCGTAAGGGTCAGTTCCGTCGTCTGTGGATTCAGCGCATCAACGCTGCTGCCCGCGCTAACGACATCACCTACAACCGCTTCGTCCAGGGCCTGAACCTGGCTGGCGTTGAGGTTGACCGTAAGAACCTGGCTGAGCTGGCTGTCAACGACCCGCAGGCATTCGCTGCTCTGGTCAAGGTCGCTAAGGACGCTCTGCCGGAGGACGTCAACGCTCCTGCTGCTAAGTAAAGCAGCTACGAGGTAACTCGTACGTAGCGTCGGCAAGCGTCTGCGACTGGCAGTGCGGTCTTGCCAACATCTTTGAAAAACCACCGTCGATTGGGTTAACGAATAACCTCGGCGGTGGTTTTTCGTATCCGCGCTGGCAGTTATGAATCCCGAGCCGCATCACTAGGATTAATCACTATGAACTCTGCGCTGTACTTCAACGACGAGCCGTTTACTCCTCGCACTCCGCGTGTCTCGGCGGCTATTCAGCTCCACCGTGCGGCCAAGCGGAAGAAGGCCGGGCGCTTCCTCGTCGAGGGCTTCAATTCCGTCGATGCGGCTATCCGCGCAGAGGCTGTCGTGGAAATCTTCGTCACGGCACCCGCCGCCGAGCAGTTCTGCGAGCTGCTCACTGGGTATCTCGAATCTGGGACGCAGCGCAAGTCTGTTTCGCTTATCGACGACTCCGCCGCCCGCTCATTAAGCGAAACCGTCACCACTACCGGGCTTTTCGCCGTCTGCGACACAGGTGCGGTGTCCACTTCGTTGGAGGAGGCCATTGAGGTTGGAAAGCAGTCCGGTTGTCTGGTGATTCCGGTGGAGTGCAATGACCCGGGCAATGTGGGCACGATTGTGCGCATGACTGATGCCCTCGGTGCTGGTGCGGTGATCCTTGCTGGCGATTCGGTTGACCCTTTGAACTCGAAGGCCGTGCGTTCCTCTGCGGGGTCTGTGTTTCATACACCGGTCGCACGCGAGCGCGATATCGATGTCGTTGTGGAGAGAGTCAGGGAAGCGGGCTTTACCACCCTCGCTACGGCGATGGATGGCGCTCTCACGCTCGGTGTTGATGCGCTTCCCGACGGTCCCGTCGCCTGGCTTTTCGGTAACGAGGCACATGGCCTGTCGGAGGAGATTACGGCCTCGGCGGGGGCGAGTGTGGCCATCCCGATTAAGGGCGAGGCGGAGTCGTTGAACCTCGCCACCGCAGCGGCTATGTGCCTGTGGGAGACAGTTCGGGGTAACTAGGAAACCTCGATGGTGAGGTGCGTGCACGTGTGCAGTTATCCTCGACTATGATTGTTCCATCACAAGAACTGATAGTCCTATATAGAAGTGGTTGACACGTGAGCGATTCGCCAAATCCTATCGATCTTTCCGAGGACGCCCTCCAGGCGGCTGCGCAGAAGGCCACGGATGCCTTTGACACTGCCGGCAACCTGGATGAGCTTTCTGCCGCCCGTCGTGAGCACTTGGGGGATGAAGGTTACATTCCGCAGGCTCGCCGCGCGTTGGGCTCCATTCCGAAGGCTGAGCGCAAGGATGCTGGTCGTCGCGTGAATGTTGTTCGCGGAGCCGTCGAGAAGCACTATGCAGAGCGTCTTGCAGTGCTGGAGGAAGAGGAAAACGCGCGCCGTCTGGTCGCGGAGCGTATCGACGTGTCGGTGGACACCACGCGAGGCCAGCGTGGTGGTATGCACCCAATTACTATCCTGTCCGAGCAGATCGGTGACATCTTCGTGGGCATGGGTTGGGAAGTTGCCGAGGGCCCGGAGGTCGAAGCCGAGTACTTCAACTTTGACGCGCTGAACTTCCTGCCGGATCACCCGGCTCGTACCCTGCAGGATACTTTCCACATTGCGCCGGAAGGATCCAAGCAGGTGCTGCGTACGCACACCTCTCCGGTTCAGGTTCGTACTCTGCAGTCGCGTGACCTGCCAATTTACGTTATCTGCCCGGGGCGTACCTTCCGTACCGATGAGCTCGATGCCACCCACACCCCGGTCTTCCACCAGGTCGAGGGGCTCGCTGTGGACAAGGGTCTGACCATGGGCCACCTGCGCGGAACGTTGGATCACATGGCTAAGGCCCTGTTCGGTCCGGAGACCAAAACCCGCATGCGCACTAACTACTTCCCGTTCACGGAGCCGTCCGCTGAGGTTGACGTCTGGTTCCCGAATAAGAAAGGCGGCGCTGGCTGGATCGAGTGGGGCGGCTGCGGCATGGTGAACCCGAACGTGCTGCGGGCCTCCGGCATTGACCCGGAGGTGTACTCGGGCTTCGCGTTCGGCATGGGCCTGGAGCGCACCCTGCAGTTCCGCAACGGTCTGACCGACATGCGCGACATGGTCGAAGGCGACGTTCGCTTCACGCAGCCGTTCGGTATCCGCGGCTAATTCACTGACCTACAGATAGGAGTTTTACTTACATGTTCATTCCACAGTCGTGGGTCACTGAAATCGTTCGCGGCCCAGAGAACACCATCAACCCGGACTGGTCCGTCACCCCGGACGAGCTGGATGAGGGCTTTGTCCGCGTTGGTTTTGAAACCGAGGGACACGAGCCGCTGGAGAAGATCGAGGGCCCGCTGGTTTTCGGTCGTGTCGACCACATTGAGGAGCTCGAGGGCTTCAAGAAGCCAATTCGCTTCTGCCAGGTCAACGTCGGCGATGCCAATGGCACCGGCGAACTGCAGGAGATTATCTGTGGTGCCCGCAACTTCGAAGAGGGCTCGATTGTCGTCGTCGCACTGCCGGGCTGCGTGCTGCCGGGTGGTTTCGAGATTTCCGCGCGTAAGACCTACGGCAAGATTTCCAACGGCATGCTCTGCTCCGAGGCTGAGCTGGGCATGACCGATTCCTCCGCAGGCATTCTGACGCTCCCGTCGGCTCCGGCTGAGCTGGGTTCGTGCGCCAAGGAGTTCATCGGTCTCGATGAGGAGAAGTTCGAGGTCAACATCACTCCGGACCGCGGTTATGCGCTGTCGGCCCGCGGTCTTGGCCGCGAGATCTGCTCCGCATTCAACCTCGACTTCGCCGATCCAGCCAAGGTCAAGGAGCTACCGGTCGAAGGTGAGATCCTGGATGTCACCATCGACGAGGACACCGACACCCGCCGCTTTGGTCTGCGCCGTGTCACCGGCATCAATCCGAACGCCGAGACCCCATGGTGGATGCGCCGCCGCCTGCTGCTGGCTGGTCAGCGTCCGGTCAACGTGGCCACGGACGTCACCAACTACGTGATGCTGCTGCTCGGTCAGCCGATGCACGCCTTCGATGGCTCCAAGATCGCTGGTGGCCTGCACATCCGTAACGCTAAGGCCGGCGAGACTCTGACGACTCTCGACCACGTGGACCGCAAGCTCGACCCGGCGGACGTCGTCATCTGCGACGACAACGGTATTCAGTCGCTGGCCGGCATCATGGGCGGACTTACCTCCGAGATTGCCGACGACACCACCGATGTGGTCCTCGAGGCCGCCAACTGGTCGCCGCTGCACGTCTTCCGTAGTGGTCGCCGCCACAAGCTGAGCTCCGAGGCTTCACGACGTTTCGAGCGCGGCGTCGACACCGCTCTTGTCGAGCCGGCTCTGGACTTGGCCTGCCAGCTGCTCGCTGACATCGCCGGCGGCACTATCGACACTGGTCGCACCCTGCTCGGCGAGGTTGCCACCATGCCGACTATTGACTTTGCCGTCAACCGCGCCAGCGAAATTGCGGGCGTTGATTACCCGCGTGAAACCGTCATTGGTCGCCTGCGCGAGGTCGGTTGCGAGGTCGTTGACAACGGTGACCGCCTGGCTGTCACTCCGCCAACCTGGCGCTCGGACCTGACCATGTCCGCTGACCTGGTTGAGGAAATCCTGCGACTGGAGGGTCTGGAAGACATTCCGGTTATCCTTCCAATCGCTCCGGCCGGCCGCGGTCTGACCGAGCGCCAGCTGCGCCGTCGCTTCGTCGGTCACGCGCTGGCCCACAATGGCTACCTGGAGATTCTGCCGACACCGTTCATTGCCAACGATGTGTTCGACGTCTGGGGCCTGGACGCTGATGACCCGCGTCGTAACACCGTCAAGGTCATCAACCCGTTGGAGTCCGACCACGCTCAGCTGGGCACGACTCTGCTGCCGTCCATGCTGGAGTCGCTGAAGCGCAATGTTGCTCGCGGCCAGGTCGACCTGTCGCTCTACGGTGTGGAGCAGGTATCCATCGAGCGCGGTAACGGTGTCTCGCCGATGCCGTCGACTGCCGGCTTGCCGAGCGAGGCCGAGCGCGCTGAGCTTTTGGACTCGCTGCCGGAGCAGCCACTGCACGTCGCCACTGTCGCCTGTGGGCGTATCCGCCTGGATAGCCCGTGGGGTGATGAGGCCGCGTACACCGTCGCCGATGCCATCGAAGCCGCGCGCATTGTTGCCCGCGCCGCCAACGTCGAGCTGGAGATCCGTAACGCTGAGGTGCTGCCGTGGCACCCGGGCCGCTGCGCTGAGCTGCTTGTCGACGGTCACGTCGTCGGCCACGCCGGTGAGCTGCACCCGAAGGTGTGCAAGGATGCTGGTCTGCCGGAGCGGACCTGCGCTATGGAGATCAATCTCGATGCACTGCCAGTGACGGAGCACCTGCCGGCGCCGGTACTCAGCCCGTTCCCGGCTGTCCACCAGGATGTCGCGCTTGTTGTCAGCGATGAGGTCTCAGCCGCAGAGGTGGAGAAGACTCTGGTGGAGGGTGCCGGTGAGCTCCTCGAATCCATCCGTATCTTCGACGTTTACCGTTCCGAGCAGATGGGTGAAGGCGTTCGCTCACTGGCGTACTCCCTGCGTTTCCGCGCACCGGACCGTACGCTGAAGGAAGAGGAAGCTTCCGCAGCTCGTGAGGCGGCCATTGATCTGGCCACCACCCGTCACGGCGCTCAGCTGCGCGGCTAAAAGGGGAGACCCCAGGGAGAGATACCCATGATTGGCATCTTGCGGCACCGCGACAACAGGCTGAATAGCGCAGAGGCACGAGAGCAGCGCGTTGGAGCGCGCGCTGTGAGCAGCCCGAAGCCTGCGGCGACCGTGGCTGCAGCTGCTGTCACAGCAGGTCTATGGCTCACCGGCGCGCCGAGTGCGGTTGCGCTGGTTGGCGGGGAGGCTGCTGCGCCTAGTGTGGCGGCGGACTCCGTGGTGTCGGTCATGGTCCGGACCAGTCCCCATACCGGAAACTTTTGCACGGGAACTGCAATCGCCCCGCAGTGGGTAATGACCGCGGCTCACTGCGTGCGTGATGTCCCGCAGCAGGTTGGGGAAGTCGAGGTCGGTTTCGGCCCGGATGCCCGGCGTGTACCGATTGATAGCTGGGAGATTGCGCTCACCGGTGACGTAGCGCTTGTTCACCTTGCGGATGATGCAGCTCTTCCGGAGTATCCCGCAATGGAACGTCGTCAAGCGTTTTCGGAGCAAGAAACGGCAGGCACGGTCTATGGACGCTCGCTGCTCGGCGATGTTGCGGATGGCTCGCTGCCGTCGGCGACCGTCACCGCGTCGATGTGTCCGGTGAAGTATCAACAGTGCGTGCGGGAAGACTCCGTGTTGGCGCGTATGGAGCGCCCCGCGGCGTTGCAGGTGGGCGATTCGGGCGGACCGCTCTTTATCGACGGCCAGCTAGCGGCGGTGTTCTCGGGCGCGGTGGCTTTTGATGGCAGCGTCGCACCGGAGGAGTCGGGTTACTATCTTTACACCACGACGTCATCGGTGGCGCAGTGGGCGGATGGCGTGATGAGCCAGGAGCCAAGCGTCGTAGTTGAATAGTCCGGCGTTGAGTGATCCGGCGTACTGATTGAATGACCGGCGTGCTCGGTGAAGGAAGAGTATGTGCCGACGACGGCGTTATATTCATAATTCACTCAAGTCTCATCGGTAAAATTCCAGCACTTTGGCAACGAATTCTATGAATATCTTGCAACACAGTGAATAAAAGTGTTGAATGTTTGGCATGAGTATTTCCGTTGCCATTGCCGGTGCGACCGGTTACGCAGGAGGAGAGATCCTCCGCCTCCTGTTGTCGCACCCGGCGTATCTTTCCGGCGAACTGACCATCGGCGCACTAACAGGAGCATCCAACGCGGGTGCTCGTGTGGGCGACATTATGCCTCATGTGGCGCCTTTGGCTGACCGCCGTATTGAGCCGACTAATGGTGACACACTCGCTGGGCATGACGTGGTGTTCCTCGGTCTGCCCCACGGTCATTCGGCTGCGATTGCAGAGCAGTTAGGGGATGACACGGTGATTATTGACTGCGGCGCGGATTTCCGCCTGCAGGATGCCGCTGAGTGGGAGCACTACTACGGCTCGGAGCACGCCGGTACCTGGACTTACGGTATTCCAGAGCTGCCGGGCAACAGGGAAGTAGTGGCTGCTTCCAAGCGCATTGCTGTGCCGGGGTGTTTCCCCACTGGCGGTACTATTACGGCACTGCCGGCAGTTGCAAAGGGCCTGGTCAAGCCGGATCTGTCCGTTGTTTCCGTCACCGGTACCTCCGGTGCGGGCAAGAAGGCAGCTGTGCCCCTGCTCGGGTCCGAGGTTATGGGCAATCTCCGCGCCTACAACACCGCAGGCAAGCACCGCCACACCGCGGAGTTCCTGCAAAACCTCAAGCCGTACGCAGAGGATCTCACCGTCAGCTTCACGCCCGTACTCGCCCCAACGTCGCGCGGCATTCTCACCACTATCACCGCCCCGCTTGTCGACGGGGTGACGGAGGCAGCCGCACGGGAGGCCTACCTCGAGTTCTACAAGGGTGAGCCGTTTGTACAGGTGTTGGCCGAAGGGCTGCAGCCGCAGACGCAGTCGGTAATTGGCTCTAACTTGGTTCAGATTCAGGTTGAGGTAGATGAACGCGCCAAGCGCCTGGTATTGACCTCGGCGATTGACAATCTGACAAAGGGCACCGGTGGTGCCGCAGTTCAGTGCATGAATTTGGTTACTGGACAGAATGAAACTGCAGGACTTCCATTGGTAGGAGTTGCCCCATGATGAAGGAAGAAAAAGAAGGTCTCGTCAACGTCGCTGGTGACGAAGGCGGCGTATGTGCACCTCAGGGGTTCGCGGCCAGTGGTGTCATTGCAGGCATCAAGGTCAGCGGAAACCCGGACATGGCGCTCATCGTAAACCAGGGGCCGGAGAAGACCGCCGCGGCTGTCTTTACCACCAACCGTGTCCAGGCTGCGCCGGTGACGGTTTCCAAGAAGCACATCGCTGACGGCAAGCTGTCAGCTGTGGTGCTGAACTCCGGCAACGCCAATGCCTGCAATGGTCAGCCGGGTATTGCCGACGCCCTCGAAGTCTGCCAGAAGGTCGCAGATGAGCTCGGCGTCGATGTTACCGAGATTGGTACCTGTTCCACCGGCTTGATTGGTGACCGGTTGCCGATGGACATTGTGCTGGCAGGTGTGCCGAAGCTTTGTGAGAATCTGGGCAGCGATGCCGCCGCAGGTACGGCTGCAGCAGAAGCCATCTTGACCACTGACTTGGTGGCAAAGCAGGCCGTTGCGCATGGTGACGGATTCACTGTCGGCGCTATGGGCAAGGGTGTTGGCATGATTAGCCCGTCGATGGCCACAATGCTCGGTGTGATTACGACGGATGCGTCGGTAAGCGCAGAAATGGCGCACGAGGCTATTGCCAAGGCTAGCGAGGTTACGTTTAACCGCCTAGATATTGATGGCTCCACCTCCACCAATGACACCGTCATCATCTTGGCTAACGGTGCCTCTGGTGTGAAGCCCTCGCAGGAGGAGCTCGACCAGGCAGTGCTCAGCGTGTGTGATTCCATCGCACGCCAGATGCAGTCGGACGCCGAAGGCGTGACCAAGCGTGTGTCCGTGACCGTGCGTGGCACCGGTGGCGCGGAAGATGCCCTGGTAGCTGCTCGAATTATCGGCCGCGACAACCTCTTCAAGTGTGCGATGTTCGGTTCGGACCCGAACTGGGGTCGTGTGCTGGCGGCTGTCGGTACCGCGCCGGTGGATATGGATCCGGAGCACATCACGGTTTCCTTCAATGGTCACGTGGTCTGTCGCGATACCGGTGGCACGCCTGATGCTCGTGAAGTGGATCTGTCCGGCAAGGACATTGCCGTTGAGGTTGACCTCGGTACTGGTAATCCGGAAGAAGCCACGATTCGTACGACGGACCTTTCCCACGACTACGTTCACATCAACTCGGCATATTCGTCGTAAAGGTTTTGAGGAGACTCTGCAATGGTTCACCAGTTGACCGAAGGGCTGTCCTTCGAACAGCGGGCACATGTGCTGGCGGAAGCACTGCCTTGGCTGCAGCACCACCGTGACAAGATTGTGGTGGTCAAGTATGGCGGTAACGCGATGACCGACCTGAAACTGAAGAAAGCCTTCGCGCAGGACATGGTTTTCCTGCGCACCGTGGGTGTGAAGCCGGTGGTTGTCCACGGTGGCGGCCCCCAGATTTCGTCGATGCTCAAGCGCCTGGGGCTGGAGGGAGAGTTCCGAGGCGGTTTCCGTGTCACGACTCCGGAGGTCATGGAAATTGTCCGCATGGTGCTCTTCGGGCAGGTCGGCCGCGAACTGGTGAACCTCATCAACGCTTACGGCCCCTATGCAGTGGGTACCTCTGGTGAGGACGGTGGTCTGTTCACCGGTACTCGACGCACGGTAAACGTCGGTGGCAAGGAAACAGATATCGGGTTGGTTGGCAATATCACCGAGGTGCACTCGGAAACGCTATTGGACCTGATTGATGCCGGACGTATTCCGGTGGTCTCCACGATTGCGCCGTCCGCTGACGGCAAAGAGGTCTACAACATCAACGCCGACACGGCAGCAGGTGCACTGGCATCGGCAATTAACGCGAACCGTTTGGTGATTCTGACTAATGTCGAGGGTCTCTACACGGATTGGCCGAACCGCGATTCGCTGGTGTCGAAGATTTCAACTTCGCACCTGCGAGAAATCCTCCCGACGCTGGATTCCGGAATGATTCCGAAGATGGAGTCCTGCCTGAACGCAGTGGATCAGGGAGTGCCTGCGGCCCACGTTATCGACGGCCGCCAGCCACACTCGGTGCTGCTGGAGCTGATGACTTCCGGCGGTATCGGCACAATGGTAGAGCCCGGATAAGGCAGAAAAGACTGACAAGAATTTAGCTACACACGTTAGGTAGGTCGAAATACGACATGAGCGACTTCAAGCAGCAGTGGCAACACACGATGATGAACAATTACGGCACGCCGCGCATTGAGCTTGTGCAGGGTAAGGGCGCTATTGTCACGGATTCCGAGGGCAAGGAATACCTGGACCTGCTCGCCGGTATTGCAGTCAACGCGCTGGGTCACGCACATCCGGCCATCGTGGAAGCTGTGTCCAAGCAGATTTCCACGATGGGGCACGTGTCCAACATCTTCGCCTCTGAGCCTCCGCTGGCACTGGGCGAGAAGCTCATTGAGCTAACCGGCTGGGACACTGATGACACCCGAGTTATGTTCTGCAACTCCGGAACCGAGGCCAATGAGGCCGCGTTCAAGCTGGCACGTTTGACGGGGCGCAATCGCATAATCGCGACCCACCACGGGTTCCACGGCCGCACCATGGGCGCACTTGCCATGACCGGTCAGCCGGACAAGCGCACCCCGTTTGAACCGATGCCGGGCGGAGTCGAGTTCGTGCCCTACGGTGACATTGACTTCCTCACCAAGACCATTGAATCCGATCCGTTGGGTGTCGCTGCGGTGATTCTGGAACCAATTCAGGGTGAGACCGGCGTGGTCGCACCGCCAGAGGGGTACCTCGCTGCCGTCCGCGAACTGACCAAGCGCTTCGACGTTCTCATGATCGTCGACGAAGTACAGACCGGCATTGGCCGTACCGGCCAGTGGTTTGCCCACCAGCACGATGGCATCGTGCCGGATGTTATGACCCTGGCCAAGGGGCTCGGCGGCGGCCTGCCGCTGGGTGCTGTCATCGCCAACGGCCGCGCAGCGGAACTGTTCACTCCTGGTGCACACGGCACCACCTTTGGCGGCAACCCGGTCTGTGCTGCTGCCGGCCTGGCCGTCATCGAGACACTTGAAGAAGAAAAGCTGCTCAATCGAGTCACCGAGAAGGGCAAGGTCCTGGCTCGCAAGCTCGCGTCGTTAAGCCATGTTGATCACGTGCGTGGTCGCGGCTTCATGCTTGGGCTGGTGCTGTGCGAGAACCTGGCGAAGGAAGCGGTTAACGCCGGTTATGAGCGTGGTGTCATTCTGAACGCGCCGCAGGCGAATGTACTGCGTATCGTGCCGCCGCTGAACCTCAGTGATGAGGAAGTCAACCGCGCCGTCGAGTTGATTGATGCCTGCCTGAACGACGCCGCCGAGGCTGTCGCCAACAATGGAAGGAATTAGGAACTGATGCTCCGTCATTTTCTCGCCGATGATGACCTGACTCCACAGGAGCAGGCTGAGGTGCTGCAGTTGGCTGCAGAGCTGAAGGCAGCACCGTACTCTCGCCGGCCCTTTGAGGGGCCGCAGTCGGTTGCGGTGCTGTTCGACAAGACGTCGACTCGTACCCGTTTCTCCTTCGACGCTGGCATTGCGGCTCTGGGCGGCAACGCGATTGTGGTCGAAACCGGAAACTCGCAGATGGGCAAGGGCGAAACCTACCAGGACACTGCTGCTGTGCTCAGCCGCTTTGTCTCGGCAATCGTCTGGCGCACCTACGCGCAGTCAGGGCTGGAGGCCATGTCTGAGACCGCGACGGTGCCGATTGTCAACGCGCTTTCCGACGAGTTCCACCCGTGCCAGATTCTCGCTGACCTGCAGACCATCATCGAGCGCAAGTGCCCGGAAGAAGGCCAGGCGGGACTGCGTGACAAGAAGGCTGTCTACTTCGGCGATGGAGCCAACAACATGGCCAACTCCTACCTCGTGGGCTTCGCCACCGCAGGCCTGGACGTTACCATCTGCGCACCGGAGGACTTCCAGCCGGAACAGGACTACGTAGACCGCGCCAAGAAGGTTGCGGAACAGACCGGTGCGGCCGTGTCCGTGACCGCGGACGTCGATGAGGCCATTGCTGGTGCCGACGTTGTCATCACCGATACCTGGGTCAGCATGGGCCAGGAGAACGACGGCCTGGATCGTCGTACTCCGTTCCTGCCGTACCAGGTCAACGCTGAGCTGATGGCGAAGGCAAATGAGGATGCCATCTTCCTGCACTGCCTGCCGGCATATCGCGGCAACGAAGTTACTGCCGAGGTCATCGATGGCCCGCAGTCGGTAGTCTTCGACGAGGCGGAAAACCGCATGCACGCTCAGAAGGCGTTGCTGACCTGGCTGGTGGAGAGGCAGTAAGGTCATGACCGCAGCACAACCAGGTTCTCGCACAGCTCGGCAGACGCGCATCGCTGACCTGCTGGCGCAGCATCACGTGTCCAGTCAGGTTCAGCTCGTCGAGCTGCTTGCCGACGAAGGCATCGAGATTGCGCAGGCGACGTTGTCCAGAGACCTCGATGAGCTGGGCGCCCGAAAGATTCGCGATGGAGCCAACGGTTCGCGTTATTCCATCGTCGAAGATGCACTCGCTGTCTCCAGCGGGGCAGTGGCCAGGATGCGGCGCGTTTTAGACGAGCTGCTGGTCTCCATTGATCATTCGGGCACCATCGCGGTTGTGCGTACACCACCGGGAGCCGCACAGTATCTAGCCAGTGTGATTGACCGTGCGGGACTCAAAGAAATCGTTGGCACAATTGCGGGAGATGACACCGTAATGTGCCTGGCTAGAGAACCACTTTCCGGCGCAGACCTAGCCCAGCGTCTAGCCGCCGGAACGAACCAGTAAACTATTCCACGAAATGCTTTAAAGCACCGATTAAAGGAGCGCTTACCCTATGACCAACCGGGTTATTCTTGCTTACTCTGGTGGCCTCGATACCACCGTTGCTATTCCGTACCTCAAGGAAATGACCGACGGCGAGGTCGTCGCAGTTTCTATCGATGTCGGACAGGGCGGCGAGGACATGGAGTCCGTGCGTCAGCGCGCTCTGGACGCCGGCGCTGTCGAAGCTGTCGTTGTCGACGCTAAGGATGAATTCGCCGAGGAGTACTGCCTGCCGACCATTAAGGCAAATGGTCTCTACATGAAGCAGTATCCGCTGGTTTCTGCACTGTCGCGCCCGCTGATTGTTAAGCACATGGCGAAGGCTGCAGAGGAGTTCGGTGGCACTCACGTCGCACACGGCTGCACCGGTAAGGGCAATGACCAGGTCCGTTTCGAGGTTGGTTTCGCCAACACCGCACCGGATCTGAAGATTATTGCACCGGCTCGTGACTTCGCTTGGACCCGCGACAAGGCAATTGCCTTCGCTGAGGAAAAGGGTCTGCCAATTGAGCAGTCCAAGTCGTCCCCGTTCTCCATTGACCAGAACCTCTTCGGTCGCGCCATTGAGACCGGCTACTTGGAGGACCTGTGGAACGCACCGACCAAGGATGTCTACGCGTACACCGAGGACCCGACCCTGAACTTCAGCTCCCCGGACGAGGTCATCATCTCCTTCGAGGACGGTAAGCCGACTGCCATCGACGGCAAGAAGGTTTCCGTGCTCGAGGCCATCGAAGAGATGAACCGCCGCGCTGGTGCTCAGGGCATTGGCCGTCTGGACATGGTTGAAGACCGCCTGGTCGGCATTAAGTCCCGCGAGATCTACGAGGCTCCAGGCGCAATTGCCATCATGGCTGCACACGCAGCACTCGAGGATGTCACCGTTGAGCGTGAGCTGGCCCGTTACAAGCGCCAGGTCGAGGGCGAGTGGGCAAACCTGGTCTACGACGGCCTGTGGTTCTCGCCACTGAAGCGCGCGCTGGATGCCTTCATTGAGGAGTCCCAGAAGGGCGTTTCCGGTGACATCCGCATGGTCATGCACGCAGGTCACTGCAACGTCAACGGTCGCCGCTCGAACACTTCGCTGTACGACTTCAACCTGGCTACCTACGACGAGGGCGACTCCTTCGACCAGACCCTGGCTCGCGGTTTTGTCGAGCTGCACGGCCTGTCGTCGAAGATGGCCGCAAAGCGCGACTTCAACCTGTAAAGATTCTCCAGAGCGACTAGAGCGAAAGGCCTATTGGAAAAGACGATGGTCGAAAAGCACGGTACCAACGAAGGCTCCCTGTGGGGCGGCCGCTTTGCCGGTGGCCCGTCCGAGGCGATGGCCGCATTGAGCAAGTCCACCCATTTTGACTGGGTGCTCGCGCCTTACGACGTTCTTGCGTCCAAGGCGCACGCCCGAGTTCTGCATGCCCGTGGGCTGCTCAGCGATGCCGACTTTGACACCATGATTGAAGGCCTTAATCAGCTCGGTCGCGACGTTGCCTCCGGCGAGTTTGGTCCAGAGCCGACGGATGAGGACGTCCACGGTGCTATGGAGCGCGGTCTGATTGATTGCGTCGGCCCGGAGGTCGGTGGTCGCCTGCGCGCTGGTCGTTCCCGCAATGACCAGGTGGCAACCTTGTTCCGCATGTGGCTGCGCGATGCCGTGCGCGGCGTTGCACTGGATGTCACGGACCTGGTCGGCGCCCTGGTCGCTCAGTCCAAGGCACACCCGAATGCCATCATGCCGGGCAAGACTCACTCTCAGGCGGCTCAGCCGGTGCTGCTGGCGCACCAGTTGCTGGCACATGCGCATCCGCTGCTGCGTGATCTCGACCGTATCCGCGATCTCGACCGTCGTTTGGCTGTATCCCCGTACGGCTCTGGCGCGCTGGCAGGATCCTCGCTGCACTTGGATCCGGAGGCCATCGCCGAGGAGCTCGGCTTCGACTCTGCCACGGACAACTCCATTGACGGCACCTCTTCGCGTGACTTCGCCTCTGAGGCGGCTTTCGTCTTCGCCCAGATTGCCGTGGACATGTCTCGTCTGGCAGAGGAAATCATCTACTGGGCCACCCCTGAGTACGGCTACGTGACTCTGGCTGATGCCTGGTCGACTGGTTCGTCCATCATGCCGCAGAAGAAGAACCCGGACGTGGCAGAGCTGACTCGCGGTAAGACCGGTCGTCTGATTGGTAATCTCGCAGGGCTCATGGCCACGCTGAAGGCTCAGCCGCTGGCTTACAACCGTGACCTCCAGGAGGACAAGGAGCCTCTGGTGGACTCGGTCGAGCAGCTGACCCTGCTGCTGCCGGCATTGACCGGTCTGGTGGCAACGCTGACCTTCCACGAGGATCGTCTGCGCGAGCTCGCTCCGGCAGGCTACACCCTGGCCACTGACCTGGCTGAATGGCTGGTCCGCGAAGGCGTACCTTTCCGTGATGCTCACGAGGCATCCGGCCAGTGCGTCCGCATCGCAGAGTCCAAGGGCGGTATCGGTCTGGACGAGCTTTCCGACGAGGACCTCGCCGGTGTCCACCCGGCACTGACTCCGAAGGTCCGCGAAGTGCTTACTATCGACGGCGCTGTCGATTCCCGCGACACCCGTGGTGGCACTGCGGGTGTCCGTGTTGCAGAGCAGCTCGCCCGCGTTGACGAGAAGAACACTGAGCTAAAGCAGTGGGCTGAAAAGCCGGTTCGCGGCTAAAGCTGGTAAAGCGGCTAGCTCAGCTAGCGCGGCCAATTAATCGGTGTGCGGTCAATCGATCGCACGCCGATTTTTTTACGTGAAACTGTGCGAGTTTATGACACTTTCAGGCCATTTTTCAGGCCATTTTTGTCATAACCGCAGTCACTAACTCGGATCGGCCCGACGTCGCCAGTAAACCCGTAATACCAGCGTGCCCCCGAAGTGACGCAGATTACTGATTATTTCTATATCTGTTGCCAGGTTTGACCAGGTCTCTTACTATAATTTCATGGCGGAAAGTAAGCGGTCGAGCGGTGGAAATCGCAGCTCACGAGATAAAAATAAAAATCAGAGTGGTAGCAAGAAAGGGTGTATGGGCCCGGGGGCAATTCTTGCAGTCATTTTGATTGTCATCGCGGCTGTTGCAGTCTATGTCGGTCGTGGCGGTAGTGTTCCAGGTTTTTCTGGTGGCAGCTCCGGAGGAAGCCGTGAATTCTTCGGTGGTGAAAAGACCGTCGTCAAGGCGATTGTTGGCTCTGAGAAGAAGCCCTTCTTCGAAGACAAAGAGGTCCAAAAGGCTCTTGCCTCCCACGGCTATGCGGTGGAAGTAAAGACGGCGGGTTCGCGTCGGATGGCCACGGATGTGAATCTGGATTCCTTCGACATGGCGTTTCCATCATCGGCCCCTGCAGCGGAGAAGATTGCTGAGAAGATGAGCGGTGCTGAGCGGTACGACGTCTTCTACACCCCGATGGCAATCGCTACTTTCGACAACATCTTGCAGGCGCTGGAACGGGAAAATGTAGCCCGGAAACAGGGCACGACGTGGCAGGTAGATATGGCAGCACTGGCCACGATGCAGCACGACAATGTCCGCTGGCGTGACTTCGCGGAGAATGACTACCCGTCGCCACGCACGGTGCAGATGTCCACGACTGACATCCGTTCGTCAAACTCGGCCGCGATGTACTTATCGCTCATGTCTTGGATTACCAATGAAGGCCGGATTGTGTCCGACAATGGGCAGGTCAATGCGGTCTTGCCGGAGCTGACCCCGCTGTTCACAGGCCAGGGGTACACGGAGTCTTCATCGGCTGGGCCATTCTCGGACTACCTCTCGCAGGGCGTCGGTTCGAAGCCAATGGTGATGGTCTACGAGTCGCAATTCCTGGGGGAGGGTGGTGCCCAGAACAGTCGATTGAAGCCGGAAATGCGCCTGGCATATCCATCGCCGACGATTCTGAGCACTCACGTGGCATTGGGCTTTAACGACAACGGTGCTGCGGTCGCAAGGCTTCTCGCAGAAGACCCTGAGCTTCAGAAGCTGGCAGCTAAGCACGGCTACCGATCCAGCCAGCCTGAGGCGATGGAGGAGTTCCAGACACAATTGAAGACGGGGCAGGAGGTCTCCACCGATTTTGTGGACTCCATTGACCCACCGAGTTTCGATATCCTCGAGCAGCTCATTGAGGGTGTCTCCCGCGGATACCAGGGCCCGCCGAGGCCGGAAACGGAAGAGGGGTAAAGCAGAATGTTTATGTACAAGGCACCAACTACCCTCCGCAAAATGCTTCTTGCCCTCGTCGGTGTGCTCGGCATCTTCACTGTCGCGGCCTGCTCCGACGGTGGCCTGAACCTGTCGTTGGGCTCCGACGATGAGAAGACGAACAAGGTCAATGTCGATTCGGACCTCAAGGGCTCGACTATGCGCATCGCCGGGGCCACGGAGCTTGCAGAGCTACAGCCGTTGATGCAAAAGGCTTCCGACGACCTCGGTTTTACTATTAACCTCGAGCTTCTCGACGGCACTGTGAAGAACAGCCACGCACTTGTCGACGGTGACTTCGACAACCAATTTGATGCCACCTGGTTTGCTACCAACCGGTACGTTGATTTACTCGGCGGGGCTGACAAGCTCGGTGAAGCCAAGAAAGTCGCCACTTCACCGGTCGCATTTGGCATCCATTCGCCCAAGGCTCGGGAACTCGGTTGGGATACCAAGCAGCCGACGTGGGGTGAGATCGCGGAGGCTGCGTCGTCAGGAAAATTGACCTACGGCATGACCAACCCCACGGAATCGAACTCGGGCTTTTCCGGTGTGGTGTCGGTTGCGACCGCGTTCGCCGACACCGGATCGGCGCTGACTACGGGGGATATCAACCGCACCACGCCTGAACTGCAGAAGTTCTTCGAGGGGCAGAAGATGACTTCGGGTTCGTCGGGGTGGCTGCGCGATAAATTCCTGGGCGAGCCGGACTCCGTCGACGCTCTCATCAACTATGAAGCTGTGCTGCAGCAGATGAATAAAGAGGGCGCTGACCTGGAAGTTGTTGTGCCGAGCGACGGTGTCATCAGTGCGGATTACCCGCTGACGCCACTAGCTCAGCCTGCTAACGACTTCGCCGCGCGGCAGACGGAAGCACTCGGACAGTGGCTGGAGGCAAACTCACAGGTTCTCGCCGACCACTTCCTGCGCCCGGTCTCCGATGAAGCCAACCTGCCGGAAAGCATGACCAACAGCGTCATTATCGAGCTGCCGTTCCCGGGCGATCGCGCTGTCACGGATCGTCTCATTGAGGCGTACGACAATGACCTGCGCGTGCCCGGCGAGTCGGTCTTTGTTCTCGACACCTCCGGCTCAATGTTCGGTGACCGCATCGCGGACTTGCAGGCGACGATGCGCGCCATCGTCGACGGCAGCGCGCGCACCGAGACGGGAAGTGTGGGGTTGCGAAACCGGGAGATCGCGACGATTCTGCCGTTTAGCACGAGCGTCGGCGAGCCCACGACAACGACAATCGACGGTCCGGAATCGCGTGCGCAACTCACCGCCGCCGTCGATGGTCTGTACGCAGAGGGCGAGACGGCGCTTTACGACGCCCTGATCCAGGCCTTCGACCTTCTCGGCAGCTCGGATAAGAACTCGATTCCATCCATCGTGGTTCTGACCGATGGACAGGTAACATCGGGCAAGACTTTTTCTGAATTCCGCGATTTTTACCAGTCCAAGGGCGGAAATCTGCCGCCGGTATTCGTCATCCGTTATGGCGAGGCGGATCCGGGAGAAATGCAGGAACTTGCGAACCTGACTGGTGGTAAGGTCTTTGAATCCCGTGAGACCGAGCTTGCTGATGTGTTCAAGGAGATTCGTGGCTACCAGTAAATCCTCCGGCACTTCCTCCGGCACTTCCTCTGGCGGTGGCTTTCTTAACAGCCCCGCCAACATTGTCGGGCTCGTCCTTGCCATCTCAGTAGTGGTGCTGCACCTGGTTGTGGGGCTTGGTTTCCTGTGGCCGGTTGTTGCAATTGCCGCGTGGGGCGTGTCGGTTGCTTTGTTGCCGAGGCAGAGCAAAGAGGCTCAGAAGTCCGTTAGCTCGGCGCCGAAGCCTGAGGTCCCACAGCGTCGCCCGCTCAATCCAGCTGAGCTGCGTAGGAAACTCCACCGGACTTTGGGCAGGCTTTTCGATGCCCAGCCTGGCGACAATCTTGGCAATGCCGCAAATGACCTGGGTGCGACGTTGGAATCTGTCCTGAGCGAGTGGAAGTACCTCAAAGATTATCCCGAGCAGAAGGTAGTCATCGGCGGCATTATCCAGGAGTACTTGCCGCAGACGGTCAACTCCTACCTCGCAGTCCCGGAGCGTCTGCGTCACAAGGCCGAGAATCCGGCTCGGGAGTCCATCGAGCTGCTGCATTCCGCGGTGCAGAAGATTCAGGATGCCATCGGCCAGGACAACCTGATTGCTTTGGAAGGTCAGCGTGACACCCTGGCAATTCAGTTCGGTAAGGTAGTGGACTATGAGCCTTGATCCGAAACTCCTTGATATCCTCGCTTGCCCGCGTGACAAGGGGCCGCTTGAATACCTCGAAGACGAGCAGGTGCTGGTCAATCCTCGCCTGAAGATCGCCTACCGCATCGACGAAGGCATTCCGGTCATGCTTTCCGACGAAGCTATCGCCTGGGACAAGTAATTGCCTTTCCCGCTTCCCGACGGCTACAGCGCCCTCGACCGCTCTGCGCTATCGGGAGCGCCCATTGAGGCTGCGCAGATGCTGCTCGGGTGCGCAATTGTCATCCCCGCTGAGGATGTCATCGCCACCATCACGGAGGTCGAGGCCTACGGCGGTCCAGCTGACCAGCGCTATCCCGACCCGGCCGCGCACTGCTTTATGGGGCCAACCGAACGCAATCGCGCCATGTTTGGCCCGGCGGGGCATTGGTATATCTACCGCTCCTATGGCATCCACTTTTGTGCCAACATCACTAGCGCTACGGACGGCACGGGCGGGGGAGTATTAGTCCGTTCCGTTCGCATTGAGCAGGGCATGGATGCGGTGCGTCGTCGCCGTGGTGAAAAGCCCGCGGTTGCGGGTCTCGGACGTGGTCCGGGCAATGTTGGTCAGGCGCTTGGCCTTGACCTAAGCGACTATGGGGCAGATGCGCTGGATCCGTCGTCACGCGTGTTTGTGGCGCAGCAGGAGACCGCCGATTTAGTTAGCGACATCCACGCAGGCCCGCGCGTGGGCGTTCGCCGAGCTGCGAATAGGCCGTGGCGGCTGTGGCTTCCGGACGATTCAGTCTCAGCCTATCGGCGCCACAAGAAGGCGGTTGAGGAGTTCTAGGTCACCCTCGCGGTGAACGTCGGCAAGCGAAACGTTACGATGGAGGACGTGACTGAACAGAACATTATCGACGAACTACAGTGGCGTGGCCTGATTAATCAGTCCACCGATGTTGACGCGCTGCGCGAGGCGTGCGAAAACCCCATTACTCTGTATTGCGGTTTTGATCCAACGGGCGATTCGCTGCACGCGGGCCACCTGGTTCCGATGATTATGTTGCGTCGTTTCCAGCTGGCCGGTCACCACCCAATTGCGCTGGCAGGTGGCGCTACGGGCTTCATCGGCGATCCGCGTGATGTCGGTGAACGTTCGATGCTCAGCCAGGACGCCATTGAGCATAACCTGGAGGCCATCAAGGGCCAGCTGCGTCGTTTTATTGACTTTGAGGGCGAGGCCCCGGCGACGATGGTCAATAATGCGGACTGGACTATGAACATGTCCGTCATTGACTTCCTTCGTGATGTCGGCAAGAACTTCTCCCTCAACACCATGCTCGACCGCGACACTGTGAAGCGCCGCCTCGAGTCCGACGGCATCTCCTACACCGAGTTTTCCTACATGCTGCTGCAGTCCAACGACTACGTGCAGCTGCGCCGTAACTACGATTGCGTGCTGCAGATTGGCGGTGGCGATCAGTGGGGCAACATCGTCTCTGGTGTCGACTTGAACAGGCGTATCGACGGCGCCAAGGTGCACGGCCTGACCGTGCCGCTGGTGACCGATGCGCAGGGGCAGAAGTTCGGTAAGTCCACCGGTGGTGGCAAGCTGTGGCTGGATGCTGAAAAGACTTCGCCGTACTCCTGGTACCAGTACTTCCTCAATGCCGGTGACTCGGTTGTTATCGACTACCTGCGTTGGTTCACCTTCCTGACTCAGGAGGAGATTGCGGAGTACGAGGTCGCTGTTGCGGAGCGTCCGTTCAAGCGTGAAGCGCAGCGCCGCCTTGCTCAGGAGATGACGAACCTGGTCCACGGCGAAGAGGCCACCAAGGCTGTTGAGCTGGCAGCGCAGGCACTGTTTGGTCGCGCTGAGCTGACCGAACTGGACGAGACCACTCTGGCGGGTGCGGTCTCTGAGACCGAGGTTGCGGAGATTGCCGAAGGCGAGCCGCGTACTGCTGTTGACCTTCTCGTTGCTGCGGGGCTTGCTAAGTCGAAGGGCGAAGCACGCCGCACCATTAAGGAAGGTGGCGCGTACGCCAATAACCAGCGCATCGAGGACGAAGCATGGGAGCCGGCTGCCGAGGACCTGCTGCATGGCAAGTGGATTGTGCTGCGTCGCGGTAAGAAGAACTTCGCTGGTGTGAAGTTCGTGTAGGCGCTGGTTGGTCTCCGTACAGGTGCGTTGTTGGCCTCTAGATCAATTGGTGTTTATGCAGCTTGATTCTTTTTAGGTAGCTGGGCTAAGGCTCCGGGCAAGCTAGGAGAATGATGATTTCAGAATCATTGACTCCTGGTCAGTCCGGAGTCTTGGTTGTTTTAGGGGAGCGTAGAAACCGGAGCCAAGGTGGTAGTGATGAGCGAAAGCTACCGACTTTCGTTAAGGGGAGGGGGGCTTATGGTCTTTGGGGAATCGCTCTACTGCACAGGCAAAACGCTAGTTCGCATCTATCTACCTGGGGTTTTGTGTCTTTGGGTGAGGTGTGTGTAATGTATTCGGAGGTCAGCGCGACAGGGCGATGTGATCGCTTGTTGTGGTGATGTGGGGGAAATGTTTTCGTGCGGTTAGCCGCTGGGAGTCATTGGTTTGACTTTCTGGTTAATTGTTTGTTAATGTTTTTTCTCGCTGCTCATGGAGTGGTTGCCCTGGTTTGGGTGGTTGTTTT
>NZ_ABZU01000020.1 GCF_000173655.1 Corynebacterium amycolatum SK46 | reverse complement strand
GACAGCACTGTCCTACAACGAGCGCTTCGCAACAGCTGCTTTACGACGCGCATTCACACCACCGATGACAACCGGTAGCACGGAGATTGCAATGACCAGCAGCATAATCTTGTCAATGGAACTGGTTATTCCCGGAATGTTACCCAGCAACACACCAACTGCGACCATGCTGGCTACCCAGCCAATCGCACCGGTGACATTCCAGCCGATGAACCTTCCGTAGGTCATATTCGCAGTGCCTGCAGCCAGCGGAATGTAGGTGCGCACAATGGGAACGAAGCGCCCCAGCACCAACGACAGCGGTCCGTACTTGGCAAAGAACCTCTCGGCTGCTTCCAGGCGATCTGTCCGCAGCACTCTGGCATTGTCCCTGAACAGTTGGCGTCCGAAGGAGTGACCTAAGAAGTAACCGACTTGGTCGCCCACCACCGCGGCAACAAGGCCGATTGCCAGTACCTGCCAGGCGTGGATATCTAGCTCGGTTCGTAAGACGGCAGCAGTGACTAACAGCGAATCACCGGGCAGAAAAGGGAAGAGCACACCGGACTCAATAAAAACGATGAGTCCAAGTCCCGCAAGCACCCAAGGGCCAAACCCCTGGAGTAGCGCTTCGGGGTCTCCGATACCGGAGAGGAATCCAGAAAAATCCATAACGGCAATCTTTCAGTAACAACTGCCGATTCTGCTGAGCTAATTAGAGTATTTTGCTGAGAGTTTTTCTGGGTACTGGGTTTTAATCGCGCCCCTGGTAGTCAAATACCGGCAGCGACCAGCCACGCCAAAGCGCCGCTAGTCGAATGAACAGTGCGGACAGCACAGCACAGATGATGTTGATGTTCTCGTCCAGACCAACCATGTCGAGCACGTAGTAAAGCGTCGCCGCGACGACTGCGATGGAGGCATAGAGCTCCTTTTGGAACACCAGCGGGACGCGGTCACACATCAGGTCGCGGAGCACACCTCCAAACGCACCGGTAAGAACGGCGCCGACAATAGCGATGATGACGCCGTGCCCCATTTCCATGGCCACGCGGGCACCAATGATGGAAAACGCCGACAAACCAATCGCGTCAGCGACCAAGAACACGACCCGGAAGTGCTTCATCAGGAAGTCAGCCAACAACACCGTGATCAGTGCTGCACCGACAATAACCAGCAAATATTGCGGGCTTGCAACCCACACCAACGGATAGTGCCCGAGAATGACATCACGCAGGGTACCGCCGCCGATAGCAGTCATGCACGCAATTGTTGAAACTCCAAAGAGATCCATGCGCATTCGACCGGCCGCTAGTGCGCCGGTGACGCCTTCGGCCGTAATTCCAATGACCCAGAGGATGTGGAGCAGCATGATAAGAAATATAAAGGACTTCGCCCGAATCGGTAGAAATATAGGCTAATATCCCGCAATCTTCGTCCCTCGGCTCGGCCCTCTTCCTCGCTTCCCAGCTAGCCCTAATCGCGAATCTCCAGCACCGGAATCGAGCGGCGAATCCGCTCCACCTCCGCTATATCAACATCGGCCACAAGCAACTGCGGGCCGTAGCCCGCCGAGGCAATAACCCCGCCATCGGCGTTGACCAGCATGGAGTACCCCGCGCCGGTCGGCCCCTCATCCTTCCCCGCGGCCTTCGCCCCACCAGGCCGGGCCGCATCGACTGCCGCAATTACACAAGTGCTGTCCAGTGCGCGTGCCGACACCAGCGTCTGCCACTGCAACACCTTGCCTGGGCCATCATTCCACGATGCAGGCAGCGCGATGACCTCTGCGCCCAGGTTGGCCAGTTGAATGAATTGCTCCGGGAACCTGATATCAAAGCATGTCGCAAGACCTAGGGCGACCGACGATCCGTCGGCAAGCGGGACATCACAAACCACGTGCGCGTTGCCCGGCGCGACAGTATCCGATTCGCGAAACCCGAAAGCGTCGAAGAGGTGGAGTTTGTCGTAGAACTCGACACCAGGGCCGTCCTCATCACGCCATGCCAGAAGCAGCGAATTGAAGACGCGGTGCATCGTCTTACCGTCGCGTTCCACTTGATCTGCCGGGCGGAACATGCCGACCACCACACTGATTCCGGCATCGTGAGCGGCCTGTGAGACCTCCGCTACGAACCTATCGCTGCTGGACTCCGCCACGACATCCAGGCGACCGGAATTGAACGCCTTCATCGTGGCCTCGGGGAAAACCACCAAATCGGCGTTGCCCTGTGCTGCCCGCGCGATGGTCGCCTTCACCGCGTCCAGATTCTCTTCAACCGACGCTGACAATTCCAACTGAGCCAATGCAATACGCATGCCTAAATGCTACCGGCTACCCCGGATTGACCGCCCTGAAGTTATCCACAGCGCGGCGCCCTGCGTTGCTGCCGCTCAGAGTTATCCACAGTTCGCTGAAGATGGACTTCCGCTGCCTTTCGCCACCCAGCAGAATCAAAAACATGGCCGAACACATCACAGTCAACCCAGCTCAACTATCCGCTTTAAGTCGCTCTTACCAGCAGATTTCCACTCGTATTGATGGTCTTTCCACCATCGTGGCAGCTGCCCCGGGAAGTGCCGACCTCACCTCCGCTCTACCCGGCTCACGGATTGTCCCCGCTGCCTCCGCTACGTGTGGGAAGTGGTCGGAATCATTGCTTGCTGCGTGCACCAACATCGACGTTATTGCACAGGCTGCCGATGCCCTCGCTGTCAGCGCTCTCGCGCACGAGCATGACCAGTCCGCCGCTTTGGAAAAGCCGTCATGGTCACGGTAGGCGAAGCGCTGCTGTGGCGTGTGGATTCGCTGGAGGTCCTTGCCCTGGCGCTGCGTTCCGGGGCGCGCGCCCTCGCTGATTCCGCCGACAGTTCCCAGGGCGCACTCAACGCGCTTTCAGAGGATGACTTCGCCGGCGACAACCGCAGCGCCGCTGAGGTTTCTGTCACTCACAGCTCCACGCGTCTGCGCCGGAGCAGCGTCGCGCTCGAACGTCTTGCCGCCTGCTGCAGCGACACCGCCGCCATGCTTGACGACGTCATCCGCGAACTTACCGACGCGGTAAACCAGGCAACCAACCTGGGGTTTCAGGTGAACCTGGTTTCTGGTGCGGTGACTCCGCCGGAGGGTATGCTTTCTACGATTGCGCGCAGCCTCGTTCATCCCAAAATTCCTGCCGGGCCCTTCACCATGGCCGAATGGCGTGCAACCTCGCAGCTTCGGATTCAGTCGGCTTTGGCTGAGCTCAACCGACTCGATGAGAAGGCGGCGGGCGCAATCTCAGCTCTTTCACCACTGGTGGCAAGCGGAGTTAGTGGCTCGGGCAGATTGCAGCCGTCGCAGGGTGGCATTGGTACTGGCAAAACTAGCAACAAGCGGATTGACGGTGGTTGGGGCTTGGAAGTTGAGAGCAGATTGGCTGGGGCGTATTCGAGTAGACCGCTATCAGAGATAGATGTCGCCATGTCCGCTCGCGCCCGGGCTTTGGGGCTGCCACCTGGACAACTATTGGAGTCCTCGCCTGGGCATTCTGCTATCGCGTTCGGTGACGTTGAGCGAGCATCGACTGTGATTACTCTCGTCCCCGGCACCAGCTCTAGCGCGGAAGACGCTAGCAAGCAGTTCGAGCGCGTAGCCGCGACCTTCCACGCCGCCGGTGAAGATCCGGAGGATGTGGCGGTCGTGTCGTTTTCCTATGACGCGCCACCCGACCTTCGTGAGGCCATACGCACCGAGTATCACAATTTTGCTGCAGAGCGGCTGCAGCACTTGCAAGCCGGTTTGATTGAGCGTTCCGGTGGTGTCGATAGCGGTGACACTGCGATCGCCAGTGGCGCTACTAGCCACGGCACGTCTTCGAATCAGCGGCACGTTGTCGTCGGCTATAGCTATGGGGCTACGGTGGTCTCGCAGGCCTCCCTCGGTAGTGGCCTCTACGCGGATAGGGTGCTGCTCATAGCTCCACCAGGTGTTGGCCCCGGACTGGAGCGCGCAAACGACATGAAACTACTCAAGCCGGACGGCACAGTCCGACCCGAAAATGAGAATAGCCACCGCGTAGCGGTGGCGACGTCCCCGATGGACCCCATTCGTATTCCTGCCGAACTGGGGGTTCACGGAAAGAACCCAGCTGATAAAGATTTCGGCGCGTACACACTCAACCTGAGTGAGCGCGGCCTGTCCATACGAGACTTGGCCGAATTCATGGTCACTCCCGTGCAGGATATTCCTCAAAAGTATCGGCACGTCCAGGGCAACCCACACATCGAACACTACTTTGACGACGAAGTTTTCACCCGCGAGACCAACCGGTGGCTAACCGATAGCTGACCGGCGGCTCAGATCAACGGTTGCGAATCCACGGCTCAAAATAACAAGCCAAGAGAAAACGGACTAACCAGCCAACGCTGCTTAGTCCGCTCAATCAGCCGAGTGGGATTACCCTTCCCCACCGCGGTTGACTTTGTGCCTGCGTCGTGTGCGCGGTTCCCACATCACCACTGCCGTAGAGCGTGGGACGTGAACCAGTTCGCCTCGCGAACGACGCGCCTGTGCCTTTGCTTGATAGAGCCGCTCTCGCAGTTCTGCATTTTCCTGCTCAAGCGAATCCACCCGCTCAGTCAGGTCGATGATGGCCTTAATACCGGCCAGATTGACGCCGTCTTCCTGACTCAGACGCTGAATCTCACGCAACAGCGCCACATCGCGTTTGGTGTAGCGACGACCTCCGCCGGAGGTTCGCTGCGGAGTTACCAACCCGAGTCGGTCATAATTGCGCAGCGTCTGCGCATGCATGCCGGCGAGATTCGCGGCTACGGATATGACATAGACCTCAGTGTTGTCGGACATTATTTCGCACCTGCCCAACCCTCACGAGGATTGAACCCACTGGCACGCTCCGCTTCGACGTAGGAGCGCAATGCCGAAGTGGCATTGTCATCCAAATTGGTCGGCACCTTCACACGCACGGTTACCAGCAGGTCACCCGGAGTGCCATTGCGCTTCGGGATCCCTCGACCGCGCACACGCAGTGTTCGGCCATCGGCTGTGCCAGCCGGGACACGCACGCGAATCTTGTCGCCCAACGTCGGCACAGTGATGGTGCCTCCGAGTGCGAGCTCGCCGAAGCTCACGGGCACCGTGACCTCAAGGTCGTTGCCGCTGCGGGTGAAGACTTCATCCGGGCGAACATGGACGGTGACAAAGAGGTCACCGGCCGGACGCCCCCGCAGTCCAGCTTCACCTTGGCCCGCAAGACGGACCTTCTGGCCGTCCACCACACCTGCGGGGACGCGAACGGTGATGGTACGACGGCGGGTGGTCACGCCGGTGCCATTACACTGCGAGCAAGGGTTCTCGATGCGAGTGCCCTGGCCACCACAGTCCGCACACGGACTGGAGAAGCCGAAGGCCCCCTTTTGCTCCTTGACATATCCTGAACCATGACAGGTGGTACACGTCACCGGCGAGGTTCCCGGCGCTGCACCCGAACCATTGCAGTTCGTGCATGGCGACGGGTTGGTGAGCTGCAGGGGGATGGTGACACCTTGGGCGGCTTCGCGGAAATCGAGCGTAATTTCTGTCTCCACATCCGCACCACGGCGGGCCTTCTGCCGCCCGGCAGCACCAGCGCCACCATTGCGGTTTACGAAGCCGCCCAGGAAATCACCTAGGCCACCTGCACCACCAGCATTGCCACCGAATCCGGCACCTCCGCCGAAGAGATCCGACACGTCGAAGTCGAATCCACGTGCACCGGCAGCACCGGCTCCGCCGGCACCTGCGGCACCGGGGAATCGGAAACCACCTGCGAGAGCTGCACGCAGCTCATCGTATTCGCGGCGCTTGTCCTCGTCACCGACTACCGAGTATGCCTCGGAGATTCGCTTGAACTTATCTTCAGCGGCCTTGTTGCCCGGGTTCTTATCCGGGTGGTTCTCCCGGGCTAACTTGCGGTAGGCCTTTTTAATCTCGTCGAGTGACGCAGACTTAGAGACGCCCAAGTCAGCGTAATAGTCCTTATCTGCCCATTCCCGTTGAGTCATGGTGCATCTCCTCCTTTCAGAACAACTAATTCAAAGAAATCTGCGTCACTTGTGTCTCCGCTACTGCGGATCGCCGATGATTACCATCGCCGTACGAATGACACGGTCATTAATTCGGTAGCCCTTGCGCAGCACATTGGCTAGAACCTTGTCATCCCCTTCGGAGAGATCCTGGACAGCCTCGTGGATGTCCGGGTTGAACTCCTCTCCTGCGACACCAAATCCCTCAACACCCTGTGCGGTCAGCACGCCGCGGAATTTATCCGCGAAAGCCTTCAGCGGGGTGCCGTCTGCCAAGTCACCGTGCTCTTCAGCCCTGTCGAGGTCATCGGCCAAAACCAGCAGTTCTCCAGCTAGCTTTGCCTTTGCCTGTACGCGCTCGGCCTCACGGTCTCGGTCAACTCGACGACGGTAGTTTGCGAACTCCGCCGACAGGCGCTGCAGGTCCTCCGTGCGCTCATCCAACTCACGCTGGATGGCTGCAACTGGGTCTGCAGCTTCCTCCGCGGCGGTGTCGCCGGCGGCATTTTCGGTCGCCGGCTCCACGTCGTCGTCAAGCTTGGCTTGCTCGAAGACCTCGTTGACCTGATCGGCCAGGTTGGCCGGCTCCTCCGGGGTGGGCTGGTTTCCCTGATCCTGGTCAGTCATTCTTACTTGTCCTTCTCGTCCTCGTCGACGACCTCAGCGTCAACGACGTTGTCGTCAGCGTCAGCGGCCTCAGCACCCTCGGCTGCGGTTGCACCCTCAGCTGCCTGAGCCTCGTAGATAGCCTTGCCCATCTCCTGGCTCTCGGTCGACAGCTTCTCGACGGCGGACTTGATGGCCTCGATGTCGGAGCCCTTCAGAGCCTCGTCGACTTCCTTGGCAGCCTCTTCAACGCGGTCGCGGATGTCCTGGGAAACCTTGTCCTCATTCTCAGACGCGAACTTGCGGGTCTGGTAAGCCATGGACTCAGCCGAGTTGCGGACTTCCTGCTCCTCGCGGCGCTTCTTGTCCTCGTCAGCGTGCTTCTCAGCGTCCTTGATCATCTGGTCGATCTCCTCCTTGGAGAGGCCGGAGCCGTCCTGGATGGTGATCGTGTTTTCCTTACCA
This sequence comes from Corynebacterium amycolatum SK46, assembly GCF_000173655.1. Lineage (GTDB taxonomy): Bacteria > Actinomycetota > Actinomycetes > Mycobacteriales > Mycobacteriaceae > Corynebacterium > Corynebacterium amycolatum_A. The sequence continues at coordinate 23,078 of NZ_ABZU01000020.1, read as the reverse complement.
GTGCCCTTGTCCTTAGCGGTGACGTGGACAATACCGTTGGCGTCGATGTCGAAGGTGACCTCAATCTGTGGGACACCACGCGGTGCTGGAGCGATACCGCCCAGCTCGAAAGAGCCCAGCAGCTTGTTGGCAGCAGCCATCTCGCGCTCACCCTGGAAAACCTGAATCTGAACGCTCGGCTGGTTGTCTTCAGCGGTAGTGAAGGTCTCCGAACGCTTGGTCGGGATAGTGGTGTTGCGCTCGATCAGCTTGGTCATGACACCGCCCTTGGTCTCAATACCCAGCGACAGCGGGGTGACGTCGAGCAGCAGCACGTCCTTGACCTCGCCGCGCAGAACGCCGGCCTGCAGAGCAGCACCAACTGCGACAACCTCATCCGGGTTGACGCCCTTGTTCGGCTCACGGCCACCGGTCAATTCCTTAACCAGCTCAGAGACTGCCGGCATACGAGTGGAACCACCGACCAGCACGACGTGGTCAATATCAGAGACCGCGACATCAGCGTCAGAAATAACCTGCTGGAAAGGCTTACGAGTGCGGTCGAGCAGATCGGAGGTGATGCGCTGGAACTCAGTACGAGACAGGGTCTCATCCAGGAACAGCGGGTTCTTGTCAGAGTCGACGGTGATGTACGGCAGGTTGATAGATGCCTGCTGTGAGGAGGACAGCTCAATCTTGGCCTTCTCAGCCGCCTCACGCAGACGCTGCAGAGCCATCTTGTCCTTAGTCAGGTCAATGCCGTGGCTGGACTGGAACTTCTCGACCAGCCAATCAACGATGCGCTGATCCCAGTCATCGCCACCGAGCTTGTTGTCACCAGCAGTTGCGCGAACCTCAACGACACCGTCGCCAATCTCCAGCAGGGAGACGTCGAAGGTACCGCCACCGAGGTCGAAGACCAGAATGGTCTGCTCCTTGTCGGACTTCTCCAGACCGTAAGCGAGCGCAGCAGCGGTCGGCTCGTTAACAATGCGCAGGACGTTCAGGCCAGCAATCTGACCTGCTTCCTTGGTTGCCTGACGCTCAGCGTCGTTGAAGTAAGCCGGAACAGTAATAACCGCATCAGTGACGTCATCACCCAGGTAAGACTCAGCGTCGCGCTTCAGCTTCATCAGCGTACGAGCGGAAATCTCCTGCGGAGTGTACTTCTTGTCATCGATCTCGATGCTCCAGTCAGTACCCATGTGGCGCTTGACCGAACGAATGGTGCGATCAACGTTAGTGACAGCCTGGTTCTTAGCGGACTGGCCAACCAGGACCTCACCATTCTTTGCAAATGCAACCACCGACGGAGTGGTGCGCGAACCCTCAGCGTTCGCAATCACCTGAGCCTCGCCGCCCTCGAGGACGGAGACACAGGAGTTCGTCGTACCCAAGTCAATACCAACAGCGCGTCCCATGATGAACACCTTTCTAGAAGAGTAAAAGAATTGCCCTTAAGTCTTACGCGCTCAAGTCTGCATTGCCGTAGAAAATCTGTCAAGCAAACTTGAGTGTGTCTGACTCAATGTTTGTCATGCTGTGCAACGGACTGTACAGCAAAGTTATTCCCACCCGACTCAACTTTTCTAGAAGATTTACCATCAACGCAGGTCAACGCAATAAAAGATTTTTCAATTTGCTTAACGACGGCACCCTTTTGCCACTCTTCCCCGCCACACATAGGTAGCTCTTCCCGTTTTCAGGCTCTCCTTTAGCCCACCACCGTGAGACCAAACTGAGCCAACAGCGGCTGCAACGCAGTCGCTCCCGAGTTCGTGGCATCTTCCGTAAACATGTACGCGGTAATCCCCACCGCATAAATCTTGGTTGAATCCGATGGATCCACGGCCCAGATTGCACCACCGGAATCACCATGATCAACGATGCCGTCATAGGAAAAGGCCACACCACTTTCCACCGAACGGAATTGACCGCAGGAAATACCGGTGCGGTAACCAAGTCGACAAATCATCGGCTGCGTCGCAGTAAGCCAGTCGGGGTCAGCCGATCCAACCACTTGCACCCCTTCAATCGGCGGAGTACCGGTGACAAATTCGGGGTTAACGGTCAGTTCGATTAACGCGTGATCAACACCTGCTACAACATTGTCAAACTGACTCCAGACAAATTCTCCGACCTGGTAAGTCTCGCCCTCGGAATCTTCGATGTATACCAAATCCCCTTCGTCACCGCAGTGCCCTGCAGTGGCCATATAGTGCCGATTTGGTTCAGCTTCGTTGAACACCCACCAGCCAAAGGAACACTCCGAGGTAGTGCCATCTCCATGAAGAACGGAGTACTTTCCGCCGGGCATGATGCTGCCCACATTTTCCAGGAACTCCCAGCCTTCACTGCTGTGCATAATCTGGCGCTGAGAGTTGTCATTCTGATTGAGAGGGTTGGACGCGACACTGCGCTGAGCATCACGATTGCCGCCGATAGCTGAGGCATCCAATGCGTCGGCCACGTTTGACGACGGCGTCTGCGTTGCGATGCCACTCTCGCCCATTTCAGCAGCCCCCGTTGAGTGGGTTGAGTGGTCAACCGCGCTAGCGACATCCTGCGCTGAACCAACTACCTCACCACACGCGGTCAGCGACACCAACGCAGCGCCTACAGCAGCCAACACACTAGCGCGCAGCTTTCGGCGAGCATTGCCGTTGCTACGAGATTTATTGCCGCTGTTTCGATCAGCCGTGTCAAAGGAGGTACCGAAATTTTCAGATTCGGTGAAATTACCAGACAGACGCTTAGCCATTTTTATCTCCTGCTGCTCAGTAGGCGCTTTGCATTCCGCATGGGCGCTTTGCATTTCACTGACTTAGAGTCCGCAGGAGGCCAAAAGGTTCAAAAATTTGAAATTTTCTCCCCTAGGGTAGCCAAAAGGTTAAAGCAGAGAATTGAAAACCAAGCAGAGGTAACAAGCTAAATTTTTGAGTGCTTTCGCGGTTACCAGCTCATCCATGCCAGCCCCTGCAACGACTAACCCGCATTTACCGTAATTAATTAGTTTCGTCGTTGCTCTGAGCCAGCGTCAATCAGCTTTTGGAAACTCCGAAAATGCATTTCCGACATGCCTTAGGCAGGTCGAGCCACGTACTCGTTCCATATTTTTCGTATACAAGGAGTTTTTCGTGCCTCAGAATGCACAACGGCACCATTTCCCCTTTTTCCGTGGGCTCGCAGTAGCGTCGGCAAGCGCCGCACTAACCGTCGCCTTCCCTGCCATTGCATCCGCACATGTGCATGCAACCCCATCGTCTGCCCCGATTGGCGGCTACACGGATCTAGCTTTCGGGGTCGGCCATGGCTGCGACGGTTCGCCAACGACGAAGATAGAGTTCACCGTCCCGGAGGAGCTCGAAAAGGTTACGCCGAACGTGAACGCGAACTGGGATATCACGAAGGAGTCGACTGGTTCCGGTGAAAATGAAAAGGTGCAGAAGGTCATCTACACCGCAAAGACGCCACTGCCGTCCGACCTGAAGGATTCGCTGACACTCAGCGTGAAAGTGACTAATGACGCAAAACCGTCGACGGTTGAGGTGCCGACACTGCAGACCTGTGAAAAAGGGTCGATGAACTGGGCTGAAAAGGACCACGATAGTGATTACCCGGCTCCAACCGTGGAGCTGATTGAGAAGTCGGAAGACGATGAACATAGCCACGGTCACGACCACAGCCACAACCATGGCACCAGCGAGACGGAGCACGGCGACAACCACTCAGACAACGTGGAGCATTCCGCAACTGCTACCAGCGAGGATTCGAGCAGCAAGCTTAGCGGCTGGGGTCTGGGACTCGGTCTCGTGGGCGCACTCACCGGCATTGCTGCATTGGTGATTTCACTGCGCAAGCGAGGCTAAATCGCTTTGACATTTCTTGAACAGTTTTCCCGCCTTTACCCGGCACGGACGAACCATTGAGGTTTTGAAACGGTTTTCTAAGTGAATAAGGATTCAAGGGTCTGGTTCCCGATAGCTAATTGGAACCAGACCCTTTCGTCATTCCGCGACCAAACACCCTCCGCTAGAAAGCTGCCGGACTCCGGTCCAACCCATGAGGAGCAGCTCAACCTAGCGCGCGAGTCACTGGAGGATGGTCAAATTAAACTGCTTAATCAACGGAGATAGAGCTGCAGCACCATTTGAAATTGCGTCATGAGGGAAGCCGTAACTTGTCATCCCCACTGCATAAATCCGGTTTGGGTTTTCTGGATCCACAGCCCAAACTGCCCCGCCAGAATCGCCATGGTCCGAAATATTTCCGAAGCCGAACATGTAACTCCCCACAGTCTCTTTGTAGGGGCCACATGAAAGCCCACTACGGTACCCAAGACGGCAAATGCGAGGTTGTTCTTGCTCGAGCCATTGAGGACTTGCCCAGCCAGCTAACTCCGCCCCCTTGAGCATGGGAGTGCCGTAAACATTCTTAGGATCAACAGTCAACTCGATCAATGCATGATCTGTCGGGTTGTTCTTAGCCTCCAGGTCAAACGACCTCCAGACAAATTGTCCGACTTTATAGAACTTCCCTTTTTCATCCTCTATGTATACGTTGTCTCCCTTGTTCCCGCAGTGCCCAGCACTTGTAATGTAGTGCCGCCGAGGTTCATCCTTGTTGTACACCCACCACGCAAAGGAACAAGATGAAGTCGAATCATCAGCACCCTTCACAAGAAAACGAGCTCCCGGCGCAATAAGCGCTGAGTTTTCGAGGAACTCCCATCCTTGACTATTGCGGTAGATTTTCTCATTCTCTGGATTACTAGGCTTCAGCTTGGTCGAACCATCACCCATCCCCTCAACATCGGTGCCCGATTCCGCTGAACCGGTGTCCGATTTATCGGAACTATCATCGGGTTTTTCCATCCCCGAACTGGGCGCACTAGTCGAAGATTGGCTGTCATCACCCTGAGATTGCCCTGCACTTTCTTCCTGCGAAGTTGCTGTTGAAGAGCTTTCTCCGACCCCCATAGCGTTTTTCAAAGAATCTGCATCGCATGCACTCAACCCCACTGCCAGCAAAGCCGCGATTGTGGAAGCCCAAACTCGTCGCTTGAATGACTTGCCCCTCTTACCGCTTCCCTCGGTAACCAAACCAACACTCGATGATGTAAGCGAGCGTGTCTCCATTTCCGGATTCATATCAATACTCCTGTGACGCTTAAGTCATTTCGCTCGATGGACCCACATATGCCCGCGAGTGCAAACTTTTACGTAGGTTTTCGGTCATTTGATGAGCTTTTGTCGCGATTGGACTGCTAGCTTCGTCGTGAGTATAAGAAGAAACCTTCCATTCGGCATCAAAAGGTGAATAAGTTTTCGGCACTTTCTTATAACGTCGTTAGCCCAGCTCCGGCCGCAAAACGCCACAAACACAGATTCCCGATCACGCTGACCTACCCTGCCGCCGCTTTCCCATCCAGGAAAGCACCGGTGTAATCGTCGTAAAGCCCCACCCAAATCCGGCCCCACGGGTAACCTCGCTTACAACCTGATTTCTATTACCGCTTTGGAGACACGAATATGTCCGATTACGAAAACATCCTTACTGAAACCCGAGGTCGCGTCGGCATTATCACCTTAAACCGCCCGAAGGCACTGAATGCCCTGAACCACAAGACCATGGAAGAGGTCGGCGCCGCAGCTACCTCCTTCGACCGCGACTCCGGCATCGGCGCGATTATCATCACCGGCTCTGAGAAGGCGTTTGCCGCAGGTGCGGACATTAAGGAGATGGCGGACAAGTCCGGCACCGAGATGTACGTCTCTGACTGGTTCTCCGGCTGGAATGTTTTCACCTCCGTCCGCACCCCGGTTATCGCCGCGGTCAATGGCTACGCGCTCGGCGGCGGCTGTGAGGTCGCCATGATGGCCGACTTCATCATCGCAGGTAGCGGCGCCAAGTTCGGCCAGCCCGAGGTCAACCTCGGCGTCACCCCGGGCATGGGCGGCTCGCAGCGCCTCACTCGCGCGATCGGCAAGGCCAAGGCCATGGAGATGTGCTTGACCGGGCGCATGATGGGCGCCGAGGAGGCCGAGTCCGCAGGTCTCGTCGCCCGTATCGTCGAGCCGGAAGCGCTTCTCGACGAGGCCCTGAAGGTCGCCGGCACCATTGCGTCGAAGTCGCTGGTTGCCACTACCCAGATTAAGGAACAGATCAACCAGGCCTACGAAATGACACTGTCGCAGGGACTGCTCTTTGAGCGTCGCACCTTCCACTCCCTGTTCTCCTCCAACGACCAGAAGGAAGGCATGGCCGCTTTCACCGAAAAGCGCGAGGCAAACTTCACCAATTCCTAGAAACTGCTAGTTCACAGTCGACGGGACAGCCAGCCACAGAGCAGAGTCGTCGGCAGCAGAATAGGTGTCGCGTGCGCGCGGTGTGTGCGTTGGAGAAGTCACAATAACAGCGGCACGAACGCCGCTGGTTCCCGATTCCGCAAGGTATGCAGTGCCAGCCGCATTTTCAACAGTGGAGTCCGAGTTTGTTTCCATTGTGATTCGCCGCTTCCATACCCCCATGGATGCAAGCGCATCACGCATGTACTCAGCCTCAGTCTGGCAGCCCGGCTGAGTACGACCACCCGTGACAATGACCGGGTTAAGAGGATGACGCAGCGCCAGCGAACGTGCAGTTTCCAATCGGGACGTCAATACAGCAGGCGCACTGCAGTCGGGATTGAGACGGGCTCCGAGCACAATAATAGGCACCTGAGGATCGAGTAGCGCAGCCTCCGCAGCTGCACGTCCGAGCGGGGAAACCACCACTGGAGTCACAAGCGAGCTATTGAACGCCTTGACTGCGACCGCACTGACCGGATTGGCGTTTGCCACTGCGCCCGAACCAAAGACCGCACTCGCAGTAAGAATAAGGCCTACTTCAGCCATAGCGATTGCACGGAAAGATCGCGCCATTAAAGTCCCTCTCAAGAAAAAGTGGCACGGAGAAATCCATACTCCACATGCCATTTAGAATCAGGCGGATAAATCCGCAGTATCACGCTGCCAATACTAGGTACTACACAAAATGGCGCCTACATAAGAACTGCGCCGGGGGTGGCCAGGAACTCTCCTCGCCACCGAATTTGCACGCCTCCTACCAGGTCAATTACAGACATAGAGGCTATTAAATCCAATTGGGATTCATATAAGTCAATTACATTTAATGACTTTTTCGTTAACTGCCAGCAAATCCTGGGACCCAATAGCGAACTATCTACCAAAACACTGATTCAGAAGTCACTATTGTTGTTTATGTTAAGAATGTAACGCATGTGAATAGATATCTGCTTCAGCCAATCTTCAAAGACCAACACGCCACCGAACACATTCTCCACCTCGCAACACAGTCCCACCCCTGCGCTCCAGCACTACCCCCACAACGCGTCCGCAAAAGCATCGAATCGACAACATTCGACAACTGCCCACGCACAACATCGCCGCCACTTCCGCCTACAAATGCGTGACGACGAAAGTGCCGCGCGCCGTCGTCAAGCGAAGGCGTTAAACCCCGTCGAAACTCTCTCGAATAAAACAACGATTTTTTTGCGTAATTCACCAAATAACCGCTGGTTACACCGTGTATCGATGAATTCAGCACTATTTTGCACATTAGTTAGGTAAGCGTCCGCGGCTCGTGATAGAACTCACAAGAGAACTATTTTCACTCAGCCATCACCCTGGCTGAGCCAGCCTAGAAGGAACATTATGAGCGTGCTCAACCTCGCCGCGGCGACGGCTGACACGGCGATTCCGGAATCTACTGGATTCACCGTCGCAGTCGGCGTTATTGGCGTCCTGTTGTCCCTGCCCTGCTGGTTCATCTTTATCAAGGGATTCACCCATATGGTGAAGACCATCATGGTGGGCCAAAAGACGTACGGTCACACCGGTGAATGGGGAACCCGTATTTGGACCATGATCCGAGAGATCGTCGGTCACACCAAGATGAGCAAGAAGCCCGGCGTCGCCGTGGCGCACTGGTTCGTTATGGTGGGCTTCCTACTCGGATCCCTCGTGTGGTTCGAGGCCTACATTCAGACCTTCTGGCCCGCTGGCGGTTGGCCTCTTCTGAAGGACTGGACGGTCTGGCACTTCATTGACGAAATCCTCGGTCTGGGCACCACCCTGGGCATCCTGGCACTGATTATCGTCCGCCAGACCAACCTGGGCAAGGAGCGCCTGAGCCGCTTCTACGGCTCCAACGCCAAGGCTGCCTACTTCGTTGAGGCTGTCGTCCTCATCGAGGGCCTGGGCATGATGTTCGTCAAGGCTGCCAAGCTGGCTACCTACGGCGACCACGGTAACACTGGCGCCGAGGTCTGGAACTGGGCGAACTTCGTCACCGGTGGTATCGCACAGGTCCTGCCGGCCTCCGAAGTCATGGTGTCCATCTTCGCGCTGATTAAGCTGCTGTCCGGTATGGTCTGGCTCTTCGTTGTTGGCCGCAACCTGACTTGGGGTGTCGCATGGCACCGCTTCCTGGCGTTCGCCAACATCCTGCTCAAGCGCAACGCTGATGGCTACAACGCCCTCGCGAGCGCTAAGCCGATGACCTCTAACGGCGAGATCCTGAACCTGGAAGAGGCTGACCCGGAGGTTGACTCCATGGGCACCGGCGTGGTCACCGACCACTCCTGGAAGGCTCTGCTGGACTTCACCTCTTGTACCGAGTGTGGTCGCTGCCAGGAGCAGTGCCCGGCCTGGAACACTTCCAAGCCGCTGTCCCCGAAGCTGCTGGTTAACCAGCTGCGCGACCATGCTTACGCTTCTGCCCCGTACCTGTTGGCTGGCGAGACCATCGAGACCGCTCGCGAGGGCGAAGGCGCTGGTGCAGCACTCCTGACCAAGCCACTGGTTGGCGATGGCGACGAGGGCATCATCGACCAGGACGTTCTGTGGTCCTGCACCAACTGTGGCGCCTGTGTTGAGCAGTGCCCGGTTGACATTGAGCACATCGACCACATCGTCGATATGCGTCGCTACCAGGTTCTGGTTGAGTCGGACTTCCCGACCGAATTGGCTGGCCTGTTCAAGAACCTTGAAACCAAGGGCAACCCGTGGGGCCAGAACGCTTCCACTCGTGCCGACTGGATTAATGAAATCCGCAAGGAAGGCGTCGTTGTCCCGATTTGGGGCGAGGATGTCGAGAGCTTCGACGACACCGAGTACCTGTTCTGGGTCGGATGTGCCGGTGCTTACGACGACAATGCGAAGAAGACCACCAAGGCTGTTGCAGAGATGCTTTACACCGCCGGTGTGAAGTACGCTGTGCTCTCCCAGGCTGAGGGTTGTACTGGTGACTCCGCTCGCCGTGCTGGTAACGAGTTCCTCTTCCAGATGTTGGCTGAGCAGAACATCGAGCAACTCGACGAGGTCTTCGACGGTGTGCCGCCGAAGCAGCGCAAGATTGTCGTCACCTGTGCGCACTGCTTCAACACCTTCAAGAACGAGTACCCGGAGCTGGGCGGACAGTACGAAGTTGTCCACCACACCCAGCTGCTGAACAAGCTGGTTCGCGCTAACCGCCTGCAGCCTGTTGCTTCCGGCCAGGGTCGCCAGGTCACCTACCACGACCCGTGCTTCCTGGGCCGCCACAACAAGGTATTCGAGGCTCCGCGTGAGCTGATTGGCGCGTCCGGCGCTAACCTCGTCGAAATGCCTCGTAATAAGAACACCGGCTTCTGCTGTGGTGCTGGTGGCGCTCGCATGTGGATGGAAGAGACCATCGGTCAACGCATCAACGTAAACCGCACCGAAGAGGCTGTCGGAACCGGCGCTGAAGCAATTGCCATCGGCTGCCCGTTCTGTAAGACGATGATGAACGATGGCGTCAACAACGTCATCGAAGATGACGAGAAGAAGCCGGAGGTCCTGGACATCGCCCAGATGCTCCGTGACTCCGTGAAGGTCGACGGCGAGCTGCCGCAGGCACGCGAGCCGGAGTGGATTGAGCAGCCAGAGCGTGGCTGGGTCGATCCGAAGAAGGCTGAAGAGGAAGAGCGTCAGCGCCTCGAGGCAGAAGAAGCTAAGCGCAAGAAGGCCGAGGCTGCCGAGAAGAAAAAGGCAGAGAAGGCTGCCGCTGCCGGCGCTGGTGCCGCAGCTGCTGGTGCTGCTGCAGGCGCTGCCGCCAAGGGTGGCGCCCCGACTCCGGGTGGTGCTCCGAAGCCAGGCGGCGCTAAGGGCGGTGCTCCTGCTCCAGGTGGTGCTCCGAAGCCGGGTGGTGCCAAGGGCGGTGCCCCGACCCCAGGTGGTGCCCCGAAGCCGGGTGGTGCCAAGGGCGGTGCTCCTGCTCCAGGTGGTGCTCCGAAGCCGGGTGGCGCTCCAAAGCCAGGCGGCGCCAAGGCCGGCGCACCGGTTCCGGGTGGTGCCAAGAGCGGCGCTCCGACCCCAGGTGGCGCCAAGAAGGGTGCTCCAGCTCCGGGCGGCGCTCCAAAGCCAGGCGGCGCTAAGAAGGGCGCACCGGTTCCAGGTGGCGCTAAAAAGGGCGCTCCAGTTCCAGGTGGCGCCAAGGCCGCTAAGCCGGCCGTGCAGGCAGAGCCAGCAGCTGTGGAAACCGAAGCTCCGGCTGAGGCTCCGAAGGCAACGAAGGTCGCTCCGATTCCGGGTGGCGCACGCAAGGGCGCCCCTGTCCCAGGTGGCGCTAAGAAGGCAGCTCCGGCCCCCAAGCCGAAGACCGAGGAAGCCGCTCCTGCCGAGGACACGGCTGCTGAGGTAGCGGCCACCGAGTCCGAGCAGCCGAAGACCGCATCCGGCGCTCCGATTCCGGGCGGCGCACGCAAGGGCGCTCCAATCCCGGGTGGCGCACGCAAGGCCAAGCCAGTCGCTAGCACCCCTACCCCGGCAGCCGAGGAGACCGAAGCTCAGGAGGCTCCTGCTCAGCCAGAGGCAGAGCAGGCTCCGGCGCAGCCAGAGGTCACCGAACAGCAGTCGGCGGAAGATGCCACCTCCACCGAGCAGGCCGCTGAGGCTCCAGCCGAGGAGACGCAGGCGCCGTCGGCAAGCGCAAAGAACCTTCCGCGCAATCAGCACGGAGTTCCGCTGCCAGGATCGGCGCGACGTAAGTAACACTCGCTAAGTAAGCAAGAATCCGCCCGAGAGGTTATTCTTCCCGGGCGGATTTTTTGTGCTTTACGACGACCCCTGCGCCACGGCATTAATCATGCAAATGGCACTCTCAACCGCACTGACAATATATTGATTACTGCATATTGATTACTGCATCCCGTTAGAGATGACCGCGTTGTGGTGTGGAAAGAGGTCTTGGCGTAGTGATTAAGAAATCGCTGTCACAGATAAGGGACTTTCTGAGGACTCCGGGGTCAGTGGAGATGGTCATTGCGCTGATCCTCACGGCTCTCGATGCGCTAATTTTCCGCGAGAGCAACTCTGATCTATTGTTGCCGACCATTATCGGTGGCCTTCAGGTCATTCTTGTTGCAGTGGCGACGTATTTGCCGCTCTTTGCCATGGTGGTTGTCCCAGCGAATTTCTTGGCGTTGACTTTCCTTCCCACAGAGCAGGCTCCAATGCAGATTTTCTGCGCGCTTCTCATCGTGGAAGTGATGCGTGCTAACAACAACAAGATGCCGGCGAGAATCACTGCGTTGCTCTTGTTGGTGATTTCAAACTACGACGTAAATACAAGTACTTTCGCACGTGACCATGTCGCGACCTTTGTGACAACGCTGCTTTTTGTAATTGCCTACGCCATCGGCATGATGCGCAGCCGCTACAAAGAGCAACGCCGGCAGGCAACGATTGAATCTAACCGCGCCCTGGAAGAACAACGCCTTGAGTTGGCGACCGTACTGCACGACTCCACCGCCAAGTCCTTTACTCGCGTAACCATGCTGGCGCAGGCGCTCGCCATCGAGCGAGAAGGGACCGATGAAAAACTTGAACAATCCCTGGAGGACATCGCAGAGACCTCCCGAGAAGGCCTGCTGCAACTTCGCCAGTTGCTTTCCCTGCTGAAATCCGCTGACGACGAGAGTTCTTTGACCTCAGCTATCGGACAAGATGAGCGAGTGCCCAGCATGAGCAGGGTGCTCCAACAGGCCAAGGATGAACTGCAGGAAGCTGGGTTTAACGTTTCGCTGGCCACGAGGATTGAAACCGAGCCCTCTTTGACGCAGATTTCAGAGGTTATCTCGCCGGCGCTGTCGGAGTTCTGCACGAACATTCAGAAGTACGGCGAACCGCAAACGAACGTTCACATTCTGGCGCTGAGCAATGAGGAAGATGGCTTCACGCTCGACATCAGCAATCAGATATCGAAGGCGCTACCACATTTTCTGCCGCGGGCGATGCTCTCGAGCGGTTTGGGGCTCTCCTCACTGCATCGGCGAGTGCGACCGTGGGACGGTTCCATCACGTCGGAACGAGAAGGAAATGTGTGGAATTGCAAACTCCACATGCCACCTACCAACCAGTAGGTTACGCTAGCGTAAGATTGGTGTAGTAGCCGCCTGTGACGAAGATATCTCTCGAAAAGTCCTGGTTAGCGTAGTAATATCACACGATGACAGATATTGTTCGGTTTTTATAACTTCTATGAAAGGTTCGCGGATGTCTGACATTAAGGTTCTCATTGTCGACGACGACCCACTCGTACTCTCGACGCTGAGAACCTATTTCAAGAAGGCACCGCATATCACCGTGGTCGATGAAGCCAGCGATGGCCACGAGGCTCTCAACATCATTGCCCGTGGTGGCGTTGACGTAGTTTTGACCGATATTCATATGCCCAACATGGACGGCGTTGAACTGCTCGAGCGGATTAAGAAGGTGGAGAATCCACCGAAATTCATCGCTATCACCTCATTCGATACCGATGAAACAATGCTGAAAATCCTGAGTCTCGGCGGAAATGGCTACATTCTCAAAACCGCCCGCCCGGAATCCGTCATTGGCACCATTGAAGATGTCTTCCAGGGCGGCACCGTCATCTCACCGATTTCTGCGACTCGGCTGATCAAAACCCTACCGTCCCGCAACATTTCCTCGTACAAGATCACTCAAGCCGAGCGAGAGGTTCTCGGCCTGATCTGCCGCGGCAAATCGAACCACGACATCGCCAAGGAACTCGGCAAGTCGCCAGGCACTATCAAGAAGCATCTTTCCAGCATGTTCAATAAATTTGGCGCTACCTCACGGCTGGACTTGGCACTGAAAGCAATAGACGCAGGCTTCCAGCCACCGGCATCCGCTGCCGCGAAGTAGCAAAGCAGCGGAGTAGCAAAAAGGGGCCTATTCACTTTCGTGAATAGGCCCCTTTTACCCGTGCTGAGTGTGGAGAGAGAACTGTGTAACTACTGGATGGTCACCTCGACATGTCGCTCGCGCGGAGCCACGCCGAAGTAGCTGCGTCCAATTGGCTCCCACGTCTTCGAGTTGGCGTTGCAGCGAACTGTCTGTCCGGCGAACTCGTCAACCAGGAATCCCCAGCTCAGACGACCAGTTTCACCCTTGCGCACTTCGTATGGCCCGATCTTCTGCCCGAGGCTCCAAACCATCTCTCGGGAGTACTCCCAGGAGTACTTGCGGTTGAGCTCCTTGCTGACCTTCACACTGACAGAGATATTGGTCCACCACTTCTTGGTCTTGGACTCCTTGATGGTCTGCGTCAGCGGAATCGGCTCATCACCAATGTCATTCTTCGTAGAAACAACACCCTCAACGTCGTAGCGAGAGCCGGTGATTTCCACGAACTCAGCCACCGAACCCGGAGCTTCACAAGTGGTTCCCGGTGCCGGGCCGCGGTCAACCGCCGCCGGCTTGGGCACTGGTACCCACTCCTCCGGCGCGAACGGTTCACCAGCTCCTGGATTCGGGGCGGCCACTGCTGTCGGAGCACCGAGTCCGAGCGCAAAGACCGTCGTCAAGCACATGGCGACAACACGCTTTTTCATAACTGCTCCTAGTCGTTAATCGTGGCGGATGCCGGGCCGCCGTCACCGGAGTTACCGCTGACAGGCGCCCATTGCTGACGATGCTCGCCCTCCTTGGTGGTCTTGTGCCAGACCACGAAGCGAGTTGACGGCCCCTTGCCGTTGTACTCACCGAAGTAGGGCTCACCGCGCCACAGGCCGGTCTTCTGGTCACAGGTGCGAACACGGCCAATGAAGGACTTCATGTGCACGCCGTAGTCTGCGCGAACAGTCTCGCCGGGATTGACGGTCACCGGGCCCAGCTTGTCGCCAACCGACCACTGACTGACCTCGACGATGCCGTACTTGTTTTTCACCCCGTGGAGGAACACGTCCCACATATTTCCGGAGCTCATGGCCTTTACGGACTCATTGACCCCCTCTGTCACCTCGAGGGTGTACTGAATCGGGCGGTCAGTGCGGTTGGTGAATGAGTTAGTGCCGTTGTAGCGGTCCCATTCGTCGGTAATCCACTGTTCCCAGGGGTGACGCTTGGCATCCTTGACCGGGTCACATTTATCCGTATTGGTGAAACCGGTGTGGTGCTCATCTTGGTCAGGGGTCTGGGTCAGCGGGGTCGCCGCGGCCTGTCCGACGATGCCTGGCGCAAGAAGACTTGCACCCATCACCGCGCAGGCCAGGGCCTTCTTTTTCAGGCTCAACATGGAGAAACTTCCTTCTGCTTCGAAGTCTTAAAGAGGCTCAGCCCGTCTTAGGCTGCGTACTCCTTGACCTGTGGCGCAGCACCGTCCACGGAGCGATCAGCTTCGTTGGCGCGCATGGAAACGCGAATGTGGCGCTCCTTCGGGATGGTGCCCCAGTACGGACGACCTGCGTCGATCCACTTACCGCCCTTACAGGTCAGGTGAGTACCTTCGAAGGACTGGTTCAGGAAGCCATACTCCAGAACACCGGTGTAGCCAGGCTTGACTGGGTACGGGCCGAGGGTCTGGCCAACTTCCCAGGTCTGAGTGGACTGGTAGCCGGCGCTGAAGGTGACGTGGAAGAGCTTGAGCAGATCGAAGTCGACCGAACCGCCGACGTTCCAGGACTTGGTCTTGCCTTCCTTCAGGGTCTGGGTCAGCGGCAGGTCGGTGTCGCCGTAGTTAGCGACAGTCGCGGTACCTTCGACCTCGAACTTCGAGCCGGTGATCTTCAGCGACTGGCCGGACTGGCCTTCAACGGAGCAGGTGCCACCGACAGTGCCCGGGGTGGGTGCTGGGGCAGCTTCGGCTATCGGGGCGACAGCCAGCGAGGACATGGTAACCAGGGCTGCAATGGAGCCGGAGAGCAGGGTCTTCTTCACGGCGAAATCCTTTCAGGATGTGACGAGCAACTCGTAAGGAAATACTTGAACTGACACCTGCAAAGGTAAGTCGAAATTCAGCGTTTTGTAATGGAAAATTTTCAACTCGCTTTACGACGGCCACAGCGATTATCCACATAGTAAAAATGGAATCTCACCGATTTATACCTTGTGAAAATACAGCATATAACAGCGTTTGACCAGCGATTATGAGCACAGCAATAAGATTTCAGCGATTAATTGAATCGCATTAGAACTACACCTTTTGAACCAATTCAAAAATATCTCGGTCGGCCACTTGGTACTAGACAATCAACATTTCGGCCACTAGCCCACCTACATAAAGACACCAGAGAGTAGCCGAATGGCCACCCCCAGGCGCGGGCAAATAGAGAGACCTCCACACTTCACACTCTTGATTAAATAGTTATGATTTCTTTATTAATCACTGGCGAAGTCCGGCGGTCCACAAAGCCCTAACGCTTTGCCGAGGCAGATATCTTTCGGAGTACTACCTAATGTTTCGACGCACTTCTGTTCTTGCTACCACCATTGCATCCGCAGCACTTTCCCTGAGCGCACTGACCGGCGCCCCGACCGCTACCGCAGCACCGACAGCTACAACCAGCAGCGACGACCTACAGGTTAAGGAATACGCTCTTTCCGATACCTTCTCTTGCGACTACTACAACCTCCCGTGGTGCCGCTAAAGAGCGCTACACCCCCTCACTGGCCCCGCCCACTGAATGCGCTGCACCCTTTTCTTCAGCTTCGTTCCCAAAATCTGGACCAAAACCAACTACTGCCGAGCGAACACCGGGGTCGTGGCAATCAATCCATCAACACCGCTGACAATATCGAGAGCGGCGCGCAATTTTTCGTCGTAAAGCCCTGTAGACATCACAGCGCCGAGACTGACAGCGAGGCATGCGTCGACGGATCGGAAGACCCTTCCCGCCTACCAGCACCGGCGATGCCGAAGATCACCCTCAAGCCACGCCGAAACCCTGCCCCAATCGCCCGACTGGATGTGCGCTTCTAAAAAATATTCGGCACTTTCTTTAAACTTTGTTGACACATCACCACATCTAGAGTTATTGTTGACACGTCAACACCGGAAGTTGGTTCCGGCGGACAAAAATACTTCGAAACAGTCGAGATACTTTTAACTTTTAGGAGATTCACTATGGCTCTTCAGTCTGGTAACTACGTTCTTGATGCACAGCACTCCACCGTCGGATTCACCGTTCGTCACGCAATGATCACTAAGGTCCACGGTCAGTTCACTGAGTTTGAGTCCGTTATTAATTTTGATGCCGACAATCCGGAGAATTCCACGGCAAAGGCGACCATTCAGGCGAACTCCATCAACACCAACAATGAAGAGCGTGACAACCACCTGCGCTCGAAGGACTTCTTCGGCACCGACGAAAACCCGACCTTCGAGTTCGTTTCCACCGCTATCGAGTTCCAGAGCAAAGAAAAGGCCACCGTTACCGGCGACCTGACCATCAACGGCATCACTAAGCCGGTCACCCTGGATGTCGATATTTTCGGCTCCGCTGAAGACCCATGGGGTCAGACTCGCGTTGGCTTCGAGGCAGCCACCAAGATTGACCGGACCGATTTCGGTATCGATTACAACGCTCCTATTAAGACTGGCGGCCTGCTCCTTGGCAATGAGATCTCCCTGCAGATCGACGGCTCGGCAGTTAAGCAGTAACTAACAGGGGGAACCCAGCAGCCAGAACCCCAGAAAAGCGTCCTGCATCCCCTTGCAGGGCGCTTTTGCGCAATCAATGCGCAATTAATCTGCCCCCGCTGTGAGAAAAGCATGGTGCGGGAGCAAAAAAGTGGCATGCTTAGACAGGTGAGTTCCAGTAAAGACACTTCCCAGGGCACCGAAACCACCAGCGAGACAACGCAGGACACTCAGGCTGCACAGGCCGCTCAGGCCGAGCAGTCCCGTGCTGCCCGTGTTGCCGCCCGTCGTGGAAATATCAAGGCACCTCGCCGCACTCCGCTGAAAACACTGGACCAATCCTCCAAGCTGCAGAACGTCCTCTACGACATTCGCGGTCCGGTGACTACTCTCGCCGAGCAGATGGAGGCCGACGGCCACCGCATCATGATGCTCAACACCGGCAATCCGGCAAAGTTCGGATTTGATGCACCTGACACCATCGTGCAGGACATGGTCCGCGCTCTCCCCCACGCACAGGGTTATTCCGAGTCCAAGGGTATTTACTCGGCACGCCGTGCCGTCGTTACGCGCTATGAGATGGACCCGGATTTCCCCCGCTTCGACGTCAACGACGTCTGGTTGGGCAACGGCGTCTCCGAGCTGATTTCCATCACCACTCAGGCGCTGCTCAACGAGGGCGATGAGGTCCTCATTCCAGCTCCGGATTACCCGCTCTGGACGGCAGCAACCACCCTCGCCGGCGGCAAGGCCGTCCACTACACGTGTGATGAGGAGAATAACTGGGCCCCGGATGTCGAAGACATTCGCTCGAAGGTGACGGATCGCACGAAGGCGATTGTCATCATCAACCCGAACAATCCGACCGGCGCGGTCTACACACGCCAGACTCTCGAAGCCATCGTCGATATCGCTCGTGAGCACTCGCTCCTGCTGCTTTCCGACGAAATCTACGACCGCATCCTCTACGACGATGCAGAGCACATTTCCACTGCCTCCTTGGCCCCAGATTTGCTCTGTATCACCTTCAACGGTCTGTCCAAGACCTACCGTGTCGCCGGTTACCGCGCGGGCTGGATGGTGATGACTGGCCCGAAGCGCCACGCAGAGGGCTTTATCGAGGGCATCAACCTGCTGGCCAGCACCCGTCTGTGCCCGAATGTCCCTGCTCAACACGGCATTCAGGTGGCACTTGGCGGTTACCAGTCCATCGAGGACTTGATCTTGCCAGGCGGTCGCCTCCTGGAGCAGCGCAATGTCGCCTACGAGGGACTGACCTCAATTCCGGGCGTGAGCTGCGTGAAGCCGATGGGCGCCATGTACGCATTCCCGAAGCTGGATCCGAACGTCTACGAAATTCACGATGACGAAAAGCTGATGCTCGACATCTTGCGTGAAGAGAAGATCCTGATGGTCGGCGGCTCTGGCTTCAACTACCCGACGCCGGATCACTTCCGAATTGTCACCCTGCCGTGGGCGCGCGACCTGAAGGAAGCCATCGAGCGCCTGGGCAACTTCCTGGTCAGCTACAAGCAGTAGCAGTACTTAAGGTTGCACACGCTGCTGGTTCTGCCCTTCTCACATATCGATGCGCTATTCACTTATGGCCACGCTGGAGCGCATCGATGAGTGAGTATTGCATCGATAGGTGGGCCATAGCGCTGATGACTACGGCTCGGCGCGCCGGAATGGCGGTACGCCTTCCGGTGCTGGTGCAGCGATTAGGTTATTAAGGGTGGGCAGGCATTCAAAAGATTCAATGAACTCTGGCAACCAGCAACCTTTTCGCGTTGCTGCGGGATCCGACATAGGTGCGCATCTCGACGTACTGAAGAACTCGAACAGCGGCTCCCCTACAGGCCGGTCTCGGGCTATCAATGCCGCGAATAGCCCCCATCGGACAACTCCGGTAGCTCCTGATCGACATGCAGTACCAGCGCAGCCAGCAGAACCGACGCAGCCGGCAGCAACTGCGCAGCCGACGGCACCGGCACAGAAAAACGAACCTGCACAAGCCAAACCAAAACCGACGAAACCGCGGCACAACCCCACAAGAGCACGTCGCTTACTGGCCACAGTTCTTACAGTTGCTGGCATTGCCACTTTCCTCGCCGTGATTGGACTCTGGCCATCGGGCGAAGCTCCGAGCCCGGGTCCGGGATTCCTGCAGTCACAGACGTCAGCTGCAGAGACGGTCAAGGGAACCGTCGTAAAGCACAGCGTCGGCGCGTGCAATTCGCCTGACAACGGACGTGTCTTCGACGACCAGCCGCGGCCAGGGCTGACGGCTTCGCTCAACGACCCTGCGGCGCCGAAGTGCCAGCTCTCGGTCATTGAACTGACCTCGGGCCCAGACGAGGGCAAGAAGACGCTGCTGGAGGCATCCGGCCTGCCCGGCGAGATTGAGCTGGCGGAGGGCGACAAGGTCGTCCTGGCAATTCACCGTCCAAACGCGGCCGGTACCGGAGCTGTCGACAATGGTGCCGTGCCGGATCCGGGGTTGATGACACCGACTCCCGGTGTCGTTCCCGCGCCTGCCCCTGAGGGAGCTCCTGAATCATCCCCTGCTCCTGCTCCCGCTCCAGAGCATGCGCCAGAAGCGCCACCGGCCCCAGCGCCTGAGCCCGGTGCAGAAGCTCCTGCCCCCGCTGCTCCTGGTCCCGAGGTTCCTGCCGCCGACACCAATGTCGTCGACCTCGCACCTCATCAGGTTGTCGACACCGCTGGCATCGGGAACACCTACACCTTCCTGGACATGGACCGCACCATGACCATCTGGTTGTGGCTCGGTGCGGCGGTACTGCTCATCATCCTCGTCGGTATGACCCGCGGTGTCTTAAGTCTCATCGGACTCGGCATCACGCTGGCCGCAGTGATGGGATTCCTGGTTCCGGCACTACTACGCGGTGGCGATCCGGTGGCTTTAGCCATCACGGCGGGCGCGGCGATTCTCTTCCCGGTGCTCTTCCTCGTACATGGCATCAACTGGAAGTCAGCTTCCGCACTGGCGGGAACACTCACCACGATGGTATTGGCGGCGGGCCTGGCCAACCTCGCAATCTCCACGTCACAGCTACGGGGTCTCGGCGACGAGGACAACCTACTCATTCAGCTTTACCTGCCTGACGTCTCCGTCACAGGTTTGCTTCTGGCGGGATTCATCATCGGCGCGTTGGGCGTGCTTAACGACGTCACCATCGCCCAGGCCTCAACCGTCCAGGAGCTCTACGAAGCAGCTCCGCGGTCGCGGCCTATGGAGGTCTTCCGCTCGGCAATGCGCGTCGGTCGCGACCACATCGCGTCGATGGTCTACACGCTGGTGCTGGCCTACCTCGGCACCGCGCTACCGCTGTCGATTCTGTTGAGCGTCTCCGACCGGCCGCTGATGCAGTCGTTGACCTCCGATGTCGTGGCCACAGAGCTGCTGCGTTCCACCATCGGTGCGGTGGCTTTGGTACTCGCAGTGCCGATTACCACCCTCATCGCCGCCTATACCGTGGCTCCGGAGGGCATGAAGTTTCCGAAGCGCTCGAGGGCAGCCAGCATTTAGCCGCGGCCGAGGCAGGTGACATCCCAGCCTGCAGCACGCCACTGATCGGCTGGCAGGCAGTTGCGGCCGTCGAGCACCGCTGCGCGCTTGACCAGCTTCTTCGCAGCCACCGGGTCGATGTCTCGGAACTGCTGCCACTCGGTGGCGACGACAACCATTTCCGAGCCTTCCAGAGCTGCTTCGATGCTCGGTGCGTAGTCCAAGGTCGGGAAATTCTTCTTGGCGTTTTCCATGGCCTGCGGGTCGTAAACGCTTACCGAAGCACCCGCCAGAGACAGCGAACCGGCAATCGACAGGGCCGGGGAGTCACGCACATCGTCAGAGTTCGGCTTGAAAGCCGCACCCAGCACCGTCACGGTATGGCCGAGCAGAGAGCCACCGAAGCTACCGCGCACCAGGTCAACGGTCTTTTCACGGCGACGCATGTTGATTGCATCGACCTCACGCAGGAAGGTCAGCGCCTGGTCAACGCCCAGCTCACCAGCGCGGGCCATGAATGCGCGGATATCTTTCGGCAGGCAACCGCCACCGAAGCCCAGACCCGCGTTGAGGAAGCGGCGGCCAATTCGGGCATCCATACCGATGGCGTCGGCAAGCGTAGTGATATCCGCACCCGTGACCTCACAGATTTCGGAGACCGCGTTGATGAAGGAAATCTTGGTGGCGAGAAATGCGTTCGCCGACACCTTCACCAGCTCTGCGGTGGCGGTGTCCGCGATGATAAGCGGCGTCTCGCGCTCGAAGATAGGACCGAAGCACTCACGCAGGCTGGCCTCAGCAATCGATTCGACCTCCTGACCAGCACCATTGAGGATCATGCCCGGCTTCTGGGTGCCCAGCACCACACGGTCCGGCTCCAGGGTGTCCTTTACCGCGAAGCCCTCGCGCAGGAACTCCGGGTTCCAGGCGATCTCGAGACTGGTGTTCTTCAACTGCTCATCACCAGCTGCGGCGCGCTCACCGATCATCTTCGCAGTTAGCTCCTGCAGGCGCGGTGCGGTACCGACGGGCACAGTGGACTTACCAAACACTAAATGCTTGCCGACGACGCGCTTAGCCAATTCGGTAATAGCTGCGTCCACATAGCGAACATCGGCAGCGTAAGAGCCCTTAACCTGCGGAGTTCCGACACCTACGAAGTGGACGTTCGCAAATTCAACGGCCTCGTCGTAGTTAGTGGTGAAACGTAGTCGCCCCGACTCAACGTGCTTCTTTAGCAGTTCGGGCAAGCCGGGCTCAAAGAAAGGAACTTGGCCTGCGGACAATGCCTCAATCTTGGCGGGATCAACATCTACGCCGAGAACCTCGTGGCCTAACTCTGCCATCGCCGCGGCATGAGTGGCGCCAAGGTAACCCGTACCAATAACCGTAATACGCATAAGGGCTATTATTTATCGAAAGATAAAAGGCCCTCAAGCCGATTTAGCCCTTAAATGGTGTGAACTAAAGGCCCATATTTAGGCTTTTCACCTGCGGAAACTCTTTATTGAACAATTGTTTCCATTTCTTCACCGAGAATTCACTCGGGGCTATCCGCAATTCATTTATATTCCGAGTTCATATCCCGGGTTCCCAATGCCTTATTCCTCATCGCGGAAGTTCAGGTACGCACGCGACGGCGTCGGGCCGCGCTGCCCCTGATACTTCGAACCGAGCTTGCCGGAACCGTAAGGCACCTCTGCCGGTGAGGACATCTTGAACAATGCCAGCTGACCGACCTTCATGTTCGGCCACAGTGCGATAGGCAAGTTCGCCACATTGGATAGCTCCAGCGTGATGTGGCCTGAAAACCCTGGGTCAATAAAGCCGGCGGTCGAGTGCGTTGCCAGGCCCAGACGCCCCAGCGAAGACTTACCTTCCAGGCGGCCTGCCAAGTGCGGAGGAATAGTGAAGTACTCCAAGGTCGATGCCAGGACGAACTCGCCCGGGTGAAGAATGAAGGGCTGCCCTTCTGGAACCTCGTGCGGGGACGTCAGTTCTTCCTGCGGCAACTTCGGATCGATGTGAGTGTACTGCGAGTTGTTAAAAACTCGGAAGAACTTGTCCAGACGCACGTCGATGGACGAAGGCTGAATCATCTTCGGGTCAAAAGGATCAATGCCGAGATGGCCGGAGCCTTCGGCATCGATAGCGGCGCGAATATCACGATCTGAGAGCAACACATAGACCAGCTTAACCGCTCTGTAATGCACAACGTGTGCGGGTTGCAGGATATGCCCGCACTGAATCCCCCGGGAAGGACTGGATGAGGTTCTACAAGGAGATCAGCGATTAACCCGAAAAGACGGACAGAGGGTCTTCAAGACCAATTTTTTCGACACGAATCGAGAGTGCTACATTGAAGTTACAGAGGGCGACTGATTGCCTGCATGCCACACCTACTGTGCCAATCCCGTGGCGTGCTTTTAATCATTCCGCCTACTGTGTGCCGATGTAGTTCAATGGTAGAACTCCTGCTTCCCAAGCAGGCGGCGCGGGTTCGATTCCCGTCATCGGCTCCACTGAGGCTCAGCGTCAAGCTGAGTCTCATTTTTGTTTGTACTGGTTTGTGCCTGCTTGGTGGGCCAATGCGAGTTAGTGACTGCACTTATAGCAAAAATGG
>NZ_ABZU01000021.1 GCF_000173655.1 Corynebacterium amycolatum SK46 | reverse complement strand
AAGCGGGCACACTTTTGTCTATTAACCCGTTTTTCTTAGCTGTCGAGGCTACTTGTTAGCAGCCTCAACGCGCTTGATGGCCTCCTGAGCAACGAGCTCCTGGATACCCATATCCAGCTCGGAGGTGAAGCCAACACAGGAGCAGTTGATCTCGCCGAGAACGTAAGTGTCCTCGCCGTCCTCGCCATCTGCCAGCATGAAATCGGCTGTCCAGATCAGCGGGATATTGTCGCCACCGAGGTTCTCGGCAATGACCGGGCGAGCCTCAGCAAACATGTCGATGAGGTCCTGCCATTCTTCCGGCTTGTTGTACGTGTACTTCGCGCCAGAGAACAAGGTTGCGGAGAAAGCGTCGCCGCCCTCGGCCGGCTTCTTGTGAACCACGAAGACCGGGTGCGGACCGACCAGCAGAATGCGAATTTCGCCTTCGGTGATGCGCGGCATGAAGCGCATGTCCACGAGCATGCCGTTATCGCCGATGATGTACTGGTCACAGAAATCCATGAACTCGCCGAGCTCGCGAGTCTCGGTGTGATTGTCCACGGCCTCGGTGCACTTCAGCTTGGTGCCCAGCGGCAGCGGGGTGCCCGGCTCAACGTTCTTAGCAACCTCTTCGTCAGCGATGCGCACACGCCAGATGCCGGACCCGGTGGAACCACGGTTCTGCTTGAGGACGCGCTCGCCGTAGGACAGGGAGGTCGGAAAAGTGCTGTGGAATGCCTCGACGTCGTAGTAAGCAGCGGTGTCAGACGGAACCAGGTCAGTGTCCTTGAGCTTGACCAGTGCGTCCTTTGCGCCGTAGGCCATCATCTCGCCCGGGGTGGACATACCGACCAAACCAGCGACCGAGAGACTGGTCAGAAGCTCGAAGTAGCCCCTCTCACCACCCGGGATGTTGCCCGGGTTAACGCGAGAGATGTAGCCGTCGAAGTTCTGAGAGACGTAGTCGTACAGGTCGTCCTTCCACTCTGGTCGGTAGTAGACGACCTCAGCGGACCAACCGGCTTCGCGGATAGCGTTGACGATTGGCATGGTGTCCTTGCGGTGTCCGTCGAAGTACTTGTCCGAGCCGCCCTCGATCTCGAATACAACAATGTTCTTGTGCACAGGCACTCCTTTTAAGAAAATACATGGACTTCCGGCACTCAATTGTCTCCGTAACGCAGCGAATACCCAGGCAGATAGCCCATTTCAGCCCATTTTCCAGTGATACGAATCAACACAGTTTTTGCGCTAACTCTCAGCTAAATTTTAGGGCACTACCTGGCCTCCAAGCGCGCCGAAACCACTCCTTTTACCCCCAACTGTGAGACGTATCCCAGGGGTGGCCGCGGACGCAATTGTTGCCGTCGGAAAGCGCTCACACCGGGGACTATTCCGCCGTTCGCCACGCGACCCGTAAACTAGATATGCAATTGACGATAAACGTCAGAAAGTCCCACCCACCCAACTCGCGCCAAGGGAGTATCCGATGGCTGTTCCGCACGACCCGCACCCCCAGTTCCAGCAGTACGCCCACCCTGAGCGCCTCGTCTCTAGCTCCTGGCTTGCTGCCCGACTGGGCTCTCCCGGTCTGCGCGTTGTTGAATCCGACGAGGACTCACTGCTCTACGACATTGGACATATTCCGGGCGCGGTTCGCATCGACTGGCATCGCGACCTCAACGACCCCGTGCGCCGCGACTATATCGACGCCGAAGGCTTTGCCGAGCTCATGCGTGAGAAGGGCATCTCGCGCGATGACACCGTCGTAATCTACGGCGACAAGTCCAACTGGTGGGCCGCCTACACACTCTGGGTCTTCGAGCTTTTTGGGCATCCCGACGTGCGCCTGCTTAACGGTGGCCGCGACGCCTGGATGACTGAAGAACGAGATACGAGCTTCGAGGTCCCCAATTACCCACGCACTGACTATCCTGTCGTCGAGCGCGACGACAAGACACTGCGCGCCTACTTCAGCGATACACGTGAGCTCATTGGAAAGGCTCCGATTATCGACGTACGCACTCCGGAGGAATATGCCGGTGCGCGAACTCACATGGTCGATTACCCACAGGAAGGCGTCCTGCGTGGTGGCCACATCCCAACCGCGGTAAACATTCCATGGAATCAATCCGTTCACCCGAACTCGCGTTTCCGCGACCGCGAAGAGCTCGAGCAGATTTACGCGCACGTCCAATTTGAAGATGAGGCGATTGTCTACTGCCGCATCGGCGAGCGCTCCGCGCACACCTGGTTTGTACTGCACCACCTGCTCGGCCACGAGAATGTTCGCAACTACGACGGCTCGTGGGTTGAGTGGGGCAATATGATTGGCATGCCCATTGTCCACGGCTCGGAGCCGGGAAGCCTGTAGACGGTCGACGCAACCGATGAGCGCTTCCCCCACCGTTTTTCCAACGTCAGCGACAGGCGCTACAGCGGAGATTTAAATTCCCCCTGCCGCCCCCAATCAAGGGGGCGGAAGTTGCACTCTTGGGTGATAATTTTAGCCACAAACCTAGGTTTTTGGGCGAAAAATAGCCACTTCAGCCGCCCCCATACTCACTTGAACACTGCTCAAGACCACAATCTCTACCCCCTTATGTAGCGAGCAAAAAGAGGTTGCTTACCGCACCTGTGACACAATGGAGATATTGGGTCACACGCTGTTAGCTACCGCGTGGTTAACCGCATTGCGGTTCACCGCTCAGTTAACTGCAGTGTTGCTTGTGATTCCTACAAATGACTGTCGCAACCTTGCCCCGAGGGCCAATTCTCGGGGTGCCCACGAAAAATGGAGGATTTCGTGTCCGAGCAGACCACTGAAAAAATCACGAAGGTTCTCGTCGCCAACCGTGGCGAGATTGCCGTTCGCGTTATTCGCGCTGCGAAAGACGCAGGCATTCCTTCCGTCGCCGTTTACGCCGAGCCGGATGCGGACGCTCCTTTCGTGACCATGGCGGATGAGGCTTTTGCCCTCGGTGGCACCACTTCCGCTGAGTCCTACCTAGTTTTCGACAAGATTCTGGACGCCGCAAAGAAGTCCGGCGCTAATGCCATCCACCCGGGCTACGGCTTCCTGTCGGAGAACGGCGACTTCGCTGAAGCTGTTGAGAACGCTGGCCTGATCTGGATTGGCCCGTCACCAGAGTCCATCCGCGCCCTGGGCGACAAGGTCACCGCTCGTCACATCGCGCTGAAGGCTGACGCTCCGATGGCTCCAGGCACCAAGGAGCCGGTTAAGGATGCAGACGAGGTCGTCGCGTTCGCTAAGGAGCACGGTCTGCCAATCGCCATTAAGGCTGCTTTCGGTGGCGGTGGTCGCGGTATGAAGGTCGCACACAAGATGGAAGAGGTCGCTGACCTCTACGAGTCCGCTACCCGTGAGGCCGTTGCCGCCTTCGGTCGCGGTGAGTGCTTCGTAGAGCGCTACCTGGACAAAGCACGCCACGTCGAGTGCCAGGTTCTCGCTGATAAGCACGGCAACGTCGTTGTTGCCTCCACCCGTGACTGCTCCCTGCAGCGTCGTTTCCAGAAGCTCGTCGAGGAAGCACCTGCTCCGTTCCTGACCCCGGAGCAGGATGAGCGCCTGCGCCAGTCCGCTAAGGACATTTGCCGCGAGGCTGGCTACTACGGTGCCGGCACCGTTGAGTACCTGGTCGGCGCTGACGGCCTGATCAACTTCCTCGAGGTCAACACCCGTCTGCAGGTGGAGCACCCGGTCACTGAAGAGGTCACCGGCCTCGACCTGGTCCGCGAGCAGTTCCGCATTGCTGAAGGCAAGGAACTGTCCATCAAGGAAGATCCGGAGATGCACGGCCACGCTTTCGAGTTCCGCATCAACGGCGAGGACGCTGGCACCAACTTCATGCCGGCTCCGGGCACCATCACCAAGTACGTCGAGCCGTCCGGCCCAGGTGTCCGCATGGACACCGGCATTAAGGAGGGCGACGTCATCGGTGGTCAGTTCGACTCCATGCTGGCCAAGCTGATTGTCTGGGGCGAGACCCGCGAAGAGGCTCTGCGCCGTTCGGCTCGTGCTCTGTCCGAGTACCAGGTTGAGGGTCTGGCAACGGTCATTCCGTTCCACCGCCACATTGTTGAGAACCCGGCGTTTGTCGGCGATGGCGAGAAGTTTGACGTCTACACCAAGTGGATTGAAGAGGAATGGGACAACCCAATCGCTCCGTACGACGGTGACTCCGACGCTGACACCGACACCGTCCCGGCTCAGAAGGTCGTCGTCGAAATTGACGGTCGCCGCGTCGAGGTAGCCCTGCCGGGCGACCTGGCTCTGGGCGGCGGCAACGGTGGCGCCAAGAAGAAGAGCAAGAAGAAGCGCGCTGGCGGCTCCAAGAAGGCTGCTTCCGGTGATGCTGTGGTTGCTCCGATGCAGGGCACTGTCATCAAGGTCAACGTCGAAGAAGGCCAGGAAGTCTCCGAGGGTGACACCGTAGTTGTCCTTGAGGCCATGAAGATGGAAAACCCAGTCAAGGCTCACAAGGACGGCGTTGTCACTGGTCTGGCCACCGAGGCTGGCTCGGGTGTCGGCAAGGGCGATGTCCTGATGGAACTGAAGTAGTTCTAAAGCTCTAAGCGGGGCTGGTTGCGATGGGATTCGCAGCCAGCCCCGCTTGATTCTTTTCAGCCCCCTCCCCCGACTCCCTTAAACACTGTTCAGGACGTCTAGAGTGGACGGTATGGAACCCATGGAAGTAAATGCCGGCCGCTTCTACTGCCGTCCGCTGCGCCACGATTCCCGCGTCGATGACGCCCCGGTCGCAACCCAATTACTCACAGAGTTGGCCCCTGACTCCGTCGCCGAGTTCCTTCAGAACTCCACCACCGAGTGGGAAAACGACACCGCCTACCACTTTGCGGTTGCCGAGCAGACGAATGTCGAGATGCTCGCACTAGCGACCGTCGAGGTCATCGATGCCGACCACGTCAGCATCACCGTCCGCCCCGCCGGCAATCCCGCACGCGTGTTGCCTAACGACGATCAGGTCCTCGCCAAAGTAACCGTCGCCGACGGCGTCGAAGCCGCCGAAAAAGCCCTCCACCGATGGGCAGAGGGCTTCTTGGGCAAGAAGGTCAGCTAGCCGAGCTGGCACGGCTCCGACTGCTCACCCCTAGGCGCCGGAACGCAGCAGGTAGATATCCATAATCCAACCGTGCTCCGCGCGTAGCTTCTTTTTCAGCTCCGCAATCTCTTCGCCGACGTCGCCAACGCGGCCACGGCGGAGCGTCTCCAGCTCCGTTCCCAGGAATGCACCCCAGAGAATCTCTTCCTCCGGGTCCGCGTGCTCGAGCCAGGCCGCCCCACCATCGAGCATCACCACCGCATCCATGCCAGGTGCACGCTCCCCCAGACGCCGACCCGTGGTAATCAATACCGGCTTACCAATCTGGTTCAGGCACTCTCCATGCGCTGCGGTCAGAGCGGAAATCGCCGTCACACTGGGGATAACTCGCGAGCGCACGTCCAGCCCAAGGTCGCGGACGCGCTGCAAAATCCGCAATGTTGAGTCGTACAAGGAAGGGTCGCCCCAGACTAGAAACGCACCGCGGCGCTTTCCTTCGCGTCCGAGGTGGGCGACGAAGGCGTCGGCAAGCAGCTCTGCGCGGCGCTGATGCCAGTCACGGACGACTGCGCCGTAGTTATCGGGCGTGCGGTCACGTGGCGGGTCGGGAACGGCAACGAGTTCGACATGCGGCGCATGCTTATCGACGATTGCCTGTCGCGCAGCCAACAAGTCCGCTTTGGCATCGCCCTTGTCGAGAGCAAAAACTACGTCGGCATCAGCAAGAGCGCCGATAGCCTCGAGCGTAATGTGGCTCGGGCTACCGGCGCCGATTCCAATGACGTCTACATCGACATACCCGCTGTATACAGGGCTCTCAGCCTGATGGCGGGCGGCGTCGTTTCGACTAGTGATTGGTCGGATCTCCCTCGTAACCGAACTGTTCAGCCATCTCATCCGGAGACAGGCCGGCCATCGAACCCTGGAGGTTGGCCGAAGCGGCCTGCTTCAGGTAAATCTCGCAAGCGTTGGCCATGTACTTGGAGTCGTACACGTTCATCTCCAGAATCGGAGTCAACGTGCCATCATCTTCCATGCGCGAAACCAGAAGGTGCGGCTGGTCCGAGTCCGTGGTCATGGAACACTTAATCTTGACACCGTTGACATCCGTGAAAGTTGGCTTAATCATTTTGTCATCCTCCTCCAAAACAGCGACCGGAAAATAAGTAGCGCTGTTGCGACCGCAAGCGCAAGAAAGTCGCTCGTTATAAACCATGTTAGCCAGATTTCGAACGACACCGCCGAGTGCAAAAACACATGGGGGTATTAGCGGGCTTCCTGCATGTTTGCGCGCTTAGCGAAGGACCTAATTGCCATTCGGGCTCGCAGATGCGTTAAGGTTATGAGGTAATTTTTCCGGCTGCCGAGAATGTGTTTTCACGGCCGTTTTACCCGGAAGATGTTTGCCCTAGTAGCTCAGTGGATAGAGCACGGCTCTCCTAAAGCCGGTGTCGCTGGTTCGATTCCAGTCTGGGGCACAAATACCCTCGCGACCTTTTACATATAGGGCGCGAGGGTTCTTCGTTTTTCTCACGACCGGCCACTACGCCCCCTCCTGAAAACGCATCACCCAGCAATTTCCAGCAACACTTGTGTTAGGCTTACCTAATCATATGGCGTGTAGGCTTCCGCCTGCACAAAACAGGCCCAGACTTGTTGAAGGACAGTGACAACCATGGATGACCTAGCTAAAGCAGCCGTACCGAAGCGTAAGCCCCGCAAGGCACACGAGGCAACAGTTACTGGACGTCGCCAGATTTCCCCAGACCTTGTTCGTTTGAGCATGAACTCGCCTGCATTTGTGGGCAAGGAGCTGGAGTTTACCGACCATTACATCAAGTTATTGCTTGTGCCAGAAGATGCTGATTACTCCTGGCCGTTCGATATTGCGCAAATTCGCGCCGAACAACCGCGAGATAAACTGCCCATCACCCGCACCTACACTCTGATTAATCTAGACTCCGAAACCGGCGACTTCGATGTCGACTTCGTCACCCACGGCGATTCCGGCCTGGCTGGACCTTGGGCACGCGTAGCTAAAGTCGGAGACAAGCTTGGCTTCTTAGGGCCAGGTGGCGCATGGGGACCTGCGGCAGAGTATGAACACTTTGTGCTCGCCGGTGATGAGTCCGCAGCACCAGCCATCGGCGCCAGCTTGAAGCACCTCCCAGAAAGCACGACTGCGACCGCATACATCGAGATCGAAGCCGAAGATCGCAAGTTTGAGCTCCCCACCCGAGAGGGCGTGGAAATCCATTGGGTCCTCCGCAACGGCGCAACCCACGGCACAGAGCTATCCCGCACAGTGCGCGAGGCGGGCATTCCAGAAGGTAAGAAGACTAGCTGGTTCATCCACGGTGTCGCCGAGATGATTAAGGAACTGCGCCGCTTCCTCTTCGTTGAATCTGAGATACCGAAGAAGGACGTTTCGATCTCTGGCTACTGGCGTATCGGTATGACCGAAGACCAGTGGCAGTCCTCTAAACGAGAATTCAACGCTGAGGTTGAGGCCGAAGAGGAAAGAGCCAGGGCCTAACGCTTACTCGACGCTTGTACTCACGAATTCTCTATTCCTACCGCGTCCGTTCTGCCACGATTAGAAGCTTCCGGTATGCAAATCGAAAAGTCGACTGTATAGTTGCCGGTTGAATCAACCTATTTATTGGGTGTCAGCAACTTCCTTGCCAATAACTCGGCAAATTCCCCTATAGCTGGCACCCCCCCCTAGTGGTTTTTCAGGAGACCCTACCCAGAAAGCCGAGAATTAAACCACGCGACGCAGGCCCGAGAAGCCCAGAAAGTGAGATGGATGTGAATACGAGAACTCAGCTGTCAGCCGTACAGCACCCTCGACTCACCGCCGGCCGGCGCAAGAACCGCCAGCACCTGGCGCTGGCCTGCTGCCTCCTCACCTTCGCGGCCACCGCCACCGGCTGTGCCAACAGCGAAAGCAAGGAGGTTGCCGCGACGCAAACCTCGTCGTCAAGCCAACTTACTACGGTGTCGACGACGAGTTCGCCGACGACGACAGGACCAAAGGTTCGAGAAGGCGGTACACCGCGCATCGGGCAGCTGTGCCCGAACCAGACCGGCGAAATACGAATGAGCGCCAACGGCCAGAATCTTGAATGCGCACAAGTCGGCGAGCAGGAAGTGTGGACGGTGCTGCAGCAAACCCCCGCGAACCCGACATCGCAGCAAATGTGGATCTCCACTACTCCGACGACCTCTGAGCCACAGCCTCAGGAACCTGAGCCGACGACTCCGAGCGAGAGCGCAACGGAGACGAGTGTGACGGAGAACTCGACGACCTCTGATTCTTCCACTCCGCCCGATACTTCAACGACTCCGACAACCTCCGGCGAGCCGACAGAATCGGAATCGGAGCAAGAAGAGCGGCCAAGCGAAGATAATCATGGGCTCACCGGCCTGTTCCGCTAGGCTCGTCTCGGGCTGCGAGGTTCGTCGGCTCGGGATTTAGTTAGGTGAGGTGCGCTAGCTCGCCCTAAAACACCAAAATCCGCTGCAACAATACTGCAGCGGATTCTTGTGATTGCAGAATCACTCAGGCGGTGGCGCTCCCCTACTTGCGGTGACGGCGGTTGTAGAACGGCGTCGGCACGACGGTAGCGGTAGTGTCGGTGCCTTCAACGGTCAGCTCAGTGCCAGTGGCGGACTGCCAACGCTGAACGTATGCAAAACCGATGGGGTGGCCCAAAGTCGGCGACACCTTGGCGGAAGTCAGCACACCGACCTCGTTGCCTTCCGCATCAATGAGCTTGGTGCCACGCTTCGGTGCTTCATCTCCAGAGAATCGCAGACCAACCAGCAGCTCCTTCGACTGCGGACGGTTAATCAGGGCATTTCGCCCAATAAACTGCCCCTTGGTCGGCCCCATGATGGACTTCAGGCCGGCCTCCAGCGGAGTGCGGTCTCGAGTCAGTTCGTAGCCATAGAGCGGCATACCGGCCTCAAGACGCAGGGTGTCGCGGCAGGCCAAACCACACGGGAGCAGGCCGAGGTCAGCGCCGTTGTCAGCCGGATCCTCCGGGTTTTCCACCTTGCCACCTGCTGCAATGATTGCACGCCAGACCTCGACGGCGCGGTCAGCCGGCGGGAAGATCTCGAAGCCGTCCTCACCGGTGTAGCCGGTTCGGGCAACAATCATTTCCACACCTGCGACCTCGAGCAGGGTGCAAGAGTAGTAGTTCATGCCATCGAGAGTCGCATGCAGATCCTGCGGCAGCAGACGACGCAGAAGCTTCGCAGCCTTCGGCCCCTGAATGGCCAGGAGCACATTCTTGTCATTCATGCGCTCAACCTGGACATTGTATCCACCAACGCGCTCGCGCAACGTCGAGTACACATCTTCAGCGGCTGCGGCATTCTGCACCAGCATGAATTCGTGACTACCGAGGCGGTAAATGATGAGGTCATCAATAATGCCGCCGTCTTCCTGCACAATCATGGTGTACTTGGCACGGCCCAACGCCAGCGGCTTGATTGCCGAAATCAGGGAGTGTGCAAGGAACGCCGCCGCATCCTCACCAGTGACGCGGATGATACCCATCAGCGACAGGTCGAAAACACCGACGGCCTCACGCACTGCGTTGTGCTCTGCAATTTCCGAAGAGTAGCGGAACGGCACTTCATAGCCACCAACATTGCGCATTTCTGCGCCAAGGCTTACGTGCTCATCATGCAGGGCGCTACGGAAAGAATTGTTGTTCTCAGAAGCGCCAGAATTGTCAGTCATACACACTCCAATTATTGCGGTGGGGCAAACCAGATTGTTACCTTCCCACCTTATATCTAAGACTCCGCGCTCGCTTCCGCGAGCCCCTGCGGAGCAAGGGCAGCAGGCCTGTCCATTAACGATTATCCACTGATTCGCACATGCTTAACGACGACCCCGCGCCTACCACAAAGGCCCCGCTACCAGTGACGATAACGGGGCCTCTGCATTTGTCTATTCAGTTAATTGAGATTGGCTGAGCTGTTCGGACAGCGTTGCCAGCCAAGGACTCAGTGGTTATTAGTGATCAACAGCAGCCTCGGTGCCAACACCGG
The DNA here is from genome assembly GCF_000173655.1 of Corynebacterium amycolatum SK46. GTDB lineage: Bacteria > Actinomycetota > Actinomycetes > Mycobacteriales > Mycobacteriaceae > Corynebacterium > Corynebacterium amycolatum_A. Next base: position 14,436 of record NZ_ABZU01000021.1, on the reverse strand, counting down.
TCAGGGAGCGAACTTCCATCTCAGCTGCCAGGTCATCAAAGTTATCCGGCTTACCCATGTAGGTGGCGATGATGCCAGCCAGGAACGCCAGCGGGATTGCGAGCAGACCCGGCGAGGTCAGCGGGAACCAGGAGAAGTCAACGGACGGAATCATCGAGGACTCACTGCCGGAAACTGCCGGGGAGAAGATAATCAGAACCAGCGAGGCGATGACACCGGTGTACATGGAGGCAACTGCGCCTGCGGTGTTGAAGCGCTTCCAGAATAGGGACATCAGGATGGTCGGAACGTTTGCGGATGCTGCCACTGCGAAGGCCAACGACACCAGGAAGGCCACGTTCTGGCCCATGGCCAGGATGCCGAGGATAATAGCGACAACGCCCAGCACGATAACGGTGATGCGAGAGACTCGAACCTGCTCAGCCTCCGTTGCCTGTCCCTTGCGGATGACGGCCTGGTAGAGGTCCTGACCGACAGAAGCGGAAGCGGTAATTGCCAGACCAGCGACCACCGCCAGCACGGTAGCGAATGCCACGGCGGAGACTACAGCCATAAAGATGGAGCCACCGAGTTCAAATGCCAGCAGCGGGGCTGCAGCGTTGGCTCCGCCCGGGGCAGCGTTGATTCGGTCCGGACCAACAAGTGCGGCGGCGCCGTAACCAAGCACCAGTGTCAGCAGGTAGAAACCACCAATGAGGATGATTGCCCAGGTCACGGACTTACGAGCTTCCTTTGCGGTCGGGACCGTGTAGAAGCGCATGAGCACGTGAGGCAGACCAGCGACACCGAGAACCAGTGCCAGGCCCAGGGAGATGAAGTCCAGCTGCTGGACGAAGGAGCCACCGTACTTCAGGCCCGGCTCCAGAATGGCGGAGGCTTCGTAACCCTTTTCGGCGATGTGATCCGAGCTTGCGTGCATGTCCACTGCGTCCTGCAGGAGCTGGGAGAAGTTGCCCTTAACGCCCACCAGAATAATCAGGGTCATGATGATGACAGCACCGACCAGCAGGACGGCCTTAATCATCTGCACGTAAGTCGTGCCCTTCATGCCACCGATGAGAACGTAGGCGACCATGATGATGCCAACGACAGCGACGACGATGGACTGCTGAGTCGAGTCGTGAATGTTGAGCAGTACGGCAACCAGGGAACCTGCACCGGCCATCTGCGCGATCAGGTAGAACAGGGTCACCGCGAGAGTGGAGATAGCAGCTGCAGTACGTACCGGGCGCTGCTTAAGACGGAAGGACAGCACGTCGGCCATGGTGAACTTACCGACGTTACGCAGCGGCTCTGCAACCAGCAGCAGCGCGACCAGCCAAGCGACGAAGAAGCCGATGGAGTACAGGAATCCGTCGTAACCAGTCAGCGCGATGGCACCGACGATACCGAGGAAGGAAGCCGCCGAGAGATAGTCACCTGCAATGGCAAGACCGTTTTGGGTACCGGAGAACTGTGCACCACCGGTGTAGAAGTCAGATGCTCCCTTGTTTCCGCCCTTGCCCACTCGAGTAACGATGAACATGGTCGCAACAATGAAGGCGACGAAGACCGCGATGTTGAGAATCGGGTTACCTGCTGCTGCAGTGTCCTCTGCAGCAAAGAAACTGGTCAGCATGTCTATGCCTCCTTCTTTGCGACGATTTCAGCGATTTCTCCGCTTTCCAGTGCCTCGCGCAGCTCTGCCTGCATCGGCTCGAGCTTCTTGTTGGCGAAGTTGATGTACACCCAGGTGATGGCGAAGGTGGTCACGAACTGGAGCAGACCAAGGACGATGCCCAGGTTGATATTGCCCAGTACGGGAGTCGCCATGAGGTCCGGCGCGAACGTCGCAAACAGAACGAATGCGATGTACCACACCAGACCTGCGACGGTCATCGGGATGGCGAATGACCGGAATGTAGAGCGGAGCTCTTGGAACTGCGCTGAGTTTTGCACGTAGCGGTACTCGGCCGCCTGTGGCTTATGCCGGTCTGTCGGCAAAGGAGTTGCGGACACGGGCTAATCCTTTCCAGGAAGTTATGCAGGTGTTCGTAATGAGGTTCAGCACAGCTACCCCGAAGGTGTGCCATGCACCACATTTTTCATTATGTGTGGAAACAAAGTTACCTGGAACACAGTTAGCAAAGAAGTTAAATGCGGCTAACTACTTCTCAGCGAGCCTTAAGGCACCCCCAAAAACGCCATTACCTGCATACTTAGGCGCCGTTTTTACTACCCCCATTTACGCCGTTGTACTCGTGTTCTCCGCTTCTTCCGGCAATGGCTTACTCTGACGCCACCACCACAGCGCTTCGATAATGACCGCACCGATGGCGCCCACGATCAGCGCGGGGATCAACAGCTCGCGCCCCACCCAGTACAAATTAAGCACCGAAGCCACTGAACGAACCGAGAAGATAAACAGGTAGGCTCCCGCCGATACAGCCAGCAACAGAACCTTCCACCAGGTGTATGGCCTAGCCACGACCACCAAGACCCAAAATGCCGAAACGATCAGCACAATAAGAGTCGCAGTGGACGCCTCCCCTCGTGCCGCATCGCTGGCGTCGACTCCCGGGTTTGCCCACAACCAAAACATGAAGGTCAACAACCCCACCGTGATGCCGGCCGGTATCGCTAAACGCAAAACCCTCCGCACGAAACCATCGCGCGCACGCTCCAAGTTAGGAGCCAACGACAGCACAAAGGCCGGGATGCCAATCGTGAACCAGCCCGTAATGGTCACGTGGATTGGCTCGAATGGATAATCCATCCCCCACAGCCCCACAGCCAGTGCCAATACCACCGAGTAGATGGTCTTCGTCAAAAAGAGGTTGGCAACACGCTCGATATTGCCAATGACTCGCCGTCCCTCGGCCACAATCATCGGCATCACGGCGAAGCGATTATCCAACAGCACCAATTGTGCAACCGAGCGTGTCGCCGGCGCCCCATCCCCCATGGCCACGCCCAGGTTCGCCGCTTTCAGCGCCAGCACATCATTGACACCATCACCGGTCATCGCCACATGATGCCCCCGCGACTGCAGCGCATGAACCATGTCGCGCTTATTCTCCGCTGTGACACGGCCGAAAATCTGCCGCGATTCGACAATGTCTGCAAACTCGCTGCAGATCTCGGTGGGCTTGGCTTCGCTATTCTCATCGCGGCTGACCGGAAGCTCAGACGCATCGACAGGATTGTTAGCTCCCTCCATTTCCAGCTCACGTGCAACAGCCCCCACGGAGCGGTCATTGTCACCAGAAATGACCTTGACCTCGACACCTTCTTCATAGAAATAGGCCACCGTGTCCGCCGCATCTGAACGCACCTTCTGCCCCAGCACGACAAGTGCGACCGGCTCCAACTCCACCTCGCCACTCTTCCGCAGCGCACCGCCGGGCAGGTCATCTGCCCCAACTGAGGTCCGCGCGAGTAGGAGCACACGAAGTCCTTCCTCCATAAGCTGCCGAGCTTTCTGCATGCCGACCGCGGAGTCGTCGACAAGCACATCGGGCGCGCCGAAAACCCACGTCGCACCGCCGTGATACGTCAGCGCCGACCACTTATTCGCCGAGGTAAAGGGGCGGGTTTTGGTTTGCTCATGCTTTACGACGTCCCCTGCGTCCGCAAGCCCCTCGAGCAGTGCACGAGCCGTTGCGTTGGGACGATCGTCGAGCTTGCACAAATCGATGAGCGCGGAATCGACCTCATCGCGGGAAGTACCGTCACCCGATACGATGTCGACTTCCACTAGCTGCATCGCATTTTCGGTGAGCGTGCCAGTTTTGTCGACGCACACGGTGTCGACACGCGCGAGCCCCTCGATGGCGGGCAGCTCATTGACCAGCACTCGATGTCGCCCCAAGCGCACCACCCCAAGGGCAAACGCAATAGTGGTCATGAGGACAAGCCCCTCAGGAACCATGGGCACCAGCGTGGCGACCATCCCCAGCAGCGCATCATTGAGATCATCGCCGGCGACAAAGAGCTGCGTATAAATTGCCAGGGCACCGACGGGAATGAGAACCCAGGAAATATAAGTCAGGATCTTATTGATGCCGCGGAAGAGCTGGGAATCAGTCAGCGTGAACTTGTTGGCCTCAGCTGCGAGCTTGGCAGCGTAAGCCTCCTTGCCCACTTTGGTGGCCTGATATCGCGCCGACCCCACCACGACCGAGGAACCCGAGTAGACCATGTCCCCAACACTCTTATCGACGGCATCGGATTCACCCGTGAGAGAGGACTCATCGACAGCCACGTCAGAGGCGTAGCGGAGAATACCGTCAACGACGATTTGGTCACCGGGACCAACCTCGATGAGATCGTCGAGGACGACGGACTCGCGGTCAATCTCGCGAGCTGGCTCCCCGTCACGAATGACCATGGGCTTTGCGCGGCCGACAATGGAGAGCTTGTCCAGCGTGCGCTTGGCACGCAGCTCTTGAATGATGCCGACGATAGAGTTGGCGATAATCAGCAGGCCAAAGGCACCGTTGACGATTGAGCCGGTATAGAGCACGACTGCGAATAACACGGCGAGAATACCGTTAATCCGGGTAAACACATTGGCACGGATGATGTCCCACACACTGCGCCCGGATGTTGGCGGCAGCTCGTTGACGTGTCCCAACTCGATGCGTTGCTGGACCTGCTGTTGAGTAAGACCGCTGTCGGGAGTTTTCCACGAGCCCATGACTGCCTACCCTATTCGCCTAATTGCTGAACCTATTCGACCTATTTGCCAATGAAATTCGGTTCGCGCTTTTCAGCTCGCGCCTTCGATGCCTCCGCAGCATCCTCGGAAGCCCAGACTGTGTCGTAGAGCTCCTGCTGGTAGTCCTTCAACGGGCTATGTGTCTCATCGTCGTTGAGCACGGCCTTGTGGTAGGCCAGTGACAAGGGCGCGTAGGTGGCGATACGGAGCGCTACCTCCTCCGCCTTGTCCGGACCACCAAGGTAGGAAGCCAGACCGCAACCGCGGGCGGCTTCCTGATCCATGCGCTCGGCTGCCAACAGAATAGTGCGGGCACGGGCACCGCCGACGAGGACGCGCACGCGACGAATAGTCCAGGCATCGACGGCGATACCGAGTTTGACCGGCGGAATCATAAACCAACCGCGCTCACCCACGACGCGCAAATCAGCCGCCATCGCCAGCTGCATACCAGCTCCGACGGCCGGTCCCTGCACATCCGCAATAACAACCAGACGGCTGGCCTCGATTGTGCGCAGCATTCGACGTAGCTGTTCATGGAAGGAATCTTCATGATGCTGGCCACTCAGGTCAGCACCCGCACAGAAAGCGCGGCCTTCGCCGCGCAGTAGGATAACGCGCTGCTCTGGAACCTCAGCGGCAGCTTCCACCGCATCGGCGATGTCACGACACACGTCGGCAGTCAGGGAGTTGCGCTTATGATCTCGGTCAATGGTGATAGTGACAATTGCGCCGTCAGCTTCGACGCGGATTTCAGATGTTGGGTTTGTCATAGCATTTAGGCTACCCGCGAAATACCAATAGTGATGGGGCTATAAGCAAATCTAAATTCGCTTATTCGTTGCCGAATACCCTCGGGTCGCCGCTCAGACGCCCGTCGGCACGCGCCATCGACGCAATCGTCTCCATGTCCTCGTCGGTGAGCTCAAAGTCGGTGACCTGAAAGTTCTCCTTGATGCGCGACGGCGTGCCCGACTTCGGGATGGCCACGATGCCACGCTGGAGGTGCCAGCGGATAGCAACTTGGGCAGGAGTTTTACCCAGGCGGTCTGCGATTTCAGCAATCGGCGAGCCCTCGAAGTACTTCGCTCGCCCCAGCGGCGACCAAGCCTGCGTGACGATACCGCGACGGTGATCGTCTTCAACCTGCTCATTCTGTGGGAACTGCGGATGCAGCTCAATCTGGTTGACCACCGGAGTCTCCGAGAGTTGGTCGAGCACCTCTGGGTAGAAGTTCGCCACACCAACCGAGCGAATTAGCCCCTCACGCTTGAGCTCCAGCAGCGTATCGAAACACTGCCCAAACGTTCCCTGCTTCTCCACCGGCCAGTGCACAAGCACCAGGTCAACGTAATCAAGGCCGAGCCGTTCCAAAGATGCCCGCACGGACTCGCGCGTCGCCGCCGACTCCTGCGCATCGTTCCAGACCTTCGTGGTCACGAAGATATCTTCACGCTTTACGACGTTCGCAGCGACCGCATCAGCAATACCCTGCCCCACCCCTCGCTCATTGCCATAGAGCGATGCGGTGTCGATGTGGCGGTAGCCGATTTCCAAGGCGTAGCGCACGGATTCGCGCGCCTGCTCATCGTCGAGCTTGTAGGTGCCAAACCCCAGAATCGGGATGGCGTTGCCATCGACCATTTCCACGTTGGCAATTCCGGTTGTCGCTGCATCGTACTTCAGATCGAGTGTGGTCATGCCAACCGAGTGTACGGGAGTGTACGGACGGAAATTTTTTAGATTCTTTCTACCCCGCTGACCTGCGGTTTAGAAAGGTGAGTGCGCTTCATTTTGTTGTAAACGGTTGACATAGCGTTGTGTTTATACAACACTTTGGAGTGTGTCCCCAAAGATTAAACCCAAAGACCCGATATTCAACAGAATTTCAGTGCTGCGGGCAGAACACGGACTCAGCCGAGCCGAACTAGCCAAACAAGTAGAGGTCAATCCTCAAACGATTGGCGCGCTGGAGCGAGGTGACCACTACCCCAGCTTGGATCTGGCATTTCGCATCTGCGCGGTGTTCGATCTCCCCGTTGAGGCGGTGTTCTCTCGCGAGGAATTCAAGCCCATGTCCTCTGCCCTTTACCGAAAGGAAAGCTAACGATGCCCACGATTCGGACTGAAAACTCAACACCGAGCTTTTTCGAGAAGCTAGAAGCCCGGCGCGAAGCGAAATACACAAAGCGCGTCGAGCAGATGTCGAGCTGGCTGCCCAAGTGGCGCAACCAGGCGGCGCGGCGGAAGCTGGTCATCGCATACGAGGTATGCGTTGTGCTGATGCTGCTGAGTGGCATCGCGCTTCTCGGTAGCCTGACCGACATGTTCCCGGGCTGGCTTTCTCTGCTCTGGCCAGTGGTTTCCCTCATCTTGATCTTCGTCTGGACCAGCCTCAACATCACAGTCGACATGGTTGACAGCGCGCCCATCTCACTGCTGGACGAGTACCAGCAAGAACAGATTCTGAACCTGCGGGGACTGACATATCGCTGCTACACCTACTTCGGCCTGACAGTCTTCCTGGCCCTGCTTATTGTCGGTGTGCCGGTCATGAACAGCCAGGCGGACTGGGGGCATTACGTTCCGTACAGCTTCGGAGTTGTAGGCATCGTCATCTTTCTCTTCATTTCCACGCTGCCCACTGTCGTCTACGCCTGGAATCTGCGGGACGACTAGTCCGGGGTTCAAACCCCGCACCCATCCCCTGCCCTTTACTCCTCAATTTAAGGATTACGATGAACAGCCTCATTATTGACGGGCTTGAGAAGTCATACGGAGACCTGCAGGTTCTCCGTGGCATGAGCTTCCAAGTCCACCCTGGAGAAATCTACGGCTTCGTCGGCTCCAACGGTGCCGGCAAGACCACCACTATGCGCATTGCCCTGGGCGTACTGGCCACCGACAAAGGCGAGGTACGCATTGGCGATACCCCGATGAACGACTCACTGCGCCGCACGATTGGTTACATGCCAGAAGAACGCGGCCTCTACCCAAAGGCGGAGGTTCGCAAGCAGCTGATTTACTTTGCTCGCCTGCACGGTGTGCCCGCCGAACGCGCAGAGTCCAACGCCGAGAATCTGTTGGAGCGCCTCGGTCTCACCGAGCGAGCAAACGACAAGGTCGACACGCTCTCGCTCGGAAATCAGCAGCGCGTGCAGCTGGCAGCCTCCCTCATCCATGACCCGGAGGTGCTCGTCCTCGACGAGCCTTTCTCCGGCCTCGACCCGGTGGCAGTCAAGGTAATGAGCTCGGTACTCAAGGAGTACGCCGACCGCGGCACTCCAATCGTGTTTTCCTCCCACCAGCTCGACCTCGTCGAGCGCATGTGTGGCCGCGTCGGCATTATCCGCGACGGCCGCATGCTCGTCGAAGGAACCGTCGAAGAGCTGCGGGCACGTGGCCCACGGGCATTCGTCGTCAAGCTCGATGGTGCGCCCCAGGATTGGGCATCATCTGTCGAAGGCGTGACAAGCGTGGAGCGCGATGCCCACGGCGCCACCGTCGTCCACCTCGATTCCGATGCCCCAGCCGACACCGACCAGAAGCTGCTGCACAGCGCGATGGCAGCGGGAACGGTCCGTTCGTTTGGACCTCTCCAGATTCCACTTACTGAGCTCTACCAGGAGGCCGTACAGCAATGAGCACCAACACTTACAACGCCTCAACGGCCATCAAGACTGTTTTCGTCCGCGAACTCCGCGAGCACCTTCTGAAAAAGAGCTCGCTAATCACACTCGTCATCATGGCGGTGGCGGCCGTCGGCGGCATCTTCGTTGCGGACTACATGACCTCCAAGTCCGACAATGAAACGGTCAAAGTCGCGGTCGTCGGAGAAGCGCCGTTCGCGGACTCCCTCGCCGAAGCCACCTCCGAGATGAAGAACTCTGATAGTGAGGACGCCGCCGGCGCATTCGCCGGGGCATCCCTCTCCCCGTTGGAGACCACGTCCGCCCCCAATGAGAAGGCCGCTCGCGCTGCCGTCACCGACGGTGATGCCGACGCCGCTCTCGTCCCCGACACCGCAGAAGGCAAGGAGGGCTCGTGGAAGCTGCTTGCCGACGACGCCCCATCCTGGCTGGCTCCGATGCTGCAGGAGTCGCTGCAGAAACAGAACGAAGCCATGCTGCTCAGCGAAAACGGAATCAACCCCGGCGAGTTTTTCTCCAAGACTCAAAGCGCAGCCGTGTCGGTGGAATCCCTGGATGAAGCAAAAGACGAGAAGATGCCTGCGATGCTCATCACTCTAATCGGTGTGATGGTAATGATGACCGCCATCCTCGTCTTCGGTGGCGCAGTTGCCACCAGCGTCATCGAGGAGAAGTCCTCCCGCGTCATCGAGATCATTCTCTCGACAGTCCGCCCGGCGCACCTGCTGGCCGGCAAGATCCTCGGCGCCGGTCTGGCCGGCATCATCATGATGAGTGTGCTGACCGCCAGCGCCGCAGTTGCCCTCATGATTACCGGATTGGTGGAGAGCTTCGATGTCCCGTGGTCCGCAGTCTGGCTGCTGGTCCCGTGCTTCATCCTCGGTTACTTCTTCTTCGCCGCGCTGTATGCAGCCTCCGCATCACTGGTCAGCCGTATGGAAGATTTCCAGGGCGCACAGATGCCAGTACTGGTGTTCTCGCTGATTACGATGTATATTCCGCTGTTTGGCTGGAGCAAGCTGGACTCCACCGTCATGCAGATTGCCTCGTGGATTCCGCCAGTTTCCATCACCACCGCTCCGTTGCAGTATGCCGTTGGCAACTTCTCCGCACTCCAGTTGGTTGCCTCACTGCTAATCATGGTTGTGGCGGTAGCCGCGGTCATCGCACTCGCAGCCTGGATCTACCCACGCAATGTCCTGCGCACCGGTGCCGCGGTCAGCTGGAAGAAGGCCCTAACGGCCAAGAGCTAGGCCCCTCCATTACAAGGGCGCGTGGCTTCTCGGCCACCGCCACTTAAAAATGAATCACCGCAAATCGCGTAGTTTGCTCAGCACACCTCATGGCTATCGTTCATGGCGTCAGTTCATGGCTATAACTTGTGGTCCGCCGCAAACTGCGCGATTTTTCCTGTCTCACCATAGGAGGTCTGCGCCCCCACGCCTGTCGCCGCATGTGCCGAGACCACCGCCGCAAGTCGAGCTGCCGTCACCACATCATCGCCCGCGGCCATCGCGGTGAGAACCGTGCCCATGTACGCATCGCCACAGCCCGTGGTGTCCACGACCTCGATAGTCAGCGCCGGAATGCGCGTTACTGCCACCTCGCTTTCCGACGTCCTCAGGACCGCAGACCCCTCCCCGCCAAGTGTGACAATGGCCGTGGAAATCCCGTGTTCGTCGGAAAGCGCACGCCCAACCGCATCCCACTGACCGTGGTCGCAACCAGCGACCGCGCGCTCGGAGCCGATGATGGCTGCGAGTTCGTGCTCGTTGACAATGAGGACATTGACCAGCGCGAGCAGATCTTCACTGACCGCCCGAATCGGCGACAGGTTGAACACCACCGGCACACCCGCATCGTGGGCAATCTGCGCAGCGGCCAGGACCGCCTCATCACAAACTTCCAGACACAGACCGAGGCACCCCGCCCGCTGAATCTTGTCCGCATGACTGCGCACCATCTCAGCATCGACTTCACCATTGGCGCCAGCGGAGATAACAATGAAATTCTCCGCCGCATCATCAACGACAATCATGGCTGTACCAGTGGCGGAGTCGACGGTCTCAACTGCGGAGATGTCCACGTGAGCGTCGGTAAGCGCGTCGCGCAGCAACTGTGCGTTGGGATCCGAACCGACCGCGCCGACCAGTTCCACGGCCGCGCCCAGCCTGCCAGCCGTCGCCGCTTGATTCGCCGACTTACCGCCCGGCAGAATGCGCAAAGGACTGCCCTCGATAGTCTCACCACCATGCGGCAGGCGCTTCACGGTGACAGTCAGGTCTGCGTTGATGGAACCGACGACACATACGTTTGGCCTCTGTTCAACCAGCTCGGTGAGGCGCTCAGTAATCGGCATTGGTTCGACTCCTCGGTAGTGCGGACACGTTTTTTCCGACAATAGCGCTACCCCTTTCCGCCCACCATCAACTAAGCCGGTTTACCCCTTGTTTACTACCGTGGAGGTATGGCTAGAATCAGCGCCCAACAAGTAATAGATACCGTCCTCGACCACGGAAGTTTCACATCCTGGGACGGCGCGCCCGAGCATGGCAACATCGACGAGGCCTACCGCGGCACGCTGTCCCGCGCCGCTGAGAAAACCGGTCTCGATGAGGCCGTTATCACCGGCGAAGGCACCGTCGGCGGCAAACGCGTCGCCGTCATCTGTTCTGAGTTCGGCTTCCTCGGCGGTTCTATCGGCGCCGCTACCGCTCGTCGGATTATTCGCAGCATCGAGCGCGCGACCGCGGAGCAGCTGCCGCTGTTGCTCTCCCCGACCTCGGGCGGCACTCGCATGCAGGAGGGCACCGCGGCGTTCGCACTCATGATCTCCATTACCACCGCAGTGGCGCGCCACAAGGATTCTCACTTGCCATTCCTGGTGTACCTGCGCAATCCCACCACCGGTGGTGTCATGGCGTCGTGGGGGTCGGCCGGTCACTTCACCTTCGCAGAGCCCGGCGCACTTCTCGGCTTTCTCGGCCCGCGCGTCGTCGAGCTCGCTACCGGCGACCCCATGCCCGAAGGCGTTCAGACCTCCGAGAACCTGTTCAAACAGGGCATTATCGACGGCATCATTCCGCTCGAAGGTCTGCGCGGCGCTGTCCGCCGCACCATCGACGTGCTTGCCGACGGAGACCCCAGCGAACCCACCCCACCGCCAGCAGCAGCCATTGACGGTCGCGATACCTGGGAAGCTATCCTGCGCACCCGCGATACTTCTCGTCCAGGTGGCGGCGATATTATCGATGCCCTTGTCGACTGCTCCGTGCCAATCTCCGGCACTGGCGATGGCCACAAGTCGCTGTCAGTCCGGGCTCGCCTGGCGCGGATTGGTGAGCGGCCGGTGATTCTGGTCGCACAGGATCGCCATAACCAACCGCCCCTGGGCACGCATCCAATGGGTCCGGGTTCGCTGCGTTTTGCCCGCCGTGCGATGCGCATCGCGGAGAGCCTGAACATTCCGCTGGTCACGGTCATTGATACCCCCGGCGCTGAGTTGACCAAGGACGCCGAGGAAAATGCCATGGCCGGCGAGATTGCCCGCACCTTGACCACACTGGTGAACTTGAAGGTTCCGACCGTGTCACTCATTCTCGGCCAGGGCTGCGGTGGTGGTGCGCTGGCCATGCTGCCCTCTGACCGCGTGCTGGCAATGCACGATGCCTGGATGTCTCCGTTGCCGCCGGAGGGTGCTTCGGCGATTATTTACCGAGACATCGAGCATGCTCCAGAAATGATGGAGGAGCAGGGCGTTGGCGCCGAGGCCATGCTGAAGACCGGGGTCATCGACGAGATTGTGGCTGAACCTGAGGATCCGGCCGAACTGCCCCGCCGTGCTCTGAGTGCTATCGAGCACGCCCTCTGGGAGCTGGAGAAGAATCCGGCTCGCGTTGGTCGTGAGCAGCGTTTCGACCACTACCGTCGCTTCGCGCTGGGCGAGTAAGGGGCCGGGGCAAAGCCCAGCCGACCAACGGAGCCAGCGTGCGGACTTTTACTTAACGTCCAACAGGTCGATGACGAAGACCAGGGTCTTACCAGACAGGAAGTGTCCTGCACCAGCCGGGCCGTAAGCCTTCTCCGGCGGGCAAATCAGCTCGCGGCGACCGCCGACCTTCATGCCCGGAATGCCTTCCTGCCAGCCGGCAATCAGACCGTTCAGCGGGAACTCGATGGATTGGCCACGGTTCCAGGAAGAGTCGAACTCTTCACCGGTTTCGTAGTCGACACCCACGTAGTGGACCTCGACACGAGCACCCGGGGTGGCCTCCTTGCCGTCACCGACAGTGAGGTCGTTGATGACGAGTTCCGTCGGAGCCGGACCGGACTTAGCAGTGAGTTCTGGCTTGGACAAGACAATCTCCTATCACAGTTGGCTTTTTCACAGTTGGTATTCAGCCCAACGTAAATGGACCCAACTTAAATGGGGTTTCTTAAAATTCTAGGAAAAATAAAAGGCGCGTACCAACCTTTCGAAGGCTAGTACGCGCCTTTTCGCGTTTTCAACGCTGGACTTTTCTATGCTGAGTTACCTGCGAGGAACCCCTACGCGGTAATTGCTAGAAACCTTAGCGCTGGTCGCGCGGAACGAAGTCACGCTCGGTCTCGCCGGTGTAAATCTGGCGAGGACGGTTGATCTTCGATGCCGGGTCAGTGACCTGCTCGTTGAACTGAGCAATCCAGCCCGGGAGACGGCCGATGGCGAACAGGACGGTGAAGAAGTCCGTCGGGAAGCCCATGGCGCGGTAAATCAGACCGGTGTAGAAGTCAACGTTCGGGTAGAGCTTGCGGGAGACGAAGTAGTCATCAGCCAGTGCAATCTCTTCCAGCTTCATGGCCAGATCCAGCAGCTCGTCGCCGCCGAGGTGCTCGAGCACCTCGTGAGCGGTCTTCTTAGCGATAGCTGCACGCGGGTCGTAGGACTTGTAGACGCGGTGACCGAAGCCCATCAGGCGGACGCCCGGCTCCTTGTTCTTCACGCGGTTCATGAACTCGGTTGCGTCGCCACCGTGGTTCTGCTGGATGTCCTCGAGCATCTCCAGAACAGCCTGGTTAGCGCCACCGTGCAGCGGACCAGACAGAGCGTTGATGCCAGCAGCGATGGAGACGAACATGGAAGCGCCGGAGGAAGCGACCATGCGGACGGTGGAGGTGGAGCAGTTCTGCTCGTGGTCAGCGTGCAGGATGAGCAGCTTGTCCAGAGCGTCAACCACTACCGGGTCAACCTCATAGTCAGCGGTCGGGTAACCGAACATCATGCGCAGGAAGTTCTCGCGAGCGTTCAGGTTGTTGTCCGGGTACATGTACGGCTCACCCTTGGATGCGCGGTATGCGTATGCAGCCAGCATCGGGACCTTAGCCATGAGGCGAACCGCAGCCAGGTTGCGCTGCTCTTCGTTCAGCGGATCCAGCTCGTCCTGGTAGTAGGAAGCCAGAATGTTGACCGAGGAAGCCAGGGTCTGCATCGGGTGTGCGCCACGCGGGAAGATGCTGAATGCGCGACGGAAGTCCTCGTCCAGCAGGGTGTGGTGACGAACGTCGTGGTTGAACTGCGCAAGCTCTTCCTCAGACGGAAGGTGGCCGTGAATCAGCAGGTAGGAAACCTCGTTGAAAGTAGCCTTCTCAGCCAGCTGCTCAATCGGGTAACCGCGGTAGCGCAGGATGCCATTACCGCCGTCGATGTAAGTGATCTTGGACTCGGTAGAACCGGTGGCGGTGTAGCCCGGGTCGAAGGTGGTCAGTCCAGTTTCCTGGAGCATCTTGCCCAGTGCAATACCGTCGTTACCCTCGGTTGCCTTGACGATGTCCATCTCGAACTCGCCGCCCGGGTAGTGGAGTACAGCCTTGCCGTCTTTAGTAGCCACAACTTCCCTTTCACAGAAAAATTCTTCTTAACGACTCCAGAGTGCGGGGGAAGCAGGCACAGCGGAAAACAGCATACTGCCTCCCAACTCCACGCCACCCCTTCGGGGTCGCATTGTTTCCAATGATTCAATTATGCGCGACATTTGCGTTCCATTGCATCTTGCCCCGTGAAAAAAGTTTGCTTAGTTCACATCGACCGTGTCGTAACCATAAAGAACC
>NZ_ABZU01000022.1 GCF_000173655.1 Corynebacterium amycolatum SK46 | reverse complement strand
AGTACTTCGTCATGCGCTTACCCTCCTGCGTATTTGTGCGGGGATACTATCCTCCTCATAATCAAACCGGAATTGCCCTGCTCGTGCGGGAGAGCCCGAAGGCGATAGAACCTCCGCTAACCTCTCCAGCGACAATTCAGGGGTCCCAGACCTGATTTGGGACATTAGAAACTTCACGCCACGAGTTTGCACATTGATTGCTATTTATGGCTCGTGTTCAGGGGAAACTTTGATGCTGACTGCAATACTGCTGTGATCTACATTTGGCTCAATAGTGTCGAGATAGTCCCGCACCTGCTGCTCGGCATTGTCAAGGTGAGAAACACTGGTGACATTGTCTTCATCCAGAATCAAATCCCATCCTTTTTCCCACTGCTTAGCGATGACGTGAATAATTGCACTCATCTATGCTCCTTTAAGCGGTGCGACGCGGTTTTAGAAACCTCTCCTGCCCTCACGGGAAACCTATCAGGATGGCCGGATTAGGTTTTCGAACATCGGTGTTCTCTTCAAAGTTGGGAAAACGAGTCAGCCTTACGCGACGTTTCCCTGCCCCCGGAACATCCCCGCTCACGCAGGGAACCCGAAGGCGACAGAACCTACACTAACCTCTCCGGAGCTTCCGCCAGGCCCAATCAATAATCACGAAGCCAACGAGCGTCACACCGAACAGTGGTGCAACTACCGAGTAGGCAATCAACAGCGCCACAACAGCCGCTGCAACACCCGGACGAATATCTCGCCAGCGCGTTGGCGCCGGGAACCTGCCCGGGCGACCACCTCGACCGCGTCCAAACCACATGGCGTAGCCGCGCACAATCATCGCCAGCAGAGCAACACCGATCAGCGCCAGGACCAGCTGATTCACCCACCCAAACAGGATTCCCATGTGCGCGTTAATCAGCCATTCGGTCAGCTTCGCCGGCAGCGGCCAGTCCGCAAAATGGATCCGATCGACCATCGCTCCGGTCGACCCGTCAACGGTGACGGTCTCAATGCCCATCCGCCATTCCTCGCGGGCTTCCTTGGCCATCCACACCGTGCCAGCTTCCGGTGGTGTCAGTTCGACTTTCCCGGACAGCCCCTCGGCACGTGCGAGGTTCATAACACTATTCGCCTCTGACCAGTCATAATTCGCTGGCGCAGTTGCAGTTATGGCTGGTTTCGGCGCGTACCAGTCCATCGTCTCGCGCAGCTTAGCAATACCCGTTCCAGCCACCCACGACCACGTCAGGCCGGTGACGGTCAGGAACAAAAGTCCAACGCTGACCGCCACACCAACATTCGCGTGACGACGCATATGATGCGCCCTCTTACTTGTTCCCTGTGTCCGCTTGCGGCGCGAGCGATCCCACCAAAGCCAAAGGCCACCAATAGCCAGTGCACCCATCCAGGATGCTGCTGTCTCGGAGTAGAGGCGACCAAAGTTGCTATCAATCCAGAGCCTGCGGTGGCCTTCCGAGATCCAGGCCCGCAGTGGCAGCGCCGCCGAGGAGCCGTACTGCACCAGGTCGCCCTTGATGCTCAGGTCGCCTGGGTCGACGAACACCGCATGTCGGTAGGACTCCGACTTCAACTGCTCATCGTTGAACATGACTCGCGTTGTCTGTCCCGGCTTTTCCGGGACCTGCACTGCGGTCACCGGCAGCTCAGGATGCACGCGCTGCGCGACCTCAACCTGCTTTTCCAGAGGCTGTGCGGGAAGGCTTGAAGTTGCAGTTAGTTCTTCGTGGTAAACCACCTTTTCTATGCTCGGGGCGAGGGCATACGCCACGCCTGTGACAGCTGCAATAACGAGTAGCGGCGCAACGAGGATGCCTGCAACGACATGGATTCGGTGCAGTAATGCTCGTGGCCCACCATTTTTCTGAGTCTGTGCGACGGGGTTTGCGGCTGGCGTTCCAGCGGCATCGCCTGTGGCTATTGAAGTCATGCTCTATTAGTCGGACGAACCGCCTCACTTGTTCCCCAGCAAGCTCACTTTTATTAACTTCCAGGGGTAACCATTTGGCCACGCGCCCCGTTGTCGGCCACATCGTGCGCAACTATTCGTCGTAAAGCCCGCGTACCCTTGAAGACATGGCTTATCCAGACGTGTACCGCGCCAATGACAACCGCTATGAGACGATGCCATACAACCGCTCAGGCGACACGGGGCTAAAGCTTCCAGCCATTACGCTGGGACTTTGGCATAACTTTGGTGATGACCGGCCGCTCGAGACGCAGCGTGAAATCCTGCGCACCGCGTTTGACCACGGCGTCACGCACTTTGATCTCGCCAACAATTACGGCCCACCACAGGGCTCTGCGGAGGCGAATTTCGGTCGCATCATGGCCAAGGATTTCGCTCCCTACCGCGATGAAATGATCATTTCCTCGAAGGCCGGTTGGTACATGCAGGATGGTCCCTACGGCTTCGGCGGCTCGCGGAAATACCTCGTGGCCAGCTGCGATGCCTCGCTGAAGCGCATGGGCTTGGATTATGTGGACATTTTCTACCACCACCGCCCCGACCCGGATACGCCTATCGAGGAAACCGTCGCCGCCCTCGACTTCCTCGTCCGCTCGGGACGCGCGCTCTACGTCGGCGTGAGCTCCTACTCCCCCGAGCTGACTCGCCGTGCACAGAAAATTGCCCGTGAGCTGGGCACTCCGTTGACCATTCACCAGCCGAGCTACTCCATGTTCAACCGCTGGATCGAGGACGAACTGCTGGAAACCTGCGCCGACAAAGGCATGGGTGTCATCGCCTTTTCCGCGCTTGCGCAGGGTCTTCTCACCGATCGCTACTTGGATGGCGTGCCGGAGTCCTCGCGCCTCGGCGCGCACAAGATGAACTCGGGGTTCCTCAACGACGACACGCTCACCGCCATCCGTGAGCTCAACGCCATTGCTTTACGACGAGGCCAGTCTCTGGCACAGATGGCCATCTCGTGGGTTCTCCGCCGTGACGAAGTGACCTCCGCTCTGATTGGTGCATCCTCGGTGGAGCAGCTGAAAAACAGCCTCGGCGCCCTGGACGCTGCGCCGTTTAGCGATGAAGAACTCGCGGAGATCGACAAGTGGGCCGTCGACCGCGGGATCAATCAGTGGCAGGGCGCTACGGAGTCTGTGTAGTCGGCGTCTATTCAGTTGGCGTATCGAGCGTCGGCAGCACATACTCAATCAGCTCATCAATCTGCTCTTCCGCATCCCGCTTAGAGGTGCGGAAGTTGATGCTGACGTGATTGATGCCGAGCTGTCGCTGGGAGTGCAGCAGTTCGATGAGCTTGTTGCGGCCAATGCGGTAACCGAAGTGACCGCCCTGCGCAGGTGCGTCGGGGTCTTCATGCAGATCAATCCACAGTGATTCCAGGAAGGGTTTGAACACGTCCTCGCCGCACTCCTGAGCCACCGCTTCCTGCCAATTGGCGATGTTTTTCTTCTGCATCTCCAAACCCTTGTGGTACATGAACCACCCGTCGGTATGCGCGGCCTTCCACTCCAGGCTCTGCTGACAGGAGCCGGTGGCCAACAGCGGAACTCGGCGTGCCAGCGGTTTGGGCACCACGTCCGATCCGCCCATCTTGCCCTCGGACCACCGGATAGGCCGGTAACTGGTGCTGAGGGCCTTTTCATAGACCTCGATGTGCTCGCGGAAACGCTCGCCACGCTTGCCTTTGTCCTGGTTAAAGGCGGGGAACTCCTCGGGGCGGTCGCCGGTGGCAACGCCGAAGAGGAAACGGCCGTCGGAAAGCCTGTCCAGCGTGGCAGCGCGCTTAGCCATCACCAACGGATGCTGGAAGGGCACGACGATGGCACCCGTGCCGAGCGCGATGTCGGTGGTGTGTGCGGCGATGTAGCTGAGGTACATCCAGGGGTCGTAGACCTGGCCGACGTCGCCGAATGTTTCCACGCGCAGCGGGATGTCGCGCGCCCACACCGCCGCGATGCCTGCGCGTTCGGCTTTCTGAATCAGCCGAATCTGATTGCTCAGCGCGTCCTTGGGTTCTGCTTCGGCATCCTGCTCGATGGGCAGACTGAGCCCCACAGTTAGCCTGCCCGGCGCGAATGTGCGCTGGTAACCGGACAGTTCGCCGATGGGCTTGTCCGAAAGATCAAACAGCGAGCTCATGGTGCTCAACGGTAGTACAGCTGCCGCCGCGAAAACCGCGGAATTTTTAGTTTTGCTCAGTGTATTATCGGTGAATGGGCTCCACGACTAGTAACTTCCTCACCACGAATCACCACTCGGACAAGACAGCGATTGCCTATTCGCTACACCAGCACCGCGGTTCCAACCTCCCGATCTTGGTACTAATTCATGGTGTGTGCCATTCGCGGCATGCCTGGGATGATGTAATTGCGCACCTAGTCGACGATTTCCGCGTCATCACTGTGGATCTTCCTGGGCATGGCGAATCGGGGCGGCCAACACTCAAAACCTCCGCCAGCGAGGACATGGGCAAGCGCATGCTGGCCGAACTGCGCGCTTTCTTGGATGAGCTATCCACCACGTTTCCCGACGCCGATGCAAAACCGCATATCGCAGGAAACTCTCTGGGCGGTTACTTCGCCCTTGAACTTGCACGTCAGGGATATGCCGCATCGGCGGTGGCTTTTAACCCCGCCGGCTTTTTCCACGGCAAACTCGACCAAATCCGCACTGCCAGCCAATTCCTGGTTTTGTATGGCACTGCCAAGGTGCTTCGAAAGCTGCTTCCGACAATGGCAAAAACAAAAGTGGGTCGTACGGCGATGTTCGGAATGTTTTCCGCACGCCCCTGGAAATTGTCGCCTGAGCAGGTCAGCCGGGATGCCGCGGGGCTGCTCAAGAACAATATCTTCCTGTCCGCGCTCGACACTGAGTTCTCTTTTTCCGCCGATACCGGCGAGGCAGCTCAGACGTGCTATTGGGGCACCACGGATCTGACTCTCATTCGAGGCTGGAAGCGTCATTACGACGTGCTTCCCAATGCTGAGCTCCACCTACTACCCAAGCTCGGCCACGTGCCCATGGTCGATGATGCTCGACAAGTCGCGGCTGCCATTATGGCCAGTGCACAGCCGCGACCGTAGCTAACGACTGAGCACATAGGCTCCATCGTCGAACTTCCTGGTCTTGGCCCTAAATAGCCAAGTCCAGCTCGGCCATACGGCCGGGGCATTGCCGTGGGCGTCGCGATACCAGGAACCGCAGCCGGTAATCCAAACTGTTGTCTTCACCCGCTCCCGCACCCAGTCATTCCATTTATTAAATGCCTGCTCGCGGACTTCCGCGACGTTCACCCCGGCACGTTTTTTGGCTTTGAGCATTTCGACAAAGTACTTCACCTGCGACTCGATCATGTAGATCATGGACGAATGCCCAAGCCCTGTGGCAGGTCCCATAATCATTGTCATATTGGGGAAACCTGGCACGGTGGCACCCTTGTAGGCGCTCATACCCTCACGCTGCCATTTGGTGGCTAGGGACTGTCCACTACCGTCGTGTACCAGGTCAAACGCCGGTGAATCCGTCACGTGGAATCCGGTGCAAATAATTAGCACGTCAATCGTGCGCTCAGTGCCGTCGACTGTAGTAATCGAATGCGGACCGACCCGGTCGATTGGACTCGTGACAAGCTCCACATTGTCCCGGGCGATTGCGGGGAAATACGTATTCGAAATCAGCATCCGCTTGCAGCCGATAGTGAATTTCGGTGTCAGTTTTTCGCGCAACTCAGGGTCTTTCACCTGCATGCGCAGCATCCCCTGCGACAGAAATTTAATCGGCGTCATGAAGCGGCTGTCCCGCGTTAACCCGGGAATCTGGAGCTCGCGGAAAAACCAGTCTTGAGCACGCACAACTCGGCGTAGCCCAGGGATTTTACGAAGCGCCGTACGTTCAATGCTGGTGTAATTCCGATCCAGGCGCGGAATCACGTAGGGCGCGGTGCGCTGGTACACATCGAGGCGGCCAACAATGGGCGCAATCTTGGGGATGATCTGAATTGCCGAGGCACCAGTGCCGATGATGGCGACTCGCTTATCGCGGAGGTCAACCTCGTGATTCCAGCGCGAGGAGTGGAAAACCTCCCCAGCAAAGGTCTCAATGCCCTGGATGTCAGGCATACGCGGCTCACATAGAGCGCCCACCCCCAGCACCAGCTCCTTGGCCGCCCATGTGGTTCGGGCACCAGAGTCGATGTCTTCAGTTACCACGACCCAGCGGGCAGCGTCGTCGTCCCAGCGGGCATCGACCATCTCGGTTTTAAAGTGAGCGCTGCTGTACAGCCCATGATTCCTTGCAACCTCACGCTGATACTCATAAATTTCAGGCTGCGTGCCAAAGCTGCGGGACCAGTCGAAATCCTGAGCAAACGAGAGTGAATACAAATGGCTCGGAACATCGCAGGCAGCCCCTGGGTAGGAATTATCCCGCCACGTGCCCCCGAAATCATGACCACGGTCAATAATGTGGAAGTCGTTAATCCCCTCTTTTTGCAACGCAACGGCTGTTGCCATGCCGGAAAAGCCGCCGCCAACAATTAACACATTCGTTTCTTTATCGAAAGTATCCATAGGGCAAGCTTAACCACCACCCAGGCCGCAGCGACCAATATTGAAAAACTTTTCTTCACTGCCACAGTATTACTGTGGCGGATCACCACAGCGCTCGTCGTTAAGCTGGAACCATGCTTGAGGATGTCATCATCGTCGGAGGCGGCCAAGCTGCCCTCGCTACCGCCTACTACCTGCGCAAATACGGCATTGATCCGCTTATTCTGGATAATCAGCCGGCTCCCGGCGGCTCGTGGCGCAGTGTCTGGCCCTCGATGACACTGTTTTCCACCTCAGGTTTCTCCAACCTTCCGGGCATCCAGATGCCCGATTATGACGGCTTCCCGCCCGCTTCCCATGTGATTGATTACCTCAACTCCTACGAAAAGCGCTACGAACTGCGCGTTCAACGCCCGGTTAACGTCACCCACGTCACCCACGACGGCACCTTCCACCTCACCAGCGATGCCGGAGACTTCGAGTCCCACCAACTCATCGCCGCTACCGGCAACCGCCCCTTCGTCCCGCACTACCCCGGCACGACCTCCGCAAAGCAGTGGCATTCGGCCAACTACCCAGGCCCCGAACCCTTCGACGGTTCCCGCGTTGCCGTCGTTGGCGCGGCGAACTCGGGCGCCCAAATTGCCGCTGAACTGGTACTTTCCGGCATCGACACCACCTGGTTCACCCGCCACGAACCGCGCTGGATGCCCGACGACGTCGACGGCCGCGTCCTGTTCAAACGCAACCGTCAGCGAGCACTCGCCATCGCACGTGGCGAACCCGACCCCGGCCCCTCCGACAGTATCGGCGACATCGTTGTCCTGCCGTCCGTCCGCAAAGCCCGCGACTCCGGTGCCCTCACCTGGACACCCATGTTCTCTTCGCTTGACGACGTCCACGCGGACCACCTCATCTGGTGCACCGGTTTCCGCCCCGCGCTCAGCCCCTTCCGCAGCGTCGACTCCGACCTCATCGAGTTCGTCGGCTACGGCGACTGGGTTGGCCCCGGTGCAGCCACGATTATGGGTGTTGGCCCCTTCGCTAAGCGCGCGGCTGAGCGGGTGGCTGCTCGTCTGTCAGCATGACCTGCATTAACAACATGTCCAACCAACGCCCGTTCTTTGTCCCTACCTGAGGCAATAGCCCAACGCGCTGGAAACCATATTTTTCGTGCAGCGCAATCGACCCCTCGTTGCTGCCGTCGATTGCTGCCACCAAAACGTGCTTTCCCGCCTCCCGAGCAGCATCAATGGTCACCTGCAGGAGCTTCCCGCCGATGCCCCGGCCCTGAAAGTTCGGATGCACGTAGATGGAGTTTTCCACTGTGTACCGAAACCCGTCGAAGTCACGAAAGTCACTAAAGGTGGCATACCCAGCGACTTCGTCGTCAAGCGTGGCGACGAAAACCGGGTAATCCTTGTCCCAGTGAGCTTCCATCCATGCAATGCGATTCTCCGCACTGACCGTGCCATCGTTCCAGATGGCGACGGTGTTGCTTACGGCCTCGTTGTAGATTTCCGCGATGGCCTCGGCGTCCTCCCGCGTTGCTTGTCGGATGATCATGGTTTTGCTCCCCCGTTGTCTGCGCTGTTTTCTACCTCGCCCAAATCGAACTTCGGTCAAACAGTAGCAATCTGGGACTTCTAGCTAGATATCCGCGTCTGATAGGGGTTGAAAATCCCAAAGTTGACAGCCCCGCTAGCTAAACGGTCTTAGCGATATCTTCTCCGACCGATCTCCCCTGGCGAATTAAAACTCACATCCTGCCAGTGGGACGCCTGCTGCCATGCGTATGATGTACGCAAGGTAACGTGGCCTTTCATTGAAGATTTCTATAGACGGTGGAAAGTTAGGCTTTCCTTTTTGACGTCACGTTACCACTCGTCTACGAGAAGCTGGCCCGCACCAATCACTCGTTGGCAAACGGCAGAAATCGACCGCTCCCCCGGGCTCGCACTGGAAATAAGACATCAGGGTGCACGAGACTCTTCTAGCTACTTTCTATAAACCGTTGAAAGTATGAAAACACTGGCATTCCCAACCTTGCTAGATTGGGGTTACGACGACACGTCTTTGATTACAAACCCAAAGGATAACGTCGGACTCATTTCCCCGAATATTCTCCCAACAGCTATTGACCACCTTTTTAGGAGGAACCGTGTTGACCTATTCCAAACTCTCAGAAGCGTGTTCACGTGGCGGAGCCAACGCCTTGACATCGGTCACCAATTTACAGCCTGCGGCAGGAACACACGCGTCGGTGGCTCCCGCGAAGTTCGTTGACCGGCAAGAATCGGTTTTCGCTTTTGAAACCCGTTACATCGACGGTGAACCGCAGACTGTGGTGATAATTGATTCAAAGCAGTCCGCCAATAACCGTGCTGAGTTGGCTCTCGCACACGACATTGAAGCAGGAAACAGGGTTCTTTCTCGCATGCCACGTATGCGTGTGACCTACCCAAGTGGGGAGGAATTTTCCGACCTTCAGCTTCCCCACCGGTTTGCTGATGGTCACCTGCGAGCAGCCACGATTGATGGAGTTGAAGCAACAAAGCACCCTGCTTATAAAGAAGTCCGCAATGCCACCACGGACAACATCACAGCGCTGGTTAATGCTGCTCCAATCGCCGCCGTCTTCGGTGCCTGGGATTCCACCCGCCCCAAGGGGCAGCTACGGCTTCCCAGTGCCCTTGTTGGCGAAGTCATCGGTGTCCTGGCAGACCAGGAATGCAGCGGTAAAGAGCAACAATCACTACGAGGTGGAGCACGTGTCGATCCGCTAGCGATGAGCGTGCGCCTCACTCCGACTGATGCCCAAAAACTGGTGGATGCGCAACGCGATGAGCTAAGCCCGAATCTGGTTGACAAATTTGAAAATCAAGTCAAGAAAGCCAAAAAAGGTGAACTCATCTCCGCATCACCCCTGGGTCTAGGCGGAATTCCTCCCACGCTCGAATCTCTCGGCGGAGTCTCATGCCGCAACATCATTCGTTCGTGGGTTCTGAGCTTTGCAACGCTACGCCAGCTACGTTTCGGTGGCACGGTGGAGCAGGACATTGCCGGCCGTGCCCTCCTAGCTGCTCTCGGTGTCGCACTCATAGCTCGAGCCGAAGAAGAGTTATACCTTCGAGCCAACTGCCACCTAGTTGAATCCGGAGTTCCTGTGGTCACTCTGGACAAGCGCTTCGGAGAAACCGAGAATCTCAAACCCTTCACGGTGGAAGCCTCTGACGCATTGCTTGCAGAAGCTCTGGACAAGGCTACTTCTGCCGGTGTCGTTGACTGGCATGGACAGGTCCTTGAATTCCAGGGAGACCCAGTAATCCTGAGCGGCGCTATTGAGAAATCCGAGGCATAACCATGGAAACCACCACGCTTGCTCTGCGTGTGCGGTTCCTCAGAGGCATCTATCAAGGGCATTCCCCCGACAAAAGCCCTGAACTTATGCCTCAGCCAGCACGTTTACACTCTGCATTGCTCAATTCTGCAGGCAGGGGAACAGCCGCTATTCGCACCGCAAAAGGGTTCTTACGTCCCTCGGAAGAATCGATTACTGCTCTCAAGTGGCTGGAACAGCACGCCCCCGACGGCATCGAGGTGCCTGAACATCGCTGGCTTGATCCTGCGCACAGAAGATTCATCTACCGCAATGTCAGTTCTGTGAACTTTAAGCACCGCACAGAAGAACGTGCAATTTCTGACGGTGTGACAGTCGCCTCCCACTTTGGGTTCATGTGGAACAACGTCCCGGTGAGAATCGCTTCAACTATCGAGGATCTTACGGGGGACATTGCCTACATCGGCGAAGCCGAAAGCATCGCGGTTGTCGAGCCGGGCGAAGTCACTCCAACACTAGTACTCGATAAGACATCTTCCCCCTTTAAGCGAGGTGGTCTTGGGTTGGAGTGTCCTTCACCAGGTCGCACAGCTTATCTTCTCAATCAATTCGAGAATCTACGCAAACAGAAGCCCCCCAAAACCGAGAAGTACAGTAAGTCCGAACTTCCAGTTGCTCCGCCGGTGCCCCGAGAGTTCATTACTCGACATCGCTATGCGGGTGTCAAACAGCAGCCGACCACAGGGCCGTGGATGCATGTCGTTTTCCTTGGTTTGCCGGGAGCCGAAGTCCCAGTTCACCTTAGGGTGGAACTGGCGAAGGTAGTCCACCGGGCAATTGTTGCTGCCGTAGGCTACGGTACCTCCCCCATGATTACCGGCAAGTACCCAAAGTCCCTATCGAATCGACCGGCAAATCATCTTGCCGTGCATTATCTACCCCGCGTAGAAGCGAAACGTTTCGGTTATGACCACGGTGTGGTCATGCTTCTTATTCCCCGCAGTGCAGAGGAGCTAGATTTGAAGCAGTTGACGACGGCGCTGCCCTCTGTAGCCAAGAACGGACTATGGTCACGACGGTTAGGCAAACGGAAAGTGACCTTTAATGGACATTCCGTTCCCGCCACTGATTTTTGGCCAGAACCGGAAACAGGAATGAAACGTTTATGGTTTACCGCTACACCAGTGGTGCCCGATACGCGCCCGGTAAGCGAGCAAAAACTGGGGCGGAGATGGAATCTACGTGACGCCGGGCTCTTGTCTGTTGCATTCACATTCAAAGATGACCTCGAATTCTCTGGTCGACACGAAACGCTCTATTTGAACGCACGTGACACCGCACACCAACTAGGGTGCCGCATCCTAAAGGCGAAGACGGTGGCCGGGAAACCTCGCGACTACGCGCACACCATGCCGAAATCCGTAAGCATTCAACCATGGTCCGGCATCGTTGATCTCGGAGGCCTACACCCGGAAACTGGCATGGTCGCTATCGGACAGTCTCGGCACATGGGTGGCGGCTTACTTGTACCGCACGACGTAAAGCTCGAGGAGTATACGCGACTCATGGAAGGAATGCGGGATGCCTGAACAAACCGTGAAAAGATCACGCTTCGCCGAGTTTTTTGCTGCTGTAAACAATGGACACACTCCTTTTACCTGGCAAGAAGAATTACTCGGCTACATCCTTGACCATGGAGAATGGCCACGTCAGGTGACGGCTCCCACTGGGGCCGGGAAATCTGCGGTTGTCGATATTCATATCTTCGCTAATGCGGTGGCATCGGCTGATGGACCTCGGATTCCTCGCCGGCTGCACACCGTGGTCAACCGTCGCGCTCTTGTTGATAACCAGGCGGATCACGCGCAGCGCATCAAGAAATTACTACAGATGGCGATGAAAGGGGAGACCGAAAACCCAATCCTCCAGGAAGTAGCTGAGGCACTGTGCAAGTTGCGGGGAGACTGCGATGACACTCCGCTGGAAGTGGGTCATTTACGAGGAGAGCTTCCCACAAGGACTCTCCCACTTGAGGAGCTGTCTGCGTGCAGTGTAATTGCCGCGACTCCAGATATGTGGGGCTCTCGCCTGCTGTTCCGCGGCTATGGTTCAAGCAAATACGCTCGGCCGAGAGAAACCGCCTTGGTCGGGATGGATTCGGTTGTTGTCGTTGACGAGTCCCACCTAAGCAGACAGCTGGTAGCCACTGCACGTAGGGTTGCCCAGCTGCAACGACGGGAACAGCACATCGGTGTGCCAACACTGCAAGTTACGGAAACCTCTGCGACAGTAGCCACCGATGAGGATACCGCGGCAACAGTTGCTGTACGCGCACGGGAACTATCGGGCGACTGCGATGCTTTGCTGCGCAAGCGTTTCTTCGCGAACAAAAAGTTCACATACGTACCGGTCAATCGGTGGGACGGGCGCCCAAAAAACTTGCAAGTTATTAATACTGCAGTCGAACATGCTCAGCGCCTCCACAACACACATGGCGCCACTGTCGGCATCATAGTGAACCATATAAAGACCGCCACTTCCATTGCCTCTACGTTGCGAAAAGCAGGTCTCACGACCTTGACCCTTGTCGGACGAATGAGGCCATGGGACCTTGAGCAGCTGCGTAAGAAACACCCAAATGCCTTCACCGTAACCGGAGACTCAACGGTGGATGTCATTGTTGCCACACAAACGCTTGAAGTAGGCATAGATATAAGTTTTACATCCCTTGTCACCGAATTAGCTCCCTCTTCATCGCTTGCGCAACGGTTCGGGAGAACTAACCGGCTCGGTAAATATGACAATGCCGACATCATCGTTATAGGTCCGCCAATAGATAAAAAAGTCACCAAAGATGCACCGCCCTATTCCGCTAGCGACATGTGCTCCGCAAGGCAATGGGCAGAAAAACTCGAAGAGGCAGGATCTGCGTCTCCCGCTGTCCTGGAGAAGATTCCACCTCCTCCCAGCGAACTGTCCAGGGTAGTCGAGCAGCGAATTGAACTAGCTGACCTTGATTTCTTATCCCGAACTTCTGACCCTCTTGTCGCGGAACCAAGCCTGGAGCTTTGGCTGCGCGACAGTCTGGAAGATGACACAAAGGCACTAGGAATTGTTGTGCGCGACAATCTTCCGACTGATGGCATAGCAACCCTCGAACTTCTGAAGGAGTTTCCCCCGTTTGCGGAGGAAGTCTTCCCCGCCAAGTTTTCTGAGATTCGAAGTATCCTCCAACGTGATAGAAACTTGCGGGTATTTTTATACCGTGACGACGATGTTTTCACCTTTGACGCATCTGAGGACGGATTAAAACCGGGTGACATCATCATCGTCGACGAAGGGCTACGTTTCACAACTGAATTTGTTGTTGATGAACACCCGTCA
Organism: Corynebacterium amycolatum SK46; assembly: GCF_000173655.1. GTDB lineage: Bacteria > Actinomycetota > Actinomycetes > Mycobacteriales > Mycobacteriaceae > Corynebacterium > Corynebacterium amycolatum_A. The sequence continues at coordinate 10,572 of NZ_ABZU01000022.1, read as the reverse complement.
GATGACCCCCCACGTCAGGTGGTCATCGACGACGCCTCGCGCCCCCTAATAAAAGTGCACTCACCGAGTGACAGCGAAGCAGAGAAAAATATATTCCGCCAGCTCGTCAATTTAAATTCCTCTGAGGCCGCAGAAAAACTCGGCGTGGATATGCAGAACTGGGAAGTCGTCTTGTCAAAGACGATAGTCGACTCGAATCGCCGTGATGCCGTTGCCTGGTACGCCCTGAAGCCCCTGGTAGCAGTAGGTTCAGAGATTTTGCAAGAGTGGACACCGTCTACCCGTGCCGTCTTTTTGAAGGAACATCAGAAGGAGGTAGCGGAACGTGCCCGGCTCATTGCAGATTCACTTGGAATCACAAATCCTTACGCTGAACAGATCGAGCGGGCTGCACTGCACCACGACGATGGTAAATCTGACCCACGATTCCAAGCGATGCTAGGCCGTATCAAGGACGAAGCGGAACTTGCGAAAAGTCGCGAACGGACAAAACAAGAGGTGCACCGGGCGCACATGCTCAGTGGGCTACCCGCAGGGTGGCGCCATGAACAGTTGTCTGCACTACTACTCGCACAAAAACACGGATTGGCCTCTGACAATGAAATAGCACTGCGAGTAGTCGGGACGAGCCATGGGCGAGGAAGACTGAGTTTTCCTCACGTAGGTGCAGAAATTCTTAATGAGGAAAACGATGCCATTTTGCGTGATATTGCTGAGCACTTATTCACTACAGGTGGTTGGGACTCGTTGATTATGCGGACGAATCGGAAATACGGCCATTACGCGGTGTCTTTCGCTGAGGCAGTTGAACGTGCTGCTGATGCCCAGATCTCGAAGGAGACGAAGTGACGCAACGCATGTTAATTGCCGGAAATGTGTCAAGCGCGTTGACACATTTCGCGACCTATGGCCTAGCTCTTCTCATTGACTCAGATATTGATGGCGCTGAGTCACGTGTCTTTTTTACCGAAGAGGCCTACCCACGAGCAATTCTTGAAATTGATGGATGCGCGCCACCCGATGTTGCAACGGCGTTGCGTGCTATTGCTCAGCGCTGGGCGGACCGAAAATCCTGGGCACAGGCAACAATGGAATATCCCGATGGAAAACAAACCGTAGCGCGATCACCTTTCTCGCCGCGCATCAAACAGTTCGGCGATTCTTTAGTCTGGGAACGACACAGTTCATTTCGCAACAACTACCTGGATTCTTTATCCACTGATTCCATGGCTCTCCAATTCATCCAAGGATTAGGTGAAGCAGCGTATTGGCGTCAAGAATCCAATTCTCCACGTCCAGACGAGGGAGCTTCGCGATGGGAGATGAAAACACGTAACCGCGGGGAAGAATTTATCGTCCATCGCCTGGCACCGTTAGTAACCGAGTTAGCCGTGTGGTCCGTGGGGCAGATTCTTGGGGGCCTGGAAGGAAAGATTCTCAATGATGTTATCGGAAAAAACAAAGCTGACTCGCGCAGCGCATCAGGGTTTACCGCCCCACGACCGACAGATAATGCATTGGCTTTCGCTGCTTTACTCGGAATGAGTATGGTGCCACCAATCCGGAATATCGATGCGCTCAGCGTAACCCCAGGAGCCTATCCACAAAACATCACACATCCTAACTGGATGGTGTTGCCAGTCCCCACAACTCCGGTCACAAGCGAACGGCTGCGCAGCATACTGCTGTCAAAGCAGCTCGATGAAGTAGCCAAGTCTGTGCTCGAAATGAACGGTAATCGACTCAGCGCACCCGAGGCTGGGAAAATCTGGCTACGTAATCGTGGCGTGCCTGCCGTGGCGGTCTTTTCCATTCTAAAAGCCGGCAGCGCTTCTGCACCTGAACGCCAAGTCCTCAACGGAAACCTGGTGGTCTTATGACTCTTCCCGATACCGAATACCTACCAATCAGCCTTGTATGTCACACTGTATTTTGTCCGCGACGAACATGGCTCGAAGCCAATGGTGAGAAGACGGATACCTATCAGATGGAGGCAGGATACTCGGCCCATCGTCGAGTAGATAGCCCAGGGCAATCGCGCCCCAACGAACTGCGGAGTTTAACCCTGCGCTCAGATACACATGGGCTGGTTGGCAAAGCGGACCTCGTCCATACAGATGACGTCTCCGTACGCCTGGTTGAGTACAAGGCAACGCCCCTTCGAAAAACTGCCACAGTGACCCAAGCTCAAAAGGTGCAGCTTGCTCTTCAAGCATTGTGCCTCGAAGAAAGCGGGTTCTTGGTTTCCGGTGCCTCAGTCCGATTCACGGATCACAACCGAACCATCCCGGTGGACCTTTCCAGTCACCTCCGTGAAACAGCGCTTGATTACGTGGCCCAGACACAGGAAATCGTCGAGTCAAGGAATGCTCCTGCCCCACATATCGATGATGCCCGCTGCAATTCATGCTCCCACCTATCAGTATGCCTCCCAGACGAACGTCAGCAGAAAACAGTGCGGCGGCGTATCCGCGCTGCCAATTCAGGTGGTCAGCTTCTGCACGTTACGGTCCCTGGTAGTCGTGTCTCATTGCCCCGTGGTCGAGTTCGCATTTCTAAGCACAAGGAAGAGTTAGCGACGGTCGCCACCGAACAAGTCGACGGCATTGTCGTCCACGGCAACATTGATATTTCTGCAGCATTACTTCGTCAGATGCTGTGGCGACGAAACCCTGTAGTGTGGTGTTCTTCTACAGGACGTGTGTATGGGTGGTCGCAACCAGCCGATGGCCCCAATGGTGCTTCGCGAATGAGACAACACGTTCTTTTTCAAAACGGTTATCTCCCAATTGCCCAGAAAATGATTTTTGCCAAGTTACAAAACCAGGCAACGTTTCTACGAAGGAATTCCCGTACAACACCCGATACAACAATTTTGCGTGAGTTGGCTCGCGCTGCATTGGAGTGCACCGACATAAACCAACTATTTGGGATTGAAGGAGAGGGCGCTAGCTACTACTTCTCGAATTTTGGTGGATTAGTCAAAATACGCGCAATGGAGAAATACTCCTTCGAATGGGTTGGTAGACACGGTCGAGGTGCAACAGATCCCATCAATATTCTGTTGAATTATGCCTATGGAATGTTGACGGTCGAATGTATCCGTGCGCTTGTCTCGTGCGGACTAGATCCCCATGCCGGTGTTTTACACAGTAGTAGCCGAAACAAACCGGCTCTGGCACTTGACCTGATGGAGGAGTTCCGACCAATCGTCGCTGATTCAGCCGTCATTGGGATGTTGAATAAGTTGGCATTCCCGCTACGCGGATTCAGTAGGAATGGTGAGGCTCTAAGGCTTTCCGATGATGGCAGAAAGGCCATAGTCCGATCAATTGAAAACCGTCTTGAAGAAGAATTCACGCATCCAACATTTGGATACAAAGTGACATGGCGTCGAGCCATCGAAGTACAAGCACGAATGCTGCTCGGAGTCATCGATGGAACGCAACCGTCGTACAAAGGTATCGTGACACGCTGATGCGAAAAGACACCCGTCGCACCATTATCACCTACGACATCCAGAATGATCGGAGGAGAACAAAAGTGGCCACGACGCTAGAAAGCTACGGTGATCGAGTCCAGTACAGCGTCTTTGTTATTGATATCCACCCAGCTGCGCTACTTCGTCTCAAAGAGGAAGTGCGAAAGATAATAAACAACCGGGAAGACTCAATCCTCTTCTGTGACTTGGGGCTAGTCTCCCACCTCAGCGAAACTCACTACTCTTACCTTGGGCAAGAACGCAAGGTTACCGGCAGTGGACCGTTAATCGTCTAACGAGCATTCCTTACTCTCCAACAACGAGAGTGGATGCTCTCCCCTCAAAACATGCAGGTAAACACTGTTTTTCCGTGTCTTCCGCATGTTGAAATGCCGTGCCGACGAAGGCCAGAGGTAGGATACTCGTAAACCTTCTTGAAAAGCCTGTTCAGCGGGCTATATTCGAGGGGGCTGTTGCTGCCACTTCGGTGGCAGCCTTTCATTGAGGCTTCTCGCCAGCCTTCGCCGCCTTCACGACAGAGGTGTTGCTGCCACTTCGGTGGCAGCCTTTCATTGAGGCGCGGCTGACCCAGCAGAAGCGGCAAACATGGCAAACAAGTTGCTGCCACTTCGGTGGCAGCCTTTCATTGAGGCTCGACGGGGGCCGTCCCGTCGGGGCCGGTGTCGTCGGTTGCTGCCACTTCGGTGGCAGCCTTTCATTGAGGCATCAACTAGCCGAAGAGTTAGGGGTCACCATCACCACAGTTGCTGCCACTTCGGTGGCAGCCTTTCATTGAGGCACCGCTGCATCGCCGTCGCGGGGCACCGATCCCAGGTTGCTGCCACTTCGGTGGCAGCCTTTCATTGAGGCACGTCGGGGTACCCTGCGTCGATGGCGGCGGTCGGTTGCTGCCACTTCGGTGGCAGCCTTTCATTGAGGCGCAAACGTATTCGCTAACCAGTGGGAGCCAGACGGCGTTGCTGCCACTTCGGTGGCAGTCTTTCATTGAGGCGCTTTCGTCGTCGCGTCATCGTCAGCCTGTGGGGTAGTTGCTGCCACTTCGGTGGCAGCCTTTCATTGAGGCATGGACGCGCAGGGCGGTTTCCTGCAGTTCGGTAATGTTGCTGCCACTTCGGTGGCAGCCTTTCATTGAGGCACGCCGAGGACACCGAGCGCTGCTGCGAAACCGTAGACGGTTGCTGCCACTTCGGTGGCAGCCTTTCATTGAGGCATGAGCCCGTCGGCCTCGGCGTCCTCCCGTGTTGCTTGCCGAATGATCATGGTTTTGCCCCGTTTTCTGCGCTGGTTTCTGCACTGGTTCTTACAGCTCCGCCTTTATAGATGCGAGATTATCAAGCTTCCATTTTCGAACGGGTGTTTTATTTATATTTTTCCGCAACCCTCCATGCGCAACCCGCAAACAACCTGGTAACAAGCGCTTTTGTAGTCAGCCGACACCTACAAAAACCATTCAAAATCTCTCATCATTTCTCTTTACAGACCAGAACGGCACCTGTACGATAGCAAGTAAGTTCGAAAGAAAACCGACAACCATTGGAACACCAGGGGGATCCAATGAAGTCCGAACAAGTACCCGAACCATATTGGGCTCATGAGAATCCCGAAGATGAGCTCTCAGCACTCGCGCGGGCTACTAACCGCACCCACCTTGAGTTGATTGAAGCCTGCTGCCCTGCAGGCGATGATGACGTTGAAAACCATGCCGCTCGCATCAGCGTTCGCCTGGGAATCACCCGCAGTGAAGCACTGCGTATCTGTGACATTGGCCTGTTGCTGGAGAAAATGCCTCAGCTAGCGGCCTACGCCCGGGAAAGCTGTGCATTGTCCATGCGGCAACTCGGCATCATTGCACATGGCGTGGTCGGCATCGAGCCGGATCAAATACCCGATGCGGAGAAGAAAATTCTGGCATTGGTTACGCCACGGAAGCGTCGTCAAGCGATGATTGGCCCTCGCACGCTCACTACCAAAATTGGTGATATTGCTGCGGATTTGGACGACCGTGCTCGCGCCGACGGCACAATTCCCACCATCACCGATACGGAATCGGTGACTCTGGTGGAACGCCCCGACAGCTACTCCCAAATCATTCTCACGCTGCGCCCGGACCGCGCCTACTTCGCCATGTGCGCAATTGAAACGGTCTTCCGCGCGAATGAAGAAATGACACAGGCGGATGCATTTGTGGAACTGATTCACCAGCGCACCGATGCGGAGGTTGTGCTCAATGTTTTCCGCGAACCCCACAGTGATGACGCCTGGCTGGACGGTGCCGGCTGGCTAGGCGCGCTGGTCACGGAAGAGTGGATGCAAAAGGTGACGCATGTCCGCCTCTCAGCAGACAGCGCCACCAATGGTTACCGCCCAACCCCAGCGCAGGTTGCCCGCGTCCACGGTCGTGACGGCACGTGTCGCTTCCCCGGCTGCGAAGTCCCAGCGTACAAGTGCGATATTGACCATATCGCACCGTACAACCAGGAAGACCCCGAAGCCGGTGGCCCCACCGACACACAGAATCTGCACTGCCTATGCCGGAAGCACCACAACCTGAAAACCCACAAGCTCTGGGATATCACGGCTTATGAGGACGGCTCAGAGGTGTGGTCCTCTGCCGACGGCATTACCGCGGCGACCGTCCCGGCCGGACCATTAGCCGGGTTCGGGCGACAGACTTTTGACAAGCGCGCTACTCAGAAGACGAAAGCACGCCATGACCACTACATGAAGTGGTGGCTGTCATTCGCGGCGGTGCCAGATCTAGTCTTTGATGATGGGGAGGATTAACCCAGCGGGCCACCGCAGTTCGGCCATGCGCCAGCACCCTGGGAGGCAAGCACACGCTCACCAATCTCAATCTGCTGCTCCTTGGTGGCCTGGTCAGCCGTTGGTGCGTACTGATCACCGCCGTGGCCGCTCCAGGTCTGCTGCGAGAACTGCAGTCCGCCGTAGTAGCCGTTACCGGTATTGGTCTGCCAATTTCCGCCGGACTCACATGCCGCAACCTGATCCCAGGCGCTAACTGATGCAGCGTTAGCGGCGGCGGTCGGGGCAGCAATCATGCCTGCTGCCACGGCGGCGGATGCGATGAACTTACCGGAAAAACGCATAAAAAGAGAACACTCCTAAAGGGTTGACTTTTCTCTTGGCCGACCAACCTACGCGCACCCTCCCCCGCCCTGTCAACCCGTATCCTGGAAAGCATGTCCGTGGCAGATGTCGTCCGCAAGACCGAGAGAAGAATCAACGCGCTGGCCGCCAAGCGTTCCAAAAACGCTGGTTGGGAACCGGAAATCATCGGATTCACCGGGTACGGAAATGCAGAGCGCGTTCGCGTATTCGGCCGTGTCCTCCTGAAGGATCCGGCCAAAAAACGAGACGAAGAACGAAACAAAAAACGCGGGTTTTGGCAGTTCTTTACCGTCGAACTCGCGGACTTTCCCGTCACCATCACTGCCGGCAATCGCACGGTGGAAACCACCACGGATAGCAACGGCTACATCGAGGTGCTGGTTCGGAATCACGGCCTCGAACCCGGCTGGCACGAGATCACCATCAACGACACTCCCGCAGAGGTTCTTATCGTCTCCCCGGAAACCAAATACGGCATCGTCTCCGATATTGATGACACCGTGTTGGTCACCATGCTGCCGCGCGCCCTCATCGCCGCCTACAACTCCTGGGTCAAAGAGACAGACGAGCGCAAGGCCGTCGCTGGCTTCAGCGAATTCTATGCGCAACTTCGCCGTCGTTACGCGAGCAAAATCGACGAGGACACGGACGTTCCCGTCATCTATCTCTCTACCGGCGCGTGGAACACCTTCGGCACACTAAAAGAATTCCTGTACCGCAACAAGCTGCCGAAGGGACCGCTACTGCTCACCGATTGGGGGCCAACACCCACCGGCCTATTCCGCTCGGGCAAGGAACATAAGAAGGTGCGGCTGCGGGACCTGTTTATTGACTTCCCCGAGATCAACTGGATCCTCGTCGGCGACGACGGCCAATACGATCCGCTTATCTACGGCACGGCCGCGGCGGAACATCCGGACAAGGTCGCGGCCATCGCGATCCGCAACCTCACTCCCAGCGAGCACGTGCTCTCCCACGGCACGGCGGTGCCAATTGAAAAACTGGAGAACAAGGAGGTCCCATTCATCGAAGGCGCAGACGGCTTTGAACTGCTCAAACAGCTCGACCAGCTACCGCAACCATGATCTATCTCCGTCATGCCCGTATTCACGATGATGCCGAGCTCCCGGCGTACGTCGTAAAGCTCGCCCTGCCCTTCCCCATGGCCTTCACCACGCCGATTACCATCCTGACCGGCGAAAACGGCAAGGGAAAGTCGACAGTGCTGGAGGCGTTGGCGTCGGCGATGGGTGTCGATACGGACGGCGGCTCACGGTACAAGACGCAAGAGCGCACCTCCCCGGTTCCACTGGCGCTGACCAGGCGCAATCCCCCGGATACGTTTTTCTTTCGCGGCGACGCGCACCTGAACCTCGCGCGCTATTACGAGTCGCTTGGGCCGCTACCAGGTGGCAGAGAAATGGCAGACCTCACCCAGATGAGCCACGGCCAATCCATCATGGCGCTGGCCAAACGTCGCTTCGGTGCCGAATCGCTGATTTTCCTTGACGAACCCGAAGCCGGCCTGTCGGTACTGCGCCAGCTGGAACTCCTCGGCCGCCTCGGCGCGCTCGCGGAAGCCGGCGCACAAATCATCATGGCGACGCATTCCCCCATCCTGCTCGCCGCGCCGGAAGCAACGATCATTTCGCTTGACGACGCCGACACCACCCACTTCGAAGACACCCTCGCGGTACGGGCGACCAGGGATTTCCTAGCCGATCCCGTCGGCATCGCGGACTACATGGTGGAGCGTTTTACTTCGGATTCTTAAGCCCCAGCGCCGCCACGACACCCAGGGCCGACAGTGCCACCGGCAACCACATCGCGTCACTCATGGCGGTCGTGAAGTCGCCATGGTTGCTGCTGAGCGCCGCAGCCATGACGGTAGCAATCAGCGCGCTCCCCAGCACACTGCCAATCTGGCGGATGGTGTTGTAGACACCGGAGGCGGCACCGGCGAGGGTCGGGTCAATGTTGCGGGTCGCGGCCGTCGACAGCGTGCCCCAAATAAACGCGTTTGCCACACCGAATGCGGCGCCCGGCAGTAGCAGCCACAGCACGGAGAGGTCCTCGTGGATGAGGTAGTGGAACCCGAGCATGCCCACCAGCGAGGACCCAAAACCAATCAGCGCGAACTCGCGGAACTTCAGCCGATCCAGCATTCGCCCGGTCCACGGCGCCATAACACCAGAGATGAGTGCCTGCGGCACGAGCAGTAGTGAGGCTTGGATGGTCGACAGGTCGCGAGCATTCTGGGCGAAGAGGATGATCGGGAAACCAACCGCGACCACCAGCGCGCCCATCACGGCGATGGCCAATGAGGAGATGGTGAAGTTTCGATCCTTGAACAGCAACAACGGCATCAGCGGTTCGGCCATCGTCTTGCTCTCCCACACGGTGAACAGACCGAGAACCACCGCACCAGCGACAATCAGCGCCCAGATCCAGCCTGCCCAACCGGCACTTTCGCCTTCCTGGATGCCGAAGACTAGCAGGAACATACCAATCGCACTGAGCACGACGCCGAGATAGTCAATCTTGTTGCGGTGCGTTTCAAAGGCCGGCAAGTAGCGGAACGCAAAGACAAGCCCGACCAGGCCAATCGGCACATTAATAAGGAAGATCCAGCGCCAGCTCAGCAGCTGAATCAAAATGCCGCCGGCCAGTGGCCCCGTCAGCGAGGCAATTCCGGCCGCCGCACCCCATAGCCCCATCGCCGCACCACGATGCGCCGGCGGAAACATCTGCGTAATCAACGCCATCGTCTGCGGCGTCAGCAGCGCGGCCCCCAGTCCCTGCACCACGCGGGCAATGATCAGCATGCTTAACGACGGCGCCAACCCACACGCCAGCGACGCCAACACGAAGATAACCAGGCCCGCTACATAGGTGTGCTTGACTCCCCAGAGGTCACCGAGCCTGCCGGTAATAAGCAACGGCACAGCATAGGCCAGCAGATAACCACTGGTCACCCACATGACCTGGTTGAGCTCACCGCCCAGTTCATGCTGGATGGTGTTGATGCCAACAGTGACAATGGTGGCATCGACCAGAATCATGAAGAAGCCGAGCAACACGGTCCACAGCGCAGGCCACGCCTTTTTGGGATCAAACTGAGTATTCAAATCTGTAGCCACTCGGAGTCATGTTAGTTGATGGCACGGTGTTAGTTAAGGGCACAGTGTTAGTTGACGGCACGGTAAAATCCGGACCGTGGCTGTTCAGCATATGACCGACGAAACCATCGCCGAGTTCTTCGCCGACCACCTCTCGCGGGTAGATGATGACACGCAGCGCGCAGTTGCCCTCGAGGTGTTGGAATGGGTTCACGAAAAGTACCCGGAACTGGGCGTTCGCATCGCCTGGAATCAACCGATGTTCACGCTCGGCGGAACGTTCATCATCGGTTTTTCCTACGCCAAGAAACACATGGCGATTGCCCCGGAACGCGCTGGTATTGAAAAGTTCTCCGACGAGTTCGATGCCCACGGCCTCTCCTACGGAAAAATGATGGTCCGCTTTCCCTGGCCAAAGGACGGTAAGGCCGAGTCCATGCCGCTCGACCTGCTGGCCAAGATGATCGAGTTCAACATGGAGGACAAGCGCGGGATGACCAAGTTTTGGCGGTAGGTCGGGGTTAATTACCAGCCCGGGAACGCGAGCCAGTTGCAATGCCAGCTAGCCGACGCATCCGACGACTTGTGGCCACGCTATTCACCTATCGATGCGCTGTAGCGTGTCCACAAGTGAATAGCGCATCGACAAGTGAGAGGGCCTGGCCCACAGCGTGCGCATAAGTGCCGAAAAACCATCGATAAGTCAGGGGAATCCCTCGATAAGTCCCCGAAACCTAGCCATAAGTGCCGGACAGGGTTACGGGAGAGTTAAAGGACAAGCCAACAACCTCAGCTCAGCATCTGCCCTGTTTCAACACAAGC
>NZ_ABZU01000023.1 GCF_000173655.1 Corynebacterium amycolatum SK46 | reverse complement strand
GACACCTGCAGTGGATTAGAACACACAATATCAAAGAGTGTGAGCAGTGCAACACCCTCTACCCCATTCGGGCAGCCTGGGCTTACTCAATCTTGACCTCTCTTCACCCCGAAATGCAAATGGAAAAACGGGTTTATTACGTTGTCACTGCTCATTTACTAATCAGTAGGTCAGGAGTCCATTCGACAGCCGATGTCTTTAAAAGTTCAAAAGTCATCGGACCAACGCCCGAAAACACATCGACTATATCCACAATAATTCACCTCTCGCCACCCACCCGAGGCCCCACATCGCTAAGTTTTTAGCGCCAACAAAACTGGAAAAAATTCTTCGCAAACTTTGCAAATACGCCAATCCACCCTGTTTCGTTATGCAAAGTACGGAAGCGGGGGCAATTGAACCCCACCCTTTTGCTATAAGTACCCCCGATTACCGCTAGAGTCTGAAGACAACGGCTGTATATCAAGCTTCACTTTGAATGCACTTTGAAAGGTTGCGCCTCATATGAGCGATCAATTCCCAGTCCTCCCTGAAGAGTTCCAGCCCGGCGACGGCCGCTTTGGCTGCGGCCCGTCGAAAGTCCGCCCGGCACAGATTCAGGCAATCGTTGACGGCGGTACCTCTATCATGGGTACCTCCCACCGTCAGTCGGCAGTGAAGAACGTTGTTGGTGAGGTTCGCGAGGGTCTGGCTGAGCTCTTCCAGCTTCCGGAAGGCTACGAGATTGTCCTGTCCCTCGGCGGCGCAACCGCTTTCTGGGATGCTGCCACCTTTGGGCTCATCGAGAAGAAGTCCGCTCACCTGACTTACGGTGAGTTCTCCTCCAAGTTCGCCAAGGCTTCCAAGATGGCTCCGTGGCTCGACGCTCCGCAGATCATCGAAGCAGAGCCGGGTTCCGCACCTGAGGTTGTCGCTGGCGAAGAGGGCGTTGACCTTATTGGTTGGGCTCACAACGAGACCTCCACCGGCACCATGGTTCCGGTCACCCGCCCGGCAGGCTCCGAGGGCCAGCTCGTCGCCATCGATGCCACCTCCGGCGCCGGCGGTCTCCCGGTCGACATGTCCCAGGCTGATGTCTACTACTTCTCCCCGCAGAAGTGCTTCGCTTCTGACGGCGGCATCTGGTTGGCTGCAATGTCTCCGGCTGCCATCGAGCGTATTGAGAAGATCAATTCTTCCGACCGCTTCATCCCGGCTTTCCTGAACCTGCAGACTGCCGTTGATAACTCCCGCAAGAACCAGACCTACAACACCCCGGCCGTCGGCACCTTGCTGATGCTGGCTGATCAGGTCAAGTGGATGAACACCAACGGCGGCCTCGACGGCATGGTCGCTCGCACCACCGAGTCCTCCTCCCACCTCTACAACTGGGCTGAAAACCGCGCGGAGGCAACTCCGTTCGTCACCGATGCTGCAAAGCGCTCGCTGGTCGTCGGCACCATCGACTTCGAGGACAACATCGACGCCGCACAGATCGCCAAGGTTCTGCGCGCCAACGGCATCCTCGACATCGAGCCGTACCGCAAGCTGGGCCGCAACCAGCTGCGCATCGGTATGTTCCCGGCCATCGACCCGGAGGACATCCGTCGTCTGACTGGCGCTATCGACTGGGTTTTGGACAACGGCTACGCTGCAAAGTAACAGCCAAATACCGGCCTCAGCCGCATAACTCCCGCGCCACGCGCAAGGGCATTGCCCCAATTGTCCGTGACGCGGGAGTTTTGTCGTTTACCATGATTAGTGAGCATTACTTATAACGTCGACCGACAAGGAGGTTCTCGCATGAGGGAGCTGAAGCCCGTTCTGGACGGCGATGTGACCGATTCACTGATTCTCGTTCCCGCTGATATCACCGAGCAGGAACGGCAGGAGGGACTTCGCTTCACGCTGCCTCTCGACGAGAACCTGCGCACTTTCCTGGTCGAGCACTTCGAGCTCGCCGATGCCACTGGTTCCCCTGCTACAGCTGATTCCGCATCGCTTGCCGACGGATCCAGCGACACAACCGCCACTGCCAGCGGTAGCTCTGGGGAGAGTGCTACCGCAGAGAGCGGCTCCACCGACGGAAATTCCACTGGTGACAGCACAGCGGAAGCCACCACCACAAGCGGCGACTCGGCCGAAGGCAGCGAGGCGGCCGGCAACTCCGCTGCGGCAGGCGGGGCACCGAAGAAGACTCCAACGGCGCCGAAGCCGGTGCTGGAAGAGCCCCGCGTCGTTTTGTCGCCGCGAGAGATTCAGGACCGCATTCGCAGCGGCCAGACGGTCGAGGAGCTCATTGAGTACAGCGGCATGCAGCCGCGCAAGATTGAGTCCTTCGCCTACCCGGTGCTTGCGGAGCGCGCACGTATTGCGGAGCTCGGCAAGCAGTCGAAGCCACGTCGCATTGATGGCCCGACCAAGTTGTCCTTGTGGGAGATTCTCGCCACCGCTTTTGCCGCCCGTGGCCAGGAACTCGCCGATGCCTCGTGGGATGCCTACCGCGACCCGAGTGGACAGTGGATTGTGACCGTGACTTGGAAAGTCGGCCACACCACCAACGTGGCCGAGTGGAGTTACCAGGCAGAGGGTCTTTCCGCGCTCACCATTGCTCGCAATGAGCTGGCAGCAGAGCTGATTGACCCCGACTTTGCCCGCCGCAACCGGGACTTGGCTCCGCAGGCCAATCGAGCTGCTGATTCCGCGGATACCTCTGAGATGCCGGCCGCATGGCAGTCTTCGGCGGAGCCGCCGCGAGGCCACGGGGAGCAGGACGTTCCGTCGCAAAGCGACGCCGACGACGATATTGACGAGGCGGAGTTCTTGCAGCACCCGGACGCGGAGCAGCCGAAGCGCAAGAAGAAGACTGTCATGCCGTCGTGGGAGGATGTGCTTCTCGGCGTACGTCCGAACGGCCCGAAGAAGTAGGAGTTTTCCTCGACAATGAGCTCCATGACCAGCGGCAACGCTTCTGATTTCGAATTCTCCGCGATTCGCCGCGGTGTAGTCACAATTTGGTTTGTCAGCACCAATGACCCTGCTGCGACCCTGGAGACAGGTGTTCAGCATGACCGCGGTTTCGGGCGCCGTTTCCTAGCTCTCTATGACTCGACGCTGCCGGTAACACCGATTGGTGATTTCCCGCTCAACCGCTCGGCGGAAACCGGTGACGGCGAATACTACATCGGTGGCTTTGAGGGCGTTGCCGTACTGCAGACGGTTCTCGATGATGTCTCGCAGCTGTCCAAGCTGTCGCCTCGTCTCCGGCAGGAGATTGCCGCGACGGACGTCTACGCGAGTGTGTCGAATAAATCTACGGGCTTCGGCGCCTTTGCGCATTGGCACGATGGTGAGCTCAAGCGCGCTTTCTCCGCTACTCGCTACCGCACACTGGAAGACATCGGTCTTCCCTGCCCCGCAGAGGGCAGCTTCTGGGCGGGCAAGCACCGCCCGCTGCCCGACGCTTTCGAAGATACGGGTTCACGTCCACGGGAGGGGGTCGGTTTGCCGTTCGTTCCGGCAGAGCTTGCCGACGCCGTCATCACCGACTGGCTCGGATTCGACCCGCATTCGCCCGCTACAGATATCCCTGTTAGTGGTTTTGCGGTCGATGGCCGTCGTGCGGCTCTCGGAACTTCGTATTCGGCGTCTCGTAGTCCACGCGGACTAATGGGTGAGCCGGGTTCCTCCGAGTCTGGCGCAGAGATTGACCGCGCCTACGACGACTACGAGGTTCATAATGCAGAGCCGAACCGAGACTTTCTGGAGGAGCTCAGTCGCTTTGGGGCTAAGGCCAAGAACTTCGCTGGCCGCACCTGGCAGCGGGCGCGAGGCAAGTTCGGGAAATAGTTTCTACTGCCCTGCACGCTGCGACTGAACGCGCAGTCGCTCGTAGAACGCAATCGCTGCGGAGGTAGCCACATTCAGGCTGTCAGTTCCCGGTGACATGGGAATGCGGGCACGCACATCGGTGGCTGCCATCGCGTGCTCGGTAAGCCCTGGCCCCTCAGCACCAACAAGAATCGCGATCTTGTCCGTGTCCATGGCATCCCACAGGTCCACCGTGCCCGCAGGGGTCATCGACACCACGCGGAAGCCCTGCTCTTTGAGCTGGTCCAGGCTTCGCTGCCAGGTGGTCGTAGTACCGGGCAGAGTCGCAAATGGGACTGTCAGCACATGCCCCATGGAAACGCGCACGCTGCGGCGATACAGCGGATCGGCGCAGGCCGCTCCGAAGACGACCCCGTCCACGCCCATGCCCGCCGCATTGCGAAACAGAGCGCCGATGTTCTCGTGGTCACCGACTCCCTCCATGACAGCCAAGGTGGTGGCTCCACTCAGAACTTGGTCCACCGATAGCTCCGGCGCGCGGTCAGCGGTAGCCAGCAGGCCGCGGTGAAGATCAAATCCGGCCGCTGCGGCAAGAACCTCGCGGTCGAGTTCAAACCAGGGCACCGTTTCCGCAATAGCGGCCTCGCTCGCGGTCAGTCCGTCGGCAAGCGATGCGAGCTTCTGGCGAGTACCAAAGACTGCGCGGAGCGGAAAGCGGGAGCGCACTAGCCTCGGCACAATGAGCGTGCCTTCGGCGATGACCAGCCCCTTCCCACCGGGCAGATCGGGGCGGGAATCGGACTTGTTGAGGTTGCGGATGTCATCGAGACGGCTGTCGGCGGGATCATCGACGACGATGGGCGCAAAACGTTCGATTGATGTGGTGGTACTCATGGAAACTCTTTAGCCGCCCAGCAGAGCGGTGAACGGATCGGCGGCGAAGTAGATGATGAACAGGCCGGAGACAATCCACATCAGCGGATGCACGGACTTGGCACGACCCGAGAAGATAGCCATCGCAGCAAAGGTGATGAAACCGATGCCGATACCATTTGCAATCGAGTAAGTAAACGGCATGGTGACCATAGTCAAAAATGCCGGCAGTGCGATGTCGAAGCGGGTGAAATCAATCTCGGTGATCTGCCCAATCATCATGGCACCGACAATGACCAGCACGGGTGCTGCAGCCTCGATAGGAACGATTTCATAGAGCGGGGTGAAAAACATCGCTGCCAGAAAGAGGATGCCGGTGACAATGTTGGCAAGGCCAGTGCGTGCACCATCGGCGATGCCCGCTGCGGAGTCGACAAAGACGGTGTTCGACGAGGAGCTGACTGCACCGCCGACGATGGCACCGGTGCCTTCGACAACCAGTGCGCGCTTCATGTCCGGCAGCACACCGTCTTCATCGACAAGTGCGGCCTGCTTGCCCAGACCAGTCATCGTTCCCATGGCATCGAAGAAGTTAGCCAGGACCAAGGTAAACAGCAGCATGGTGGCGCTGAGGGCACCGACGCGGGCAAAGGAGCCGAAAAGATCCACAGCTCCAACGAGGGACAAGTCCGGCATGCCGCCCACGCGGTCCGGCAGAGTCGGTACCGCGAGATTCCAACCGGTCGGCACTGGCTTGCCGTCAGCGAAGGAGGGGCCCGCATCGGTCAAGGCCTCGACTGCGAGCGCAATGATGGTATTCAGCACGATGCCGATGAACAGGCCGCCTGGAATATTGCGGACAACCATGATGCCGCAGATAATCAGCCCGAGGACGAACACGGCGGTCGGCCACGAGGCAATCTGCCCATTGATGCCGAGCTGCACCGGAACAGTCGTGTCAGCGGCATCGGGAATGCGGCGAACCAGGCCACCGTCGACCAGACCAATCATGGCGATGAACAGGCCGATACCCACACTCATCGCAGCCTTCATATCGGACGGAATCGCGTGGAAGACAGCTGTGCGGAATCCGGTCAGCGCCAGCAGCACGATAATCACGCCGTCCAGCACGACCAGGCCCATCGCTTCTTCCCAGGCCAGCCCCTCATTAGCAACGAATGTCACGGCAACGAGGGTGTTAATGCCCAGGCCCGTCGCAATGCCGAAGGGGTACTTGGCAAAGAGACCAAAAGCAATGGTCATGACGCCCGCGGCGAGCGCGGTGACAGCGGCGACCTGCGGTATCCCCAAGCTATTGCC
This sequence comes from Corynebacterium amycolatum SK46, assembly GCF_000173655.1. GTDB lineage: Bacteria > Actinomycetota > Actinomycetes > Mycobacteriales > Mycobacteriaceae > Corynebacterium > Corynebacterium amycolatum_A. The sequence continues at coordinate 11,839 of NZ_ABZU01000023.1, read as the reverse complement.
ATTGACGTCCTCGATATTGCCGAGGATCAGTGGGTTGAGCAGAATGATGTAGGCCATCGCGAAGAAGGTCACTACGCCACCGCGAATCTCGGTTACGGTCGTCGAACCGCGCTCCGTGATGTGAAAATAGCGGTCTACTGCCGAAAGATGGCTCCCCTTCCGTGCAGGCTTGGAGTCCTTCGCCTCATCTGAGGATGTTGCAGAGGTGGACGTACCTTTGTCCATTTTTTATGCCTCTCTAGAGTCTCTTTTTATCCGTGTCACGTGATTACCCGTGTCAGAGCGGAATTATTGTGCCGAAAGCCGTCACAGTGCAGTCTCTGGGGCCACAGCGGTGTCGAAACTGCACCGTCTTCGTCATCGCGTTTGCCTAGGCGGAAAGCTACAGGTGTGAATCCTGGTAGGGTTCCGCCACCGGAGCGCCCTGCCCCGTTACTTCCGGGATGGCTGAGTGCGCACCGCAGCCGTGATCAAAGCTTACGGCCGTGGCATCGAATGTCCATTCGTTGACACACACGCCCCAGTTCTTACCGAGCGCCCCTGTCAACGGGACCATAAAGGCGCAGGTTCGACAGCGGTGCAATGCTTCCCGAGCGAAGTCACTCTCGGGGCCGGTATCGCCCTCTTCCCAGCGCTGCTCGGTATCTTCCACACCACGCGCCGACAACGTGCGGGTCTGCAAGTCATCGCCGTCGAGTCGCTCATCTCCCACCGCAGCCGGCAACAGATCGCGCGGACCGAGGTCACCGGGGCGCAGCCGCTCCTCGTAGGGCACCCACTCAGGCGCCTGCAGCGCGGTTTCGCCAGGGACAAGAGCCACTTCACTGACCGTCGCCTGTTGAGTGCCCGGCGCGCACGCGACCACCACATGCCACTCCCAGCCCCTGTATCCGGGCAGGTCAGCCGCAAAACGATGCACCGCAACGCCCTCACCTACGACACTTACGCCGGTGTGCGCGCCGGCAGGCCCCTCCCCGAGCTCTTCGATTGCGGTACGGGCAGTGTCGACCGCCTGGTGATTCATCACCTTCCCCCGTCGGCGGCTGTTTCGGGAACGTCGTCGATTTTCAGTCACGTTTCCTATCCTAGAGTGAAGCTATGGACAGATTCCCGTCGGGCGACGCAAAACCCGCCCGCCTCTTCCACTCATCACGCTTTACGACGGCCCGAGCTGCCATCCTCTCCGTGGCAACTGCCGCCCTGTTGACCGGTTGTGCGGCTGAAACTGGTTCAGGTGGCAATCCCTCAGGGGAGACCCCTACTAGTGGAGCTAGTGCGGACTCGAACTCCGGCACCGCCCCGAGGTCGACTTCGGCATCGGTTAATCCCTCCGAGCTGGTCGGTGCCGATAAGGTGCCGGGGCTCGGTGATGTTCCGACACTGAAACTGACCATCGAGCAGTCCTATCCCGTCTTGGCTCCACCACTTCCCACGGAGAAGAATGTCGCTGCGCCTTTTGTCCAGGGCCTTGAGTTCGAACCCGATGGCTCTTTGTTGATGGGCACCGGCCTCTACGGCGAGTCCCAGATTTACCGATTGCCGCAGTGGCTCGACAACTCTGCAGCCGAGCCGACCAACGTGGAAGATCTACAGCCTGAGCTCTTCGGCGAGGGGATTACCCGTCATAGAGATACCGTGTGGCAGCTGACGTGGAAGGAAGGACGCGCCATAGAACGCGACGCGGCTACTCTCAAGCAGCGTCGCGAGATTCCCTTCGACACCGAAGGCTGGGGCGCGTGTTCCTTCGATGACACTATCGTGACCTCCGATGGTAGTGGCACCCTCACTTTCCGCTCCCCCGATGACCTCTCAGCCCAGCGTCAACTGCCCGTCACTGCAGCAGGCACGGAGACAACGTGGCTCAACGAACTTGAGTGCGTCACTGTCGACACCGACGTAAATCCGGACGCAGCTCCGGACGCAGCTCCGGCGGGCACGGACGATTCAAACAGCCAGAGCAACGGGGACGAACCAACCGCCCCGCAATCGCACCGCGAGATTTGGGCCAACGTCTGGCAGAGTCCATTCATCTACCGCATCAACCCGGAAGACGGAAAGGTCACAGGCATCGTCGATGCCACCGAACTCTTTCGTGACCTGTACGCGCAGCTCTCCCCGACAGAACAAAACAGTATTGATGTGCTCAACGGCATTGCATTAATGCCAGACTCTTCCTCCTCTACCTCCCCCAATGGAACCCGTCAGTTCCTGCTTACAGGGAAGAAATGGCCCACAGCCTACCGTGTTACCGTGAGTGAATAGCAGTATCTGGCCCGAGAACGGCTAGTGTGACTGAACGTAGCTTCAATTCCGTTACGAATGTCGGGAAGTGAGAGTTGATGGGATCGAGTAGGCGCCGCTGGCAACAGAATAGTAAGGCGTTCATGGTTGTCGGCGCTATTGTCGTGGTGGGTCTTGTCGTCACCGGCATTGTCCTTGCTGTTAATAAGTGGACCAACCAGGCAATCGACGACCCACGCACGCTGTCCATCGAGGTCAATCAAGACGGCGAAACCACAGAGGTTCTTCCCTACCGCGTCTGCGACCTCTTTGAGAAGAACGCCTGCACCACGACTGAGACCAACGCCGCCAAGATTTCCCTGGGCGAGCAGGAGACGGCTGAGGTTAACGTCGGCTCCACTGTTGGCTCTAACTCTTGGACTCTGCAGCGTTTCTTCTCTGACGATGCGGTCAACTCCACCTCTCGCAAGGATCCGGGCGAAGCCACGACCGAGACCATCGCCGGCTCCGCAGCTTTTGCCGGCAAGCGCACCCCACTCGGGGTCGTGGAGGTTTCCACCGCGCTCATCGGAAAGAACTCCGAGGGCGAGGAGACCACCTACGGCATTACTTGGTCGATTGTCAACGAACCGTCGTAAAGCACAGCAAAACGCCCGCTCACTGAGGTTTTCCACCTTCGTGAGCGGGCGTTTTCACATCTTCTAACGACTTACGAGTCCAGCTCGCGCGCGACCGCACGCAGGACTTCAGCCATCTGGTGGCCGTCCTTACGCTCCGGGTAACGCCCGGCGCGCAGGTCACGCTGCACCGTCGACTCCAGCATGGAAATCATGTCCGAAATCATGCCGTTGAGATCGCTGGGGCTGTGCTTCTTCGCTTGACGACGGGCTCCTGCGCCCCCGCCTGCCCCGCCCCGGCGGTGACGGGCACCGCGCGGTCCCTCATCGAGCACCTTGATCCGGAGGGCCTGCGGGCCTGGGCGACCGTCAGCGTAGTCGTACTCCAGGCGCTGACCAGTTACAAGCTCTTCCACGCCTTTCGGCAGCACGTTCTTGCCGATGTAGACATCTTCACCGTCCGGATTCGACACGAAGCCAAAACCGCGATCCTTGTCGTACCACCTGACCTTACCGATGGGCACTTTCCACCTAACCTTCCCGTGCCCTGTGACTGGGGGCACTCAACCTCGTTCCCCTTGCGCAGTGGTGACTGCCCTTCGGGGTCTTCGAATCGGAGATGCAATTCTTCCGCACTTGCCACCGTCCTCGTACGCACAAACGGCCATAGTTAGAGACTCGATCGAGGCGAGCTTGGCCAGACAGGACCGCAAGGATATGCCGGGCCAGGCGCTGGCTTAATGGTGTTCCTTTAATAAAGCTGCGACCAAAAACAGGACGCCCTCCAACGGGGAACACATTATTTATTACTGCTTACTAGTGCGAAGTGGCGGCAGCGGTAGCGGCGTGCATGAGCACGTCACCTCCGATTACCTAAAGAACTCAATTATACCCATAGATGGGGACATAAAGGGAAGATGGATTTGCGTGAAGCGAGCACGCTCGCGGATTGACTCACCGAGACCGCAACTAACTGTCAGCGTTGGTTCTTCTTGGCTATCTCTTATGACCATCTTTTTCAGTGCCTGCGACGCGCCAAAACAGGAAAAATAACAAGACGATAACGTGAGCTTTATCACATTATGCGGTTTTAACTTCCACACCATCAATAACAGTCATGCTTTCTACCTGCAGTTTCACCTACTTTTATGCATATTTCCCACCTGTGCTCAAAACTAAGAATCCGGCGATTCGCGTGACTATTTCGTTACCAACCGCTACGGTGTGCAATCGACGCGTTTAACGGACGAAGTCGCATAGATCGCCTTCATCTCACTCCAGTGCGATGACATCGGTTCGTTATCAACAACGTGAAGAACTTTCCATAAGAGTGAGATGGGGTTGCATTAGCCCCACTGGCGCCACAAAGAAAATCGACGAAAAGGAAATTTTCATATGGCTCGCCACGCAGCTAAGACCAACACCTTCGCTTCCACTTCGGCAAAGGTTGCACTGACCGGCGCAATCCTGGGTGCCGGTGCCGCTATCTTCGCGCCGACCGCTTCTGCAGCTCCGGACTCCGACTGGGATCGCCTGGCACAGTGTGAGTCCGGCGGCAACTGGCACATCAACACCGGAAACGGCTACTACGGTGGCCTGCAGTTCTCCGCAGGCACCTGGAACGCTTTCGGTGGTAACGAGTTCGCTTCGACCGCTGATCAGGCTTCCCGCGAAGAGCAGATCTACGTTGCTGAGAAGGTTTTGGCTCAGCAGGGTTGGGGCGCATGGCCGGCTTGCTCCGCAAGCCTGGGTCTGTCCTCCGGCCCGACTGACCGCCCGCACCCGAGCCAGGGCGCCGCTCCTGTTCGCGCACAGGCCGCTCCGGCAGCTGCTGCTTCCGACTCCAAGACTGACCTGATCCAGCAGTTCGCTGACCGCCTGTCCAACGTCGACAGCCTGTCCGACGCTCAGGCGCTCATCGCTGAGTTCCGTGCACTGACCGGCCAGGTTGAGCTCCCGCAGGAACTGGTCGCAGCCATTCCGTTCGATCTGTCGAAGCTGCAGGGCCTGATCTAAGGCTTTCGAGCTAGCCAGCTCATCACAGTAGCCCCGAAGGTAATCCACCTTCGGGGCTACTTTTTGTCTTCAGCAGGTTGGCGGTACCGGCCCAATGTAAGTTACTGCCTGCGTTTATGGCTGGCGACCGCGTGCCTGCGCGAGTTACTGCCTGCGTTTATGACAAAAATGACCCGAAAAACAGCTTGAAAGTGCCCTAAACTCGCACAGTTTCATATTTGAGGCCCGCAGCCACGACTGAACTAGCAGTCACGGCTGCGGGCCTCCAGCAGAAGTAGTTCTGCTAAAAATCTAAAAGATTACTTGTTAATCACCGTGGTCGGGTGCACGTAACCCAGAGTCTCCGGAGCAACCGGGAACTCAATGTCGCCGAAAGGCGAATCTGCACCAGCGTGGTGAGCAATCAGTTCAGTAACAGCGTGCTGACCAGGCTCGAGGTCCTTCGGCCAGCCGGGATCGACATAGGATTTCTTTGCAACGTTAGCCATGCTGAGATTATCCCAAAAATTTTCTCCCCAGTCACCTTCTCCCCTCCTTCAATCTCACTAAAGTGGGGATTGTCATGACTAGCACCACCCCCTTTGCACTCTTTTCCGACTGGCTGGCAGGTCAACCAGGCCAATTTGTGGGCACTATCCTCAGCAATCGCCCCGATGCGCTGTCGCCACCGCCGAAGTCTTCCCAGGTGCTAGCGGCAAGGCTCCAGCTCCGCGCTTCTGTTTCCCGCGCGCTGACCAAACTGCCCGCACTGGAGCTCGCCTGCATTGAGGCTGCCGCTGACCTCGGTGCCGACGCCGAACCTGTCACTGCGGACGCCCTCATCGACTACATTCTCGACTTACTCTCTCGAGCAGAAGTTCCCGCCAATCAACGGCCCACGGCCACGCATATTCGGACAAGCCTCGATACCCTGCGCGAATACGGACTCATCTGGGGCAACGGCCCAGGCCCTCGCGGCACTTTCACCGGGAAGTCCACCCGCAAGAAGCCTCTGCCGTGGCAGGACTACTTCTGTCTCAGCGATGAGGTCGCTACCTCGTTGCCACCCGGCTGGTATCTTCTGCCCAATCCCGACGGCCCCAGCCGCAGCCAGCTACGCACGGCACTCACCGAGGTCACAGACAGACAGCAGCGTCTCCTGGACACCCTCGCCAACTCCGGAGGCCTCGGCGTCACAAAGGACGCTCATCCGGATGCCGACCCCTCACTGCCGGTCCCAGCGCTCATCAACGCCGGCCTGCTCGAACGCATCGACGAGGGCACCGTCCGCCTGCCCGCCACCGTTCGCGCCCTTATGCGTGGAGTCGGGCTTGCCGACGACGACGTCCCCCTGCGCCCCGGAATCCCCGATACCCATGTGATTGCCAGCGGTAACGACCGTGCTGCCGCCACTGCCTGGGAAACTTTGCGACAGGCGACTGACCTCCTGAACTTGCTGGGAACCGACCCCGCGCCGACCTTGAAAAACGGTGTTATCGGAGTGCGGGAAACCCGCAATCTCATCGAGGAGCTCGGCGTCGACATCTCAGAGTTGGCTCGCGGCGTGGCTAACCTCAGTGCAGCGGGCCTGGTTCATGTCGGTACTCCACATCCACTGCCACTGCACGACACCGGTGGTGACTATTTCGCCCCCACGCTGGCAGCCGACGGCTTCCTCGACGCCGATTTGGTTGACCGATGGGTGAGCTTGACGGTCGGCACTCGCACTAGCGACGCAGCTCCCTGGCGGGTCGACCAGCTTGGTGAGGAAGGCAAGCGCATTGCTCTACTCTCCCCACAAGCTCGGCTCTCCGGGGTACCGTCAATCCGGGAAATGGTGCTGGCCTGCTGTGCGCAGGTGGCGTCGTCGGCAAGCGACAACGACGTAGTTGCTCTGACTGATCTGCGGGAATGCGCCGCCTACTACTCCCCAATCACCAACGCGAGGTGCACGGACGAGACGCTCAGTGGCGTGGTCGACGAGCTGGTCGCCCTCGGCATCGTCGTGCGGGCCCCTGGCGTGGAAACGATTTCCGTCGGCCTTAGCGAGGTCGGCAAAGCCATGGTCGCGCTCATCGAATCCGGCACTGCCGAGGCCTTCGACAATCTGCGTGCGGCCTGTAACAACCTCTTGCCGCCGAACGCCTCGTACCTGATGGTCCAGGCGGACAACACCATCGTCGTACCGGGCCCCGCATCCCCGGAGATGGAACGCATGCTCAGTTCGATTGCGCAGCTGGAATCTCCCGGCCTCGCCAGCGTCTACCGCGTGACCGAAGACAGCCTCCGCGATGCCCTCGACGCCGGCATCAACGCCGCCGATATCTCGGAGTTTCTCTCGCGCTACGCCGTCGGCGAAGTGCCGCAGTCCATTACCTATTTGCTTGACGACGTCGCCCGCCGCCACGGTCGTCTCCGCGGTGGCCCCGCAGCTTCGTTTATCCGCTGTGACGATCCGGCCCTGCTGGCCTCATTCCAGAGTCACCAGGCTGGACAAAGCCTGGCGTTACGCAAGATTGCCGAAACGGTGCTAATTAGCCAGGCCCCGCTTGCCCAGGTGATTGAGACCGCTAGAAATGCGGGCTTTTCCATCATCGCCGAAGATGCAGAGGGCTTGGTGCTGGATCTCGGTCGCGCTCCCTGCCGCATTGAGGCGCCAGCTCCGGTGCCCACTGCTCGTACAACGATGCCCGAACCGGAACGCATCAGCCAGGCGTTGACGGCTATTGCCGATGGCAACCGTGCTGCTGAGCGCGCCGGTAGTTCCAGTGGCGCTACAGCCAGTGGCAGCACTGCCGGGGTCTCTGGCTCGGCTGCGGATTCGGCGACAGGTACGGGGACGGCTGCCGGTGCCAGCGCTAGCACGGGTGGCACAAGCGACTACGCCTCTGGCACCGAAGCGTTCAAGCTTCTGCAGCGCGCGGCTCGCCACGGCGACGACCTGTATTTGAGCTACGTTGACCGCAACGGCAAACCCGGCCGCAAGCGCGTGCGCCCAGTCACCGTCTCCGGTGGGCAGGTCGATGCTATCGACCCTGCCACCAGCCAAGTGCTGCGCTTTCTGCTGCATCGCATTACCGAAGTACATCCTGTCGACTAGGCGGCGGGCGCGGGGACCGTCGTAAAGCGATGCAAAAGCGAATGTGGCGGTTCGGGATGATTCGAGCCCGTGCCGCATCTTCTGCGTAATCGTGGCAGAATTGACCTTTAGCTTATTTTTGGTCGAATGTCTGCGAGGCAAGAAGATTATGGGTTTCGGTACGGGGCCGCTGATCGTCCAATCGGATAAGACGGTGCTGCTGGAGGTCGACAATCCGGAGGCGGATGCGGCACGCGCGGCGCTGGCACCGTTCGCGGAGCTCGAACGCGCTCCCGAACATGTGCACACCTACCGCATCACCCCGCTGGCGCTGTGGAATGCCCGCGCCGCCGGTCACGACGCGGAGCAGGTGGTCGATGTCCTTGAGCGCTTCTCCAAGTTCCCCGTCCCACAGCCGCTGCTTATCGACGTCGCGGAGACCATGGACCGATACGGTCGCCTGAGCCTGACTAAGCATCCTGCTCACGGTCTGATTCTGGTCTCCCACGACCCTGCGGTACTGGCCGAGGTGACCAAGCACAAAAAGATTCGTCCGATGCTCGGTGAGCAAATCGATGCCGACACCTGGACCGTGCACCCCTCCGAGCGAGGCCGAATCAAACAGGAGCTGCTGAAGGTCGGCTGGCCTGCCAATGACACCGCCGGATACATCGACGGTGAGGCGCACGCCATCGCTTGGCAGGATCAGGGCACCGGAGGCCACGACACTTGGGAACTGCGCGACTACCAACGTATGGCGGCTGATTCCTTCCGCGAAGGCGGTTCCGGCGTCGTGGTGCTGCCCTGTGGCGCAGGCAAAACAATCGTCGGTGCAGCGGCCATGGTAGACGCGCAGCGCACTACTTTGATCCTCGTCACCAACACCGTCGCCGGCAGGCAGTGGCGCGACGAGCTGCTGCGACGCACCTCGCTGACCGAGGACGAAATCGGCGAATACTCCGGCGAAAAAAAGGAAATTCGCCCCGTCACCATTGCGACCTACCAAGTGGTCACGCGCAAGACCAAGGGAGAATACCGCGCACTCGAGCTATTCGATTCCCGCGACTGGGGCCTCATCATCTACGACGAGGTCCACCTCCTGCCCGCTCCTGTGTTCCGAATGAGTGCGGATCTGCAGTCGCGCCGTCGACTGGGGCTCACCGCTACTCTGGTGCGCGAAGATGGCCGCGAGGGCGACGTCTTCAGCCTGATTGGCCCGAAGCGCTACGACGCCCCGTGGAAGGACATCGAAGCCCAGGGCTGGATCGCACCGGCTGACTGCGTTGAGGTCCGCGTGACCCCGACCGAGTCCGAGCGTATGCTCTACGCCACGGCTGAGGCCTCCGACAGGTATCGTCTGGCCGCAACGACGCCGACGAAGATTCCCGTCGTCAAGCAAATCCTTGCCCGACACGAGGGCGAACCCGCTCTGGTGATTGGTGCCTACCTGGATCAGCTCGAAGAGATTGGCGAAGAGCTCGGCGTCGACGTCATCGAAGGAAAGACATCCAACGCCAAGCGCGAGGAGCTCTTTGGGAAGTTCCGGCGCGGCGAGATCAACACGCTGGTGGTCTCCAAGGTTGCGAACTTCTCCATCGACCTTCCCGAAGCCTCTGTCGCCGTACAAATCTCCGGCACCTTCGGTTCCCGACAGGAGGAGGCACAGCGTCTGGGGCGTCTCCTGCGCCCGAAGTCCGATGGTGGTGGCGCCGTCTTTTACTCGGTGGTGACTCGCGATACCCTCGATACCGAATACGCAGCTCACCGCCAGCGTTTCCTGGCGGAACAGGGCTACGCCTACCGAATCGTCGACGCAGATGAATACCTCGGCCCAACCCTGCCCGGTGATTCCACCGCTAGCTCGGAATCCTAGAAAACTGGATAACTAAAGGACTGCCATGAACTTTCACTTCCCCGTCAACCGCGAGCACACCAACGCCAACAACGAGTACTACCGCGATGCCCGCCGACTGCTCATCTCCTCCGGCATTTTCTCTGCTCTGCTGCTCGTCGGCGCTGTGCTGGTTCTAGTAGTTTTCGACCGCACGCCGTTTGTTATCGGCAGCGCGGTCGTGCTTTTCGCCCTCGCGGCTCTCTACGTCGGCGTTACCTTCCAGGTGCGACACGCAATTAAGGATCCGCAAGCGCTTTACGACGAATCCCCGCTGGTTCCGGCCATGATTGCGCGTGTAGATGAGCGAACCATGGTGCTGATGACCCTGGTGGACATGCGTAAAAACCCCTCCGATGGCGAGCCCGTCCCGGCCCTGGCTATACGTACTGTCACCACGATTTCCGGGGTTCCCCGCCGCGTGGGCGCGAAGGTGCCAGCTGTTGCTGTGGCCGGTACGCACAAGAGCCGCACCGAGTTTTACGATGAAATCACCCCCGTGCCCCTCGCGTGGTCCACTTCGGATAAGTCAGTCATTGCCCAAGCCCAGCGCAATATTCCGGTCAACGATTGGAACGTGCTCGAACGCAACATCGACCGGGTGGAAGAGGTACACGCAACGAAGCGCAACCTCCTGCCACTGAACTAGTCGGGGTCTGTTAACCCCTCTCCCCCCCCCCGACCTTTTCGTACTGAGCTGTTCCAGCCCCACCCTGTTTTCCCTTACCAGCGCTCCCCTCCGCGGCTCTCACATACACAGCGAGAGCGCCATTGGGAACTGAAACAGGTTGACTAGCTCTTGCCCCAGGACTCTTCGTTCTGCCGGTCAATCGCTTCCTTATCGTATTCACCTGCCGGGTCCTCTGGCAGCTCACGTTCCGTGTGAGTGGCCTCTAGAATGAACCGCGCCGCGTCCGTAATCTGTTCTCGCTGAACCTTTGGAACCGCAATCTGATGAGTTGCCAAGAATTCTGACTGAGAGGCCTCTCCACCTGCCGCCTCGACCTGCTTCAGGTACTCGGTAGCTGGACGAACGACAGTATCGCGGGAGGCCGCCTGAACGTGGACACGCATGCGTCGCGACGGCTCATGCAAACCCGGTGACACTTCCTTTGCCGAATCATCAGAGGTGCCGAAGAATGCTTGCAACCACACCGCAGGAGCACCACGCAGGTCTAGAGCCGGGGCAACGAGCAACAGAGCAACCGGAGTGTCTTGACTAATCTGGTCTACCGCGGAAACAACGTTGTGGCCGCCTGAGGAGACACCATAGAGAACTATCGGGTTCTGATCGCTGATGGGCATTGCACCCAATTTTTGAAGCTGCAATGAATCATCTGCGACAGATGCGACTACCCGCGCAATGTCATTCACGGCATCAGATACCTTATGCTCTGGTGCGAGCCGATAATCCACATCCACAACAATTGCGCCGGATCGGGCTGCCAGTGCAGCCATATTTGGGCCGAAGGAATTCTCACGCAGACTGCCGTCACCCATCCAGAAAGCGCCACCGTGTGCGGCAACTACCACAGATCCGGTCGGATCCTGCGGAACAAAAACCCGAACCGGAACACTAGGACTATCCCCCACCGTCGTATCCGTCACCCCAACCTTGCCCTCGGCATACGCAAGGTATGGCGAAGAATGGTTGACGGCCGCACCCAGCACCATCATCGAGCCGTGAATGATGGCATCTGGCATACGAGCGCCGCGGTCATTGACTGACGCACGAGCCTTCTTAATGTCTTCTTCAGAGGCCCCCAAGGGGACAACCTCGCTCAAGTAGGAATAGGCCGAGACGTGTTCTTCGAGCCATTCAATAAGCTGTTGTAGCTTACCTTCTTCCGTCGTTACGGGAGTGAAGTTGTCTTGAGCCTCGTCCTCAGAAGAAGCGAGGTTAACCACATCGGAGTTAGGTGTCTGATTAGTCATAGAGACAGTCTGCCACAGAGAACCCACGAGAATTCACCGAAATAGAAATCCGGGGATTTGATCGATCGGTTTTGCTAACTG
>NZ_ABZU01000024.1 GCF_000173655.1 Corynebacterium amycolatum SK46 | reverse complement strand
TCCTGCTCCGGCTAGTACGGTTAGTTTTGTACGTCGAAGCACGGAGTGGTCATTATGTTTAATAAGTGCCTGAGAATCCGAAGCGCTGGCCGAGACCGTACAGGAGTTCGTTTCGGTTCTTTAGGTTCCGGCCCGAAGGTTCGAGCTGCCATCGCGGCAGTGTCGGCTGCATCGCTTGCCACGCTGGTGGCGGGTTGTGGCTCGGAGGCTCAGCGGGAAGCAGCGCCGGTACTGCGGATTATGGGGCCGGCGGATGGCTCGGATCAGTATGCACAGGCGGCGCAGAAATGTTCGGATACGTCGGGCGGGAAGTATCGCCTGGAGTATGACATTTCGGCGAAGCAGACGGATGATCAGCGTCTTCAGTTGGCTCGTCGCATTGTGGGCGGGGATTCCTCGTTCGACATTATGGGTCTCGATGTGACGTGGACTCCGGAGTTTGCGGAGGCCGGCTGGGCGCTCCCACTCCCGGAAGATATGGCTAAGCGCGTTACGGAGGGTACGCTGTCGGGTCCGTTGGATACGGCGACGTGGCAGGATCAGCTCTACGGCGCTCCGCTGAATACGAATACGCAGCTGCTGTGGTATCGAAAGTCGCTGGTAGATGGCCCGCCGAAGACGTGGGATGACTTGATCGCGTCGGGGGAGCGGCTCGCTGATGAGGGCAAGCCGTCGATGATTGGCGTCCAGGCTGCCCAGTATGAGGGCTCGGTGGTGTGGCTCAATTCGATGACGGCGTCGGCAGGCGGTCAGTTGGTCGCGCCGGATGGGCAGTCGGTCACGATCGCGGATAACGATGCTGCGGAGCGCGCCCTGGACACCATGCACCGTGTGGCCACGGCGAAGGGGCATGACCCGTCGATTTCGCAGTCGGATGAGAATCAGGCTCGTCTGGCATTCGACCGCGGCGATGCATTCGCGCAGGTGAATTACCCATTCGTGTATGCCGGTGCGAAGGAGAAGGCGGAGTCGGGAAACCAAGTGGCCAAGGAGGTCTTCGAGGACATGGCCTGGACCACCTACCCGGCGATGGACGAGGGCACACCGGCGCAGGTCACGATTGGTGGCCTCAACCTCGCGGTGCCGTCGACGTCGAAGCACCCGGAGCTCGCTTTCGAGGCAATCGACTGCCTGCGCAATGAACAGAACCAGCTCAACAACGCGTTGAAGGGTGGTCTGCCGCCGACGCTGACGAAGCTTTACACGCAGGCCACCGATGATTTCAAGGAGGAGTACCCGTTCTACCGCGAGATCTACGAGCAGTTGAACACGTTGGAGGAATCCGATTCGGCTGAGTTGACGCAGGAGGAGCGGGCGCTGTTGCCGTCGCCACGCACGGCCGGTGTGGTGACGCGCCCGAAGTCCCCCGCGTACCAGTCGTTGTCGATTCTGATGGCGTCGCGCATCAGTCCGCCGGAGGATGTGGATGCGAAATCGCTGGTCGGTACGCTTGATGAGGAACTTCAGGCGGCCGTGAACTCGGAAGGCCTGGTGCCGTAAATGTCTGATAAACCTACGAAAACTACGTCCACGCTTTCCGACGGACGCCGCGCCGAGCGTCGCCTCGGTCTGCTGTTGGTGGCTCCAGCGCTGATTTTGATGCTGGCCGTGACGGCGTACCCCATCGGCTACGCAATCTGGCTGTCGCTGCAGCGCTATGACCTGCGTTTCCCCGATGACCGCGAGTTCATCGGCCTGCAGAATTACGCATCTGTGCTGACCAGCAGTTATTGGTGGGAAGCGCTTGGTGTGACGGCCTTTATCACGCTGGTTTCGGTGGCGGTTGAGCTGGTGCTCGGCATGGCTATCGCGATGGTGATGTACCGTGCGATTTTCGGCCGCGGCCTAATCCGCACGGTGGTGCTGATCCCGTACGGCATCGTCACGGTGGCGGCGGCCTACTCGTGGAATTACGCGTGGACGCCGGGGACGGGGTATCTCGCCAATTTGCTTCCCGACGGCACCGCCCCGCTGACTGAGCAATGGCCGTCGATTTTTATCATCATCGGTGCTGAAATCTGGAAGACGACTCCGTTCATGGCGCTGCTGCTTCTTGCGGGTCTGGCGCTGGTGCCTGACGACGCGCTCAAGGCGGCCGAGTTGGATGGTGCGGGCTTCTGGCAACGCTTTTTCAAGATCACTCTGCCACTGATGAAGCCATCGATTGTGGTGGCTCTGCTGTTCCGCACGCTCGATGCTTTCCGAGTATTCGACAACATCTACATCCTGACCAAGGGCAATAACGGCACTGGTTCGGTGTCGATTCTGGGTTACAACAACCTGTTCAAGGCGTTCAACCTGGGTATTGGTTCGGCGATTTCGGTGTTGATCTTCGTGTGCGTGGCACTGATTGCAATTGTGTTCGTCAAGGGTTTTGGGGCCACGTCGCCGAGCGCGGCCGCGGGCAAGGATAAGTAGGAGGCGATTGCAGTGCACAACACGGATAAGACACCGAAGCAACGCGTCGCGTGGACAATCGGCATTGCCTTGGTGGTCATTTACGCGCTGGTACCGGTGCTGTGGATCGCCAGTTTGTCGTTCAAACCGACAACCGATCTGCACGATGGCCACTTCATCCCGCGTAATTGGACGCTGGATAACTACCGCGGCATCTTCCAGACCAGCGAATTTACCCGCGCGTTGTTCAACTCCATCGGTATTGGGCTGATTACAACGCTGTTGGCGGTAATTGTTGGCACGATGGCGGCCTACGCAATCGCTCGCCTGGAATTTCCGGGCAAGTCGGTGATTTTGGGAGTATCTCTGCTAATCGCCATGTTCCCGCAGGTCTCCCTGGTCAGCCCGCTGTTCGACATCGAGCGCAAGCTCGGCTTGTTCGACACCTGGCCGGGCCTGATTCTGCCGTACATCACTTTCGCACTCCCGATGGCTATTTTCATTCTCTCCTCCTTCTTCCGGGAAATTCCCTGGGAGCTGGAGAAGGCAGCGCAAATGGATGGCGCGACTCCGTTCCAGGCATTCCGTCTGGTGGTGGCGCCGCTGGCGATTCCGGGAATCGTCACCGCTGCGATTCTGGTGTTCATCTTTGCGTGGAATGACTTCCTGTTGGCGGTGTCGTTGACCTCGACGGAGGTGGCACGTACGGCACCGGCGGCGATGGCGAATTTCACCGGTTCGTCTCAGTTCGATGAGCCGACCGGTTCCATCGCGGCAGCCGCGATTGTCATCACCATTCCGATTGTCATCTTTGTGGTTATTTTCCAACGTCGAATTGTCGCTGGTCTTACCTCCGGCGCAGTGAAGGGCTAAAGAAGGTTAGAGCTAAAAATGGCTGAAATTGAACTAAAGCACGTGTACAAGCGCTTTCCTGATGGTCACATCGGTGTGGAAGACGCTAATCTCAAAATCGACGATGGCGAGTTCATCATCCTCGTCGGCCCCTCCGGCTGTGGTAAGTCGACGATGCTGAACATGATTGCAGGGCTGGAGGACATCTCCGAAGGCGACCTGCTCATCGGCGGCGAGCGCATGAATGATGTTGCTCCGAAGGACCGCGATATCGCTATGGTCTTTCAGTCCTACGCGCTGTACCCGCACATGAACGTCCGCGAGAACATCGCTTTCCCCCTCAAGCTGGCAAAATTGCCGAAGAAGGAGATTGAGAAGAAGGTCAACGAGGCCGCCGAAATTCTCGATCTGACGGAGTTTCTCGACCGCAAGCCCGCGCAGCTCTCCGGCGGTCAGCGCCAGCGCGTGGCGATGGGCCGCGCCATCGTCCGCCGACCAAAAGTCTTCCTCATGGACGAGCCCCTTTCCAATCTCGACGCCAAACTCCGCGTCCAGATGCGCACAGAAATCGCCCAGCTGCAGGATCGTCTCAGCACCACCACCGTCTACGTCACCCACGACCAGACCGAGGCCATGACGCTGGGTGACCGCGTCGTCGTGTTGAAAAAGGGCGTTATCCAGCAAATCGGCGCGCCGCAAGAGCTCTACCACCGACCGGTCAACGTCTTCGTCGCCGGCTTCATCGGCTCGCCCGCCATGAACTTCTTGCCCGCCACCGTGCTTGACGACGGGCGCAGCGCCGACACCGCCCTGGGCCACCTTCCACTCCCGGAAAAATTTACTCCGGGTCGAAAGGTTATCGTCGGTCTGCGACCGGAGGCCTTCGAAGATGCCGCCTTGCTTGACGACGGCTCAGATGTGCCCACGGTGGATGTCGAGGTGTCCGTCCTGGAGGCGATGGGCTCCGAGCAGTTCATCCACTTCCCACTCCCGGAAATTGATTTGAGTGGACATGCAGCGGCTGAGGAGGCTGGTCTAGCCGATAATCCGCACGCGATGTTGGTGGCTAGAGTCGATGCGGAATCGAGCGTGCACCGAGGTCAGAAGATTAAGCTGGCAATCAACGCGGAGAAGCTTAATGTCTTTGATTCCGAGTCGGGTGAGAACTTGGCGTTGAATGCGAAGAATGAAGGTTAAGGGGCAAGACTGAAACTGTCGGCCAGGCAGTGGCGTGACTTTTTGTACGCGGCTGTAGTAGGCTGTCTTCACGGATCCCATGTGGCGTCCATCTCGTGAACTCCCCCAGGGCAGGAATGCAGCAAGGGTCAGCGAGCTCTGACGGGTGCGTGGGGTCCCCTTTTTTTATCCCCGGCGTTCTTCTGGCACTTATGGCTAGGTTTCGGGCACTTGTCGGCGGTTTCCTGTGACCTATCGATGTTTTTTCGGCACTTATCCCCGCGATATTGGCCAGGCCTTTTCACCTATCGATGAGCTATTCACTTATGGCCACGCTGCAGCGCATCGATAGGTGAATACCTTGGCCACAAGTGGTCGCGTTCGCTGGTCTGGAAGAATACTGTGCATGAGCGATGCTGACGACATCTCAGTGGCACCAAACGTGGCACAAACAACACAAGCGGCACAAATAACACAACCGACACGAACAACGCAGACCACATCAACAACACTGGAAACGCCAGACACCCCAGCCCCAATGGGTGTGTGGGACTCCTTCCGGTTCGCAGTTTCTTCACCGAAGCGCCTGCGCACCGAGCTGCTGGCCGGCGCAGCGGTGTCGTTCGCGCTGATCCCCGAGGTGATTTCGTTTTCCATCTTGGCGGGCGTGGACCCGGCGGTGGGGCTGTTTAGCTCGGTGATTATGGCCATCGTGATTGCCTTCACGGGTGGTCGCCCGGCCATGATTACCGCTGCCGCTGGTTCGGTTGCGCTCGTCGTCGCGCCGTTGTCGCGGACGTACGGGATGGATTACCTCATCCCGACGGTGTTGCTCGCGGGCGTGTTGCAGATTGCTTTTGCGGCGTTGGGGATCGCTAAGCTGCAGCGTTTCATTCCGCGTGCGGTCATGATTGGCTTTGTCAACGCGCTGGGCATCCTCATTTTCACCGCGCAGCTGGAGCATCTCATCGATGTGCCGTGGCTGGTGTATCCGCTGGTCGCTCTGGGTATTGCAATTATGGTGTTCCTGCCCCGCGTGTTCACCGCGATTCCGGCTCCGCTGGTAACTGTGCTCGTCGTCACGCTTGTTGCGGTGTTGGCGGATTGGCGCGTGCCGAACGTGAGCGATATGGGTGAGCTCCCGGAATCCCTCCCGCAGCTGTTGATTCCGAATGTGCCCCTGACCTGGGAGACTCTGCGGCTGATTGCGCCGTATTCGGTGGGTGTGGCGATTGTCGGCATCATGGAATCGCTGATGACGGCGAAGCTCGTGGACGACATCACCGACACGCATTCGGACAAGACCCGCGAGACGTGGGGGCTCGGCGTCGCGAATATCGCGGGCGGTTTCTTCGGCGGTATCGCTGGCTGCGCGATGATTGGGCAGACGATGGTGGGCGTGAAGGAATCGTCGGGGCGCACTCGCTTGACGACGCTATTTTCCGGTGTCTTCCTGCTCATTCTGGTCCTTCTGCTCAGTTCTGCAGTTGGAGTGATTCCGATGGCGGCGCTGGTTGCGGTGATGGTCGTGGTGTCGGTGGACACGGTCGATTGGCGCTCGATTTCCCCGCGGACGTTGCGTCTGATGCCGCGTTCGGAGACGGCGGTGATGCTGGTGACGGTCATCGCCACGCTGGCGACGGATAACCTCGCCATCGGGGTGATTTTGGGTGTGGTCGTGGCGTCGCTGATGTTCGCGCGCCGTGTCGCTCACCTGGTCAGGATTGAAGTGCTTGACGACGACCCCAGCGCCCACTCCCGGACGTACAAGGTGCGGGGGCAGTTGTTCTTCGCCTCCAGTAACGACTTGGTGTACCAGTTCGACTACACCGATCCTGCGCAGCGGATTGTCATTGATATGTCGGAGGCTGAGATTTGGGATGCTTCCACGGTGGCGGCGTTAGATTCCGTGCGGGTCAAGTTTGCTGACCGGGGCAAAGAGGTAGAAATTATCGGCTTGGAGGGGCCGAGTAAGCAGCGTCTGGATGCGCTGTCGGGGAAGTTGTAGAAATCCCAATCCGGGGTATGCCTTACACTTGGTTGCAAAGCCGGATGCGGCGCGGGGAAAAGGTTTTCCGTGCCAGTTTTGTCAGGTTTTAACTTATGTCCGATACCTGGGAGGGTGCGTACACCATGGCCGTGGATTCCTTCGATGTTCAGCAGTTGGCGGCACACAAGGATGAGTTTGCGAAGGCATATGAGGAACTGAAGTCCCGTAACCTCGCACTGAATTTGACTCGTGGTAAGCCGTCGTCGGAACAGCTTGATTTCGCAAACGCCCTGCTGGGTCTCCCGGCGCCGGATTACATTTCGGCTTCTGGGGAGGATGTCCGCAATTACGGCAACGCCAAGGGCATTACTGATATCCGCGCTATCTGGGCGGAACTGATGGATCTGCCGGTGGAAAACGTCCTGGCGCAGGATGCTTCCAGCCTGAACATCCAGTTTGACCTGATTTCGTGGGCCATGCAGTTCGGCAACGTGGACTCGGAGCGCCCGTGGAACGAGGAGCCGGTGCTGAAGTGGCTGTGCCCGGTTCCGGGGTATGACCGGCACTTTGCTATCACGCAGCACTTCGGCATTGAAATGATTCAGGTGCCGTTGAACGAAGACGGTCCGGATATGGATGTCGTGGAGAAGCTGGTTGCCTCCGACCCGCAGATTAAGGGCATGTGGAATGTCCCGATGTTCTCGAATCCGACGGGTGTGACCTACAGCGCTGAGGTCTGCCGCCGTCTGGTTGAAATGGAGACCGCCGCTCCGGATTTCCGTCTGATGTGGGATAACGCCTACATGGTTCACACGCTGACGGATGAGTTCCCGGAGATTCACAACGTCATTAAGTGGGCGGAAGAGGCCGGTAACCCGAACCGCGTGTGGGCATTCGGCTCGACCTCGAAGATTACCTTCGCAGGCGCTGGTATTGCTTTCTACGCTTCCTCGGACGCCAACTTGGAGGATTACCTCAAGCACGCTGGTATCCGCGGCATTGGCCCGAACAAGGTCAACCAGTTGGCTCACGCCAAGTTCTTCGGTGACGCGGAGGGCGTGCGTGAGCAGATGCGTCGTCATGCAGGTTCGCTGGCTCCGAAGTTTGAGAAGGTTCTGCAGATTCTGGATGAGCGCCTGTCGGAGTACGGCGTGGCAGAGTGGTCGAAGCCGACCGGCGGTTACTTCATCAACCTCGACGTGGTCGATGGCACTGCTCGTCGCGTGGTGGAGCTGGCCAAGGAGGCCGGCATTGCGCTGACCGGTTCTGGTTCTTCCTTCCCGCTGAAGCAGGATCCGAATAATCGCAATATCCGCCTGGCACCGTCGCTGCCTCCGATGGAGGAGCTCGAGGTTGCTATGGATGGCGTCGCTACCTGTGTGCTGCTCGCCGCCGCTGAGAAGGCGACTGCGTAGGTTAAGCAGGCCAGGTAGGTCGGGATAGGACTATATGAACTTCGAAGAGACGAAGTTTTGGATCTCCGGGCTTTTCCCCGGAGAACCCCAGGTCAGCGAGTATGTGACGGAGCTGCCGGGCAGTGGTCGGCACGGGCAGGAACACGATTCGGCTCCGCTTCGGGTCGCTGAGTTCTCGCTTTACGACGGGCCGGACGGCCAAGCGAACGAGCGTCGTCCGGAAACGGCAGCCGCCACCGTGGAGTTGGGCCGCAACTACTGTGGCCTGACCGGCGCAGCAAAGACGGATATCCGCGTGGAGCTCTTCTCCGTCGCATACGCTGATTTTCCCGTGGCCACCATGGTCGCGGCCGCGGGAGCGCTGGTGGAGGAAGAACCGGAGTTCCTGTCGCCAATTCCGGGCCGTGTCATCCCGAATGCGGTGCGGCTGGCGGCCGATCAGGTGGCCGAGGTAGGGGAGTCGTCGTCAAGCGCGGCCTTTACCGTGGCGCACGTGCTGTGCACGGTGCCGTATGTGTGGAGCGACGGGGTGCCAAATGTGTCTGAGATGCCGGGCAAGATCAGCCTGCATGAGGGCGATGTGGAGTCGCCGCAGGGACGCATGACCACGATGACGCAACTGGTGCCAATTACGGATGCGGAGCTGGTGTTTTATGAGCAGCAGGGGCCGCAGGCGCTGATGCAGAAGTTGGCCGAAGTAGATGCTGACCTGCGGGATTGGTGCCGTGAGTCGGTTGTTTCCCAGGAGGGTTCGAACTAGCCGATCCGGGGTGGAAGGTAGGCTGAGCACGTGGCTCTGTATAGGAAGTATCGTCCGGCATCGTTCGCCGAAGTGGTGGGGCAGCGGCACGTAACTGACCCGCTGTCGGCGGCGTTGGAGTCTCGGGATGCGCAGGGGCGTCCCAACCGCATTAACCATGCGTATTTGTTCTCCGGGCCGCGTGGCTGTGGCAAGACCTCGTCGGCGCGCATTATGGCGCGCAGTTTGAACTGTGCGGAGGGGCCGACGGCGACGCCGTGTGGCCAGTGTGCGTCGTGTCGTGCGTTGGCGCCGGGTGGTCCGGGCAATTTGGACGTTATTGAGCTGGATGCGGCTTCCCACAACGGTGTGGAAGATATGCGTGAGCTGCGGGAAAAGGCTATCTTCCAGCCGGCGGAGTCGCGCTACCGCATCTTCATTATTGACGAGGCGCATATGATTACCGCCTCGGGTTTCAATGCGCTGTTGAAGATTGTGGAGGAGCCGCCGGAGCATCTCATCTTCATTTTTGCGACCACGGAGCCGGAGCGTGTGCTGCCGACGATTCGTTCGCGTACGCACCACTACCCGTTCCGGTTGTTGACTCCGCCGGATATGCGCGGGCTGCTTGAACGTGTGGTCACGGCCGAGGGCGTGCGGGTAGAGCCGGACGTGTATCCGCTGGTCATCCAGGCCGGTGGCGGTTCGCCGCGTGACTCGCTGTCGGTTATGGATCAGCTCATTGCTGGTTCCGGCACCGATGGTGTGGATTATGAGACTTCTGCGGCCATTCTCGGTGTCACTGACAGCGTAATCATCACGGATGCGATTGAGGCGCTGGCGGCAGGCGATCGCGCGGCCATGTTTAGCGTGGTCGGGCGTGTGATTATGTCGGGCCAGGATCCGGCTCGGTTTGCCTCGGATCTGCTTGGCCGGGTGCGTGATTTGCTGGTGCTGTCCGCAGTGCCGAACGCGCTGGAGCAGGGGCTTGTAGAGATTCCGGAGAGCCAAATCGACGGCGTCCTGGAGCAGGCCGGGACAATTCCCCCGGCTACCCTGACGCGCTTCACGCAGGTGCTCTCGGACGGCCTGCGTCACTTCCGCGGCGTGACTTCGCCGCGTCTGCTGCTCGAGGTCCTGTGCGCGCGCATGCTCCTGCCCGCCACCGAAGACTCCGTGGAGTCGCTGCTGCAGCGCGTAGAGGCGTTGGAACACGGCAGGCCCGCGCTTGCCGACGGCTCGGGGGCCGCAACCCCCGCATCGGCACCGGTGTCTTCCGATGCGGGGCCGGGGTCGGGTGCGGCTGAGGCCGATGCTTCGCCGATGCAGTCTGGCCAGTCGGCTCGTGAGGCATGGCGCCAGCGGAATGCCCAGCGTAAGAAGGGTGCGCAGACCCAGGGCAGTCGTGCTGGGCAGGCAGCGCCAGCGCAGACACCGTCGCAGCCTCAGTCCCAGCCTGAACCTGTTCAGCAGCAGCCTGCACCAGCGGCAGCGGCACCGGTGTCGCAGGAGTCGGTGACTGAGCCGCAGCCTGCACCAGAAGCACCTACTGCGACCGCTGAACAGCCTGAACAGCCTACGCAGGCCGAATCAGTTGAACAGCCTCAGCAGGCCGAACAACCGCAGCAGTCTGAACCGGCTGAGCAGCCGATGTCCGAGGAAGAAGCTCAGGCGGAGAAGATTCGTGAGTTCCGTCGGAAGATGGCGGAGCATGCCCGCATCAGCGAGCAGCAGACTCGGGCGCAGCTTGCGCAGGAGCGTGAGCAGCAAACCCGCGAGCGTGAGGGGGAAGGCGGCTCGATGTCGATTGTCGAGGAAGAGCCAGTTGTCTCTGCCTCGACAGCTCACTCTGAACAGCCAACTCAGGCCCCACAGCCGGAGCAACCAGCACAGCCGGAGCCCGAACCTGCACCCGCCGGTATCGAGCAAATCCGCGAGCACTGGCAGGACATCCTTGCGGCTGTCGACGGACAGCATGCGTTCCCCATTCGCGTGCTGGCCGAGCAGGCGGTACCGCTCGATGTCGAAAACGACACGCTCGTCATTGGACACAGCACAGGAGCGCTCGCTACCAGGCTCAATACGCCTGATTACGCTCAGGCACTGTCCGCTGCAGTGAAGCAGGTGACGGGCTTCAACGGCCAGGTGCACTGTGTCGTCGGTACGCGCCCGCGCGCACCGCGTTCAACAGCTACTAATGGTGGTTCCGGGGAGGATGATTCGTCGTCAAGAGGTTCGTCCTCGCCGAACGACACCGCCCCTGCACCGACACCAGCAGCACCAGCGCAACCAGAGACATCTGAGCAGCAGGTACAGCAGCCGCAGCCAGGCCCGCAGCGGTCGTCGGCATACGCATCCGTTGTTGAGCGCCGTGCCAAAATCGAAGCCGCCAAGCGTGCTGTGATGGGACAGCAGGCAGGCCACGACCAGCCGGCACAGCCACATCAGCCAAGCCAACCAAGCCAGCCAGCTCAACCGAACCCGAACCCGGCCCAGCAACAACCGCAGCAGCCAAATCAGCCGCAGTCATTCCTGCGCGCGGCCCAGGCCAATGCACAGGCAAACGCCCAGGCCCAGGCCAATCAGGATTCGGGCTTCGGCGGCGTCCCGCTGCCACCAGAGCCGATGGAGGAGTTCGCTCCACCAGAGGGCGCAGAGGGCACAGAGAGCTACAGTTCGCGCAACCCGTCCAACTACAACTCCAACGCCAACACCAACTACAACCCGGTTCCCCAAACCCCGCAGGACAACAACTACGAAGAGGACACCTCCGAGTATTTCGAGGCCGCGAACGAGGTCGGGTCTCTCGATCACCGCTCGCTAAAGGACGTGGTCATGGAGATGCTGGAAAAGGAGCTGGGAGCCAAACCGCTGGAAGACCGCTAGAGCCGTTAGAATGGGGCGGCGATGCGCGTCGTAAAGCATGGGCGATGAGCCTTAGAAGCGTGCGCGTAACTACAAATCAGCACGTAAAGATCACAATAGTTAGGAACATTAATTATGACTCAGCCAGATATGAACGCAATTCTGCAGCAGGCACAGCAGATGCAGGCGCAGCTGCAGGCAGCACAGCAGGAGATCGTCGCTTCCACCATCGTCGGTGAGGCCGGCGGCGGTCTGGTCAAGGTGACTATGCAGGGCTCGGGCGAGGTCACGGACATCGCCATTGATCCGAAGGTCGTTGACCCGGAGGATGTCGACGGGCTGCAGGACCTGGTTCTCGCTGCTTTCCAGGACGCTACCGCTAAGGTGCAGTCGCTGGCGGAGCAGAAGATGGGCCCGCTGTCCCAGGGCTTCGACGGTCTCGGTGGCCTCGGTTTCTAAATTAGCTTTTCAGACCAGTATTTGTAGGTAATTATCATTGTTCGAGGGACCACTCCAAGATCTCATTGATGAGTTCTCGCGCCTGCCGGGCATCGGCCCGAAGTCAGCTCAGCGTATCGCTTTCTACCTGATGAAGGCGGAGCCGGAGGACATCGGCCGGCTCCAATCCGCGCTTGGTCGGGTGCGCGAGGGTGTGCAATTCTGCCGGGTCTGCGGCAATATTTCGGAAACCGACGTGTGCCAGTACTGCTCGGATACACGGCGCGACCGAGGTTTGGTGTGCGTCGTTGAAGAGGCGCGCGATATCCAGGCCATCGAGCGCACGGGGGAGTACAACGGTCGCTACCACGTGCTCGGCGGGGCGCTCGATCCGCTTGGCGGCATCGGTCCGAACGAGCTCAATATCCGCACGCTGCTGCAACGTATCGCAGGCGTGCTTGACGACGTCGACGAGACCCAACCCCCAGAAATCCACGAGGTCATCATCGCGACTGACCCCAACACCGAGGGCGAAGCAACCGCGACCTATTTGGCCCGGCTGCTGCGGGACTTCCCGGATCTCGAGGTCACTCGGTTGGCCTCCGGCATGCCACTGGGCGGGGACCTGGAGTTCGTCGATGAACTGACCCTGTCCCGCGCGCTGACGGGCCGGCTGAAGGTTTAGCCGCCGTCCAGTCAGCCCGGCCGGCCGCGCGAAACTACAAAACTAGCGCTCGCTCTTCGGACGCGGCTTGGACAGGATGCGCTCTTCGCGCAGCTTATCCACGACCTCGAGGTCCAGCGGAGCCAGGCTCGACAGGTCCTGGTTGGTAGCGCGGGCCAGCAAAAGATCAGCCAGCTGCGGATTGCGAGCCAACACAGGTCCGTGCAGGTAGGTACAGATAATCGAACCCTGCACCGCGCCCTCGGCGTCACCGGTCGGTGTGAGTGAAGAGACGTCCACTCCCGGAGCAATCCCGGAGTCCGCCTGCTCCACTTCCGGGCCGGTATTGCCCACGCCACGGACAACCCGACCAAGCGGCTTCGCATCGGCACCCAGGGTCGTGCGACCCATGTGGTTTTCGAAGCCAGTCAGTGGGCTGGCGTCGACGTCGTCAAGCAAACCGTTCGTGGGATCGACGAGCGTGCAGATTTCGCCGATCGCGCGCGACTCGAGTGAATCAGTGGTGCAGTCGACAAGGCCGAGACCTGCGACGTCGCGTCCGCCCGCGCGGAAAGAATTGCCGAAAATCTGGAAGCCCGCGCAAATCGCGAGGATCTGCTTCCCGGCCTCGGCTGCCTTTTTGATGCCGCCGTCATTGATCAGATGCTCCACCGCGATGGTCTGTGCGACGTCCTCGCCGCCGCCGACGGTGTAGATATCCAGGTCGGTGGGGACGGCATCGCCCAGCTTGATCGGGACAATCTCGGCGTCAATCCCACGCATCCGCGCGCGTTGCCGCAGTACCAGCGCATTTCCATCATCGCCGTAGGTGCCCAGCACGTCCGGGAGGATCAGGCCGATAGACAGCTCACTCATTTACTTTTCCTCCTGTGCTCGTTCGATGTCGCGCTTCAAATCGCGGAAGGCGGTGTAGTTCGCCAGCACCTCAACTCGGGTAACGCTTGACGACGACCCCCGCGCCTCACACGACCGGATCGCCTGCAGCGGATTTGCGACCAACCTCGCATCGATGCCCGCATACAGCAACCGCACCGCGAGGTCAGTTCCGCGTTCGCCCGCGGATAACACATCCATGCCGTCGAAGTCCTCGAAGCGGACATCCCATAGCCAGGACAGGTCCTCGCCGTCAGCGACGTGACCGTTGACTGCGATGACCACTGCATCCGCAGTGCGGTCGACCATGGACAGTGCCTCCTGCCAGCCCGCAGGGTTCTTGGCCAGCAGCATGCGCACATGTTTCTCGCCGCCCTTGTCATCCCGCACAACCATGGTGGAGTAGCGACCCGCAACGTTGTCGACGGTCTCGGTGGCCCGGAGGGACTTCTCCAGGTCCGCGCCCATATCGACAGCACCCGCGATTGCCAAGGTGGCGTTGCCGCGGTTGGCATTGCCCGGCAGCGTGAGGTTCATCGGCAGGGTGTCGCCAGCAGGCGTGATGACACCCTCGGCAGTGATGCGGTAGTCCGGCTCTGGCCGCTTGAACTCCGAGCCGTCCGGGAGTGGCTTCACGGCGTACCAGTTGTGGCCGTCCTGGATGATGGGGCCGCCGGTGCGTGGGGAAGAGGTGGCATCGTTGGTCCAGCCACCGCCCGCGGAGACCCAAATAACCTTCTTGGCGTCCCAGGCAGCCGACGCGATGAGCGGGTCGTCGCAGTTGGCGATGACCGTCGCCTGCGGGTTCGCATCCACCGCAGCACGGAGTGTGGCCTCAATCTTGTTGATCTCGCCGACGCGGTCGAGCTGGTCGCGGGAAAGGTTCAGCAGCACCAGGACCTGCGGTTTCAGATCCTCTGCGATGTGCGGGACGTGCAGCTCATCGACCTCCAGGACCAGGCTGTCCGCATCGGGAGTGGCGAGCAGCGCGGAGATAATACCCGCGTCCATGTTGTCGCCGCCCTCGTTGGTGGCCACGTTGTGGCCATCGGCGCGCATGGCGGCCGCGAACATACGGGTGGTGGTGGACTTGCCGTTGGTGCCAGTGATGATCGCGGCCGGGCGTCCCTTGCCGAGGGAAGCCAGAATGCGCGGGTCAATCTTCTGCGCAATCAGGCCACCAATCATGCCACCCGCGCCGCGACCGGACTTCCGGGAGGCCCAGGTGGCGGCGTGAGCGGCGGCAGTCGCAAACCGAGCGCGCAGGCTCGGGGAGCTTGCGCGGTCGCGACTGTGGTCACTTACGTCGTTATGTGAAGTGCCTTCTTTCATAACTGTGTATTTTACTGTGAATGATTCGCAGAACGAATGCGCTGGGCAAAAGCCCTAGCCCTACTTCTCCATCTCTCCGACCAGTCGCAAGAATGCCTCATCGGAAACGATCGGAATGTCCTTCCGGTGGGCATGCATGGCCTTGCCCGTCAGTTGATCCGGAGTCACATCCGCAGGTCGGTTACACACCAGCACCGATGACTCTCGCGTGACCTTCTCCGAGTAGGCCAGCCCAGCCCGCACGCCCGCCTCAATCAGCTCATCCGGGTCCAGCGACACCTCTGGCGCCACGACGAACTCCATGCCCTCCGCGAGCTTTCGCCCCGGTGTATAGCGGCCGGGGTTCTCCACGGGGCGCGGTGCCTCCATCGCGTCGACACGCACTGCCGAGCGCTGCAGGCCCACAATGTCTTCGCGCAGCTGGTCGGGCGTGTACATGTTCAGGGTTGCGCCCTCATCGAGCCCGCCCTGTGCGCGGAACAGCGCAAGCGTGGTGGTGACGTCATCCAACGTCCGCACCCGCTCCGGCACCGAGATGCCAGCAATCGATGCCTCAGGCGAAGGCACATCGAGGCCGTATGCGCGCGCGACGGCGCGCAGGCGTGCGTCGTCAAGCCGTTTGCCCTGGCGGCGCGCCGTTTCCAACGTATCGGCAATCCGTGCGGGCGCCGGAATCCGCGCGACGCGAGTGCGCGTACGACGACGCCCCCGCTTATTCCGCGCGGACCGCTCGCGATTCGCTTGACGACGGGCCCTCTTGGCCTCGGCAACTATAAAACCCCAGACCAGCGGCGCATTATGAGCAACCAACGTGCGCCCATCGAGCGCGTGCGCGAGCTTGGCCTGGATCACCCCGAATTTCGGAGCCCCCTCGAAGTCCGCGGGCTCGAGGCCGTGGAGGTGTGTCGGGCCGGGATCTTCGGTGGGATTGATGACGACATGCCAGGTGTCCACGATGTTGCCGCTACTGTCGGCGGTGGACACTCCCAGGCTGACCAGCCGAGACGTCTTGGGATGGATGCCCGTGGCCTGGATGGACACGATTGCGTAAGGAGCGTCCTCCGCCGACGAGAACTGTTTGTGCTCGTCAGCGGCCTTTGTTGCGGCGGTCTCGGCTGTGGCCGGTGTGGGTGTGCCAGCGGTACTCGCGCCGGTTGCGGTTGCGCCGGTAATAGCCGCGCTGGTCGTGGCCGCGTCGGTGGTGGTTGAGGCCGGCGTAGCTGCGTTGGTCGTGGCTGCGTCCGTTGTGGTGGAAGCCGGTGCTGTTGGTGGTGTTTTCGCGCCCGCTGCCGACGCGCGTTGAGAACGGCGACGATTCCGCCGCCGCCTCTTCGTCTGAGAAGAGGTCCCAGTCGCTTTGCGCTCCTCGCGCGCCGATTCAGTCATGCCTCAAGACTAGCGGGTGCGCTCACCCGCGGAGAAAGTGACTAGGTTTATGACACTTTGAGCACGGTAGGGTCAGGCGGTCATTGCATCATGGATAACACCAGAGATTACC
>NZ_ABZU01000025.1 GCF_000173655.1 Corynebacterium amycolatum SK46 | reverse complement strand
GACAAAGGCTGGAGAGCCAAAGAACTAGATCGAGACGAAAGCTAGGAAGATATACACAGCAAAACGCCCGACCGTCTGCGCATCTACTGCACAGAACAATCGGGCGTGAAAAGGCTTTTGGCTATCTAGCCGCCTATTTACTTCTTGCGAGCCTGACCCGGCTTCGGAGCGGGCTTGGACGGCTTGGAAGAGATCTTCTTAGCGTCGTCAGCGTTCTTCTTCTCGGTCTTGACCTCGTCGACCTTGATCTGAGCCTGCTTGGAAGCCTCTGCGGCCTTCTCCTCAGTAGTCTTCTTGGCCTCAGCAGCCTTGTCCTTGGCCTCGTCGGCCTTGCCAGCTGCCTTGTCCTTTACCTCTTCAGCCTTTTCCTTAGCCTCAGAAGCCTTCTCTTCAACGGTCTCCTTGACCTCAGCGGCCTTGTCCTCGACCTTGGTCTTAAACGCCTCGGCCTTCTGCTGGTACGGTGCTGGGTCAACCGGGAGCTTATCGTCCTTGCGCAGCTTCCAGACGATGACACCAACAATTGCTGCAACAACAGCGAAGACCAGGGAAGCGGTTGCAATGCGACCGTTCTTGGCGCGCTGCTCTTCCTTGCCGGTTACCTTGTCGATGGCCTTCTGAGTGCGCACCTCGAGGTCCTTGCGCGCCTTCTTGGCCTTCTTTTCAGCCTTCTTAGCCTCGCAGCGAGTCTTGCAACGAGTCTTCTTGCCCTTGAGCTTTGCGTCCTTCTTTGCCTGCTTGGACTTCTTTTCGACCTTGTTGGTCAGTTCGTCAGCCTGCTCCGCAAACTGCTCGCGAGCGTCGGAAACCTTTTCCTTAACGTCTTCCGCCCAAGTGGATGCTGCGTCCTTTGCTGCCTCGTTCTGTGCAGCTGCCACCTTCTTAGCCTCCTGCATCGTGTCGTAGAGCTCTGCAGCCTTCTTGTCCCGGTAATCCGAGTAGCTGTCGTAAGCGGACTTCAGTCCCTTGACAGCCAGCGAGATTGCGTTGGGGTTCATGACTCTCCTTAATTAGTGCGTCGCCAACAGGCATCGCCTTTAATTCTCAATCAATGATTATTACTGCTGCGGCGCCAGTGCTTCTGAGACCAAGATGCTTCTAAGTTCAAGAGCTAGAGCCCAGCTAGGCCTAGCGCCGAAATATTTGCAGCAGGCTCACATTCCAGCTTAGGCACTAATTGGCTTCCATGGGGGTCAACGAAGAACTCTTTTCCTTATCTTGAGAAACATTTGCACTGGTTTCTGCCACGGAGAAACTCACCAGTAGGAGCAATTGGCCACCAAGGTCGGTATCCTAAGGAACGTGACTATTAAGACTGCTACTGCAACTGTGCACACCAACCATGGCGATATCGTGATTGACCTCTTCGGCAACCACGCGCCGAACACCGTCGACAACTTCATCGGCCTGGCAGAGGGCACGAAGGAGTACAAGGGGCAGAACGCCTCTGGCACCGAGTCCGGCCCGTTCTACGATGAGGCCATCTTCCACCGCATCATCGCCGGATTCATGATTCAGGGTGGTGACCCGCTGGGTACCGGCACCGGCGGCCCGGGCTACATGTTCGACGATGAGATTCACCCGGAGCTCCAGTTCGATCGTCCGTACCTGCTCGCTATGGCAAACGCCGGCAAGCGCGGCGGTCGTGGCACCAATGGTTCCCAGTTCTTCATCACCGTGGTTCCGACCCCGCACCTCAATGGCGCTCACACCATCTTCGGTGAGGTCGCTGATGACGCTTCGAAGAAGGTTGTCGACGAGATCGCTCGTGTGGCTACCGATCACTGGGATCGCCCGTTGGAGCCGGTCGTGATTACCTCCATCGATATCGAGAAGTAATCCGCTAGCTTCTACGCTCTTTAACCCGTCCGGTTGTTCCGGGCGGGTTTTTTCATGCCCATTTTCGCTTTACGACGGCCCGTAACCTCAATGTTGTGTTTAGGGGTAGTGGGGGTAGTAGCAAATCGTGTTGATTCTCCACATGTCCACAGCCCTGTGGACAAAATACTCCACTGTTCACCTAGGTGAACACGGGCTAAGAAGCACGTTACGGGTCCCAATTTTCACAAATTACAACAATTCACAGTTGTCCACAGACTTGTGCACATGTGTGGATAATTCCATTCTTGTAATTTACGAACCAGCGTTCGAAAGTGGTCGAATCCCGCAGAATATTGGAGTTACACACAACGTGACTTGCAACTATGTTACTTGTTCACAGAGTTATCCACAGGCTGTGGATGCTGTGGACACACAGGATCGACTGAAAGTTGTCATGCTTTACGGTTTCTGTCACGTAACCCGTGAGAAATTTGGGACGAAATCTCTCCACAGTTATCCACAAATTACACGATTGTTACACAGGTTTCTGTGGATAACTTTTTTGCGCGATCAGTAGGAGCGGAATCCTCATTCTCCGAAAAACGTGTGGGAAACGGGTGTATTGACGGGGGTGAATTGACCTGGGTTTTTAGGTATGAAAAAGGCGCATCCAAAAGTGGATGCGCCTGAGGGGTGCGGTGTATTAGAACTGACTAACGCCAACCCATGGTCATGAGCAGACCAACAATGAACAGACCAAAGCCGATGACGTAGTTCCATGCGTTCAAAGTCACCATGAACGGAATATGAGGACCCGCGATGTAGTTGACCAGCAGCCAGCCCAAACCGATCAGCATGAACCCGAACATCAGCACCTTGTACCACACCGGTGTCTGAGTGCTATTGATCTTGACCGGGGTACGGCTGACGGAGGAGCCACCGGATTGTGGTGAATTAGTGCTTTCAATCTTTGCCTTAGGCATAGCGCTTTAAACTCCTTAGGTTGTGGTCAGCAGGTTGCGATCAGCGCGGTATCTACACTCCCGCGGTATATGCATAATTGTAAACTTTGCATCCGAACTTACCAGTGAAGTTCGCAGGCAGTAGAATTCCCAGTTATGCAGATTCTCGTCGTCGATAACTATGACAGCTTCGTATTCAATCTGGTCCAGTACATAGGCCAGCTCGGCGAAACGGTTACTGTCTGGCGCAATGATGATGCGCGTCTCCGCGATGTTGACGACGTCGTAAAGCAATTTGATGCAATCCTACTGTCGCCCGGTCCCGGTGAGCCGTCTAATGCGGGGTGGACAGAGGACATTATTCGCGCGGTGAGCAGGCAGAACGAGCCGACACCAGTGTTGGGTGTGTGTTTGGGTCACCAGGCGATTGGTGAGGTTTTTGGTGCGCAGGTCGTGCGTGCCGACGAGCTGTTGCACGGCAAGACCTCCCCGGTCACTCATGACGGCACGGGTGTTCTGGCCGATGTGCCCAGTCCTTTTATTGCCACGCGCTACCACTCGTTAACGGTGGATCCGAAGACGTTGCCGGAGGAGCTCATCGCCACGGCATTTACGGATTCGGGCATGCTGATGGCGATGCGCCACCGCGACCTGCCGATTCACGGCGTGCAGTACCATCCGGAGTCGGTACTCACCCAGTATGGGCACCGCATGCTGGTCAATTGGCTGCGACTGGCCGGCGGCGAGTACACCGAGGAACTCCTGGCGGAGTTGGAAGAGCAGCAGGCCGTGTACCAGCGCGCTTTCTCAGACGTGCTGGCACACTAGCCGCTAGTTAGGCAGCAGATCCGGCAGCCTTATGGGAGGTTCCGGAGCAGGCTCGTTCTCAGAACTCTCCGGGGCGACCCCCAGCCGGTAGACGCGTAGGGTGACCTCGCCGTCCTTGTTGAGCTTGGAGCCGGCCGACGGTTCGGCCTTCTCCACGTGGTCGACCTTGGACAGATCCAGCGTGGTGACTTCCTCGGTGCGGATATTGCCCTCGAAGCCGGCATCGGTGAGTGCCTTCTCCGCATCGCTAAGAGTCTGGCCCTCAACTCGTGGCATCTTAATTTGGTTGCCGCGCGAAACGTGCAGCTCGACAGTCGTTCCGACGGTGAGCTCCGTGCCCTTCTGGGGAACCTCAACGACGGTTCCCTGCTCCTCAGTGGAGTCAACCTCCACCACCTCGACAACGAAACCAGCGGACTCGAGGGTCGTGCGGGCGGAATCCAACCTCTGACCAGTGACATCCGGAACAGTCTTGGTCTCGATACCGGAGGAGACAGTCAAAGTTACGCGGGTTCCCTTCGACACTTGAGAACCGGCAGCTGGAGACTGCTCGATGACATTGCCCCGCGGAACGTCCTCATTCGGTTCCTCTTGCAGCTTCGGGTTGACGACAAGCCCCGCCTCCTCGAGCAGGCGGCGAGCTTCCTCAGCCTGTTTGTCACGCACATCCGGCACATTGGTCAACTCCGGTCCTGAAGATACGCGCAGCTTGATGCGAGATCCCTGCGGCAACCCCGAGCCGACGCCCGGCTCGGTGGCAATCACCGTGTCTCGGGGTACATCTGGGTTCGGCTCGTCGACGCGGTTGACCACGAAACCAGCCTGCTCGAGAACCTGCATGGCCTCATTGACATTTAGGCCCTCGACCTGCGGAATGGCAACGGTCTCGACCTTGTTGGACGACTCGAAGAACTGGTAGGCGCCGTAGCCGACACCGCCGAGAGCCACCATCGCAGCGGCCACCAACGCGACAGTCTTTCCTGCGCCACCCTTCTTTTTCTCAGGCTCGTCAGTGTTAGCAATCTGAGCAGGGGCTTCCGGCTGGGCAGCTGCTTTCGCCGGTTCCGGAGCAGGAGCCGGAGCAGGGACAGGGGCCGGAGTTGCCTGCTGCGCAGGGGTCACCCGGGTCGCAGCATCCGATGGAGCTGCCGGAAGGAATTCGGTTGTCTTCGCGTCGTCGTCATGCGCGCCGTGGTGCGCCAGCGCCAACGGATCCTCGCCGCGTGCAAGCCGACGCAAATCCTGGGCGAAGTCCTCTGCCGAGTCGTAGCGCTCCATCGGATCCTTGGCCATCGCGGTCAGCAGCACCGCGTCGAGGGCCTGAGCCGTGTTCGGGTCGGTGTTGAGCTTCCCCGAAGGTCGCGGCGGCTGATCCTGAACGTGCTGGTAAGCGACAGAAAGAGGGGTTTCGCCGGTGAACGGCGGGGCACCTGTGACGGCCTCGAAAAGTACGCAGCCGACAGCGTAGATATCGGAACGGGCATCGGCGGTCTTACCGCGCGCCTGCTCCGGCGAGAGGTACTGCGCGGTACCCAGCACCGCCGCAGTCTGCGTCATCGTGGTGGAATCACCGAGCGCGCGAGCGATGCCGAAGTCCATCACCTTCACCTTGCCGGTGTTGGTCAGCATGATGTTCGCCGGCTTGATGTCACGGTGAATAATGCCCGCATGGTGGGATGCCGTCAGCGCATCACACACCGATGCCATAATCGACGCGGCTTTCTTCGGGTCGAGCCGCCCCTCACGACGAACAAGATCACGCAGGGTCTCGCCCTGAATCAGCTCCATGACAATGAAAGGCACGCGCCCCATCGGGCTATCCGTCTCACCGGTGTCGTACACCGACACGATCGAAGGGTGATTCAGCAGAGCCGAGTTTTTCGCTTCACGACGGAACCTTGCGAGGAAGTTCTCATCCCTGGCAAGGTCGGCCCTCATCATCTTGACCGCGACAGAGCGACCGAGAACAGTATCTTCAGCGCGGTAGACATCGGACATGCCGCCAACGCCAATGAGCTCGCCGAGCCGATAACGGCCGGAGAGGAGATCGTCATTGCCAGACATTGTTCGTCAGTCCCTTCGGAAGGATTTCCACCAAAACATCTTGTACCTGAATATTACTGTGCATCTGGAGTCCCCAAGGTACTACCGGAGTCATTTCCCAGGGGCAACTGAATACCGGGCAGACCACCGCCGCTGGAGTCGTCGTCACTGGAGTCGTTGCCATTGTCGTTGCCCGGATCCTGGGTCGGTTCGGAGGTACCCGGTGCGGTCTCGCTGGTGTCCTGTTCAGTGGAGTTGTCAGAGGCACCGTCATTGTTGCCGCCGTAGTTTTCACCAGAGTTGCCGCCGTCGTTATTTCCCCAGTTACCGGAATTGTCTCCCGACCAACCGTAACCAGAACCGTCGTTGGGGTCGGTGTTTTCCTCTGTGGTCTGCTGCTGTGACTGGTTCGGAATGTACTGCTCCAAGTTCGGAATGGTTGGCAGTGAACCGGTAGTCGACAGCGAATAGACGACCGCGATAGCACCGGCCAGCAACACTAGCAGCACCAACAGCACAATGCTGCCGCAGCCACAACCGCAGCCGCTGCGCTTCTTTGCCGGCTTTCGCTGTCGGGCGGGTTGCTGCTGTGGCCGCTGCGGTTGCTGCTGTGGCTGCGACACCGGCATGGGCGGTCGCGTCATGGCACCGAGTTCGGTGGTCGCCGGGTTGGCAGCGTTGGATTGACGGTGCACCGTTGGGGTCACACCACGCGGCTGCGGTGGGCGGTGCCCCGCGCGCACTCGCAAAACAGCCTGCGCCAGCTCACGGCCATCGGCATAGCGACGCTGCGGATTCTTGCGCAGCATAATGCCGATAAGTTCGCGGATATGCGGATTGACCGTCGGCGCCAACGCAGGTGGTGCCTCGTTGATGTGTGCCACGGCAACCGCGACGGTGGAGTCGCCCTGGAAGGGGCGGGCGCCGGCCACCATTTCGTAGGCGACACAGCCAAGCGAGTAAATGTCAGTCGCCGGACTCACCTGTTTGCCCTGCGCCTGCTCCGGTGAGACATACTGCGCGGTGCCGACAACCATGCCGGTACGCGTCAGAGGCACCGCTTCAGCGGCCTTGGCAATGCCAAAGTCGGTAATCTTCACGGTGCCCTCCGGCGTCACCAACAGGTTGCCCGGCTTAATGTCGCGGTGGACAAGGTTCGCAGCGTGAATTGCCGACAGGCCGTGTGCAGTCTGCTCCAGCACGTCGAGCATCAGGTGCTCTGGCAGGGTACGACGACGCTGCAGCACCTGCGACAGAGATTCGCCACGGATGTACTCCATGACGATGTAACACGCGCCGTGGCTGCCGATGTCGCCTTCCTCGTAGGTGACAATCTTCACCACGTTTGGGCTGCTGACGCTGCGCGCAGCGGCGGCTTCGTTCTGGAAGCGCTGCCGGAACTCGTAGTTGTCCGAGTACTCCTGGTTCAGAAGTTTGATTGCAACCAGTTCGCCGCTGGTGGCGTCGTCGGCAAGCCAGACGGTGGACATGCCGCCACGGCCGAGCAGACGGCGGACGTGATATCGGTCGCCAACGATGTCTTGAACTTGGTGGGCATCCATGCTTATCGACCCGCCTGTTCGACCGCGTCAATGAGCGCACGGCCAATCGGGGCGGCAACGGAGGCGCCGGTAGCGCCCTGGCCTTGGCCGCCACCGTTTTCCACGACGACAGCCACTGCGACATCGGCGTCCGGCGCGAAGGCAATGTACCAAACGTGCGGTGCGTACTCGCCGCGGACAGCACCGTGTTCCGCGGTACCGGTCTTGGAGGCAATACGCGAACCATTACCGCCGGAGTGTGACTCGGAGCCGCGCATCAGCTCAGTTACGGTCTCCGCGACCTCCGGCGAAATCGCCTCGCCGGCTTCAATCGGCTTGAAGGACTTGATTTCGGAGAGGTCGGCACCGCGCACCGATTTGATGATCTGGGGTTCCATGCGCACGCCACCGTTGGCAATCGTGGCGGCGATGATGGCGTTGTCCAGCGGTGTGAAGGACACGTCGCGCTGACCAATGGAAGTCTGCCCCAGCGAGGACTGATCCGGAATCTCACCGACGGTGGAGGGCTGAATCGGCAGGCCCGCGTCGTCGTGGGTCTCACCGATGCCGAATCGCTTTGCGACGTCCTTGAGCGCATCGGCCCCGTACTGCATACCGAGCTCCGCGAATGCCGTATTACAGGACTGTGCGAAAGCCTGGCGGAGAGTCGTAGTAGCCCCGCCACAGGTCGAGCCACCGTAGTTTTCCAACGTGGTGGTGGTATCCGGCAGCGTAATCTGCGGTGCGCCAGTGACTGAGGTGTCCGGGGAGGCGCCTTGCTCCAGTGCCGTGACCGTGGTCAACACCTTGAAAGTGGAACCCGGCGGCAGCGGACGCTGAGTGGCGTGGTTGAGCAGCGGTGCGCCCTCATTGTTATTGAGGGACTGCCAGGTACTCTCGTCGCCGGCCGCGATGTCATTTGGGTTGAACGACGGTGTGGAGGCCATCGCGAGAATTTCACCCGTCGATGGGCGAATGGCGACGGCGGAGCCGACGTAGCCGCGTTCAGCGAGTTGTTGGTACGCAGTCCGCTGAGCGTTCGGCAACAGCGTCAGCTCGGTGGAGGCCCCAGCGGGTTCCTTGCCCGTGACCATGTCGAGGGCGCGGGAGGTAAACAGCGAAGGGTCGCTGCCGTTCAAGATCTCGTTTTGGGAGCGTTCGATACCGGCGGAGCCGTAGATGTCCGACAGGTATCCGACCACCGCGGCATATGCCTCCGGGTCGGTGTCGTAGCTGCGGTCATAGAAGCCGTTCTCGCCCTTGACCGAGTGGGCCAGAATGTCGCCGTCAGTGGTGATTTGGCCGCGAGGTTTGGACTTTTCCTCCAGGAACTGGCGGCTATTCAGCGGATTGTGGGCGTACTTATCCTCCTGGAAGCCCTGGATGTAGGTCAGGTTCGCCAGTAGAAGAACGAAGAGCCCGAGTACGACAACAAAGATTTGGCGAATGGTCTTATTCATCTACTGGTTCACCCCCTGAGATGCGTTGGCATTGTCGTTGAGGCCCGAAGGGTTGCTTGGAATGCCCCAGGGGCGGTTGGCCTCGTCAGAGACGCGCAGCACGATGGCCAACATGATGTAGCTGGCCAGCAGTGAGGAACCACCGGCTGACATGAACGGTGTAGTCAGACCGGTTAGTGGCATCAGCTTGGAAACACCGGCTGCAACCACGAACAGCTGAATGGCCATCGAGAATGCGATGCCGGCCGCCAGCAGCTTGCCGAAGGAATCACGTACCGCCAAGCTCGCCGAAATACCGCGCGAAATCAGAATCGCGAACAGCAGGATGATGGCACTCAGACCGGTAAAACCGAGCTCCTCGCCAAAGGCGGAGAGGATGAAGTCAGAGTGTGCCACCGGAATATTCTGTGGGTAGCCCTGGCCCAGACCGGTGCCACCGATGCCACCCCAGCTCATGCCGAACAGACCCTGGGAGAGCTGGTAGCCGCCCTCGTCGTAGGAGCCCAACGGATCCAGGAAATGCGTGACTCGCGCCTGAATCTTGTCCGAAACCATGTAGACACCGACAACACCGATGGTCACCAGCCCCATGCCGATGATGAGCCAGGAACCACGACCGGTGGCAGCGTAGAGCATTGCCAGCACAGTGCCGAAGAGCACCAGCGCCGGACCAAAGTCATTCTGCAGAGCCATGATGACAGTAGCGATGCCCCAGATCAGCAGAATCGGACCCAGATCGCGAACACGCGGGAAATCAATGCCCAGGAAACGCTTACCCGCCACATTGAACAGCGAGCGCTTATTCACCAGCAGCTGTGCGAAGAAGATCAGCAACATGACCTTGGCAAACTCACCAGGCTGCATGGAGAACGGGCCGATGGAAATCCAGATGCGGGCATCAGCATTAATCGACGACGGCCACACCAGCGGTAGCGCCAACAGAATCAAGCCGCCGAGACCCAGCAGATACGAGTACTGCGACAGTGAGTGATGGTTGCGCAGCAGGACGATCACGCCGATAAACAGTGCGACACTGAGTACGGTCCACATGATCTGGTTGCGCACTAACGAGGTGTCATTGGCCAGGTCGAGGCGGTGGATCATCACCAACCCCAAGGCGTTGAGAGTGGCTGCAACCGGCAGCATCACCTGATCGGCGTTGGGTGCCACAAAGGTCAGCGCGATATGCGCCACTGCAAAGATCACAAAGAATCCGCCAATGATGTAAAAGACATCTGCGGTCAGCGAGTTGCCCTGAGCCAGCTCGAGCGAAATAAGTGCCAAAAGCAACAATCCTGCCGACAGCAGCAGCAGGAGCATTTCCTTCATCCGAAGCTGTCGCTTCGCGGTAGTTTCACTCATTTTCGCACCTGCCTACAGTTGACTCCTGGCTTCGAACCCAGCTTTTCATCCTTCTTGTCGGCGGAAGTTGCGTCCTTGTCGTCGTCGGACACGGACAGACATACCGGCAGTGCCGACTCCGCCAAACGGCCAATCTGGTCGCTGACACCGTCGTAGGAATCAGCCGGCAGACCTTCCAGCGAATTGCGTGCCGCCGGCGAGAGATCTTCCGGCGTCATGATGTGGCAGTCGACCTTATCCTTCGGCGTCCCAGCCGGAGGAAGCTGAACCTCGTTGTCATCGGTCAAACAGATGAACTGATGTGGCTCTTGCAGATCGAAGCCCAGCAAACTACCGGGCACGCCGTGCATCAGCTGCACCTGCCCGTCGACCACCGCGAGATGGTACATCGACTCCTTCTTCTGCCAGCCCCAAATACCAAGGCCGACCAAACCGGCCACCAGCACCAGCACCACAGAAACAACTAGCCACTTGCCCTTGGAAGCCTTCTTCTCCGGCGCCGAAGTCACTGCAATTTCCTGTGACTTCCGCGGGCGGAGTGCCGCCGCGCGACCCGCTGCCGTATTGGGGCGGGGGAGTTCCTCCTCCGCACTCTGCAGGGCACCGGCCAGGGCGGGCTCGTAAGGTGTGCGTGCCGACGAATCGACAACATCGGCAACCACCACGGTGATGTTATCCGGACCACCGGACTTCAACGCGTAGTCAATGAGCTTGGTAGCGGCCTCGTCCGGAGTCCCCTCCGAGAGCACATCCTTGATGGTGTCCGCGGACACCGGATCGGACAGGCCATCCGAGCACAGCAGGTAGCGATCGCCCTCGTGGACATCGCGATAAGACAAAGTAGGCTCCACCGGGCGACCGGTGAGAGCCTTCAAAATCAGTGAGCGCTGAGGGTGAATTGCCGCCTCTTCTTCGGTGAGATTGCCCTCGTCCACCAGCGACTGCACATAAGTGTCATCCCGGGTAATGCGGATGAGCTCCCCGTCGCGCAACAGATAGCCACGCGAGTCACCGACATGGCACATGCCCAGGCGGGTGCCGTCGAAAAGCAGAGCAGTCAGCGTAGTGCCCATGCCTTGCGTAGAGGGGTTCTGCTCAATTTCATCCGCAATGGAGTTATTGCCCTCTATGCAGGCGCTGCGCAGGGACTCGAGCAAATCGGGGCCGGGCTGATCATTGTCCAACCGAGAGACAGCTGCGATCATCAGCTGGGATGCGATTTCTCCGGCGGCGTGGCCACCCATGCCGTCGGCAAGCGCGAGCAGACGCGAACCCGCATAGGCGGAGTCCTCGTTGTTCTGTCGGATGAGGCCGCGGTCAGAGCGGGCCGTGTAATTCAGAGCAAGACTCATGGTTGCAACCTCAAAGTTGTACGGCCAATACGAAATTCCATACCCGAAGCCAGTCGTTCCGGCTGTTCCACGCGCTGACCATTGAGGAATGTGCCATTGCGGGAGTCCAGATCCTCCAGGTACCAGATGCCGTCGCGGTTGATGACGCGAGCGTGCTGGCCCGAGGCGAAATCATCGTTGAGGACGAAGGCATTCGACTCTGAACGGCCAATAGTGATGTCGCGTTGGTTGTTTAGGTTCATGCGCGAACCCGCCAGCGGCCCGGAGGTGACAAGGAGCTGATGTGGAGTCTGCGAGCGCTGGAAACGCTTGGCCGGAGCACTGCTGGTCTGCCGAAGTGGGCGCAGCGGAGCCGAGCCAGTTGTTTCTGTACGCAGGGTGCGAAGCGTCATCCAAATGAAAAACCACAGGACGACCAGCACGCCGATGCGCGAAAGCAGAAAAACGATAGCTTCCACGTCCGAGGAACCTCCTTATGTAGAGCTGGTGGGTCCGCAACCGAACACACGGACGTAATTATTCCAGGAATGTGTCGGCAAACCTAGGGTAGTGGCATTTGAACCTGGTAAACCTCACTACTTAGCGGATCTGAACTTCGAGAACAGAATGTCCCAGCGAGATTTCGTCGCCGTCGGCCAGCA
The DNA here is from genome assembly GCF_000173655.1 of Corynebacterium amycolatum SK46. GTDB lineage: Bacteria > Actinomycetota > Actinomycetes > Mycobacteriales > Mycobacteriaceae > Corynebacterium > Corynebacterium amycolatum_A. The sequence continues at coordinate 1,314 of NZ_ABZU01000025.1, read as the reverse complement.
GCCAGTTATCGATGGGTTCGCCATTGACAATGGTGCCGTTGGTCGAATGCAAATCGACGAGCACAGCGTCCTGGCCATCCCACGTGATCTCGGCATGCTGGCGGGATACACCAGTATCCGGGAGGCGGAAGTCGGAAGCGGTGCCGCGGCCGATGATGTTCGAACCATGGCGCACCTCAAATATGCGCGAGGAGCCGTCCTGCAACAGCAGGGTGACGGTCTTTTCCTGGGGCGGGTCTTCACCCACGGCCGCGCTGCTCAGCTCAGTTGCAGCCTCCGGGTCGACCGCGGGGATGGGGCGGGAAGCGGTGGGGAACTGCTCAGCTTCCGGCTGCGGGTGGAAGGCGGCAGAGGTCTCTGCAGCTTGGGGTTCATCATCGCTTTGCGACGGGGCTGCGTCAGTGTTGGCACTGTCAGCATTCTCAGCACTGTCGTCGAAAGGAACGAACTCCGAAGTGCTTACGGTGTCCTCGGTGAAAGTGCTGGCCGTCTTCAACTGGCCGGTGTGGAGAGACTCCACTGCCTGCAGGTGGACGCTAATGGAACCGGTGAAGCCCCAGCCGTTATTACGGCAGTAGCGCGTCATGCGGTCAGCCAACTGATTCGGCAGGTTGGGCTCGGACGCAGAAAGGTTCTTGTAGTCGGCAGCGCTGATGCCAATGCGGAAATCATTGGGTGCCAAGTACTGACCGTTGGCGTCCTGCATCAGGAAGTCTTCAATTTCCTGCTTTAGGCATTCTTCTAACTCATTCGGGACAACCTTGCCGCCGAACACGCGCGCAAAGCTGTTGTCGAGCCCGCGCTGAAGCGAGCTATCGAGCTTGCGGATGCGTCCTAGGAAATCCATCTGACTAAAGAAATTCGCCTTCTCCCGCCAAACCGCGGCGGGTTACGTGAAAAATGTGCACAAAAATTATCGATACTTAAGCAACAGTATAGAGCCCTACACCTTCAGTTAAGGGCTAGGAACTGCTGAGGTTTATCAAATAGTGACGACGGTTGTGGAGTGAGTTGCTGGTACTAAGGGTGAAAAAGGCGTCTTAAATGCCGTTGGAAAGTGCTTGAAAAGTGGTGAAAAGTTGTGAAAAACGCGCGCTGGCCTGGGGATTTGGTGGTGTATTAGCGCGGGGTGTTATAGTTCTATTCGTTCCCACGGGCGAGTGGCGGAATGGCAGACGCGCTGGCTTCAGGTGCCAGTGTCCTTTACGGACGTGGGGGTTCAAGTCCCCCTTCGCCCACAGCGAAGATCCTCGGAAGTTTAAAAGCTTCCGAGGATTTTTTTGTTTGCGGTGGCGGTTCGAGCGGGGCTTGTGT
>NZ_ABZU01000026.1 GCF_000173655.1 Corynebacterium amycolatum SK46 | reverse complement strand
GGGCTACTGCGTGCGTCTCTTTGAATTGTGAAGTTGTCGCGTGCTCGGTGGGCAGTTAGCGCTCTAGCAGCTGACTACCTGGCCTGCGTCCTACATTGATGTCGAGGAAGCATGTGCCAACGCAATAATCACCGGAATGACTGTCGCGAATAGGAAAGCTGCCAGGCACAGAGCCCAAATGATTGCCGGTTTCCACTTCTGCATGAAGCCCCAAAAGGCCGTGCCGAACATCAGGAAGCCGATCGCGACGCAGACGATGGTGAAAATCACCCACGTATCCACTTACTGTCCGCCTCCAGAGTTACCGGGGTCTCCGCCGCCTTCATTGCCACCGCCGAGACCACCGCCTCCCGGAATCGGGATGGGCAGTAGGTCAGCGATTCCGCCGCCACCGCCGCCGCCATCGCCACCCGGGACCGGAAGCGGCGCAGGCTGCTCCTCGGAAGACTCAGAGGTCGACTCCTCGGCCGACTCCTCTTCTGTGGTCTCCGGAGCAGAGCCCTGGTCATAGCCAGAGTCAGAGGTCGACGGCGCCTGGTACTGCGGCGCACCTGCGACACCACCGATTGGTTCCGGCTTGGTGAAGTACTCAAAGTCCTCGTTAGACAGTGCGTTATCCATGGTGTACTTCCACAGATCGCCCGGGGTTTGGGCACCGTACATGATGCCACCGTAGGCGTTGTAGAGCGCCGAACCATCGACGTTGCCAACCCACACTGCGGTCGACAGCTGCGGCGTCGAACCAATCATCCACGCATCCTTGTTCTGGCCGGTGTCACCCAACTGCGTAGTACCAGTCTTGGCGGCCGACGGGCGACCACCACTCAAGGGCTTGTTGCTGTAGCCGGCAACAGGCTCCATGGCCGATATCACATTGGTGGCTACTGCCTTGGAGACTCGACGGTCGCCCTTGTCAGCGTTGGACTCGTAAACAATCTCGCCCTTGGAGTTTTCGACCTTCTCTACGAAGTGAGTCTGCTGATAGACGCCATCGTTGGTCAGGGTAGCCAGACCAACGGCCATATCCAGCGGACGTGAGAGGTACTGCCCCAGGGTAATACCGTCCTGCGAGTGACCGTTGTCGTCCACCAGAGTCTTTTCAATACCCGGGATGGACTCAGCCACGCCCAGACGATGGGCCATCTTAGCGGTGTCATCCGGGCCATTCTTCAGGTCGCGCTGCAGGCGAATAAACGGGGTGTTCAGCGACTGCTTCAGGGACTCGTAAATCGGGAGGACACCACCGCCGGCACCACCGGCGTTGTACAGAGTGGCGTTGCCGGACTGGACAGGTGCCGAAGAGTACTGCGCGGTTAGCGGAATGCCCTGATCGAGCGCTGCTGCCAGCGCAAAAATCTTGAAAGTAGAGCCGGTCTGCAGACCGCTGTTTGCATAGTCCCAACCAGTCGGATCGTCGCCACCGTAGTAAGCGCGGACGGCACCGGTCTTCGGCTCCACCGAAACGATGGCGGCACGCAAACCCGTTGACTGGTCGACGTAGGTTTCCATCGCATCCAGGGCAGCCTGCTGCACCGTCGGGTCAATGGTCGTCGTAATGCGAAGGCCGCCAGTGTTGACCTCCTGCTCGGAGATACCTTCGCGTTCCAACTCAGCCAGCACCTGATTCTTAATCATGGCAGCCGGGCCGGGCTCCGGAGCCTGCTTCGGCGCCAACGCCGGATCGATAGTCTCCGGGTACTGCATTCCCGCGCGGTCCTGCGGCGAGACGATGTTCATTTCCACCAGGCCATCGAGGACGTAGTTCCAACGCTGCTCCGCCTCCGGACGGTTAGTCCACGGATCCAGTGCGGATGGACGCTGAATCGAGGCTGCCAGCACGGCACCCTCTTCGGCATTCAGCTCACCGACTTCCTTACCGAAGTAGGCCTTCGACGCTGCCGCAATACCGTATGCGTTACGACCAAAGTAAATCGTATTGAGGTAGGCCTCAAGGATTTCGTCCTTAGTCCACTCCCGCGCCATCTTCGCCGACATGACCAGTTCCCTGGCCTTGCGGGTCAGCGTGCGCTCATTGCCCACCACAGCATTCTTGACGTACTGCTGCGTAATGGTCGAGCCGCCACCGGCACTGGAATTACCAGTCACGACTCCCAGAGCCGCACGGGCATAACCAGTCAGGGAGAAACCCGGGTTGGTATAGAAATCACGATCCTCAGCTGCCAGCACTGCATTGCGTACAGCATCCGGCACCTTGTCGATAGTGATGTTGCTTCGGTTACCGCCCTCGGGGACGATGCGCGTGATTTCCTTTTCACCAGTACGGTCATAGATCACCGCAATCTGGCTATTGGCCAACTCCTCTGGCTCCGGCACGTCCGTTGTCACATAAGCAACACCGAACACAACTACCGGCAACAGCACGACCAGCGCCACGGCTAGACCGAGCCACGCTAAAATTCGCCGCTTATTATCAGTCGGCTGTCCTTCTTGCGCCATCGAGCTTTCCTCTTCATGGTCATCTGGTTCATGGTCATCTGGGGCGTACTGCCCCTTCGCCGGGTCCGGCTCGCTTGCCGACGTCATCTCTGAATCGGTAGCCAGACCCTCGTCATTGCCACCGACCGAAACAGCATCAATGCTGTCGCTGGAATCGTCGTCAAGCGATGCGTCATCGGAGCGTGCGTGCGTATTGAAGGAATCAGCATCCGGCTGATCCCACCACTCGCCTGATGAATTAGAACCCTGGCCCTCGTGAGGGCTGTTAGGACCGCCTGGGCTATCGGGTCGATCATTGCTCACGGGTGCTCTCCCTAGTTTTCTGACTCTTCTCGAGCTGCCTGAAGTGTCCGGGTCAGGAAACTCCACTTGCAGTCGGGGCACACCTCAACTTCTTTGACGGTGCACGAACCATATTCATTAACTATTGCGGATAATTCGTTTTCAGTACAAGCAGAGCCGGAACGACGGCCCAAGTTTTCTCCGAACACCCAGAATACGAGTCGGAGGTCGAATTTGCGACATACTGGGCACTCTTCCTGGGACTTTCTGCCATGAAAACGCGCGGCAGCGACCAGCCGAGCATCGGCATCACAGAGTGATTTCCGTGAAATCTCCCCTGCACGCCACTGCTCCAATAACTGCTTCTTGAGCAAGGAGTGATCAATCTCGCCCTGCCATGTCATCACGAAGACAGATTAGCAGGCACGTGCGGGCTGATTTCACCCCCGCTTTATCGGTACACACATGCCCCCTCACGGTTCGGGCATCGGCAAAAAACGCATAAAGGTATAACGTCACGCTCGTTACCTCAATGCGTGCACCCACTCACGGCCGCACCGCTGGCGCAAGGCTCTGGTGCGGGGTCCTGATGCGAGGTCCCGGTGTGAGTTCCCGGCGCGAGGTCAAAGCCTCCGAGCACATAGTTTCAAGGAGAATTACCAAATGAGTTCAATTCGCGTCGCTATCGTCGGCGTCGGCAACTGCGCCTCCTCCCTGGTGCAGGGTGTCAAGTTCTACCGCGATGCAAAGCCCGATGAGACCATTCCTGGCCTCATGCACGTCAAATTCGGCGACTACCACGTCTCTGATGTCGAGTTTGTCGCAGCTTTCGATGTTGACGACAAGAAGGTCGGCAAGGACCTCTCCGAGGCCATTGTTTCCTCCGAAAACTGCACCATCAAGATCGCCGATGTCCCGACTCTCGGCGTTGAGGTTCAGCGCGGCCCGACCCTGGACGGCGTTGGCAAGTACTACGCGGACACCATCGACGAATCCCCGGCTGAACCGGTCGACGTAGTTCAGGCGCTGAAGGATGCCAAGGTCGATGTCCTGGTCTCCTACCTGCCGGTCGGTTCCGAGCAGGCCGACAAGTTCTACGCACAGTGCGCCATTGACGCTGGTGTAGCCTTCGTTAACGCCCTGCCGGTCTTCATCGCTTCCGACCCGGAGTGGGCCAAGAAGTTCAAAGACGCAGGCGTTCCGATTGTCGGCGACGACATCAAGAGCCAGGTCGGCGCAACCATCACCCACCGCGTCATGGCCAAGCTATTTGAGGACCGCGGTGTTCGCCTCGAGCGCACCCTGCAGCTCAACGTCGGCGGCAACATGGACTTCAAGAACATGCTCGAGCGCGACCGTCTCGAGTCCAAGAAGATCTCCAAGACCCAAGCTGTCACCTCCAATCTCACCGGTCCGCTGGCCGGCAAGATCGATGACCGCAACGTCCACATCGGCCCGTCCGACTGGGTGGACTGGCTGGATGACCGCAAGTGGGCCTACGTCCGACTCGAGGGCAAGGCCTTCGGCGAGGTGCCGCTGAACCTTGAGTACAAACTCGAGGTCTGGGACTCCCCGAACTCCGCCGGCATCATCATCGATGCTGTTCGCGCTGCCAAGATCGCCAAGGATCGCGGCATCGGCGGCCCGGTCTACGCCGCTTCTTCCTACCTGATGAAGTCCCCGCCGAAGCAGCTTGCCGACGATGCTGCGCGAGCACAGCTCGAAGCATTCATCAAGGGCGAAGATTAAAAGATACAAGCACTCAAAAATACAAGCGAGCAGCTCCGAGAGCATGTTCCTTGAAAAGCGTCAGCCGGTTACCCATGCAGTAGCCGCTGGCGCTTTTGTGCTTCTCTACCCCCCCTATCCTCCCCGCGTCCTTCCACGCTCATCTCGCCCTACTCGCTGCTACGCCTACCTCGCCCCCGCCATGGAACCGTGCGCTGCAGTCGTCGTAAAGCAGACACCAATACATCCGCGAGGACTGATCTGCGAGATGTACCACAGACCCAAAGTGTTCGCGAGAGTAGCCGTATGACTACCTCCAACCCAACGTTCTAAGTACAGAAGAAGTGACACTTTAGGGGGTTTCTGCCAGCACCGAAAAAACCTTATACGCAGATAGGTTTAATGCTTTGTGCTGGAGATTTAGATGATTGACGGAAAATTCCTGGTAATTTCATTGCCGAAATCACCAGTTGTAGAAAAATAAGTAGCACCCCAAATAAATTTCGTATTGGCAACTAGCACTGTTCGCATATAACATCGTCGCTATGACATTATCTTCGGGCTCAATTGGCAATCCTGATGCCGTTACTCCTCTGTCGCTCGCGAAGCGCATTCGCCCTCTCCTGACTCGCGCTGAGTTGCTCTACAGCCGCCGCTCTTCGGAGTCCCAGCTCAGCCGCGCGCAGCTGTCCATCATGATGACCCTGGAGGCACTGGGCGCCTGCCGTATCAGCCAGTTGGCTGAGGCCGAGGCCATCCGCATGCCCACCGCCTCCAACGCCGTGCACCACTTGGAGGTCGCCGGCATGGTGGAGCGCGTCCGCGACAGCAAAGACCGCCGTGGCGTCCGCGTTGAACTGACCGACCGTGGCCGTGAAGAGCTGCACCGTGTTTCTGAAGAGCGCAATCAGCAGATGGCCGAGATGTTCAGCACGCTGACCCAGGAAGAGCTGGAATTTGGCGCTGGTCTTGAGACGATTCTGTCCAAGATTCTCGAAAACTACCCGGAGCACCCAAAGGCAAACCCAAGCGTCTAGCCTCTTTTCCAGCTAGCCCTGCCCTCTTTAAGCCCACAGGCAGGATACATAGCTTTTACACGTCCTCGGTGCCGTTTTAAATATGCCCGCCTATCCACGTAGGCTATTACCCAGAAGCACCACTTGGATATTTCTGAGTAATCACAGGAGGATTAGCGATGGCTTCCCGCCCGCTTCGTATCATGATTGCGTGGCGTCCAGGCGAGTACGGCACCGAAACGCTTGCTTACGCCGCTTGGTTAGCTCGCACCACGAAGGTGCAGATTCGCGTTGTCAGCGCACTGTCGCGTGGCTGGCCGCTGACCTCACTGGCTCGGTTGAGCACCAATGACTCCTGGGTTTCCCACGAAACCGAGTCTCTTGAAAAAATCATCAAGGATGAGCTAAAGCTCGCTGGCCTGCGCAAGGGCATGCTTGACGACGATGCCGTGCGGATCATCGAATCCTCCAGCGAATCCACAACTATCTGCAACGAAGCCGAAGAATTCGAAGCCGATGTGGTTCTGCTTGGCACCCGCCGAAGCAATACCAAGGACTGGGCCGCCAAGAACCGCAGTCGCTTTACCGCGGGATCGACCTCGGATGCGCTGCTGCATTACTCACCAATCCCGCTGGGATTGGCTATCCCCGGCGCGAAGCTTTCTAAGCACGGTGTGACCCGTGTCAGCATTTGCTACATTGACACCCCACAGTCCCACCATGCATTGAATAAGGCTGCTGACCTAGCATATCGCTGGGAAGTTCCCCTGCGTTTGGTCTCGTTTACGCCTCGTGGTGCGACCATGTACCCAACGGAGAACGGCTACGGCCCCTCCTCTGACCTGATGATTGAGTGGCGCGAGCAGGCTATGGGCCTGCTCGACCGCGGTATCGACCGCGCTCATACCCGTTACCCGGACCTTTCCATTGATGCGGAAGTGGCGTCCGGCAACGGTTGGGAAGAGGCTATTCAGTCCATCAAGTGGAAGAAGGGGGACTTGCTCGTTTTGGGTTCGTCTACTCTTGGCCCATTCGGGCGAATTTTCATCGGCTCGTCGACTAACCACATCGTTCGCCACAGCCCGGTGCCAATGCTGATTACCCCGGCCTAGTATGGCAGGCACATCAGACGGCATTTAGAGGCGAGGGGAGCGGATGGTGCATAATTCACCGGAGCGCAGTACACCAGAGCGCAATGAGGATGAAATCTTCGACGAGCTTGAGCGCAAGATGTATTCCGGCAAGCGTGCCTACATCTACACCGCGGGTGTAATTCTTACGACGCTGCTCGCGGGCCTCATTATTGGCATCGCCGGCGCCATTGTCGGTGGCCCCACCTGTGATGCGGGTAAGTCCAGCTTCCTCTGCTCCCGCACTTGGGAGATCCTTTTCCCCGTTGTCCCGGGCGTAATCTCCCTGGTCGGCTGCCTTTTGGGCTTCTGGCAGACCTACGTGGAGTGGAAGAACTTCCGCAACTGGCGCGCGTGGCTCGCTATGTGCTGGGTGCTCATGCCCTTCACTTTGATGTGGATGCTCTCCACATTCGGTGTCCTGATTCTGGGCGTTAAGTAGGGGTAAGAGGCGGCCAGCCTTGACGCCACCCTCTTGAGGTTTTTGCGAGAAAGCTTCAAGCGAGAAAGTGTCTGGGTTATGACAAATTTGCGCCGATTTTAGGCCTCAAACTGTCATAACCCAGACACTTTCTTGTACGCACTGACCTCCCTGGCTACTTCTTCACAACCAGGTTGACCATCTTGCCCAGAACGACAATGACCTTCACAATATTGCCACCGGCGTTCTCCACAGCTGCGATAACCTTTTCGTCGGCACGCGCGACGGCCTCGATGTCCTCGCGGGAAGCATCGGTAGCCACGTCAATGCGAGCGCGAACCTTACCGTTAATCTGAACTGGCAGCTCAATGGTGTCGTCGACCAGCCACTTCTCGTCAACTGTCGGCCACGGGCCGTGTGCCAGGGACTCGGTGTGGCCGAGACGGCTCCACAGTTCCTCCGCGATATGCGGCGCCACCGGGCCGAGCATGAGAGTCAGCGGCTCCACGGCAGCGCGCGGGGCACCGGCCGAACCGTAGGTCTTAGTCAGGTAGTTGACGTACTCAATGAGCTTTGCGACGGCCGTGTTATCACGCAGCTCTGCGTAATCAGAGGTAACCCCTTCCACGGTGCGGTTGAGCGCCTTGAGGTCGTCGTCGGAAAGCGCTGCTTCCGTAACAGCGAGCTCACCGGTGTTCTCCTGAACCACCAGGCGCCAAGCGCGCTGGAGGAAGCGCTGCGAGCCGACCAGATCCTTCGTCGCCCACGGGCGGGAAGTGTCCAGCGGACCCATGGCCATCTCGTAGACGCGCAGGGTGTCAGCGCCGTAGTTGTCGCAGACCTCATCAGGGGAAACGGCGTTCTTCAGGGACTTGCCCATCTTGCCGTACTCCTGGAAAACCTCCAGGTCGGAGCCGTCTTCGGCGCCGCCTGGGATGAGGAACTTACCATCGCGCTCAACTACCTGATCCGCCGGCTGGTAGACACCACGGGCATCGGTGTAGGCGTAGGCCTGGATGTAGCCCTGGTTGAACAGGCGGCGGTACGGCTCCTTGGAGGTCACGTAGCCGAGGTCGAAAAGGACCTTGTGCCAGAAGCGGGAGTAGAGCAGGTGCAGCACCGCGTGCTCGACGCCGCCGACGTAGAGGTCGACGCCGCCTGGGTCGTCCTTACCGTGCGTCTCCGGGCGCGGGCCGGTCCAGTAACGCTCGTTTTCCAGGTCGACGAACTCCTCAGCGTTGTTCGGGTCGATGTAGCGCAGCTGGTACCAGGAAGAACCTGCCCAGTTCGGCATGACGTTGGTGTCACGGCGGTACTTCTTCTTGCCGTCGCCGAGATCGAGCTCGACGTTGACCCAGTCAGTGGCCTTATCCAGTGGAGCCTTAGGCTCGGTGTCGGCATCGTCCGGGTCAAATGTGACCGGCTTGTAGTCCTCGACCTCCGGCAGCTCGACCGGAAGCATGGACTCGGGCAGTGCGTGGGCGTGACCGTCCTCGTCGTAGACGATGGGGAAGGGCTCGCCCCAGTAGCGCTGGCGGGCGAACAGCCAGTCGCGCAACTTGTACTGGATCTTCTCGTGGCCAGCACCTTCCTTCTCCAACCACTCAATGACGGTGGCGATGGCGGTGTCCTTGTCCAGGCCATTGATGTCCAGGCCGGAGTCATTGGCGGAGTTCACGCACGTACCGTTACCGACGTACGCCTCCTTTGCAATGTCACCGCCTGCAACAACCTCGCGGATTGGCAGACCGAAGGCAGTGGCGAACTCGTAGTCGCGCTCATCGTGAGCTGGGACAGCCATGATGGCACCGGTGCCGTAGCCAATCAGGACATAGTCGGAGATGAACACCGGCACCTGCTCGCCGCTGACCGGGTTGGTGGCGTAAGCGCCCAGGAAGACGCCGGTCTTCTCCTTGTTCTCCTGACGCTCCAAGTCGGACTTGGAAGCAATTGCGGCGCGGTAAGCGGCGACGGCCTCGGCTGGGGTTTCCTCGCCGAAGGTCCAGCGCTCATCCACGCCCTCGTAGGAACCACTGCCGGCTTCAACCAGCTGATCCACCAGCTCGTGCTCAGGAGCGAGCACCATGTAGGAAGCACCGAAGAGGGTGTCCGGACGAGTGGTGAAGACCCTGATCTTGGTGGAGACCTTCGGGCCGACCTCAGCTGCGAAGTCAACCTCGGCACCGCGAGAGCGACCAATCCAATTGCGCTGCATGGACTTGACCTTGTCCGGCCAGTCCAGCAGCTCCAGATCATCGACCAGGCGGTCGGCGTAAGCGGTGATGCGCATCATCCACTGGCCCAGCCGCTTGCGGAACACCGGGAAGTTACCGCGCTCCGAACGACCTTCGGCGGTCACTTCCTCATTGGACAGCACAGTGCCGAGACCCGGGCACCAGTTGACCATCGAATTCGACTGGTAGACCAAGCGGAACTCATCCACAGCTTCGCGCTGCTCGGTCTCGCTGAGCTCAGCGTAGACGCGACCGTCCTTGGTAGCCATCTCCCCGGACTCCAACAGCGGAATCAGCTCATCGATACGACGGGCCTTCTTCTGGTCCTCATCGAACCAGGCATTGTAAATCTGCAGGAAGATCCACTGCGTCCACTTGTAGTAGTCGCGGTCGGTGGTAGCGAACACACGGCGGCGGTCATGGCCCAGGCCAAGGCGGCCGAGCTGGCGTTCCATGTTGCCGATATTCGTTTCCGTCGTCACGCGCGGGTGCGTACCGGTCTGGATTGCGAACTGCTCCGCCGGCAGACCGAAGGCGTCGTAGCCCAGGGTGTGCAGCACGTTTGCGCCCTGCATGCGGTGGAAGCGCGCGAAGACGTCGGTGGCGATGTAACCCAGTGGGTGGCCTACGTGCAGACCGACACCTGACGGGTACGGGAACATGTCCTGAACAAAAAGCTTGTCCTTCGGCGGAGTCGAGCCGTCGGCAGCTGCCAAATCGCCCACCGGGTTCGGGGCGTAGAAGGTGCCGTTATCTTTCCAATACGCCTGCCACTTTCCCTCTAGCTGAGTCGCCAGCTCGGGGGAGTAGCGGTAGTCGGTGGCTTCTGCCGAGGACGAGGACTTTTCGCTGTTGGTCATGGTCTCACAGTCTAATAGGTGTGTTTGGCACGTGCCCAACCACCTATATAAATTGGAAGCATGATTGTCATCCCTGTAATTACCCTGGTTCTGGCTGTTTGCATAGCCGTTGTCGCTGGTTTGGCATGGTCGGCGAAGCTGCCGGGTAATAACTGGATCGGAATTCGTGCGCCCGAGGCTCGAAAGTCCCAGGAAAACTGGGATATTACGCACCGCGTTGCCGGTCCGCCGTGGGCTGTGTCCGCCGTCGCTTTCCTCGGTGCCGCCATGCTCGCCTTCCTCGCCATCCGCCCGGAGGCCTCTGGTTGGATGTGGCTGTGGTACGCCGTCGCTCTGCTTGCTGGTATCGCCATGCTCGGCGTTGGTGCGGCTATCGGCTCGCACACCATCGCGCTTTACGACGCCAAGGTCTCCGCCGAGTCCGGCTCCGGTTGTGGGTGCGGTGACGGTGACAGCGGCTGTGGCTGTGGCTCCGGCGCCACTGATGCCGCCGACACTGCGGCTGATGATGCCTGCTGCTCCGACAACCCAGCAACAGACTGCGGTGTCTCCGGTGGCTGCAGCTCCTGTGGCATGGAAGGACTGTGCACGGACAAGGGCTCATCCGCGAATGCCACTTTCAAGCCTGTGGACAAGGATGCGCTGCGCAAGGCAGCTGAGCAGAAGAAGTAAAAAATTATTGCAGAGAAAAGCTTCTGCAAAATAGTAAGACAGCATCTGGTTGCCCACTAAACTATTTGTCCATGTGGCAACGAATTGTGAATTGGCGTCCAGATCCCCTCATCGTCGGTATCGTTGCTGCAGCGATACTGGCGATTATTTTTCCCGCAAGCGGCACTACCGCTGAGGTATTCAGCTGGGCGACGAAGATTGCCATCGGCTTCCTGTTCTTCCTCTACGGTGCACGCCTGAGTCCCCAGGATGCATTGGCCGGTGTCAAACACTGGCGGCTGCACATAACCATTCTGGCTTTCACATTCGTGCTGTTCCCAATCCTCGGCCTACTGATGAAACCCCTGGATTGGATTCTCTCTCCTGGCCTCTACCTGGGCATCCTATACCTGACATTGGTTCCGTCAACGGTGCAGTCGAGCGTGAACTTCACCTCCATCGCCAAGGGCAATGTCGCCGGCGCAATCGTCAGTGCCTCGGCATCTAACCTGCTGGGTGTCGTCGTCACACCGGTGCTGGTGATGCTGTTGATGGCCACCGGTGGCGGCGTTCATGTGGATTCGTCGGTGTTCTTGGATATTTCGCTGCAGTTGCTGCTGCCATTCGCAATCGGCCAGCTCACTCGCCGTTGGACCCTGAAGTTTGCCGCCGCGAAGACGACCAAGAACGTTGACCGCCTATCTATCGCAATGGTCGTTTACGCAGCGTTCTCCGAGGGCATGGTGCAGGGCATCTGGTCGAAGGTGCCGGCCGGCGACATTGTCGTTCTCATTTTACTGTCGATTGTGCTGGTGGAATTCGTTTTGCGGTTGTCCGGATTCATCGCAAACAAGATGGGCTTCGACCGAAAGGACCGCATCGCCATTCAGTTCTGCGGTTCGAAAAAGTCCCTGGCCACCGGACTGCCGATGGCCGCCGTTATCTTCGGCGCCAATGCCAGCCTCTACATTTTGCCATTGATGATTTTCCACCAGATTCAGCTGATGATTTGCGCGGTCTATGCTGCTCGCTGGGGCAAGGAAGCAGAAGCCGAACCGGAGCGCCAGCCAGCTTAACGCGGTCGTGGACACATAGCCGGGACACGTAGCTGAGGGGCGAATCCGGCATGCCACATATACTGGGGCGCACAACATAAGGTTCGGTTTTAAACGAGCAAACGAAAGTGTGAGATTCAGCATGGCTAACGAGAATCCGGCTCCGTTCTCCCCGGAACAGCGCGCCGCAGAAGAGACCGCGATCAACGAGTTCTGGTCGTGGTGGAACTCTTTTGGCGCCGATGCGCTTGACTCAATGTTTAGTGTCCAGCTCGGTATCGATGGTGCCCCGAATGCCGCCGATGTGGAAATTATTGATGTCCAGAAGGAGGTCGGCGGCCGCATCGCCGCTATTAATGACCGCCTCATCTGGGGGTTTGAGGCTGGCGCTCCGTATTCTCGCCACCTTCTGACTGTTAGCGCTGCCGGCGATCCGGAGCTGCGTCCGGTCGCTCGCCGTTGGCTGGAGGCCGCGCCTGACGACGGCGCGGTGTGGTCTTTCACCGACCTCCGCCAGGCGGATCCGGCGATGAAGCTGTCGCTGGGGGATGTCGCGGCTACGTTGGTTGCACAGGGTGCTCTCGAGGCCGATGCTCCAGCCGAGGTCGATCCGGCAGACGCCCGCGTGGCTGTTAACAGTGGTCATGGGGCAGTGGACGTTCGCCTATTCCACCCGCTGTTCCCGGCAATTGCTCAGTTGGAGGACGGTGAGCGCTTGGTAGCTCAGCTCGGTTTCACGCTGCTGCAGCTGGCTCTGGGGGAGGAGGACTTCGGCCTATGGCTGCGCGGCTTTGCCTTCGCTGGCGAGGAGCCGGAAGGTGCTATCCCGCTACCAGAGCTGGGCGGTGTCGTCGAGCAGCTCGCGGAAGAGTGCCCGGAGTGGCTGACCATTGATGCCGAAGCCAACGGCCAGCCGCTCGTCGTCGCTACTCGCGCTCCGATTACGCAGCTGGTAAGCCCGACTATGACGCAGCATGTGCTAATTCAGCTCATGCTCGCTCACATTGACGACAAGGGCTTGCCGACGGACGAATCTAAGGAGTCCCTCTCCGAGTTCAATACCGCTGCCGCTGAAGCCATCGCTGAGGACAAGGGCATTTTTGTCGCAACTGAGCAGTCCGACGGCATGGCTCTGATGCACTTCTTTATTGACCCGGCATCTGATGCGGAGGCGGGTCTGCGAGCTGTTGCGGAGACGTGGACCGAGGGAGAGCACGTCGTCGATACCGGTTACGATCCAGCTTGGCAGCGCGTCGGTCACCTGCGCGTGTAGATTGGTTTTTTGTTATGAACGCTCGTCATCGTGACGGTTTCGTGAAACGACCTTAAATCGTTTGCGAAACTGCCTCCGATAGATAAACCCACCTCCTTCGGGCGGTGGGTTTTCTCGTTTTCGCCTCCTGGAC
>NZ_ABZU01000027.1 GCF_000173655.1 Corynebacterium amycolatum SK46 | reverse complement strand
GAAAAACACCCTAAACAGGGCACAAAAAGAAAACAGCCCCTGGTAGTCGGACTAAGAAAGTCTGTCTACCAGGGGCGGCGGTGGGCCCTGCGGGGCTCGAACCCGCGACCTGCGGATTAAAAGTCCGTAGCTCTACCAGCTGAGCTAAAGGCCCGCGCAACAAAATAGCCTAGCAATAGCGCGCCGGTTTTTGATAATTGCCCCGCACTTTGCGATGGAACTGCTGAAACGCTCGTGGAATAGATGAGCACAGCCAAACGCACGACCAATCCAACCGGCCGACCAAAACAGATTCGAAAACGGCAGTTCAGCGTGACACAATACTGTACGTGTTAGATACCTCCACGAGTCCACTCAGCGCCGCCAAGCCCGCCGATGCCACGTCCGCGCACATGCACATCGGCCCCTTTGAGCTCGCCTCCCCCGTGGTACTCGCTCCGATGGCCGGTGTCACCAACGTGGCATTCCGCACGCTGTGCCGCGAGCAGGAGCTGCAGCGTACAGGCACGGTCTCGGGCCTCTATGTCTGCGAGATGGTCACCGCGCGAGCGCTGGTCGAGCGCAACGAGAAGACCATGCACATGACCACCTTCGCGCCTGACGAAAACCCGCGCAGCCTGCAGCTCTACACCACTGATCCGAAGTGGACCTACGAGGCCGCAAAGATGATTGTCGACGAAAACCTCGCCGACCACATCGATATGAACTTCGGCTGCCCGGTACCGAAGGTCACCCGCAAGGGCGGCGGCTCGGCACTGCCGTATAAGCGCCGTCTCTTCGGCAACATCGTCGCCGCAGCGGTCAAAGCCACTGAGGGCACGGACATCCCGGTGACCGTGAAATTCCGCGTTGGTATCGACGACGAGCACCACACACACCTCGATGCCGGTCGCATCGCCGCTGAGATGGGCGCCCAGGCTGTGGCTCTGCACGCCCGCACTGCAGCACAGCGCTACTCCGGTCACGCCGACTGGTCGCAGATCGCGCGGCTGAAGGAGCACATGGTCGACTCCAGCTTCAGCGATATCCCAGTGCTTGGCAACGGCGACATCTTTGCCTCCACCGATGCCCGCAAAATGCTCGACGAGACCGGCTGCGACGGCGTCGTCGTCGGTCGCGGCTGCCTTGGTCGCCCGTGGCTATTTGCGCAGTTGTCCGCCGAGCTGCGTGGCGAAGAAGTGCCGCCGGCACCAACATTTGGTGAGGTCGCGGGGATAATCCGTCGTCACGCGGAACTGCTCGTGGAGCACGAGGGCGAGCGTAAGGGCTGCCGCGACCTGCGCAAGCACATCGCTTGGTACCTGCGGGGATACCCCGCCGGCAGTGAGGTGCGCAAGTCTCTCGCACGCGTCGATTCGCTGGCAACGCTCGACGAGATTCTCACACCGCTTTACGACGGCCCCAGCGCCCACGCCCGCCCGGAGGACGCCGACGGCGCCCGCGGCCGACAGGGATCCCCTGCAAAAGTGGTATTGCCGGAGGGCTGGTTGGACGACCCGGAGGACGACACCGTGCCCGAGGGCGCGGAGATTATGCACTCCGGTGGCTAGGTTTCGGTTCTGGGCGAATTTTTACATAAATGCGCGAGGGGTAATTGGGGGCTCCCCACTATCGCGCGACCTGGCTGGAGATTGCCTAGTATGAAACGCATGCGCACTGTCTACCGAGAACAAATGGACAACTTGGCTCACAGCCTGATTGTGATGTGCGACCGAGTTGGCTCCATGCACAAGCTTGCGAACAAGGCCCTCTTTGAGGCTGATTTAGTCTCGGCTGAAACCGTTCTTTCCCAGATTGATTCTCTCGAGGACCTGCGCCGAGATGCGGAGCAGCGGGCCTTCGAGCTGTTGGCCCGCGAAGCTCCTGTGGCTGGTGACCTCCGGCAGATTGTCAGTGGCCTCTACATTGTCGAGGACATCTCCCGCATGGGCGCGTTGAGTGTGCATATTGCCAACGTTGCCCGGCGCCGCCACCCGCACAAGGCACTGCCGGAGCCCGTGGAGGGGTTCTTCCGCGAGATGGCCTCCGTATCTGAGCAGATGACGCACGAAACCCGTCAGGTGCTCATCGACTACGACGTTGACCAGGCATTGGCCCTGGATACAACCGATGACAGCATCGACGACATCCACCAGCACCTGTTTACGCTGACCAACGACGATAACTGGCCGCACTCCCCTGCACAGACAGTGGATGTCACTCTGCTGAGCCGCTTCTACGAGCGCTACGCGGATCACGCCGTCGAGGTTGCCGCCCGGATTATTTACCTGGCCACCGGTTACAAGCGCGATGTCTACCTGGACAAACTTGAGGACGAGCGGGACCAGCGCAGCTTTGACCAACGCCTGCAGGCCCTGGAGCGTCACCTGCGGATGTAGGTTCGTGAAGTTGCAGGCTACTGGGGGGCTGTAGGGCTGGGTGTTGGGAGGTTGGGGGCTGCTGAGCTGCTGGTGGGGGCTGCTGAGCTGCTGGGAGGTTGCTGGCCTGGGGCGGGCGGGTTTTTAGGCCGAAGTGGAGCTGTTTTTTTTAAACCACACCAGGCTAAACACTGCCCCAGCCAAACACCGCCCCAGCCCGAGAAACTGACTAGGCTTATGACACTTTACTGTGAGTAAACGCTATTCATCTGACATAAACCTAGTCAGTAACTGTTTGATCCCACAACAAAAACTGTCTGCCCCGGCACAAATCACCTCTGCGGTTAGACAATTAGGTGGCAAAACTGTGCGCGCCATAGCAATCTCTTAAACTGCAACAACAAAAAAGAACCCCGTACCTCGCGTGAATACGCGTGAGGTACGGGGCTCTTTTCGGTTATTAAAGCATACGCAAAGCGTTTAACCGAAGCGACCGGAGATGTAGTCCTCGGTTTCCTTCTTTTCCGGATTCTCGAAGATCTTCTTGGTCGGGCCAACCTCGACGAGACGCCCCGGCTTACCGGTTGCCTCGAGGGAGAAGAATGCGGTCTGATCGGACACACGAGCTGCCTGCTGCATGTTGTGGGTCACGATGACGATGGTGAATTCTGCCTTCAGCTCGTGAATCAGGTCCTCGATTGCCAGGGTGGAAATCGGGTCCAGCGCGGAACACGGCTCGTCCATCAGCAGAACTTCCGGCTCAACTGCAATTGCGCGCGCGATGCACAGACGCTGCTGCTGACCACCGGAGAGGCCACCGCCCGGCTTGTCCAGGCGGTCCTTGACCTCATCCCAGAGGTTGGCGCCGCGCAGGGACTTCTCAGCAACCTCCTGAAGATGAGCCTTGTTCTTAACACCGGCCAACTTCAGGCCAGCCACGACGTTGTCCTCAATGGACATGGTCGGGAACGGGTTCGGACGCTGGAACACCATACCGATGGTGTTACGAACAGAGACCGGATCAATCTTCGGGCCATAGATGTTTTCGCCGTCGAGAAGCACCTCGCCAGTGACGTAGGCACCCGGGATGACCTCGTGCATACGGTTCAGCGAACGGAGCACGGTGGACTTACCACAGCCGGACGGGCCGATGAATGCGGTAACGGAACGCGGCGGGACATGCAGGTTGACGTTCTGCACAGCGTGGAAATCGCCGTAGTAGATGTTGACATCGTTAAGGTCTAGGCGCTTAGCCATGGTCTTTCAAAAACCTTCCTTGAAATAGCGGACGTTAGGCGCCCAGCATTAACTGCTCTTGACGGAGAACTTGGCGGATACGAAGCGCGCCAGGATATTGATGAGGGCAATGATGAGAACCAGCGTGAGCGCTGCGCCCCACATCTTGTCGAATGCCGCACCGGTATTACCGGCCTTGTACATGTCCAGCATGAACAGCGGCAGCGAGGACTGCGACTGACCGAACGGGCTGTAGGTGATGATTCGCGAGGTTGCAACCAGAATCAGCATCGGCGCGGACTCACCCATGACGCGGGCGACGGCCAGCATGATGCCGGTAACGATGCCCGACAGTGCGGTCGGGAGCACGATCTTCAAAATGGTCTTCCACTTCGGAACACCCAGAGCGTAAGAGGCCTCACGCAACTCGTGCGGAACGATACGCAGCATTTCCTCGGTATTGCGGACCACGATTGGCAGCATCAGCAGAACCAGCGCCAGCGAGACGGCGAAACCGGAGCGGCTCATGCCGAACATGACCACCCACATCGAGTAGATAAACAGCGACGCGACGATTGACGGCACACCGGAGAGAATGTCGACCATGAAGGTGGTGACCTTGCCCAGGCGCGAGTTACCTGCGTACTCGACCAAGTAGATGGCGACGAAGATACCGAACGGCACGGTCATGAGAGTCGTAACCAGAGCCTGAACCAAGGTACCGACAATTGCATGCGCAACACCACCGGCAGACGCACCAACGGTGACACCGCGCTGGGATGCAGTCCACCACTCACCGTTAAGCAGCGATGGGGTGCCTCGGACCACAAGCTCGAAGAGGACCCACACCAGCGGGACCAGAGCAAGAGCCATGCAGAAGTAAATCAGAACCGTGGAGACGTTGTCCGCCACCTTGCGGGAACCCTTAATCTGGGTGAATGCCGACTCGGTGGTGGGGACCATGTCTGCAGGGCCGTGAGGCGAAGAATCAGTAGTTGAACTAGTCATTGTTCCTTCTCGTTTCTTTTCCTACGACCTTGCTACTTCTTCGCAATCAGTCGGGCTGCGGAGTTGACCACGAAGGTCAGCAGGAACAGCACCAAACCTGCGGACATGTAAGCGCCGGCCTTGAGGTTGTCGTTGAACTCCGGTGCCGCGTTAGCAATTGCGGTTGCGAAGGTGGTACCACCGTCGAAAAGCGAACCGCGGAATGCCGAGGACGGAGAGATCACCAGGTAGAGTGCCATAGTCTCACCGAGAGCGCGTCCCAGACCCAGCATCGAGCCGGAGATAAAGCCAGAACGACCGAATGGAAGAATTGCCAGCTTGACCATCTCCCAGCGGGTAGCACCGAGAGCAAGCGATGCCTCGATGTGCCCCCGCGGGGTCTGAACAAAGACCTCACGGGTGGTAGCCGCGATAACCGGCAGAATCATAATTGCCAGCACAATGCCACCGGTGAAGAGGTTTCGACCGGTCTCGAATGCCGGCGAGTTTGGGTACAGGGCAAACATCGGGATAAAGCCCAGTGTCTTAGCCAACCACCCGTACAGTCCAGCCAACGCCGGACCAAGAGCCATAAAACCCCACAGACCGTAAACAATCGACGGCACTGCAGCCAGCAAATCCACGAGGTAACCCAGCGGCTTAACTAGCTTCTTCGGAGCATAAGCAGTCAGGAAGATGGCAATACCCAGCGCAACCGGCATTGCCAGAATCAGCGCCAGGATGGAAACCGCGACGGTCACCAGAAACATGTTCGGAATACCGAAGTACATGGCGGAGGTATCCGCCAGGTTCCATCGTTCGGTGTAGGTGAAGAAGTTCGCTTCGTTACGGGACATTGCCGGAACTGCGCGCAGGAGCAGGAACACTGCAATTGCGATGATGGCAGCAGTCACCAATGCGGAAGATCCTACAGCCAGAATCTTGAAGATTCGGTCACCAGGACGAACAACGCCAGTCTGAATGGCCTGCTCTTCCGAGCTCTCGTCGCCGGATGAATCCACCTGCGGTGCTGAGGACTGCGACAGATTGCTGTCTACAGTCTCCTGTTTCCCGTCAATGGGAGTCGAGGAACTCATGATCTCATTTCCTAAGTAGAAGTGATTCGTGCTTCAACGCACATAAAGACCGATTGGCCTCTGTACCCCTCTACGAGCGGTACTCAATCAACTGAGGTGTCGATATATAAAGCCAACCGGTCTACGTCAGGTTTTCGGCCTACAGCTCAAATCTGCGTGGCCGGCTGAAGTTATCCTCGCGCCAACCGGGTAACGACAGAACCCACTCTGCTTTCACCCGAGTTGCACGCAAAGAATTACTTGATAGCGTCAACCGCTGCGGACAACTTGTCCTTGAACTCACCCTGAACCGGGATGTAACCCAGCTCTTCGAGCTCTGGGCCCTGGCCCTCTTCCAGAACAACCTTCAGGAAGCTCTTAACCAGGTCACGAGTCTCCTCGTCGTAACCAGCGGAGCAGACGATTTCGTAGGTGGTCAGAATCAGCGGGTAAGCGCCATTCTCATCCATTGCGAACAGAGCGTCGGTGTCAACAACCATGTCGTGACCCTCAGTCTTGAACGTGACGGAATCCAGAGCCTTACCGACGGTGTCGTTGTTCAGCTCAACCGGGCCATGACCGAAGTCCATCTTGGCGATGTCCAGGTTCTTGTCCTTAGCGAAGCCAGCCTCAACGTAGGTGATAGCACCATCGATGTTGGAAACCTCGTCGACAACACCAGCCGAGCCGTTAGCGCCCTGGCCAGTAGCGGTCGGGAACGACTTGGAAGCCTCGTGCTTCCACTGGTCTGGAGCAGCTGCGCTCAGGAACTTCATGAAGTTATCAGTAGTACCGGACTCCTCAGAGCGGTAGACAACCTTGATGTCCTTCTCCGGCAGCTTCGCGTCCTTGTTAACCTCAGCAATCTTCGGGTCATTCCACTTGGTGATCTTGCCGTCGAAGATTTCAGCAACCAGAGCCGGGGTCAGAGTGACATCGGTGCCCTCGAGGTTGTAGGCAACGGCAACCGGACCGATAACCATCGGCAGGTGCCATGCGTCGTTACCATCGCAGCGCTTCTTAGCCTCTGCAACCTGGTCCTTGCCGTCCTTCTCCTTCAGCGGAGAGTCGGAGCCAGCGAAAGCAACGGTACCGGCAATGAACTGAGTTTGACCGGAACCAGAGCCAGATGCGTTATACGACAGGGTCGAGCCGGCCTCTTCAAACTTGGTGGCGAACAGGTCCATCGCACGCTGCTGCGAGGTAGCGCCCTCGCCCTGCAGCGTTCCCCCTTCAGCACAAGCAGCCAGGGTCAGGCTTGCAACTGCTGCCAGGCCGATTACGGATGCAGCACGGTTCTTCTTCAGCACAGTAAATCCTCCAGGGTTTACACAATGAGTGAAACAGTTCTCGTGGAACCGCCACACTCCGGTCCACTGTGCTGAAAGTATCGAGCGATAGTAACTGGAACCTGTTCGGAACATTAACAATTGGTGAACGATGTAAGTAATTCTTTAACTGTTCTCATTTCCCCTGTATAAAACCCTGAAAAACTCCTTTGAAACTCTGAAAATAAACAGAGCTAACCCCACCCGCTAGTCGGCCACCACCAATATCTGAGACTGCCCTAAGCCCTACAACCGGCTACAGGTCTCGACGATTCCTAGTTCCCCTAACGCGTTACCCGTTAGGCGCCGTACATCACATCACGGCGGGCCACCTCAAAACCGACCGCACGGTACGTGCGCACTGCCGGCGCATTGTCGCCTTCGACATAGAGAATTACCTTTTCCGCTCCCCGGCTCCGGAGATGGGAAAGCCCAACATTGGTCAACCATCGCCCCAGACCACGTCCGCGCGCCTTCGAGCTCAGTCCAATCACATAGACCTCACCAGTTGGCACAGGCTCCTCAGCGTGCCACTTCGTCCAGTGGAAACCGCAAATCTCCTCCGCACTGTCGCGCGCCCCGGCCACATCCGCAGCAAAGAACACGCCCTCCGGGTCGAACCACTGCACATCCCGAGCGCGATCGAGTTGTGGCTGTGACCAACCACCCTGCTCCGGATGCCAGTCAAACGCCTCGTTATTCACTGCCAACCACGCTCGATCTACCGCTGCCGCACCCCACTTCGCACGCGCCGCAGTCAGGGTCAGGGCTTCAACATCATCACGCTTATCGACGTCCCCCGCCGCCTTCTCCAACGCTGAGCCCGAAACGGACATCTGCAACAGCTCGCGGACGACCTTGCGTCCCGTCAACTCTGCCAAACGGCTGGCACCGGCGACATCACCGTGAGCCCAGATAGGCAGACGCTCACCGACTTCAGCATCGATGTGCGCAAGCAGCTTCGCTCCCACTCCTTGCCTGCGAAACTCCGGATCAACAACCATCTCCATAGCATCTGGCGCAACGGCTGCCAGGCCCAAGTAACGGTCGTTCTCGATAATCGCAAAGTGTCGATGCCCGAAAGAGTCGTCGTCAAGCCCTCGGACGAAAGCCTCGCCGAACGCCTCCACGCCGTCGGTGGAGTGGGCGCGCTGCAGTAGCGTACTGGCGGCGGTGGTGTCTACGTCAAGCAGTTCGGTTACGTTCATACGCCCCACCCTATACACAGCAGCGGATTCAACACTTCCCCGATGTCCTCTGGGCCAAAAGCGATGGGGTACTAATAGAGTGTGTCCATTTCCCGACGACAGAAGAAGATTGGTGGCTCCATCCTCGCCGTTGCCGCGCTGGTGATCGCCACCGACATGGGCTTCGCCAGCCATGCGGAGTACAAGCTCTCCGAGCATATTCAAGAGACTGCGCAGCTGGAGATGACCCCATACGTCGCCATTGGCGGACAAGCTTACTTGTCCTCTTTTGTTACGGGTAAGTGGAGCTCCGTGACTTCGCGCATCCGCGATGTAGAGGTACCCGACTTCGGCTTAGTATCTCTGGAGTACGGTGCCTCCAACGTTAAGATTCCGGCATCGTCAGTGCTCAGTGGCAATTTCCCAGAGTCACCGACGAAGCAGTACTTCACCAAGCTGTCGCTCGACGGTGTCTCTCTGGGCAACAAGCTAGGACTGACGGACTTGAGCATCCAGAGCCTGAAAGACTCATCCCCCACCGGCGGCTGGGAAACCGAGGCTATTTTCGAGGCCACGCCAGCCGGATGGCAGGGAAAAACCCAGGTTTCGGCAAAATTGCGCATTGTCAGCCGCGACGTGATCATCACGCCGATGGAGATTATTTCTGCACCCTCGTCCCCAACAGATTCTAAGATCCACAGCAAACCTGAGCTCTCCGAGGTCGACGCTCAGCACATTCTGGATACTTTCAGGTTGACACTGCGAGATTCGGAAATACCAATGGGGATGCCAGCAACCCGCGTGTACGTATCGGGCGGTTCGGTCACCATCGAAGGCGAACAGATTCAGTGCACCGTGTCGCCAACGAACTTCATGCCGCCGACGTCCCAGCAGGATGCCGAAGCATCGGCGAAATCCACGGAAAAGCTGCCGGAGAAGAACTGTCGGGTGCGTCGCTAAGGCCGTCGTCAAGCATCGCCGTTAAACGTCGTTGCAGCGTTGCCACCATGCGCCAACAGCCCATACATGGTCACAAGAGCTTCAGCGGTAGAGTGTGAAGCATGACCGAGAACAATGGCAGCAACCAGACAGACGCCGCTGCACAGGAGCCTGCAGCTGCGGAAGCCCCTCGCCTCGACGGCAACGAGGCCATCAACCGCGCGGCCGAGCAGGCCAAGAGCACCGCTACGCGCAACATCACTGAGCTTGAAGGGCTCCCGATTCCCGACGAGACCGCTAACCTGCGTTTCGGCCCGAATATTCACGACGGCCTGCTGGCACTACTGCCGCTGGTCGGCGTGTGGCGCGGTGAGGGGCAGGCAAACACCGTCGTCGACGGTGAGTACAACTTCGGCCAGCAAGTTATCTTCAGCCATGATGGCGAGAACTACCTGAAGTATGAGTCGCGCATCTGGAAGCTGGATGAAGAAGGCAAACCAACCGGCCCTGACCAGCGTGAAACGGGATTTTGGCGCATCAACAACGATGACGAGATTGAGTTCATCTGCGTCCACTCCACCGGCGTCACTGAGATTTACTACGGCAAGCCGGTCTCCGAGCGCGCATGGGAGCTGCAGGCAGCCTCCACAATGGTCACTGCTACCGGTCCAGCATCACTTGGCCCGGGCAAGCGCCTCTACGGTTTGATGCCGAACAACGATCTCGGCTGGGTGGACGAGCGCCTGCGGGATGAGGAATTCGCTCCCCGTATGTCCGCGCAGCTCAAGCGTTACGCAGGCTAGGTTCTCCCCGCTTTACGACGGGCGCTGTGTGGCCTGGCTGCGGGGCCCTATTACTTTGCGCACTACGACTTGGTGCCCTACTGCGTCAAGCCCTACTGCGTCGCCAGCGCCTCGTCACACAGGTCACGGAATTCCTTTTCCGCGACTGCGTCCGGCTGCCGAATCGGCTCACCATCGATGGACTTAACCACGACCGCGATACGCACCGACGACACCAGCCATACCGCATCGGCGGTGAATAGGTCCCCGGGCACCAGGATCGTCGGGGTGACTTTCCAGCCGCAGTTGGCAGCTGTTTCAAACAGCGCTGCCTGAGTCGTGCCCGGCAGCACTCCTTCACCGGGGTTGGGGGTCAGCAGCTCATTGCCGCGCTGAACGATGATGGTCGATGTCGGGCCTTCCAGGAGCTTTCCCTCTGCGGAGGTGAAGATGACATCGTCAAAACCCTTGGACTTGGCATAGCGTAATGCGGCCATATTAGCTGCGTATGACAACGTTTTCGCGCCGATGAGCGCCCACGGTGCACGGGAGCCAAGGTCGAGCGAGAAACCACGCTCTGCAAGCATGACCGATACCGGCTTCAGGCGATTTTCCGCCACCTTTTCCGCGGAGCTTGCCAAAACGTAGCCAGTCGGCCTTCCAGTGGACTCGCGACCACGCGAGTAAACCCACCGCAACGTCGCATCCCCCTCAATTGACCTATCGCGCAACTCCCGTAGTGCAACCTCGGTAGCCGCCCGCCATTGCTCCAGGTCCGGGGTTGGCAAATCCAGCATTAGCGCTGACGATGCGAACCGCTTCTCGTGCCGGTCAGTATTACAGGTATGACCTCCCCTGACCAGTAGTGTTTCAAAAACTCCGTCACCGCGAATAGCTCCGAGATCGTCCGCGTAGAGGAACGGCTGTCCTGCTTCGACAGCAATCGGGCCACCGTCTGCGAAGACGTCGATAAGAACTAGAGAAGAAAGCGAATCCGTCATACACACAAGCTTAATCCATGCTTAATTTGGGGATTTCTGGTTAACATGAGGGAGTGAGTGTTGAGTATGTAAGTCCTTTGATGTCTCACGTGGCTGGTGCCGCTGCCCTCGAATTGGGCGGACAGACGGAAGGTTTAGAGAAGGACTCAGAGAACGCCTCAGACGGAACCTCAGCGAAAAACGTTGAGCAAACCACAGGGCAAGCTAGCGTGGCATGGCACTACGGCCGTCCACTGGTAGAGCAACGTCATCTACAGGAGGACTGCGGAGTAGTAGATCGCTCGTACTACCGCGTTATTGAGGTTACTGGCGAGGATCGCCTGACCTACCTCAACACACTTTTTTCACAGAAGGTCGACGATGCCACCCCCGGCACTGTCACTGAAGCACTGAACCTGGATGCCAACGGTCATGTTCTCCACCACATGACGCTGACTGTTTTGGACGATTCCGTGCTTATCGACGTGCCCCCAGTTGGCTTCGACTCCCTGTTGAAGTACCTGAACATGATGGTGTTCTGGTCCAAGGTGGAAATTGCTGAGGCAGAACGGGCGATCATTTCCGTCATGGGGCCGAATGCCCCTGAGGTACTGGTGTCTGCCGGCCTCGCATTCCCGCAGGTGGGCAAGGCTACGACGGTGGGGCATTCCTACGTCCGGCACGTGCCTTGGCCACGCGGCGGACGTGTGGATGTGCTCGTGCGCCGACAGGATTTAGTCGGTGCTTGGGAAGCGTTGGTAGCTGCTGGTGCCTCCCCAGTTGGCCTGATGGGCTGGGAGGCCGAACGCGTAGTCTCCTTGCGGCCGGAGCTGGGAATCGATGTAGATGAGAAGATGATTCCGCATGAGGCTCCGCGCTGGATTGCCTCTGAATTCGACACGGCTGCCGTGCACTTGGACAAGGGCTGCTATCGCGGCCAAGAGACTGTGTCTCGAGTCCACAATGTTGGTCGCTCCCCACGAGTTTTGGTGATGCTGCAGCTCGACGGCTCAGCCACTCTGCCGGAAACCGGCGATCCAGTGATGATGGGCAAGCGCGCCGTGGGACGCGTAGGCACCGTCGTGCAACATGCCGATTACGGCCCGATTGCATTGGCTCTGCTTAAGCGCTCGGCTCAGGAACGCGAGGGCCTTGTGGTGGGTGACTGCGCCGTGGCCGTCGACCCTTCCTCCATCGACCGCGTCGAGCAGCTGCCGCCGGGTCGTGCGGCCATCAACCGCCTGCGTGGGAAATAAGTAACGGGAAATAGGTAAAGCCACCAGACAGAGTGGTGAAAAAATAACTTTTTCCATTCTTTTTCAGAAAGGTTATTCCCCCAGGTCACAGCACATATTGAGTTGTCTGAGCGCGAGGACACAACCCACTATGGGCCTCCCCGCGTAACCCCTTCGTCTAAAAATCGGCTATGGTGTCTTACAGGAATTAACGCAATAAGACATAAGTGGGTCGGCCGTATCCCCGTGCCGTCCCACGGATTACACAAGGGGGTCAGGCCATGGGTCGCGGCCGTGCGAAAGCAAAGCAGGCGAAGGTTGCCCGTCAGCTCAAGTACGATTCACCAGAAATGGATTTGGAGCGTCTGCAGCGGGAACTCGTCGGCAAGTCGAACGAGTCCGATCGAGACGACTATTACTCTGACTGGGAGGAATGGGCCTCAGGCGCTGGTCGCGACAGCTAGCGCAAGCTAACCGCTGTCGTATTTTCCGCAAAGCGTTTCTATTTCAATAAAACAAGCACCCACCAACGATTCCGTTGGTGGGTGCTTGTTTTTGCTTAGTGACTGCGTTTATGTTCGGCCGATTAAGCTCGCCCGCGGCGGGCCAATCCGAGTTACTGACTGCGTTTATGACAAAAATAGCCTGAAAAACGGCTG
>NZ_ABZU01000028.1 GCF_000173655.1 Corynebacterium amycolatum SK46 | reverse complement strand
CCCTGTTTTTCGTAGTAACTTGCCCGGGGTGCATTAGCCACCCGAGCGCCTAGGAAAAATGACCTCTAAATGGCATCTATTGGGCACGAATCGGGTGCAAAGCCAGCGGGATACTAGAAAATAGCTAGAAAATTCTCGGTGGGCATGGTGGTCATGCAGCGCTTTCTGCCAACGCTTTACGACGTCGC
Source organism: Corynebacterium amycolatum SK46 (assembly GCF_000173655.1). Taxonomy (GTDB): domain Bacteria; phylum Actinomycetota; class Actinomycetes; order Mycobacteriales; family Mycobacteriaceae; genus Corynebacterium; species Corynebacterium amycolatum_A. Next base: position 11,649 of record NZ_ABZU01000028.1, on the reverse strand, counting down.
CCGCAGCGACAATTACTTCTCCCGCTTGTGGTAGCCCATCCGTGGCTTGAAGCCCGTCGGGTGCTTGAGCTGCGCCACTGCATCGGCGACTATCAAGCGGAAGCGTGGCATCATCGGTGGCATCTGTGAGATCTGGAACCATCCGACATCAGTGGATTCATCATCAGCGACATAGGGGACGTCGTCGCCAACAACACTGCAGCGCATGGAGATATCCAGATATGAGGCAATATCGCCGTTGAGGTGTTCGATAGGGCCAACGGCACCAGTGCCGAGTAGAGCCTCAACTGTGACATCGAGTCCCGTTTCTTCCTTTACCTCCCGCACGGCAGCGTCGTGAGGCTGCTCGTTCGGGTCGATAATTCCGGTGACCGGGGTCCATTCACCATTATCGGAGCGACGAACCAGCAAGACCTCGGGCAGGGCGTACATCGGTGCATTCGGCGGAACATCGCGAATGACGATAGCCGTGACGCCGGGGAGCCAGAGCGGAGCGTGGCCCACTTTTTCGCGGAGCTGAACAATGAAATCCGGAATTGCCATAGTTGCGAGCTTATCGGAATGCTAGTAGCGCCCGCGGAAATAGCGAGAAATTCCAGCTCAGCCGTGGATTTTGGGAAAAGGGTACTTATCCTCTATAGTTCTTTACGTTGCCAAGAGCGCGCGCAATTGCAATGTTTATACATTGCAGATGTACGCACTTTCGTCACTTAGTGGCTAACTCTTTGCAGCGTTAAGTCGGGCTCCCATCGTCTAGAGGCCTAGGACTCCGCCCTTTCACGGCGGCAACACGGGTTCGAATCCCGTTGGGAGTACCACTAAAAGTCATGATGGCCCTGTGGCGCAGTTGGTTAGCGCGCCGCCCTGTCACGGCGGAGGTCGCGGGTTCAAGTCCCGTCAGGGTCGCAATTCTAAACACCAGTTCCGGTTGGAGCTGGTGTTTTTGCTTTTGGTTACTAGTGGCGCTGGACGTCGGTGCGGGGTAATAGAGGGTTAATAGGAAAAATGCTGAGCGGACATACTTTTGTTTATTAACCCGCCGCCGCCACTGGGGGCGCCACAGTTTAGGTTGCATCGAGACCCGGGACCGGGGATCATTTTTCAACTTAAAATATCTGCCATGAACTGGCGATTTGCTTATGTTCAGCGCTGTTCTGTAGAGTAACAACTCGTGCACAGCGCTGGTAATCCAGAAAGTTGAGCACGGCATTTAAGGCCCTGTGGCGCAGTTGGTTAGCGCGCCGCCCTGTCACGGCGGAGGTCGCGGGTTCAAGTCCCGTCAGGGTCGCCACTTGATTAATTTCAAGTCTGGCCAGATAGCTCAGTCGGTAGAGCGTCCGCCTGAAAAGTGGAAGGTCAGCGGTTCGATCCCGCTTCTGGCCACAATTAATCCCCAGTCCGGAAACGGGCTGGGGATTCCTTGTTTTACCAGGTGTTTGTCGCGGGAATCGTCGTAAAGCAAAGTGCATCGAGCCTTGCGAAAACCTTAAAGTGGGGGAAATTAAACCGCGTACACACCCCAGCGGATAGGATGTTGTGCATGAGTAAGGAATTCGCCTCAGCAGGAACGCTGTCCCACGATAAGACACTGCCGTGGGTCGTGCGCATCTTCGTCTACACGGATGCTGAGGGCAGCCAATCGGCTGCTGAGAAGGTTCGTGGGGTGCTCACGGAACTGATTCCGGATCAGGAAGTCAACGTCTACGAGGATGTCATGCCCGATGTGGGGCGCACCTCTTCGCTCGCTGATTTGTGGGCGGAGGCCAACCCGGGCATGGATCCGGGGGATCGGAAGCGTTACCGCATCAGTGTGGTGGCTCCGGGGCTTTCTCACTGCGAAATGGCGGATCTGGCAGGCCCTCTCGCTGAGGCGGTCAGTCCTGGGTGGGCAGAGGGCGAGGCTGCGACTAAGGGCGCGAAGGGCGATGTCCCGTGCCGTGTCGCTGTCGGGCGTGCCGACGAGCACCCGGGCGAACCCCCACTAGTGCAGAATTAGCCAGGATTCGGAATTAATCCGAAGCGAGAGCTGTTATCTGGGTTACATCCTAAGAGTCGTTTGTAATGACGACGCTTCATAACCACGAGAGGGAAGTGATTCCGAAAATGGCACACACTATTTCGCATGATGAGGCCGGTCAGCGCTACGTTCTCACCGTAGAGGGAGAAGAGGCCGGCTTTGCCGCTTACACCCCGGTGGAAGGTGCCCTGGATTTTGACCACACGGTAGTAGATGACAAATTCCGTGGACAAGGCCTGTCTAAGCCGCTTATCGCAGGCGCATTGGATGATGTTCGGAAGAACAACCGCAAGATTCGCACCAGCTGCTCCGCTGTTGCCAACTTCGTGGAGAAAAACCCGGAATACCAGGATCTACTGGCTGACTAGTCGCTGAAGGGCGAAGAACGTATAAAGAAGCCGACCGGCTGCTCACGATAGGGCGAGCAGCCGGTCGGCTTTTGTATGTAGAGCTAGTTTTAGGGCTGGGCTAGATGAAGTCCCCGTCACCCTGGACGTACACCGCCGGATCGCACAATGGCTTGTGCTCTTCGGGCTTGGCAGGGCGTACGCGGCCCGGAATTCCTATCACGATGGAATCGGGTGGGCAGCTGTGGGTGACTACGGAGTTGGCGCCGATTGATGAGCCTGCACCAATTGTGATGGGGCCAAGGACTTTCGCACCTGCGCCGACGGTGACGTTGTCCTCCAGGGTGGGGTGGCGTTTTACCTTTTCCAGTGAGCGGCCGCCGAGTGTCACGCCGTGGTAGAGCATGCAGCCGTCACCGATTTCTGCGGTTTCGCCAATGACGATGCCCATACCGTGGTCGATGAAGAACCTTCGGCCAATTTGGGCACCCGGGTGAATCTCAATACCAGTCAGCCAACGGGAAAACTGTGCGAGTACTCGTGCAATGCCCTTGAAAATCCCGCCTCGTTTCCAGAGACGGTGCGAGAATCGGTGAATCCAGATTGCGTGTAGGCCGGAGTAGACAATGGCATTTTCTACATCACTGCGCGCAGCTGGGTCATGCGCACGGGCATTGTCCAGATCCTCTTTGAGGATTCGGAAAAAGTCACTCATGGGCGTCAATTCTATCTGGTCGGAAGTGTGGGCAATGCAAAAACCCGCTTGCCGACGGAAAGTGCCAGCTAGCGGGCTCTGCAGAGAAGGTTACGGGCGCTTATAGCGCTTGGTTTTAGTCGCGCAGATCCTCGTACAGGACGGAGGAGACGTAGCGCTCGCCGAAGTCAGGAACAATCACGACGATGTTCTTGCCCTCAGCCTCCGGGCGGGCTGCAATCTCGAGAGCAGCCTTGATGTTTGCACCGGCGGAAATGCCGCCGAGGATGCCCTCGGCTGCAGCGACCTTGCGGGAGACCTCAATAGCGTCCTCGTTGGTAACCGCAATAATCTCGTCGAGAAGCTCCTGATCGAGAACCTCTGGGACGAAGTTTGCGCCCAGGCCCTGAATCTTGTGCGGGCCGGCGGTGCCCTCAGTCAGCAGCGGGGAGGACTTCGGCTCGACGGCAACCAGCTGGATGTCCGAGTTGTGCTTCTTCAGCGTGCGACCAGCACCGGTAATGGTGCCGCCGGTGCCGACGCCAGCCACGAAGTAATCAACCTTGCCGTCGGTAGCTTCCCAGACTTCTTCACCAGTGGTTGCCTCGTGGATAGCCGGGTTGGCCGGGTTGGCGAACTGGGAAGCCAGGATTGCATTGTCGGTGTTAGCTACGATTTCGTTGGCCTTATCGACAGCACCGCGCATGCCATCCGCGCCCGGGGTGAGTACAAGCTCAGCGCCGAATGCGCGCAGAACGACGCGACGCTCCTGGCTCATGGTGTCCGGCATAGTGAGAATGACCTTGTAACCGCGGGCTGCGCCGACCATTGCAAGCGCGATACCGGTGTTGCCCGAGGTACCCTCGACGATGGTTCCGCCCGGCTTGAGCTCGCCAGAGCGCTCGGCGGCATCGATAATTGCGTTGCCGATACGGTCCTTGACCGAGTTGGCAGGGTTGTAAAACTCCAGCTTGGCAATCACATTGCCCGGCAGGCCCTCGGTAACACGGTTGAGCTTAACCAGCGGGGTGTTGCCGATCAGTTCAGTGACATCGTTATAAATAGTCATTAAGCTTATCCATTCCGGAAATCACAGAGGACTTCCTAATGAGTTTTCGCGTGTAGCCGTAGTGTACGCCTGATTCTGCAATTAGTACAGACCAGTTCGTCTACTTCATGGATTGCGGAGGGAACTGGAGGCTGCCAATTCCGGTGCCACCACCGTCACGGTCGCCGGGGCCGGCGCCGTCGCAGCCGCACCGCTGTTTTTCGCAATTGCCCTGCTCTTGTCACGTTAGCGCTATGTCGTTGCCTTGCTCGTCCCTACCTCCATTGTGAGGGTAAAGAGCATTAAAGTTTCTTAGAATCCACTATTCTGAGACGTGATTTACAGTGCACGGGAATGCCTTGTAAATAGGCAGCGGCCCTCGCCACTGTGATTGGGCGCGATTGCGGCCCTTATCTGCACAGCGGTTATATGCGATAACCGGAAAACGCAGACAATGGACTCAGCGATTGCGGTGCTTCGTCGAAGCCACTCAGGGGGACTCAAACCTCTGGGGAAGGAGGCGAGGCATTAGTAGAAGTGTGAAGCCTTCCTCAGCCCATCAGCCAGGAGACCGACTGTAAATCATCCAATTCGCGTCCGCGGATTGGCGGTCGAGCGGTGCTGTCGAGGTGAATAGCACCGTAGAAAGATGATTTACATCATGCATATTGCTGAGGGATTTCTCCCAGTCACTCATTGCATTGGGTGGGGCGTAGCTGCCGCTCCCTTTGTCATTCACGGCGCAGTTCAAGTCAAGCGCACTATGAAAGAGCATCCCGGTAGCGGCATGCTGCTCGGTGCTGCCGGTGCGTTTACTTTCGTGCTCTCCGCAATCAAGATTCCATCCGTGACGGGTTCCACTTCGCACCCGACAGGTACAGGTTTTGGTGCTGTAATCTTCAAACCTCCGGTGATGGCGCTGCTTGGCTCCATCGTGTTGCTCTTCCAAGCTATCTTGCTCGCTCACGGCGGCATTACGACGCTCGGTGCGAACATCTTCTCCATGGCAATCGTCGGCCCGTGGGTCGGCTACGCCTTCTACGTATTGACTCGAAAGCTCGGCGGAGGCCTACTACCAGGTGTGTTTATGGCAGCGTTTTTCGCTGACCTCTCTACCTACGTTGTGACCTCCATGCAGCTCGCACTTGCGCACCCGGCTAACCCGGGCGGTGTTGGCGGCGCGCTGGCTACATTCCTCGGCCTGTTCGCTATCACGCAGATTCCGCTGGCAATCATCGAGGCTCTGGTCACCGTCATTCTCATGCGTACCCTGCTGGCAGTGGCACACTCTGAGCTCCTCGATATCGGCTTCCTGTCCCGCTTCGGCGATGCGTCAGCACCGGCGCTGGGGGCGAAAGCTGCAAACACCACGACCAACGCTGTTGCAGAATCTGCCACTTCGCAGAATGCTGCAGCTGCACCCGTATCTGGCCAGAAGCAGTAGCCGTCGTCAAGCGAAAAGAAGCGAAAGAGAGCACGATTATGAATGCAAAAAACAACGCGCAGATTGTCGACGCACAGGCACCTAGCCGAACCAAGAAAAACTCATTGTGGATCAGCATGGGGCTCATTATCTTGGTCGCCGTCATTGCCATGTTCCCACTGTTTTTCAATTTCGGAGACAAAGATTCCGAGGAGCCATTCGCAGGTACGGACTCCGCTGCGACAGAGACAATTCAGGAAATCGACCCGAACTACGAGCCGTGGTTCGAGCCACTCGTCGGCGAACTGCCGGGTGAGGTCGAGTCGGGTCTGTTCGCGCTCCAGGCTGTTATCGGTGCTGGCGTCCTGTTCTACGTTATTGGCTTCTACCGAGGGAAAGCTGCTGCGCGTTCAGATAAGCGCGAGAAAGAGCAGTGAATGCGCTAGAAGCCGCAGCGGCGCGCAGCGCTTGGGCACGCCGCAACGTGGGCGAAAAGATCCTGCTGCTCGGTGGGCTGTTGATTCTGGCGGTTGCGCTTCCGCCAATTCCGTTTGCTCCGGGCATTGCGGTCATTGCTTGGTTTATTGCGTACATAGCCCGGGTGCCCCGCAAGCTGTATGTGGCAATGGTGTTGGCACCGGCGGCTTTTGTGCTCGTCGGCGCGTTTCCGCTTTTGGTAGCGCTTACTCCCGACGGTCTCGCGTGGTCGCCGGATGGTCCGCAGCGAATGGCGCAGGTTGTGATGCGTTCGTTTGCGGGTATCAGCTGCACGATGGTCTTTGCGTTAACCACTCCGATTTCGGAGCTCATTGCGTGGCTCGACAAGCACGGTATGCCGCGCTACCTGACTTACCTCGCCGAGGTGATTTATCGGATGACTGGTGTGCTGATTCACTCCGCGCACTCAATGACGGAAGCCCAAGCGCGACGTCTTGGGCACTCCACGCGCCGGGCGATGATCCGTGATGTGGCGGCGCAGTCCGCCAGCCTCTTTGTCATCGCTTTTACCCGCGCGCGCAAGATGCAAGAGGGAATCGAGCTGCGTGCCGACCCAAGTGCAATGAAAGTACTGGTGATTTCGCGGCCGAGGCAGCCGAAGTTCCTCGCGATATCCAGTGCATTACTGTTGTCGTTGATTGCGGCCTGGGCGCTGCTGAAATGGGGTGTATAGGAATGTCGATCGGTCGGAAAAATAGCGCTAATCCCGTGCACGGTGCCAACGGTGCCAACGGTGCCATCGTGGAAGCGACAGCAGTCACATACGCTTACGATGAAACCCACGTCCTGAAAGGCGTGGATCTGGCAATTTCGGGCGGCGAGCGCCTAGCGCTGTTGGGCGCAAACGGTTCTGGCAAGTCCACGCTGCTGCGCATGCTCGCGGGAGCGTCTAAGCCCAATAGCGGTGAGGTCCGCCTTGACGGCACCGCCTACAAGTACTCCCGGCACGGCCGCAATATGGTCCGTCGCTCAGTGCAGATGGTCACGCAGGATCCGGATGAGCAAATCTTCGCGGCTAGCGTGTTTGCAGACGTCTCTTTCGGTCCCGTCAACCTGGGGCTTAAGAACGAGGAAGTCGAGCGGCGCGTCCGGGAGGCCCTGGGTACCGCCGAAATCACCGATCTCGCCGAACGCGTTCCGCACCAGCTTTCCTACGGTCAGCGCAAGCGCGTCGCTCTCGCAGGCGCGCTGGCGATGCATCCGCGCGTGCTGCTTCTCGACGAACCCTCCGCCGGCCTCGATCCGCAGGCGACACGAAAGCTTGCACACACGCTCAATCAATTGCGCGATCAGGGCACAGCCGTCGTCGTCGCCACGCACGACATCGACTTCGCGTGGAATTTCGCCGATAGGGCAGCAGTGCTTGCCGACGGCAAACTGCGAGTTGGCTCCAAAGAGGAAATTTTGGCCGATCGACGGTTGGTCGAACACGCTCGATTGGCTTTGCCCTGGGCGCCCGTGGTCTCCAATGCGATTGGGCGAGATGTGCTCCATCCAGAGGAAGTTTAGGCGAGCGGTTTGGTTGGTGAATAGCTCATCGATATGTGCAGCTAAACCACGCTAAAAATGAGAAAAACGCCCGCGGGCAGGGCGTAATGCCTGTGAAAATAGGCCTAGAAATATAGACGAAGCTGTCGCATTTCTTCGCTTCCATTTCACGTCACACCTGTCCGCGGGCGATCTCCGTGGCCGTGGCACTTTGCAGTGCCCTCGGCGCATCAGGCAGGTATTCGGACTTCCTGGCGTGACCGACAATAAGGGGATGACGACTGCCGCTCGCTTCAATGCTTACGTGCAGAACCTTATTATCAATTTTCCTACTTTTCGCCGCTTCCCAAAGTTGAAACAACCTCAGTGCCGTTGGCGAATTTTGTTCCAGATTACCGCTGCGGGACAGTTCCGGAATTGCACCGGATTCCCTCTTGCGTTTGCTGTGCACCACCTTCGGACAACCACGTGGAGGACGTAGCATTGAAGGCGGAACTCAACAAAACCTGTTGCATGAATAACGATAGCGCACCAAATTAAATAAGTGAAGGTCTTTTTCGAAAATGTCCGCATTGGGGGTAAAACGCCGTTCATTACCCTCTGCTATCAACATTTACGCAGTTTATTAGCGGAAAAATAGCTACCCCTGCCTTGCATTTATTCGGCCGAGGCGGGGCTAATGGCAGGATTTATCCTGGTATTTTCTTTACGTACTTGTAGAGAAACCTAGTTGTTTCCTAAGATTGTGTGACGGATGCCTTAATGCAGGTGTACCCGTTCGGAGGGTACTATCTACTTTGTACGGTTTACAGCCCCCGAAAGGGTCAGTAGCCGCTGAGCGGTAGTTGGCCATTTCGTAGGAGTGTAAGTCGGCGCGAAGTCACAGGCTGATGGTGCCTCTGTGGGTACCAGTGAAGCAATTTGCCCGTTACGCAGGAGGACGCGAGATGGATCCCCACCGCATTCTGGACGACAATGAGGTTATTAAGTCGTCCTTGGTCGCCCTAAAGAATGCGACTGGTATTCCGGTCACAATGTATGCGGAAGTCACCGATAACTCGAAGATGCAGATCAACAACTGGGTTGGCCTGCGTACTCCGGCCCTGCAGAATCTGACTGTGGAATCGGGTGCGGGTGTCGGTGGTCGCGTGTTGGCCACGCGTCGCCCGGTGGGTGTCAGTGACTACCTGCGCGCCAAGGTTATTACCCATGAGTATGACGACAAGATTCGTGATGAAGGCCTGCACTCGCTGGTCGCCGTGCCGGTGATTGTTTCGCGTCTTGTCCGTGGCGTGCTCTACGGTGGCGTGCACTCCTCGGTGCGCCTGGGGGACAAGGTTCTTGAAGAGGTCACAATGACCGCCCGCTGCCTGGAGCAGGACCTCGCTGTCGTCGACGCCTGCCGTAACATGGATCGCTCCGGCAACGGTAAGGGCGGCCGCATCATGAATGGCGCTGAGTGGGAGCAGGTTCGCTCCACGCACTCGAAGCTGCGCATGCTCGCTAACCGTGTGGATGATGAGAAGCTGCGCCAGGAGCTCGAGGTACTCTGCGATCAGATGGTCACCCCGGTTCGCGTCAAGCAGACCACCAAGCTGTCGGCTCGTGAGCTCGACGTTCTCGCCTGTGTCGCCCTCGGTCACACCAACGTCGAGGCCGCAGAAGAAATGGGCATCGGTGCCGAGACGGTTAAGTCCTACCTCCGCTCCGTAATGCGTAAGCTGGGCGCCCATACTCGCTACGAGGCTGTCAACGCAGCCCGTCGCATCGGCGCACTGCCGTAAACCGCTTGACGACGGGCTCCTGCGCCCAAACCCGCAGGTGCTCCAGGTGCTCTTGGTCGCTATATGGCCAGCGCCGCGTTTCTAGCAAAACTTAGCTAGTGAGCGCGGCGCTTTTTCGCATCCAGGGCGGCCTGGCGCTCATCTTCGCGCTCGCCACCGGGGACCCACTTAACGTCGTTTCCGGCATTGGCCACTCGCGAAAGAATAAACATCAGGTCAGACAGTCGATTGAGGTACTTCGCTGGTAGGACTGAAGTGGTTTCGGGAAACTCGCGGCAGGCAGCCCATGCCGCACGCTCGGCCCGGCGAGTAATCACCCGAGCTGTGTGCAGTAGTGCCGCGGCTGGTGTGCCTCCCGGGAGGATGAAGGAATCCAGTTTTGGCAGTTGCTCATTGAACTGGTCGCACCAGTGCTCGAGTCGCTCGACGTAATCCGGCTCGATACGCAACGGCGGGTACTTCGGGTTTTCTTCAATAGGTGTTGCCAGGTCGGCTCCGGCATCAAAGAGGTCATTCTGCACGTAGCGGATGACAGCCGAGACCTCGTCGTCAAGCGTGCCGAGGCTGAGCGCCTGACCGAGTGCGGCGTTGGCCTCCTCGCACGTGGCGTAGGCGATAAGACGAGAATCGTCCTTGGGAACGCGGCTGAAATCGGATAATCCAGTGGTGCCGTCGTCGCCGGTGCGAGTGTAAATTCGAGTTAGATGAACGCTCATAGATTCAAGCCTAGGCGCGATAGTGCGAAATGTGGTTGGCTGGGGGAGTGGGAAATGAGCGATTTCTGGTTAAAGGCGGAGCGACGCTAAATGGTCAGGTTCAGATTTCCGGGGCGAAGAACTCGGTTCTGAAACTGATGGGTGCGGCGCTTCTCGCCGAGGGCACGACAGTACTGACGAACTGCCCTGAAATTGATGACGTGCCATTGATGCAAAAAGTCCTCGAAGGGCTCGGCTGCTCCGTGACGCGCGAGGGCGACCGGATCGAAATCACGGTGCCCGAAGAACTCTCGCATCATGCCGACTTCGATGCCGTGCGCCAGTTCCGCGCTTCGGTCTGTGTGCTCGGGCCGCTGACGGCGCGTACCCGTAATGCGATTGTCGCACTGCCCGGTGGTGACGCAATTGGATCCCGCCCTCTGGACATGCATCAGGCTGGCCTGGAGAAATTGGGTGCACGTACCTATATTCACCACGGTTGTGTGGTGGCTGAGGCGGGGCGACTCAAGGGGGCGAACATCAAGCTGGACTTCCCGTCCGTCGGCGCGACCGAGAATATTCTGACCGCGGCCGTACTAGCTGAAGGTACGACTGTGCTGGATAACGCCGCCCGTGAGCCCGAAATTGTCGACCTGTGCGAGATGCTCGTGGAGATGGGCGCCAAAATCTCGGGTGCGGGATCTAACACCATCACGGTTGAGGGCGTCGAGAAGCTGCACCCCACTGAGCACAAGGTCGTAGGCGACCGAATTATCGCAGGCACCTGGGCCTATGCTGCGGCGATGACCGGCGGCGATATTACGGTCGTTGGCATCAACCCTAAGTACCTGCACCTTCCTCTGGAAAAACTGAAGAACGCAGGCGCTCAGGTCGAGACCTATCCGCAGGGCTTCCGCGTGCGTATGGACGGGCGTCCGCAGGGGGTGAACTATCAAACGCTGCCATACCCAGGCTTTCCGACGGACATGCAGCCCATGGCCATTGCTCTGTCCGCGGTGTCCGAAGGGACGTCAGTGCTTACCGAGAACGTTTTTGAGTCGCGCTTCCGGTTTGTCGACGAGATGATTCGCCTCGGCACTGACGCGACTATCGATGGCCACCACGTGATGATTCGCGGAAAGGAAACGCTGAGTTCGGCACCTGTGTGGTCTTCGGACATTCGCGCTGGTGCCGGTCTGGTGCTGGCCGGGCTGTGCACCGAAGAGGGAGACGTCACCGAGGTGCACGATGTCTATCACATTGATCGCGGTTACCCGGGCTTCGTAGAGACACTAAACGCTCTCGGCGCTTCTGTTGAACGGGTTAGCTAGAGGTCATTGGTCTCCGGTTGATGGCAAATAGGTAAGTGCACGGTGCTAGTTGAGCGCACGGTGCGGAAAACCATCGCAAGTCTTCGGTTCTGGATGTTTTAGAACCGTTAGGAGTGATTCTCCAGTGGGGCTTGTGGTGGTTTTCGCTATTTTACCTGGGGTTTTGTGTCTTTGGGTGGTCTGTGTGTAATGTATTCGGAGGTCAGCGCGACCAGGCGGTTTATCTGCTTGGTTGGCTGATGTGGGGGAAATGTTTTCGTGCGGTTAGCCGGTGGGAGTCGTTGGTTTGACTTTCTGGTTAATTGTTTGTTAATGTTTTCTTTC
>NZ_ABZU01000029.1 GCF_000173655.1 Corynebacterium amycolatum SK46 | reverse complement strand
CACGAAAGTGCCATAAACCTAGGCAGTAACTATGTGGAGTTTAAGCCAGTGCGCGGTTGACCGCGCTGGTGACTGCCTTCAGCGACGCGTAGGTGATGGAACCAGCGATGCCGGAGCCCCAGACCTTGGTGCCGTTGACATCTGCGAGGACGTAGGCCGCAGCCTCGGCGTCGTCACCTGCGGTGCGAGCGTGCTGGACGTATTCCTGAACCTCGACGTTGATGCCGAGCTTCTCCAGCGCGTTGGCGTAAGCGGCCAGCGGGCCGTTGCCGACACCCTCGACGGTCTGCTCCTTGCCCTCGTAGATGATATGAGCCTTGATCTTGGTGGCGTCCGACTCGTTCTGAGCTGCGTCGACAGTCAGGGCAATCTGCTCGAGTGGAGCCTCGCGGTCCAGGTACTCACCTGCGAAGATGTCCCAAATCGCCTTGGAGTTGACCTCGCCGCCTTCGGCGTCGGTGACTGCCTGCACGACGGAGGAGAACTCGACCTGCATGGAGCGCGGCAGGTTCATGCCGTGGTCCGTCTTCATGATGTAGGCCACGCCGCCCTTGCCGGACTGGGAGTTCACGCGAATAACGGCCTCATAAGAACGACCGACGTCCTTCGGGTCGATGGGCAGGTAAGGAACCTCCCAGGTCACCGCGCGCAGGTCCTCGTCGGAAAGCTCCTTGACGGCAGCGCCCGGGCGGACCTTGTCTGCCATTGCGTCGAGGCCCTTGTTCACGGCGTCCTGGTGGGAACCGGAGAAAGCGGTGAATACCAGGTCGCCGCCGTACGGGTGGCGCTCCGGAACGCGCAGCTGGTTGCAGTACTCGACGGTGCGGCGAATCAGGTCGATGTCGGAGAAGTCGATCTGCGGGTCGACGCCCTGGGTCAGCATGTTCAGGCCCAGGGTGACCAGGCAGACGTTACCGGTGCGCTCGCCGTTGCCGAAGAGGCACCCCTCGATGCGGTCAGCGCCGGCCATGTAACCCAGCTCAGCGGTGGCGATGCCGGTGCCGCGGTCGTTGTGCGGGTGCAGCGACAGAATGATGGAGTCGCGGCGGTTGAGGTTGCGGTGCATCCACTCGATGGAGTCTGCGTAGACGTTCGGAGTGATCATCTCCACGGTCGACGGCAGGTTGATGATGATTGGGTTCTCCGGCGTCGGGTCGATGACATCAACCACGGCGTCGACGACTTCCTTGGCGTACTCAACCTCGGTGCCGGTGTAGGACTCCGGCGAGTACTCCCAACGCCAGTTGGTGTCCGGGTAGTCCTTCGCGATGGTCTTGATCAGCTCCGCGGCGTCGGTGGCAATCTTCTTGATCGCGTCCTTGTCCTTACGGAACACAACATCGCGCTGCAGGATTGAGGTGGAGTTGTAGAAGTGAACGATGACGTTCTTTGCACCGGCGCAGGCCTCAAAAGTACGGCGAATCAGGTGCTCGCGAGCCTGAACCAGGACCTGGATGGTGACATCGTCCGGGATCATGTTCTTCTCAATGATCTCGCGCACGAAGTTGTAGTCGGTCTGGGAAGCGGACGGGAATCCGACCTCAATTTCCTTGTATCCCATCTGGACCAGCAGCTCGAACATGCGGCGCTTGCGCTCCGGGCTCATCGGATCAATCAGCGCCTGGTTGCCGTCGCGCAGGTCGACGGCACACCAAACCGGTGCCTTAGTAATGCGCTTGTCCGGCCAGGTGCGGTCCTTCAGCTGGAAGTCCTGAACTTCCTGGTCGTAAGGCAGGTAGCGGTTGGTTGCCATCTGGGAGTTGCGCTGCTTATTCCAAGCAGGCTGTCCTTCCGGAATCTCGCCAGCAGGAGTGGAGATTACAGAAGGAGCGGAAATAAAAGCGTCGGAAGGAGACATGTTGTGGGCCTTTCTAATTCGGACTTCTCTTGTAGGCCGGCACAACTTACCCCGCGACGGGGAGCCGGCCTTAAACCCAAGCCCCGCCGCGGCATAGAAGCAGTAGTCCGCGTTGCATGTGATGTACCTTACCCCTTTAGTGAGATGAATTTCATTTTTTGGGGGTTTTAGTGGGGTAGAAGATATTGCGACCCCGCGCCATTACCTGCCAATAGTTCTAAAACTAGTACCAATGTATTTAGTGAGGTAAAGATGATAGCGTCCTAAAGGTGCAAACTAGCTGGTCTATTCTTAAGCGAGACTTGCGCCGTCTCCGCAATAGCCCAAAAGTGTGGGTCATCATCATCGGCGTGATGGTTACCCCTGCCTTGTATTCGTGGTTCAACATCCCAGGATTCTGGGATCCGTATGAGCACACCGAGAATATCGGCGTGGCAATTGTTAATGAAGACAAGGGCGCGAGTTCCACGGTTACCGGAGGTCTCAATGTCGGCAACCAAGTGGTCAAACAACTTAAACAGAACCATGAACTGGGTTGGCAGTTCTCCGATGCCGAGAAGGCAGATCGAGACCTAAAGCGTGGCAAGGTCTTCGCCTCCATCACCATTCCGCCGAACTTCTCGCAGGAAATGGTTGATTTGATCCAAGGTAAGGGGCATCCAGCGAAGCTGGAGTACCGCGCCAACCAGAAGATCAACGCAATTTCACCGCACATTACGGCGCAGGGTGCGTCTGGAATTGATGGTCAGATTTCCGCGTCCTTCAATAAGGAAATCGCGAAAGCGGTCACTGAGCAGGTCAAGGAAGCTGGTGGCCTGCTGCAGGGCCGGTTCGATGCGGCTCGTCTCAATTCCGCTGACGCTTTCCAGGATGTCGCTGATGCGGTTGCCAATAGCCGCGATGAAGTCGGTGCTATCCAGGAGCAGATTGGTGATCTGCAGCCGACGATTGCGCAGATTAAGAAGACTCTCGGCAGCGTGGACACGGCCCTCGATGACGCCCAGGATGCGTTGACGCAGGTGCAGGCGATTACTGGTGAGCTCAACAACGAGGTTCTGAATTTCTCCGCAGATCTCAACGACGCCTACTTGCAGGGCAGCACCGCTCTGGTGGAGGGCACCGGTAACGCCAACGCCGCGATTGGCGCGATGACTGGCAATCTACAGGGCGCAATTTCCCGTTCGGATTCTGCGACGGCTGCGGCGGAGGACATCGTCAACCAGGCGGATCAGGTCATTGGTGGGCTGAATTCCCTGCTGGAAGCCAACCCGCTCAACGGCCCGGATAAGCAGGCAATCCAGCGCACCATCGATGCGCTCGACGAGAGCAACGCCACCAATAGAGAGCTGGTGGAGGGCCTGAAGAACGTCTCCGGCTCGGCGCAGGGAACCCTCGACTCCCTCAACGCCACCAGCGAGGCATTGGCGCAGGCCACTAAGGACGGCAAGGCCGCCTCGGATCAGATTCGTCAGGCGTCCCAGGACGCACTCCCGCAGTTGAGCAAGGCGCTTAATCAGCTCAACGCGCGCGTGGGTTCGTACGCGGCGGCGCTGGGCGCGCAAAAGGACACCGTCAAGGAAACGTCCGCGCTTCTCGACGCTACGAGTGGGCAGCTTTCCGCTGCGGATCAGGTCCTCGAGAGCTTCAAGGCCGACCTCGACGGGGTGCGCGATGGCCTGGAAACCGCGCGTCTCGATGTCCTTACCTTGGGCACCACCGAAGAACGGGAAGCCATGGAAATGGTCAATGACCTCGATCCCGAGGGTATTTCGCAGTTCCTGAGCGATCCGGCTGAGATTAAGACTGAGGCCGTGTTCCCGGTGGATCACTACGGCTCGGGTATGGCGGCGCTGTTTACCAACCTGTCGCTGTGGATTGGTGCGTTCATTCTGATTGTGATTTTCCGCGTGGAAGTCGACGCGGAAGGTTTCAAGGAAATCACGGTGGGCCAGGCGTACATGGGCCGCACATTGCTGCTGGGCATCATCGCTACTTTCCAGGCGCTGATTGTCTCCATCGGTGACATCGTCATTGGTGTACAGCATGTCAGCGCGGTTGCGTTCGTCCTCACCTGTGTCGTGGTGGAGTTGTGTTATCTCGCCATTATTTACAGTATGGTGGCGGCGTTTGGCCACGTGGGACGTGGTATTGCCGTGGTGCTCGCGTTTATTCAGATTCCTGGTGCCGCCGGTCTCTATCCAATTGAGATGACCCCGGACTTCTTCCAGGCACTGAATCCGTTCTTGCCGTTGACCTACGGCATTGATGCTCTCCGCGAGACCATTGGTGGTTTCTACTCGAATTACTACTTGAAGAATATGCTCACCTTGATGGCCATGGCAGTGGTCGCCTACGTGGTTGGTTACTGGCTGCGCCGCAGCTTGTCCTCGGTCAACATCTTGGTTAACCACCAGCTTGAAGAGGGCGGCCTGGTCAACAACGAAGAAGTCCACCTGGTCGGTAGCGGATACAAGCTCAGTGACCTCGTCTTTGCGCTGCGTAACCGCGAGGAGTACCAGTCGCGAGTCGACGAGCGGATGGAGAATCTGCGTGGCAGCTACGCACTGTTCATGCGCATTGCCATTGGTGTCTCGTTGGCCGCCCTGGTGGTGCTGGGTATTTTGGCCCGCAACTACCCGGATCAAAAGGCCCTGTTCTTCGGTCTGGCTTGCCTGTTTGTGCTGCTCTGCGTCGCCTACATCGCGGTGCGCGAGTACGTCAAGCAGTCTGTGATTCACGCTCAAGAGCTCAGCGAGCTGTCGGAGGAGGAGCTGCGCGCCTACATGGAGCACCAAACTTCCCATCCGCATGCGTACTCGCTGGAAAATGCTGGTGATTCGTTCGAGCCACAGGCGAAGGTGTCGTCGGCAAGCGTGAAGACTTCCCCAGAAGGTGAAGCCTAATGAGAAACGTTCTTGAAATTGTGCGGAATGACTTTCGGGTGATCCGCCAGAACACGATGACCGGCATCATGGTTTTCGGTCTGGTGCTGATTCCGCTGCTGTTCACCTGCTTTAACGTGCTGGCCAGCTGGGAGCCATTTGAGAACACGGAAAAGCTGAAGATTGCGGTCGCCAGTAATGACCGCGGGCATCGTACGGATATCGGTGCGATTGACCTCAACTTGGGCAACGAGGTGCTGTCGAAGCTGAGCCGTAATCACGACATCGACTGGCGGATTACGGATTCCGCGGATGCCATCGACGGCACTAAGTCCGGTGACTACTACGCGGCAATCGTGCTTCCGGAAAACTTCAGTACCGAACTGATGACCTTCTACGTCCGGGGTACCAAGGCGCCGAAGCTGACGCTCTATACGAATGAGAAGAAGAACGCGCTGTCGTCGATTATTACGGGCAAGGGCGCGAGCGGCGTTATTCAGGAGATCGATAAGAATTTCACGCAGGTCGTCGCCAGTGTTGGGCTGGGCGCAATCACCTCGCTGGATGAGTACCTGAACACCTCCGACTCCAAGCAGGCACTGACGCGCGTGCAAAACCGCGTTGATGACACCGCCGCGCGACTGCGCTCCGGTGCGCAGACTGCGAGGTCGCTGTCCACGCTGGTGGAGACCACCGTGCCGCTGGTGGAGACCGCGGATTCCATCTTGGAAAACGCTGGTGCGCGAATGGACATTCTGCGCAACGGCTCGGGTGACGGCAACGTCGCCGGCGATCTGGAAGCTGCGGTCGGCAATGTCCGCGGCTCTGTTAGCACGGCGCTCGACGCAACGCAGGCGAGCTACGAAGGCGTGCGCGACCGTGTCAACGAGCTTGTCGACGGCACCCAGGCCACCAGTGGTGCGACAGCGGATACCTTTGATGCGATGGCAGCCAAGTTCGGCCAGCAGGCCGACGGTCTGACTGCGATGCGCGACCGTTTGGAAGACACCGTTGGGGCAGTGGTTCCGGGTGTCGCCAAGCCGGGCTATGACCGCGCGATTTCCGATCTAAACACCTCGATTGCTCGCACCCGTGGGCTGCAGGAGAGTTTCTCCGCCGTGGCAGCGGATTTGCGTGGTGGCCGGGATACGGGATCGTCGATAAGCCAGGCGAAGGACGCATTCACGGCTGCGATTGCCGCTGTGGAAAATGCCAAGAACTCCTACGAGCAGAATCTGCGCCCGCAGATCGACGCACTGTCGGAGCCGGTGTCGCGTCTCAGCAATGACATCGAGGTCATTGGCGAGGACATTCGCGGCATTCGCGGTACGATTTCGGGCTCGCCGGTGGATACGCTGCGTAAGACCAGCGCCGCCACGATGGGCCTAAGTACCCGCTTTGATGATCTGGCCGCTCGTTTCGACGAGATCCACAACGCACTGGAGGAAGCTAAGGACACCGGTGACCTCTCGCGAATTGCTGAGGCCGTCGGTGATGACCCAAGTGCCCTGGCCGCGCAGTTGGCCGCGCCGGTGCAGGTCGAGGAGGACCCCGTATTCCCAGTCCAGAGCTTCGGTGCGGGTATGGCGCCGTTCTATGCGACCCTCGCGCTGTGGATCGGTGCGCTGCTGTCGTCGGTGCTGATTCGCACCACGGTGCGCAGTCGCACTGGTCAGAAGGTCGGCGATGCGGTCGATGCGGCCGGTGCTGATCAGGTCGATGAGGCGCAGGCCGATGCAGCCGACGGTGAGACCAGCGACGAGGCCGCCGCCGACGCCAGCGACGAGCAAACCAACGCTGCCCCGACCGATGACTACACCCGTGTCGAGAAGTTCTTCGGCAGGTTCGCCACCTTCGCTAGCGTGGGGCTGGTTCAAGCCACCCTGATGGTCTTGGGACTTCAGGTGTATGTGGGCATCGAGCCCGCGCACCCATTCCTGATGCTGCTGGCTGGCTGGATGATTTCGCTGGTGTTTATGCTGATCATCTTCTCGTTCGTCTTCACCTTCGACAACGCCGGTAAGGCCATCTGTGTGCTGCTGTTGGTGATGCAGGTCTCGGCCGCCGGTGGTGCGTATCCGCTGCCGCTGGTGCCGCAGTGGGTCCAAAATATTAGCCCGTGGCTGCCAGGCACCTATGCCATCGACATGTTCCGCAGCACGATTGCTGGCATTTATGAGGCTGACTTCTGGAAGAAGCTATTCGCCCTGCTGCTGTTCATCATCCCGTCACTGATTCTGGCGCTTGGCCTTCAGCGCATCTTTGAAAAGGGAATTAACCGGATCAAGAACGCAATTGAAGAGACGAAGGTGATGGCCACCACGTAGGTGGCTTAGTCCTTCGCCTCCGGCGCAGCGTCGGTCTTATCGCTCTCGCCCTCGGCCTCCGGTTCGCCCTTGCCGTCGCGCGAGAGCTTCCGCAGCCACCAAATCAGCAGCGCAATAATCACTGCCGCTGCTGCCAGGATGGCCCACATCCACCACTGCCACTGCGAGCCGCTGCCGTCGAATACGGACTCCTCGTCAGGATCCATCGGCACCTGGTGCCCCGTCACCAGCAGGCGGTGCGTGTTAATGCCGTAAGGCGTGCACGTAATCAGGGTGATCAGGTCTTCTCCAGGGACGCGTCGTAAAGCATCGGTTTCATCCGGCTTTACGACGGCTACGTCGTGGACCTCATACTTCAACTTGTGACCCGCGACTGCGATGTAGAACGCGTCGCCCTTCTTGACCTTGTCGAGGTTGTCCCACAGCGTCGCATTTTGCAGACCCGTATGCGCCGACAGCGACGCGTGACGACCTTCACCCTCGCCCACGCCGCCGACCGGGAAGTCGGTGCCATAGAGGTGACCGACACCGCGCGAAAGCGACTTTTCCGACGTGCCGTGGAAAATGGGCAGGTCAGAGTTGATGGACGGGATGACGATGCGGCCGAGCGCGTCGGTCTCGCCAAGCACGTCGAGGTAGTGGCGATAGCGCTGGTACTCCGGGGAAGACTCGTCATCGGAGGTGGTCCAGGCGTCGCCGGGATTGACCTCGCCGAGGCTGGCGTTGTACTCGTGGGCCTCGTTCCAGGCGGTGTCCAAGACCTCAGGAGGAGCGGATTTCTCCAGCTTGGAATACTCATCTGCGGCTCGGGCCTGCAGGAAGTTGTTCCACTGCGTTGCGACAACCGGGTACAGCAGCACTCCCAAACCACCAATGATCAACAGCAGGGCGATGATGGTGTTCGAGTTCAGCTTCTTGCCCTTTTGGGGCTTTGCTTTGGTGTTGGTTGCCCGCTTGGAATGGGAATGACGCCCCATCGAGTCCTACCTTTGGTGACCTTGTGCATAGCGGCCACGGGTCTTTCTCACCGGGGATAGTTCCCGGGCAGGGGATAGCCAGGCCGACAAATCGCTAACGACTTAATAAGTGCAAATACCAATTTAGGTCATGCGGCCCGGGAGAG
Source organism: Corynebacterium amycolatum SK46 (assembly GCF_000173655.1). Lineage (GTDB taxonomy): Bacteria > Actinomycetota > Actinomycetes > Mycobacteriales > Mycobacteriaceae > Corynebacterium > Corynebacterium amycolatum_A. The sequence continues at coordinate 1,308 of NZ_ABZU01000029.1, read as the reverse complement.
TTGAACTCTACTTACCGCGCGGCGGCATCGGTGGAGTCTGTGGTGGTGTCTGCGGCGCTTGGGGCGCTTGTGGAGGTGGCCTCTGCCGGCCGAGCCGCCAGGGCAATAGTGGCAGAAATCATGGTCACCAGTGCGATAAACAGCGCCGCCCACTGCACACCAACTGCCTGGAAGCGCTCACCAAGAACGATGTATCCCAAGCTGAAGGCAACGATCGGCTCCACGACGGTCATAGCTGGTAGCGAAGCCTGCAACGGTCCTGCGTTAAAAGCCGCCTGCTGCAGGCCGACGCCAATAACCGCCAGTGCCACCAGCAGCCAGAGTTCCCAGGAGAGCAGGAGTTGGACGAGCCCGTCATTGACATAAGTATCGACCACCGACTTAGACAGCAGCGCGACGAAGCCGTACAGCCAGCCGGTTGCCGTGCCGAGCAGCAGGGCCTTCGGGTTCTGGCGCAGCACTCCGCGCTGTTTGGTGTCTGAGTCGCCACCGGTGCCGGTGTTGGGCCACTGAACTGCAGCGGCGTACAGTCCGCAGGTGACCACGCCACCGGCGGCAAGAGACCATCCCCACAGGTAGGTGGGGATATCGGTGGAGCCGGCAGTCGGCTTGCCGAGCAACACCAGCGTCGCCACCGCAAAAGTAAGCGCCACGGACCAGATCATCTCTGACCGCGAAATACGCCGACCGTTGACCTTCGCTGCCAGCGGGAGCGTGAGCATCAGCTTCATGACCAACAACGGCTGCACCAGGAGCAACGTGCCAAACGCGAGCGCCGCGACTTGAAATACATACCCGGCAATCGCCAAGGTCGAGCCCAGCCACCAGCGCGGCAGCTTCAGGGTCTTCGCCACTCCGCGAAGTGTGCTGGTGCCCTCTTCCAGTGTTCCGGAGAGGTTGTGGCGGATGACGGTTCCCCACGCGATGCTGAGTGCGGACAGCAGTGCCAGTATCGCGGCGAGAAGGTCATTGTTCACGTAGGGAATGCTAGGCATGCAACACTTGTCATGTCCACTTCGCAGGGGTTAAGCGGGGCAGTGCTTGGTGAGTGCAGCGCCTCAGGAATCAGCTGGGTCGGCCGAGATGCTGACTGAGCTCGGGCCGGGGAGCCCGGAGCCGAGGAGCCCGGAGTGAAACTGACTGAGCCCGGAGCCCCGGGAGTTCGGGAGTTCAGGAGTGGAGCTGGCTGAGCTCGGAGCCCCGGGAGTTCGGGAGCTCAGGAGTGAAACTGACTGAACCCGGAGTTCCTGGCACAGTACCGAGAGTTACTGACTAGATTTATGTCAGTTTTGACAGGTTTCAGGGCCG
>NZ_ABZU01000030.1 GCF_000173655.1 Corynebacterium amycolatum SK46 | reverse complement strand
GAATCAGACCCTTGAAGCCCTAACCGCCTAGAGTTAAACCAGTCCAACTTTCGGGGGCTAGTTCACCCTGTGTGCGTCTCTTTTTATTCGGCGCCCCGACACCGCTTGCCAGTACTGCTTGCCGACGGCGCCTGCGATTAGGACATATACCTCTGCCTGCGGTACCCTGGCAGGGTTGCTTGACGCAACGATCCTCCTGCTGCATAGCGGTTGGCATGAAAGACAGTGCCAGCGCACCACGCTGTGTAGCCGAAATACAAGAACTAGACCATAGGAGGTGATGAGGTCCGTGCGTCACTACGAAGTAATGATTATTATCGATCCGTCTCAGGATGAGCGCACCGTAGGCCCGTCCCTGGAGAAGTACCTCGACGTTGTCCGCAAGGAGAACGGCAAGGTGGAGAAGGTGGACATCTGGGGTAAGCGCCACCTCGCCTACCCGATCGAGAAGAAGGAAGACGGCATCTACGTTGTCGTCGACCTCACCTGCGAGTCCGCAACCGTGCTGGAACTCGACCGTCGTCTGAATCTGAACGACAGCATCCTGCGCACCAAGGTGCTGCGGGTTGATCGTTAATCTGCGTCATATTTGCGTATCCAGAGTGCTCGAATGGGGCACACCGGTAATGCGAAAGCCGTAGGATAGCGGGCGAAAGCCCCATCATCAGCTCGACAGAATACAACCGAGGAGAAGAAGCATGGCTCAGGGAGACGTACAAATCACAGTGGTTGGCAACCTGGTTGCTGACCCGGAGCTTAAGTACACCCAGAACGGCACCGCCGTCGCGAACTTCCGCGTCGCGTCGACTCCGCGGGTGTACCGAGATGGCCAGTGGGTTGACGGCGAGGGCATGTTCCTCACCTGTAGCCTGTGGCGTGAGGCAGCGGAGAACGCTGTCGAAAGTCTCTCCAAGGGCATGCGCGTCATCGTCCAGGGTCGTCTGCGCCAGCGCAGTTACGAGACCCGCGAGGGCGAGCGTCGTACCGTCTTTGAGGTTGAGGTCGATGAGGTGGGTCCGTCCCTGAAGTTCGCTCGAGCTCAGGTCACGCGCACTCCACGCAACGGCGGTGGAAACTTTGGCGGCGGTAACCGCGGCCAGGGTGGAAATGCCGGTGGTGGTTTCGGCGGTGGCTTTGGTGGAAACCAGGGCAACCAGGGTGGGCAGAGCGATCGCGGTTTTGGTGGCGGAGCTCCTGCGGAAGATCCGTGGAACTCAGCTCCTCCGGCCGGTGGCGGCTTCGGCGGCGATGAGCCTCCGTTCTAAGCTCCTTTCAGCCACGGCACTACGCGACTAGTTTGCAGCAGATTTAGCATCCACAATTCTCATAATCTTTTAAAGACATATCCAGCGAAAGGCAGGGATCATGAAGCTGATCCTCACCGCCGACGTTGACAAGCTCGGTGTCGCAGGCGACATCGTTGAGGTCAAGGCCGGCTACGGACGTAACTACCTGCTTCCTCGCGGACTGGCAATTGTTGCCACCCGCGGCGCAGAAAAGCAGATCGAGGGCATTCGTCGTGCCCAGGAGGCTCGCGCTATCCGCGACCTCGACCATGCACGTGAAGTCAAGCAGAAGATTGATTCGCTCGACAACGTCTCCGTTGCTGTGAAGGCTTCGGAAAATGGCAAGCTGTTCGGTTCTGTCACCAAGGGTGACATCGCCGATGCAGTTCGTAAGGCTTCCGGTCAGGCTATCGACAAGCGCGCAGTCGTGCTTGCTCCGAGCCAGATCAAGTCCCTTGGTAAGCACACCGTTGACATCGCGCTGCACCCGCAGATTACCGCGCATGTTTCCGTACAGGTCGTCGCCGCGTAAGTTCGCGGTTTAGAGTTTTTACTTTGACGGCGGCTGACGAGCACCGCGTTTAAAGACTGCGCGGGCTCTGAGGCCCAATGACAACAGCACACGTGAAGCTCTGATCTTTCGTAGTGAAAGGTCGGGGCTTTTCGTGGTTTAAGGCTGGTTTAAAGCCTTTTACGCAGGTGCTGGAAAGAGCGTCTACAACTTGTCCACAGGCTAACGATGATTCTTGTGGATAATCCTGTGGGTAACTTGCTTGGCTACCGTGGATAACTGTTCTGGAGAGAGCGAGATTTTTATTAATTCATCGTTAATAATCTCCGCATGAGCAGCATCGATGCTAAAGGGGTAACAGAGGATCGCATTTGTGCAGGATCAAGACAAATATGCACTGACCTGCGTAGATAGAATATTTTCGGGTTGAAACTCCGCTACCCCCGTTAACATTCAAGCGACGGTTTAGGGTTACGGACCGTTCACCTGGACTTTTCTTGATTGTGCACATGTTCTCCCCAGGCTTATCCACAGGTGCTGTGGATAACTTCGGGGATAACCCCAGTCGAAGCTTGTTTTCCGGGGCCTCCAAAGGTACTTTTACAGGTCCGTCAATCCGCTCGAACAGGTATAACTGCGGTAGGTAGTCAGGTGTCCAGTGCTGGCGGTCGGACAGGCGTATTGAGCGTGAGGGTCAGTCAGCAACAGGGTTGAAAAGGCACCTAAGTGGTCCAGAAGGGGAGGAGCTGCTCACGATGAGTCAGCCTGTAGGTGATGGTGGTCATTCCGGAGCAGGGGACGAGGTGTCCTCCTACTCGGTGAATTCCCACGATGATTCCTTCGATGACGTTCCGCTGCCCCCGGAACCGCCGGTAGAGGATGCGCCACCGGAGGAGTATTCCTTCTCGCAGAGCTCGGGCAACGGATCGTCGTCAAGCGGTTCTGGGGCGCGGGACTGGGAGCGAGACCGTGGTCGTGGCGCTCGTGCGAGTGCCGTCGCGGGCGCGACCTTTGAGCGCACGCCGCCGCACAATATCGAGGCGGAGCAGAGTGTGCTCGGCGCGATGTTGCTGAACTCAGAGGTCGTCGCGGATGTGTACGAGCAGCTGACGCCGGAGGATTTCTACCGGCCGGCCCACCAGACGATTTACTCGGCGATTTTGCACCTCTACGGTGAGTCCTCGGAGATTGACCCCATTTTGCTGGCAGGTCGTCTGGATCGAACTGGAGACTTGGAGCGCATCGGTGGTCCGCTGTACCTGCACACGTTGGCCTCCCTGGTGCCAACGGCGGCGAATGCGCAGTTCTATGCCCGCATTGTTGCAGAGAAGGCGACAATCCGTCGCCTGGTCGAGGCCGGCACGAAGATCGCCCAGATTGGCTATGCGGGCGCGGAGGATACGGAGCCGGAGCAGCTGGTGGATGAGGCGCAGCAGCTCATCTTCAGCGTTGGACGTGAGAACACGAAGAATGACTACGTTCCCATCGCCGATGTCCTGGATGACACGCTGGAGGAACTGGATCTTATTACCCAAAACGGCGGTCTGGCGCAGGGTGTGCCGACGGGGATTACCAACCTGGACAAGCTGACGAACGGTCTTCACCCAGGTCAGATGGTGATTATTGCGGCTCGTCCGGGTGTGGGTAAGTCGACGCTTGCAATGGACTTCATGCGTTCGGCCTCGATTCGCAACGGCATGACCAGCGCAATTTTCTCGTTGGAGATGTCGCGCAATGAAATCATGATGCGCATCATGTCCGCAGAGGCGAAGATCAACATGGCTTCTTTGCGCTCCGGTGATCTGGATGAGCGGGACTGGACCAAGCTGGTCGAGGTCGGCGACAAGATCCGCGATGCTCCGCTGTTTATTGATGACTCGCCGAACCTGACCATGATGGAGATTCGCGCGAAGGCACGTCAGCTGAAGCAGAAGCACGATCTGAAGATGATTGTGGTCGACTACCTGCAGCTGATGAGCTCGGGTAAAAAAGTCGAGTCCAGGCAGCAAGAGGTCTCGGAGTTCTCCCGTCAGCTCAAGTTGTTGGCGAAGGAGCTCGAGGTACCGCTGATTGCAATTTCGCAGCTGAACCGTGGTCCGGAAGCCCGCACAGATAAGAAGCCACAGGTCTCGGACCTGCGTGAGTCGGGTTCGCTAGAGCAGGATGCCGATATCGTCATGCTGATTTACCGGCCAGACTCGCAGGAGGCCGACCATGAACGTGCTGGTGAGGCGGATATTATCGTCGCAAAGCACCGTGGTGGACCGACCGGAAGCATTGCTGTGGCCCACCAGCTGCATTACTCCAGGTTCGCCAACCTGGCGGAGGAGCCCAGTGGTTCTCTCTAAGTGCCTGGCCTAGCCACCCAGAATTAGTGCAATCCGGGTGGCTAGGTAAGGTGAGTGACAGTCAATGGGGCGAGTTTTCGTGCGTTGATGGTTTTGAAGGTTTTGAGGGTTACGCGGAGTCGTCGGGAAGCGGGGAAGCACTATGTCACCAACTGCCGCTCCCGTGGCAGCGGAGGCTAAAGCGAAAAGGCAGAAGAGCGCGCCGAAACAGCGCGTCGGCTGGGTCGATGCGGCCAAGGGGCTGTGCATTCTTTTAGTTGTGCTTGGCCATGCCATCACAGAGCTGCAAGCGCACGGTTACTACACGGCGCAGTGGGCGGGGATTAACTTCTTCCTCGGACCAATCCGTATGCCGCTGTTTTTCCTGCTATCTGGTCTGTTCGCCGGCAAGGCACTCAAAGAGTCCTGGCATAAGTTGGCCAACCGCCGAATCTGGGTGATGGTCTATCTCTACGTGATTTGGGTTCCACTGCGTGACTTCGTGCTTTTCCTCATGCCATATACGCACGTGGATGCCGATGGCATCGTGTCTCCGCCGCCGATTACGGACCATAGCGCGTGGGGGCCGCGAATTTACAACACGCTTCACGCGGTCATCGAACCAACTTCTTACCTGTGGTTCCTGTGGGCGCTGGCGCTGTTTGCAATTCTCACTCGAGCATTCCGCTGGGTACATCCGGTGATTCAGCTCATCGCTTCAGGCCTCATTAGTGCATGGGCACCTTTTGAATCTTCGAGTTGGTCGTGGGACTTTGTCAGCAAAATGCTGTTCTTCTACGTGCTGGGCATGTACGGCGCGCCCTGGATTTTCCGGATGGCACAGCGTCGCAGCGGCCTCTCACTGCTAGTGACGCTGACGGCATTCCTGTCGGTGGCAATCTGGGTGCAGGCGACCTACTCGAGCTTTAACGAAGGCAACGTCGGCTTCACCCGCGTGTACCTGTCCACCACTGGCGCACTGGCTGCAATCAATGTTATGGCGATGCTGCAGAACACTCGCCTAGTTGTGCCCTTTGAAAAGATTGGCGGCCGAACGCTGCCTATCTTCCTCATGCACATTCCAATGTTGGTTGTGGTCATGATTATTTGCGACCTCATCCTGCCGAAGGACCCACACTTGGTCATCATGACGCCGCTGGTGACTATCATCGCGGCGATGCTGTGTCTCGGTCTGCACAGGTTGCTGCTTGCCATCGGTGCCGGGTGGCTCTTCGTCCGTCCCGCGTGGGTAGTGCGCATGACTACGCCGGGACAGCGTGCTCTTCAGCGCAGTCAGAATCCTTCCTCCCTGTCTGAAGGCGAGGCTCCGCGTCAGCCGAAGAGCGAACCTGCTTCCTAATTCAGCTCAACAAGGCGGTAGCGTGGAACCGAGAGCCGATCAGGCGACAGAAGTGTCACAGAGAATAGCCATGAAGAAATGAGAAAGCCATGCGTCTAGCAACGTTGCGATACCAGGGTGCAACCCGCGCCGCTGTTCTCGGCGACGGCGTAGCGGTCCTTTTTGATGACCACTGTCTCGGAGATGTGTTAGCGCGGCCAACGTGGCGTCGTGAAGCGGAAGAACTCTTGGCGGAGGCGGGGAACAACCCTGACAACGTCATGGCGGAGAGCGCGTGGGCGTTCGCACCGCTGATCACGCGGCCGGGCAAGATCGTCTGCGTCGGCCTGAACTATGCCGCGCACATCGATGAGATGGGGCACGAGCGTCCCGAGGTGCCGACGCTATTCGCGAAGTTTGCCGACGCCGTCGCCGGTGCGAAGGATGACATCCGAGTGCCGGAGGCCTGCGCGGAAAAGCTCGATTATGAAGGCGAGCTCGCGGTTATCGTCGGCGAGACCTGCTTGCGGGTGTCGGAGGAGCAGGCGCAGGACGCTATCGCTGGGTACGCGATTATGAATGACTTCACCCAGCGCGATTTCCAGTACGCCACCGCGCAGTGGCTACAGGGGAAGACGTTGCAGCGTGCCAGTGCTTTCGGGCCGTGGATGCTCACGGCCGATGCCTTCGATGCGGACTCCGCACGGGTGCGCACATACGTCGACGGAGAGTTGCGCCAGGATGCACCGATTGCGGACCTTGTTTTCTCCCCGGCGAAGTTGATCGCCTACATCTCACAGTTCGTGCAGCTGAACCCGGGCGATGTCATCTCCACGGGAACGCCGGCGGGTGTTGGCCACGGCATGAGCCCGCAGACCTACCTTCAGGATGGTCAGGAAATGGTCATCACCATCGATGGCCTGGGTAAACAGGCCAACACTGTCCGCATCAACCACTAGCACGCGCCGCTTTACGACGTCCCCGCGAACCCGGCGGGAATGAATCGACCCCCGCGTGCGTTGTGGGAGACTAACGGGTAAAAACCTACGTAAAGAACGTGAAGTTAGAACACGACGTCAAAGAGTAAGAGGAGTCAGACCCATGGCAACTGTTGATATTACGAACGAGACTTTCGCTGAGACTATTCAGAACAACGACATTGTGCTCGTTGATGCCTGGGCATCCTGGTGCGGTCCGTGCCGCCAGTTCGCCCCGATTTATGAGAAGGCATCGGAGAAGCACTCAGAGGTAGTGTTCGCAAAGCTGGACACCGATGCCAACCAGGAGGTTTCGGCCGCCCTGGGTATTCAGTCGATTCCGACGCTGTTTGTTTTCCGCGAGGGAATCCTGCTGTTCCAGCACTCTGGTGTGCTGCCGGAGACCGCCCTGAGCGACCTGGTTGGCCAAGCTTCGGAGCTGAACATGGATGATGTCCGTGCGCAGATTGCCGAGCAGGCAGCACAGGATAGCGCTACCGAGTAAACTCTGCTGTTCAGCCCGCATACTGTGCGTTTTCTGACTTGGAGCACTGCCTCGTAAGCCCCCGCGCCTGAACTAGCCCTCAAGCCCGCGGGGGCTTTTTGTATCTAGTCTGCGCGCTGGCCACGAATGAGCCAGCCAATACCAAAGCCAGCGAGTGCCGCTATTAGTGCCCACAGGGCTGGCGCGACTTTGTTTGAGTCCTTCTCAATCGACAGTGGTGCGCTGGTGCGGGCGTGCTCTGTCTCCTTATCGCCTGTTGGCAGAACCTGCCCGTCCGGGAACACGTGCTTGACAGCTTCGGTGAGGTCGTTGGCGGCCAGGTTTTTGCCCAGAACCGCGATAGCGTAACGGTCATTGTCGCCAAGGAATCCGGCAGTGGTGTGCTGCTCTTCGTACCAACCGGACTTGTTGGCAATCGTTTCCTTCGGGAGCGCTGCACGCAGACCGAAGTTCTGGTCTGCATCGCCGTAGGAGTAGCGCGGCAGGGAGTACATCAGCTGACGCATGTATTTGGTCTCCGTGTCGCTCAGTCCGCCCTCTTCGCTCAGCATGCGGTCAAAGTAGGCGACCATGTCTGCTGGCGTACTGGTGGTGGCTCCCCACATAGGCGAGCCGACGGTTTTATCCGACAGGCCGTAGCGCTGCCGGACATTGTCAACGATGCGTACACCGCCGTAGGAATCCCACAACTCGTCAGTTGCTTCGTTGTTGGAGTATCGAATCATGTCGTCGCGCAGCATGGCGTCGGGGTTGCCCTCAACCGGCATATCGCCTTGGCCAGCGACGATCTCGCCCTTCTTCGGCTGCGTGTAGTTGGAATAGGCCACAACATCGGCGACGAACACCTTCATCAGGCTGGCAAGGCGAAAAACATCATCACAGTGTGCGTTGCAGATGAACTCACCGGTCTGGCGATCCAGGATGCCCATGCCGAGCATGCCGCCCTTAGCATCGAACTTCTCGGTCACTTCGTCGAGACGAGTTTGCACGCCAAGGCCCCATTGGGTCTTCGCCCCTGGCACAAGTGGGGGAAACTCCTTCGGCTCACTTTTCGCAGTGCTTTCCGACGGCTCCGTCGAGGACGTTTCCGATGTCGGTGAAGAGGTTTTCTCTGCCGACTTCTCCGCGGTTCGCCCTGTGCTCTTCTCGGGAGCCTTTTCAGCTGGCTTTTCGGTGGTCTTCTTGGTTTTTGCGTCGGAGGGCTTAGTCGGCTCCGTTGAGGATGGAGCTGCGACGATTACCTGCGAAAATGCGCCGGTATCGGTGGAGTCAGCAGTTGCGGTGACTGTCGCATTAGCCAGCGGCGCAGTTGCTGACAGAGTAATTACCGCGGCGAGACTCGCGGCAAGTCCGCGGTACGCGCGTTGAGGGCAATGAACCATGTTTAGAGAGTTTACAACTCTGGGGAAGTCTTGCTTGTCGGTAACCAGCTCTTTCCGTTTTGCCGAGAGAGAGCGAGCTAGCTCACGTACAATTTTTTAAGAGATGGAATCTTCTCGGTTCCGATTAGTTATTCCGCATATGTTGAGGAAGGTTGGATTTGCATGGCTAATCCATTTGCCAAGGGCTGGAAGTACATGATGTCTTCGTTCGATAAGAAAATCGAGGACAATGCGGATCCGAAGGTTCAGATTGCGCAGGCAGCTGAGGCCGAGCGTCAGCGTCATCAGGAGATTCAGCGTCAGGCTGCGGCTATCATCGGCAACCGCAATCAGCTGGAAATGCAGCTGGGGCGGTTGACCTCCGAGCGTGACAAGATTACCGAGAACACCCGCCAGGCACTTGCCAATGCGGATCAGGCTCGTGCCAAGGGCGATGAGGCCACTGCACAGAAGATGGAAAGCACTGCTGAGGTGTTTGCCACCCAGCTGGTGAATGTTGAAAAGGAGCTGGAAAATACTACGCAGCTCCACCAGCAGGCCGTATCTGCTGCTGAGGAGGCACAGCGTCAGGCGCAGCAGTCGCAGGCTCGCTACGAGCAGATTAAGCAGGATATCCGCAAGCTGGAGTCGCAGGCGGATCAGGCCAAGATGCAAGAGACCGCGTCGAAGACTCTCCAGAGCATGCAGGGTATTTCCGAGGATCCAAATGTGCCGACTTTGGATTCGGTCCGTGAGAAGATTGAAGGCCGCTACGCCAATGCGTTGGGCGCTCAGGAGCTCGCGGAATCCTCACAAGCAGGTCGCATGGCTGAGATCGAGACTTCGACTCGCGATGCCGCTGCCGACATGCGCCTGGCCGAAATTCGTGCCCAGATGAATAATGAAAGCGCTGCTCTCGAATCCGGTTCTGCCGCGAAGGATAACGCCGGCGAGCTGGAGTCCGCCGAGTCCGCCGAGTCCGCCGAGGCCGTTGAGGACACCACAACGGACGCAGACGAAGCGAAGTAGCCTTCGCCAGTTGCCAACAATCGCCAACAAGAAAGTGTCGGGGTTTATGGCAGTTTGAGCGGGAAAAATCA
>NZ_ABZU01000031.1 GCF_000173655.1 Corynebacterium amycolatum SK46 | reverse complement strand
TTTTGTAGTTGAAGAAGGGATTATCACCGGCCGACAATAGGAAAAACCGGCACCTCAACCCAGAGGTGCCGGTTTAAAACGAAAGCTAAACTGCTATAGCTCACTGTTTTGTTAGCTCACGGTTTTGCTAACTCACGTTTTGTTAGCTCACGGTTTTATTAGCTCACAGTGTGAACAATCATGACGTCACAGTCCGACTGACGAGCAACATCAGCCGGCACGGAGCCCAGCAGACGACCAGTCAGCGAGTTAATACCACGGTTACCAACCACCAGCAGGTCAGCGCGACGGTCGGTGACCAGGGACATCAGAGCCTCAACCGGGGAGCCGGAGCGAACCTCGGTCTCAACCTTGGTAGCGCCGACGGCCTCTGCGGCCTCCTTAGCAGCAGCCAGGTTCTTCTGAGCCGGGTCATCGCCGAGGACCTGAACCGAATCCTGGCGCAGGGTCTTGGACGCATCCTCTGCAGTCTCGTAGTAAGCGCAGCCGATAACCAAAGTGGCATCGAAAGCAGCGGCAATCGAGGCAGCGCGCTCTACTGCGAGCAGCGACGACTTAGAACCATCCGTGCCGACAACAATGGTCTTGTAATCACTCATGAAAACTATCCCTCACTGTGGAAGTTGCATTAAAACAGTTCATCGTGCGTAACGCCGTCGTTGCCCCGAACCCACTGGCCAGAGGCACTTTCGCGAATACACTGTTTTACTTCCCACAACAGTAGCAAAAAACTACTCGACACCGGCCTCAATCATCCCCTTAAGTTCCTTCTTGAGGTCGAAAATCTCATCGCGCAAGCGCCCCGCAAGCTCGAACTTCAACTCGCGCGCAGCCGCGGCCATCTGCTCCGACAGATCCGCGATAAGCGCCTCCAGCTCAGCCCGCGGCATTTGCTTACCGCTAGCACCATCGGCCGCGCCCGAGCCGTCGGCACGCGAGAGCAGCGCATCAGCGGCCGCACCGGTCTTGCCTTCGTAATCGGTGTCGGCGTTGTCATAGACCTGATCCAGAATGTCCGCGATCTTCTTACGCAGCGGCTGAGGATCGATGCCATGCTCGGTGTTGTACGCGATCTGCTTTTCACGGCGGCGCTCCGTCTCGTCGATGGCGAACCGCATGGAATCGGTGATCTTGTCGGCGTACATGTGCACCTCGCCGGAGACGTTTCGCGCGGCACGACCAATCGTCTGAATCAACGAGCGCTCCGAACGCAGGAACCCCTCCTTGTCGGCGTCGAGGATTGCCACCAGCGAAACCTCGGGCAGGTCCAGCCCCTCGCGCAGCAGGTTAATGCCGACCAGCACGTCGTACTCACCGAGACGCAACTGTCGCAGCAGCTCAACGCGCTTGAGCGTATCCACATCCGAGTGCATGTACCGCACCTGCACTCCATTTTCGAGCAGGTAGTCGGTCAGGTCCTCCGCCATCTTCTTCGTCAGGGTGGTCACGAGAACACGCTCGTCACGCTCGGTGCGCTTTCGGATCTCGCCGATCAGATCATCGATCTGCCCCTCAGTTGGCTTAACGACGATCTTGGGGTCCACCAGCCCTGTCGGACGAATGACCTGCTCCACATACTCGCCACCCGCCTTCTCGAGCTCATAGTCACCCGGCGTTGCGGACATGAACACGACCTGGCCCACTCGGGCATCGAATTCGTCGAACGTCAGCGGGCGGTTATCCAGCGCCGAAGGGAGGCGGAAACCGAAGTCGACGAGGTTGCGCTTACGGGAAGCGTCACCTTCGAACATGCCGCCAATTTGCGGCACGGTGACGTGCGACTCATCGATGATGGTAAGGAAGTCCTCCGGGAAGTAATCGATGAGTGTCGCGGGGGCCGAGCCCGGCGCGCGGCCATCGATGTGGCGCGAGTAGTTCTCGATGCCGGAGCAGAAGCCGACCTGCTCAATCATTTCGAGGTCGTACTCCGTGCGCATGCGCAGGCGCTGTGCTTCCAGCAACTTGCCGCGGTTTTCCAGATCCGCCAGGCGTTCGGCGAGTTCGGCCTTGATGTCCGCGACGGCGCGTTCCATGCGCTCCGGGCCGGCGACGTAGTGCGTAGCAGGGAAAATGCGCAGCTCAGGGACTTGGTCGATGACATCGCCTGTGACCGGATTGAGGTAGTACAGCGAATCAATCTCGTCGCCGAAGAACTCCACCCGCACGGCCTTTTCTTCGTAGGCCGGGATGATGTCGACCACGTCACCTTTTACTCGGAAGGTGCCGCGGGTAAAGGCAATGTCATTGCGGGCGTACTGAATGTCCACCAAAAGGCGCAGGAACTGGTCGCGATCGACTTCCTCGCCCTCCTTCAGCCACACCGAACGGTCGAGGTAGGACTGCGGGGTACCCAGGCCATAGATGCACGAAACAGAGCTGACGACGACTACGTCGCGACGCGACAACAGCGCTGAAGTAGCCGAGTGGCGCAGGCGCTCCACGTCCTCGTTGATGGAGGAATCTTTTTCAATATAGGTATCGGTCTGCGCGATGTAGGCCTCGGGTTGGTAGTAGTCGTAGTACGAAACGAAGTACTCGACCGCGTTGTTTGGCAGCAGGCTGCGGAGCTCATTGGCCAGCTGAGCCGCCAGTGTCTTGTTCGGCGCCATGACCAGGGTTGGCCGCTGCACCTTTTCGATCAGCCACGCCGCGGTGGCTGACTTACCGGTACCCGTGGCACCCATCAGGACAACCTCACGCTCGCCTCTGTCCAGGCGTTCCGATAGTTCCGCGATTGCCTGCGGCTGGTCGCCCGAGGGCTCGAACTCGCTGATGACCTCGAAGGTTCCCTCAGCGCGCTCGACTTCACCGACGGGACGGAACTCCGAGTGCGCGAGGACGGGTTGCTCTGCTGCAAATGCCATAGTTCCCAGCGTAGCGAAGGCTGCTTTACATGGGCTGGTTATGCCCGCTCCCCTGAGGTTTGGGGCGGCTGTAGGGCTTTGGCGCCAGCGCAGACGGTACAGGCGGCACAGGTACCGCAGGCGGGGTTCCGCTTCACCAGCTGGCCCTTAGTGCGCAGCGACTGGCTCCTGGTGAAGCGCAAGCCGTCTTATCGATGGTCCACGGCTGCGGCTGCCAGGATGCGGCTGCAAGGCTGCGGCTGCAAGGCTGCGAGGCTGCGGCTGCGGGAGGCCTGGGTTATCCACACCCTGAAAGTTGTCCACAGATTGGACGCGGAGCCTCTCACACAGAGAATCCCCTGGGCCGAAAAAGCTTAAAGTCCCGACCATGGGAAGTTTCACCACGGCCGAGTTACGTGCACTCGGCATCGGAGAGAAAAAGACCAAAGCCCTCCTGCAACAAGGCAGGCTAACTAAATTAGTACGTGGCCTCTACATTGACGACCACTCTCCCGACTCAGTCGCCCAGGCAATCACGGGGCATTACAAAAACATTGCACTAAGCGGCAAAAGCGCAGCCCAAATCCACTTGAGACTTCCCCTGACATTTCCTATCCAGGCAGAGGGCGCGGGATCAGTTCAGGCCGAGACCTTCTCCATTAGGCACAGCCGTCTGCCGGCCTACACCAGCATCAATGACCTCCCAGTTGTCGAAGCGCTCTGGGCAGCACGAGCTTCAAAAGACTATGCACGCAGAATACTGGAAACGCACTACGCCGGCCGCGACGGCCATCGACGCCTCAACCACGACCTCAGCCGGATGCGGAAAGTCCCCGCATGGCTGCGTGAAACCATCGCCACCACGCCGATTGGCGCATGCAGTGAACTCGAGCGCAAGCTGGCCCGCCCACTAATCAAACGCGGGTACCGCTTCCGAATGAACCAGTACATTGGCCCCTACTGCTTCGACATCCTGCTTGACCAGTGGAAAATAGCCATCGAAGTCGACTCAGAGAAGTACCACGCCAACGTGGACTCGTTCATCACAGATCGCTGGAAGACCAACTCCGGCACGCTGCACGGCTGGATAGTCCTGCGGTTCACAGACTCATGCATCAATTGGAACCTCGACAGCGTCCTCGACGAGATCGAGCAGGCAATCCGATGGGTACAAAAGCGCCGTCCCCGCGTGGACTATAAACCAGGATGGCCTGCCAGCCAGAAAGTTTGGGAATGGAATCCAACGGTTGGCTACGCAAATAAGCAATGACACCTGTCATGGGCAATTCGTGACACCACCTATACGTCCATACCTCTAATCCGCGCTGAACTTGGAACTATGAATCCGGACGTAATTCTCGAGTTCTCCAATATCACCAAGCAATTCAGCAAAGGCCAAGTAACCGCACTCGATGATGTCAGCGCCACCGTCCGCCGCGGTGAGGTCGTCGCCATCCTCGGTGAAAACGGCGCAGGCAAAACCACACTTATCGATCTCATCCTCGGCCTGACCACACCCACCGCCGGCCGCATCGAAGTCAACGGCCAATCATCCAGGAACGCGGTCAATGCTCAGCAGGTCGGCGCTATCTTGCAGACGGGCGGTTTGCTTCCCGACGTAACGGTCGAGGACACACTCAAGATGATTGCCAGTGGCTATTCGGAGCATGTGGCGTTGGCGGACGTCGTAAAGCAAGCGCGGCTGGAACCCTTGCTGAAGCGGAAAGTCGGTAAGTGCTCGGGCGGTGAGCAGCAGCGATTGAAGTTTGCGTTGGCCCTGCTCGGTGATCCGGAGTTGATTGTGTTGGATGAGCCGACAGCGGGGATGGATCCGAGTGCGCGGCGCAATTTTTGGGCGGATATTCATGCCCGGGCGGAGCGTGGCACGACGGTGTTGTTCACCACGCATTACATGGATGAGGCGGAGGATTTTTCGAAGCGAATCATCATGCTGCACAAGGGGCGTATCATGGCGGACTTGGATACGCCGAGCATGCTTGCGCTGAGTAAATCAGTGCTGGTTGAGGCTAATTTTCCGGGTGCGGCACCGGAGCTTTCAGAGCGCACTGAGGTCGATGAGGTCACCTGGTTGAGTAGCGCTGCTGGGGAACCGGCCGGGACCAGTAGGCGCGTGCGGCTGCGGACACGGGATTCGGACTCACTGCTTCGTCACTTGGTAACGGAGACGGATGCGACCGACTTCACGGTCCAGCGCGCGAAGCTTGATGACATTTTCATTTCTATGCAGCGTGACGCAGATGTTGCAGCTGATGCCACGCCCGATGTCGCCGTGGCTGCTGGGAACTAAAGGAAATAACTGGAAAGGATTGCCATGACGTACACCGCGACTGAAACTTCGTCCGACATACCCGGCGCGACTGCTGGTACCAGCGCAACAAAGCTAACCGAATCCCACGGCCTGTCGACATACATCGCCATTCAGATCAAACGCTATCTGTCCGACTGGTCGAACCTGTTCTTCTCCATCGGCCTGCCCATCTTGTTCTTTCTGGTGTTCGGTGCCTCGCTCGACCGCGGCGGCGATGCCTTCCCTCACGGCAATGTCACCGCCTACGTGATGATTGGCATGGCTATTTACGGCGGCGTCACAGCAGCGGTGGCCAGCGCCGGACAAACGATTATGGAGCAAACCACGGGATGGGGTCGCCAGCTTGCGCTGACACCAATGTCGACGTCGCGTATTGTACTAAGCCAGGCAATTCTGGTGCTCTTCGCCGCAGTGTTGCCGATTGCGGCAATGTATCTTCTCGGCCTCGTCATCGGCGCCGAGATGGAGCCACGGGCCTGGATTGTCAGCTTCATTCTCTGTGTTGTAACCTGTCTGCCGTTTGGTTTCTACGGCTATGCCTGGGCACTGCTGCTGCCGAAGCCGTCAGCGCTCAGTATCGCGTCTGGCTCGATTGTCGTGCTGTCTTACCTCGGCAACCTCTTTATCCCGATGCAGGGCACGTTGCTGGCAATCAGCCGCTTCACGCCGCTGTTCGGTTCTGTGACTCTGTCGAGGTATCCGCTGACCGCAGGTCTTACTCCCAGCACGGATACTGGTGCAGGACTCTACACCGAGCCACTGTGGGTGCCCATTGTCAATGTTGCAGTGTGGAGCATCCTGCTAATCGGCTTCTGCATATATCTGAACAAGCGCGAGAAGTCGCGGCTGTAAATAACGCGGCGAAACACGGCTAGATAGCAAACCCAAGCGATAGCCATCGCCTCCATCTAACCTGTGACTAACTAGACCAACTTCCCTCTGCCACCGACCGAGACCGCCTAGGCATCTATGACAACCACTTTGCGACGCAGCTTCAGCCATCCCTTCCAGGGATTCCATGTCTACTCCGCACTGTCGGCTGGCATCTGGATTGTGGTTTTACCCTTCGTCTTCTTCGGTTTCGTCGCCGAAAAGGTCGCTCAGATAACTGCGCTGATTGTCAGCTTTGCGCTGGTGTACATCTTCATCTGGGGCTCACTTCACTACTATCCTCGCGGCTGGTTGCAACGAGCTCGCAACATACTTGCCCTGTGCATAGTCGCAGCGTTCGGCCTGCTCTCCATCCCGCTTGTGGGAAACGGCGCCAGCGCATTCCTGCCATTTGTCGCAGCATTGCTCAGTTGGATGCTGCCCATCATCCCCGCCATCCTCAGCATTGGCGTGCTCGGCGCAACAATAGTTACCATTAGTCATTTCTTGGCTCCGGAAAGCGGTCTCATCTTACCCATCGATGCCCTGTTTTGGGCCGTCGTTGTCTGCTGCGTTGTTCAACTCAGCAGGTTCTCCCAGGAACGAGCCCAGCTCAACCAGGAAATTGAGCTCAGCCAGCAGCGCGACTCCATCGCCCGCGATGTCCACGACGTGCTGGGCCATTCGCTGACGGTCATCTCGCTCAAATCTGAAGTCGCGCGGCGTTTGGTCCACACCAACCCCGATGCCGCCGCTGCCGAACTCGAGGCCATCACCGCTCTGTCGCGCACATCGCTTGCCGAAGTCCGCTCAACAGTCACACGCATGCGCCAGCCGGATCTCGCAGGCGAGCTCGCCGCCGCCGCGCGGGCATTCCACACCGCACACATTGAGGG
>NZ_ABZU01000032.1 GCF_000173655.1 Corynebacterium amycolatum SK46 | reverse complement strand
AAATCAGACCCTTGAAGCCCTAACCGCCTAGAGTTAAACCAGTCCAACTTTCGGGGGCTAGTTCACTGCGACGGGACGCGCTTTTTTTTAATTAGCTGGGAGGCTAGAAGGTGTGCTCGTTCTTGGCGCCCCGGCAAACGGTCGGCGCAAAATAATTTGGGCGAGCCCCGAAACGAGCCTCCTGTACTCCGCCTTCCCGGCGGTGTGCCCTCAGAATACGTCCGCGTCAAAGCGACCGTCAATAGTTCTTTTTAAAGAAAACCCCAACGGGGGCAATGCGCGCATTTTCCCTGCTAGAACCCTATAGCAAGTACCCCGGCGCAGACAGCGCACGCTATCTCAATGACCGCACCAAGCACGTCGCCGTTGACTCCGCCAAACCTCTTCACGCAATGCCGCGCCAGCAGCAGTGTAACGCCAAAGCTCAGTGCACAAGCGACTACGCCGACGAGCCCAACCACCCAGCCCGACACAGCTAGCAGCAGTATCCACCAGCAGGTCACCGTCACTGTGGACTGAGTACCAGCAGTCAAAGAGCCGAAGCCGCTGCTCGAAAAAGGCGGAAAGCCACGCCAGCAGGCAGTCGTTGCCGCCGCGCGAGAGGCTACAAAAGGCAAGCACAGCGCAACCACCCCAGGCCACACCTGGTCGCCAGACCACTGCGCCAGCACACTCGCCACGATTCCCGCAAAAGCAGTGGCGGTGGTCAACATCGTCAGCACGATGGAGCCCACGCCCATTGGGCCGGTGCTCGGATCGCGCAGCACTTCCCGCGCCCCCTCCGGTGGCTTATACGAGCCGAGAGCATCCGCCACATCCGCCAGCCCATCCAGGTGCATCGCGCGGGTCACCATCTGTGCCGCCACCATAATCAGGGCGCCGCCGAGAATCGGGGTGACGTCGTAAAGCGCGGGCGTGCGTGACGACGACGTTGCGAACAGCCCCACCGTGATGAGAACTGCACCCGCGGCAGGAACGAGCCCAGCTACTGGCAGTGCAGCGATGGCGCGGCGGCCGGTGATGCGGTCGAACACGCTCGCGCCTTTGAAAGGCAGGACAGTGAGCCAGGACAGGGCAGTGGTGATGGCCTCAGCGACGGCATTGCCGTGAGCGGAGGGATCGCCGTCGAGGTTGTCCTGGTGAGACGGGCCGGCTTTGTCGGACAAGTCGATTAGTCCTTGGTGCTTACGCCTGCGTCGGCGAAGGTAGCCATGTTGCGCAGGACGGATACGCCGGACTTGACCAGCGGTAGGGCAGCGACGGCGCCGGAGCCTTCGCCAAGACGCATCCCGTATTCGAGAAGTGGTTCCTTATCCAGGTGTCGAAGGGCAAGCGCGTGCGCGGGCTCTGCCGATTTGTGGCCGGCGACCCACCAATCGCGGGCGCCCGGAGCGAGCTGGTCAGCCAGCAGAGCAGCGGATGTGACAACCACTCCGTCCAAAATCACAGGAGTGCGACGAACCGCTGCCTGAGCCAAGAATGCGGCCATCGCGGTCATATCTGGCGAGGAAATACGACGGAGTACCTCAACCGGGTCATTGCGCAGGCGGCGCACGCGGAACATGGCATCGCGTACGGCAGCGACCTTGAGCTTCCAGCCCTCGTCATCAATGCCAGTGCCGCGGCCGACGACGACCACTGGTTCGGAGTTGGTCACGGACCCAATCAGTGCCGCGGCTGGAGTGGTGTTTCCGATGCCCAGGTCGCCGGCAATGAGCAGGTCAGCGCCTTCATCAACGGCGGCGTCGGCAATAGCGATGCCCGTGCGGATGGCCTTATCGACCTCCTCCTCGCTCATCGCATCCTCGCGGTCGATAGAACCACAGCTGCGACGGATACGGTATGGCCCTTCGGCATCGTGGTCGAGGGAAATGTCCACACCGGTAACAGTGGCTCCAGCGATGTCAGCGATAGCATTTACGCCGGCACCCTTTGCCTCGATATTGGCAAGCATCTGGATAGACACCTCGGACGGGTACGCGGACACCCCGCCCTGGGCAACACCGTGGTCACCAGCGAAGACATAAACACGACAATCGTCCAGGTCACGCGGAGGGCATTCTCCCTGGCACGCCGAAATCCAAATGCCGAGCTCTTCCAACCGACCGAGTGAGCCTGCGGGTTTAGTCAACTGCTCATGGCGCGCGCGGGCGGCCTGTTCAGTCTCTTCGTCAGGGCGTGCTACCGGTCCAAAATAATCCGCGTTCATACTCTCAAACGCTACCCGAAAACGATTTGCGTACCGACCATTGGTGCACAGTTATCCGCATTGCTAAGCAGGCCGACATAGGGGGGGGGAAGCGGCGTGGAGTGAATCTAGCTCGCCGCCTTCACTTCCATGGGGCAGCCAGCCACAACGAGGACAACACGATCACAGACAGCTGCGAGCTGCTGGTTGAGAAGACCAATTTCATCACGGAATAGCCGCCCTGAGCGGTGTTCGGGAATGACACCGAATCCTACTTCGGGCGACACAATGAACAGGTCGGAATCTGCGGGGAAGTTGCGCACGGCGTCGACAAGCGAGTGCGTCCACGGCGCGACGCTGCCCCTCGGCGCCTCCCACATCCCCTGCGCGTCGATGATGTACGTCAGCCAGGTGCCGACATCGTCGAGCAGCATGCGCCGCTTCGGCGACGCGAGAGCATCCACCGCATCGACGTCATCAACCGTGTGCCAGGCCACTCCGTGCTCTCGTGCCTGTGCTTGACGACGAATGCGGTGCTCCTCAACCCTGGAGTGAAAGTCGCTATCACCGGGCCAGGGCCGTGCTGTTGCGATGTAGTGCAACACCGTTGAGGCTGCAGCATCTGAGGCGCCGCCGGTTGAGGCTGCGGCGGTGGCCAGCAGCTCGTGCTCAGCCCATGAGGACTTACCTGAGCGGGCGCCACCGAGAACCAGAGTGCGCATGGCAGATGAGGCTACTTGATCTCGTCGCCGATGTTGACCTGCGGACGCGGAGTACGCAGACGACGCGGCTGAGAAGCGCGGGAGTAAGCGTAGAAGCCCAGTCCCCAGGCCCCTTCGGTGGTCTTCGGGAAGCGCTCGCGTGTCAGCTTGATGGCACGGCGGCCGATGTAGATGCCCTCGATGATCAGGGCGATGATGAGAACCATCGCGATGAGAGATGCGATGTTGGCCAGCTTCGGCAGGGAAGTGCCAATCATCATAATCAGCAGCAGAATCAGCGCGAACGGGAGGAACACGTTAGCGAGGAAGCGACGGGAATCGACCCAGTCGCGGACGAACTTGCGCTCAGCGCCCTGGTCACGTGGCAGCATGTAGCGCGGATCGCCGGCGGCCATGCGCTCGTCGGCAATGCGACGCTGCTCACGTCGCTCTGCTCGCTCGCGTGCCTTGGCAGCCTTGAGTTCTTCCTTGGACATGGAGGCCTTGAGTTCCTTGCGACGCTGGCGAGCTTCCTTAGCGGTCAGCGGCGCCTCGACCGGGCCACGGCGGATGCCGCGTTCGCGCTCAACCTCGTTGCGCTTCGGAGTGGGGCGCCCCTTCTTGGGAGTAAAAGCACCGCTGTGCTTCTTCCCGGGCTGCTGAGACCCCGAAGCGGTGTCCTTGACTCCGCTGGATGCGGTCGCGTCGGTGGCTACGTCTCCGGCGTTGGTTGCGTCAGCTTTCGTTGCGTCAGCTGCCTTGGACTTTTTGTCATTCTTTTTCCACGGTAGATTCACGACCCCAGATTATAAGGTCTCCAAGTTGCTTCCCTAATTAGGTTGCAGGTTGAGGGCCAGGGGTTGGGCAAGGGGCGTGGTTTTTGGCGTGGCCGCCGCGTGGGGTGGGAGGCGGAGAGAGCTCGGTTGTGGCGTGGGAAGCCGTGGTGTGGTTGCAATGTGGAGGCAAGAGGAGGCTTTCCGAAAAAGAGAAAGAAAAAGAGAACCCAGAATTGGGAATTAAAGACTGGTCGGTAAGGTTGTGATAAATAATGACGTAGCCGACCTTGGGGTCGACTCGCATACTTAAACACTTCAACAAGGAGGACACGCGCTATGACTACTGCTCAGAGCACTGGCGTTACCCTGACCGAAGCTGCGGCTGCCAAGGCAAAGGCACTTCTGGACCAAGAAGGTGCCACCGACCTGGCACTGCGTATTTCCGTGGCTCCGGGCGGCTGCGCCGGCCTGCGCTACCAGCTCTACTTCGATGACCGCAGCCTCGACGGCGATGTCGCCGAGGTTTTCGGTGGCGTCAAGCTGGTCGTTGATCGCCAGTCGGTTCCGTACCTGTCGGGTGCCACCATCGACTTCGCTGACACCATTGAGCAGCAGGGCTTCACCATCGATAACCCGAATGCCACTGGCTCCTGTGCTTGCGGTGACTCCTTCAACTAAGTCATTAGCTGAGCAGAGCTGTCAGCAGACGCTGTAAAGGCGTCGGATAGTAAAAGGCTCGGACCTCACTCTTATTAACTGAGTGAGGTCCGAGCCTTTTCTTTTGGTTGCGCCAGCTGTGGTGGCAGCCTGCCGGGGCAGGATGGGGCTGAAGCGCGGGGACCGTCGTAAAGCGAACTAGCGAGCTAGAGCTCGACGGGGTAGTCGCGCTGCTCGATGTCCGGAGTGATGCGGTCTTCGATGAAGATGCCGTGCCAGACCATGAAGGCCAGGATGGTCCAGAGGCGGCGGGAGTGGTCGCGCTCGGTCGGGTGGTGCTCGGCGAGCATCTTGAGCACGGCGTCCTTATTGATGAACTCTTCGGTCTGGGACTCGCGGATGATGTCCTCGGCCCAGCCGTGCAGTTCGTCGCCTGCCAGCCAGTGGCGAATCGGCACCGGGAAGCCCAGTTTGCGACGGTTGAGAACGTGCTCCGGAACAATCTGCTCCATGGCGCGACGCAGTGCGTACTTGGTGGTGCCGTGAGAAACACGCATGTCCACCGGCAGCGTCTGTGCAACGTCAAAGACCACACGGTCGAGGAACGGCACGCGCAGCTCCAGGGAGTTAGCCATGGTGATCTTGTCGGCCTTGACCAGAATGTCGCCACGCAACCAGGTGAACAGATCCAAGTGCTGCATCCGAGTCACCGGGTCCCAGCTTTCAGACTGCGCGTAAATTGGGGCAGTGACATCGCTGTGGTCCCATTCCTTCTTGGCCCACGGCAGGACTTCCTGCAGCTGCTCAAAGTTAAAGGAACGAGCATTGCCGTAGTAGCGCTGCTCCAGCGGAGTAGTGCCTCGCTGCAGCAGCGACTTGCCGCGCATGCCCTCTGGCAGAGCTTCGCC
>NZ_ABZU01000033.1 GCF_000173655.1 Corynebacterium amycolatum SK46 | reverse complement strand
ATCTTTGTGTGTTGAATGTTTGGTCTATTAGTACCGGTCACCTCCACACCTTACGATGCTTCCAGATCCGGCCTATCAACCCCATCATCTATAGGGGACCTCAAAAGAAACCTAATCTTGGAACAGGCTTCCCGCTTAGATGCTTTCAGCGGTTATCCCTTCCGTACGTAGCCAACCAGCCATGCCCCAGGCGGGACAACTGGCACACCAGAGGTACGTCCATCCCGGTCCTCTCGTACTAGGGACAGCCTTCCTCAAGTTTCTACGCGCGCGGCGGATAGAGACCGAACTGTCTCACGACGTTCTAAACCCAGCTCGCGTGCCGCTTTAATGGGCGAACAGCCCAACCCTTGGGACCTACTCCAGCCCCAGGATGCGACGAGCCGACATCGAGGTGCCAAACCATCCCGTCGATATGGACTCTTGGGGAAGATCAGCCTGTTATCCCCGGGGTACCTTTTATCCGTTGAGCGACACCGCTTCCACAAGCCGGTGCCGGATCACTAGTCCCTAGTTTCCTACCTGCTCGACCTGTCAGTCTCACAGTCAAGCTCCCTTGTGCACTTACACTCAACACCTGATTGCCAACCAGGCTGAGGGAACCTTTGGGCGCCTCCGTTACTCTTTAGGAGGCAACCGCCCCAGTTAAACTACCCACCAGGCACTGTCCCTAACCCGGATCACGGGCCGAGGTTGAGATGTCCAATACGATCAGAGTGGTATTTCAACAACGACTCCACCCCAACTGGCGTTGAGGCATCACAGTCTCCCACCTATCCTACACAAACCGAACCGAACACCAATACCAAGCTATAGTGAAGGTCCCGGGGTCTTTTCGTCCTGCCGCGCGTAACGAGCATCTTTACTCGTACTGCAATTTCGCCGGGTCTGTGGTTGAGACAGCAGGGAAGTCGTTACGCCATTCGTGCAGGTCGGAACTTACCCGACAAGGAATTTCGCTACCTTAGGATGGTTATAGTTACCACCGCCGTTTACTGGGGCTTAAATTCTCCGCTTCGACCCACAAGGGATCTAACAGGTCCTCTTAACCTTCCAGCACCGGGCAGGCGTCAGTCCGTATACATCGACTTCACCGTCTTCGCACGGACCTGTGTTTTTAGTAAACAGTCGCTTCCCTCTATTCTCTGCGGCCACAACCAGCTCAACCACGTCGGTCACCAGTCATGGCCCCCCTTCTCCCGAAGTTACGGGGGCATTTTGCCGAGTTCCTTAACCACAGTTGTCCCGATCGCCTTAGTATTCTCTACCTGACCACCTGTGTCGGTTTCGGGTACGGGCCGTATATCCACATCGCTAGAGGCTTTTCTCGGCAGCATAGGATCACCAACTTCCCCAAAACGGGTACGCATCACGCCTCACCCTATATGTGCTCCGGATTTACCTAGAACACGGGCCACACGCTTACACCACGATATCCATCACGTGGCACGGCTACCTTCCTGCGTCACCCCATCACTTGGCTACTACCAGTTCAGGTCCCCAGCATCACACACACCAACCAACCTAAAAGGCTAGTAAACGGCGCGTGATCAGGTGGGTTAGTATCCCTGATTCACCATGGGCGCGGACACACGGGTACGGGAATATCAACCCGTTATCCATCGACTACGCCTGTCGGCCTCGCCTTAGGTCCCGACTCACCCTGGGAGGATTAACCTGGCCCAGGAACCCTTAGTCATTCGGCGGAGGAGTTTTCCACTCCTCATTCGCTACTCATGCCTGCATTCTCACTCGCGCACACTCCACACTAGGGTTACCCCAGCGCTTCACAGCAGCAACGCGACGCTCCCCTACCCAACCACCAAAGGTGATTGCCGCGGCTTCGGCGGTGTACTTGAGCCCCACTACATTGTCGGCGCAAAACCACTCGACCAGTGAGCTATTACGCACTCTTTCAAGGATGGCTGCTTCTAAGCCAACCTCCTGGTTGTCTTCGCGATCCCACATCCTTTTCCACTTAGCACACCCTTAGGGGCCTTAGCCGGCGATCTGGGCTGTTTCCCTCTCGACTACGAAGCTTATCCCCCGCAGTCTCACTGCCGTGCTCTGACCTAACCTGGCATTCGGAGTTTGGCTGATGTCGCTAAGATGATAGTCCCGCTAAACCAACCAGTAGCTCTACCTCCAGGAGGAAACACACGACGCTGCACCTAAATGCATTTCGGGGAGAACCAGCTATCACGGAGTTTGATTGGCCTTTCACCCCTACCCACAGCTCATCCCCTCAGTTTTCAACCTAAGTGGGTTCGCGCCTCCACAGAGTCTTACCTCTGCTTCACACTGGCCATGGGTAGATCACCCCGCTTCGGGTCCAGGACATGCCACTACAACACACTAATTAGTATTCGCTTTCGCTACGACTACCCCACTTGACGGGTTAACCTCGCGACATGCCGCTGACTCGCAGGCTCATTCTTCAAAAGGCACGCCATCACCCCAAAAAAGAGGCTCTGACGGATTGTAAGCACATGGTTTCAGGTACTATTTCACTCCCCTCCCGGGGTACTTTTCACCATTCCCTCACGGTACTAATCCGCTATCGGTCATAAGCAGGTATTTAGGCTTACCGGGTGGTCCCGGCAGATTCACAGCAGATTCCACGAGCCCGCTGCTACTCGGGCAACACACCAATTGCACATGCAAGTGTTTCACGTACCGGACTCTCACCGTCTACGGCAGGACATTCCAATCCACTTCCGCTACACCCACACAACACAACGCAGGACTAGCAGACCCTGCACAATGCATCCCCACAACCCCACGCACGCAAACCCTGCCAGGTATCACACGCACGCGGTTTAGCCTCATCCACGTTCGTTCGCCACTACTAACGGAATCACAATTGTTTTCTACTCCTACGGGTACTGAGATGTTTCACTTCCCCGCGTAACCACCAATTAGACTATGAATTCATCTAACGGCGACCGCCCACAACGACGGCCAGGTTTCCCCATTCGGACACCCTCGGATCAACGCTCAGTTGGCAGCTCCCCGAGGCCTATCGCAGCCTCTCACGTCCTTCATCGGCCTACTATGCCAAGGCATCCACCATGCGCCCTTACAACACAACACACAAACAAATAACTAAGAACAATCACAAACAGAAAAACTGCTTGACAACATCGAACTTACAGAAAAACAAGATGCTCGCGTCCACTATCCAGTTCTCACACAACACCCACACACCACAAAACAAACCACCACAAAAGCAGCCCGCCCGCAGCACGCAGCAACCTGTACAACAGGAACAACAACAAGCGTGTCATCCCAGACACCCAACAGCGCACCAACAACCAACCAACACCAAAGGAAAGCACAAACGCTTAAATCATCACACGCACGCGCGCAGACCACCATCAAATTCAGTGATCTAACCAGTAGGTGTTCCACCCAAAAAACAAAAAACAGCCACACGCCACCAACACGATGACACATGACCAGAAGAAAAAATAAACTCCTTAGAAAGGAGGTGATCCAGCCGCACCTTCCGGTACGGCTACCTTGTTACGACTTCGTCCCAATCGCCAATCCCACCTTCGACAGCTCCCCCACAAAAAAGTGTTAGGCCACTGGCTTCGGGTGTTACCGACTTTCATGACGTGACGGGCGGTGTGTACAAGGCCCGGGAACGTATTCACCGCAGCGTTGCTGATCTGCGATTACTAGCGACTCCGACTTCACGGGGTCGAGTTGCAGACCCCGATCCGAACTGAGACCGGCTTTACGGGATTAGCTCGCCCTCACGGACTGGCAACCCACTGTACCGACCATTGTAGCATGTGTGAAGCCCTGGACATAAGGGGCATGATGATTTGACGTCATCCCCACCTTCCTCCGAGTTAACCCCGGCAGTCTCTTACGAGTCCCCACCATCACGTGCTGGCAACATAAGACAAGGGTTGCGCTCGTTGCGGGACTTAACCCAACATCTCACGACACGAGCTGACGACAACCATGCACCACCTGTATACAAGCCACAAGGGAAACACCATCTCTGGCGCGATCCTGTATATGTCAAGCCCAGGTAAGGTTCTTCGCGTTGCATCGAATTAATCCACATGCTCCGCCGCTTGTGCGGGCCCCCGTCAATTCCTTTGAGTTTTAGCCTTGCGGCCGTACTCCCCAGGCGGGGCGCTTAATGCGTTAGCTACGGCACGGATCCCGTGGAAGGAAACCCACACCTAGCGCCCACCGTTTACGGCATGGACTACCAGGGTATCTAATCCTGTTCGCTCCCCATGCTTTCGCTCCTCAGCGTCAGTTACTGCCCAGAGACCCGCCTTCGCCACCGGTGTTCCTCCTGATATCTGCGCATTTCACCGCTACACCAGGAATTCCAGTCTCCCCTACAGTACTCAAGTTATGCCCGTATCGCCTGCACGCCCGGAGTTAAGCCCCGGAATTTCACAGACGACGCGACAAACCACCTACGAGCTCTTTACGCCCAGTAATTCCGGACAACGCTCGCACCCTACGTATTACCGCGGCTGCTGGCACGTAGTTAGCCGGTGCTTCTTCTCCATCTACCGTCAGAAACCCTTCGTCGATGGTGAAAGGAGTTTACAACCCGAAGGCCGTCATCCCCCACGCGGCGTCGCTGCATCAGGCTTGCGCCCATTGTGCAATATTCCCCACTGCTGCCTCCCGTAGGAGTCTGGGCCGTGTCTCAGTCCCAATGTGGCCGTCCACCCTCTCAGGCCGGCTACCCGTCGCCGCCTTGGTAGGCCATTACCCCACCAACAAGCTGATAGGCCGCGGGCCCATCCCACACCGAAAAAACTTTCCACCACAGTATCCACACCATGGTCCTATCCGGTATTAGACCCAGTTTCCCAGGCTTATCCCGAAGTGCAGGGCAGGTCACCCACGTGTTACTCACCCGTTCGCCACTCGTGTACCCCAGCAAGCTGGAGCCTTACCGTTCGACTTGCATGTGTTAAGCACGCCGCCAGCGTTCGTCCTGAGCCAGGATCAAACCCTCCATCAAAAACCCTTCAAATCAGAAGAATCACAAAACAATGAAAGGCCCAAAAACCTGACAAAAACAAAACAAACAACCACCACACACCACAAACAGTGCGCGGCCTGGCCGTTATCCAAAAAA
>NZ_ABZU01000034.1 GCF_000173655.1 Corynebacterium amycolatum SK46 | reverse complement strand
GATTTAGCGAAGAAAAGAGCAAGCACAGCCATGAAGCTAAATAGCGCCAACCAGCGCTTCTCGTTTGTAAAACGACCGAACATGACCCCTCCCCCTTCCTTCGATTTCAGTGCGTTATACACCTTTCGCTACCTTTCCAGCCTTCAATGAACAATCAATGACCACGCATAAGCGTCTCCAGCCCCCATCACAGGTAGCCCAGTTGACATCGCCTTCTAATTCTCATTTATAGCGTTGGCCGCCCCTGAATATAACAAATACATTTTATGTTTGTTGAGCCATTTAATTGACACCCCTATTTCCCTTTATTTCAATGCCGATAATTGTTGTTTGGATATTTTTTCAGGGGTAGCCATATGGATAACGGACAAATACCAACATTCCACCTTCCTCTACGACGCCTAGCCATTCAGCCCAGATAAATCTCCATTACCTGCAGATATGAAGATTTTTCAATAAATCTCCACCCATTAATTCGGGCTGAAATGTCTCCCATGTCACGATTCTTATAATTGTGAGATAAGGCACAGCCGACACCCCACCCCCACCTAATGAAAATGCGCCCCAATAATTTTCCGAACGCAATAATGACATCTCTGAGCCATTTGCAAAACCCCCTAGGCGCATTTAATAAGCCGCATAATTATGCCTTAATTGCGGCTGCGTAAATAATCGCCTCTCCACCCCAGCCCTCTCCATCCGCGGCTAATAAACAAAAGTGGGTCTGATTCAAGGCATTCCAGCAGATCACGTTCTGTAAATCGCGCTTGAATAGAGGGCTGCAAATGTGAAACTGTGCGAGTTTATGACACTTTCAAGACATTTTTCGGGCCATTTTTGTCATAAACGTAGTCAGTAACTCGGATCGACCCCACGTCGCCAGCTATAAACGCAAAAAAACGCCTCCCCACTCCACAAGGAGTGAGAAGGCGCTCGTGCGCTGTTACACGCTAATCGCCGCGCAAGCTAATTTCTGCGCAGTGCAGTGCCTAAATCGGCTTAAACGGTCTTAGATAGCCTTTGCACCGGTGAGGTCCAGGTCGACTGGCAGGTTGTCACCCGCACCGTCCTCAGCCAGCAGACCCCCCTGGTTGTTGCCACCGGTCTGGGCACCCTGCTCCTGGCCGCCGGTCTGGAGGCCACCCTGGTTCTTACCGCCGGTCTGCAGGCCCTGCTCCTGGCCGCCAGTCTGGAGGCCATTCTGGTTCTTACCACCAGTCTGTAGACCCTGCTCCTGGCCACCGTTCTGCAGACCCTGGTCGCCACCGACGTTCTGCAGGCTCTGATCCTGGCCACCGGTCTGGAAACCGGACTGACGCTCACCAATCTGGCCCTTGTCGTTGACCTGGTCGCCACCGACCTTGTCGCCCTTGACCAACTTGTCGCCGCCAATCTGGTCGCCGCCGTTCAGCTGGTCGCCGCCAGCGTTCTGGAGACCCTGGTTGCCGCCAACATTCTGCAGAGCGTTGTCCTGATCGCCTCCGACGTTCTGCAGACCCAGGTTGCCGCCCTCAGTCAGAGAGTGGAAATCCGGGAACAGGGAGTCAACCTGAACCAGCGGGCCCTCCGGGAAGTTCACATTGAACTCAGGTACCGGCAGCGGAGCCGGTGCTGGCAAGGAGGAAATCAGTTCGCAGATATTGCACAGGTTATCCATGATGATCCTTTAGAAAAATGAAGTGTAGATAGATGGTGTGGCGCGATGCCCAGAGCTGAAGGTAAAGGGCTTCTCGCCTTCTCCTTTGCGGCCACTGCCGTGCTCACACGAAAACCGTACCGGTGATGAAAAACGGTCACAATATAGAAAATCGACGCACTTCAGTCCAGCAATTGGAATTAGAAAAACGGCAAAATATAACCTGCACTTATGCCCAAACGTCGCATGTCACAGGTCACATTGTTAGCCCTTTGGTCACCCCAAACCAGGCTCGCCTTTTTCCAGCAGAAAAGCCCCGACACTAAGTGCCGAGGCTTAACTTTTCGCGCTTTTAAGTACCGCGGTTAACTACTGGCCAGCGACCAACAACTCCGCAATCTGGATGGTGTTCAGAGCAGCGCCCTTACGCAGATTGTCACCGGAGACAACCAACACCAGGCCACGCCCCTCCGGAACCGACTGATCGACACGGATGCGGCCCACCAGGGACTCATCCACGCCAGCGGCAGCAAGCGGATTCGGAACGTCGACGACCTTCACGCCCGGCGCGGACTCCAGTAGCTCGGTTGCCTTCTCCACGGACAGAGCATTCTCAAACTCAGCGTGAATCACCAGCGTGTGGCCAGTGAACACCGGAACACGCACACAAGTACCAGCAACAGCCAGCTCCGGGATAGACAGAATCTTGCGGGACTCATTGCGGAGCTTCTGCTCCTCATCGGTCTCCAGCGAACCGTCATCGACAAAATTACCGGCCATCGGCAGTGCGTTGAATGCAATCGGAGCGACGTACGGACCAAAGTCCTCCGCAACCAGAGCCGAGCCATCAGTGGTCAGCTGCTCCAAATTGTCGACGTTCTCGCGAACCTGACCAGCCAGCGCCTTCACACCAGCAAGGCCCGAACCCGAGACGGCCTGATAAGAGGACACACGCAGACGCTGCAACCCGGCCTCGTCGTGAAGCGGCTTGAGCACCGGCATCGCGGCCATCGTGGTGCAGTTCGGATTAGCGACGATGCCCTTCGGGATGTCCTGCAAAGCATCCGGGTTGACCTCGGAGACCACCAACGGGACCTCCGGATCCTTACGCCACGCCGACGAGTTATCAACAACAACAGCGCCAGCAGCCGCAAAACGCGGAGCCTGCTCCTTCGACAGCGTGCCGCCAGCGGAGAACACCGCGACATCAATGCCCTTCAGGTCCTCGTCGGAAGTAGCCGCGGCATCCTCGACAACAATCTTCTCGCCGCGGAACTCCAACTCCTTGCCCGCACTACGCGCCGAAGCGAAGAAACGAACCTTATCGGCCGGGAAATCACGCTCCGCCAGCAGAGTGCGCATCACACGGCCAACCTGGCCAGTGGCACCAACAACAGCAATCGTGGTCATTAGAACTCCTTAACGTCCCGTACCAGCGTAAACAACAGCCTCAGTGTCGCCACCGAGATTGAAAGCATCGTGCAGGGCCTTCACGGACTTATCGACATCCTGGTCATTAACCAGTACTGAGATACGAATCTCAGAAGTGGAAATCAGGTCGATATTCACACCCTCATCAGCGAGCGCCTCACAGAACGTCGCAGTCACACCCGGGTGGGACTTCATGCCAGCACCGACCAAGGAGACCTTGCCCACGTGATCGTCGTAAAGCACGTCCTTCCAGTCATTGTCAGCCTGCAGCTTCTTCAGCAACGCCATTGCCCTCGGAGCATCCTCGCGCGGGCAGGTGAAAGTAATGTCAGTGCGGTTATCCGCGACGGTGGAGACGTTCTGCAGCACCATATCGATGTTGATCTCCGCATCCGCCACCGCACGGAACATCTTCGCCGCCTGGCCCGGATCATCCGGAATGCCCAGCACGGTCACCTTCGCCTCGGAGCGGTCATGCGCCACACCAGTCAGAACTGCTTCTTCCATAGGGATATCCTCCATCGATCCATCAACAAGGGTGCCAAGTTCATTGCTATACGACGAACGCACACGCAACGGGACATTAAACGCGCGGGCGTATTCGACACTTCGCAGCTGCAAAATCTTCGCGCCAACCGCGGCCATTTCCAGCATTTCCTCGAAAGAAATGGTGTCTAAGCGCTGGGCATCCGGCACGATGCGCGGGTCTGCGGTGTACACGCCATCCACGTCGGAGTAAATCTCGCAGACGTCTGCCTCCAGCGCTGCTGCGAGAGCAACCGCAGTGGTATCCGAGCCGCCACGGCCGAGCGTAGTGACGTCCTTGGTCTCACGGTTCACACCCTGGAAACCCGCAACCAGGCAAATATGCCCTTCATCGAGAGCCTCCCGAACACGGCCCGGGGTGACCTCAATAATGCGGGCGTTACCGTGACGCTCCGTAGTAATAACGCCGGCCTGCGAACCGGTGAAAGAACGCGCCGAAGCACCGAAACTTGCGATAGCCATAGCCACCAGCGCATTGGAAATACGCTCACCGGCGGTCAGCAGCATGTCCATCTCGCGTCCCGGCGGGACCGGGTTGACCTGCTCAGCGAGGTCCAGAAGCTCATCGGTGGTGTCACCCATTGCCGAGCAGACAACCACGACGTCATTGCCCTGCTTTTTGGTTTCCACAATTCGTTCTGCAACACGACGAATGCGTTCGGCGCTCTCCAGGGATGAACCACCGTACTTCTGCACAACCAGTGCCATGGTCGGCAACCTCCAAAAACTAGGCAACTATATGCACTTAACTATTATTGACTCAATTTACTTGAGTTGTATTCGTAATTACATAGTGGGTTACCAAAACGTAGCTGGTGGGGGTTGCATGGAGGGTTTGGAATGGGTTGCGTAGGGGTTTGCGGGGTATCGTGGCCGGTTTTCGGGTGTGGGTTGGGTGTTTGGGGTATTTGGGGTGTGGGTTGGGCGCGACTGCGCGGGGAGGGTGTGACGGCTGGGGTGTTTGGGGTGCTTGGGGCGTCGGTTGGGTATCGGTGGGGTGTCGGTTGGGTGCGAATCGGACGCGGCTGCGGGCTGCAAATGTGAAACTGTGCGAGTTTATGACAAAAATAGG
>NZ_ABZU01000035.1 GCF_000173655.1 Corynebacterium amycolatum SK46 | reverse complement strand
GGGCAATCCTCCTGCACATGGGCCACTAAACCGTGTGGGCATTAATTGACTGTGTGGGCATTGTGAATGCCAGCATTAATGCGAGCTTTAAGGTCTACGAACTTAGGATTGGTTGGAACTTCCCACAGCCGCCGCAGGCGATCATCAGTTGTGCCGTTGGTCTCGGAAACGCGCAGTGACTGAGGGATTTCCACATCGTCGATGATTCTGCCGGGTCGAGCTCCCATCACGACGACCCTGTGTCCGAGAAGAAGTGCCTCTTCGACAGAGTGAGTGACAAAGATGATGGTGGGGCGGTATCTCTGCCAGATGCCTAACAATTCTGCCTGGAGCTGTTCGCGGGTAAAGGGATCGAGTGCACCAAAAGGTTCGTCCATTAATACTGTGCGCGGGCTAGCGGCCAGCACCCTGGCAATTTGAGCTCGCTGTTGCATGCCGCCCGAGAGTTCGTATGGGTACCGATTGGCGGATTCGCTCAGTCCAACGGTGTCGAGCAGTCGCTGTCCCTCATCGGCATGTTCTCGGGTGCCGGTAAAAGTACTGGACAGATTGATGTTTTCGGCCACTGTAAGCCATGGAAATAGCGTGGCATGCTGAAAAACGACACCGCGTTCAATAGCAGGACCTGTGACTTCGGAGCCAGAGTCAAGAATTAGTCCAGAGGACGGCTTGAAGAAGCCGGCAATAAGCTTGAGCAAAGTGGACTTTCCACAACCCGATGGTCCGACGAGACACACAATTTCGGAATCGGGGATGAGGAGATCAATATCGCGTAGCGCCTCTACCTGGTCGCCCTTGTTCGTTTCAAAGACGTGGCTGACGGAATCTAGTTTCAACATGGTCTATCCTTCGGTTGCTTCCTGGTAGTGCTTCAGATCGAATGCCTTGACCTCACCCTGTTCCTGAAGAAAGTCAGCGGTATTATGCAGCGCCGTTGCCGCCTTCTTTAACTGTTCTTCCTGCTCAGTACTGTCAACAACATGAACGGCAGCTAGCTGCTTTTTGGTTTCATCAAAGCTCATGCCCGTTTGTGCTGCATTCGCGGAAATATAGGGCTTCGGGTTATTCCTGTATTCAGCTGCTGCCCAATGTGACAGTTTGAGCCAGGTGTCCAGTATTTCGGGGTACTTGTTTGCCCATTGTCGATCCACGATGGTGGCATTGAAGGTGGGTGCGCCCCGCTTTCCAAGCACGCCCGCATCAATGAGAGTGGTGCCAGTTGCCTGAAGCTCTGCCAATGTTGGGTTCCAAACAAAGGCTGCTTCTATTGCGTTGGACTTCCAGGCGGCAGGCAACTTGTCCGGTGAGATATTGACAATCTCCACGTCATGCTTCGGGTCAAGACCGGCCTGTTTAAGGGCGTTGAGTAACGCGTAATGAGATGTTGAGGAAAATGGCGTCGCAATCTTTTTGCCCTTGAGCTCCTGAATGGACTTCGCATTCTTTGCCACCAGTGCTTCGGATTCCTGATTGAGAACATTTACCTGGGGGACTGTCACATCCAGATTCAGTGGTTCACTGAGCGCTTTGGCAGCTGGAGTCGAGCCGACAAATCCAATATCTGCCGATCCAGCAGCAAAACCCTGAACTATGTCCTGACCAGCGGGGAAGCGAGTCCACGAAACATTGACATTTGGAAGGCATGCCTCCAGCAGTCCCTCGTTTCGAATAAATAGGTCGTTTCCGGGAACGATTTGGTAACCGAGTCTTACATCTCCTCCGACTTCCGAAGGTTCAAATGGACATTGCGCTGCGGCGTTACGCTCATAGGCACTGGCGGGCTTGCCCACGCATCCGGTGGTCAATGAGGCAGCGGCCAGGGTGACCGCTACGGCGGAGAGTGTCTTATTTAACTTGTTCATTGTGGTACTTACTGCTTTCCATGCCATGGAGCCAAACGTCGTTCGGCGAATAGGAGAATCTGGTCGACAATGACGGCGGTGATGCCGATCAGAATCATGGCGGCAATGGTCAGCGCAGTTTCCAGTTGGGTGCCAGAAACGTAGGCTACGCCACCGATGCCGGGAATACCATCGTTCATTTCTGCGGCGACGATACAGGCCCAGGACATACCGTTGGCCAGCCGAATGCCATTTATGAGTCCGGGCAGAGTGCCAGGAACAATTACATGCCGAAAGACTTGCGAGTTTGTAGCACCGAGAGTGCGGGCGGCACGGTTCCAATCCTGTGGGATGCCGATAATGCCGGTCAGTGTCGCGATGGTGATGATGGGAAAGGTCGCAAGGAAAAGCAGAACTACTTTGGAGACATCCCCGACACCGAACCACACGATGAGAAGGCCGATGTAGCCCAACGGTGGTAGGGAGCGGAGGAAACTGATGTACGGTTCGACGACAGCGCGCACTGCTTGACTGCGGGAAAGCACTAGCCCGACCAGCACACCTGCTGCGATTCCAAGACTCAGGCCGACCGCAATGCGCTCTAGTGTCGCTAGGAGATGCTGCCAGAGGAAATATCCCTGGACACCACAATCCCGGGAACCTGAGGGCGGAGTGGTGGGGACGCAACGATTTCCGTCGATAAGCTCTGTGAAAACTGAACCTGGACTGGGGAGAATGACGGGGTCGATGCCGCTAAATCGTGCAATCGCCCACCAAATGGCAAGGAAAGCTGCGAATACGGATAGTTGAAGTGTACGTAGCTTCAGTCGGCTTGATTTGAGGAAATGTGAGCTTCGTTTTCGGGACGGCGTGCGTCTGGGCGGAACCTCGTGTGACCCCGAGTTTTCGTTAGCAGATGTATCTGGTGCTACCGGTGGGGTAGCCACATTTATAGTTTGTGTTGAAGTGGTCATGACACAAAGTAGACCATGCTGTCTAGTTTTGTGTCGATTGTTTAGTTCAGCGTGAATTAAATTGGATGCGAAGCGTTTGGGAGTGCGTATTTAGGCAGTGCAACGCTGGTTAAGAATTGCTGCGTGTCTTCGTGAGAATAATCCTGTTAGGCAGTTCACTTTCGGGTACTGAGGTTGTGCTTGTTGTCAGTTCAGATAGAACCGAATCACAGTGGTGAATCTTGTCCCTCCATTTAGAGGTAACCAATTGGACATTTCAGCGAAATCATTGATGTTTTTAATCTTTCGTGAAACCGTTACATCGAAAGTACAACGGTGCTGATTCATTGGACCGAATTCTGCAATCTTGAGGTGTAGCATGAAAAAAGGTTATTCGCAACGGCCATAGTTGCCCTAGCTTTTGTCGGAACAGCGACAGGAACTGCTTCTGCTGAAAGTCGATCTGAGGCGGTACTAGTAAACGAGGTAATGAATTCGGGTAATCCTCAAGAAACGTACAATGCGTTGTCTAAAAAAGATAAAGTGGCCTTTTTGCGTGCTATGTCGCCATCCTCAGCAGAGCAAAGTGTTTCGGCTCCAGTTGTCACTGCAACACGCAGTGGTGGCACCTGCAGGACTGCTAACCATCATCAAGACTGGAAATCTAACTATGGGTTCGTAGTTGCTACTTCCTGGCTGTCGATGGAGTGGTGCTCATCAGGAAATAAAGTGACCAGCGTTAGAATCACTAACCAAGGTGGGGAGACATCAACTCCGGGATATACATACCAAGGCGTTTTGAATAGCGGAGCTCGTGCATCGGGCGCTTCAGGTCGAGCTTATTCAGAGATAGGCCTCAAGCTGCTAGACGGTGTGGACTTCGTACATCTACTTCCGGCTTTGCATCCCTGTATCAAACTTACTGGTTATGCCAATGGCCATACTGACGTTTTAGCTGATGTTAATGCCGGGAATGGATGTCGGCAGGTGTAATAGTGGAAATTCCGGCATACTACGATTTAATATGGACGTTTTTTCCGATTATTTATCTTGGGCTATTGGGAATTGTTATTCTCTTTGAAGTGCGTCGGAAAAGCGGCACGAATCGAATAATTGCATGGTCACTTGTGCAGTCACTGTTCCCAATCATCGGGTTTATCGTTTGGGGAATATTCTTCTTCAGTGAAAAGAGATTTGGCGACAAA
>NZ_ABZU01000036.1 GCF_000173655.1 Corynebacterium amycolatum SK46 | reverse complement strand
ACATTGAGGCTTCGCTTCCCGACGATTCCAGCGGTGTAACCACCAATGCGAAACTCTTCTCCTGGGTGATTCGCGAGGCCACCACCAATATCATTCGGCATTCTGAGGCGGAGAATGTCTCAATCGAACTCACACCATCCAGCGTGGAAATCATCGACGATGGCATCGGCTTCGACATTTCCGACCTAGGCTGCGATTCCTCCGCGGCTACCACGGGCGAAGGCCAAACTGTCGCCGCTGGTGGATTGGCTGGGCTGAAGCAGCGTGTCCAGGATGCTGGCGGTGACCTCATTATCGAGTCCGCACCAGGTCGCGGCACTCGCCTTGTGGCCACGATGACGCAGTCACGCTTGCAGCGCTCGCACCGCTCCCACCACGCGGGCCGTTCATCCACCACAAGCTCCAAAAACCACCTCACTGACACAACCGTCACCGAATATGCGCGGGAGAATAGATGATTCGCGTTCTCATAGCTGATGATCAGCACCTAGTTCGAGGGGCTTTAAAGGCTCTACTGGAAACCGAACCGGACTTGGACATCGTGGCTGAAGCCGCCGACGGCATTGAAACAACGCAAAAAGTCACCGAGCAGGACGTCGATGTCGCGCTTATTGACATCGAAATGCCGCGCCTCAACGGCATTGACACCATCGCGAAAATTTCTGACCACTGCCGCTGCCTCGTCGTTACTACTTTTGCTCGCCCCGGCTACCTCAAACGCGCACTTCAGGCCGGTGCCAGCGGATTCCTGGCAAAGGACACGCCTCCTGAGCAGCTCGCAGAAGCTATTCGACGCATCCACTCCGACCTCCGAGTCATCGATCCGGCCTTGGCCGAGGCCTCACTTTTCACGGCCGACTCTCCCCTGACCGACCGCGAAGTCGAGATCGCTCGACTGATTCTCCAAGGCGCTGATACGGGCACAATCGCCGGCCAGCTCTTCATTGCCAAGGGCACGGTGCGCAATCAGGTGTCGTCAATTATCACGAAGACGAATACCTCAAACCGCGTCGAGGCCGCGAAAACTGCTCGCGACAATGGTTGGCTCTAGAAAACAGGTCGAAATACCGCCCTGATTTTCATCGAATCGTTATTACTTTCATAGTGCGAAAACTCCCTACTGCCCACTGCGTGACGCCTACGAACACCCACCACACCTTTGCTTCACGACGTGCACTCATCGCCGGTATCCTCGCCACAATCGCATTGACCTTCACCGCCTGCTCTCAAAACGACGGCGCAGTAACTAGCCAATCGGCAGCTGACACCGCCACCATGACTCAGACTGACGGCAACGCATCAAACGCAAGCTCAGAGAATAGGCCGAACCCAACCGGCTCAAACTCTGATGCTGGCGGCAGCAATAACGGTGGCGCTGCCGGAAACTCCGACGACACCTCCGACGATGCAAATTCTTCCGAGACGGCCCCATCACAAAATGGTGGACAAACCAATGGGGATACGGAAACCACGTCTTCGTCGTCAAGCGAAAATGCAGACATCGGCCAGGCGATGAGGGACATCATCTACAGCAACTCGTCGCCGGGGACCACGTTTACCGGGGGCGAGGAGATGACTGTTTGCGTGTATGGCGATGGTTACCGCACGAATCTGGTCGTTGCCGGTCCGAATACCAGCTGTGAGTTTGCCACCGAGGTCTTCCATCAGCAGACCGACGGTCTCAACGCCACCGCTGATAACATTCGCGATAATTTGAAGCCGAATATTCAGGCAACGAGCCCTGCGACCGGCCAGACCTACGATGTCAGCTGCGGCACGCAGGGCGATGGTGTCGTGGCGTGCAGCGGCGGAAACGACGCACGGATTTATATCAATTAGCGTTGATTGCCATTTCGGGAGCAGGCATTTCGTCTTCACTCGTTGACAGCGCAATTGCTGAATACTGCCCTGGCCGATTGATCAGTTTCGACAGACTTGCGGTAATGGCAGGCAACGATTTCACATCGGTGTAGGTCAAGTACCGAGACTTCCATACAGGCTTGAACTTCTCCTTGTAATTGCGCAGCCCGCGGAAGTTATAAATCCGTCCACCGTAGTTGTACACCAAATAGATCGTTTTTTCGCTGAGCCTAGAATGCGGTCGGGCACCTGTGTTTGACATTGGTGCCATGCCAAAATTGAACTCGGTATATCCATGGTTCTTTGCCCACTCCATCAGATTCACGAAAATGCCATCCATCACGCCATCTGGCGCATCGGGGCGAATGCGCATCAAATCCACCGACGCAACGCTTAACCCCTGCGGCATTAGCGATGCGAACCCTTCAATACGATCTGAGTCTGCCGATCGGACTATGGCAATCGGTGCACGAGATAGATAATTCTCGTCGAAGAAGCCGAGAGAAAAACTCATTTCTGTGCGCTTTCCGAGCCACGCCTGCGATGCATCTCGCAATTCCGTAATGAGGTCTGGACTGTACGGTGCTTCGACAA
Organism: Corynebacterium amycolatum SK46; assembly: GCF_000173655.1. Lineage (GTDB taxonomy): Bacteria > Actinomycetota > Actinomycetes > Mycobacteriales > Mycobacteriaceae > Corynebacterium > Corynebacterium amycolatum_A. The sequence continues at coordinate 1,420 of NZ_ABZU01000036.1, read as the reverse complement.
TTTCAAAAGTACAAGCGGAGCTTTCCAACTTGTTGTGCATGCGCCGGAAGGTCTTGCCCTTACTACCGACTCTCGTGAAGCCAGAAATATCAACCGTCGCATCTTCACCTAATTTGACCAGGCTCATCCCCTCATTGACGCACCGCGCCAAATGCTCTTCGCCCACTTCATAGAATGCGACGGAACACTGAAAGGTGTCTGCATAATCAATAAAGTCCGCGAATAATTGATTGAAAGAATCCGGGTCGCCAAATGGGTCACCGAGTGCAATCAATGTCGTACCCTGCGGGCGATACAACAGTGCTGCTCTATCCGCACCATTTCGCTTATCGACGGTAAAGAAGACCTGCTTGTCGCCTAGGTAATATAGGTGCGAGAAAGCATTTCCACCCCATTTTGCAATCAGCTTCTCGAAACGACGTGTCTGCTCTTCGCATGGCTCCTCAAACTCTGGAGCGCGGCAACGAGAAAACAATACCGCAATTGCCACTGCGCAGGCGAGCATTACGTAGAAAAGAATCATGGGCCAGTGGGTATTGGCATGATGGGATGGTGCGGGTACATTGACCACCTTGTTTACCCGAAGCGCATGCCAACTCGAAAGCACGATTGGAATAGCAATCGCCAGAGCTGCCGTCGGCACGAAACTACTCCACTTTAATGGGAGTGGATCTCGGTCAAAGGCACTGCGCGATGCAAATAGTGCTAGTGCAAAGACCCCGAGATAAATAGCCTCTTCATAGTCGATTCCGCGGGCTAAACAAGCAACAGCTGCCACACCGAGCAAGACCAAGACCAGCTGGTAACAACGCCTAACTCGCTGGTTAATCCCGCGCGCCAAGATAAGCAACATGACTGCGGTAAATAACACTGTCAAGTGCGATGCCTTCCGCACAGTACTTGGCAAAACCTCTTGGATGATTTGAATACGAGAGGCGATTTCAGGTGTTAGCGCTGAGATAAAGAGCAGGAGGCTAGAAAAAACGGTTACTAAAGCCAGCACCCGCGCCATGACACGGTGCGGAAAATCGGACTCGAGTTCTTTCACGCTGTCGGCGACCCACACGACCGTGGCCAACAGCCACGGAACGATGTAATAGAAAACGCGATACAGTACCAGCCCAAGCAAAACTTGATTAGTGTCGAGGCCAAGTTTGGCGCACAGTGCAATCACCGTGAGGTCGAAGCTACCGGCACCCGCGGGCAGGAAAGATAGCAATCCGGCCAAAGTCGCGGTTGCAAAAATAAAGATAGCAATTGGAAATGAGAAATCCGGTGTGAAGACACGAACACATGCCCAGAAAAATAGCCCAGCTGCGGCCCAATCGATAACAGAGGCGCCGAGAAGATTCCACTTTTCGCGCATTCCTATCTGCGCAAACGTCGTTTTTCTTAAATCGATCACCCCAAGTTTCAATGG
>NZ_ABZU01000037.1 GCF_000173655.1 Corynebacterium amycolatum SK46 | reverse complement strand
CTCCGTGAGCAGCGAGAGAAAACATTAACAAACAATTAACCAGAAAGTCAAACCAACGACTCCCAGCGGCTAACCGCACGAAAACATTTCCCCCAACCAGCCAACCAGACAACAACCGCCCAGCCGCGCTGACCCCGAATACTTTACACACACGCTCTTATTTAAGCGAATCCGCTGGTAAACCCCTGAAAACTTATCACTTTAGTTAACCCTGTACGCCAGGTTAGAGCCTTCCTACGGTTCGGGCACTACTTGTCAGCAACTCAGCCATCGACGAATTACGACCAATTATCTAGTCAGAGTCGCCTTGTCACCTGCGAGTCGTCGCCAAGCCGTGGCAGACGCGACCCCCATCAGTGCACCCGCACCCAGAAACACACTGCCTGCACCCATCGCGGTAGCACCCAAGCCAGCAACCGGCGGCAGGATGACCTGCGCCAAGCGGTTACCCATCAGCCGGATGGATAGCGCCTGAGCGCGCACCTCGGCATCCACCAGGGAACTCACCCACGTCATCGACATAGGCATGACAAAGCCCCACGCCAAGCCACAGATACCAACCGCGATAACCATCAGCCACGCACTCTGTAGCCACGGCATTGCCAACAGCGGCAGGACACCGGCACAAACTGCAATGATAAGGACCCGATTGCGATTAGCTTTGCGCAAAACAGTCGGCATGAGGGCTCGGGAAATAATCGCAAGACCACTACGCGCACCAAGAATCGCCGTCACCTCGGCAACACTAAAGCCCAGTTCACGTCCCAGCACCGGCACATATGCCGTCAACAGGTCAATGGCTACGATGACCGCAATTGAGACAGCCATGGCGCTGGACATGCCGTCGATACGCAGGATGCTTAAGACCGATGCGCCACTGGCTTCGGCCTGCGCCGGCCGCCTCTCCTCCATCCGGCTGCGGTCGCTAACAGTCGACGCCCGAGAATACGCAGTTGAGCTAGCAGCTTGCACTTCGGCGGCTGCATTCGCTTCGTGCCGTCGATAAGCAGTTGCGACCGGCCAGCCGATGACCAGGGCGACCGCACCGATTCCCGTCATCGCCCAGAGTGCGGAAGTGGTGGCGGTCATGGCGCTACCGTCATGGTTGGGAGTGAGCAGACCCGCACCGACGATGCCGAGGAATTGCCCGACGGAGATTCCAAGCGTGAAGTATGCAAAGAGGCTATCAAGCCCGGCGACGCCGCCACGCAGGTGCGAAACCATGCCTTGAGCGGCGATGAGCGTGGTCATGTGGGCAAAACCCAGGGCCACGTAGCCGAGCAGAAGAATAGGTAGGTTCGGCGAGAGCGCCATTACTGCTGCAGCGATGACGGTGGCGACGAGACCGGAGTACATGACTTCGGTGGCACGATGGCTGTCGACAAGCTTGCCGGCGGGAAGCGCAATAATAAGAGGTACAAGTGAAAATGCGGCAGTGAACCAACCGACGGTGGCGGCGGAACCTCCAAAATCAAGGACTCGCCAAGAAAGCAGCACGCGACCGCCGTTGAAAACCGCTTGCCCCAACACAGTAATGAGAACCAATAGGCCGAACCAGCGTCTCATACCTGTTTGTAACTCCCCTTCTCCTGTGTGGTCGCACTCTTCGCGGGGCGAGTTCTCTGCACGTCAATACCTAAATTGATCGGTGTTTTCTCGTCGACTCGCACTTCTGCCAACCCGCGAAGAGCGGTCAAAGTAATGCGGCTTATTAAGAATAGTCCCTGAAGTTAAACATGTTTAGCGCATAGAATGAATTATTCGGGCATCCTTGTCGATGTAACCGGTTTGCTTATTTAGTTAATAAAGAATCAGGAATTAGGAGCCATGCTTGAACGCACATTGGTGTTCGTCGATACGTCATATTTACTGGCGAGCTTTTACAACTCGTGGGAAACCGGAGCCCGCGGGCAATTAGAAATCGACCTTAGAGAAGTAGTTAGTGTCCTTGACCGAATGATTAACCAGCAGCTGAACCAGCCAGTTCAGCGGCAACTTTGGTACGACGGCATCCCGGAGTCGGGGCCGCATCGTTACCAGCGCTCACTGCGCACGATTGATGGTGTGCAGCTGCGCGCAGGTCAGCTCATTGAATGGGGTGACCGACGGACGCAGAAGGCCGTCGATACGCGACTCGTCGCAGACATGGTTGTCGCCGGCCTGCGCAACCAAGTTTCCGATATCGTGCTGGTCTCGGGCGATGCGGACATGCTGCCCGGTGTCGCTGAGGCTTCGGCCGCCGGTGTGCGCGTGCATCTCTACGGCTTCGGCTGGGACTCCATGTCCGGTGCGCTTCGCCATGCCTGCGATTCGACGACAATCCTCGATCCCCGCGAGGACTTCGCCGACGCCATGCAGCTCAATGTCCTCGAGGGCCCAATCCCACCGGTCGTCCGCACGAATAAGCCGCTGGGCGATGCCGAACCAATCGAAGATCTCGGCGCCACCTGCGTACCGGATACGCGCATCACTCCTCCGGGCGAGGACTCGCTTGACGACGGCACGGAGAACACTCCCTCCGCTGCCGACGGTGACGTTGCTTCGCCGGAGGCCGGCACTCCGGAGGTTCCGCAGGACCAGCGCGTTGTGCCATCCCCCACGGCTGACCGCGACTCCGACTGTCGCAGCGAAGACAATGCCGCAGCCACGCCGACGGCCAAGGCCGACTCGCCGAAGTTCAACGAGGTCGAGCACGCGGCCAAGATGGGTGCCCGGGAAATCCCGGCGCAGGCTGAGCACCGCGCTGAGGTAGAGCGGACCGGCGGTTCGGAAACTACACGGGTGGATTCCGCTGCTTCGGGCGTTTCGGCTGCCTCGCCAACACAGCAAACACAGCAAACGCAGCCAGCGCAGCCTTCTCCAGCGGCCATGCCCGGCGCGACAGGCAACACTGGCAGTGGGGCTGGTAACGACACTGCGAACAACACCGGAGCCGAGAATGCAGGCGCGTCTGCCTCCGATTCCGCGTCGTCGACTGCAACCGGCAGTGGGGAGTCGGCGACGGAGCCGTCGGCAAGCGAAGACGGCGCCAACGCGAATACACCGAAACCAAGCCCGCGGCCGAATCCTTCGATGATGGCGCCAAGGAGGAAGCTGCGTAGTCGATACGTGCCCCTGCCGAACGAGGTGTGGGCATCCGCGGGTTTCCAGACGCCGTTCGATGTGGGACAGCAGTACGCGAACTGGTGGTACGAGAATATTGCGAACGAGCAGGCGCGCGATAGTGCCCACTTGCTCTCTGGTGGTGGGCTGCCGCCGGACATTGATCGTCCGCTGCTGCAGTTCGCGTGCGAAACCCTGCACGAATACACGCTGACGGAGACGCAGCGCGTCAATCTGCGCGATGGTTTCCACGCCGGTATCCGCGGGGTGCTGCTCGCGCGGAAGAACGGCGAATTGGAGAAGTAGCGCGCCTCACGGCCTTTACAGTTTCGGCGGCTTCAGCGCTGCTGGCGGTGCTGGTGCGGCTGACGCGAGAAAGTGTCGGGGTTTATGGCAGTTTACGGTG
>NZ_ABZU01000038.1 GCF_000173655.1 Corynebacterium amycolatum SK46 | reverse complement strand
CAGGGGAGATGGAACCTTGTCGAACGGCTTCAGCGACAGCGGCTCCTTATAAATGGTGTAACCACCAAAGAGCTCGTCTGCGCCCTCACCGGACAGTACGACCTTAACGTGCTTACGAGCCTCTGCCGCCACGAAGTACAGCGGCACCAGTGCAGGGTCAGCGACCGGGTCATCGAGGTACCACATAATCTTCGGAATTGCCCCGGCGAACTCCTCCGGCGAAACGACCTTTACAATGTGCTCGACGCCAATGGCGGCGGCGGACTCGGCAGCCACATCGACCTCGGAGAAGCCCTCGCGTTCGAAGCCAGTGGTAAACGTCAGCAGGTTCGGGTTGTGGCGCTTAGCCAAAGTTGCAATCGCAGTGGAGTCGATACCGCCCGACAGGAACGAGCCCACCGTGACGTCGGCACGCATATGCTTCTCGACGCTGTCCTCCAGCGCACGGGCAATGCGGTCAAAAACATCCTGCTCAGCGCCCTTAGTCACTGGCTGAATCGGGAAATTGGGCTTGAAGTAGCGGGTCTGCTTAACTTCGCCACCAGGCGTAACGATGGCAGTGCAGCCCGACTCCAGACGAACAATGTCGGTGTGCAGTGACTCCGGTTCCGGCACGTATTGCAGGTCGACGTAGTGCTCCAGTGCGCGCTTATTCAGCTTCTTCGCATCGATGCCCATCTCCGGCGCGGCCTCGAGCAGGGACTTCTTCTCAGAACCGAAAATCGTGCCGCGCTCGGTGGTGGCGTAGTAGAGAGGCTTAATGCCGAACGGATCGCGCGCCAGAAAAAGCTTGCGCTCGACGCTGTCCCAGATAGCAATGCCGAACATGCCGCGCAGGTGCTTTACGACGTCCGCTCCCCAGTGGTGGAACCCAACGACGATAGGTTCGCCATCGCCGGAGGTATTAAAGGCGTAGCCTTCCTTCTCCAGCTGCTTGCGAAGTTCGACGAAATTGTAAATTTCGCCGTTGAAGGTCATGGAGTACCGATTCGGCTGATTCTCTGGTCCCCACTGCAGTGGCTGGTGGCTGTGGGCAATATCAATAATGGATAGGCGGTTGAAGCCGAAAACTGCGTCCTCATCGTGCCACGTGCCTGCATCGTCAGGACCGCGGTGCCGCATGCAGGGCAGAGCCCTTTCGACAACGGGAACGAGCTCCGCTGCGTCAGAATTTGCAGTCAGGATTCCGAGAAGACCACACATGCTTCGTGCGCGCACCTTTCACTTAGTGTCACTTAGTGGATTTCGACGACTTCGTAGCTAGAGGGTCAGCGCGACTGACTGTCGCCTGAACCGGTGGCTGTGAAGGACCGCCGCGTGGCTGAGTAGTTGGGTTGAACCCAGATTGGCGCCACATAGAAATGCTGCACCTACTTTAATGCCTTTTGGGGAAAAGGGAGAATGTCTTGGTTCCCCGTGTCTGGCCTCGGCGCGGGGTTACACGGAACGGTGTGTGCCTCAGCTCGTGGCACAAACACTAAAAAATTCATAGACTTGGGAGCGTCAACAGGGTGTAACTGGTGAGAATGCCACCCCCGATAGGCGGGTCTTTCTCAGTATTTTATTAGGGCAGATATACTCGAAGGCACCCCACAGCCATATTTATTGTGGAGAAAGCTTAAGAATCGACTACTCTGCTTGGGTAGGACGAAACCTTAATCGGTTATCGAAAATTGTGTGGATCAGGAAGGCAGACACACGTGAATCAGCGTAGAAAGTTCGGAGTCGCCCGTAAGCTCGGCGTCCTCGGCGTTGCCGCCGGTAGCGCAGCCTTGCTTGCCGGCTGTGACGTTAATCCTCCGGAGAATGGCTTCTTCAAGCTGCTCCGTTTTGGTTGGCCGGAAGGCGTTACCCCGGAAGCGCAGTCCATGGGTAACTTCTGGGTCTGGACCTGGGTTGCAGCTTGGATCATCGGCATCATCGTTTGGGGCGTGACCCTTTACTCGATGGCGAATTTCACGGCCAAGAAGGCTGAGAAGAAGGGCAAGGGCGAGTTCCCGCGCCAGACTGCATACAACGTCCCGGTTGAGTTGTCGCTGACTATTCTGCCGATTCTAATCGTGATGACTCTGTTCTTCTTCACCGTTCAGACTCAGGACAAGGTGACTGCCCTGGATAAGGATCCGGAGGTCACCGTCGACGTCACCGGTTTCCAGTGGAACTGGAAGTTCGGTTACGCCAACATTTCCGCTGACCTGATGGGCGGTCAGGATTACAACGGCCGTATCGATAAGCCGAAGGATGAGCAGTTCTTCACCGAGGGCGGTCACCACGCTCCGTCCAAGGAAGATCGGGACGCTCAGAAGCAGCACCCGATTCACGGTAATTCCAAGTCCGATGATTCCTACCTGCACTACGACGAGATTGAGACTCTCGGTACCACCGAAGAAGTTCCGGTTCTCGTTGTTCCGGAGGACACCGCAATCCAGTTCGACCTCGCGTCCGCTGACGTGATCCACTCCTTCTGGGTTCCGGAGTTCCTCTTCAAGCGCGACGCGTTCCCGCACCCGGAGGCCAACAAGTCCAACCGTGTCTTCCAGATTGAGAAGATCGACTCGGAAAAGATGGCTAATCGTCCGGAGGACAACCCGAGCGACAAGGTGAAGAACGCTTTCGTCGGTCGTTGTGCCGAGATGTGCGGTACCTACCACGCAATGATGAACTTCGAGATTCGTGCTGTCTCCCGCGAGGCATTCACCGAGTACATCAAGTTCCGTCAGGCGAATCCGGAAGCTACTAACGCTGATGCACTGAAGCACATCGGTGAGCCGGCATTCGCAGTCTCCACTTCGCCGTTCAACTCCGGTCGTGTCGACACCCGCGACATGGGTGACCATGGTGCTAACACCATTGACCTGAACGCGACCGCCAAGTAAACCCAGCAAGATTCTTACCTAAAGGAAGTTCTCAAATGAAGTCTGCAGCAAAGCTCTTCTACGGACTTACCGTGTTCCTGGGGTTCATGGCTGTCGTCTACATCTTCGGCACTCAGTACCTCCAGGACACCGGTAACATCATCAACGAAAGCCAGGGTCGTCTCGAGTGGGCTGGTGCAACCGGCCTGATTCTCGCAGCCTTGATGACTTTGATGCTCGGTGGATACTTCCACTTCACGGAGCGTCGTTCTGACATCACCCCGTCTGATTTCGAAGAGGCAGAGATCGCCGACGGTGCTGGTACCCTTGGTTTCTTCTCCGCTAGCTCCATTTGGCCGTTTGTAATGACTATGGGCATCCTGCTCATGGGCTACGGCATTGCATTCATGGCTTACTGGTTGATTGTTCTTGGTGCGGTAATCCTGATCGTCGCCGGTACCAAGCTCAACACTCAGTACATCACTCCTCCGGAGAAGCACTAGTCCGAGTGTAACTGGACTGAGCCACAGTCGTAGATAACCGAAAAGTCTCTCCCACCAACAGGGTTGTTGGTGGGAGAGACTTTG
>NZ_ABZU01000039.1 GCF_000173655.1 Corynebacterium amycolatum SK46 | reverse complement strand
CCTGATTAGTGGCAGGGGGAAATCCTGCCGCTTTTTCTGCTTTAGTTTGTCAGCTTGACAAATAAAGGGTTAAGGAATATAATTAGATTCAGTATTATACAAGGAGTTAATAAATATGCGGCAAGGTATTCTTAAATAAACTGTCAATTTGATAGTGGGAACAAAAAGTAGCAGTCCCGTTTCACTTTTAATATGGGGCTTAGTTTTTTGTACCCAGTTTAAGAATACTTTTATCATGTAATTTTATATGCCCGAAAACATATAAGTGTTTTGGGGCTATTGGAGTTATTTACCCAGTGATAGGAGTATTTATCACTGGGTATTTTTATGCCCTTTTTTGGGTGTTGATAGGAGGAAAATCACATGAAAATAATTAACTTAGGCATTCTGGCTCACGTTGACGCAGGAAAGACAACATTAACGGAGAGTTTATTGTATACCAGTGGTGCAATTGCAGAACCAGGGAGCGTAGATAAAGGCACAACAAGGACAGATACAATGAATTTGGAGCGTCAAAGGGGAATCACTATCCAGACAGCAGTGACATCTTTTCAGTGGGAGGATGTAAAAGTCAACATTATAGATACGCCAGGCCATATGGATTTTTTGGCGGAAGTATACCGTTCTTTATCCGTATTAGACGGAGCAGTATTATTAGTTTCTGCAAAGGATGGCATACAGGCACAGACCCGTATACTGTTTCATGCACTACAGACAATGAAGATTCCGACAATTTTTTTCATCAATAAAATTGACCAAGAGGGGATTGATTTGCCAATGGTATATCAAGAAATGAAAGCAAAGCTTTCTTCGGAAATTATAGTGAAGCAAAAGGTTGGGCAGCATCCCCATATAAATGTAACGGACAATGACGATATGGAACAGTGGGATGCGGTAATTATGGGAAACGATGAACTATTAGAGAAATATATGTCAGGGAAACCGTTTAAAATGTCAGAACTGGAACAGGAAGAAAACAGGAGATTCCAAAACGGAACGTTATTTCCCGTTTATCACGGAAGTGCTAAAAACAATCTGGGGATTCGGCAGCTTATAGAAGTGATTGCCAGTAAGTTTTATTCATCAACGCCTGAAGGTCAATCTGAACTATGCGGGCAGGTTTTTAAGATTGAATATTCAGAGAAAAGGCGGCGTTTTGTTTATGTGCGTATATATAGCGGAACATTGCATTTGAGGGATGTTATTAAAATATCTGAAAAAGAGAAAATAAAAATCACAGAGATGTGTGTTCCGACAAACGGTGAATTATATTCATCCGATACAGCCTGCTCTGGTGATATTGTAATTTTACCAAATGATGTTTTGCAGCTAAACAGTATTTTGGGGAACGAAATGCTGTTGCCGCAGAGAAAATTTATTGAAAATCCTCTCCCTATGCTCCAAACAACGATTGCAGTAAAGAAATCTGAACAGCGGGAAATATTGCTTGGGGCACTTACAGAAATTTCAGATGGCGACCCTCTTTTAAAATATTATGTGGATACTACAACGCATGAGATTATACTTTCTTTTTTGGGGAATGTGCAGATGGAAGTCATTTGTGCCATCCTTGAGGAAAAATACCATGTGGAGGCAGAAATAAAAGAGCCTACTGTTATATATATGGAAAGACCGCTTAGAAAAGCAGAATATACCATCCACATAGAAGTCCCGCCAAATCCTTTCTGGGCTTCTGTCGGGTTGTCCATAGAGCCGCTCCCTATTGGAAGCGGAGTGCAGTATGAAAGCAGAGTTTCACTTGGATATTTAAACCAATCGTTCCAAAATGCGGTTATGGAGGGGGTTCTTTATGGCTGCGAGCAGGGGCTGTATGGATGGAAAGTGACAGACTGTAAAATCTGTTTTGAATATGGATTGTATTATAGTCCTGTAAGTACCCCCGCAGACTTTCGGCTGCTTTCCCCTATCGTATTGGAGCAGGCTTTAAAAAAAGCAGGGACAGAACTATTAGAGCCATATCTCCACTTTGAAATTTATGCACCGCAGGAATATCTCTCACGGGCGTATCATGATGCCCCAAGGTATTGTGCAGATATTGTAAGTACTCAGGTAAAGAATGACGAGGTCATTCTGAAAGGAGAAATCCCTGCCAGATGTATTCAAGAATACAGGAACGATTTAACTTATTTCACAAATGGGCAGGGAGTCTGCTTGACAGAGTTAAAAGGATACCAGCCAGCTATTGGTAAATTTATTTGCCAACCCCGCCGCCCGAATAGCCGTATAGATAAGGTTCGGCATATGTTCCACAAGTTAGCTTAACAGCTTGCAAAAGTCATATAAAATGAGATTTGAAAGGATTAGAGACTAATTATGATGAAATGCGAATGGATATTGTGTCCTGTTTGTGGGAGCAAAACCCGTAATAAAATTAGGAAGGACACTGTTTTGGAGAATTATCCCCTTTATTGTCCAAAATGCAGACAAGAAAGCTTGATTAAAGTTGACAACTTGAAGATAACTGTCATCAAAGAGCCAGACGCTTAAGACGCAGAGCCGATGAAATTGTGGAACAATTCACGAATCATCGGCTCTTTTTGTTTCGTATTTGAAAGAACAAACTCACCAAATAAAAAAAACGATATTCGGGTGGGTTATTTTGTTATACCCTAAATTACCCTCTGAATTTGTTTTTAAATTTGGAGGGATTTTTTTATGTTCTTTTTTCGGGCGGTTATTGG
>NZ_ABZU01000040.1 GCF_000173655.1 Corynebacterium amycolatum SK46 | reverse complement strand
CAAGTAAACGGAATTAAATCGTTAGATGTTGTACCTTACGTCTCGGTGGTAGCTACCGATTTGGCTTGGTTGCAGGTACTTGAAGGGGCCCGTTGCGCAGTAGATCGGTCAGAGGCTCCTCGAATTCTGGCACCTCGCTTGTTGGCATGTCCGAATCGGTTATTGCACTTCTGTGACTATCACCGTCACTCATCCCGACATGCAGATACCCCGGTTCAATTGAGGCTCTACTACCAAGCTGTCCAAATAGGGATCCATACGCTTATCTGGAATTCGGCCTGATTCTTGAGTCGTCCCCACGAGACAACGCGGCGCCATCCTCGATCTTGCCAAAAGGAAATCCCGTATGGGCGAGGTATTGTCTGCGCCCATACGGGAATGTGTTGTATTTAGTTACGCCAGCGCGGTCTGGGATTGAGCTAGCCAGCCGCGGTAATCCAAGTACCGAAGTTAGTTATTGCTACTAGGCTTAGCCGGCGGAACGTCGCCGTAGCCGTCGTGGTCCTTATCTTCAGAGTTAATACCTCCGCGGAAGGTGTCGTGAGCAGTTGGAGCCACTGCGTGCGGTGCACGGTCCGCGGTGTTGAACAAAAGGTTCAAGATAATTGCTGCGACGGAACCTACGCAGATGCCTGAGGCCATAAACGTTTGTGCCCACGGCGGTAGTCCGGCAAATAGTTCGGGCGATACAGCAGGAAGCAATGCCAGTGCCAACGGAATACCAACCACGATTACGTTGGATTCAGTGAACTTAACCTTGGATAGGGTGCGGACGCCGGATGCTGCGACCATGCCGAACAAGGCGATACCGGCGCCTCCCAAAACTGGAGCTGGGATAGCAGCAACGAGAGCGGCCGTCTTTGGAATCAGTCCGAGAATCAGCAGCATTCCGCCAGCAGCTGCGGTAACCCACCGGGAACGTACACCCGTGATGGACAACACGCCGATGTTCTGGGCAAACGCCGTGTATTGGAAGGTATTGAAAATACCGCCAATCACGGTCGCAGCACCGTCGGCACGCAGTGTGTCGGCAATACGGCGATTATCAATCTCGGTCTCGGTAATCTCACCGATTGCAAGTACGTCTCCGGTTGCTTCGACCATAGTCACAAGCGAAACAATGCACATGGCAAATACCGCCGAGAAGACAAACTCAGGCATGCCGAAGTAGAACGGATGTGTAAGCCCAAAGATTGGTGAGTCCTTGGTCCCAGACCAATCCACCATTCCCAATGGAATACATAGCAGCAATCCGGAAATCATTCCCACTAGAACGGCGATTCGGGCGAGCCATTCCGGCGCCCAACGCTCAATACTGAGAATCAAGACCAATACAAACGCAGCTACTGCCAAGTTTTGGGGTGTGCCGAAATCAGGAGTGTCCTTGACTTCAGCGCCGCCACCAACCCAGTCGGCTGCGACTGGCATAAGCGTGGTGCCGATAATCAATAGCACCGTACCAGTGACCAACGGCGGAAATAGGCGTAGAAGCGATGCGAAAAGCGGTGCAAAGAGCATCATGAAAATGCCCGATGCAATCACCGAACCGTAGATTGCGGGTACGCCGTATTGCGATCCGATAGTGACCATCGGAATGGCGGCGGAGAAGGTACAACCCTGAATCAGTGGTAGCCGCACACCAAATCGCCAAATACCCACCGACTGCACGATGGTAGCGATGCCGGCAACAAACAGGTCCGCGGCAATTAGGTGCGGAATATCGGATGGGGAAATACACCCGGCATCCACAAGTGCCCAGCCCACGAAAAGCGGGACTGCCACCGCGCCTGCATACGCAGCGAGAACATGTTGAAAGCCGAGAACAAGCAGTTTTACATGGCCCGGATACTCATCGACCGGATGGACCGTCTGAGCATCGGTCTTCGTTGATGTAGTCACAGTTTGACTTTAGTTCCCTAGTCCAGCTTTTCCTCACCGGAGCTTTCTATTGGGGTGGTTTCGCTCCAGCTCGCTTTACGACGAGAGCCCCGAGCCTCGTCACTTTGCTGAGATGACTCGTGAGCGTGCGTGAGAAGCCGGTGACCGAATGCATTGCCCAACAGCTTTAAGTGAAACTCTAGGGTTATGGTCTTCTATTAGCTCGAAAGTACCCAAGGAAGGCATTGTGACCTGCGGGTTCGCTTTATGTGTGAAGTGTGTGTAATGTATCCGGGGTCAGCGCGACAGGGCGATGTGATC
>NZ_ABZU01000041.1 GCF_000173655.1 Corynebacterium amycolatum SK46 | reverse complement strand
CAATCTCGGCAACACTATATGAGCCGGCCATAAGCATCTCGTAGATCACGCGATGTTTATGCATCATCGATAACTTCGGGTAGTGCGATTGGTGCTGGATTTCAATTCCGGCTTGTCGCGCCCACCGCCTGACAGTTGGTGAGGGAATCGCTAAATCGCGCCCAACCGCGCTTGCTGATGCCCCGTTGGCAATGTGTTGAAGCGCAATGGGTTTGATGGCACTGTATTTCGTTCGGCGGGTTTGCTTCACTACTTCTCCTGGTCGAAAGTGGTGATGCATTCACCGCCTGAACCTACCGCACAAAATTTGCCACGAAAGTGTCATAAACCTAGTCAGTAACTTGGGCACTAGCTCGGCCTCAAGCTCAGAAGGACCGTGGGGCACGGTCACACGGGTCCCGTAAACCACGCAAACTACAAAAACCACGCAAGGCCCAAAAGTTTTCCCCCGACTGGGTGCTCAGCCGAAAAGGAATGGAACCGCGAGGGCAATTTCCGCGCCTTATTAAATAGGGGCCACAAAACAGTGCCACAAGCCAAGGCAACGAAATAGAGCCACAAAACAGCGCCACAAAAATAGGGACGAAATAACTACCACGGGGCAACAGCCACAGGACAACAACCACGGGGCGGGGGAGAAATGGTCAACAAGAAACGCAAGCAACTGGTGGCGGACCAGTTTGGAATCATTAGGCCGGATGACCAGCCGGGGAATGGATACCGCGAGGTCGCAAGGCAAGCGCGGGCCGGTTATCTGGAGCGGCTTTGCCGAGGTCACTATGTAGTCGCGCACGCCTGGGAGGGGCTCCACCGCGAGAAACGCCTGGCTATTACTGCTTTGGCGGTGGTCTCCGAGACGTCGTCAGGCATTATTTCGGGAGCTGCAGCGCTGGCCTTGCACGGTTCGTGGGTGCTGGTGCGCGATGCGAAGATTGTGGTCGTGGGCGGGAGCCAGCAGTTCCACGGCATCGACTATTGCATGCGCTTGCGCTCGGAGATCCATCTGGATCACACGCAGGGGCTCGCGGACCGGCGGGTCGCGGTGCTCGCGCGTGCGGCCTTCGATGAGTGTCGCGTCCGGTTCAGGCAGAAGGGGCCGGAGTCCGTGTCGTGGCGGGCGGCGGTGTTGGCTGTCGAGGGTGCGCTGCGGCATGGCGCCACGCGCGATCAGCTTGAGGAGCTCCCGGTGCATTATCCCAGCGTGCGGGGCCAAGAGCTGTTTCACCGTGCGCTCGCGGTCTGTCATGGTCGTTGCGAAACGCCCGGTGAGGCGCTGACTAAAGCCGCTCTTCTCGAGCTCGGACTGAAGTTCCACGAGCAAGCCGAAATTTGGACTCGCGGCACCAGCCACGATCCGCCACACTTTCTCGCCCGCGTGGATTTTTATATCCCCGACCTGCTGCTTGTCGTGGAATTCGACGGCCACATCAAGTATTCGGCTAGCGAGGTCGCGCCGACGCCCGCGGCTCAGTCCGAGCTGCTCACGCGGGAGACTTACCGCGAGCGTTCGCTGCGCGCAACGGGGCTGGATGTCGCGCGGGTGGTGTGGAAAGAGGTGGAATTGCACGCAGTTCGCTTATCGACGCTCCGTTCAATCCTCATCGAGCGCGAACGCGTGGTAGCCGCAGGTGGGGTGACTTTCCGTGCGGATGTGCGCAATGCCGGCCCGCTGATTGGGTAGCGGGGCCGGGGGACCGCTGGATAGTTTGCCCAAAAAGAAACTGACTAGGTTTATGACACTTCAAGCACAAATTTTGCCAGGTAGGTTCAGGCGGTGAATGCATCACCACTTTCGACCAGGAGAAGTAGTGAAGCAAACCCGCCGAACGAAATACAGTGCCATCAAACCCATTGCGCTTCAACACATTGCCAACGGGGCATCAGCAAGCGCGGTTGGGCGCGATTTAGCGATCCCCCAACCAACAGTCAGGCGGTGGGCGCGACAAGCCGGAATTGAAATCCAGCACCAATCGCACTACCCGAAGTTATCGATGATGCATAAACATCGCGTGATCTACGAGATGCTTATGGCCGGCACATATAGTGTCGCCCAGATTG
>NZ_ABZU01000042.1 GCF_000173655.1 Corynebacterium amycolatum SK46 | reverse complement strand
GGCGGATTCTAGGGGTCGTGGAAACACTTCCTATGTTTCGGTTGATGCTAGCAGTTGGGCCATCCGTTCGGCTGGGGTGTCGTAGTCGAGGGTTTTTCGAGGTCTCCGGTTTAGTTGCATGGCAACGAATTCGAGATCTTCTTCTGAGTAGACACTGAGGTCTGTTCCTTTCGGGAAGTATTGGCGCAGCAGTCCGTTAGTGTTTTCGTTTGAGCCTCGTTGCCAGGGGGAGCCGGGGTCACAGAAATACACTGGGCAGTCAGTTGCGATGGAAAATGCTTTATGTCCTGCCATTTCACTGCCTTGGTCCCAGGTTAGGGAGCCTTTAAGGTGTGCGGGTAACGTGTCGATGGCTTTGGTTAGGGCATTTCGTACCTCGACT
The DNA here is from genome assembly GCF_000173655.1 of Corynebacterium amycolatum SK46. GTDB lineage: Bacteria > Actinomycetota > Actinomycetes > Mycobacteriales > Mycobacteriaceae > Corynebacterium > Corynebacterium amycolatum_A. Next base: position 1,278 of record NZ_ABZU01000042.1, on the reverse strand, counting down.
GCGCTGTGCCCATCAGGCAGATGCAGCAGCATCACGTACCGTGTGGTGCGTTCGACAAGAGTGCCGATTGCTGAGTTGTTTCCTTTCCCTAGGATGAGGTCGCCTTCCCAATGGCCGGGGACAGCTCGATCGTTGACTTCTGCTGGGCGGTCGGAAATCATCACCATCGGGTCAACAAAACGCTTACGTGGAACACGCTGGCCACGAGGTTTGCGTTGTGTTTGACCACGACGCAGCGCAGCTGCAATTTCTTTTTTCAGCTCGCCTTTAGCCTGGAAGAACAATGATTGGTAGATGGTTTCAGGACTCACATGCATAGTGTCATCGTCTGGATATTCCTTACGCAACCGCCCAGAGATTTGCTCGGGTGAGTATCTGCCCTTCAACATCATCCACACCACCTCGCGCAGTTTCGGGTTCGCATCGAGTTTGCGTTGCTTAGGGCGGAACCTGCGCAGCACTGATTTACGGTGAGCATGCGACGGCAAATACACACCAAACTCATCTCTATTGCGTGTGAGCTCTTTACTGATGGTGCCGGCACTGCGGCCGAGTCGTCTGGCGATCTCTCGGACGCCTCGGCCCTGCCGTTGTAGATCAAAGATCATCTCGCGTTCTTCAATCGACAGGTAACGGGAGGAAATACGGCGATCGATTCGCTCTTGCGGGATGACATGAACAGGAACAGCCTGACGACCGTCAACATACGGGATAACCTGCATAAGCCTGTTATATAACGCCGTATCCGGCCCGTCTGGAACAAACGGCACACGAATATTTCTTACCTTGATAAGTCCTTTATCGATATCTAAGGCATCACGTCTATCGATGCCGCACGCTGTGGCGGCATCTTTACGGCTTAAAGCATTGGTACGCAGTATGAGATACCCACAACGCCGCGTCGTTGCTGCAGCTCTGCGACCATGCGGGTTACGCCGCCACAAACCAAGCTCGATGCCAATGCGATAGACCACACTTGAGCCAACCGACGAGGCACGCACAATATCCATTGGGGCTAGCCCCTGAAGCCATAGCCTTTTTACTTCGGCATATTCCGCCGAGTGTGTCTTTCGTTTCTGTCGCAGAGGTATTTGGTGCTGATGTGCCAGCCGGTAGGCCACCGAAAGCGGCAACTCCAGCACACCGGCTGCGGCGCGAACCGAACTACCTGCTCTGACTAGCGAGCACAACCGCTCAACGACAGCAGCCTCCGGCTGCCAAATCGAACCCATGAAACTACCTAACTGATGTCAGGTGTTTCCACGACCCCTAGAATCC
>NZ_ABZU01000043.1 GCF_000173655.1 Corynebacterium amycolatum SK46 | reverse complement strand
TTAGAGTGCGTTGATCTTCCCCTGCAGCTGTCCGGAGTGGATCAAGCACCGCAAGATGTAGTGGTTGAGATTCCTGAAGCCCAGGGCGATCCCGCGCAGGTGCTCGAGCCTGCCGTTGATGGATTCGACCGGCCCGTTGGACGCGCCGATATCGAAGTAGGCCAACACGTCCTCACGTCGGCGCCACAAGGTGCGCCCCAGTTGGGCGAGCTCCTCCAGACCTGCGGGTAGTCCCTTACGCAGGCTGTTGATCACCCGGCTCATGAGCTTCTTGCCCTCTGATTTCTTCGGATGCCCGTACGCCGCGATCATGTCCTGGTAGAACAGCCAGGTCACCTCGAGTGCCACGTAGTCATCGTCGGTGGCCCATAACAGGTCGAGTCGTTGTTTCTGCCGCTGCGTGAGGTAGTTCGTCCTGGTCAACAAGGTCCGGCGGTACTTGTACAGCGGGTCGTCTTTGCGTCCGCGTCGTCCGGTGGTCTCTCGTTGGAGTCGCTGCCGACAGCCGGTGAGCTTGTCGGCAGCCAGATGGACTACGTGAAACGGATCCATCACCTTGGTCGCGTCCGGGAGGACCTGGTCGACGGCGGAGGCGTAGCCGGTGAAGCCATCCATGGTCACCACCTGCACTTGGCTGCGGAAGCTAGGGTCGCGTTCCTGCAGCCAGGTGCGCAGCACTTCCGCACTGCGTCCGGGACGCAGGTCCAGCAGTCGGGCCGGACCACGTCCGTCGACCAGTGGGGTGAGGTCGACGAGGATGGTCACCAGGTTCGACGGCTGACCGGGCTTTCGAGTGTGCTTCCAGACATGTTCATCGACGCCGAGGATGCGCACCCCGTCCAGGTGGTGCGGGTCGTCGTAGACAAGCTGGCGGCAGGCATCGAGTGCGACCTGGTTGACCAGGTCCCAGCCGATGCCGAGTGCTTTGGCGGTGGCAGAGACACTCATCCGGTCAATCGCCAGGCGCTGGAGGATCCAGCGGGTGACGCGGTGGGTGAGCTTGGATCCGTCATCCGCGCAGGCCAGGGATGTCTGGAAGATCTTCCTCGGACACGACGTGGCTGTGCACAGGAAGCGGGGAACGCGGACATCCAGGCGGCTGGGGAAGCCGACGACGGGAAGATCAACGAGCCGGCGGAGGATGTGATCGCGTAGCTTCCCTGGGTGCCCGCACTCGGGGCAGGTATTGCTCACGGCCACCGGTGCGGCATCGATGATGGTGATGGTGCCCGCGTCGGCGGCACCGGTGATCGTCAAGCCGATCTCGGCGGTGCGGCAGATGGTGTCGGCGACGAGGTTGCCAGTAGGCTTCACGGTGCGGGTCCCTGGTGTGTTCAGATGATTGTGTAGGAACTTTCATCTTCACACCGGGGACCCCTATATGTTGTGGTGACCCGCTGAACCCACCGTGGTCTTCTTCACCCCGCTACGCACTCCGAAACCGGAAGAG
>NZ_ABZU01000044.1 GCF_000173655.1 Corynebacterium amycolatum SK46 | reverse complement strand
TGAACTGCTCCCCATTAGTTGGACTGAGAAATCAGTTACCGACTAGTGGGGAGTAGTTGTCATTGAGAGCACGAAGTTCGCTAAGTGAGCAGCAGCGCGAGCAATTGGTTGAGCTTTTCGAGCAGGGCATGGGCTATAGAGCCGCTGCTAATGCTCTGGGTGTCTCCAAACACGCTGTGCGCCGGCTCTATTGTCGGTTTGTGCTGCATGGCAGGCTATGTCTTGTGGAGAAACCGACTAAGCAGCAGTATTCGTTTGAGATCAAGAAGGAAGTTGTCCAACGCCACCTTGCTGGCGAGACAGCGATGAATCTTGCGCGTGAATTTGGCCTGTCATCACAGCAGCTGGTCCGCGGGTGGTCGTGGAAATGGCGCAAAGACGGCGATGACGCATTGAAACCGAAGCCGAAGGGCAGGCCTAAAGGCTCGAGCGCACCAAAGCGGCTTACAGAAGAGGAGAAGCTGCGTCGCCAGATCGCACGGTTGGAAGCGGAAAACGCTTATCTAAAAAAATTGCGGGACTTGAGGAATCAGGGGCGCGCCTGAAAGTCCAGGCGATTGTCATCCTCAAGTCTCACCACCGCTTGGAATATCTCCTAGAGGCAGCGGGTATCCCACGGTCGACGTTCTTCTACCACCAGCAACGACTCAGTAAGCCAGATAAGCACGCCGTACTCAAGCAAGTAATTCGGGAAAGCTTCGAGCGTAACAAGCATCGCTACGGCTACCGGCGAGTGCTGCTTGACCTACGCAACCAGGGCTGGGTGGTCAACCACAAGCTCGTCTACAAGCTCATGCGCCAGATGGGGCTTCGAGCCAAGGTCCGCCAGCGTAGGCCTTATGTTTCCTACATCGGGACGATCAGCCACATTGCTGACAACATACTTGACCGCAAGTTCACCCCGGATAAGCCAAATGCCGTCTTTGTCAGCGACGTCACTGAGTTCAGGGTCGCAGGCCGCAAGGTCTATCTGTCACCGGTGATGGATCTGTTCGACCGTTCAATTGTTGCTCACACCGTGGCTACATCGCCGTCGACAGCGTTTACCGCCGGTTCTTTAGCTAAGGCGATTAACACGTGTGCGCCTGAACCCGGGTGGATGATGCACACTGACCAAGGTTTCCAGTACCAGCATGCCTCCTGGCGCAACTTGATTGGCGACAACGGTGGTGTGCAGTCGATGTCGCGTAAAGCCAACTGTTACGACAACGCGGTCATGGAAAATTTCTTCGGCCACGTGAAAACCGAGATGTACCACGGAGAAGTCTTCGACACTGTCGCAGAGTTCAGTCAGGCGATTAACGAGTACATTCAGTGGTACAACACCGAACGCATCCAACAACGACTCAAGGGTCTGACCCCGATGCAATATCG
>NZ_ABZU01000045.1 GCF_000173655.1 Corynebacterium amycolatum SK46 | reverse complement strand
CCGCCGGCATAAAAAACGTTTGTTTGTGGGTCGCGGTAGCCATCCCCGTGTGGGGTGGGTGCTGCGGCCCATTTTTGTTTCACCCACAAGTAAACGGAATTAACTAACGTTTCAGTACTGATTGACTCTTTCGGCTTAGGGTGGTTTGGCATATTTGCTTTGTGCTCATTCCTATACAGCTTTCTTCGTCGTCGTCGCCGTTTTAATTGCTCGACCCAGTCAGCTGTATCTTGGAATTCATGCGAGTGGGAATTGTGACTGGAGCATCTCGAGGCATAGGCGCCGTCTTAGCCGATAGACTTGGGCAGCTACGTCCGGACCTAGATGAAATTTGGTGTATCTCTCGTAGCTACAACGATGATTCTTACTGCGAGGATGCTGAGTTCTCGCCGAGGCAAGGTGCCAGTTAGACTACCTCGTCGAGCACAATCTCGAACCTGCTAATCGGATCTTGGGGTGGTGTCAGCTCCAACCGTTGCTATAAGGACTCGTACAAGCCACCTATCTGATTGCATTTGAAACTAGGAGCAGGAGTCACCATCTCTTTGTCCGCTTGTTCTTCCCGCTCCGAGCTAAGCAAAAATTCCATCCGCCCCAACTGGTACGCGATAATCTGACGGGGCGTGCGGTCAATCCCATCAACATGAATGTCCCAACCACCATCGGGAATATCATTGATCTCGCGGATGAATTGATACACGCGCTTAGTGATTTCGTCTTCAAGCTTGCTTCCAGATTCATACGACTTCACCACACGTCTCCTTTGAAGCACTCTAAATCCGAGGTATTCATGCGTATGTTTAAGTGTCCTGGGTTTGATTCTGCTTTTTAAGACCCTGAGTTGATGGGGATTGGCGCGAGGGTGCTTGGTTTTGTGCTTCCCGTGGAGTGGCTAGCCCAGCACTTTGTGTATCCGCATAATTCTTTACCAATAATTCCTCCGCAAAGTGGCAAGCTCTACTTCTACTTCTATGTTCATGAGTCTTGCGTATGAATCATTTTTGCCTTGTAAAGACTGCCGACTCCCTCAGTTGGAGCGTTGTCTTAAGAATCGTCGAATGTGTTGATGCTCGGACGGATTCCAGAGTTGAGTCAGGAACTTAATCAAGGACGCTCTCCTTACTGCCTCACGCTTTCGCAGTTGGATCATTTATGACTGTTAATGTGTTGATGCGCGTTAGAAAAAGCCTCGTGACCAGGGGATTCGCATTCTGTGTGAAGTGTGTGTAATGTATCCGGGGTCAGCGCGACAGGGCGATGTGATT
>NZ_ABZU01000046.1 GCF_000173655.1 Corynebacterium amycolatum SK46 | reverse complement strand
CGCAGCCAACCTGTCACTGGCCTGACGCGGTGAGGCCCCACGGTTGAGCAGACCAACAACCTGGGCGCGTAAGAATCGATTGCCATCGAGTTTGCGTGGCTTTGGGCGAGCAAGACGCCCGCGGCTGGCCTGATCAGCATGATAGGCATCGTAGATACCATCGACGCTGTTGCGGGCGATCTCACGGCTGACGGTGGATTGACTACGACAGACTATCTGGGCGATACGCCGGTGCGAATGCCCTGCCCTCAGATGCTCGGCAATGACTAAGCGTTCGGCCAGCCCTAGCCGCCGACCAGTGCCAACACGAGATACATCACCGGGTGTTATCCGGCTGCGGGTATTCATAGTGGTTAAACTAGCCCGCCGGTTATACACCGTGGATGTGCACACCCCGGCCTGCGCGGCAATCTGGGCGACACTATATGTGCCGGCCATAAGCATCTCGTAGATCACGCGATGCTTATGCTGCATCGAGACCTTCGGGTAGTGCGATTGGTGCTGGATTTCAATTCCGGCTTGTCGCGCCCACCGCCTGACTGTTGGTTGGGGGATCGCTAAATCGCGCCCTACCGCGCTTGCTGATGCCCCGTTGGCGATGTGTTCAAGCGCAATGGGTTTGATGGCGCTGTATTTCGATCGGCGGGTTTGCTTCACTACTTCTCCTGGTCGAAAGTGGTGATGCATTCACCGCCTGAACCTACC
>NZ_ABZU01000047.1 GCF_000173655.1 Corynebacterium amycolatum SK46 | reverse complement strand
CAAAAAGTGTGTCCGCTCGGCGTGTCGCTGGGTGGGCCCTTTTTTATTGCATTGGTCCTTTTCTGATCCCTATGTTGTGTTCGTACTCGGTTGGGATAGCGTTGTCGTAGAAGGCTGGTCGTCCTGTTTCCTGGTCGGCTTTATTGTGGTCTTCTTCGGCAAGATCGTTGACTTTGGCGAGTTGATCTTGTCCGTAATTGCACTGCCTGGCGATCTTGAGTGGGTCGTCAGGCAGTTGCGTTTTCGAGTGGAGGTACCACTCGAGCATTTTTCGTTGACGTTCTCCGGATCTGCCGCGATGCGCGTCGGCGATGCGTTTGAGCCCGGCGTTGATGCCGCCTTCCAGACTGTTTGTTGTTGAAGCCCAGCGTTGAGGCTCAAGCGCGTTCGGTGGTGGCTGCAGGTAGGTAAACAGCCAGTTGTTGCGCGATAGATGCAGCAGTGAGTTGTAGGCTTTGCGCACCCGTAGGTGGGTCCATTCCCACTGGTTGTTGAGTGTGCGGCGCTCTTTTGGCACGGGCGTTTTCTCGTTGAGGAATGCTTTGAATACCTGTCCGAAGTCGTGCAGACGTAGTGTCCAGTC
>NZ_ABZU01000048.1 GCF_000173655.1 Corynebacterium amycolatum SK46 | reverse complement strand
GCTATTCGCTCGAGCCAGCGGCACCGCCGCACTACTCGGAGCATGCACCATTGTCGACAAGACCGTAGATAACATTTTCCTTCCGGATAAAATCTGGAATCTACACACGAACGGCAGCCCAATTAGTAAATTTTATTTACTCGAAGCCCTACGGTCCAACAATTTTAGAAAAATCGCCGAGTCGCAATTTTCTAGCTCAACAGGAGTTAAAAATATTAAGACCTCTGTTCTCATGAATTTCGCGGTCAAAGTCCCTCCACCCGATACGCTAAATAAATTTAATCAAGTTTTTAAATACACAGCGTCCATTATACAAAAGCAGAAAGAGAAGCTAGCACTCCTCGAAGAACTCCACCAGTCCCTCGCAACCCGAGCATTCTCAGGTCAGCTCTAACATTTCGGAGTCATACAAACGCTGGGGTCGGGTTTCATTCAAAGGGCCGGCGCTTTGCGCGTTCTAGTGATTGACCGACGCTTACCTCGATATACTCGACTCATTGCAT